>CAVSFK010000007.1:0-291653 GCA_963727275.1 uncultured Acidobacteriota bacterium
CTGCGCAAATTGAAGTTTCTGCTCGATCGACGCGTTCCCCTTCACCTCGATCCGGTTCTGGATCGACCGGGTGACACACCCGCCTGCCAGCTGTGCGACGACCCCTACGACGGCCGTCAGTCGAGCCCACTTGGCCATACTCATTGGTCGGTCTCTAGTTCTTCTGACAGGCGGCTGTCTAACGCGGATTGGACGGACTATCGACAAAGAGCAAACCAGGAGTCGGAGGCTCCGTTCGCTTGACCGGCATAGTCTCATCGAACCCTCCGGATCATCTGGTGGAGCTCATCGTACACCTCGAGCGAGGTTCGGAGCGGTCCGGATACGTAGAACTGCGAGTCCGCGTATTCCGTCCACAGGGCCCGTTCGCTCCTAGGCTCAAGGAGGGAACGGCGCTAGGAGCCTGTTGCGCGTAGATTGAAGTGGTATCGAGTGCGGGTTGAAATCGATGTGGTGGGCGCCGACACTTGAGGCATGAAGGTCTTTCGGGAGTGGAGCCCACGGCAGGAGTGGTTGCTGCCGCCGTCGCCGCAGGACTGGTTGGCGCCGGATCACCTGGTGTACTGCGTGCTGGACCTCATCGAGCAGCTTGACCTGAGCGGGATCGAAGGGTGCTACCAGCACCGGGACGCGCGTGGAGAGAAGGGGTACCACCCCGGGATGATGACGGCGTTGCTGCTGTACGGGTATGCAACTGGGGTGGTGTCGTCGCGGCGGTTGGAGCGAGCGACCTGGGAGGATGTACCGACGCGGGTCCTGACCGGAGGCCAGCACCCGGACCACACGCGGGTCTCGGAGTTTCGGCGGGAGCACCTGAAGGAGCTTGGGGCGCTGTTCATCCAGGTGTTGCGGGTGTGCCAGAAGGCGGGGATGGTCAAGCTGGGGCATGTGGCGCTGGACGGGACCAAGGTGAAGGCGAGCGCCTCCAAGCACAAGGCGATGAGCTACGAGCGGATGGTCAAGAGCGAGCGGGAGCTGGTGGCCGAGGTCGAAGCGTTGCTGGAGCGAGCGGAGCGGATCGACGCCGAGGAAGACGCGCGCTACGGGGTCGGGGTGCGAGGTGATGAGCTGCCGGAGGAGTTGCGGCGGCGGGAGGACCGTCTGGCCCGGTTGCGGCAAGCGAAGGCGGAGCTGGAGGCGGAGGCGGCGGCGGAGCGGGCGGCCCAGCAGCGGGCGAAGGACAACGACCCGCCGGGTGGTGGAGCGACAGGCGGTGATGCGCTGCCACGGCATCGGGTGAACCGACCAAGGACGGCCGGCCTCCCGGCAAGGCCCAGCGCAATTTCACCGATCCGGACAGTCAGATCATGAAGCATCAGGGTGGGTATCTGCAGGGCTACAACGGCCAGCTGGTCGTCGATGAGCGGCATCAGGTCATCGTGGCGCAGGCGTTGACGAACCAGGCTCCGGATGTCGAGCACCTCGAGCCGATGCTGGACCTGGTGGAGGCCGGCACTGGGGCGCGGCCGAGGCGGCTGTCGGCCGATGCCGGCTACTGGTCGGAGGGCAACGCGGCGGTGTGTGAGCAGCGGGAGTATCAACGCCTTCATTGCCACGGGTCGTCTCGCGCACGGGGAGATCATGCCGCCCGTGCGCGGCCGGCCACCGAAGGGCATCGACGCGAAAGGGCGGATGCGGCGCACGCTGCGGACGAAGAAGGGCAAGGCGGTCTACTCGAGGCGCAAGGTGATCGTGGAGCCGGTGATTGGTCAGATCAAGGGGCGAGGCTTCTGGCGCCTGCTGCTGCGTGGCCTGGAGAAGACCCGTGGCGAGTGGGCGTTGATCACCACCGGGCACAACCTGCTCAAGTACTACCGGGTCGCCTGGCGCCCGGCGTAGAGCTCCACCCCGCCGGACTGTGCGCCCGGATCGTCCCAGGAGCACCGGCGGACCGACGATCCTCAGCGCCACCACGACCAACGGACCGCACCCTGCCGAACTCAGGAAGACAACGGCCTCCAAGACGCCGCCATCAGTCCCTTCAAGCTTCCGTGCAACACGCTCCTAGTCACGCGGGCCCGGTTTGACCGCCTCAAAGAGCAGCTGCGACAGCGTTTCCCGCAGCTGACAGACGACCAGCTTGAGAAGAACTTTGGAATCCGGTGGGACGTCATGGTCTTCAAGTCGTTCACTGGAAAGGGCACGCAGCGCACGGTTTTCGTGTCGGTCCTCGGCCAGTATGCACCCGGCTTTGACCCTGGGCCTGTGATTGCCGCGGCGACCGAAATCCTCGAACCGGAGGTCAATCCGCCCTTGTCGGCGCCGGCGGCGACGTGAGAAATGGCGCCAACCGCCGCCCTGCGCGGCTGTCCAACAGCGCGCTGGACGCGATGGTCCGTCCTGTGACGCCCGTTGCACAGGCGCAACGGGCGGGCCAGTCCGGGCCGGAGGTCAGCGCGGGCGTTAGGCTGCCGCTGAATCGAGGTAGCAAGTGAGGAAGAAGCGCCACGTCGGAGCGATCCAGATGGTCGAGAGTGGTTTTTCGCTCCGAGAGGAGGCAAAGGCCGATGCCCCCCCAATCGGGACATGGTCGTGGTCCTCGATCGTTGAGGTGCGGGCCTTCAAGCGCGATCTCCTCGCCGTCGACCTCATCTGCCTCTTGTTCTCAATGGCGGATGGGTCGTCCGTCGAACTCAACGAAGAGATGGCGGGTTTCGATCCCCTCGTCGCCGCGATGCCTGCGCACCTGAACGGGTGTCCCGAGTTCCTCGAGTGGTGGCACCCCGTGGCCGTTCCCGCATTCTCTCCCAACGAGCGAGTGCTCTATGTCCGTTAGGCCATCGTGAGCGCTCGGGCGCCTAGGTGACACTTTATTCTAGGCGCCTGGGTAACACTTTTTGACCTTTCTATTTGGGTGGCCAGGACTCATGGCGGCGATCTCCGCGCTTTCCACGGCGGTAATGGGTCGCGTGTGCGCCCACGAGGCGACGGATCCGCTCGTCGAAGCGACCGATCTGCAGCGTGGCCAAGTAGTCGTCCCAAATTCCATCAGCGACCTCGTGGAACCCGACGTCCTGCTCGATGAGGGCGTGGCCGACATTGAGCCACCGGTGCCTCCACCTCACCTCGCCGTTTCGACCTACCCGGCGGACCTCGTAGTGGCCGGGGTATTCGATCGGCGGGATCGTCTCGGGGTAGGGCCGGGGCGACGACCGATAGACTTCCGCTGGACGCTTCATCCCCAGACCCTCGTGCGCCCGGTCGCGCATTCCATATTCTGCGTCGTGTCCCTCTATCTCGGCTTCGTTCATACCTGGCAACGCGGGTCGAGCAAGTGAAGGGCCAGTCGCTCCGCCTGCCGCGGCCGCCGCGTATCATGGTCGGGATTCATCGCGAGAACCCGACGTCAGGAGCCATACATGAGCCTACGGAACGCACCGCAAGCCTGTGTCGAGATGCTCATCCGGCAACCCGTCGCGACGGTGTTCGAGGCGTTCGTGGATCCGTCCATCACGAGCCGCTTCTGGTTTACGAGAGGGAGCGGCAGGCTGGCAGCAACGCGCTGTCGTGACGTGGCGACTGGGACATGTACGGCGTGTCCGTCGACGTCGCAGTCAAATCGCTGGAGCGGGATCGGCGGATCGTGATCGAATGGCCCACGCCTGTCGAATGGGTCTTCACGCCACGGGGCGACGACGCCACCGTCGTGCGCGTCACGGCTTCCGGCTTCACGGGGACCGACGACGAGAGGGTGGCGAAGGCCCTCGATTCGACGGGAGGGTTCAGCTTCTTGCTGGCCGGCTGCAAGGCGTTTCTGGAGCACGGCATCGAGCTCAACCTCGTGCGCGATCACCGCCCCGATGCGGCGGTCGAGGGCGGCGCCTGACGGCGGAGGGGTTCCTCAACTCGACGGCGAGGCTGAACTGCGCGGCGTCGTCTCCGCCACGCGCCCGAACGGAGAGGTCGTGTCGATTGCGCTGGCCGTGGCCTCCTGACAGCACCGGCGCTCCCGTCGCGGGCCGCCGGTGAAGCCCGGCGTTACACTTGGCCCCAACCATGGTCATGAGCCCGACAAACGCAAGGCCCCTCGAGGCGCTGCAATGACGACGCCTCTCCCGTTCACGTGGCCCTACTTCCTGATCTTCTGGCCGGTCTACGTGTGGGTGTTCGTTCCCGAGTTCCGCATCATCCGCCGTGCGCGAGTGAGAGCGCGCACCTCGACCGACGACCGCGGCTCGCTTCGCGTCATCATCGTCGGGTTCAACATCGCGATCCTCGCGGCGTTCGGGCTTGCCTTCGTCGCCGATCGGGCGACCCTCCCGGGCGAACGGGCCTTCTGGTTCTTCATCGGCGTGGCCGTCCTGATTGCGGGCAGCCTCCTCCGCCGCCATTGTTTCAGAGTGCTCGGCGCCTTCTTCAGCGGCGTGGTCGAGCTTCAGGCCGACCACCGCGTCGTCGACTCGGGCGCCTACCGTTGGGTGCGGCACCCCTCCTACAGCGCGGCCCTGCTCATCGTCTCGGGGATCGCCATCGCTCTCGGCAACTGGTTGAGCCTCGTCGTTTCCTTCGTCGTGGCGTTTCTCACCTACTCGTACAGGGCGCACGTCGAGGAGCGGGCCCTGCTGGCTTCACTCGGAGATCCGTACGCCCGGTTCATGGCCACGCGCAAGCGCTTCATACCGCTCGTCTGGTAGGCCTGGCGTCGGACGGGAGCGCGGAAGAACCCGGCGGTAGAATCTTGGCAGCGGGGACTTGGGGGCGCGATGGCCGTGCCGGGAACGATGCGGGCGATGGTGTTCGAGGGCGAGCGGCAGCCGCTGCGGCTCCGCGAGGTCGCGACGCCTTCACCGGGTCGAGGCGAGCTTCTGCTCAGGGTGGGCGCCTGCGGCGTGTGCCGCACCGACCTGCACCTGGTGGACGGCGAGCTGCCCGATCCCAAGCTGCCGGTGGTGCCGGGCCACGAGATCGTCGCCACGGTGGCCGGCCTCGGCGAAGGAGTGACCGGGTTCGAGGTGGGCGAGCGGGTCGGCGTCCCCTGGCTCGGCTGGACGTGCGGCGCCTGCCGGTACTGCCGGGCCGGCAGGGAGAACCTCTGCGAGCGCGCGGTGTTCACGGGCTACACGAGGGACGGCGGTTACGCCGAGCTCACGGTCGCCGACCAGCGCGCCTGCTACCGGCTTCCCGCGGGTCCGGACGACGCGCACGCGGCGCCGCTGCTCTGCGCCGGGCTGATCGGCTACCGCGCCTACCGCATGATCGGGGAAGGGGTCGAACGGCTGGGGCTCTACGGGTTCGGCGCGGCCGCCCACATCCTGGTCCAGATCGCCGTGCACCAGGGCAAGCGCGTCTACGCGTTCACGCGTTCGGGCGACACCGCGACCCAGGCGTTCGCGCGCGCACTCGGCGCGACCTGGGCCGGCGACTCCGCCGTGCAGCCCCCCGAGCCACTCGACGCGGCGATCATCTTCGCCCCGGTCGGCGCCCTGGTGCCGGCCGCGCTCCGTGCGGTCGACAAGGGCGGCACGGTGGTGTGCGGCGGCATCCACATGAGCGACATCCCGGCGTTCCCGTACTCGATCCTGTGGGGCGAGCGCGTCGTTCGCTCGGTCGCGAACCTCACCCGCGCCGACGGCGAGGAGCTGCTCGCCGTCGCGAGCCGGGTGCCGGTCCGGACGGAGGTGCAGCTGTTCCCCCTCGAGGCGGCGAACGAGGCGTTGGACGCCCTGCGTCGTGGCGAGCTGCGCGGCGCGGCAGTCTTGCAGGTGTCGTAGCCGACAGGGGACGATCGCGAGAAAGGGCCCTTCGCCGGCGGCTCTCCGTCGCGTCGACCACGGCGACAGAGCGCACGGCGTGCGCACCCCCCGGCTTGCGGGGCGCGGCGCTAGTGACTGTTGAGGAACCAGTGCACGCCGAAGACGAGCGCGGCGAGTCCCATCACGCACCAGAGGATCCGAAGGAACGTCTGACCGTGGGTGTGGTGCGGCGCCATCTCCTCGAACATATCGCCCTCCCGGGCTGCCGATCCGCCGGAGGAGGGAACAGCGCCTCTAGGCGGCACCGGGAGCGGCCGAGTCGGCGCGTGAAGGAGCGCGTTGGCTCGAGCCGGCCGGTCGGCGGCCCGATTTCGCGCGTCTGGCCTCCGGCGGCGGGGTGCCGCCGGCTTCGAATCGGCCTGGGGCCGCACGGTCCGTGCCCATGTCGGCTCCACCAGCAAAGCTAGGTCCGCGGCCGCCGGGCGTCAAGCCGGACCGGCATTGGCTGGTCGGCCAATCGATGTCCCGACAGCGGGTCAAGGACCGGCGGGCGCCGTCTCGGCCTCGTCCCGCTCAATTCCTCTCGCTCGGCCACTTCGGCAGCGGGTGCGTGTAGACGGGGTAGGGCGGACGTTCGAACGTCGGCGGAGGGTTCTTCGCCAGCAGGTCGAGGACCACCTGCACGGCGCGCTCGAGCTGTGGGTCGTGGCCCTCGCGCACCAGCTTCGGGTCCTGCTCGACCTCGTCGTCGGGCGGGATCCCTTCGTTCTCGACCTCCCACTTGCCGCTTGAGGCCGTAGATCGCCCAACGCGGCGCCATGATCCGGCCGCCGTCCATGAGGAGCGGATAGCCGCCGATGCCGACGAGCCCGCCCCACGTCCTCACCCCGATGAGCGGGCCGATGCCGGCCTTGCGGAAGTACCAGGGCATCGCGTCGCCGCCCGAGCCCGCGAACTGGTTGATGATCATCACCTTCGGCCCGTAGATCGACTCGACCGGCTCGGTGTAGTCCTGACCTTCACGCGTCATCACTCGGCTCATCGGCGGGCGGCGGAGGTAGTCGATGATGTAGTCCGCCAGCTGGCCGCCGTGGTTGAACCGCTCGTCGAGGACCGCGGCCTGCTTGCCGACCTGCGCGAAGAAGTAGCGGTTGAAGCTCGTGTAGCCGCCGCGCGCGGTGTCGGGCAGGTGGACGTAGGCGACGCGGCCGCCGGAGAGCTCGTCCACCTTGCGACGGTTCCCCTCGACCCACGCCAGGTGGCGGAGCTCCGTTTCGCTTGCCACGGGGACCACGGTGACGTCGCGCGCTCCGGTGCCGTCGGCGTTGGCCCCGACCCGGATGACGGTCTGCTTGCCCGCGGTCGCCTGGAAGAAGCTGAACACCTCGTCGCTCGCGTGGAGCTCGCGCCCGTTGACCGCGAGCAGGTACTCGCCGACCTTGACGTTGACGCCCGGCTGGGTGAGCGGCGCCTGGAGGTGGGGGTTCCAGTTCTCGCCGTTGTAGATGCGTGAGAGGCGGTAGCGCCCGTTGGCGAGCTCGTAGTCGGCGCCGAGCAGGCCGACCGGCACCGTCTCGACCTTCGGCAGCTCGCCTCCGCGGACGAACATGTGGCCCACCGTGAGGTTTCCGGTCATCTCACGGAACAGCGCGTTGAGGTCGTCGCGGCTGGCGATGCCGTCGAGGTACGGCTCATACGCCTTCTCGGCGGCCGCGAGGTCCAACCCGTGGTAGTGCGGGTCGTAGAAGAAGTCGCGTTCGATCCGCCAGACCTCCCGGTACATCTGGCGCCACTCCGCGCGCGGGTCGACGTACACCTTCAGGTCCTTGAGCGCCAGTGTGCCGTCTCCGGGCTTCGGGGCCTTGTCCGCGGCGACGATGAACCATTTGCTCTCGCTCCGGTAGAGAGCCTTCTCGCCGTTGGCCGAGAGCGCGAAGTCGGCGACGCCTTCCAGGAGCGGCTCTGTCTTGCGCGTTTCGAGGTCGAACCTGGAGACCGTGAGCTTGGGCGGACCGAACCCCACGCTGACGACCGGCGCCTCGACCAGGTAGAGCTTGCCCTCCTTGCCGGCGGCGAGAGCGCGGAAATTCCTGGCCTCGATCGGCAGCGCGACGATGCGCTGGTCGAGGCCGGGGAAGTCGATATCCACCTTGGCGGGCTTCTCGGCCTTCTCCTCCTTGCCTTGTCCTTACCCTTGTCCTTGTCCTTGCGCTCGGCCTTGTCGTCGGCCGCGCCCGTCTTGTTCGTAGCGGCGTCCTTGTCCGCTTCCTTCGGTTTCTCCTCGTCGCTCTGAGGCGTGGACCGGCGAGGGCAGGTCCTTGCGCAGCACGGCGGCGTAGACGCTCCGCGTGACCGGGTGCCCCTCGCTCGTCATGTCGAGCCATCCGGCCGCGAGCCCGGTGTCGGTGCTGGCCGTGAAGAACAGGTACTTGCCGCTCTTGTCGAAGACGGGGAAGAGCGCGTCGCTCATGCCGTCGGTGACCTGTGTCGCCCTGGCGTCGCCGAGGGAGTAGACGAAGACCGCGCGGAGTTGGCTCGGCAGCTGCTTGGTGTAGGCGAGCCAGCGGCTGTCCGGCGACCAGCGCGCGTCGAACTCCTGCTCGGGCGAGTCGAAGCGGTCGGTGTCCACCTTCACGGGCGCCGGGTGATCGAGGTCCAGGACCCAGAGGTTGAGGCGCTTGTCGCTGTAGGCGACCTTCTTGCTGTCGGGCGACCACGTCGGCGCATAGAAGTACGACGGGGGCTTGCCGAGGTCGAACTTCCTGACGTCCCCGAGCCCGTCCTGGGCGCGCACGTGGAGCGCGTACTCGCCCGACTCGTCCGAGAAGTAGGCGATCCACTTCCCGTCCGGCGACCACGCCGGGTCGCGCTCCGCGACCGCGGGCGACCGGGTGATGTTCCGGACGTCGCCCTTCTCGGCCGGTACCGTGAAGATCTCGCCGTGCGCCTCGAACACGGCCCGCTGGCCGGTGGGTGAGATGCCCGCGTTGAGCACGTCCCTCGCGGGATCGATCGTCTCGAAGTGCGGGCGCACCTGAGGCATGTCGCCGGCGAGGCGCACCGGGATGCGGCTGGTCTTGCCGGTGGCGAGGTCGTAGAGGCGGAGCGATCCGAACTGCTCGTAGACGATCGCGCCGGGTCCCGCCGAGGCCGACCCGATGTCGAGGCCGTCGGTTGGGGACGACCTCCGTCACGGCGCGTGTCGAGAGGTCGTAGGCGAACAGCGAGACCGGGCCGTTGCGGTCGGAGAGGAAGTAGATCTTGCCTCCAACCCACATCGGGTTGCGGTCGTTCGAGTTGGCGGCCTGCGGGACCTTCACGACGCTGGAGTCGGCGAGATCGGCGATCCAGATCGTCTTCGTCTGCCCGCCGCGGTACGACTTCCACTCCGGTTGCCACTGGAAGTTGGGCTCGTAGGCGAGGTGGGTGCCGTCGGGGGAGTACGACGCCTCGTCGACGCGCGGGAGCGGCACCTCGGTCGGGAAGCCGCCCTCCGCCGGCACGGTGAACATCTGCTCGGGGTCGGCATAGGAGAGGCGGGACGAACGGAAGGCGACCCGCTTGCCGTCGGGCGTCCATCCGAGCGCCACGTCGTTGCCCGGATGGTAGGTGAGCCGCCGGGGCTCGCCGCCGGCCGCGGGGACGACGTAGACGTCGGCGTTGCCGTCGTAGTCGCCCGTGTAGGCGACCATCGAGCCGTCCGGGGAGAAGATCGGCCCGCTCTCGCGGTCGGTGCCGGTCACGAGGCGGCGCGCCTCGCCGCCGGCACGGTCGGCGATCCAGATCTGACCGCCGTACGCGAACACGACCTGAGTCCGGCTCAGGCTCGGGCTGCGCAGCAGCAGCGGCTTTTCGGTCTGGGCGGCGGCGGCCGCCACGGCGACGGTCACGAGGGATGCAGCGAGCAGCAGGCCGCGCACGGCTGGCTTCATCTGAGCTCCTTCTTCCGGGGGGGATTGAGAACTTGTCCGGCTCGCACTCGCGGGAGCATACCACCGGCTCGGCGGGTAGGACCCGGATCCGCGACGTCGTTGTCGTCGGAGGGGCAAGAGGCCGCCGGCGCGGCGCGCCGGCCCCACATTGAAGTCAGGAGCGCCCTGCAATCCTGCGTGCAGGTGTGGGGCGCGCACGCCGTGCGCGCGGTCGTTGTGGTGGGACGGGCAGGGAACCCCCAGTTCGGCGCGCCAGCCCCACATCCACGACCGGACCGCCCTCTTGTGTTGCGCGCGACCGCCGGCGATCAGCCCTTGATGACGCCGATCGGGCGCAGGCGCGCGACGGGGCGCGCGATCCCGGCGAGGGCCATGGCCTCGACGACCTCGCCCGCGTCCTTGTACGCCTCGGACATCTCCTCGGCGAGGCCCTTGGCGGACCGGGCCGCGACCACGACGCCGCGGCGCCCGAGCTCGGCCGCGATGTCGCGGCCGGCGGCGGCCCGGCGGGCGGCGTGGCGCGACATGGCCCGGCCGGCGCCGTGGGCGGCCGAACCGAACGTGTCGGCGAGCGCCTTCTCGGTGCCGACGCAGACGTACGACGCCCGGCCCATGTCGCCCGGGAATGAGCACCGGCTGGCCCACGCCGCGATAGGCGGCCGGGATGTCGGGGTGGCCCGCGGGGAACGCCCGCGTCGCACCCTTGCGGTGCACGAGCAGGGAACGTCGCGTGCCGTCGACCTCGTGCTCCTCGAGCTTGGCGATGTTGTGCGCGACGTCGTAGACGAGCCGGAACCCGAGCGAGGACCGGTCGCCGCCGAGGACCCGGCCCATGGCGCGCTCGATCAGGCTCATCATCACCTGCCGGTTGGCCCACGCGAAGTTGGCGGCGGCGCGCATCGCGGCGAGGTAGTGCTTCCCCTCGGGCGATGCCACGGGGACGGCGACGAGCTGCGGGTCGGGCAGGGGAATGCGATGGCGGCGGGCGCCCTCGTGCATCGCGGCCAGCGCGTCGTCGCAGACCTGGTACCCGAGGCCGCGCGAGCCCGAGTGGAGCAGGACCGTGACGTTGCCGGCGGCCAGGCCGAAGCACGCCGCGGCCGCGGGATCGAGGACCTCGTCCACCACGCCGACCTCCGCGAAGTGGTTGCCGGAGCCGAGCGTGCCGAGCTGGGGGACGCCGCGCTCGCGCGCTCGATTCGTGAGCGCCCCGGGGTCGGCGCCGGGCAGGCAACCGCCGGCTTCCGTGAACTCGAGGTCTTCCGGCTCGCCGTGACCGTGCCGGATCGCCCACGCGGCGCCGTCGCGCAGCACCTCGTCGAGGTCGCGCGCGGACAGCCGGGCGATCGCGCCCTCGCTGCCCACGCCGGCGGGGATGTCGTGCTGGAGCTGGCGGACGAGCTTACCGAGCCGGCCGCCGAGATCGGCGACGGCCAGGTCGGTGCGCATGAGGCGGACGCCGCAATTGATGTCGTAGCCGACGCCGCCGGGGGAGACGACGCCCTCCTCCGCGTCGAACGCCGCGACGCCGCCGATCGGGAACCCGTACCCTTCGTGGACGTCCGGCATCGCCAGCGAGGCGCTCACGATGCCGGGCAGGTGCGCGACGTTGCAGGCCTGCACGAGCGACTGGTCGCCGCGGACCGCGCTCAGCAGCTTCGCGCTCGAGTAGATGCGCGCCGGCACCCGCATCCCGCCGGTCGCCTCGACCTGCCAGACTCCGGGCGAAACAGCCTGCAGCTCGCTACCCACGCGATCAATATAGGCCCGGGCGGTTCGTTCGGGCGGCCGTGGGAGCATGGCCGGACTGCGGGCGTGAGGGATGCGCCTCAGGCGGGGAACCGGCCTCGTCCTCCGGCCCGCGGCCCGGCCGCGAAGAAGGCCGGCGCCGCAGTGCCGCTCGCCCACGCGTCCACGATCTCGTCCCATCTCCCGCGCGCCTCGAGCAGGAACTGGATCAGCTCGCGCACGGCGCCGTGGCCGCCGGACGCGCCGGCCACGAACTGACAGCGTCGGCGGACCTCCTCCGAGGCATCGGCCGGGCACGCCGCCAGGCCGACCGTCGTGAGTGCGGGAAGGTCGGGGATGTCGTCGCCCATGTACGCCACCGCCGCCAGGTCGACGCCCAGGCGACGCGCCAGCTTCGCGATGTCGGCACGCTTGTCGCGGCTCCCGTGGATCGCGAGCCGAGCCGGGATGCCGAGATCGGCGACGCGCGACCGCGCCGAGCCGGCCGTGCGCCCGGTCAGGATCGCGACGTCGATCCCCTCGCTCTGGGCGAGCTTGATCGCGAACCCGTCGCGCGCCGAGAACGCCTTCAGCGTGTCGCCGCGTGCGCCGTAGAAAAGCGAGGCGTCGGTGAGCACGCCGTCGACGTCCAGCGCGAGCGCATTGATTCCCCGCGCCCGCTCGAGCAGCCGGTTCCGATCCCGCGGCACCGTGCACCTCCGGGAGCCATGCTAGCCGCGGCGCGCGAAAGAGAGAAGGGGAGCCGGCTCGCAGTCGCGCGAGCCGGCGTGATCCCGGGGAACCCGCGTAGAATCAGGCGATGCCGCCGATCGTGGAGGTCGAGAACCTGGCCGTTGCGTTCCCGGACGCCGGGGGTCCGGCCCGCCGGGTCGTCGACGGCGTCAGCCTCGCGTTCGACCAGGGTGAGGCCATGGGCCTGGTGGGCGAGTCCGGGTGCGGGAAGACCCTCACGGCCCTGGCGCTCGTCGGGCTGATCCCCGAGCCGGGACGGATCGTGAGCGGGAGCGTGCGGGTCGCGGGGATCGACGTCGTGCGCTCGGGCGACGCGCAGCCTCGGGCCCCTGCGCGGGGGCGTCGTAGGCTTCGTGTTCCAGGAGCCCGCGCAGGCGCTCAACCCGGTCCGCTCGGTGGCGTTCCAGGTCACGGAGTCGGCGCGCATCCACCGCGGTTGCCCGGCGGGGGAGGTCTCGACGCTGGCCGCCCGGGTGCTCGCGGAGGTCGGGCTCGAGAACCCGGAGCGCCTCGTCCGGGCGTACCCCCACCAGCTTTCGGGAGGCCAGCGTCAGCGTGTGCTGCTGGCCGCGGCGCTGGCCGCCGATCCAACCGTGCTCGTCGCCGACGAGCCGACCTCGGCGCTGGACTCGGTCTCGCAGCGCCGCTTCGTCGACCTGGTCAGGGAGCTGCGAACGCGGCGGAGGTTGAGCCTCTTGTTCGTGAGCCATGACCTCGTCCTCGTGGGCCAACTCGTCGAACGGGTCACTGTCCTGTACGCGGGGGAGACGGTCGAGGTGGCCCCGTGCGAAGCGATGTTCGGCAAGCCCCTCCACCCGTACACGCAAGCGCTGCTGCGGGCGCGGGTCGCCGGGGGCGATGAGTCCGGCGCGCGCTTCCCGACGATCCCGGGGCACGTGCCGCGGGCCGCCGATTGGGGCGGCGGGTGCAGGTTCGCGCCCCGCTGCCCGCACGCGTTCGACCGTTGCCGCGCGGCGCGTCCCGCCTTGACGGCGGCCGAGGGCGGGCGCCGGGTGCGGTGCTTCCTCGCGAGCGACGAGGAGGAGCCCGGTGCCTGAGGCCGGCCCGGCGCCGATCGTGGCCGCCGAGGGGGTCGTGCGGCGCTACCCGGTGAGGGGCGCCATGACGGCCGGCCGACGTGCGGGCACGGTCTGCGCCGTCGACGGGATCAGCCTTGCTCTCGCGCCCGGCGAGATCCTCGGCGTGGTGGGCCGGTCCGGCGCGGGGAAGAGCACCCTCGCCCGACTCCTCCTCGGTCTCGAACGGCCCGACGAGGGCGTCGTGCGGTACGCCGGCCGCCCTCTCTCGACGCTGTCGGGCGAGGAGGAGCGCCGCATGCGGCGCGCGGTTCAGGCGGTGTTCCAGGACCCGTCCTCGTCGCTCGATCCGCGACAGGCCGTGGGGAGCATCGTCGCCGAGCCGCTCGCGGTCCACCGGCTGAGCGCTCGGCCCGCCCGCCGCGCGCGGAGTCTCGAGCTGTTGGCGGCCGTGGGCCTCGGCGGGGACCCGTCGCTGCTCGACCGCCGGTCGAGGCAGCTGTCCGGCGGCGAGCGGCAGCGGGTCGCGATCGCGCGGGCGCTGGCCTGCGGGCCCGTCGCCGTGATCCTCGACGAGCCGGTCTCGGCGCTGGACGTGTCGGTCCGCGGCCAGGTGTTGAACTTGCTCCTCGAACTGCAGGCGAGGACCGGCCTCGCCCTCCTCGTGATCGCGCACGACGTCGCGCTCGTGGCCAGGCTCTGCACGAGGGTCGCGGTGCTCGCGGACGGGCGGATCGTCGAAGAGGGAGCCGTGGACCGCGTGCTCCGCCACCCGACGCACCCCGCGACCCGCGAGGTGGTCGACGCCGCCCGCTGGCTGGAGCGCGCCCCGTGGGCCGCCGGCGCGCCGGCCTCCAGCGGCGAACCGGCCGCGCCCATTTGACGTTCTCATTTCCAGGGAAGGTCCCGGGTCAGGGATCCGGTCCGCGGGTCGGATTCGCTCCGGAGTTCAGGTAGAGTGGCGCCGGCCGCTTTCGTTCTTGAAACCCGGCGCGTCCCGACGACGTACTAGAGCAACGGTGCGACAACGGAGGTGGATGTGAGAGCGAGGATCTTGCTGTGTGGCGCGGCTGCGGTGGCAGCGGCGGCGGTTCTCCAGGCCCGGGCGGCCGAGCCGCGATTCGAGGTCGCGACGGCCCCCGGCCAGCAGACCCGCGGCGCCAAGCTGGGCGCGCCGGAGATGAGGCTCTCCCTGGAGGACGCCGTCGCGCTGGCGCTCGCCCATAACATCAACTTGGAGGTCTCGCGCCTCGGTCTCGCGAGCGCGGAGCAGGGCTTCCTCGGGAGCACCGGCATCTTCGACCCGGTGGTCAAGGGGGACGTCGGCGGGTCGTACTCCGAGTCGCCGTCCACGAACCAGCTCGTCGGTGCGGCCGTCAGCCTGCAGCGCAACCGGAGCTTCGACCTCGCGCTCGGGGCGCTGGTGCCGACAGGCGGCAGCTACAGCATCGGGTGGTCGAACTCGCGCTCGAAGACCAACTCGACGTTCTTCTTCCTGAACCCCGCCTACCAGTCGGGCCTGACGCTCTCGCTCACGCAGCCGCTCCTGCGTGGGTTCGGCACCGACGTCAACCGGACCGGCATCGAGGTCGCGCGCAAGTCGCGGGACATCTCCGACGTCCAGTTCCGGCAGATCGTCATCAACACGGCCCAGTCGGTGGAGACCGCCTACTGGAACCTGGTGTACACGATCGACAACCTCAAGTCGAAGCAGCACTCGCTGATGCTCGCCAATGACCTACTCGGCGAGACCAGGACGCGGGTGCGGATCGGCACGTTGGCCCCGATCGACGTCGTACAGCCCGAGGCGGCCGTCGCTGCGCGGGAGGTCGACATCATCCAGGCGGAGAACGCGGTCGACAACGCGGGCGACGTCCTCAAGAGCCTGATGGGTTTCGAGAACCGCGAGGACTGGACCAGCAAGGTCCTCCCGACCGACGCCCTCGAGGCGAGCACAGAGACGGTCGACCTCGACACGTCCATCACGGAGGCGCTCGAGAAGAGGCCCGAACTGCGCCAGCGGCAGCTCGAGCTGGACATCCGCGAGATCAACCTCGTCGCGGCCAAGAACGCGACCCGGCCTCAGCTCGACCTGGCGCTGAACTACGGGTACGCCGGGGTCGGCGGGGACACCACGATCGTCGACTCCCAGACCGGCCAGGTGACGTCGTACGTGCCCGGCGGATGGAACGACGCGCTCAGCCAGCTCTACCATCGCGACTACAACCAGTGGGCGGCGACGATCAACTTCTCGTACCCTCTGGGGAACAACCAGGCGAAGGCGCAACTGGCCCAACGGCGGTTCGACGTCACCACCGCGCAGCAGAACATCGCCCTCCAGAAGCAGAGCGTGATCCTCGACGTGCGGACGGCGGTGCGGTCGCTGGAGGCCAGCGCGAAGGGGATCACAGCGGCCGTCAAGTCGCGGGAACTCGCCGAGCGCAACCTCGACGCCGAGCAGAAGAAGTTCGCCAACGGGATGTCTACGAACTTCCAGGTGGTCAAGATCCAGGACGACCTCGCGGCCGCGCAGACGTCCGAGCTGCAGGCCCGGGTGTTCTACCGCCAGGCCGTCGCGACGTACAGGGTCGCGGTGGGCGACCTCCTGGAGGCGATGGGCATCACGGTCAAGGGGGAGAAGGAACCCCGCGAGCCGCACACCGCCCTCAAGGACGTGGGCTGGCTCAAGTACGGCCGCTACGCGAAGCCCGACGGGGCGGCGGCCGCGAAGCACTGATCCGGGAGGCGCATGGCCTTTCTCATCGAGATCCGCGACCTGGTCAAGGTCTACGAGATGGGGGACACGCAGGTCCGCGCGCTCGACGGCGTCTCCTGCACGGTCGACAAGGGCGAGTTCGTGGCGATCATGGGCCCTTCGGGCTCCGGGAAGTCCACTCTCATGAACCTCATCGGGTGCCTCGACACGCCGACCTCGGGAACGTACAGGCTGAACGACAACGAGGTGTCCCGGCTCGACGACGACGAGCTCGCGCGCATCCGCAACCGGGAGATCGGTTTCGTGTTCCAGACGTTCAACCTGTTGTCGCGGTCTTCGGCGCTCGAGAACGTCGAGGTGCCGCTCGTCTACGCGGGCCTGCCGCGCCAGGAGCGTCACCGGCGCGCCAAGGAGATGCTGGAGATGGTCGGCCTTGGCGACCGCATGCACCATCAGCCGAACGAGCTCTCGGGCGGCCAGCGGCAGCGCGTCGCCGTGGCGCGCGCCCTGGTCAACCAGCCGGCGCTGCTCCTCGCCGACGAGCCCACCGGGAACCTCGACTCCCGCACCGGCGACGAGATCATGGCGCTCTTTGACGAGCTCAACCGCAAGGGCCACACGATCGTGCTGGTCACCCACGAGGAGGACATCGCGCTTCACGCGAGCCGGGTGATCCGCCTGCGCGACGGCCACATCGTGGAGGAGCAGCGCAAGAGTGCCTGAGCGCGCGAGGCGGCATCACGAGCGACCCGTTCGGCGCCCGCGCTGACGTCCACCGAGAGGTTCCGCAGCGTCCCGCCTCAATTCGAGCCGCCGCCTGTGGCACACTAGATCCATGAGTGAGCCGAGGTCGCCGCGCGCGCTCGTGGTCGGCACGGGTCTCGCCGGCCTCACGTGCGCGCTTGACCTGGCCGCCGGCGGGTGGGAGGTCGATGCGGTCTCGGCCGGCCGCGCCGGCAGAGACGGAGCCACACACCGGGTGGACGCTCTCGCGCCGTGGATCCTTCTCACCGCGCCCTGGGTCAAAGGCGACAGCCCGGACAGGTTCCTGGCCGAGCTGAAGGCTCGAGGCCAGGGGTTGGAGCGGGACGGCCTCGCGGAGATCTTCGCGGCCGGCGCCCACGCGGCGGCGCGGGGCCTGATGGAGGTCCTGGACCTCGAACCCCTCGACGGCGCGCCGGTCGCGCTTCCGGGCGAAGACGTGCCGCGCGGCCTGCGGTGTCGGCCGAGGCAACGGCGGGTCATGCTCGCGCCGCTGCTCGCGCGGTGCGCGGCCGCCGGCGTGCGGATCCGCGAACGCACCGTGGTCTACGGCCTGCTCCTGGCCGAGGGGCGTGCGGCCGGCGCTCTCGCGTGGCTGCGCGACGGCGCGGGGCCCGTGCGGCTGGCCGCGGACATCGTCGTGCTCGCGTGCGGGGGGACCGGCGCCGTCTTCCCCGTAACGACGTCGCCCCGCTGGTGCCGGGGCACGGGGATCGCGCTCGCGGGCGGCGCCGGTGCGCTCCTGCACCGGCCCGAGATGACCCAGGCGCTGCCGGTCACGGCCACGCCGCCGCTCTACTTCCCGACCTCGGCCGCCCTGGCCGCGGGCACGATTTGGATCAACGGCCGCGCGCTCGCGCCGGAGCGCGACCTCGAGTCCACGACGAGAGAGGTGGCGGCGGCGGTGCAGCGCGACCTCCGCCCGTTCCTCGATCCCAGCGGCAACGGGTCGGCGCTGCTGCCGGCGCGCGTGCTGGCCAGTCCGACGTTCCGAGCCGAGGGCCGGGTGCCGTTGACGGTCGCGCAACACCACTCGATCGGCGGCGTCGCGATCGACGGGTGGGGCCGGACCTCATTGCCCGGTCTTTACGCCTGCGGAGAGGCGGCGGGCGGCGTCCAGGGACGGCGGCGGACGATGGGTACGGGCCTCGTCGAGGCCGCGCTGTTCGGCAAGCGCGCCGCGGCGGCGGCCGTCCGCGACCGCGGCCGCCTCGGACACGCGGGGCCGGCCACGGAGCTGGCCGCGCCCGACGTCCCGGACGACCCGGCCGGCGTCGAGCGGAGGCTGAACGAGGTCCTCGGTCCGCTGGTGGTGCTGCGGCCGGCGGGGTTGCTGGGAACGGCGATCGGAGCACTGCGCGCTTTCCCGGTCCATCCCGCCGGGGACGCCGCGACGACCGAGAAGGGCGCCCTGGCCGGAATCAGACGGCAGGCGGCGCTGACGATGCTCGTAGCGGAGGCGGCCGGCGGTCGCCTCGACGAGGCGGGCGACGCCGCCGGCGCGGGCGGGGAGGCACGATGGAGCAGGTGACGGTCAAGCTCGGTGCGGAGGAGTGGAAGCTCATCGCAGGGCTGCGCGACATCCCGGAGAGCCCTCTGCGGTCGCTCACGTTCGAGATGATGGCGGCGCTCGTCGACTTCGTCAGGGAGCCCAAGTGTCCCGAGCTGCAGGCCGACGGCGCGCCGTGCACGAGCGCAACGGCCGACTGCGATCAGTGCGCAAAGGTGCGCGGCCTGCTCAACACGCTGCGAACCGGCCTCTCCTAGCCCGGCCCTCCGGTCGCCGTTTCTCCGAGCTGTCGGCTGTCAGCTTTGAGCTGCTTCTACCCGATGTCGAACTTGACGCCCTGGGCGAGAGGCAGGTCCGGCGACCAGTTGATCGTGCAGGTCTGCCGCCGCATGTACGCCTTCCATGCGTCCGAACCGGCCTCGCGCCCGCCTCCGGTCTCCTTCTCGCCGCCGAACGCCCCGCCGATCTCGGCCCCGGACGTGCCGATGTTGACGTTGGCGATCCCGCAGTCGGAGCCCTCGTGGGAGAGGAAGCGCTCCCCGGCGATGAGGTTGGTGGTGAAGATCGCGGAGGACAGCCCCTGTGGAACGCCATTGTGGATCGCCAGCGCCTCGTCGAGCCCCTCGACCTCGTAGAGGTAGAGGATCGGCGCGAACGTCTCCTCCTCGGCGATGGCGAGCCCCTGGTGCGCGCGGACGATGGTCGGCTCGACGAAGTTCCCCTTCCTGTCCAGGCGCCGGCCGCCGGCCAGGATCTCGCCGCCCTGCTCGCGGACCTTCTCGAGGGCGGCCATCATGTCCGCGACGGCGGCGGCGTTGACGAGCGGGCCCATGAGCGTGCCCGGCTCGAGCGGGTCTCCGATCGGCACCGACTGATACCCCTTGACCAGACGCTCCACCAGCGTCGCGTAGACGCCCTTCTGGATGATCAGACGCCGGAGCGAGGTGCAGCGCTGCCCGGCGGTGCCGACCGCTGCGAACAGGATCGCCCGCAGCGCGAGGTCGAGGTTCGCGTCGTCCATGACGATGATTCCGTTGTTGCCGCCGAGCTCGAGGATCGAGTGCCCGAACCGCGCCGCGACCGCCGCCGAAACCTTGCGCCCCTGCGCGCACGACCCGGTGAACGAGATCAGCGGTACGCGCTTGTCGTCGACCAGGCGCTGCCCGACCTCGGCGCCGCTGCCGATCACGAGGTTGAACACCCCGTCGCACGCGAATTTGGCCATCACCCGATTGCAGATGTGCTGGACCGCCACCGCGGTGAGCGGCGTCTGCGAGGAGGGCTTCCATATCACGGTGTCCCCGCAGACGGCGGCGAGTGCGGCGTTCCACGCCCACACCGCGACCGGGAAGTTGAACGCGGTGACGACGCCGACCGGCCCGAGCGGGTGCCACTGCTCGTACATGCGGTGGCGCGGGCGTTCGGAGGCGATCGTCAGGCCGTAGAGCTGGCGGGAGAGGCCGACGGCGAAGTCGCACATGTCGATCATCTCCTGGACCTCGCCGAGCCCCTCGGAGAGGATCTTCCCCATCTCCAGGGAGACCAGGCGTCCGAGAGCGTCCTTGTTGGCCCGCAGCTCGTTGCCGAGCTCGCGCACCATCTCGCCGCGCCGCGGGGCAGGGACCATCCGCCAGGAGAGGAACGCCTGGTGAGCGATCGTGGCCACGCGCTCGTACGCGGCGGCGTCCGCCTGGCGCACCGTGGCGATGACCTCGCCCGACGCCGGGTCCAGCGAGGGCAGCTCGGGGCCTTGCTTGCCGGTCAGGAAGCCGCGCGCGCAGGCGCCCGGGTTCACGGCCTGGAGGCTCAGGGCGTTCAGGATCTCGGCTCTTTTCATCGGGGGCTCCTTCGCGGTTGTCCCGCGTTTCACAAGGGCGCAGTCTAAAGGGTTCGGGGCGCCCCGGGAAGGGGGGCGCCGGGATCACGCCCCGGCGGGTCCGGCGCCAGGATGTCCACATCGCCGGGGCGGAGGTCGAGCGCGGCGTGCAGCTCCCGCGACGCCTCGAGCGACAACGCCGCGAACGTGGACGTGGCGCGGGCGAGCAGCTCGCCGCCCGCGGTGCGCGCCTCCCCCTCCGCGCGAACGTAGCGCCCCCACGAGGCGCGCGTCCGGGCGGACACGTCGATGGACTCGCCGAGCCTGGCGGGCGTCATGAACCGAAGGTCGAGCGCACCGGTGACGCAGTACGCGCCCTTTGCCACGGCGCAGGCCCAGGCGAGGCACTCGTCGAGCAGGGAAGCGAGGATGCCCCCGTGCAGGACGCCCTTGTAGCCGGCGTGCATGGGGCCCGGCGTGAACGAGCCGACCGCGAGACCGCGGCCGCCGTCCCAGAACCAACGCACGCCCAACGCGGCCGGGTTCACGCCGGGATCGCCGCAGACGGGGCAGGCGGGGTAGGCGGGAAACGGACGCAACACCCGGTCATGCTAGCAAAGCGATCTCAGCCGGCGATTCGGGGCGGCCGCGGTCGGCGATCCCGCACTTCGATGCTCGATCGCAAGAGGCGATGGTGGCCGACGAGTAGACATAATACTCACGACAAGCCACATATCATATTGAATCAAATTTATGTTCCATAGGTTGCGGCGGCCGGCGCCGTTCGCGGGACGGTACAATGCCAGGCCATGGCAGAGCCGTTCGTCCATTTGCACCTTCACTGCCACTACTCGCTCCTCGATTCCGCGATCAAGGCCGACGAGCTGATGCGGCAGGTTGCCCGCCTCGGGATGGATGCCGTGGCCCTGACGGATCACGGCAACCTCTTCGGGACATTCGAGTTCTACAGTGCCGCCCGGAAGGCCGGGATCCGGCCGATCCTGGGGTGTGAGGCGTACGTGGCGCCGGGCAGCCGCAAGGAGCGCAGCGGCAACCCGCACGGCGGGCGCAAGCCCTATCACCACCTCGTGCTGCTCGCCGAGAACCAGCGCGGATGGAACAACCTGATGCACCTCGTGACGACGTCGTACCTGGATGGGTTCTACCACCGGCCGCGAATCGACAAGGAGCTGCTCGGCCGGCACTCGGAGGGGCTGATCGGGCTCTCCGCGTGTCTGTCAGGCGAGGTCTCGACGAAGCTGCTCGCCGGGGACGAGAAGGCGGCGGTGCGAGCCGCGGAGGAGTACAGGGAGATCCTCGGCGCAGACTCGTTCTTCCTGGAGATCCAGGATCACGGCCTCGCCGACGAGCGGACCTCGCGGGATGGCATGGTCCGGGTTGCGGCGGCGACGGGGATCGCGCTGGTCGCGACCAACGACTGCCACTTCCACCAGCGCGAGGACGTCGAGGCCCACCGCGTGCTGATCGGCATCGGCCAGAACAAGACGCTCGCCGAGCTCTCGCACGACTACGCCTACAACGACGAGTTCTACGTGAAGTCGCCGGCGGAGATGGCGCAACTGTTCGCCGGGTACGATCGTGCGGCGGCCCGCACCGCGGAGATCGCGCAGCGTTGCCACGTGTCGTTCCCCGAGGGGGAGTTCTACCTCCCACGCTACCCGGTGCCGGGGGGGCGGCTTCCGGAAGACTACCTCGAGGAGCTGGCGAGGCGAGGTCTCGAGCGGAGGCTCGCCGACGGCCGGGCCCGGCGTGCGGCGCCGGCGGAGTACCAGGCGCGACTGCAGTCGGAGCTCGGCATCATCCATTCGATGGGGTTCGACGGCTACTTCCTCGTCGTCTGGGATTTCATCACCTACGCCAGGGAGCACGACATCCCGGTCGGGCCCGGACGCGGCAGCGCCGCCGGCTCGCTCGCCGCCTACGCGCTGCGGATCACCGACATCGACCCCCTCGAGTACGACCTGCTCTTCGAGCGCTTCCTCAACCCCGATCGCATCTCGATGCCCGACATCGACATCGATTTCTGCCAGCGGCGGCGCGACGAGGTGATCGGCCACGTCCGCTCGGTCTACGGCAACGACAACGTCTCGCAGATCGCGACGTTCAACATCCTGCAGGCGCGCTCGTGCATCCGCGACGTCGGCCGCGTGATGGGGATGTCGTTCGCGGAGACCGACAGGATCGCCAAGCTCGTGCCGGAGGGGATCGGCGTGACGCTCGAGGACGCGTTGCGGGATTCACCGCGCCTCGCCGAGGCCGTCGCGAACAGCCCGGACGTCGCGCACCTCATCGAGATCGGGCGCCGGCTCGAGGGGCTGGCGCGCCACTGCGGCGTGCACGCGGCCGGCGTCGTCATCGCGCCGCGGCCGGTGCGCGAGATCGTGCCGCTGTACCGCACGTCGCGGGAGGAGGTCGTCACCCAGTTCGACAAGGACGTCATCGAGAAGCTCGGCCTGCTGAAGATGGACTTCCTGGGCCTGAAAACGCTCACGGTGATCGACGACTGCATCAAGAGCATCGCCGCGTCCGGCGCCCAGGTGCCCGACTTCGAGCGGATGAACTTCGACGACGCCATGGTCTACGACCTGTTCTGCGCCGGCGACACCGACGGGATCTTCCAGTTCGAGTCGTCGGGGATGCGGGACCTCCTGCGCACCGTGCAGCCGCGGAAGTTCGAGGAGATCGCCGCGCTCAACGCGCTCTACCGGCCCGGCCCGATGCAGTGGACGTCCGAGTACGCGGACCGCAAGCACGGCCGCCAGCCGATCACGTACATCTTCCCGGAGCTCGAGGCGATCCTGTCCGAGACCTACGGCGTGATCGTGTACCAGGAGCAGGTGATGCGCATCGCCGTGACGATCGCCGGCTTTTCGATGGCGCGCGGCGACACACTCCGCAAGGCGATGGGCAAGAAGATCAAGGAGCTCATCGACGAGCAGGGCGAGCACTTCATCGCCGGAGGCGTCGCCAAGGGGCACCCGAAGGACAAGACGGCGGCACTGTGGCGGCAGATCGTCCCGTTTGCCCAGTACGGGTTCAACAAGTCGCACTCGGTGGCCTACGCCTACGTCGCCTATCAGACGGCGTTCCTCAAGGCGCACTTCCCGCTGCACTTCTGGGCCGCGATGCTGTCGAGCGAGGTGGCCAACACCGACAAGCTCGCAGCATACGTCGCCCTGCTCGTCGCCGCCGGTCTCCCCATCCGCGGCCCGGACGTCAACGCCTCGAAGCTCGCGTTCACTGTCGAGGGCGACGCTATCCGCGTGGGGCTGGCGGCGGTCAAGGGGGTGGGGGAGGCGGCCAGCGCCGCGATCGTCGAGGCGCGCGAGAAGGCGGGCGCGTTCAAGAGCGCGACGCACCTGCTGCGGACCGTCGGCGACCGGACCATCAACCGGAAGGTCGTCGAATGCCTCGCACGCGCGGGCGCATTCGACGCGCTCCACCCCGACCGTGCTGCGTTCCTGGCCGGGCTCGACAAGCTGGTGGACCAGGCCAGCCGGCAGCGCCAGGCGCTCGAGGTGGGGCAGGGGTTCCTCTTCGCGCTCGACGACGAGGAGCAGGACCAGCCCCCGGCGCCGGCCGCTGCTGTGAGCACCGAGGAAGCGCTCCGCGGCGAGCGCGAGACGCTCGGGTTCTACCTCTCCGGCCACCCCCTCGACCGCTGGGCGAGCGTGCTCCGCGACCTTCGCGCCACGCCGGTGGCCGAGCTCCCGGCGCTGGCCGCCGCGGGGGCGGAGAGTGCGGTCGTGGGCGGTCTGGTGTCCGGCCTCAAGGTGCGTCCGATCAAGGACGGCCGCAACCAGGGCCGCCGGATGGCCTCGTGCTCGCTCGAGGACCAGACGGGCGCCGTGAGGGCCGTGGCTTTCGCGGACACGTTCGAGAGGTGCGACCGCGTGCTCGTCGACGGCGCGGCGGTGCTCGTCACGGCGGCTCTCCGGGCGAGCGACGGCGAGCACGTGGAGCTCGCGGTCGAGGAGGCGACGCCGCTGGAGGGGATCGAGGCCCGCAAGGCCGCGGCCCTGCGCGTCGAGCTCGACCTCGCGCGCTTCGCCGACCGCGACCGTCTCGAGCAGCTGCACGAGCTGATCCTCCGCAACGAGGGGCGAATGCAGCTCCGCCTGCGCCTGCTCGGCCCCGCGTGGAACGCGGACCTGGTGCCTTCGAGGGTGCTGGGCGTCGATCCGAGCACCCTCGTCCCGGCGCTGGCGACGCTGCTCGGCCCCGGGCGCGTCGAGTTCGTGTTCGAGTAGCGCCGGGAAACGCCGGACGAGCTTGCGGGACGAGGCGCGATCGCGTACTCTCGGTTTCTCCCGCGGCAGCCCCGCGGGGCCCCGGAGGCACCTCATGAGCACATCCGTCGACGCCGGCGCCGATGTCATTCGGCTCGAGGAGGAGTTCGGCGCCCACAACTACCACCCCCTCGACGTCGTGATCAACCGTGCCCGCGGGGTCTGGGTGTGGGACGTTTCGGGCAGGAAGTACCTCGACTTTCTGGCCGCGTACTCGGCCGTGAACCAGGGGCACTGCCACCCCAGGATCGTCGCCGCGCTCAAGGAGCAGGCCGACCGCGTCACGCTGACCTCCAGGGCGTTCCGCAACGACCAACTCGGGCCACTGTGCAAGGACCTCTGCGAGCTGACCGGCTACGAGCGGTTCCTCCCGATGAACTCGGGCGCCGAGGCGGTCGAGACCGCGATCAAGGCGGCGCGCAAATGGGCGCACACGGTCAAGGGCCTCCCCGAGGACCGGGGCGAGATCCTGGTGTTCGACGGCAACTTCCACGGCCGCACGACGACGATCGTGGGGTTCTCCTCGGACGAGCAGTACCGCAAAGGGTTCGGACCGTTCACGCCGGGGTTCCGGATCCTTCCCTACGGTGACGCTGCGGCCGTCGAGCGGGCGATCACGCCGGAGACGATCGCCGTGCTCGTCGAGCCGATCCAGGGCGAGAGCGGGATCCACATCCCGCCGGCAGGGTTCCTGCGCCGGCTGCGGGAGCTGGCGACCTCGCACGGGTTCCTGCTCGCCGTCGACGAGATCCAGTCGGGGCTCGGGCGCACCGGGAAGCTGTTCTGCTTCGAGCACGAGGGGATCCGGCCCGACATCGTGATCATCGGCAAGGCGCTCGGCGGCGGCTGCATGCCGATCTCCGGGATCCTGGCCGACGACGAGGTCATGCGCGTGTTCGGGCCCGGCGACCACGGCTCGACGTTCGGCGGCAACCCGCTCGCCTGCGCCGTGGCGCGGACGGCGATCAGGGTCCTCATCGACGAGGGCCTCATCGAGAACTCCGCTCGCCTCGGCGCCTACTTCCTGGAGCGCCTGCGCTCGCTCAGGTCAAGCCGCATCAAGGAGATACGTGGCAAGGGCCTGTGGATCGGCGTCGAGCTGACGCCCGAGGCCGGGGGCGCCCGCCGGCTCTGCGAGGCGCTCGAGCGCGAAGGGCTCCTCTGCAAGGAGACGCACGTCGACACCATCCGCTTTGCGCCGCCGCTCGTGATCACCCGCGAGGAGATCGACTGGGCGATGGAGCGCATCGCGAAGGTGCTTGCCTGAGAAGCCGGGGTCAGGGATCAGGGGTCAGGGCCCCAAGACGAGCAACAGCCGGACGGGAGGCTCAACGCCCGACTCCGGGTCAGGAGCGGCGGGGCCTCAGGGCGCGCAAGCGACCCGGAATGCACCGTGGCCGGATCTCCTCCTTCTATCGGCTGACCCCTGACCCCTGACCCCTGACCCTCGTCTTCTACGTACGCAGCGTCGTGTGCCGGTTGATCGCCAGCAGGGCGAAGACGACGCTCGGCGTCCACGAGGCCAGGGCCGGCGGGAGCACGGCGGCCTCGCCGAGCCGCGTCACGAAAGCCATCAGCGCGAAGTACGCCATCCCGAGCACCATCGCCAGTGCGATGCCGCCGACGGCGTTGCGGCTGCGGCCGGGCCGGAACGCGAACGAGAGCGACAGCCAGGCGAGCAGCACGACGCTGAAGGGGTAGGCGAGCTTCTGGTGGAGCTGCACGACCAGGCGGTCGACCCGGTAGCCGGCGGCGCGCAGCGTCGCGATGTACCCCCGCAGCTCGGCGAAGCTCATCTGCTCGGGCCGGCGGTACTCGCGCCCGAAGTACTCGGGCGTCACGGGGAGCGGGAGGTCGACCGCGCCGGGGTAGGTGACGAACTCCGGCGTCGCGTCGGCGATGAACGTCCGCGACCAGGCCCCCTCCGCGCGCCACTTGCCGTCGACGAAGGTCGCACGCTTGGCCATGTAGCGGCTGCGGAGGTTGAACCGGGCATCGAACACGAAGACCGAGGGGCGGACGAGGGTGTTGGTGTCGGGGTCGAACTCGAGGAAGTTGACGAGCGTGCGTCCGTCCGGGAGGAACACGAACGGCCGGTCCGTCGCTCGGTACGACCGGGCGACCTTGCGGCCGCGGATCACGTCCTCGAGCTGTTGTTTGGAGCGCTCGGCGCGCTGCGTCACGTGGTCGTCGAGGAGGAAGAGGCCCCCGCCCGCAGCGACTCCCAGCACGAGAAGGGGGGCCGTCAGCCGGCTCAGCGAGATCCCGGCCGCCTTGAACGCCGTCGTCTCGTTGCGCCTCTCGAGCACGGTCGCGGTCGCCAGGAACGCGATCAGGAAGGCGATCGGCACCGTGTCGTGGAGGATCTGGGGAAGGGAGAACAGATAGTAGGAGGCGACCGTGACGAACGGCACGGCGAACCTGCGGATGTCCTCAAGGTTGCTCGAGAGGTCGACCGCGATCCACAGCGAGCAGACGGCGATCAACACGAGAACGAAGAATCCGACGCACTGGCGGAGGACGTAGCGATCCACGACGCCGAGGGTCCCGGGCAGGCGCGACGGCCCGGCGCGGCCCCCGTTACGGCCCGCGCCGTTCCTGCCGATGAGCAGACCGCGAACCGCGCCCGCGGCGCCGCGGAACGGCGCCGCCACGGCCCGGCCGACCGAGGCGAGCATCCTCGGCACCACGGGGATGCCGGAGCCGCCTCGCGCCCCGCGGGACACCCTGTAGAAGAGACCCGAGGCGACGGCCAGGAGGGCGAGGTTGGGGAGCCACATCCCTAGGGCCACCGGGATCTTGCCGCCGGTGGCCAGGAGCTCGCCGTTGTTGAGCAGGACGTAGTAGGCAACCACCAGCGCGACCGACGCGGTGAGGCCGAAACCTTTGCCGCCACGGCGGTTACGGATTCCGAGCGGGAAGCCGACCAGGGCGAAAACGACGGCGGCGGCCGGTATCGCGACGCGCTTGTTGAGCTCGACGCCCGCCTCGCGCGCCTCCTCGACGTTGGCGGCGCGGCCGGTCTCGTGAACCCTGGCGAAGAGCTCCTCGGTGAGCGTCTCGCGGACGCCCAACCGGCCTTGCTGGCCCGGCGCAGCTTGCGCCTGCCGGAGGCGGATCTTGAGCTCGTTGTTGTCGTTCTTCCGGTAGGAGTCGGGCTGATCCGGGCGGAGCAGGTGGGTCGTGGTGTCCTGCAGGTTGAGCCATGCGGTTCCGTCCCGCGGGTCGATCACAAGGTCGCCCGAGTCGGCCGTGACGAGGCTTTCCTGCTCGGGGTTGGTGGCGTCGAAGAGGAGGACCCCGTGCCAGCGCCCCGAGCCGCGATCGATCTTGTCCACGTAGAGCAGCTGGCCCGGGAAATCCTCCGCGAACACCCTCTGCTCGACGGCGGCGTTCGCGGCCGAGAACATCACCTGGCGAGTCAGCTGGGAAAGCCGCGCGTTGGCCCTGGGCATGACCGAGAGCGTGAGGCCGAGATCGACCAGGAAGACGCACCCCGCCGCGAGCGCGAGCGGGCGCGCAACCCGCCGGAGCGGGATCCCGCACGCCTGCGCGGCGACGAGCTCCGAATCGGAAGCCCAGCGCCCGGCCGTCATGAGGACGGCAAAGAGCGTGCCGATCGGAAGCGTCAACGCGAGGATGTTGGGAACCCCGAGGAGGACAAGCTCGAGACCGGTCGCCACCCGAACGCTGCGAGTCAGGAAGAGGTCGGCGAGTATGAAGATGAACCGGATCAGCAGCAGGAACGTGCTCACGCCGGCGGCGAGGATCAGCGTCGGCAGCATCTCCTTGACGATGGCGCGGCTGATCACGAAGCGGCGGGTGATTCGCATCGTCTGGGATGGTACGGGAGACGGCGACGGCTGCCAACCCCTGGCGCGAAGGGGGTCGTAGGCTGCGTCGTCCACAGGGGTTTCCACAGGGGCGGGTCGATTCCACAAGCGGGCCGATTGTTAGCAACGTCCGATAAGATATATTATGTCAACTTCAATATCTCAACCTCGTTCACAACTGGAGCTCCGTAGGCGGCACAAGAGCGGACGGTGCCGAGGTCCCCTTCCGAGGGGCCCATTTGGGAAATCAGCGGCGGGGCTTGGGATCTTGGGGCGGTTGGACCAGCCGGTCGTCAAGCTCGCCCGTGCGGAGCTGTTCCAGCAGCGCTTCGAGGGTGGCAATCACGTCGTCCCGGCTGATCCCCGGCTGCCTGATGGTCAGCGAAAGGTGGACCGGAGAGTTCGGCGTGGTGTGGAACTTGACGCGAAGCGGCCGGAAGGACTGGCTGGATCCACTCTCGTCCTCGGTGTCCGGGGACGGCGGGTCGTCGGGCTGGGCGCCGGCGCGAAGGGTGTGCCTCGCGGCCTCCCTATCCAGGTTGCCCTCGGCGATCTCCTGGACGAGCCGTTCCATCTCCTGGATCGATGTGCAACGGGCGACGAGAAGCAGTACCGACTTGGCCATGATGTCGGCGTGCCGACAGAGGTCCCGGATGGCCGGAGGGATTTCGAGCAGCTTGAGAGTTTCGGTTACGGTGGTGCGGGACTTGCCTATTGCCGCCGCGACGCGATCGTGGGTGTAGCGGTACTTCTCGACGAGAGTCCGGTACCCTTCCGCCTCCTCGAACCCCGAGAGGTCCTTGCGCTGGAGGTTTTCGACGAGCGCCAGCTCGAGCGCCTCTTGGTCGGTGGCCTGCACCTCGACGCACGGTACCTCTTCGAGCCCGGCCTCGACGGCCGCGTGGAAGCGGCGCTCCCCGGCGATGAGCTGATACTTCTTCGTGGCGAGGATGGGGCGGACGAGCAGAGGCTCGAGCACGCCGCGTGCACGGATCGATGCGGCGAGTTCGGCGATGTCGCCGAGATTGGTGCGCGGCTGCTCCCGGTTGGTTTCGATGCGGTCGACCGGGATCATCATCCCGACTGCGGTCACGGATTGATTCGCGAGCTCGTCGACGAAATGCCGGTCATGCCGCATCTTGCGGAAATCAGGCAATCCCTTGCGGCTAGACACGGGCCATGACCTCCTCGCACAGTGCGTAGTACTCGAGGGCGCCGCTCGACTGCGGGGCGTGCTCGAAAATCGAGGTTCGGTACGCCGGACTCTCCTCCAGTCGGACGGACTTGGTGACCGACGTGTGGAACACTTTGTCTCCGAAAACCTGCTCGATCTGGTCGTGAATGTCGCGGGCCAGGACCGTGCGCCGGTCGTGGAGCGTGACCAGGACACCGAGGAGCTGGAGATCGGGATTCGCACGGATCTTGATCTTCTCGACCGTTTCCAGCAGGTCGTCGGTCCCCTCCAGCGCGAAGTACGAGGACTGGATCGGTATGAGGAGGTGGGACGCCGCGACCATCGCGTTGACGGTGATCAGACCGAGCGTCGGCGGGGTGTCGATGATGATGTACTCGTACTTCGAGATCACTTCCTTGATGCGGTCCTTGAGCCGGAAGTGGGCGTCCAACTCCCCCACCAGGGCGTTCTCGAGCTTGGCGAGCGCGATCCGGGCGGGAGCGACGTCGAGTTTCTCGAGGTTCGTCTTGACGATGACGTCGGCGATCGGCACGCCGTCGACGAGGACGTCGTACATCGAGCGCCCGAGCTCGTGTTGGTCGACGAACGACATCGTCGTGTTGCCCTGGGGGTCGAGGTCGACGAGCAGGGTGTGTACGCCCTTGAGCGCCAGCGCCGCGGCGAGATTGATCGCCGTCGTGGTCTTCCCCACCCCACCCTTCTGGTTGGCAATCGTGATGATCATGGCTCTCCGTCGCGTCCGAAGGGGTCCGCCGGCGTCCCCGGTCCTCGCCGTCCATGCGGCCTTGCAGGCGACTTACACTCTGGCAACTCCGGCACTCTATCGGGGCACGCGAAACCCTGTCAAGGAGCCCCGTACCATCCGCACCTCGATTCGTCGCTTCGATGTCGGTTCACGGGAGCAATCGGGAGCGATTCGGAGCGGGACCCTGGGACCCGACCCACGCCTCCCCACCCCGTCACATCTTGTACTTACCGAGCTGTTCCGGGGTGAGCGACTCGAGCCATTCGCGCAGCCGCGCCTCCTGGTCTTCCCCCTCGCGGAAGTCGAGCGCGTGCGCCTCGCGGAAGACCGACTCCGCGACGCGGATCGGCGCCTGACAGCGGAGCGCGAGCGCGATTGCGTCGGACGGTCGCGCGTCCACCTCGCCCTGCTTGCCGTCCGCGCTGCGGAGGAGGACCTTGGCGTGGAACGTGTTCTCGACAAGCGAGTGCACGATGACGCCCTCGACCTTCGCGCCGAGCGCCGCGACGACCGCGCGCAGGAGGTCGTGCGTCATCGGGCGCGGCGTCGCAACCCCCTCGAGCTGGAGCGCGATGGCGTTGGCCTCGAAGACGCCGATCCAGATCGGCAGGAACAGGTTCTCGTCGGGCTTCTTGAGGATCACGATCGGCGTGTTGGAGACGGGGTCGAGGATGAGGCCCCGGATCTCCACTTCGAGGGGAGGCGTCATCGCATCGGCGTTCGTGCTCACACCTTCAATCTCAGCCAGCCGAGCGCTGCTGTCAAGCGGGGAGGTTCGGCGCCCCGGGCGGGCGCTCGCCGAGAAGCGCGTGCGCGGTGGCGCCGGTTACGACGACGCTGGCGACCTGGCCCGGACGGATCCCGTCCCACGCCGAGACGTTCACCACTCGGTTGTCGGCTCCCCTGCCCTGCCACCGGTCCGAACCGCGCTTCGCCGGCCCGTCGACGAGGATGTCGACGGTGCGGCCGATGCACGCCTGGTTGAGCTCGAGCTGGACCGTGGACTGCAGCGCGAAGAGCCGTTCCAGCCTCTCCGTGGCGACCTCGCGCGGGACGCGCTCCTCGTACCGTGCGGCCGGCGTCCGGGGTCGCGGCGAGTAGATGAATCCGAACAGCTGCCCGAACCTCGCCGCGCCGACGACCTCGAGCGTGGCCGCGAAGTCGTCCTCGGCTTCCCCGGGAAAGCCCACGATGACGTCGGACGAAAGTGTCGTGGCGGGCATCGCGTGGCGCAGGTCCGCGATGAGCGCCAAATAGGCCTCGCGGGTGTAGCCGCGATGCATCCGCCTGAGGATCCGATCCGAACCGGCCTGGAACGGCACGTGCAGGTACGCGCCCAGGTTCCTGACCCGGGATATCTTCTCTATCATATTGTGTGTAAAGAACTTAGGATGAGACGTCAAAAACTGGACCCGCCACACCCCGGCAACGGCGCCGACCGCCGTGAGCAGGTCGCCGAAATCCGCGCCGCTCGCCGGGCACCGGTAGGCGTTGATGGTCTGGCCGAGGAGCGTGATCTCCTTGCCGCCGCGGACGACGATCGCCTCCACCTCGCGCACGATCTCGGAGAGCGGCCGGCTGCTCTCGTGGCCGCGGGTGTACGGAACGATGCAGAACGTGCAGTGCTGGCTGCAGCCCTCGATTGCGGTCACGTATTGCCGGGCGTCTCCGCCACGCGCGATGAGGTGGGCGTCGTAGTCCGGCGTCGGCGAGAACCCCGTGACGCTCACCCTCCGGCCGGCGGCGACGGCGTCGAGGGCCGCGGGGAGCTGCCCCAGCCGGCCGGGCCCGAGCACGAAGCTGAGCACCGCGCTGCGCGAGAGCAAGCGCGCACCCTCCTGCTCGGCCACACACCCGCACAGGCCGACGACCGAAGGCTTGCCGCCCGACTCCCGCATGCTCCTGAGCTCGCCGAGGCGGGAGAGCACCTTCTGGACGGCCTTCTCGCGCACGGAGCACGTGTTCAGCAGCGCGACGTCGGCGAGCTCGGCCCGTTCGACCGGACGCATCCGCCGGGCCAGCAGGAGCCCCTCGAGCCGCTGGCTGTCCAGCACGTTCATCTGGCAGCCCCAGGTCTCGACGAAGTAGGTCTCCACGCTCCCGCATCCCCCCGGCACCGGGCGTCCTGCGGCACGCCTCCGGCACCGCACGTTGTAGCGGTTTCTGGGTCCCGATACAAGCTCGGATCAGCTCGGACCGCTCGGGCGGCGGGGCACCGGCGGCGACGTGGGCGTTGGGGCTGGCCGCGACGGCGACGACGGTTGGGGCGTCGTCGCCGGCGTGGGCCCTGGGCTGCCCTCCTCAAGTCCTCGGAACCAGCCCGGCAGTGCACCGTCACGCCGGGCGGCGTTGAGGACCTCGTCGGGTTGGTTGCGGGCGTCGTCGAGGTCGGAGCGGGTCTTCGCCAGGTCGCCCAGCGCCCTGTCCCACGCTGGCTTGATCACACCGTCCCGGTAGGCCGGATCCGAGGCTGCGTAGAAGTCGCGCTCGAGACCGGCGACCCTGCTCTCGAGATCCGTCACCTCCGACTCGAGGCGCTTCACCCGGTCGACGGCCGCGCGATACCTCTGTTGCCACCTTGCCTTCTTCGCCTCCTCGCCCCCGCGGCCCCCGGAGGACGAGGGTGCGGCCGCACCCCGTGGCTGGGGCGCGCTCACGGTCAGCTCAACACCCTCGGCGAGCTGCTTGACGTTCTCGTTGGTGAGGACTCGCGGCTTGTCGGCGGGGAGCCTGAGCTTGATCCGCCGGGCCACGTCCGCCAGCGAGCTGCCCCGGGGAGGCGCCTCGCCGCTGGGCTTCGTGAGCAGGATGTTGATCGGCGGCGTGGGCGACGGCGTGGCGGCGGCTTGGGCCGCGGGCCCGCCGGAGGCGGCCGCCAGGAGCAGGAGCAACGTCGTCATTCTCGCCTCCCCCACGGGCTACCGTTACGGTCCACAGGTCCCCTCGCGGCCGTAGCGGTCCTCGAGCCGAACGACGTCGTCGACCTCGGGGGTCGACACCTCGAGGACGCGGACGTCGGTGAGGGCGACGAGCCGGTGGACCACGCCGCGCTCGATCCGCCTCGCGTCACCGGCCCCGAGCACCGCGACGTCGAGGTCGAGGCTCCCCGGCGCTCTTCCGGCGTGCAGCTCGCAACTCCCCTCGAGCACCCTCATGGTTTCGTCCTTCGTCACATGATACTGCAGCGACAGCGCATGGCCCGCGCGAATCGTCAGGATCTTCCCGACGTAGCGCTCGGTCTGGGCGAAGATCTCCTCGCCGCCCCAGGGCTTGTCTACGAAGCGCGTCACAGGCGGATCCTCACCTTGAGGTGCGAGAGGAGGCCGGAGAGCTGCTCCAGCAGGTACTCCTCGACCTCCTTGGCGGTGGCGAGCGCGAGGGCCTTCTGGGCGATCCGCCGCGCCTCCCGGAACGAGAGCGCGCGCACCAGGCTGCGGACCACCGGAAGCGCCGGCGGGTGCATCGAGAACTCGGCGAGGCCGAGCCCCACGAGGATCGGAACCGCGAGCGGGTCCGCCGCCATCTCGCCGCACAGCGAGACGGGAATCCCGGCGCGGGCGCCGATCGACACCACCCGTTCCACGAGCCGCAGCACGGCGGGATGGAAGGGTCGGAACAGCCCCGCAACCTGCTCGTTGCCGCGGTCCACGGCGAGCGTGTACTGGGTGAGGTCGTTGGTCCCGATGGCGAAGAAGTCCACCTCGCGGGCGAGGTGCTCGGCGATCATCGCGGCCGCCGGCACCTCGATCATCGCGCCCAGGAGCACCTCGTCCCCTACGGCGACCCCCTCCTGACGCAGCTCGGCGCGGTAGCGGGCCAGCAGGACGCGGACGGTCTTGACCTCCTCGACGTGCCCGATCAGAGGGACCATGATGCGGAGCGCTCCTGGCCGGCGGCCGGAGGCGCGCAGCAGCGCCCGCAGCTGGGTGCGGAAGAAATCCGGCATCTGAAGGCACAGCCGAACGCCGCGCAGCCCGAGGACGGGGTTCGCCTCGGGGTTACCGAGCATCTCGCGGGCGAGCTTCTTGCCCCCGAGGTCGAACGTCCTCACGGTCACCGGGCCGGCGGGAAACGCGTTCAGGAGATCCGTGTAGGCCGCGGCCTGGTCGGACTCGTCGGGCAGGTCGGGGCTCGCCTGCAGGAACAGGAACTCGCTGCGAAACAGCCCGATCCCCTCGGCGCCGCCGGCCTTGGCGGCCGCCAGCTCGTGGACGAGGTCGATGTTGGCGAGGAGGCGCACCTGGTGGCCGTCGACGGTCTCCGCCGGCAGGTGGGCCACGCCGAGCAGCTCTTGCTGGCGCAGGCGATGCTCCTCCGCGCGCAGGCTGTACACCTGGATCAGCGCCGGGTCCGGGTCCACGAGAACGTGGCCCTCGAAGCCGTCCACGATCACGAGGTGGGCCTTCTCCGCCTCGCGGAGCAGGCCCGCGACCCCGACGACCGCGGGGATGCCGAGCGACTTCGCGATGATCGTTGTGTGCGACGTGATGCCGCCCGTCTCCGAGACGAAGCCGCTGACGCCGCGGCTGGCGAGCCTGATCGCCTGCGAGGGGGGGATGTCGTCGGCCAGGAGGACGCCGAGCTCTCCTTCGTGACCGATCGTCGGGGCCGTGCGCCCCTGCAACGAACGCTGCAGCTCGAGCGCGACGTCGAGCACGTCGGCCCGCCGCTCGCGGAGGTAGAGATCGCCCAGCTTCTCGAATTGGCCCACGAGACGGTGGGTGACCTGCTCCAGGGCCCACTCGGCGTTAACCTGTTCGCTGCGGATGAGCTGCTCGACCCCCTCGAGGAGCGTTGGATCGGCGAGCATGAGCCGGTGGGCCTCGAAGATGGACGCGTATTCGGCGCCGACGGTCGTCGCAGCGTCCCTGGCGAGCTCGGCCAGGTGGGTGGCGGCGCGTCCCGCCGCCTCCCGCAGCCGAACGACCTCTTGCTCGACCTGCCCTCCCGAAAGGGGCACCCGCATCACCGGCAGCGGCCTGTTCTCCACCACGATCGGTTTCCCGATCGCGATGCCCGGAGACACACCCAGGCCGACCAGGGTGCGGGACTCGCTCACTCCGCCTCTCCGAATCGCTCCTGGATCAGCGCGGCCAGCGCCTCCAGCGCCGCCGTCTCGTCGTTCCCGGTGGCCGTGATCGTCAACGACGACCCGACCGGCGCGGCGAGGAGGAGGAGGCCGAGGATCGACTTTCCGTTCACCTCCTCGTCGTTGTGGCGCACCAGGATCTGCGCCGAGAAGCGCGAGGCGGCGTGGACGAACTTCGCGGCGGCGCGGGCGTGGAGTCCTAGGCGGTTTACGAGCTCAACCGTGAGCTGAGCCATCGCCCCTCCCACCGCCGGGACGACGCTCGAGGATCTCGCTCACGACGTAGATGCTCTTCTGGCCCTTCTCGGCCACGATCTTCGCCAGGTTGCGGAGCGTGTTGCCGTTTTGCCGCCTCGCCCCGGCGAGCTTGATCACCATCGGCAGGTTCACGCCCGTGACGACCTCGGACCGGGCCGGGTCCAGGAACCCGAGCGACAGGTTGGTCGGCGTGCCGCCGAACATGTCGGTGAGGACGACGACGCCGTCGCCCGTATCGAGTTCCTTGAGAGCGCGGGCGATCTCGGCCCGGGCGGCTTCCGGGTCCAGGTTCCATTCGAGCGTGATCGCGCGCGCCTGCTCGACGAGGGCCGGTTCGATCGTCTTGGCCGCCGCCAGCAGCTCCGTAGCAAGGCGGCCGTGCGAGATGACGAGAATCCCCACCATGCGGGGGATTATCCCCGTCGAGCGCTGGAACGGCAAGACGCGCCCCGCCCCGAGGCCATCACGACGGACGTCGAGCCGGGCTCACCCTTCGCGGTCGCGATCGCGGTGGTCGACCGCTACGACCCACTGTTGGGCGGACAGCTCGTGGGCGAGGCGGTCGGCGAAGTAGACCGAGCGATGGCGGCCCCCGGTGCACCCGAACGCGACCACGAGGTAGCTCTTCTGCTCCCGCCGGTACGCGGGCAGCAGGGCGGCGATCAGTTCGAAGATGCGCTTGAACGTCGTCTCGACCTCGGGCTCCCGTTCGAGCCAGGCACGCACCTTCGGGTGGTCGCCGGGTAACGGACGGAGCTCCGGCACGAAGTGGGGGTTGGGGAGGAATCGGAGGTCGAAGACGAGGTTGGCGTCGGGGGGGAGCCCGTACCGGAACCCGAAGCTCTGGCAGCGGACGACCATCGGGAGCGCGAGCTCGGTGGAGCCGAACCGCGACGCGACCTCGGCGCGCAGCTCGTGGGGGGTCAGCCCCGTCGTGTCGAGCGTCTGGTCCGCCAGGGCGCGAACCGGCTCGAGCTCGGAACGCTCGCGCGCGACCGCCGCGGCCAGCGCGACGTTGCGGTACGGGTGCGGACGGCGGGTTTCGGAGAACCGCCTCACGATCGCCTCGGTCGAGGCTTCGACGAATACGACTCGGACCTCGGGATAGGTGACCTTCAGGCGGGCGATCAGGTCGGGAAAGGCGCCGGCGAACCCCTGCGCGCGCACGTCGACCACCGCGACCCACGGCGGACCCGAGGCGGTCCGCCAGATGTTGGCGAACAGCGGTTCGATGAGCTCGAGCGGCAGGTTGTCGACGCAGCGGTACCCGAGGTCCTCGAAGCAGTGCGTCACGATGCTCTTGCCGGCGCCCGAGAGGCCGGTCACGACGACCGCGCGCGGCACCTCGGCCATCAGCGGCCCTGCAGCTTCTCGTCGTGTCGGAAGAGGAAGTCGCCCGCGGCATCCGGCACGCCGCGCTGGGACAGGAGGTACTTGCGTGCCGCGGCCTCGATCAGGAGGGCGAGGCTCTTGCCGGGCGCGACCGGGACGGTCAACCGGGGGCGTCGCAGCCCGAGGATCTCGATGCTGTTGTCCGAGATCCCGAGGCGTTCGACGGGGCCGGCGTTCTCCGCGACGAGGTTGACCACGAGGTCGATGGGTTTGGTGTCGCGCACCGCGACCACCCCGAAGAGCTGCTCGATCGAGATCAGCCCGAGCCCGCGGACCTCCATGAGGCCGCGCACCGCCTCGGGCGCCTGCCCGACGAGGTCCTCGTTGCGGACGCGGTAGATCTCGACGACGTCGTCTGCGACGAGGCGGTGGCCGCGGTGCACCAGCTCGAGCGCGCATTCGCTCTTGCCCGAACCGGATTCTCCGAGGATGAGAACGCCGATCGCGAAGATGTCCAGCAGGTCGCCGTGGAGGACCTCACGGGGCGCCAGCAGCAGCTCGAGCGTGGCGGCCAGGCGCTCGATCACCGTCGAGGTGGTGACCGAGGTCAGGGCCAACGGGACGCCGTGATGGTCGCACGGCGCTGCGAACAGCAAGGTCGTCTGGTCCATGCCCTTGCTGACCACGATGAGCGGGGGTTCCAGCGCGACCATCGCGGCGACCCGTTCCGCCACGGTCGCCGGCTGCAGCGTGGACAGGTACTGCGCTTCGGAGAAGCCGATGACCTGGACCCTTCCCGGCTTGACGTACTCGAGAAAGCCCGCGAGCGCGAGCCCCGGCTTCTGCAGGCGGGGGTTCGTGATCGCTCTCGAGAGACCGTTGGCGCCGGCGGCGATACGCAGGCCCAGCGCCCCGAGGCGGCCCTCGTGGAGGAGCCGATCGACCGTGACTGGCTCCGGCCGCCCCGTCATGCCGCCGCCTCCGACCTGGCGAGCGCCTCGGCCAGAGCGGCGGGCTCGCGGGCGCCCTCGAAGACGCTGCGGACCTGCGGGTTGCGGAGGACGCGGGCGATGTTCGCCAGGACCTGCAGGTGAGCCGCGGGCTGCTCCTGGGGCGACAGGACGAAGAAGAAGAGGCGCGCGGTCTCCCCGCTCTGCCCGAAGATGACGGGTTCCGGCACGCGGGCGAACGCCGCGACGATCCCGTGAAGCCCCGGGACCTTGCAGTGCGGGATCGCGGTCTCGTCCCCGACCACCGTGGCGCCGAGGCGCTCGCGGTCGAGGAGGAGGTCGACGAGGTCCAGCGATCGGCGCACCGCGCCCGCGCGCTCGAGCTGCTCGGCCACGTAGACGAGCACCTCCTCCCGGGTGTGCGCCGGGATGTCGAGGAAGATGTGTTCGGGCTTGAGGAGAAGGCTCAGTCGCACGGGGGGGCCCACCCGCCCACCGGTCAGAACTCCGGCGTCACGAGGCCGTAGCTGCGGTCTCGTCTGCGGTAGAGGACGCTGACCCTGTCCGACGTCGCCTCTCGGAACACGATGAACTCGTCCTGGGAGCCCTCGAGCTGGATCGCGGCCTCCTCGACCGTCATCGGCAGCACCGGCACGTGGCGCGTCTCCACGACCTCGGGAGACCCGCGCCGCACCGACTCCGGCTCGACCACCTCGACTTGCCAGCTGCCCTCCTTCTCGCGCGGCCGCTTCCGGCTCGTGAGCTTCTGTTTCATCCGCCGGGCCTGCTCCTCGAGCTTGCCGACGAGGTCCTGGAGCGACGTGGTCCACTCGGGGGTCTCGGACGACGCCTCGACCTCGAAGTCCTTGCCCCTGATGTACGCCTCCACCGTTACCCTGTGCTTCTCCTGCGCGACCGTCAGGCGGGCTTCGTGTACCGCGTTGAAGTACTTGGCGAGACGGTTGAGTTTCTTCTGGGCGAGAGCACGCTGCTGCGGCGTGAGCTCGATATTGCGGCCGATGAACTCAAGCTCCATGAACCCCCCTTTCAGGCGCCCGGGTCGTGCGGTTGTCGGCGCCATTGTAGCCGCCCCCGCCCTACCTGAGCACGCGCCGGCGCTGCTCCGAGGACGGGACCCCAAGTTCCTCCCGGTATTTCGCCACGGTCCGGCGAGCGATTCGGATCCCCAGACGGTTGAGCTGGCGCGCGACGCGGGCGTCGGACAAGGGGCGGGACGGGTCCTCCTGGCCGATCAGCTCGCGGATCTGCTCCTTGACGACCACCGAGGAGATGTCGCCGTCAACCGCGTGCGAGATCGCGGAATGGAAGAAGAACTTGAGGGGGAAGACGCCCCGGGGCGTCGACATGTATTTGTTCGCGACGACGCGGCTGACGGTCGACTCGTGCATGCCGATGTCATCGGCGATGTCGCGCAGGACGAGAGGGCGAAGGCTCGAGAGCCCCTTCTCCAGGAACTCCTCCTGGCGGTGGACGATCGCGGTCGCGACGCGGACGATCGTGCTCTGGCGCTGCTCGACCGAGCGGAGGAACCAGAGCGCAGAGCGCATGCGCTCTCTGAGGTAGCCCTTCGCGTCCCCCTCGAGCCCGCGGCTCTTGAGCATCCGCAGGTAGCGCGGCGAGATCCGGAGGCGCGGGAGGCCGTCGTCGTTGAGCGTCACGTGCCAGCCGTCGGCTTCCTTGGTGACGATGACGTCGGGTTCGACCGTCTGGTTGTCGCTGGGCCCGAGCTGAACGCCCGGGCGGGGGTTCAGCCGATGCAGGACCTCGAGCACGTCGCGGATCGCCTCCTTGGAGGCTCCCAACCGCTGCGACAACCGATCCCAGCGCTGGTGCAGCACGTCGTCGAACCCCTCGGCGACCACCCTCCGGACCAGGTCGACGAGGCCGGGGTCCGTGTCGGTGACCGCCCCCTCGAGCTGCAGGAGGAAACACTCCTGCAGCGAGCGCGCCGCGACGCCGGCGGGCTCCAGCCGCTGGACGACCGCGACCGCGCGCCCGACGTCCTCGACCGTGACCTTGAGCTGCGCCGCCAGGTCCTCGTCGGTGACACGGAGGTAGCCGTCAGGATCCAGGTTCCCGATGATGAACTCGCACGCCGGCTGCAGCTCGCGCGGCACCTGCAGGAGGTGGAGCTGCGCGATCAGGTCGCCGAACATGCTCTCGGACGGGGCCGGGGAGTTCTCCAGAGGGTTCCCCTCGCCGTCGTCCCAAGCCATGCCGACCCCGACTCCGTCGTGGAGGTAGTTCGAAAACAACGAGTCCAGCTCGACCTCGCCGAACGGGTCCGCGGGGGACGGGGTTTCGGCGAGCGCCTGATCCGCGGGCGAGGCGCTCTCCGGGGCCGGGGCCTCCTCGCCGACCGCCGCCTCGGCCGCGGCCTCCTCGTCGGGGCCGCTCTCGTCGGAGGCGGCTGTCTCCTCCTCGGGAGGTTCCTCCTCGGTCATCTCCAGGAGGGGGTTGGTTTGGATCTCCTGGGTGAGCGCCTGCTCGAGCTCGAGCCGCGACAGTTGCAGCAGCTTGATCGCCTGCTGCAGCGTCGGCGTCATGACGAGCCTCTGCGCGAGCTTGAGGTTCAGCTTCTGTTCGAGCGCCATGGTCTCAGAGCTGGAACTCTTCTCCCAGGTAAACCTGCCTCACAAGCGGGTCGTTCGCGAGCGTTTCCGGGTCGCCGCTTGCAAAAACCTTGCCGTCTTTGATGATAGATGCACGATCGGTGATTTTCAAGGTGTCGCGCACGTTGTGGTCGGTGATGAGGATACCGTAGCCCTCGTGCCGGAGGTGCCGGATCAGCCGCTGGACGTCGAGGACGGTGATCGGGTCGATGCCGGCGAACGGCTCGTCCAGGAGCACGAAGCGCGGCTCGGTCACCAGGGCGCGGGCGATCTCGAGCCGGCGCCGTTCGCCCCCGGAGAGCGTCTCGGCCCGCTGCGAGCGCAGCTTCTCGATCCCGAACTCCTCCAGGAGCTTGGTCACCCGGGCCGACGCCTCCTCCCAGCCGATGCCGAGCAGCTCCAAGACGCCGAACAGGTTCTCCTCGACGGTGAGCCGCCGGAAAACCGACGCCTCCTGAGGCAGATAGGAGATCCCCAAGACGGGCGCGGCGGTACATCGGAAGGGCCGTGACGTCCTCCCCGCCCACCCAGACGCTCCCGGCGTCCGGTTGGACGAGGCCGACCACCATGTAGAACGTGGTGGTCTTGCCGGCGCCGTTCGGTCCAAGCAGCCCGACCACCTCGCCGGCGGTGAGGATCAGCGACACCCCGTTTACCACGGGGCGCTTCCGGTACCGCTTGACGAGGTCCCGGGCTTCCAGGCGCGGTGGTTCTATGGGTTCCTCCCCTTCCCCGGCGGCGTCGGCCTCGGCTGGCTGGGATGGTAGAGCGTCTCGCTCGGGTTGTCTTCTGCGCCGAGCACGACGACCGTGTTGGAGGCGCGGTTCCACTGCAGGTGGGACGCCTTGACCTGATCGCCTCCCGGATCCTGGACGAGCACGGGGCTGCCCCAGATCTCGAACGTCCCTTCCTCGACCATCAGGCGCGCTCTCTGCCCGGTCAGCACCCGCGACGTGGCGCGGTCGCGGACGGTGACGCCCCCGTCGAGGTTGGCGGAGATCAGGGCGCCGCCGGAGTCGAGCGTCGCCACGAGGCTCTGGCACGAGGCCTGCGCCCGGCGGTCGTCGAGCGCCACGTCGCCCTGGTAGGTGGCCACGCCTGCGGGCCGGTCGTACCTGAGCTTCCTCGCCCGCACCTCCACCCGGCCGGGCGGACCCTCCTTGGACGCGGTGCGCGCCGTCGTCAGGACGGCCCCCTCGCCGTTGACCACGTCGCCGGCGCGGTCGTAGTCGAGCCGGTCGGCCCGCACGAGGCGATCGTCCTGCCAGAGGCGGGCGTCGCCCTCGAGGGTCAGCGTGTCGCCTCCGCGCGCCGCGGTCGCCGTCGCCGCTGCGAACCTGATCGGCGGCCCGGTCGCCGCAGCGCCGCCTCTCTCGAGCGTGCCGACGACGTCACCGCGCGCCACGGTCGAGCCGCCCTCCGAGCCCTCGAGGCGGTCGCACTTGGCGAGTGTGCCGGGCGCTCCGATGGCGACCCTCTTGTCGGTCTCCGGACGCAGGCTGAACCTCCTCGTGCCCAGCGAGAGCTCGAGCTCGCCGCCTTCGGCCCACTGGTCTCCGGTCTCGACCCTCACCGCCTCGCGAGCGAGGACCGTCGTGGGCTGGCCGTCCTGGAAGACGAGTCGGATGCTGTCGGCGTGCGCGCGGCGCGGTTCCGAGTCGCGGCCGATCTCCGTGGCGCAGGCGAGCCCCTGGCCGTCCAACCACTCCCAGGCGCTGCGCGAGCCCTCGCCGACGATTCGCCACGCCGTTACCTCGCGCCAGCCGACGGTGCGGTCGGCCCAGCGCACCGTCACCCAGCCGGCATCCGACGCCGGCTCGGCCGACAGACGGTAGCGGGCCCCGGCCAGCGACTCGATCGTGGTGTCCCCCGCCTCGGCGTCCACGTCGCTGCCGTCGTCCAGCGTTCCGTCCACCCTGACCGGCGCGGCGAAGGTCGCGCGGCGCAGTTCGCCCTCCGGCGACGCGAGCTGCAGCTCCGCGTGTCCGGACCGAAGACGGAGGCGGCCGCGCAGCACCGTGAGGCCGTCCGGGAAACGCGCCACCGCCTGCCGCCGGTCGTACGTCAGTCGCGGCGCGAGCAGGATCAGCGACGGCTCGCCCGACACGCCCGAGCCTCGCCAGCTGATCGTGGTCCCCCCGCTCAGCTCCACGGTGTTCTTCTCGAGGGAGCAGACGGCGCTTCCGGCCAGGCCGCCCCAGCCGGGTCCTGCGAACGTGGTCGGCCCGCGGCTCTTGAGGAGACGGTCGCGGCCTCCGAGCGTGAAACCCGGGGCGCGCAGGGCGACGCCGCCGCGGAGCGAGACCTCGGCCTCCCCCCCGGTCTCGGCCTCGTGGTTCGCCGGGTCAAATCGCAAGCGTTCGGACACCAGGCCGTAGGCGACGCGGCCGTCGTGGTAGAGCGACACCTGTACGTCGTGGAACTCGTACCAGCCCGACGCGAACTCGACGGCCTCCCGGGCGGCGATCCGGAAGTTCGGCTCGATGCCCAGCGTGTCGGAGTAGACGAACCCCTTGTGGACGCGCACCGGCTGTTCCTGGCCGTCCTTCGGGGTCGCTTCGACCTCCGCGGTCTCGACCTGGGAGCGCTGGCGGAAGCGGTGGTCCAGGAACGTGCCGACCAGCACCCCGATCCAGAGGACCAGGAGAACGACGGAGCCGCGGCGCAAGGCGAGGAGCCTGGACGTCACCGTTCGAGGTACTGCCCCATGGCTCGGAACTTCGCGAAACGTCGGCGGGGCAGCTCATCGGGTTTGATCCGCCGCAGTTCGACGAGGGCCTTGCGGATCGCCCCCCCGACGGTCCTAATGGCCAGATTCGCGTCCATGTGGGCGCCGCCGAGGGGCTCCGGCACGATGGCGTCGATCACCCCGAGCTCCAGGAGGTGCGCCGAGGTCAGGCGCAGCGCGCTCGCGGCACGTTGCACCTCGGCCTGGTCCTTCCACAGGATCGCCGCGCAGCCTTCCGGGGAGATGACCGAGTAGATCGCGTGCTCGAGCATGAGGATGCGATCCCCGATCCCGATGGCGAGCGCGCCGCCGGAGCCGCCCTCGCCGGTTACGACGACGACGATGGGGGTCTTGAGGGCCGACATCTCGCGGAGGTTGTGCGCGATCGCCTCCGCCTGTCCCCGCTCCTCCGCATCCAGACCCGGGTAGGCGCCCTGGGTATCCACCAGGCTGATGATCGGCAGGCGGAACTTCTCCGCCAGCCGCATGACCCGCAGCGTCTTCCGGTACCCCTCGGGGCGGGGTTGGCCGAAGTTCCGATAGAGCCTCTCGCGGGTGTCGCGTCCCTTCTGGTGGCCCACCACCGCGACACTCTCGCCGTCCAGGCGGGCGAACCCGGCGACGATCGCGGGGTCGTCGGCGTAAGCCCGGTCCCCGTGGATCTCGACCCAGTCGGTGAACAGGGCGCGTACGTAGTCGAGGCAGTACGGACGATCCGGGTGGCGCGCGATCTGGCACTGCTGCCACGGCGTGAGGTTCGCGGTGACCCGCCGCGCCTCGTCGTCGAGCATGCCGCGGAGACGCGCAACCTCGGTCCGGCCGGCCGCACCACCGGTCCGCTCCGCATCCAGCATTCGCTGGCGCAACTCCTCGAGCGGTGCCAGGAACTGAGGCGTCGGCGACCCTGCCATGCCCACCGACTGTAGTGGCGTCGCCGGCGCTTGGCAAGGGCGGGTCTGGCCCCGCTCAGTCGCGCGGCTTCGCGCTTTCGGAGAGCAGGCGCGTGCGCAGCCACTTCGCGTGCTCCATGCGCCGGAGGATGGTGGCTCGCCGGAACTGCCACTTCCTCGACCCGGTCGCGGGGTTGTCGCGGCCCGGTGACGGCACCGCGGCGGCGAGCCCCGCGGCCTGCTCGTCGGTTACGGCCGCCGCCGTCGTGTCGAAGTAGTGCCGGGCCGCTACCTCGACGCCGAACAGTCCGGGGCCGAATTCGACCACGTTCAGATACAGCTCGAGGATACGTCGCTTGCCGAGGCGACGCTCGAGCCACCAGGCGAGCCGAGCCTCCCTCACTTTGCGCCAGAGGGTGCGCTCGCCCGACAGGAAGAGTGTCTTGGCCAGCTGCTGGCTTATCGTGGAGGCACCCCGAAGGCGGCCGCCCTCCTTCCCGGCCTCCTGCACCGCCTCCCAGACGGCATCCACGTCGACCGGCCCGTGACCGAAGAAGTCGATGTCCTCTCCGACGAGCATGGCGAGCTGGAGGTTCGGTGCGATCCCGGAGAGCGGGACGTACCGGGATTCGACGCGGCGCGCGGTGCCGTCCTCCCGCCAGCGGTCTTCCTGGCGCTGCAACGCGGCCCACGCGCGCGGCGGCGGACCACGGCGCAGCGCGTCGATGTCCTCGTCCGGAGTCCGCCACCACAGGATCGCGGCGGTCACCCCAAGCGCGGCCGCGAGCGCCGTGCAGGCGAGAAGCCGCAGCCAGAACCCCCGGCCCACGAACCCCATTCTATAGGGTACTCGCGGACCGCTCGAGCCGCGATCGGCGCGGCTGTTCAGCGGGGCGCGGGTCGCGGTCCGGACGCCAGAACCTCGGCCGGTCGCCGCACGTAGTGTGTTCACGAAGGGGGCGGATCATGATCGGTTTCCTGATCTTGATGGCGGTGCTGGTCGCTGCGGCCGGCGTGGCGATGCTCGGCCTGCTCTTCAAGCTCGTGCTGCTGCCGGTGCGGTTGGCGGTGGGTCTGGTCAAGCTCGCCGCGCTCGCCGTCGCCGGGTTGGTCGTGCTCGCGGTAGGACTGCCGTTCGTGCTCGTGCTGCTCCTACCGTTCGCGTTCCTCGGCCTCGTGGGGTGGGGCGTCGTGAAGCTGGCCCGAGCCTAGCTTACGGTTTGTCGCGGAGAGGGAACATCCCGACTTCGGACAGGAATCCGTCGGCGCTCAGGGCCAGCAGTCGGTACGCGGCGACGCCTTCGGTGTTCTCGTCCACGAACGCGTAACCGAACGGGTTCTCCCCGTCCTCGGCGACCGGCACCAGCGTGCGCCGCCTCACGGCGAGCATGCCGTCCCCGGCGGACTCCAGCGCTTCGACCACGAACCCGCGCAAGCCCTCGTGCCCCTGCGTTTCCCAGGCCAGGTTGGCCCTTCCGTCTCCGGCGAGGAAGTCCCAGCTCCTCACGCGTACGGGGTACGCCCCGACAGCGCGTTCGCTCACGGAGAAGCGCGCATCGGCATCGAGCGCGACGACCACGATCCCGCTCCACGCCGTGCCCCGCAACGGCACCATGACCTCGCCGACGGGGCTCAGCGGAACGGCGTCGAACGAGCCGGTGAACGCGTACTTCACGGCGACCCAGGCGGCGGTGCGCTCGTTCCGGATCACCTGGACGCCGACGGCGCTCGCGTCCACGGGCATGGCCATGACCCGCACGCCCGGTTCAGCGAATGTGACCGCGGTGGCGTCGACCGACGGTGCCGGCGGCGCCGATTCCGCGGGCCCCGTGTGGAACCCGAGCCGCATGGGGTCGACGAGGCCGGCCACGGCAACCTCGCCGACGGTGTCGAGGGCGTTGTCGGAACCGCCGGCCGCGAGCGTGGCGTAGGCGGAAGCCGGCCAGTCCGGGTCCGCAGCCGCCCTGATCGCGGCGTCAGCGCCGGCGCGCCACAGCGCCTCCGGCAGTGCGGTGGTGAGCACATCGCCCTGCCGCAACCGCGCGAGCCACGACGCCTCCCACTGCGCGCGTCGAGCGCACGACGACGAGGTCAGGTGGGCCGCGACGGTCCGGGCCAGGACGCCGGCGACGCCCGGGCCCACCGGGTTCAGTAGACGTCGGCCCACAATCGCGGTTACGAGCTCGAACGCGCTGTCCTCGGGCGGCGCGGCCGTGCCGAGGGCGACGTCCGCGGACGCCGCGGTCGCGTCGAACGGGTCGTCCCGGATGCGCACGCGGATGTCGCCGGGTCTCCAGCCCCGATGAGCGAGGGTCTCGACCGCCTGAGCGCAGGCCTGGAATGTCGCCTGCGCGCGCGGGGTGCGCTCGACCTCGAACGCGACGTCGCGGACCCGGAGCGCCTCGCTCGCCGCCCCGAGCGCCGTCGCGGGGATCCCGGCGGCCACGAGCACGGCACTGCCGGCGAGCGCGAGTAGGCGCACGGTCCTCATGGCTTTACGGTAACTTCGGCCGCCTGTCGCGTCAAGACGATGCGCGGGCGAGGATCACGGTGATGTTGTCGACCCCGCCCTTCCGGTTCGCCTCCGCGACCATCTGGTAGGCGAGGCGGGTGAGCTCACCCCCGCGTGCGAGGACGTCTCGGATCTCGTCGTCGGAGAGCATCGTGTTCAGCCCGTCCGAGCAGAGCAGCACGAGATCGTCCGGCTCGAGCGGACGATCCGCGACGTCGACGATGGGCTCCTGGGTGCCGCCGAGGGCGCGGGTCACGACGTTCTTGAGCGGGTGGTTGCGGGCCGCTTCCTCGGACAGCAGCCCTGCGACGACCTGCTCATGGACCCACGAGTGATCCGACGTGATCAGGTCCATGGTCCCGTTCCGGAACACGTAGGCGCGGCTGTCGCCGACGTGGGCCACCGTGAGCTGTGCCTTCGCGCCGTCCAGGAGAGCCGCGACGATCGTCGCGCCCATCCCGCGCAGTCCGGTGTCGACGTCGACGGCCGCCGTGACGCGCCGGTGAGCCGAGACGATCGCGGTCGCGAGACGATTCGCGTTCACCGACAGGCGCGGGTCCCAGGCCTCGGGCCAGGTGTCTCCGTCGAAGTTCCGCGTCCCGTCGACGACCCGCTCGACCTCCTTCACGGCGAGATCGGCGGCCACCTCGCCGGCCGCATGGCCGCCCATGCCGTCGGCGACCACGTAGAGCGGAAGGTCATCGCGGACCAGGAACTGGTCCTCGTTGTGGTGGCGACGCAGCCCCCGATCGGTCAATGCGCGAGATTTGAAGATCAAGAGGTGTGATTCTCCCAGGCGCCCATCCTACACGCCGCCCCCGCCCTCGGTCCTCCGAAGCTGGTCGAGCCACACCTCGACGTCCGGGTCGCCGGGCACCATCTGCAACGCGAGCTGAGCGAAGCGCGTTGCGCGAGCGACCATCTTGGCGCGGGCGAAGAGCTTAGAGGCGTCCATCAGGACCTTGGGGTCATTTTGCTCGAGCTTCACGGCCTGGTCGAGCTGGCGGAGCGCCTCCTCCATGCCGCCGGCCTGTTTCGACAGGAACATCCCGTAGAGATGGTGGGCCTTGGCGTTCTCCGGGTCGTGCGCGACGGCCTGGGCGAAGTACTCCTTCGCCTCGGACGCCTGACCCGAGTTTGCCAGGCTGACGGCCTTGGCCAACAGCGCGCGAGCGATGTCCCTGGGGTTCGCGTGCTGCTGCGATTGTTTGTTCGACGAGAGGCCCTGGTCGTAGCGCGCGCGCTGGCTCGGGTCGGAGAGGACGTTGTACGCCTCGGTGATCGCCTGGAACGCCGCCTCGGCGCTCGCGCGCTCCTGCCCGAGAAACCGGTCGGGGTGGCGCTCGCGAGCGAGGCGGCGGAACGAAGCCCGGATCTGGTCGTCCGAGGCCAACGGCTCCACCTCGAGGATCTCGTAGAAGGTCCGCGGGTCCGTCATCCCCCTCTCCAAGTCTCACAGGCCGACTTCGTCTGTGCGGTCACCGCCGATGCTCGAGCATCTGTCGAGCCACCCTCCGCACCGCCTCCTGCACGTTGCGGTCGCGGCTCATCATCATGAGGTCTCTCTGCGACAGGCGCCGCACCAATTGTAGCGCAATGCCGGGCGGCGTCCTCGGGTTGAAGGAGAGCGCCCGCAGGACGGTGTACCGCCGCAGCCACCTGGGCTTCGTCCCGATGATGCGCAGGGCGTCCTCGTTGGTGCTGCGCATGCCTGCGATGTGCTCCACCTCGGTCTCGTTCAGCTTCGGGCTGAGCATCACGGCGCGGACCACGAGGGGGCTGCGGTCCCGGACCAGGATCAGCCGCTCCTCGCGCGTCCCCTTGAGCGCCTGCATCACGCGCTGCGCCGTGTTCATGAACGCGAGGCGCGCGAACGCGTCGTGGATCTCCGGCGGCGCGCTCTCCTCGGGCTCGGTGGCCCGCTGCGGTTCCACCTCGCCGCCCGGCAAGTGCATCCCGAGTGCCCTCAGAGCGGTGAGCGCCTCTTCGATCGAGGGCCCCTGGACGATCTCGGCCGCGGTTCCTTCGGCGGCGGCCCAGACGATCGCCTTCTCCAGGAACTCCTCCTCGAACTCACGCACGTGGCGCAAGACGTCGAGGCTCACCTGCGGGTTGGCGCGCAGGTCTTCGAGCAGCTCCAGACAAGCCAGGACCCGGACCTGGTTGGTCATGATGACGTCCTGCGTCTTCGCCGGCCCCACCCGGGCGAGCCACCGCAGGGTCTCGTTCGCCACCTTCGGGTGTCGGACGACCGCGAGCCAGAGGGTCTCGTCCTGACGACACCTCGTGAGCAGATCGATCTCGAGCGAGTCGATGTCCGGGAGCGTCAACACCTCGAGGAGCTGATCGGCCGTGAACGTCGCCAGGGTGGCCTGCGCGGTTTCGGCGATCTCGGAGTCGCCGTCCGCGGCCAGCACGAGCACGAGGCGGATGAGCTCCTCGCGGGTGACGGGGAGCAGGCCCTGGGCGGCGAACAACCGAACCGAGCGCGGGGCCATCCCCTGCCGGATTCGGGCCAGCAGCTCCGCGACGCTGGAGATGTCGCCGGCCGAGCTCACGGCTGAACCGGGCCCGGCGTGACTCGGCCGCTCAGGTGTACGTGCGCTACCTCGCCCCGGCGGCCGACGGGGTCTCGGGTCTCCCCGAGGTACGCCAGACTGACGGCTCCGGCGTCGCCGACCACGATATCGACCGCCTGTCCGCCGGCGTTCACCTCCCACGTGGCGCCCGCGGCGAGCAGCCTCGACGACGGCGTGCCGCCGGCAACGCTCACCTCGACCCAGCAGGGTGCCTCGAGGCCTCTCACCACGAGACCGTCGGCGTCCGGGGCGGCGGCCGTCGACGTGATCGGGACCGGGGTCTCGACCGGGGCCGCGACGTGCTCCGGGCCGCGCGCCGCGGAGCTGGCCCGCTGCATCGGTGCGGTCGCCACGGCGCCTTCGCGCCGCTCGAGCAGGACGACCCCGACGACGGCGGCCGCCACGAGCGCGAGGCCGACGGCCCACGGACCGATTCGCCGCCGCTTGATCGGCGGCGCGAGTCCGACCGGGTACGTCTGGCTGGATTCGGCGAAGCGATGCCACGCAACCTCGAACGCCGGCAGCCACTCCCCCTCGGCAGCCCCGACGAGCTCGAGATACTGGCGCAGAAACATCCTTGCGAAGACCTGGTTCGGCAGGCGGCCGAACTCCCCGTCTTCGAGCGCGGCGAGCACGCGTGCCTGGATCTTGGTGCGCTCCGCGATCGCGTCGAGCGAGAGGCCGGATGCCTCGCGGACTCGCCGGAGTTCCTCGCCGAACTCCCGTGGATTCGGCTTCGGTGGAGGTGCCATTGGGAGGCAGTGTAGAGCCTGAGCGCCGCAGTTCAAGTGGGCGAGGGCCCGGCGCCGCGGCTCTGATCGTCCTGCATCCGCCTCGCGGCAAGCCGCCGCGCGGCGCTCCTGAGCTCGGACCGCACGCCGCTCGCCCCCGCCATCCGGGCAAGCTCCGGGGCGGGCAGCGACGTCAGGAGGCCGAGCGCGACCCCGAGCGGTACCGCGTCGTTGCGGATCGCGGCGCGAATCAACTCCAGACGCCGACCCCAGACCGGATGGCGCAGCACGGTCAGCAGGGCCTCGGAGTTCCGGTTCGTGGTGAAGAGGCGCGACGCCTCCGACTCGGTGAACTTCGGGTTGTCGAGGAGCGCCGCGATGCACGACGGCTCGGGGCTCGCGAGGAGCGCGACGAGGACCCCGCGCGGGGCAATTCTGGCGAGAGCGGTCCTCTCCCCGAGCGTGAGGGTCGCCACGCGCTCGATCAGCTTTCTCTCGGCCTGTTTTCGCACGGCGGGCGCCGTCCTCGGGTCTCGCGCGACCTCGATCAGGTCATGCCAGCCGAGGTGCGGCAACGCTTCCCAGGCGAAGCGGCTGGGACAGCGCGGGTGTCTGACGACCAACTGGAGGAGGCGCGGCGACCCGAGCAGCCACCGGCATCGCCCGAGGCGGTCGATGACCTCGCCCGGGCAGCCGGGTCGGCGCAGCAGCTTCGTCAGCACGCCCTCATCGGGCTCGCCGCCGGCATCGAGGACCTCGATCACCGCAGCGACTTCGTCGCCGACTCCCGGGGTCACACGGGCATGTTACCGCAACGTCTTTGCTAGACTTGCGCGGCGTGTCAGCGAGCCTGCGCCTCGTCGGCACGGCGGGGAGGCATCACGACGGGCTTCGAGCGACACCCCCCCATACCCACGGCGAGCGGCCGTCGCCGTGCGAGCGTCCGGGCTCTCGAGGCCCTCCTGCTGACGCTCGGGCTGTTGAGCGCCGGTTGCGGAGGCGCCGGCGACCACCGCGCGCATCTCATCGTGGGGACGTTCTGGGGAGGGGCGGCCAACCTGGCCCTCCAGCGAGAGCTGATACGCATCGGCAACGAGCTCGGCCCGGTGAGCATCGAGGTGCGGAGCCTCGGGATCGCCTCTCTCCACGACTACGTCGCCCACGCCCAGCGCCACGGAGCGAGGGACGCGCTGGACCTGGCCATCGTTCCGCACGAGTGGCTGGGCCAGCTGACCCAGCGGGAGACGGTCGGCGAACTCCCGTCCGAACGCGTGGTGGTTCTCAGGCAGCGGCTCCTCAGACAGGCTCTCCTCGCCGTGAGCGAGGGCGACCGGGTCTTCGGGTACCCGATCAGCGCCGAGGTCGTGGCACTCGTGTATGACCCGGCCGCGTTTCCCTACCCGCCGCGATCGATGGATGAGATCCTCACCGGGCGATACGCCCCAGGGGAGCTACCCTTCGCGCTCGACCTGTCGAGCCCGACGGCGCTCGCCCCCCTGGTCGGGTCGATACAGGGCACGATGGTCGACAGCGACGGCAATCTGACGTGGCGCCCCGACGCCGTGAACGAGGTGCTCCGCCGGCTGCGGCCCGCATGGGGCACCCAGGGCGGATGGCGCGCCTGCCGCGGGAGCGACCTGCAGTCCCTCCAGGTTCAGCTCTTCGCGGCCGGCAAGCTGGCGAGCTTCGTCGCGGGTCCTTGGCTGCTCCAGGCGCTCGAGGACATGGGGCGCCCGTTCGCCGTGACGCCGGTCCCGGGATTTGCGGGGGCCACGCCGGCGCGCGCCCTCGTCGGGTACGAGTGCGCCGTCGTGCTGCGCGAGTCCCACTGGGGCGACCTCGCACTCGAGGTGGGCGCGCGGCTCCTGCAGGAGGAAGCAAACGAGAAGATCAACCTTGCGGCCGGCCATCTTCCGGTGCTGCTGAGCGCATACGAGTCCAGGCACGGCGTCGCCACGGCCGGCAGCTTCGGGTTTCTCCGCGCCCTCGAGCAGGGCACGTTCGCGCCGTCGACCGCTTCCTGGGACGAGACGCTCGCGACGGCGCAGCGCCAGCTCGCCGGGTTCGTCAGTCGGCCGCGGCCACCCGGACTCGACGAATCCGCGGACCTCCTGACTGGCGGCGCCCGGTGAAGCTGCGCTGGCAGCTCGTCGTCTCGCACCTGGTTTCGATCCTGAGCGCCGCGCTCCTGATCGGGGCGGTACACGTCCTCCTGCTGCTCGACAGCACGAAGGCACTCGAGCTGCAGGGACTCGAGTCGAGCGCCGGGACTGCGAGCCGCCTCCTCGCCCAGAGGGTGAGCCAGCTCGAGACCGACCGAGACGCGCTCGCCACGTTCGCCGCGAGCGACGACATCGGCGACGACGTCGAGGCCCTCGGGCGGCTGCACGACCTGCTCGCCCTTTACCGCGTCGAGCGCGTCGAGGTCTTCGACGGGCTCCGCAAGACCGCGGAGGCGTTCCGCTGGGAGCGCGGGAGCGGCCGGGACCTCGAGACGGCGTGGTTTCCCTCGAACCCCAGCATCGCGGCGCGGATCGCGGGCGGGGGCGCGGCGACATGGCTCCAGCGGGGCAGGGGCGGCCGGGTCGCGCTGAAGGTGGGCGCCCCCGTAGTGAGGGCGAGGCCCGGCGATCACCGGTGGATCGTCCTTACGGAACCGATCGATTCCACGCTGCTCGGCGGCTTGCTCCCGGACCAGACGGTGGGTGCGATCGAGGCGGGGCAGCAGACCCTTGCCACCTGGCCGGCGAACCCGGACGCGCCGTCGCCGGGGGTTCAGGAGCTCGCCGCCTTCCTGCCCCGGACGAGGTTCTCGTCGCTCTTCAAGCCGCTGGTGGCCCGCAGCGCCGCGTTGCAGCTCGACGACGGCGCCGTCCTCGGCGTCGTCCTGATGGCGTCCGCGGCGCGCAGCGGACACAGCCTTCTCGTCGGCCTCCAGGCCTGGTTCCTCGTCATGGCGGGCGGCACGCTGCTGGCGTTCACGTTGGGGAGCAGTCTCGCCAATCGGCTGCTCGCGCCGTTGTCCGCCCTGCTCGACGGGACGGCCGCAATGGCGCGCGGCCACCTCATGGTCCGCCTACCCGAGGGCCGGCGCGACGAGCTGGGCGCCCTCACGAGGGAGTTCAACAGGATGGCGGACGAGATCCGCAACACCTACCTCGCCGCCATCTCGACCCTTGCCGAGGTCGTCGAGGCAAAGTCGCACTACACGCGCGAGCACGTCGAGCGCGTGGAGAACCTCGTCCTCGCGACGACGGAAGTGCTGGAGCGGCGCGGCTGGGTGCGCCTCTCGAGCCACCAGCGCTTTCTCCTCTCGGTGGCCGCGATCCTCCACGACGTGGGGAAGATCTCCATCGGAAACGAGATCCTGAACAAGAAGGGTCCGCTGGACGCGGACGAGCGGAAGCAGATCCTCACGCACCCCGAAATGGGGGCGCTCATCGTCGAGCGAATGGGCAAGCTCGAGCGCGCCGCCGAGATCATCCGCTTCGCCCACGAGCACTTCGACGGGTCGGGGTACCCGCAAGGGCTCCGAGGCGAGGAAATCCCCCTGGAGTCGCGCGTCATCCTCGCGGTCGATGCGTTCGACGCGATGACGATGGACCGCCCTTACTCGAGCGGCCGGCCGCTCGCCGATGCGATCGCCGAGCTGCGCGCAGAGGCCGGGCGCCAGTTCGACCCCATCGTGGTCGAGGCTCTGATCGAGGTCGTCACGACTCAGGAGCGGGGTCGGGGCGTCACCGGGAGCGACAGCGGACTGTTCCGCTCGATGCAGCCGAACAACGGTTCGCGACTCAGCGCGGCAGGGGCTCCCCCTCCGGACGGCCGAGGATAGCGAGCACCCGTTCCTTGCCCGCCGCGAGCAGTTCGGGGGTCCTCGCCTCCATCACCAGGCGGAGGAGCGGCTCGGTGTTCGACGGCCGGACGTTGAACCACCAATCCGGATACTCGACCGTGATCCCGTCCACGTGGTCGATCGCACCGTCGCGGAACACCTCGGCGAGGCGGCGCATCATCCCTTCCTTGTCCGGCACGTGGAAGTTGATCTCCCCCGTGCCGGCGTAACGACGGTGCGGCGCCAGCAAGGCGCTCAGCGGGCGCCCCACCCGGCGAACCTCGTTGAGGACCTCGATTGCGGTAATCAGCGCCGAGTCGGCGAAGTAGTTCGCCCGGTAGTAGAAGTGGCCGGCGAGCTCGCCGCCGAAAGGACTGTCCAGCCGGCGCATCGTCGCCTTCATGAACGAGTGTCCGACGCGCTCCCGGACGGGCTTGCCGCCCGCCGCGACGATCGCCTCGCGAGTCGCCCAGGAGGATCGGATGTCGTAGACGATCGACGAGTGCGGGTACCGGGCGAGGATCGGACCGGCGAGGAGCGCGGTCACCAGATCCGCGCCCACGACCGCGGCCCGGTCGTCCACGAAGATGGCCCGGTCCGCGTCCCCGTCGAACGCGATGCCGAACGCGCACCGCTCATCGCGGACGGCTCGTTGCAGGTCGGCCAGATTCTCGGGCTTGAGCGGGTTCGCCTCGTGGTTGGGGAAGCTGCCGTCCAGTCCGAAGAAGAGCGGAACGAGGTCGATCCCGAGCTCCTCGAGGAGCCCCCGGTAGAGCGTGGCCATCCCGTTGGCGACGTCGACGGCCACTCGCAGGCGCGGCTCGCCCAAACGGACGAAGCTCAGGACGTGCTCGCGATAGGCGGCCCAGACGTCGCGTCGCTCCAGCCCGCCTCGGACCGGCGCGGCGGCGGCCCGGCCTCCGCGGACCATCGCTTCGAGTCGGCCGATACCGGTCTCACTGCTGACCGGGATGGCGTCCCGGCGCGAGAATTTGAACCCGTTGTAAACGGCGGGGTTGTGGCTCGCCGTGACCTGGATCCCGGCCGACGCGCCGAGGTGTCCGATCGCGAAGTAGTTCATCGGCGTCGTCGCGAGCCCGATGTCGATCACGGCGAGACCGGCATCCCGTAACCCGTCGCTCAGCGACCCGGCGAGGGAGGGCGAGGAGGAGCGCATGTCGCGGCTCAGGACCACCTGCCCGCCGCGCGCGAGGTCCTCCTCCTCGAGGATCCCCCGGAAGTGGAGACCGATGGCGAACGCGAGCTTCTCGTCGATCTCCCCGGGGTACACGCCGCGCACGTCGTACGCCTTGAAGACGCCGCTCATCTGATTTCCTCCGCCGGGCAAGGATAGTCGAGCCCGCTGCGGCTGGCCAGCCGAAGCGGTTCGCTGCGTCGGTCCGAGCTAAACTGAAGACGATGGCTGAGAAGTCCGCCGGGCCGGGCTGGGCGTGGTACCGGGGCAAGCTCGTTCCGTTCGCCGAGGCCCGAGTGCCGATCGAGGATCGTGGGTTGCAGTTCGGCGAGAGCCTGTACGAGGTGATCGCCGTGGTGGCCGGCGAGGCGTTTCGGCTCCCCGATCACGTGGCGAGGATGCAGGCGGGGGCCGGAGAGCTCGGGCTCGAGGCCGGCGTCCCCGACGTCGGGCGGTGGAAGACGATCGTCGCGCAGCTCTATCGGCGCGAGCCGCACCGTGCCGCGATCCTGTACGCCCAGGTCACGGGCGGAGCCGCGCCCCGGCGCCACCTGCCGCCCGACGACCCCAGCCCCCTGTTCTTCGCCTACCTCCGGCCGTACTCGTTCCCGGTGCCGGCGGAGATAGCTCGCGGCATCGCGGCGATCACCGTCCCGGACGCCCGCTGGCATCGCCGCGACCTCAAGACGACGATGCTCATCCCGGCGGTGATGGCGAAGAAGGACGCGAAGGCACAGGCCGCGGACGAGGCGATCTTCGTCGGTCAGGACGGCTTCGTGAACGAGGGCGCGTCAAGCACGGTGTTTCTCGTCCGCGACCGCGCGGTGGCGACGCCCCCGGTCAACGAGCGCATCCTGCCCGGCGTGAGCTTCAAGGCGGTCGCGTCGATTTGCGCGGACCTCGGGATCCCGCTGACATCGCGGCCGCTCACGCTTTCCGACCTGCACCGCGCGGACGAGCTGTTCGTGGCGTCCACCACGTTCCTGCTCATGCCGGTCGTTCGCCTCGACGGCAACCCCGTCGGCGGCGGTGCGGCCGGGAGCGTGACGCTGCAGCTCGCGTACCACTTCCAGCGCCACTTCTGGGGCCAGCCCGGCCCCTGATCCGCGAGCTCAGGCGCCGACGCCGCCGTCGACGCGCAACGTGATCCCGGTGATGTAGGACGCCGTGCCGGAGAGCAGGAACGCCACGGCGTCCGCCACCTCGCCCGGCTGCCCGAACCGGCCGAGCGGCACCTCCGCGAGCGCCTTCGCCCGGCGCGAGTCGGGAAGGCCCAGAACCAGCTCCGTGGCGATCCATCCCGGCACGACGGTGTTGACGGTGACCCCGTACCGGCCGACCTCCCTGGCCAACGCCTTGCCGAACGCTACGAGCCCGCCCTTCGCAGCCGCGTAGTTCGCCTGACCGGCCTGGCCGAGCTGTCCGGCCAGCGACCCCACGTTGACGATCCGGCCCCTTCCCGCCTGCAGCATGGGTCGGAGGAGCGCCCGTGAGAGGCGGTACGCCGCAGTCAGCGACGTCTCCAGGACGACGCCCCATCTCGCTTCGTCCATGAGGAGGAAGTGTCCGTCGCGGAGCACGGCCGCGTTGTTGACCAGCGCGTACACGCTCTCGCCGACGAGCTGCTCCGCGAGCGCCGCGACTGCGTTCTGGTCGGTGACGTCGCAGCGGTGGGCGACGGCCACTCGGCCGGCGGCGGCGGCACGTTCGACGACCTGGGCCGCCGCGTCGTCGCGGCACCGGTAGAGGAAGTGGACGCGGAAGCCGTCGGCGGCCAGCCGCTCGACGATGGCGCGCCCGATGCCCCGCGAGCCGCCCGTGACGACCGCGGTCAGCACCGGGCCCTCGGACGTCCGGCCCGCCGGTCGTCGTGGAGAAGGACCTGGACCTCGGTCTCGCCGCGGTCCATCCAACGGAAGGCGCGCGCCAGCGTGTCGCCCGGGCCCAGCTCGACCGCGCGACGGTGGCCGTCTCGGCGGGCCGACGCGAGCGCGAGGTCCAGCCGCTGCGGGCGGACGAGATGCCGGACGAGAAGTTCCCAGGCTTCGTTCGGGGTCGTGATGAGACCTCCGTCCACGGCAGAGTAGACCGGATGGCGAGGTGCCCGCAATCCGCCGAGGTCGGCCCGGCGCCGCTCGAGCTCGATGGCCGCCGGCTGCATCGCGGGGGTGTGGAGCGGCCAGCGGACGGCGAGCGACGTCGTCCGCAACGCACGCGCTGCGAGCGCGCGGAGCAGTTCGGCGACCGCATCGCGCGCGCCCGCCACCAGCACCCGGGCGGGGCCGATCACAGCCGCGACCGCGGTCCCGGGCCAGGCGCAAGCGGCCGCCACCTCGTCGGGCGGCAGGCCGGTCACCGACGCCATGGCGTACCGGTCGCCGAGCGGCCGGGAGCCGGCCAGGACCAGGTCGATCATCGCCACCACCTGGGACACCGAGACGACCCCCGCGCTCAACAACGCCGCGTAGGCGCCGATCGAGAACCCGAGCGAGGCGGCCAGGCGGCCGCCGCGCGATGTGAACGCCGCGAGCGCGGCGGCCTCGGTCGCAACCACCGCGAGCTCCCACGAGCGGTCCGCGAACAGCTCGCGCTCCCCGGCGTCGCAGGCGAGGCGCACGATGTCCGCCCGGCTGGCGGCGGCGAACTCTTCGAGGACGGCGCGAGCCGCGGGGATGCCGGCGACCCGACGCCCCATGCCGGGGAACGCCGCCGCCATGCCGGGGAAAAGGCCGAGCACGCCGCCTCGCCGAATCGCCCTCGGGGCCGCGGGGTCGGTGACCCGAATCCCCCATCCCCTCCTCAGGGCCGCCCGTCGACGCAGCCCGCGCGCGCCCTCGGAGTCACGCGACCACGCCGGCGGCGGGTTCGAGTACGGGCGGGGGCGTGACGAGGCGCCGCCACGCCTCCGGCCCGGGATCTACGCGGAGGTCGCCTTCGTCGATCTTGAACCGCGCCGCCGATAGGACGATGTGGATCGTGTCCCAGACGGGCCGGTAATGGGACGGGGCGCCCGCATAGATCACTTGCACCGGGACGTGGGCGAACCGCCCCCGGAGCTTGCCGGCGCGGACGATGATCTCGGTGTCGACCGAGTACCGGTTCCCCACCAATCCCATGCGGCGCAGGAGGGCCGAGGCCACGAGCCTGTAGCCGCACTGCGAGTCCTCGAGGGGGAAGCCGCTCATGAGCTGGAGCGCACGCGTGCCGATGAAGTTCGTCCAGAACCGTCTCGCCGGGATCGCCTCGGGCTTCCACAACCGGTTGCCGAGCACGAAGTCGGCGCCGGCTGCGGCCGCCAGGAACGCCGGCGCGTCATCGGGGTCGTGCTGGCCGTCGGCATCCAGCATGAGGACGGCCGCGTGCGGCTCGCCGAGCAGGACGGCCAGTCCCGACCGCACCGCCGGGCCCTTGCCTCGGTTCTCGGGATGGACGACGAGACGAGCCCCCGCTTCACGGGCCGCCGAGCCGGTCGCGTCCGTCGAGCCGTCGTCGACGACCAGCACGTCGGAGATGTGGCGCCTGATGCCCGAGACGACGCGCCCGACGCGGTCTGCACAGTTGTAGGCGGGGATCAGGGCAGCGATCGAGGGCGTCACCGGGGTCGGAGTCTACCATCACTCGTCGTCGCTGCCTGCCTTCCCGCCGGGTTCCGCGAGCGCCGCGCCACGCGAGCGTTTGCCCTCGAAGAGGTCGTACCGGAGCAGGCGGCATTCGATCGGCCCGTTGAAGAGCACGATCCGCCGCGATGCCCTCAGGCCCACGCACTTGACGAGGTCGGGGTTCCCCACCAAAAGCCAGGCGGTGCTGCCGGCCGCTCGGCGTTTGAGTGCGTCGCCCAGCTCGCGGTAAAGGACGGCGAGCTGCGCCCCGTCGCCGAGCCTCTGACCGTAGGGCGGGTTGCTGACGATCAGCGCGCCGGGTCCGGGCGGCTCGAGCTCCCGCGCGTCGCGCTCGATCGTCGCCACGACCGCCTCGACTCCGGCCTCCCTCGCGTTTCGGCGGGCCGCTGCAACCGCCCTGCCGTCGCGGTCGGCGGCGACGACGGCGGACGGCGCGGGCCGGCGCTGGGCGCCCGCCTCCGCCCTCGCGGCCTCGATGACCTCGCGACGGTGCTCGGGCCAACGCTCGCACGCGAAGGTGCGCCTGCTGCCTGGAGCGGTCCGCGTCGCGATCAGCGCGGCCTCGATCGCCAGCGTGCCGGTCCCGGCCATCGGATCGAGGAACGGTTGCGTCCCGTCGTAGCCGGCGAGGCGGAGGATTCCCGCGGCCAGCGCCTCCGAGAGCGGCGCCGGACCGCCGCGCGGCCGGTAGCCCCGGTGAGCCAGCGGCTCGCCCGAGCTGTCCAGCCCCAGTGACGCCCGATCGTCGGCGAGGTGAAGGTGCACCAGCACGTCGGCGCCGCGGCGTGCGACGTCGGGCCGGAAACCCCAGCGGGCGCGCAGCCTGTCCGCGATTGCGTCTTTCACGGTGAGCGCGGCGAACGCGGTGCTCCGGAAGCCGCGCCCGGTGCCCGCCGCCTCGACGGCGAAGGTCTGCCGGCGGCCGATGAGCTCCTCCCACGGCGCAGCCGAAGCCAGCTCGTAGAGCGCCTCGCGCCGGTCGGCCGGGCCGTCGGCGAGCCGTCGCACGACCCGGGCCGCGGTGCGTAGCTGGATGTTCGCGCGGTAGACCGCGGCGAGGTCCCCGGCGAAGCTCACCATCCCGCGGCCGCACGCGGCTTCCGAATGCCCGAGCGCGATCAGCTCGTCCCGGAGCACCTCCTCGAGGCCGCGGGAGCAGGTGGCCACGAGAGGCCAACGAGCGGCGGCCACCGGTCCGCTCATGTCCCGTCGCCGCGGCGCCGGCGAGCGCGCAGCTCGGCGAGGCGGGCGCGGATCCGCTTCTCCCAGCCCTCCTCGGTCGGGGTGTAGAAGCTCTCCACCGAAAGCTCCGGCGGCAGGCACTCCATTTCCGCGACCTTCTCCTCCGTGTCGTGGGCGTAGACGTAGCCGCTTCCGTAGCCGAGCTCCTTCATCAGGCGGGTCGGCGCGTTGCGGATGTGCAGGGGCACCGGGTACGCAGGCATCTCCTCCACAGCCTTCCGGACCCGCCCGTACGCGACGTAGAGCGCGTTCGACTTGGGTGCGAGCGCGAGGTAGACCACGGCCTGGGCAAGCGCGAGCCCGCACTCCGGCATGCCGACGTGCTCCACAGCGTGGGCCGCCGCGGCCGCCTGTTCGAGCGCGCGCGGATCCGCCATGCCGACATCCTCGGAGGCGACGCGGAGGAGCCGGCGCGCCACGAAGCGCGGATCCGCACCGCCCTCGAGCATCCGGCCGAGCCAGTACAGCGAGGCGTCCACGTCCGAATTGCGTATCGACTTGTGCAGGGCCGAAATCAGGTTGTAGTGCTCCTCGCCCTCCTTGTCGTACCTCGCGAGCCGCCGTTGCGCGACGCCGCGAATCAGGTCCGAGTCGAGGACGCCCCCGCGCCCGGCGGCGTCCGCCGCCATCTCGAGCAGGTTGTACGCGACCCGGGCGTCGCCGCCGGCGAGGCGCACCACCTCGTCGAGCGCCCCCTGGCCCACGTCGAGCCCGCTGCCGCCGAGACCGCGCTCCTCGTCGCCGAGGGCCCGTTCGAGCAGCGAGCGGATCTCCGCGTCGCCCAACGGCTCGAGCACGTACACCTTGACCCTGGAGAGCAGCGCCGCGTTGAGCTCGAACGAGGGGTTCTCGGTAGTGGCGCCGAAGAGCACGATGTCGCCGCTTTCGACGAACGGGAGAAAGGCATCCTGCTGCGCCTTGTTGAACCGGTGGACCTCGTCGACGAAGAGCACCGTGCGGCGTCCCGTGGCGGCGCGCAGGCGGCGCGCGGACTCCATGACGGCGCGCGCTTCCTTCACCCCGGAGACGACGGCCGAGAACGTCACGAACTCCGCGTCGCAGGAGCCGGCCAGGACCCTGGCGAGCGTCGTCTTGCCGCTTCCCGGAGGACCCCAGAAGAGGAGGGAGGGCAGCTCGCCACGGTCCACCAGACGGCGCAACACGCCCCCTTGCCCTACGAGCGTCGTCTGACCGACGACCTCGGCGAGCGTGCGCGGGCGCATTCGTTCCGCGAGCGGTGTCCCGGGCCGGAACCCCTCCCCGGGTCCGAAGTCGAGCGTTCCGCTCAATCTCGGCCTCCCCGCCCGTTGCGGGCGAGGGCGATCCCGGCGAGCAGCTCCATCGCCTCGACCCGGGCCAGCGCCTGCCACAGGTCGTCGCCCGCACACAGCACGCCGTGGCCTTTCAGGAGTACGGCCGGGGCGCGCTGGAGCGCGAGGGCGCACGCTCGCGCCAGCTCGCGGCTACCGGGCTCCAGCTCGGGCAGCACCTCCAGGCGCGGGAGCAATGCCGTCCCCTCACGCAGCAACGGCGGCGAGGGCGCTCGCCCGAGGCCCGCGAGGGCGAGCACGCCGGCGGGGTGGGCGTGCACGAGCGCGGCGTGCCCGGGGCAGGCCCGGTAGGTATCCAGGTGAGCCTGGACCTCGCTCGATGCGGCTGCCGGCGGCGGCGCGCCGAGCCTGCAGCTCACCATGTCCGCGCCGTTCAGGCGGGCCTTGTCGGCGCCGCGCGGCGTGACCAGGACGTAGCCGTCCCCGTTCCGGCACGAGAGGTTGCCCTCGAAGGCACGGATGAGGCCGCGCCGGGCGAGCGCGGCCCCGACCGCCACCAGTTCGGCGCGGCGCAGGGCTTCTGTCCAGGTCGACATTGCGAGATGCGCGTACTCCCGGAGGAGAGTCTAGCGCGCGTGCCCTTCGTGCGACCGCTGTCGTCCCCGCGCTCGCGGCGCCGCCCGTTCGCGAGCGCGGGTAGCCGTCACTTGGCTCGGCGGGTGATCTCGCCTTCGAGCCCCGTCAGGTCGGGGAGGTTCGCGACCTTGCCCTGCAGCTTCTTGAGCTGCTCCATCTCGGTCTTGGCGCCGGCGGGGTCGTTGAGGTCGAACAGCCGCACCACCGCCGCGTTGTACCGAGACTGCCAGTGCTCAGGGTGTCCGTCGGCGGCGCGGTCGAAGAGCTCGAGCGCCTTCTGCGGCTTGCCCGACTCCTTGTAGCAGACCCCGAGGTCCGTCAGCACGTCGGGCGAGTCGTCGCGGATGGCGCGCGCCCGCTCGTAGTAGTCCGTCGCCTTGACGAAGTCGTTGAGGTCGTATTCGGTATTTCCCATCTGAACCAGGTGGTCGTAGTTCTTCGGGTCCTTCTGGAGCAGCGCCGCGAGCTCGTGCGCCTGCTCGAGCAGCCGCGGGTTGGCGGTGGCGGCGGTGCGCCCGCCTGCCGGAGGTTTCGCGGGCTGTCCCGACAACGGCGGCGCGCCGGGGATCCCGGCGTGCGGGTTGTTGGGATCGACAGCCGCCGCGGTCGCGGCCGCGGGCGGCACGACGTGCTGGCCCTGGCCGATCAGGTAGCCGAAAAAGAAGCCCAACAGGATGCCAACCACGGCGGTGATGATCGGGTTCTTCCACATCGCTCCCCCCCAGGGTCCCTCACGGGTGCGCTTCTCGGCGGGCAACCCAGTTGCCCGACGCCGGCATTCCCGCCGCGAGGTTCGTCGCGTCCCACGTCCCCTCGAGCTGCTTCTCGTTCGCGCGGGCGACCAGCCGGCCCGTGTAGACGGCAACAAACCCCTGTTGCGCGTCAATCCGCTCGAGACGGACGTCGCTCCCGATCAGCGTGCCGCGCAGGGATCCCTTCCACCCGCCGGAGAGCTGGTACACGCCCGTGACGATGGTGCCGTCGAGGCGCAGGTCGAAGACGCCGGTCAGTCCTCCGGGCTCGATCGCCACCGTCCAGCGGCCCGACAACTCGTCGCCGGCGGCCTGGACGGCCTGTTCCATGCGGCGGATCTCGTTCTGCACCTGCTCGATGTAGGCGCGTCGTCCGCCGACGGTGAGGCGGAGCTGCTGGGCCGTGCTGGTGAGCGTTCCCACCTCGGACTCCGCGTGGCTGAGGTCCGCCGAGCGGGCCGTGAAGCTGCCGAGGTCTTCACCGTCCTTCTGGGCCCGCAGGAGGTCGTCGCCCAGGCGGACGAGGCGGTCGCAGGCGCCGCGGATCTGATCCTGGACGCGCTCCATCGCGGCCAGGTCCGCGCTCAGGAGCCGCTTTTCGATCTCGCGCTGGGTCTTGAAGACCTCGAGGACCGGATCTCGAACCTGAGCCCGCGCCCAACCCGCCAACAGCAGGACCCCGATGACGATCGCCGCGTGTCGCCTCATCGTCTCGTCTCCCGCGCCGTGCCGACTCCGTTCGATGCGCCGGGGCGCCCCGCAGCGCGGGGACCACCCTCGGCCCAGCATACGGCCGCGGCCGACGTCCCATCCATCAACCGGGGCCGGTCACCGTGCCGCAACACTACCACAGCGGTCGATCATACCGGCGGCTAGAATGGCGAGGTGATGCCCGGCCCCGAGACCCGACAACCCGCGATCCGCGTCACACTCCTGCCGCGCGACACCAACCCCCACGGCACGATCTTCGGCGGAGTGATCCTCTCGTACATCGACCAGGCCGGAGCGATCGCGGCCCGCCAGCACGGTGCCGACCGGGTCGTGACCGTGGCGATGGAAAAGGTCGTCTTCCACGCCCCCGTCCTCGTCGGCGACCTCGCCTCGTTCTACGGAGAGCTGGTTCGGATCGGCCGAACCTCGATCACCGTCAAGGTGGTCGTCGAGGCGAGCCGCGCCGGCGCCCTCACGCCGGCCCGCCGGGTCACGGAAGCCGAGATCACCTACGTCAACGTAGATGAGCGGGGGACCCCCAGGCCGATCGTTCGCAGCGACCTCCCGGAGTAGGCGGCACCGCTCGCCACGACCCCGGGGGCCGGCCTGGACCGGAGCCCGGCGCGAAGGGCTACAATGGGGCGTGACCTGGGAGTTCGCCTACGTGGCGCTCCTCATCGTCGGCCTGGTCCTGGCGAGCGTCACGGGCCTGCTCCGCGACCTCCGCTCCCTCGGCCGCCGCTACCTCGTGGTGCCGCACCCCGACCAGCACTCCCCGTTCCTGGGCCTGATCGGCCGCCGCCTCTCGGTGGGCCTGGTGCTCGGAGGGCTCGTCGGGTTCGTCGCCGGAGCCAGGTGGACCTCCGACCCCCGCACGACGGCGCTGCTCGCCGCCGGCACGGGGCTGGTAGGGATCCTCGGCGCGGCGGTGGTCCTCCGAAGGCCGTGTCTCGACCGGGTGCACGGCGAACGGGCCACCGTCGTCCGCGACATCCCTCCCGGGGGCTACGGCCAGATCCGAATCGAGCGGAACGGGGTGGTCGTGGTGATTGCGGCGCAGAGCGCGGACCCGGTGCCGATCCCGGCCGGCGCCGAGGTCGACGTCGTGGAGTGCACCCGATCCGTCCTCACGGTCCGAGCGCACGCCACGGCATGACCGCCCGCGGCCTACGCCTGGTCCTCGCGTCGAGCTCGCCGCGCCGCAGCGAGCTGATCGGCCGCCTCGGTCTCGAGCCGACCGTCGCGGCGCCGGCGGCCGACGAGGCGCCCCTCCCAGGTGAACCGGCGCCCGTGCACACCCTGCGCGTCGCCCGCCTCAAGGCGTACTCCGCTGCTTCCAGACACCCCGGCCAGCCCGTCCTCGCCGCGGACACGGTCGTGGTCCTCGGGGAGAGGCTCCTCGGCAAGCCGCGTGACCGAGGCGAGGCCGCCGCGATGCTCGTTGCTCTGGCCGGCACGTCACACTCGGTCGTCACGGCCGTGGTCCTGCGCTGGGAGTCCGGCGAGGCCAGTCACGTCGAGCATGCGCGCGTGACGATGGTGCCCCTGAACAGGGCCCTCCTCGATTGGTACGTGGCCACCGGCGAGGGCGACGACAAGGCAGGTGCCTACGCGCTGCAGGGGAAAGGCGCGCTCCTGGTCGAGCGCGTCGAGGGGAACGTCCAGGCGGTGGTCGGCCTGCCCCTCGCGCCTCTCCCTGGCCTTCTGCGGCGCGTCGGCCTCGACTTGGCGGCCGAAGGCGACCGGCTGGTGATCGTCCGCCGCCGGCTCCCGGAGGACGCGGCGCGCTGAGGTCGCCGCGGCACGGGCCGCACCGTTCCGTCGCGACGGCGTCGTGCTCAGACGGCGACGGCGCGCTCGAGCTGCAGCAGCTCGTGCTTCATCCCGATCCCGCCGCCGAAGCCGCCGAGCGCGCCGTTGCCGCCGACGATGCGGTGGCAGGGCACCAGGATCGGGAGCGGGTTGGCGCGACACGCCGTGCCGACGGCGCGCGCGGCGCGGGGCTTTCGGAGGGACGTCGCGATCTCGCCGTATGTCCGGGTCTCGCCGTAGGGGACGGCGGCGAGCTGCGTCCACACCGCCTTTTGGAAGGCGGTGCCCTCGAGGACGACCGGAACCGTGAACTTTCGCAACCCGCCGTCGAGGTAGGAGAGGATTTCCTGGCGGGCCTTCCTGGCGCATTCCAGCGCGGAACCGTCCCCGACCTCGCGCGGCTTTCCGCGTCCGCCGAGGCGGACCCGAGTCACGCCCCGATCCGCGGATTCCACCTCGACCAGGCCGAGCGGAGTTGAGAAGCACACGGTCGCCGCGTGACGCACCATCGCACCCTCCGGAGAGCCGGAATTGTACCACCGCCGCGAGAACACGGCGACACCCGCGGGAGGCCGGGCGGCGCCTCAGCGGTCGGGGCGCCGCGACGGCCGAGATCGAGGTTTCAGAACCCCGCCGAGGTTGACAACGCGCGCGGCGGGCCGTAGGTTGCGCTCGTGAGGAGCTTCCTCGCCCTCGTGCTCGCCGGGCTGTTCGCGGCCGCCACGCCGTGCGCCGCGCTCGCGCACTGCGCCTCCGCGTCGGCGCCGCGCCGGTGCTGCGGAAACGCCAAGGGAAGCTGCTGCTGCCGCGCCGGAAGCAACCAGACGCCCGCCCAGGGCCCCGTGACTCCGTCCCCCAGGGTCGCGCCGGATCAGGCGCTCGACGTCGCCGTCACGAGCGGCGGCTACGCCAGCATGCCGTCGACGGCGGTCGTTGCCGTTGCGTCCATGGCGCCCATACAGTTCTTACCGCCTGCCTACCTCTCCGCCTGCGCCTTCCGCTGCTGACGACATTCTCCAGGTGAAGTGTCCCTGCGCCCCGATGAGCGCAGGGTTGCCGTGGCACGAGACCAGGAGGACGTCGTGGACATTCGAACGTTGCTGCGCCTGTCGTCCGTCGTCATTGCGGCCATCCCGGCCGCCGCCGCGACCGCGCAACCGGGCGCACGTCCGGAGCGCTCGGAAGCGCCGACCGTCGAGGAGCTGGTCGAGAAAGCGCTGTCCGGCGCGCCGTCGATAGCGGCCATGCGGGCGCGGCTGGCCGGCGCCCGCGAGCTGATCGCGCCGGCCGGCGCGCTTCCGGACCCCATGCTCGCTCTGACGCTCCAGGACATGAGCTTCCCCAAGTGGACGGTCGGCACCGACCAGATGTCGATGATCGGCCCCGAGGTGCAGCAGGACCTCCCCTACCCCGGCAAGCGCGCCGCCCGTCGTGAGGCCGCGGGCGCCGAGGCGACGGTGCGCGCCGCCGAGCTGGAGCAGCTGCAGCGCGAGGTCGCCGCGCAGGTTCGTACGCTCTACGCCCGCGTCTACGCGCTCGACCGGGAACGGGCGTATCTGGCGGCGGCGCGCGAGATGCTCGACATGCTCTCGGCCACGGCGGCGAGCCGGTACTCGGTGGGCGAGACCGACCAGGAGGCGGTGCTCAAGGCACAGCTCGAGGTCTCGAGGCTCGCCGAGCGCCTCGACGACGTGACGGCGGAGCGATCGGCGCTGGTGGCGGCACTCGACCGGCTTCTCGACGAACCCGGCGCCGCGCCTCTCGGTGAGGTCGCAAGCCTGCCACCGACCACTGCGGTCGCTCCGCCGTGGGAGGACCTCGCCGTGAAGGCCTCGCCGGAGGTTGCAGTGAGCCGGGCGGCCGTCGGGGCCGCCGAGAAGCGGGCGGCCGTGGCCCGCCTCGACCTCAAGCCCGACTTCACGACCGGCGCCGGGCTCGGCCTGCGCGGTGGGTTCGACCCTGCCGTAAGCTTGCGCTTCGGCCTGGTCCTGCCCCTGTGGAGGAGGGAGAAGCAGGAGCCGCTCGTGCGGGCCGCCGACGATGAGGTGGCGATGGCCCAGGCGGAACTGCGCGACGCCGAGGCGTCGGCCCGCTCCGCGGCGGCCAGGCTGGCGGCGGGATGGCAGCGGGCCAACCGTCAAATCCAACGATACCAGCAGGCGATCCTTCCCCAGTCGAGCGCCGCCGTGGATGCCGCTCGCGCGACATACCTGGTGGGTCGCGGTGACTTCCTCACCGTGGTGGACGATTTCGACCGCTGGCTCGACGCCCGGGTCGAGCTCGCTCGTCGTGAAGCCGACCGCTTCGCAACCTGGGCCGAGCTGCAAGCCCTCACCGGCGAGCGCGCCGACAAGGAGAGGTGAAATGATCAAGAAGCCCACGACCGGCTGGCACGTTATGGCGCTCGCCGCCGCGCTCGCTGTTGCCGTGCTCTTGACTTCGTGCGGTGGCGCCGCCAAACCCGGCGTCCGCTACCAGTGCCCGATGCATCCGACGTTCATCGCCGACAAGCCGGGCGACTGCCCGATCTGCGGCATGCGACTCGTCGCCATCGAGGAGAGGACGGCGCCCACAACGGTACCGGCGTACGTCTGCCCGATGCACCCCGAGGTGACCTCGGACAAACCCGGGCGCTGCCCCGAATGTGGGATGAGGCTGGTGCCGACGGGAACGACCGGCGACTACCCGAAGCAGCACAAGACGTACACGTGCCCTATGCACCCGGACTTCGTGACCGATGACCCCGACGCGCACTGCCCGAAATGCGGGATGAAGGTGGTGGAGAAAGCTGCCAGGGATCAGGGGTCACGGGCCGGTGTCCCCGCCCAACCCGCCCAAGCCACGGCAGGTGCGTCTGTCCCGAGCCCGGAGCCGGGAACCCCGACCCGGAGCGCGGGGCGCAAGATCCTCTACTACCGCAACCCGATGGACCCATCGGTCACCTCGCCCGTGCCGATGAAGGACAACATGGGCATGGACTACGTGCCGGTCTACTCGGACGAGGTGGCGCCAACGGCCGCCGTCTCCTCGGGGCCAGCGACGTCCGGTGGCCCCCGCACGATCCTCCATTACCGCAACCCCATGAACCCATCGGTCACCTCGCCCGTGCCGATGAAGGACAGCATGGGCATGGATTACCTGCCGGTCTACTCGGACGAGGTGGCGCAGTCGGCGGGCCCGAGCGTTCCCGGCCTCGCGCCGGTGCGACTTACCGAGGAAGGGATTCGTCTGGCCGGGGTGCAGACCGCGACCGCAGTTGAAGGACGCCTCGCACGCACGATCCGTACGGTGGGGACGGTGACGGCCGACGAGACGCGCATCCAGCACTTCCACACCCGCGTCTCGGGATGGGTGGAGAGGCTTTACGTCAACTTCACTGGGCAGTTCGTCGAGCAGGGCCAGCCGGTGGTCGCCATCTACTCGCCGGAGCTGCTGGCGAGTCAGGAGGAGTTCCTGCGCGCTCGCGAGGCGGCCGAGCGGTTCGCCAACTCCGACCTGCCCGAGGTTCGAAAGGGCGGCGATGAACTGCTGGCCGCCGCGCGCCGCCGCCTCCTCCTGTTCGACGTCCCGGAAGAGTTCATCACGGAGCTGGAGCGCACCGGGAAGCCGCAACGCAACGTGACCCTGGTCGCCCACTCCTCGGGGTACGTCACGTCGAAGGGGATCTTCCACGGCCAACAGGTGGACCCCAGCATGATGGACCTCTTCACGATCACCGATCTGTCCCAGGTCTGGATCGACGCGGACTTCTACGAGTACGAGGCGACCCTGCTCCGCCTCGGCCAGGAAGCCACGCTCACCCTGCCCTATGACCCTGCCTTTCGCCTCACCGGCCGGATCGCCTACATCTACCCGACCCTCAACCCGGACACACGGACCATCAAGGTGCGCTTCGATTTCGCCAACCACAGGCTCGATCTCAAGCCGGGAATGTTCGCCAACGTGGAACTCGACACCGAGGGCGCCGAGGGCGTTATCGTCCCCGAGTCTGCCGTCATCGACACCGGAGAAAGGCAGATTGCGTTCGTCGGCCTCGGAGGCGGACGTTTCGAGCCACGCCAGGTGCGCGTGGGGGTGCGCAGCGAGGGCAGGGCACTCGTGCTCAGCGGCGTCGCTGCGGGCGAGCAGGTCGTGGTCAAGGCCAACTTCCTCCTCGATTCGGAGTCGCAGCTGCGGGCGGCGCTGGCCGGACCGACGTCGCCCGCCGCCGCGCCCACCGGCCGGCAGCCGGGCGGGGGCAAGCCATGATCAAGAGGATCATCGAGTTCTCCGCGCGCAACCGGATGCTCGTGCTCCTCGGTGTGGCGGCGGTCGGGGTGATGGCCTGGTACACGCTCAAGCAAGTGCGGCTCGACGCGCTGCCCGACCTCTCGGATACGCAGGTCATCATCTATTCGCGCTGGGACCGCTCGCCCGACATCATCGAGGACCAGGTCACCTACCCGATCATCTCGGCCCTCCTCGGCGCCCCCCGGGTGAAGGCGATCCGCGGCTTCTCCGACTTCGGCTTCTCATACGTCTACGTCATCTTCCAGGACAGGACCGACGTCTACTGGGCGCGCTCGCGGGTCTTGGAGTACCTGTCGAAGATCCAGCAACGGCTCCCGCAGGGTGTCCGGACCGAGCTGGGACCCGACGCCTCAGGTGTCGGGTGGGTCTTCGAGTACGCCCTGGTGGACCGGTCCGGCGCCCACTCCCTCGACGAGCTGCGCAGCTACCAGGACTGGACGCTGCGCTACGCCCTCCAGGCGGTCCCCGGTGTGGCGGAGGTCGCCTCGATCGGCGGGTTCGTCAAGCAATACCAGATCACCGTAGACCCCAACCGGCTCGCGGCCTATCGCCTCCCCCTGAGCCAGGTCATCGACGCCGTCCGGCAGTCGAACAACGAGGTCGGCGGCCGGCTTCTCGAGTTCTCCGGAACCGAGTACATGGTGCGCGCGCGGGGCTATGCCCACTCGTTGGCCGACTTCGAGAACGTCGTGGTCAAGGTCGGCGAGGGGGGTGTCCCGGTCCTTCTCCGCGACGTGGCCCACGTGGACCTGGGCCCCGAGATCCGGCGCGGCATCGCGGACCTCGACGGACTCGGCGACCACGTCGGCGGCATCGTGATCATGCGGTACGGCGAGAACGCCCTCAACGTCATCAACATGGTCAAGGACAAGCTCCACGACATCGAACCGTCGCTGCCCAAGGGAGTGGAAATCGTAACCACCTACGACCGCTCCGATCTCATCGAGCGCGCCATCCACACGCTCAAGCACGAGCTGACGATCGAGATGATCATCGTCTCGCTCGTGATCCTGATCTTCCTCTGGCACCTCCCGTCCGCGTTCGTGCCCATCTTCACGATTCCGGCATCGGTGCTCCTGACGTTCATACCCCTCTACTACATGGGCGTCACCGTCAACATCATGTCGCTCGCCGGGATCGCGATCTCGGTGGGCGTCCTCGTGGACGGCGCCATCGTCGAGGTCGAGAACGCCTACAACAACCTGGAGCGCTGGCAGGCGGAGGGCGGCAAGGGCGACTACCACACCGTGCTCATCAAGGCGATGCAGGAGGTCGGCCCGTCGGTGTTCTTCTCGTTGCTGGTAATTGCGGTGGCGTTCCTGCCGGTATTCGCGCTCGTTGACCAGGAGGGTCGCCTTTTCAGACCCTTGGCCTACTCGAAGAACCTCGCGATGGCGCTCGCCTCGTTGCTCGCTATCACACTCGATCCCGCGATGCGGATGATGTTCACCCGCATGACGCCGTTCACCTTCAAGCCGCGTTTCCTCTCCTGGTTCACGACCAAGGCGCTGGTGGGGACGTACCACGAGGAGCACAAACACCCGATCAGCCGGGTGCTGTTCGCGGTGTACGAGCCGGCGTGCCGCTTCGTGCTCCGTCACCCGAAGGCGGTCATCGCGACGGCCGTGGGCCTCGTTGCGGTGAGCGTGCCGGTCTACTTCAAGCTGGGCTCGGAGTTCATGCCGCCCCTCAACGAGGGCACGATCCTCTACATGCCGAGCACCATCCAGCCCGGGGTCTCGGTGCAGCAGGCCAGGGATCTTCTGGAAGCGCAGGACCGCGTCCTCGAGTCGTTCCCCGAGGTCGTGCGGGTTTTCGGCAAGGCGGGGCGGGCCGAGACCTCGACGGACCCGGCGCCGCTTTCGATGATGGAGACCACGGTCATTCTGAAACCGGAGGATCAGTGGGAGCCCAAGCCGCGCTGGTATACCTCGTGGGCGCCGGCCTGGCTCAGGCCGCTGTTCCATCCGATCTGGCCCGACCACATTTCCTTGGAGGAGCTGGTCAACAAGATGGACAGGGCCCTGCAGATCCCCGGAGTCTCCAACGCGTGGACCCAGCCGATCCGCAACCGGATCGACATGCTCAGCACGGGCGTCCGCACGCCCATCGGCGTCAAGATCTTCGGCGCAAACCTGGCCGAGATCCAGCGCATCGGCGAGCAGATCGAGACGCTCCTGCGCAGCGTCCCCGGGACGCGAAGCGTGTACGCCGAGCGCGTCACCGGCGGCTACTTCGTCGACATCGACCCGCGCCGCGAGCAACTCGCCCGCTACGGACTTACGATCGAGCAGGTCCAGGACGTCATCATGTCCGCGATCGGCGGCGAAAACGTCACCACGACGGTCGAGGGGCGCGAGCGCTACCCGGTCAACGTGCGCTACCCGCGCGAGCTGCGCGACAACCTCGACCGCCTGCAGCGGGTCCTCGTGGCCACCCCGAAGGGGGCCCAGGTCCCACTCGAGGAACTCGCCCGCATCGAGCTCATCCAGGGGCCGGCCATGCTCCGCGACGAGAACGGCTTCCTGGCCGGATACGTGTACGTGGACATCACCGGCCGAGACGTCGGCGGCTACGTGAAGGACGCCAAGAAGCTCGTCCGCGACAACGTGGCCCTCCAACCTGGATACGTGCTCCAGTGGTCCGGCCAGTACGAGAACATGATCCGGGTGCGCGAGCGCCTCAAGGTCGTGGTTCCGATCACGCTGGCGCTCATCTTCGTGCTCCTGTACGCGAACACGCGCTCGGCGTTCAAGGCTCTCGTCGTGATGCTGGCGGTTCCGTTCTCGGCGATCGGCGCCGTCTGGTTGTTCCACTTCCTCCACTACAACGTCTCGATCGCCGCGTGGGTGGGGATGATCGCCCTCCTCGGCCTGGACGCGGAGACCGGCGTGTTCATGCTGCTGTTCCTCGACCTGTCGTGGGAGGACTTCAAGCGGCGCGGCCTGCTCAACACGGCGGCAGGGGCCGACGAGGCGATCGTGCACGGCGCCGTCAAGCGCGTGCGGCCGAAGATGATGACCGTCACCGCCGCGTTCATGGGCCTGCTCCCGATCATGTGGTCCACTTCCGCCGGCGCCGACGTGATGCGCCGGATCGCCGCCCCGATGATCGGCGGCCTGGTCACCTCGTTCATCCTCGAGTTGCTGGTCTACCCCGCGATCTACAAGCTGTGGAAGGGTCGCACCGAGATGAGGGAGGCGGCGGAATGACGAGGCCGATCGGGCGTCACCCGGGGCCCGCGATCGGCCAGGCTGTCCCACGACCGCTCGTCGTTGACTCCGGGTTGGAACGGGTCCACCCTCGAAGGTCCGAGACGCGGTCTCGTCCGCGTTGGCGGGCACGCCACGGCGGCCAGCCGAACAGGGGGGACATGAAGAGACTCACAGGTTGCGCGACAGCTGCGCTCGTTGCGCTCATGCCGGCCATCGCGTCGGCCCAGGGCATGATCGGCGGCAACACCGGCATGCCCAACGGCACCGGTATGACGGTCGTGGCGAGCGACGGGTCGCTGCTGGTCACGCAGATGGGTATGACGATGATGGGGGGGCCCGGCGGGGGCGGCGGCCCGTCGCTGCAGCGGGCCGTCGTGGACGTCACCTCGAGCGGCCAGCAGCGGTGGCGCGCGACGTTCAGCCAGGGGTGGCCGATGATGGCCGCCAACAACGGCGCCCTGGTCGTTGTTGTGGTGGTCAACAACGCCTGGATGTGGCAGTCGATGTCAGGGATGGGCTGGTTCCCGTGGGGCACGCCGCCGCAGGGCGGGAGCCAGAACGGGACCCTCGTGGGTCTCGACCTCGCGACCGGAGCTCAACTCTGGTCGGCGACCCTGCCCGGCGACATGGGCTCTTACCCCCAGTTCTCGGCAGACGGCTCGCGGATCTACGTCTCGGTGACTTCCTTCGGCCAGGCGTCGATGATGGGCGGAGGTCCCATGCGCCAGGGTGACACCGGCGGATGGGCGACGCAGATGACCAACAAGGTCGTTGCGCTCGACCGCGCGGGCACGACCCTTTGGACCGTCGATCTGTCGACGTCCGGGGGGATGATGTGATGACGCGGTCATCGTTCTTCGGCAAGGTCGTGCTTGCCCTGCTCTGCGCTGCGCCCGGCACCACGGTGCCGGTGTGGGCGGCGCCTGCGGGGCACCTCGAGGGGTACATCCCCGTGGCAGCCAGCCTCACCGGCAAGTTCAGCTCGTTCTGGACCACCGACGTTTGGATCTACACCCAGTCGGCCACCAAGGTGCACCTCTGGTACAACATGAGCGGGAAGGACAACACCGGCGCGGAGAGCGTCGTCGTCCCTCTCACGCAGCCGGTCACGTTCCTCCCGAACATCGTGGTGGCCACGTTCCAGGCCCCAGGCAGCAAGGGCTCGGTCCACTACCTGGCGGACGGGCTGGTCGAAGTCGTCAGCAAGACGTGGACGCCCGGCCCGGCGGGCGGCACGTACGGCCAGGTCGCCTACGGCCTCCCGGCGGCGATGGCGTCGGTGCCCGGCTCGGGTCCCGACGGGTCGCTCCGGATGCTGGTGAACCACGCCCCCGGATTCCGGGCGAACCTGGGCCTCCTGAACGTCACCGGCGCCCCGGCTACGGTCACGGTGGAGGTCTTTACCTCCGACGGGCAGGCGGCCCCGGGAACCTCGTCGTTCACGGTCGCGCTGCAGCCCTACGACATGCAGCAGAAGGACGACATCCTGGCGGGACTGCCGTCCGGTTCGCTCCAGGGGCTGATCGTCCGCGCCAGCGTCAGCTCGGGCAACGGCGCGATCCTCGGCTACCTGTCCGAGGTGGACGACACCACGAACGCGGGCTCGTACCAGGAGGCGTTCCGATTCGGCTACTGAGCCTTGGCGGATCCCAACCGACAGGCCATAATGGAAACAAGGGAGGTCTCAGCATGCGGAACAAACTCGTCGTTTGTGCAGGTGTGGCGGCCATGGTTGTGGGCGTGGCCGCGGCCGTCGCCGCCGACAGCCCGGCAGGGAAGGCGCAGACCAGCTGCCCGGTGACCGGCAAGGCCATCGACACGAAGTCCAGTCCACACGTCGACTGGCAGGGACAGCGGATCTACTTTGCGGACAAGGCCGCCGCAGACGCGTTCCGCAAGGACCCCGAGAAGGTGTTCGCGAAGTTCGCCGCCGAGGGCATCGCCCCCGAGAACATCCAGACCACCTGCCCGGTCAGCGGCGAGAAGCTGGAAGGGGGCGACATGGGCCCCCCCGTGGCGATCAGCTACCAGGGGCGGACGATCAGGTTCTGCTGCGGCGCGTGTCCTCCCAAGTTCAACAAGGAGCCGGCCAAGTACCTCGCCAAGTTACCCGGAGAGCAACCGCCCGCGAACTGAGCCTCGCCTGAAGGCTCCCGGATCAAGGGCCGCCCGGGGAGTTCGAGCCACGAGCCCGGCCGGGTCGTGTCGTGCGTCACACCGGGCAGGAACACGCCGGCGCAGCCGAGCGTTGAGGTTGACGTGCTCGCTCTCGAAGTCTGCGCAGGCCCGATCAGCCCGGTGGACAGCGTCCGCCCGTCGGCCGCCTGCCCTCTGAACCGTACGAGCCGGAAGGAGCTCCCACCATGAAGAAGAGTGTCGTCGCAGGCCTCGGGGTCGCCGGGTTCGTCGTCGGCGTGGCGGTTCTGCAGTCGGTCAACGGCTCCGGGGCCAAGCCCCAGACGACCTGCCCGATCACGGGCGAGGCGATCGACGCCGCCACCAGCCCGCACATTGACTGGCAGGGCCAGCGCATCTTCTTCGCGAGCACCGCGGCTGCCGAAACGTTCCGTCAGGACCCCGAAAAGGCGTTCGCGGTGTTCGAAAACGAGGGGATCGAGCTCGAGAACGTCGAAACGACGTGCCCGGTCAGCGGCGACAAGCTGCTCGGAGGGGGGCCGACGGTCCGCTACAAGGGGCGCACCATCCGCTTCTGCTGCAAGGACTGCCCGGCCAAGTTCGACCTTCACCCCGAGACGTACCTCGCCAAGCTTCCCGGCGAGCAGATGGCGAGCAGGTAGCGGCTCCCGGCCCCCGCGTTGCGGCAGGACGGCGGGCGCCCCGCCTCCGTCAGACATCCGGCGGGACGGTGCGGGGCCACCTGCGGTCGGACGCGGTTTGGATCGCCCGCGGCGCCGACCGGCGCTCGACCTGAATCGTCGAGTGCTCGATGCCGTAGCGGTCGTGCAACGTCGCCCGGATCCGCCAGAGCACCTCGTCGGTCGAGTCGGGTTGGACGACCACGTGGGTCGAGAGCGCCACGAAGCCGCTGGCGATCGTCCACACGTGCAGGTCGTGAACGGTGGCCACGCCGGAGACGCCCTCGATCGCGGCCCTGATCCGTTCGAGGTCGAGCCCTCTGGGGACCCCCTCCATCAGGACGTCCAACGACTCCCGCAGCAGCGCCCACGCGGAGACCATGACCAGCGCGCCGATGAGGATCGATGCCACCGGATCGGACCAGTACCACCCGAGAGTGCTGATCAGGACGCCGGCGACGATCGCCTGCACGCTGCCGAGGGTGTCGGTGACGACGTGGAGCCACGCGCCGCGCACGTTGAGGCTGTCGCGGCGTCCGCCGTGGAGGATCGCCAGCGTGGCCAGGTTGACCGCCAGTCCTCCGCAGGCGACGGCGAGCATGAGCCCGCCCCGCACCGCCGGAGGGTGGGCCCAGCGGCGGATCGCCTCGATTCCGATGACCAGGGAGAGGCCGATCAGAGTGGCGCTGTTGGCCATCGCCGCGAGGATCTCGACGCGGTGATGCCCGTACGTCCGGTCGGTGGTCGCGGGACGCCTGGCCAGCCAGAGGGCGAAGAGCGACAGGCCCAGAGCGGCCACGTCGGTGAGCATGTGCCCTGCGTCGGCGAGCAGGGCGAGCGAGTTGCTGAGGAGCCCGCCGGCAACCTCGGCGGCCATGTAGACGGCCGCCAGGGCCAGCGCGGCGGTCAGTCGGAGGCGCTGGGCGCGCTCACCGCCGGCGGCGGTGTGGCCGTGCGCGTGCCCGTCGCCCGCCTCGGGCGGCGGTCCGGTCCGGCCTGGTTCCAGCCCGGTGGTCACCAGTACTTCTCGACGTGGATCTCGCCGGGCTGCTGGCGCGTGTGCTCCCGGAACCCCTCGGTGGAGAGGATCGCCGTCATCGCGTCGACCATCCCCGGATTCCCGCAGAGGAAGACGTGGGTGTCAGACGGCGCCGGCCGGGCGCCCCACGCCCGGTCCAGCTCCCCCCTCGCCCACAGGTCCTGCACGTAGCCCGACGGACCGTCCCACGGGACCGGCTCCTCGTCGGGTCGCGAGACGATGGCGACGTAGCTGAGGTTGCGGCAGAGGCGCTGCATCGTCAGCAGCTCCGCCCGGTAGCCGAGGTCCCACGAGTGGCGCGCGCCGTGGAGCACCGCGACGCGGCGGGCGGGCTCGTGGACGAGGTCGGTGCGCAACTGGCTCATGTAGGGTGCGAGACCCGTTCCGGTCGCCACCATCACGAGGTTCGCCCCCGCCGGCACCTGGTCGAAGGTGAACAACCCGGAAAACCTCGGCCCCAGCCAGAGTCGGTCGCCCACGTTGAGCGCGTAGAGCCGAGGGGTCAACGAGCCCGAGCGCACCAGCGTGAGGTAGAACTCCAGGTACCTGTGCTCGACGGAGGACGAGGCGATCGAATACGAGCGCCTGATCAGCGCCCCCGGCTTGGCCGGGGGGTCCTCGTCCGGATCGGCCATTGCAAACCTCGGCGTCTCGGGCGGCAACCCGAGAACCGCGAACTGGCCCGGCTTGAACGGCGGCAGATCCCAGCCGTCAGGCGCCACCCGCAGGATGATGAGGCCCGGGGCCACCTCGATCCTCTGGGTGACGACCGCGTTCATCTGGTTGGCCGTCATCGGCGCTCCGACGTCAACTGTGCACCTCCGGCGACTGCAAACGCCGGAGGCGGCTCGTTTGATCCCGCCTCCGGCCCTCGGCGCCCCACCCTAGCGAACGCGCGGCGCCCCGCGCAAGGGGGTGCCGGGACGAAATCACTACAATCTCGGAGGGCCCGCAGGCACGAACCGAGGTTCGCCTCGCGTGACCCGAGGAGGCAGCATGGACGACACCCGCCGGCTCTTGACCGCGTGCGAGCTGTTCGCCGGACTCGACGGCCGCACGATCGAGCTGCTCGCAGCGGCGGCCTCCCGCCAGGAGGTGCCCGCCGGCGCCGACCTGTACACTCAAGGGTCGCCGCGCCGAGCGTGCTACGTGATCGTCGAGGGACAGGTCGAGGTCCTGCGCACGCACGCGGGCGAGTTCGACCGCCTCACGGTGCTCTCGGCCGGTGACGCCGTGGGCGAGGCCGCGCTGTTCCAGGCGTCCCCTCACACGGCCACGGCCCGCGCACTGACCCACCTCGTCGTGCTCGCGCTCGATCGCGACGGCGTTCGCGCGCGCCTCGCGACGGACGGTGCCGCCGCGGTCGAGGTGCTGAGCCGGGTGGCGCTCGCCGTCAGCCGCCGCCTGGAGTACGCGAGCGCCGGCGCCGTGGGCCGGGACAAGACCTACGGCTCCGGCGCGACCAGGCTCGAGCACGACGCGCTCGGCGAGCGCGAGGTGCCGGCCGACGCCCTGTACGGCGTCCAGACCCTCCGCGCCGTGGAGAACTTCGCGATCTCCGGCGTGCGGGTGTCGCACTTCCCCACCCTGGTGCGGGCGCTCGCCATGGTGAAACAGGCGGCAGTCCGGGCCAACCGCGACCTGCGGCTTCTCGAGCCCGACGTCGCCTCGGCGATCGACCGGGCCTGCCAGGAGGTCATTGACGGCCACCACCACGGCCACTTCGTCGTCGACGCGATCCAGGGCGGCGCCGGCACCTCCACCAACATGAACGCCAACGAGGTGATCGCCAACCGCAGCCTGGAGCTGCTCGGCGCGGCGCGCGGTGACTACGAGCGCTGCCATCCCAACAACCACGTCAACCTCTCCCAGTCGACGAACGACGTCTACCCGACCGCGATAAGGATCGCCGCCGTGCTGGCGTTGCAGCGGTTGATCGCGGCCCTGGAGCAGCTCCGCGCCGCACTCGCGGCCAAGGGCGAGGAGTTCAGGCCGGTGATCAAGATGGGCCGGACCCAGCTCCAGGACGCGGTCCCCATGACCCTGGGCCAGGAGTTCAACGCCTTCGCGGTCACCACCGGCGAGGACATCGCCCGCCTGGGGGAGACGGCGCGGCTGTTCCTGGAGGTCAACCTGGGAGGGACGGCCATCGGCACGGGCATCAACGCCGACCCCGGCTACCCGCGGCTCGCGGTCGGCCACCTCCGGCGGATCACCGGCCTCGACGTCGTGCCGGCCGAGAACCTGGTGGAGGCGACGCCGGACACCGGGGCGTTCGTGATGTTCTCCGGCGTGCTCAAGCGCGTCGCGGTGAAGCTCTCCAAACTGTGCAACGACCTCCGGCTCCTGTCCTCCGGCCCCCGCTGCGGCCTCGCCGAGATCACGCTGCCGTCGATGCAGCCGGGGTCGTCGATCATGCCCGGCAAGGTGAACCCCGTGATCCCGGAGGTCGTCAACCAGGTCGCGTTTCAGGTGATCGGAAACGACCTCACGATCACCATGGCCGCGGAAGCCGGCCAGCTGCAGCTCAACGTCATGGAGCCGGTGATCGCGTTCGCGCTGTTCCAGTCGCTCGGGGCGCTGACCGCGGCGGTTGCCACCCTCACGACGAGGTGCATCCGCGGGATCACGGCGAACGCCGGCCACTGCCGGGAGCTGGTCGACCGTTCGATCGGCATCGTCACCGCGGTCGTCCCGGCCCTCGGGTACGAGCGCGCCGGGGAGGTCGCCCAGGAGGCGCTGGCCACGGGCCGCTCGGTGCGCGAGATCATCCTCGCGCGCGGGCTCCTGTCGGCCGCCGAGCTCGACGAGCTGCTCGCCCCCGATGCGATGACCGCCCCGCGCCCGCTGGCCGTGCGCGACCGGACGCTGTAGCGCTCGTCAATCGAGTTCGGACAGCGGGGCGATCAGGGCCGCCTCGTCGTCCGTGGGCTGGAATATCGCGGCGCCGACGCAGCCCGGTCCGACGTGCACGCTGACCGCCGGACCGATCTCCGCCTCGAACACCTCCGCAACCTGGAGCGCGTCGTGGAGGAGCGAGCGCAGGCGGACCGCCTGCGCGGGCGCGCCGGCGTGGCCGATCGCGAGCAGCACCGGCCTGTCGGCCGCGACCTTGCCTCCGAGGAGCGCGACCATCCGCGGGAGCGCGTTGTCCTTTCCCCGGACCCGGTCGATCGGCGTGACTTCACCCTCGACGACGCCGAGGATCGGCACGATGCCGAGGAGGCCTCCGAACCACGACCGCGCCTTGCCGATCCGGCCCCCGCGCGCCAGGTGCTCGAGGGTCTCGACGACGAAGAGCTGCTGAACGCGCGGCCGCAGCGCCTCCAGCCGCTGTCGGATCTCCCCCGCCGACAGGCGCCGGGCCGCCATCCGGGCCGCGAACACCGCCATGAGCCCGAGGCCGACGCTGACCTGCAGCGAGTCGACCACCTCGACGACGGCCGTCCCCTCGCCGCGCAGCCGCTGGAAGTCCTCGCGCCCCTCCTCGGCGGCGGCGCGGGCGTGCTCGACCGTCTCGGACAACCGCCCGGAGATGTGCACCGAGACGAGGTCGTTGCGGGCCAGGATCCTGCGGAACTCCGCGAGGAACTCGCCCCGGGTGGGAGGCCGCGTTTCGGGCTGTGCGCCCTTGCGGTGCTCGAGGATCTCGAGGAGGGCGGCGGCCGAGAGGTCCACGCCGTCCTTGTAGATCTCCCGGCCGACGAGGACGGTGAGCGGCACCACCCGGATGCGGTGGCGCTCCGCGAGCTCCGCGGGAAGGTCCGCGGCGGAGTCGGCCATGATCGCGACCTTCACGTCGGGCGGGTCGAGCTCGAGGAAGCCGAGCTCCCCGAGGCGCACGATCTCGGCAAGCACGGCGCCGTCGGGTTCGGGGACCTGGTCCACCACGTCCCACACGGTGCCGCCGTCGTGCACGACGCCGAGCACTCGCTGCTGGATCGGGCTGAACTGCGTCGCGAAGAACGACGGGCCGATCGTGACCCGAACCCGGCTCGCCAGGTCGGGCAGCGCGGCCGAGGCTTCGTCGAAGACGGCGTCGTCCTCCATGGCGAGCGCCATCAGGCTCAGGAGGTCCTGAGGGATCTCACGGGCCACGCCGGCCGGCCCCAGCACGATGCGGAACGTCCCCGCCGCGGTGCGCGCGAGGCGCACGAACGCCTTCACGCCCCGCAACGCCCCAACGCCCGAAGCGATGACCTCGCCGTCCTGGATGAGGATCTCCCCCTCACCGAGGAGAACGCGCCCGGTCGCGATCGCGCGCTGGAGGCGCGGGAGCAGGTCGAGCAGCTGGGCCGTCTGGAGGCTGCCCTCGATGGCCTCGAGTCGGGGGCCGCAGGCGAGGCCCAGCTCGTGCGCCAGGAGCCCGGTGCGGATCGCCAGCAGGAGCGATTCGCTCGCGAGCCCGGCCGTGCTCACCGCCAACGCGCCGGGGATCTCGGGGCTCTCATCGGATGCGCACAGCAGGATGTGGACCGACGGCGCGCCCGGTCCGCCGGCCGGACCCGGTGCGGAGACGGCGGCGAGCGCGGCCTCGGCGACGATGGCGTCGGGGTTGAGGCCGGTGGCGTAACGCTGACCCTCGGCGAGGTCCGAGGCCGCGACGACCTCGTAGCCGAACGACGCCAGGCCGCGCGCGACGTCCCTGCGCCGGCCTTCCTGTCGATCGACCACAAGGACCGTTGCTCTCGCCATTCCGATCTCCCGAGGATTGTGACGGAGGCGGCACCGGCCGCCGTCCAGGCTCGCAGGGCACGTCGCGCCCTGTAGTATAGGCTCGATGGCCAAGCGCATCCTCACCGTGTTCGCGCACCCGGACGACGCCGAGACGATGGCCGGCGGCACGCTCCTCAAGTGGGCGGCCGAGGGCCACGACATCACGCTCTGCCTCATCACCGACGGCGACAAGGGAACGGCCGACCCCGACGACACGCGGGATGCGGTGATCGCGCGCCGGCGCGCCGAACAGGCCCGCGCCGCGGCCCGCCTCCGCGCGGAGGTGGTCACCTTGGGGTACGAGGACGGCATGCTGGAGCCCACGATCGCGCTCCGGCGCGACCTCGTGCGCGTGATGCGGCGCGTCCGGCCCGACATCGTGGTCGCCGGCGACCCCACGGTCTGGTTCCGCCACGACACGTACATCAACCACCCCGATCACCGCGCCGCCGCACAGGCGGCGGTCGAGGCGCTCTACCCCGCCGTCAAGAAGGCCGCGATCTTTCCGGAGCTGCGGGCCGAGGGGCTCGAGCCGCACGTCGTGCAGGAGGTCTGGCTCGGCCCGACCGACCAGCCCAGTACCTGGGTCGACATCGGCGGCGTGCTCGAGGCGAAGATCGCGCTGATCTGCGAGCACGCCTCGCAGTTCCAGCCGGAGCCGGCGCGCGCCGCGTTCACCCGCATCGCGCGCGAGGCCGGCCAGCCGCGCGGCATCGAGTTCGCGGAGTCGTTCCGGACACTGCGTCTCTCGGCGAGCACGCTGCGCGCGATCGCGGGTGACGAGCCCCCGCCCGGTTAAGCCAGGGCCGGCGCCGGGCCAGGGTCGGCATCGCCGCGGCCGGGAGCACCGAGTCCGCCGACGACGATCGCCAGCACCCCGGGCAGAGGGACTGCCAGCACCCGGTCGAGCGAGGTCGCGAGCCACCAGTGCAGGTCGTTCCTGCCCGCCGTATAGACTGCGATTGCGGCCAGGAACCACACCGCGAGCGCGACGGGGACGCCGCGTGCGTCCCGGGCCCTCAGACCGGCGAGCGCGAGCAGCCACACCACGGCCGGGATCAGGACCGTGGGGGTGTGGAGAGTCTCGGCGAACGACGCCGGCAACGCCGCCAGCCGGTGCGCGAGCGCGGCCGGCGCGAGGCCGAGCGGCTCGCCGGGGATCCCGTGGAGCCCAACGACGAGGCGCCAGATCGCTCCGGGGATCAGGCCGAGCGCAGCGACGAACCCTCGTCCCCGCGCGCTGAAGGCCGCTCCAGCGACGACACCGACGGCGAGGGCCATCCCCTCGTTCTTGGTCAAGGCCAACGCCGCGACCGCGCCGGTGAGGGGAACGAGACAGCCGGGCTCCTTCCGGGCTAGGTCGCGCAGCGACGCCAGGGCCACGACCGCCGCGAAGGCGAGCATCGGCTCGGCGTAGCCCGTGTGGCGGGGCTCGAAGATCACCATGGACCAGGCGCCCGAGGCGGCGGCGAGCGTTCGCAGCGCGGGGGCAGCGGCGCGCGCGGCCCACCAGCACGCGGCCGCGAGGACGAGCGCGAGGAGCCCCTGCCAGAGCGCGGCGGCGACCCTCACGTCGGCCCCGAGCGCTGCTGCCGCCGCGAGGAGGTCGGGCCACAGCGGCGGGTAGTCCGGATGCGCGAACAGGTTGCCCGGCCAGGTGAGCCACCCCCAGTCGTACCCCCCTGCCGCGGCGAACACCCGCGCTTTGAGCCCCCAGACGTAGCGGAAGTCCCACCCGAACGCCGGGTCGGCGGCGAGACGGATGCCCTGGGGCAAGGCCAGGGCGAGCGCCCAGATCGCCCATCGGTCAGGCCGACGCCATGCCGCCCGGCCGAGACCCGTGCCGAGGAGGAGCCCGCCGGCGATTCCCATTGCGATGACGAGCCCGGCGCCCCAGCTGACGCCGGCGCCGGCGGCGATCCCCAGCCAGAGCGCGCAGCCGAGCGTGCCCCACAGCGGGACTCCGACCATCCACGGCAGACCCGGGCACCACCGGCGGAGCCGGGCCTGGACCCCGCCGCCGAGGAGGAGCACCGCGAGGACCCCGGCGAGGCTGCTCACGAACCGGCCCTCCTGAAGAGGACGAGGTTGTCGGCGCGCCAGATCTCGCGGGCGCCGGCGGGCGCGCGGGCCCCGGGTGCGGCGACGACGAACCCGACGCGACGGTCCGACGCGTCGAGCGTCCAGTGGAGGTCGGGCCGCTGCCACGCCGCTTCCAGGAGTGCCGGCAGCGCATCGTCCCATGTAATCGACGCCGGCATCGCCAGGCAGATCGCAGCCCCCTTCGGCACGGGGGCCTTGGCCAGCGGCTCCAGCAACGCCGTGATCCTGAGCGTACGGGTGGTCTCGGGCACCGGCGTGAGCGCCTGCGTCAGGCCGAATGCGATCGAGAGCGCGGCGGCGACGAGGCCGGCCCACCGCCTCGCCGCGCGCCAGGTCACGACGACCCTCCCCCGCTCCGGCGAGGGTGGCGGCCTGGGCTCACGGGCGCGCCCCGAGCGGCGCCACGACGACGCCGGCGGCGGCCAGCGCCGCGCGGACGCGCCTCGCGATCCCCATGGCGCCGGCGCTGTCGCCGTGAATGCAGATCGTGGCGGCCTCGACCTTGACCTTCCGCCCGTCCCCGGCCACGACCTCGTGCCGCAGCGCGATGGCGACCGCCTGCGCCGCCGCCTGTTCCGGGTCGACGATCACGGCGCCCGGTTGCGAGCGAGCTCGAAGCGTGCCGTCCGCCTCGTAGCAGCGGTCCGCGAACCCCTCGGCGACGGCCCGCAGGCCGTGGGCGCCCGCCACCTCGAACATGGGCGAGCCGGCGAGCCCGACGAGGACCGCGCCAGCGTTCCATCGGGCCACGGCGCGTGCGACGGCCGCCGCGACGGCGCCGTCGCGGGCCGCGTCGTTGTAGAGCGCGCCGTGCGGCTTGACGTGCGTGATCTCGCAGCCGACGCGTGCGGCGACCGCGGCCAGCGCCCGCACCTGGTCGAGAACGGTCGCCTCGATCTCCTCGGCCGTCATCCCGAACGAGCTGCGGCCGAACCCGGCCCGGTCCGGGTAGCCCGGATGCGCCCCCGCGGCCACGCCGAGCCGCTTGGCGAGAGAAAGCGTCGCCGCCATCGTGCCCTCGTCTCCGGCGTGGCCTCCGCAGGCCACGTTGGCCGTCGTGACGATGCCGAGGAGCGCCTCCTCGCGGCCGTCGGCCAGCGCCTCGGGGAGCTCCCCGACGTCGGCGTTGAGGTCGATCGTCGGCGGCGTGCGCCGCGGCGTCGTCACGTGAGCGCCTCCCCGCGGGTCTCGGGCAGCAGCATGATGAGGACGCCCCCGACCAGGAAGAACGCGGACGTGAGGCCGAGCGCGCTCCCTATCCCGGACCGGTCGGCGAGGGCGCCGATCACGAGCGGGGCGAGCGCGCTGGCCGCCCGACCGGCGTTGTAGCAGAACCCCTGCGCGGTGGCGCGCACCGAGGACGGGAACAGCTCGGCCAGCATGGCGCCGAACACCGAGAAGTACCCGTGCCCGAAGAACCCGACGAGCGGCCCGAGCGCCATCAGGACCGCGGGGCGCGAGCCCATCTGCCCGTACACCGGCACCACGGCCGCGGCCAGGACCACGAACGCGACGAACACCGGCCGCCGTCCGAACCGGTCGGCGAGCGCACCGAACGACACGTAGCCGAGGAAAGCCCCGACCTGCATCGGCACGATCCAGGCCGAGGAGCGCACGACGCTCATCCCGGCCCCGCCGGCGGCGATCGGGCTCGCGAGGTACGCGGGGATCCAGGTGAACAGGCCCCAGTACGCGAACAGCACGACGGTGGTGAGGGCGGTGGCGGCGGCCGCGTTGCGGAACAGCGGCGGCCGCAGGACCGACCTGAGCGACGGTCGCCCGGCCCGCACCGTTCGCTGCCAGATCTCGGGCTCCGGCACCCGGCGGCGCACCCACCAGGCCAGCAGCGCGGGCGCCACGCCGACCGTGAAGAGCACCCGCCAACCGTAGCGCGGCAGGAGCGCCGAGGCCAGCAGCGCGGCCGCGATGTACCCGACCGCCCAGCCCGACTGCATGAGGCCGATCGCCTTGCCGCGGTGCTCGGCAGGCCAGCTCTCGGCCACCAGGACCGAGCCGGCCGCCCACTCGCCGCCGAGCCCGATTCCGACGAGCGAGCGCCAGGCGACGAGCGCGGGCAACGAGTGCGCCGTCGCGGTCAACGCCGTGAACACCGAGTAGACCAGGATCGACCAGACGAGAGCACGGGCGCGACCGATGCGGTCGGCGAGGATGCCGAACCCGATGCCTCCGACCGCGGACGCCAGCAAGGTGACCGACGCCAGCGCGCCCGCGCCGGCTGCGGAGAGCGAGAACTCGGCGCGAATCGGGTTCAGCGCGAACGCGTAGAGCATGACGTCGGTGGCGTCCAGCGCCCAGCCGAGCGTCGCCGCCGCCAGCGTGCGCCACTGCAGCGGCGTGATCTCGCGGGTCCAGGCCGCTCCCGACGGGCTCGAGCTCACGGCGCTCCCGTCAGCGCGGCCACGGCTCCCGCCAGCTCGCGCAGCGCGACGCCGGCCTCCTCGAGCGAGACCTCGACGAACCGGACCCGGTCGCGGGGCCGAAGCTGGCCCGCCCTGTGCAAGTCGGCGGCGATCACGCAGGCCAGCTGCGGGTACCCGCCGGTGGTCTGGTGCTCGACGAACGACAGGATCGGCTGGCCGTCCGCCGGGACCTGCAACGCGCCCAGCGAAACGCCCTCGGTGAGCATCACCCCATGTCCGGCGGCGTCCAACCTCGGACCCGACAGACGCAGGCCCATCCGGTTCGCGTCCTCGCGCACCTCGTAGCTGCCGCCGGTCAGCCCGGCCCGGGCCTCTGCGGAGAACCGGTCCCACTGGGCGCCGCGGGTGACCCGCAGCACGTCCCGGCCGATGAGGCGGGCGGCGACCTCGCGCGCGGCACGGCGGCGCGGCGAGGCGGGCTGGACGCCGAGCGCGCCAAGGCACAGGCCGTCACCCGCCCGCAGCGCTCGCCCCTGGTACCCGCCGATCCCGGCGGCGAGGTGGGTCGACGCGCTGCCCAGGACGGCCGGCGCTGCGATCCCCCCCCGCACGCAAAGAGTGGAGCGAGCGCCCGAGCGGGTGGCCGCGCAGGTCAACGATTGGCCGGGCCGCACCTCGACGGGGCTCCACAGGGGAATCCGGTAGCCGTCGACGGCGGCGCCGAAGTCGGATCCGGCGAGTGCGATAAGAGCGGGGCTCGAGAAGACGAAGGTGCCGCCGGTCAGCGTCATCTCGAGCGCTGGCGCGCCGGGCGGGTTCCCGACCAGCCAGTTGCCCATGCGGAGGGAGAACGGGTCCGCGGCGCCTGACGCCGACACCCCGAGATGGGCGTAGCCGGGCCTACCGAGATCCTGAATCGTCGTCTGGAAGCCCGGCTCGACAACCCGAATCGCGGCCGTCGGCCCGGGTCCGGCCTCGTCGGTCGAGGGCGAGGACCCTTCGTTGACCTGCTCGGGCTCGTCCTCGGAGACGGGAACGAAGCGCACGCGGTCCCCCGCGGCGAGGAGCGCGACGGGCAACGTCTCGGGATCGAAGAGCTTCAGCCGCGTGCGGCCGATGAGCTGCCAGCCGCCCGGCGAAGCGACCGGATAGACGCCGGTCTGCGCGCCGCCGATCGCCACGCTGCCCGCCGGGACCCGCGTCCTCGGGGTGGCTCGGCGCGGTGCGGCGATGCGCGCCGGCAGCCCTCCGAGGTACGGGAACCCGGGCGAGAACCCGAGGAAATAGACGAGGTACTCACCCGCCGCGTGCTCGCGCACGACCTCCTCGGGCGCGAGTCCGCACGCAGCCGCGACCTCCCCCAGATCCGGCCCGTCGACGCCGCCGTAGTGCACCGGTATCTCGACGCGCCGGGGCGCCGGGAGGTCGACGGCGTAGGCACGCTCCACACAGCCGCACACGGAGCGCTCGAGCTCGTCCCCGCCGACGGCGAGCGGGTCGTACGTGACCAGGACCGAGGCGTACCCCGGGTGCAGGTTGGAGACGCCGGGCAGCGACCTCGAGGCGAGGACGTGGAACGCCCGCCGGACCCGGTCGTGGACCTCCTGCGATATGCCGTCGCCGAAGCCGACCAGGAGCGTGTGATCGCTCGCGTGCCGGATGACCGGGCGGGGCGGCGCCGAATCGTCCATGAGGTTCGTCTGCCGCGGCAGGTTAGGCAGGTACGGGCGTCGCGTCAACGCGGCAATCCTGATGACGGCGAAAGCGCTCAGCGGGCGAAGCGCGGGAACCCGTCCGGGTCCCCTAAGCGGCTTGTGCCCGAAGCCGCCGGGCGCCCGTTGCCTCCCCACGTCCAGTAGAGCCCGAGGTACGCCACGCGATGGCGCTCGCCGCCGACGGTGCGACCCGCGCTGAACAGCACGCTGAAGCCTTCGCGCAGCGTCAGGATGCCGCCGGCGTCCAGGATCGTCGACCCGCGGCCGCCCACGGCATCGGCGCCCTGCGCGAAGACCTCGCCGCCGAGCGTCAGCCACTTGCTGAGGTCGCGCTGGAGAAGCCAGCCGGCGAAGCCGTAGTCGCGGGCGCCCGGCGCGGAATTGATCGCGTACCCGCCGCCTCCGTAGGTCGTCCACGGTCCCCAGCTCTTCTGCACCCAGACCGGGAGCCTCGCCCACAGGCGGCCGTTGCCGAGGCCGCGATCCGCGTCGCCGGTGGGCACCTCGAGCAACGGGAACACGCCCACCTGCGGCCTGTCGCCGCTCTCCTCGAGGAAGCGGTACTTCACTCCCAGCTCGATGTCCCCGAGGCCGTGCGCCGTCGGGCCGCCCGATGTGCTCGACGGCCGCCAGCGGGACCTGGATGTGCAGCTGGAGGTTGGGCGCAGCGCCCAGGTTGAACTCCAGCGCGGGGCCTTCGCTGCTCGTGCCCGCGCGGGTAGCATCGCGGTTCGAGTAGATGTACGCCTCCCAGTGGTGGAGCTCGACCGGCTCGGGATCGTCGGTCAGGAAGGGCGGCCCCGCCGTCGCCTGCCGAGCCGCCAGCGCGAGCAGTACGGCGGCACCGCAGCGGGCCCAAACGCGCATCACCATCCCGTGCTGGAACGCATCGCCAGGTCGCCCGCTTCCGGGCGCGCTACTTCTCGCCGAGGAACGGGTAGCCGAAGTGCTTCGGCGGGACGAACGTCTCCTTAACCGCCCGCGGGCTCGTCCAGCGGATGAGGTTCCAGAGGGAACCCGCCTTGTCGTTGGTGCCCGACGCACGCGCGCCGCCGAACGGCTGCTGTCCGACCACGGCGCCCGTCGGCTTGTCGTTGACGTAGAAGTTGCCGGCGGCGTCGCGCAACCGGTCCTCGACCTTGCGGATCGCGGCGCGGTCGGCGGCGAACACCGACCCGGTGAGCGCGTACGGCGACCCGGTGTCGCAGAGCTCGAGCGCCCGGTCGAGCTCGGCGTCCGGGTACACGAAGATCGTCAGCACCGGTCCGAAGATCTCCTCGCGCAGGAGCTTGAAGCCGGGGTCGGTGGTCACCACCACCGTCGGTTGGATGAAGTAGCCGACCCGGTCGTCGGCGCCCCCGCCCACCACGATCTCGGCGTCGTTCGACTTGCGCGCGTACTCGATGTACCCCTTGATGCTGTCGAACGCCGAGCGGTCGATGACGGCGCTCATGAAGTTCGAGAAGTCCTCGGGGTCGCCCATCCTGATCTCGGCGATCTGGGCGAGCAGACCGGCCTTGACCCTGGGCCAGAGCGAAGCCGGGATGAACGCGCGAGAGGCCGCCGAGCACTTCTGCCCCTGGTACTCGAAGGCGCCGCGCACGAGCGCGGTCACCAGCGAGTCCACGTCGGCCGACGCGTGCGCGAACACGAAGTCCTTGCCGCCGGTCTCCCCGACGATGCGCGGGTACGCGCGGTAGCTCGCGATGTTTGCGCCGACGGTCCTCCACATCTGCTGGAACACCGACGTCGAGCCGGTGAAGTGGATCCCGGCGAGCCACGGCGAGGCGAGCGCGGGGTCGCCCACCTCCCCGCCCGAGCCGACGACAAGGTTGATCACGCCGGGAGGCAGCCCCGCCGCCATCAGCACCTTCATGACCTGGTAGGCGGAGTACACGGCCGTCGACGCGGGCTTCCAGAGCACCGCGTTGCCCATGAGCGCCGGCGATGTCGGCAGGTTGCCGCCGATCGAGGTGAAGTTGAACGGCGTGACCGCGAACACGAACCCCTCGAGCGGGCGGTACTCGACCCGGTTCCACACGCCGGGCGAGGAGGCGGGCTGGTCCTCGTAGATCCGGTGGGCGAAGTGAGGGTTGAAGCGCCAGAAGTCGATCAGCTCGCACGCCGCGTCGATCTCCGCCTGGAAGACCGTCTTGGACTGTCCCAGCATCGTCGCGGCGTTGACGGTGTCGCGCCACGGCCCCGCGAGGAGGTCCGCGGCGCGCAGCAGCACCGCGGCGCGGTCGACGAACGGCATCCTCGACCAGGTCGCCTGCGCCTGCCGCGCGGCCTGGATCGCGCGCTCGACCTCGGCCCGGCCCGCCTTGTGGTAACGGGCGAGCACGCGGCCGTGGTCGTGCGGGATGATGCAGGTCCCGAGGTTGCCGGTGCGCACCTCCTCGCCGCCGATGATCAGGGGGATCTCGATCTCGGAGGCGCGCATCTCGGCGAGCTTGGCCTTGAGCGGCCGCCTTTCCGGCGACCCCGGCGCGTACGATCGGACGGGCTCGTTCGAGGGTTGGGGGACTCGGAAAACGCCGTTCATCGCTGCCTCCCGCTCTGGGTGCACCATCGGGTCGTGAAGCGCCGGCGCACGATCCGGCGCCAGCGAGGATACGAGCGCCGCCCATCCTCGGTCAACCGCGCCGGCGTTGCCGTCCTCAGCGGAGAACCGCCGGGGTGGCGGCCCCTCCGTGCCGAGAGGGGGACCTCCCGCCCGCCTACCGTTTGCGCATGATCACCAGGTCCTGGTGCATGTTGATCCCGCGCGGGATGTATTCGAGGAGCTCGAAGTATCGGGCCCAATGCCGCTCGACGTACGCCGGCGTGTGGAACGCCGTCCGGTAGTACTCGGCGTTGGCGTACGGAGCGAAGAGCGACGCCTGGTTCGAGCGTTCCTCGGCAAACCCCTTCTTCCGCAGGCGCCGCCGCAGGCCCCGAGGCGCCAGCTCGGGGCCGTGGACCGTGACCATGACGACGCCCGATCGCTTCGCGACCCGGGCGATCTCCTGCAGCCACTTGTCCTGCATGCCCTCACCGAGGTGCGTGAAGATCGAGATGCCGTAGACGAGGTCGAATTGGTCCTCGGGATACGGGGTGGGCGGTTCGGGCCGGATGTCCTCGAACGACGATCCGGTGGCGCTCCGGGCAAGCCACTCGATGGCCTCGCGATCGATGTCGCAACCGAACACCCTCGTGGCGGGGACCGCCTCGAGGAGGTACCTGAGGACCCGGCCGCACCCGCACCCCCAATCGAGGATGCGGTCGAAGGCTGGCCACCCGCCGAAGCGGTCGAGCTCCCTGCTCAAGTCGCCGAAGATCCGCCACCCCGTCGAAAGGAAGTTGTCGCGCTCCCCGCCGACATGGACCTTCAGGATCTGTGTCGGCAACGGAAGGCGCTCCGGTTCCTTGGAGAGATCGCGCAAGACCAGGGTCACGGCCCCCCGCTCCTCGGCGCCGTGTCTCGTGATGATGTCCAGCCTATTGACGCCGTCGACCCAGGTCGCACGATCGAGCCGCAGGGTGACGTCGAATCCACTTCGGATGGTGTGCGGGATCTCCGGGTAGAGTGTTGCAAGAACGTCCGCCCGGTCAAGGAGCGCCACGTCGGCCGCAACCGGGCGTGCGTTCAGCCGCAACGCGACGTGCGAGAGCGGGAAGGTGCGGTTCACGACCCAGCCGCCGAGGTGTAGAGTCTCGTTTTGCACCTCCGCGACCTCGACGTTGGCGATCGGCTCTGTGACGACGACCTTCATCTGCAGCCCTCCGGCGCAGCGGAATGTAGCAGGGAACCTCGCAGCCAGGTTTCCACGGCGGGTCACGTGGCGCACCGGCCGCCATGGAGCGTAACCTCCAACATTTGATCCGTTTCCCGTATGATCCGGGGTGTGAGCCCGATCGACATGCCGCCGGATTCAAACTCGACAACGGTCATGGTGCTCAACTTCAACGGTCGGCGTCACCTCGACGACTGCCTGGGCTCGCTCGGCCGCCTCGACGTCTTCGACCCCGGGCAACCCGGGGTCCCTCGGCCCGGCGCCCCGCCCACCGATGTCTGGCTGCTTGACAACGCCTCGGATGACGGTTCCCTCGACCACGCACGCTCACGGTTCCCATGGGTGCATCAGGTCGCGAATGAGGCGAACCTGGGTTTCTCGCGCGCCTACAACCGTGCCGTCGAACTGTGCCAGTCGCGCTGGATCGTGTTCCTGAACAACGACACCAGGGTCCCTTCCGACTGGGTGACGGCGCTCCACGCGGCCGCCGCGCGGCACCCGGGAGCGGCGGCTATCGCCAGCCGGATCATGAGCTGGGACGGCGGAAACGTGGACTTCGTCGGCGCCGACACCTACTTCACCGGCCATGCCCAGCAGCACGACCTCGGAGGACAGGACGGCGGGCGGCGGTACGCCGAGCGGCCGCTCCTGTTCGGCTGCGGCGGCGCGCTGATGATCCGCCGTGGCGTCTTCCTCGACACCGGCGGATTCGATCCGGCGTACTTCTCCTTCTTCGAGGACGTCGACCTCGGCTGGCGGGCCGCCATCATGGGCCACCAGACGTGGTTCGCACCCGATGCGGTCGTCTCCCACCGCCTCCATGCAACCTGGGGCGGCGGGCTCTCGACCCGGAGCCGCTACCTGGTCGAGAGGAATGCTCTGTTCACGATCTTCAAGAACTACGCCGACGCCCGGATGGGTGTCATCGTGCTCACCTCGGCGGCGCTCACGTTCCTGCGCGCCTGGGACGCCAGCGCCTCCTTGAAGCTCCTGGCGAGCCCGCGAATCACGGCCGATGGGCTCGCGCACCTGCTCGCCATCGCGGATCTTCTGACGTTCGGCGGTGAGCTGAGGCGTCGCCGCAGTCGCGTGCAGGACGGCCGTCGCGTGGGCGACGGCGATGTTCTCGACCTCTTCGGCGCCATGGACTCGCCCCCCTTCTCTCTGGGGGAGCGGTTCCGGCCCGCGTACGGCCGGATCTGCTCGGCCGGGCGAGACGGGTCCCCCGCCTGGATCGGATCGTGGGCGCCCGAGGCGAACGCGGCGGCCGAGCATGTGGCGTTTCTGCTGGCTCACGTCTGCGCCAGCGCCGTTGCGCAACGCTACCCCGTCCGCCGGTTCCTTGCCGAGCCGCCACCGCTCGAGGCCGAGTTCCCCTTGTCGACCGGAGGCGCTCGGATGCTCAGCGCGACGCGCGAGGCGCTGGTCGGGTTCCTCGACGCGCAGCCGACGACGGGTTCCATCGATGCGCTGCGGAACACGCTCGAGAGAGTCAAGCGCATCGAGCCGCACGAGGGTCAGGGGGTGCCCCCCTCCCTTCTTCGGCCACCCTCGGTCGAGTCCGGTGCGGCGGACCAACTCATCAGGCGCGAGCCGCTCGAAGCGGCCCCCCGCATCTCGCTGGTCATCCGGACGAGGGATCGTCTCGACGGGCTGCGCCGCGCGCTCGCCAGCGTCGCGGCCCAGCACTACCCGAACCTGGAGGTCGTCGTCGTCAACGACGGCGGCGGCGATCCGAGGGCCGTGTTGAGCGAGTTCGGTGACGCCTTTCCTACGCGCCTCATCACTCACCCGGTCTCGCTGGGACGGGCTCGCGCGGCTCAGGCAGGACTCGAGAGGGCCGCCGGGGACTACGTCAACTTCCTCGATGACGACGACGTGCTCCTTCCCTACCACCTCCAGACCCTGGCCGAAACCGTGGCACGAGACAACGCCCGAGTCGCCTACAGCAACGTCGAGTGCTTGCTTGTAGCGACGGAGCCGGGCCCCGAGGAGGGCGTCCTGGCGCGGAGCGTATTCGCGTCCGAGTTCGATGCGACGCGACTGCTCTTCGAGAACACGATCCCGATCATGGCCGTGCTGATGGAGCGCAAGCTCGCCCTCGACGTCGGCGGCTTCGACCCCGCGTTCGACTACTTCGAGGACTGGGACCTGTGGATCCGGCTCTCCCGTCGGACCGTGTTCCTCCACGTTCCCGTGGTGACGGCGACCTACTTCGTCACCCAGTCCCCTCCGCGCCCGGCCTCGCACGGCGCCGGCGACCCGCGCTGGCCTTACCTCGCGAGGATCTTCGAGAAACATCGGGCGCGCATCGACGGCGAGAGCTGGGCCTCCTACTACCGGGACATCATCGAGCCGGCCAGGGCGCGCCTATCCGAGATCGAGGCACGGGAAGCCGACTGCGAGACCATCCTGGGCAAGGAAGCGGCAAAGCTGCGCGCCATCGAGAGGTCCCGCTCATGGAGGGCCTTGCAGCTGCTCCGTCGGTGGGCGGGGCGCCGCTAGTGGCCGGTTCGCGCGGCGCCCCCTGTGTTTCAGTGGTGATCGTCACGTTCAACGGCCGTCATCACCTCGACCGGTGCCTGCCGGCGGTACTTGCGACGTGCGGGGCGGACACGGAGGTCATCGTCGTCGACAACGCCTCGACCGACGGCACCCTGGCGTGGCTCGAGGCAACGTATCCCCAGATCGCAGTCATCAGGAACCCGAAAAACCTCGGGTTCGGCGAGGCGAACAGGCGGGGCATCCTGAGCGCCGGGGCCGACCTCGTTGCACTGCTCAACAACGACACGGTTGTCGAACCGGGATGGCTCGGCGCCCTCATGGCCCCCCTTCAACGGGAACCCGACATCGCGGCGAGCTGCGCGGTGCTCCGGCTGCTCGACCATCCTGAGCTCCTCAACGCCAACGGCGGGGGGATGACCTGGCTCGGTTACGGGTTCGACAAAGACCTCGGGTTTCCTTTTCCCGAGCGCGGCGACCTCCCCGAGTTCGCGGAGACGCTCTTCCCCACGGCAGCAGCGGCGCTGTTCCGCAAGTCCGATTTCCTCGCGAGCGGCGGGTTCGATCCGACCTTCTTCATGTACCACGAGGACGTCGATCTGGGGTGGCGGCTCTGGCTCCTGGGGAAGAGAGTCGTTGTCTGCCGGGACGCCGTGGTGGGCCACGCCTGGGGCGGAACGGCCGTGGCCTCGAAGGGGCACCTCTGGCGGGACCTTCTCGGTGCGAGACACAACGTTCGCACACTCGTGAAGCACTTCGAGCTGTGGAATCTGGCGCGCGCACTCAAGACCATGTTCAAGCTCTGGTTCCGCCAGCGCACATGGGGTTTTGCGCTGCGGGTCGTCATCTGGAACGTCGTCAGACTCCCCTCGACCCTCCGCCTCCGCCGACGCATCCAGGGCCAGAGGGTCCGCACCGATGACGACCTCTTCAGGAGAGGGTTGATCGCAGACGCTCCGGTTCCTCCCCCGCACCCCCGGGTTCCTCGGCTCTCCGATCCAGGCGCCGCGGTGGCGAACCAGGCACCGAATCCGACGTTGCTGCCGGGCAGCGTCTCGGAGGTCGAGCGGCTCGGCTTCGGCTGGTACGACCCTGAGGCGCTCGGCGGCGTCGTCGCAGCGCATACCGCAGGAGTCGCCCGCTGCTACCTGCGGACCGACCCGTCAGGGGTCGGACGAATCGACTTCGCGGCGCGGCTGCCGGCAGGTGCCGGCGCGGCTGCCGTGAACCTGATAGTCAACGGGGTATCGCACACGCGGGAGTTGTCGTCGGAGCGGTGGCGGACCGTGACGGTCCCGTCGGAGGCCGACGCACGAGGGGTGATCACGATCGACGTGCAGTCGCCTACATGGGTTCCGCACGACATGAGCCACAACTGGGACTTCCGCCGGCTTGGTTGCGCCGTTCGAGCCGTCCGATTCATCGCGGGGGAATCGCTGGCGCCATTCGCCCCTCGAACGGTGTCGGTCGTCATCCCGACGTTCAACCGGTGGGAGCACCTGGCCCGGACGCTCGAGGCGCTCGCGGCGCAAACCAGACGGCCCGACGAGGTGATCGTGGTGGACGATGGCTCGACGGACGGAACCTGGAACCGTCTGGACGCGTGGCGTGCCGCGAACGCCGCATGCCTCTCGGTCAGAGCGCTCAGACAGGCCAACCAGGGCCCCGGCCAGGCGAGGAACCTGGGTGTCGCGGAGGCGCACGGCGATCTCGTGATCTTCCTCGGGGACGACATCTACCCGGCGCAGAACTTCGTACAGACGCACCTCCGTCGCCATCTCGAGGGCGGTGAGCAGTGCGCGGTCGTCGGTTTCACGGACTGGGATCGCGAAGGGATGCGCGTGACGCCGTTCCTCGAGTTCGTCAACCGGAACGGCGAGCAGTTCGCCTACGGGCTCTTCAGCGATGGCGACGAACTCACCTTCAACTGCTTCTACACCTCCAACGTGTCGCTGCCCCGCGCGTGCCTGGGAAACCGCCCGTTCAACGTCGCATTCACCGACGCAGCATGGGAGGATGCCGAGCTCGGCTATCGGCTCGCGCAGCGGGGCCTGCGGATCTACTACGTGGAAGGTGCTGCCGCCCGGCACCACCATCGTATGACCATGCGATCGTTCCTTCGACGGCAGCGGAAGGTCGGCAGTGCGGTCGCCACGCTCTACCGGCTCCATCCCGAGCTCGAAACCGATCCCAACATGCCGCCATCCGGACCCCCTCGCTGGTTTGCGGTCGCTCGAGCCTACATGCCGCTGCTGGCGCCGGTACTCAGCCTCATCGACTCCGCCGGGATCCGCATGCCGCATCACATCTACCGCCGCGCCGTCGTGTGGGCCTACTACTCCGGAAGGGCCCATCAGCGTGCGGCCGGCCCGGTCCCTGCGGGGCGCTCGTGACCGCGGCGCGCCGGGTCTTGCGACGCATCGCGCCCGCTCGAGACCTGGTGGTGAAGGCCTGGTCGTACCGCGCAACGCCCGGCCTGTTGCTCCGCAAGATCGCGCGCGCCCGGCGCAAGCGGCTTGGCATCTCCGGGTATGGGGATCTCCTTGCCGCGGGCCGCTTTCTGCCGGCGATCGGCTCGCCCCCTCCGGAGGTACGATTCACCGTTGCGATGCCGGTGTGGCGAGTCGCGGAGGAGCACCTGCGGGCGGCGATCGCGTCCGTCGCGGCGCAGACCTACGCCAACTGGGAGCTCGTCGCGTTCGACGACGCCTCGCCCGACCCACACGTCGAGCGCGTCCTCTCGGAGGCGAGCCGCTCCGATGCAAGGGTCCGCGTGCTGTCGGGTCGCACCAACCGGGGCATCGGAGCGGCGAGCGACGAGATCGTGCGGCACGCACACGGGCAGTACCTCGCCTTCCTCGACCACGACGACCTGCTGCACCCGCGAGCTCTCGAGCTCGTCGCTGGGTTCCTCGCCGCGAACACCGGCGCGGACTGGATCTTCACGGACGAGGACAAGGTGGACGGCGAAGGCCGGCACGACGAGCCCTGCCTGAAGCCGGGATGGTCACGACACCTGCTCCTCAGCTTCAACTACGTCAGCCACCTGCGCGTGGTCCGGAAGGCGATGATCGAGCGGGTCGGCGGACACCGGCCCGGGTTCGACGGAGCGCAGGACTACGACCTCGCGCTTCGCGTTCTCGCCTGCGGAGGACGCTTCGCGCACCTGCCCGGCATCCTCTATCACTGGCGGACTGTGAAGGCCTCCATGGCGAGGGCGGCGGGCGCGAAGCCGGTCGCGAACCAGCGCGCGCTCCAGGCTCTCCGCGAGCACGCCGCGACGTTTCCAGAAGGCGGCGCCGCCACGGCGCGAGTGCTCGTTCCGGCGGCCAGCTTCTTCGAAGTGCGGCGACCGTGCGGCGGCGAGGTCGCCGTGACGGTTGCCGACGCCGCGGGCGATGCCGGCGCCTGGACCGGGACCCTCGGACGGCCTGTGGAGATTCTCGGCCTCGCGCCGGAGGTCGACCCTGAGAGCCTGGTCGCCCTGGCCCGCCGAGCGGCTGGTGAGTTCCTTGTAGTCGCGCCGCGCGGCGGCTTCCCTTCCCACGGCCTCGAGGAGCTCCTCGCGCTGCTGCAGGTCCCGGGAACGGCTCTCGCCGCGGCGCGCTGGGTCACAGGCAACCGCGTGGAAGCGAGCGGCTGGGTGGCAACCGATCGAGGCGAGATGTGGGATCCGTGGCGGCATCTCGCGGCGCGGGATCCCGGCTACCTCAACCTCGCGATGGTCCCCGGCGCCCGTCTCGTCCCTCCGCCGCTCGGCTTCGCGGCCAGGTGCGAGTCGGTCGTGGCCGGATGGGACGCGGCCCCGGATGTCGGCCCGGCGTGGCGCCTTCCTGTCGGTTGGGCTCGACTGGGGCTCGAATCGGTCACGTCGCCCCTGGTCGACCTGCGCCGCGCGCCCCGAGCCTTCGGCGCCCCGCCGCTGCCGCTCCCGCCCGGGCTCCCGAGCGTTCGGTTATCGTGGTTGGTCGAGCTCGGTCTTGTCGACGCGGCGCTTAGCTAGAATGCAGAAGGAGGATCCATGCCAGCAGAGGAGAAGCGAGGCCAGATCAAGATCGTGGTGAGCGACCAGCTGGCGCTTGGGACCTACGCCAACTTCGCGTCGATCGTGCACAACTTTTCGGAGTTCATCGTCGACTTCGGACGGATCGTCCCCGCGCGGGAAGAGGTCCAGGTCGTCTCCCGCATCGTGATGACGCCGGTCCATGCGAAGCAGCTGATGCGGGCGCTGACCGAGAACGTGGCGATCTTCGAGCGCAACTACGGCGAGATCGCCGAGGGCCCGCAGGGCGGCGCCGCAACCCCGACGATGTGAGGCAGTTAAGAGTTTAGAGTTAAGAGTGAAGAGTGAAGAGTTGACGACAAGAAGCGTCAGCCAGGCGCGCGCCGTCCGCCGCCGGTGTTCTGCATTCACGTCTTTCAACTCTTAACTCTTAACTCTTCACTCTTAACTGTCGTCGCGCGAACCCCGCCGTCACGACGCGGAGACGATCCAACCGCCGCCGAGCACGCGATCACCCAGGTAGCAGACGGCGGCCTGGCCCGGCGCGGGCGCCAGCACCGGCTCCGCGAACTCCACCTCGGCGCGCCCCCCGGTGCCGAGCGTCACCTTCGCGCGCTGCGCGCGGTGGCGGGAGCGGACCTGCACCTCCGCATCCACCGCACCGACGATGTCGTCCGCGAGCCAGTTCACGCCCCGCAGGACCAGGCGCCGCCGCAACGCGTCCTCGCGGCCGCCGACCACGACCCGGTTCTCGGCCGGCCGCAGCTCGACCACGTACGACCGCTGCGACCCTGACACCCCGAGGCCGCGGCGCTGCCCGACCGTGAAGCGGTGGTGCCCGCGGTGGCGGCCGAGGATCCGGCCGCCGCGGTCCACGATGTCGCCGTCGCCAGGCAACCGGCCGGGCGCCAGCCGCTCGAGCACGTCCACGTAGGACGCGCCCTCGGGGACGAAGCAGACCTCCTGGCTGTCGGGGCGGTCGGCGTTCGGCAACCCGAAGGCGCGAGCCATCTCGCGGACCTTCTCCTTGGAGATGTCGCCGAGCGGGAAGATGACGTCGGCGAGCTGCTCCCGTGTCAGGGCGAAGAGAAAGTAGGACTGGTCCTTGCCGGGGTCGGCGCCGCGCCGCAGGACCACGCCTCCGCCGCCCCGCTCGAGGCGCGCGTAGTGCCCGGTCGCGAGCGAGTCGGCCCCGAACTGAGCCGCCACCCCGAGGAGGTCGCCGAATTTGACGTGTGCGTTGCACAGCGCGCACGGCAGCGGCGTCTCGCCGGCAAGGTAGGATTCGACAAACGGCTCCAGGACCTGGGACCTGAACCGTCGCTCCATGTCGATCACGTAGTGCGGGATGTCCAGGCGGGCCGCGACCATCCGCGCCGCCTCGACGTCGCTCGCCGAGCAGCAGCGCGAGACGCCGAGGCCCTCGGCCGACAGGTCGGCGAGCTGGAGCGTGACGCCGATAACCTCGTGGCCGGCGCGCGCGAGGCTCGCTGCGGCCACGGCGGAGTCGACCCCGCCCGACATCGCCACGACCGTGCGCATCTGGGCCGCTCTTAGTCGCCGGTGCCGTTGTGAACGTCGGTGACGAGGAACATCAGGGTGGTGGTGCCGAGGGAGAACTCCTGATTGCTCCGGATGTTCGCGCGCTGGATTCTGACGCCCTCGACGTACGTCCCGTTGGTCGAGCCGAGGTCGCTGACGACCGCGTCCTCGCCGTGGATCTCGAGCATGGCGTGACGGCGGGAGACCTCGCTGTCCTGGAGCTGGAAATCGCTCTCGGTCCCGCGGCCCAGCACGACCCGCGGCTCCCGGATGATGTGGATCTGACCCGCGTTGGCGCCCATGATCAGCGCGAGCGAGTAACGCTTGGTCGACGCGAGCGGCGGCAGCGGCTGGAGGTCGCCTTCCCTTCCCTCGGTCCCCGCCTGCGTCTTCTGCGACTCCCGGGCGGCCTTGTCGGACGCGAGCGCGGGGATGACCGCGGTGGCCGGGATCTCGCCTTCGCCGAGGACGGGCTTGATGATCTCGAAGATCGTCTCGCACTTGGTGCACTTGAGCTTCTTGGACGTGCGATCGCCGAAGCGGAACTCCTCGTACTGATACTTCGTCTTGCAGCTCGGGCAGCTCACGATCAACGCGCATCTCCCTTCCGCCGACGGCCGATCCTCTCGAGCGCCGCCGCGAGGCCCGTCGCCTGCTCCGGCCCCGTCCCGGGCCCCAGGGACACCCTCAGTGTACGCTCGGCCGCGGCTGCGCCGAAACCCATCGCCTCGACCGTGGGGCTCCCGCGCTCGACCCCCGAGCTGCAGGCGGGGCCGGAGGAGACCGCGAATCCCTCGAGATCGAGCGCGGCCGCCACCGTTCCGCCGTGGAGCCCGTCGGGCAGGCCGACGCACGAGGTGTTGGGCAGGCGCGCCGCGCCCGAGCCGTAGACGACACTGTCCGAAACGCGCTCCCGGAGCGCCGTCTCGAAGAGATCGCGGACGGCGCCCGCCGCCTCCCAGGCCGGGAGCTCGGCGGGGGCCAGGTCCGCCGCCGCAGCGAGGCCGGCGATTCCGGAGAGGTTCTCGGTCCCGCCGCGGCGGTGGCGCTCCTGGGCGCCGGGCACGAGTGGAGCGAGGTCGCGGCCCGCCCGTGCCACCAGGACGCCGACACCGGCCGGCGCGCCGAGCTTGTGGCCGCTCATGGCGAGCGTGTCGACCCCGAGCGCCTCGGCCCGCACCGCGACCTTGCCGACCGCCTGAATCGCGTCGCAGTGGACGCTCGCGCCGGCCGCGTGCGCGATGCGGGATACCTCGGCCAGGTCCTGACGCACGCCGGTTTCCGAGTTCGCGAGCTGGACCGCGACGACCGCCGACGGGTGCGCGCGCACACCGTCCTCGAGCGCCGAGAGATCGAGAACGCCGGTCCGCGTGACGGGTACGCGGACCACGACGACCCCGAGGCGCGCCATCTCGAGCGCCATCGCGGCCACCGACGGGTGCTCGACCGCCGAGACCAGGAGCGGCCTTCCCGCGAGGCTCCCCCCCGCTGCCAACAGCCCCCAGATGGCCATGGCGTTGGCCTCGGTGCCGCCGGAGGTGAAGACGACCTCGTCGGGGTCGCAGCCGAGCAGGCCGGCGACCGACTGCCGCGAGTCGTCGAGCAGGCGGCGCGCGCGGCGGCCCTCGGCGTGGACGCTGGATGGGTTGCCGAGGTCGGAGCGCAATACGGCGGCGACCGCCGCGACGACCGCGTCGCGGACGGGCGCGGTGGCGTTCCAGTCGAGGTAGCAGCGCGCGGCCACCTGACGATTCTACTGCCCGCGCCTGCCCGTCCGTGTTAGGATTTGCCCATGAGTACAACGGCGCGGGGCAAGGCGGCGGCAGGGAGAACACCGGGCACTCCACCCGGCGCCGACCCCGGCTCCCAGGTCCTGCGCATCCCGGCCAGCGAGGCGGCCGAGCGGGCGGTCCTGGGCGCGGTCCTCGCCGACGCCAACTGCTTCTACCGTGTCGTCGACACCGTCAACCTCGACGACTTCTACAACGAGCCCAACCGCCTGATCTTCGAGGCCTTTACGCTCCTGGCGGCGGACAACCGCGACATCGACCTCCTGACGGCCACCGACCAGCTCGAGCGCCGCGGCTCCCTGGCCGCGGCCGGCGGGGTGGCGTACGTCGCGAGCCTCGCCGAGGGGTTGCCCGACCCGGCGAACGTCGAGCACTACGCCAAGATCCTGCGCGAGCGCTCGGTGAAGCGCCAGCTCCTGCGGATCTCCCAGGAGCTGATGGCGTCGTGCGCGAGCGACGAAGGCGAGGCCATGGACGCCCTCGACGCCGCCGAGTCGCGGATCCTCTCGATCGCCGATCGCGCGATGCGCGGCGGCCTCACCTCCGTGGGCAAGTTCGTCCACGAGGAGGTCGCGCACATCGAGCGGGTCTCGAAATCGAGCGCGCCGTACACCGGCCTCGAGACCGGGTACTACCGCATGGACGAGCTGACGTCGGGACTGCAGAAGCAGGACCTCGTCATCCTGGCGGCGCGCCCGGGGGTCGGCAAGACCGCGCTCGCGCTCAACATCGCGGCCCACTGCGCCGTGCGCAGCGGCCTCAAGGTGGCGGTGTTCTCGCTCGAGATGTCGGCGGTCGCCCTCGTCCGGCGGCTCCTCGCCGCCGAGGCGCGAATCAACGTGAAACGCCTCACGCGGGGCCTGCTCTCCAAGAGCGTGGAGGGCCGCCAGGAGGCCTCGGACTGGCAGCGGCTCGCGGAGGCCGCCGACCGGCTCGCCGAGGCGCCGCTGTGGCTCGACGACACCGCGGGGATCTCGGTGCTCGAGCTGCGCGGCAAGTGCCGCAGGATGATGATGGAGCACGGGCTCGACCTGGTCGTCGTCGACTACCTCCAGCTCATGTCGTCCGGCGCCAAGGCCGAAAACAGGACGCAGGAGGTCTCCGCGATCTCGCGCGGGCTCAAGGCGGTCGCCAAGCAGCTCAACGTCCCCATGCTCGTCCTCTCCCAGCTCTCGCGGAACCCGGAACGGCGCGGCGACCAGCGGCCGCAGCTGTCGGACCTGCGGGAGTCCGGGTCGATCGAGCAGGACGCGGACGTCGTCATGTTCATCAACCGGAAGAACCGGGCGCTCCAGGCCGCCGACGGCAGCGAGGAGGAGGAGGACTGGCGTCTGGCCGAGATCGTCATCGCCAAGCAGCGCAACGGACCGACGGACATGTTCAAGCTCGTCTTCCTCGAGGAGTTCACCAGGTTCGAGAATCCGGAGCTCACGAGCTATGAGCGCTGAGGCGGCAAGCGCCTCCCGCACGACCGCCTTCCTCGAGGGCGTCGGGAGGAGGAGCCTGAGCCTGTTCGAGGAGATCGGGCGCTTCTTCTACATCCTGCACACGACGATCTACTGGACGTTCCGGCGGCCGTTCGACGGGCGCGAGTGGGTGCGCCAGATGGTCCGCGTCGGCGTCGACTCGATCCCCGTGGTCGGGCTCACGGCGATGTTCACCGGGATGGTGATGTCGCTGCAGACGTACCGCGGTTTCGAGCGGTTTCACGCGGAGAGCTTCGTGGCCTCGGTGGTCTCGCTCTCGCTCACCCGCGAGCTCGCCCCCGTGCTCGCCTCGCTGATGATCGCCGGTCGCATCGGCTCGTCGCTGGCGGCGGAGCTCGGGACGATGCGGGTGACCGAGCAGATCGACGCGATGTACGCGATGGCCACGGAGCCGATCCAGTACCTGGTGGTGCCGCGGGTCGCCGCCACGACGATCATGCTGCCGCCGCTGGTGGCGATGGCCAACGGGGTCGGGATCTTCGGCGGCTACGCGATCGCGGTGGGGCTCATGGGCGCGAACCCGGTGATGTACTGGGACAAGACGTTCCAGTTCCTCGACCTCAACGACGTCTTCTCGGGCCTCATCAAGGCGGCGGCGTTCGGCCTGATCCTCTCGGTGACCGGGTGCGCCAAGGGGTTCTTCACGACGGGCGGCGCGGAGGGCGTAGGCCGCTCGACCACGAGCGCCGTGGTGATGGCGTCCGTCGTGATCCTGGTTTCTGACTTCTTCCTGACCAAGATCCTGTTCTGACGGGGCGGAAGGGGCACGCGGTGGCGGAGGAAACGAAAGGCGACGTCGGAGCGCAGGGAGAGGAGCGCTCGCGCCCGAAGATCGCCGTCGTCGACCTCTGGAAGAGCTTCGCGGAGCACGAGGTGTTGCGCGGGATCAACCTCGAAGTCCGCACCGGGGAGTCGTTCGTGATCGTGGGCGGGTCGGGCGCCGGCAAGAGCGTCCTCCTCAAGCACGTCATCGGCCTGATCGCGCCGGACCGCGGGCACGTCATCATCGACGGCGAGGATCTGACCAACTGCGTCCCCGCACGTTGCCTCGAGATCCGCCGCAAGTTCGGCATGTCGTTCCAGGAGGGCGCGCTGTTCGACTCGATGAGCATCTTCGAGAACATCGCGTTCCCGCTCCGGCGTCACACGAAATCGAGCGAGGCCGAGATCGCGACGAGGGTCCGGGAGTGCCTCGCCCTCGTCCACCTCGAAGGGGTGGAAGGCGACGCCACCAACGAGCTGTCCGGCGGCATGCGCCGCCGGGTCGGGTTCGCCCGGGCCATCGCGCTGCAGCCCGAGATCCTCCTGTTCGACGAGCCCAACACGGGCCTTGACCCGATGACGTCCGCCATGATCGACCGCGTGATCGTCGAGATGCGGGAGCACCTCGACGTGACGATGGTGACGATCACGCACGACATGAAGTCGGCGTTCCGCATCGCCGATCGCATCGCCATGCTTCGGGACGGCGAGATCATCGCGGATGCGGTCCCGGAGGTGTTCCGCTCGCTGCCCGACCCGTACATTCAGAAGTTCCTCGCCGGCGAGCCGCTCGAGGAGGAGGTGGCATGAGCAACACGGCCCGAGTCGGAGTCTTCATGCTGGCGGCGCTGATCGTCCTCGGCGTCTTCATCATCAAGATCGAGGAGATTCCCATCGGCTCGAGGAGCGGCCGCGTGACCGTCAAGGCCTCCTTCCCGTCCGTCGCCGGTCTCGACGAGAAGAGCGCCGTGCGCATCGCCGGCGTTCGCGTCGGGATCGTGGAGCGCATCGGCCTCCAGGGCGATCAGGCCCTGGCGACGCTGGCGCTCGACCGGTCGGTCGTACTTCACGAGGGCGCCCGGGCCGAGGTCACGAGCCTGGGCATGCTCGGCGACAAGTACGTCGAGCTGTACCCGGGCCCGGCCTCCGCGCCGGTCCTGCCCGCGGGCTCGACCCTCCCCGGAACGAGCCCGGTGGGGTTCGACCAGATCCTGCGCTCCGGCAACGAGATCCTGGGGGACATGAAGACGGTGACGGCCACGCTGCGCCAGTCGCTCGGCGGCCCGGAGGCCGAGAAGCGCCTCGAGGAGATCGTCGAGAACGTCCGAGCGCTCACGGCTTCGGTACGCGACCTCGTGGCCGCCAACCGAGAGAACGTCGACGTCACGGTAGCGAACGTCCGCACCTTCTCGGACTCCCTGAAGACCGAGCTTCCCCGCCTCGCCGACAAGCTCGCGACCATAGCCGACCACCTCGACGCCCTCGTTCAGGAGAACCGCGGCAACGTCGACGCCTCGGTCGCCAACGTGAGGGAGGTCACCGGGCAGCTCAGGGTCACGGTCGACAACATCAACAAGATCACTGGCAAGATCGCCTCGGGCGAGGGCTCGATCGGCAAGCTGGTCAACGATCCGGCCACGACCGACAACCTGAACGAGACGCTCAAGTCCGGCAAGGGGGCGTTGGACAGCCTGAAGAACACGATCGGGCGCCCCGAGCACTGGGGCCTCGACGTCAACGTCCGCGCCGAGGCGCTGCCCGACATCCCGACGAGCACCACGAACAGCAACAGCACCAACAACTCCCGCAGCGCGGTCGGCATCGACCTCCACACCACGGAGAAGCGCTTCTACCGCCTGGAGCTCGTCAGCTCGCCGGTGGGGCGCAGCTCGACCAACACCGAGACGATCACGACCACGGGCCCGGGCGGCAGCCAGACCGTGACCCAGACCGTGGTCCAGAACAAGAACATCGACACGGCCAACGCCCAGATCGGCTACCACGTCGGCAACGGTTTCACGTTCCGCGCCGGCCTGTTCGAGTCCACGGGCGGTCTCGGCGTCGACAAGGACCTCTTCAAGAGCCAGCTCCGCCTGACGCTCGAGGCCTACGAGCTGAGCCGCGAGACGAAGCCGCCCCACATCCGCTTCGAGACCCGCTACTTCCTGACCCGCAACCTGTTCGCCTACGCGGGCTGGGACGACCCGGTGTGGAAGCAGCGGTCCTCGGTCCTGTTCGGCGGCGGCGTGACCTGGCGCGACGACGACCTCAAGTACCTGTTCGGGTCGATCGGATCCGTGGCCGGACACTGACGATGGCCCGCGAGCCGGCGGTCTTCGAGTGCACGGCGTGCGGGCAGCGCTCGCAGAAATGGTTGGGCCGCTGTCCCGGCTGCGGCGGTTGGAACACCTTCGAACAGGTGCCCGGCGAGCTGCGCTCGGAGATGCGTGTCCGCGGCACGGCCGTCGAGCCGGTGGCGTTGTCGGCCGCGGAGCTCGCGGACAGTCCGCGCATCCCGACCGGCATCGCCGGCCTCGACCGGGTGCTCGGCGGCGGGCTGGTACCCGGCAGCGTGGTCCTGCTGGCCGGCGAGCCCGGCGTCGGCAAGTCGACACTGCTCCTCCAGGCGGCCGCGGGCCGCCCCGACCTCGGTCTCGTGCTCTACGTCAGCGCGGAGGAGTCGGCACGCCAGGTGGCGCTCCGTGCGCACCGGCTCGGTTGCGTGCAGGACAGCGTCCTGCTGCTCGCCGAGCCGTCCGTCGAGAACGTCGTGGCGTCGGCGCGCCGGCTCAAGCCCGCGCTCGTGATCGTCGACTCCGTGCAGACGATGTACTCCGAGCGCGTGCCCGCGGTCGCGGGGAGCGTCACCCAGGTGCGGGAGGTGGCCGGCCAGCTGCTCGAGCTCGCCAAGCGCGACGGCCCGCCCGTCGTCCTGGTCGGCCACGTGACCAAGGAGGGCCTGGTCGCCGGACCGAAAGCCCTCGAGCACCTCGTGGACGCGGTGCTCGAGTTCTCGGGCGGGAGCGCCCATCCGCACCGACTCCTGCGCTCGACCAAGAACCGCTTCGGACCCGCCCTCGAGCTGGCGCTCTTCTCGATGAGCGACGCGGGGCTCGCGGAGATCGTCAGCCCGTCGGCCGTGCTGCTGGCCGACCGCCGCGCCGGCGCGCCGGGATCCGCGGTGTCGGTCGTACTCGAGGGCATGACCCCGCTGCTCGTCGAGGTGCAGGCGCTCGTCTCCCGGTCGACGCTCGCCAACCCGAGGCGCGTCACCCAGGGGGTGGACGCGGGACGGCTCTCGCTCCTGCTGGCCGTGCTGGAGAAACGCGCCGGCGGCCGCTTCGCGGACCGGGACGTGTTCGTGAACCTCGCCGGCGGCGTCAGCGTGGAGGAGCCTGCCCTCGACGTCGCGCTCGCTGCGGCCGTGATCTCGTCCGGGGCGGACCGCCCGCTTCCCGACGACCTCGCGTTCTTCGGCGAGGTCGGCCTGCTCGGGGAGATCCGGGCCGTCTCCCGCCCGGCCGTGCGCCTGAAGGAGGCGCGTGCGCTCGGGTTCGCACGCTGCGCCGTCCCCGCCTCGGTGACCGGCACCAGCGAGGTCGACATCGGGCTCGTCCCGCTCGCGGACGTCAGCGAGCTCGGGCGGCTGCTGCGCGTGCCGGGATCTTGACGGGAGCGCCGGAATGAGCGCGAGCATGCACGGCGCGAGTGTCGTCCGAGTGCTGAGCGACCTCGAGGCGCTGCGCCGCTCGTTGCGGATGTACCCTCCGTCCCACCCCTCGCTCGAGCCGGCGCGTCAACGGCTGCGGGAGCGGACGCTGGCGCTGGCGGGCGGAGCGGAGTCCGGCTCGGTCTCCTTCGGACCGAGCCAGCTGTTCTGGAACGGGGAGGAGGTGGATCTTCCCGACGCGGCCCCCGCGGCCCGCCTGGTCACGCTCCTCTTCCACCTCGGCCTCGCGGCTGTCCGCTTGACGTTCCCGCAGGCCGCGGACGGCCTCGTCCAGCTCGCCACTCGGCTCGCGGGGCTCAACGACCCTCCGGGCGAAGCGGATCGTGCGCGCCTGCTCGCGGAGGGCGACGAGCCGGCCGGCGTCGAGCTCGTACCGATCGACCTGTCCGGCGTCCACCTCTCCGGCTCCGGTGAGGCGCCCGAGGTCGCCGGCGCCCGACCGGTCTGGGCGGAGCTCGCCCGCCGCCTCTCCCGGGACGGGTCGTTCCCGCTGGCCGGCCGGATCCGCGAGGGCGAACTGAACCCTGGTGCCGTGGTCGGTCTCCTCGCCGAGACGCCGGATGCCGAGACCCTGTTCGACCACCTGTTCCGCCAGCTCGCGGAGATCGTCGCGGCGGCGACCGGACCGCGAGCCCCGGTGGCGTTGGCGGAGGTGCGGGAGTTCTTTGCCGAGCTCGTTCGGCTCCTGGATCCCGAGCGCGCGACCCTTGCGGTCGTCTCCGGCCTGCGTCACCTTCCCCTCGTCGGCGGCGACGACCCCTGGGTCGCCGCCGAGCTGCTGCTCGACGCCGTGGAGCGCATGCTCCTGCACGGGTTCCCGATCCCGGAGCAGGTACAGCGCGCGCTCCACCGCCTGGCGGCTCCGGCGTCGGACCGATCCGCCGGCGTGCCGGATGAGGTCGTCGCGCGTGCGCGCCACCTCCTGGCCGCGATACCGTCGAGCCAGGCTCTCGAGGCGTCGCGCCCCTCGCCGCCCGTGCCGTCCCCGATCGACCTCGGTGACACGCCGCCGGCCCGAGAGCTGTGCGCGGCGCTCGGCGAAGGGGACGTGCGGCTGCACCTCGTGCGCCTCCTCCAGGAGGCGATCATGCTCTGGCCCGGCGAGCCGGTGGCCGAAAGAGCGGCCGTGCGGCTCGCCGAGGAGTTCGCGACGTCACTGGAGCTGGGGGACGTCGAGACGGCGGTGCGGCTGGCCCCCGTACTCGCCGTCACCCGCAGCCCGGAAGCCCGGGCGGTGGTCAACGAATCAGGCGTCCCCGCGGCGGTGCAGGCGTTCCGGACGTACGACCGGCGCCACCACCCCGATCTGACCGCCATCCTGTGCGCGCTCGGCGAGACCGCGCTCCCGGCCGTCCTCACGGCCCTGGCCGAGGAGGACAGCCTCGCGGTGCGCAAGCGCCTGCTCGAGGTCGTTGCCCGCCAGGGGAAGCGGGCTCTCCCCTACCTCGAGCCGCTGCTCGACGACCCGCGCTGGTTCGTGGTCCGCAACGCCGTCTTCCTGCTGCGGCGGATCGGCGGGAGCGAAGCGGCGCCGCTTCTCAAAGCCCGCGTAACCGGCGCCGCGCCGAAGGTCCTGCTCGAGATCCTCAAGGCGCTCGTCGCGATGCAGGACCCGGCCTGGCTCGCGACGCTGACCGCGGAGATCGACTCCCCTGACGAGGAGCGGCGCCGGGTGGCCCTGGACGTCGCGTCCCACATCCGCCACCCCGACGTCGTGCGGATCGTCATCGAACGCCTGAGGTCGCGGATCGGGAACCGACTCCGCGACCCGTTCAGTCTCGACCTCATCCGTGCGCTCGGGCGCCTGCGCGACCCGGCCGCGCTCCCGGCGCTGAGGGAGATCCTCGGCCTGAAGCAATGGCGCTACGCGTTCCCGCTCGACGCGGCACGCCGGGAATCGGCCGCCGCGATCGCGCGGCTGGAGGGGCCCGATGCCCGCAAGGCTGCGATGGAGTTGGCACGCGGCCGCGACGCCGACGTCGCCGGTGCGGTACAGGCGGCGTTCCACGGCCGTGGCGAGGCGGCGGAGGACGAGCTGTGAGCGCCCGCACCGCTCGCGAGGTCCTCGTCGACCAGACCATAGGCGAGATGGCCGGAGGCGCGACGACGGTCGGGCTCTACGGGCCGGAACACCCGCGCGCCGGCCAGGCCGTCCAGCGACTCGCGGCTCAGCTCGGGACCCTGCTCGCCGACGAGCCCGAGCTCGCGTTCGTCCTCCTCGGCGAGGAGCTCTTCGTTCAGGGCCGCCCGTTCACGCGCATCTCGCGCCACGCCGCGTCGCTGATCCGCCGCTTCCGGCGCCGCGGGCTCGAGCACGTCACCGTGCGTTCCGGCGTGACCGAGGACGAGCTGCGGGGGTTCCTCGGCGACCTCGTGAGGACGGACGAGGCCGAGTGGACGAAACGGCCCCACATTCTGGCCGGCCGGGTCGAGCTGGCGGAGCGGGAGCTCGGCGGCCCCGACGAGGAGGCGGGCGGGCAAGGGCCGCAGAAGCTCACCACCGTCCGCGACCGCGTCGCGCTGATACACGAGTGCTTCTCGGAGTTCACCCTCGGGCGTCCGTTGGCCGTCGGCGGGCTCGCCCTGGTTGTCCGTGCGCTCTACGCCGCGACCGGCCGGGACCCGGACCCGGTCCGTCACTTCGCACCGTGGGAAGGTGAGGAACGCTGGGGCGCGGTGCACGCGCACAACGTCGCGGCGCTCACCGTCGGCCTTGCTCGCCTGGCCGGCGCCGCGGCCGCGCCCTGCCAGGACCTCGGCATCGCCGCCTTGACCCACGACCTGGGCAAGCTGTCGCTGCCGCCCGAGCTGTTGACGAGGGAGCTCGAGCTGTCGGGCGACGAGCTGGAACTCCTGTTCGACCACCCGAGGGACGGCCTCGCGGCCGCGCTCGAGAACGGCCAGCTGCCGCCGGTGGCGCTGCTCGTCGCGTTCGAGCATCACCTCAACTACAACGGCACGGGCTACCCGCGCCTGGGCCGGCCCCGGCGTCCGCACCCGGCCGCCCGGCTCGTGACGCTCGCGGACGCGTTCGACGTCCTTTTCACGTCGCGGGGAGGGCGCGGGCTCCTGACCCGCGAGGGCACGCTCGCCTGGTTGGAGGAGCGTTCCGGAACGGTCCTCGACCCGGCATGGGTCGGAGCGCTTCGCCGGGTCCTCGAGGCGGGCCAGGCCGCCGCTCAACCGCCGGGGTAGTACCCGGAGATCGTGCGCACCTCCACCTTCGGCTTGTCGACCTTGACCGCAACCTTCCGGAAGGTGTCCGGCGGCGCCTCCGAGGACGACGTGTAGGCCAGGAGGTACTGCGTGCGCAGCTCGCGGTTGATGCGGTCGTAGACGGGTTCGAGCGCGGCGCCGCGCGGGAGGAAGAACGCCTCGCCGCCGGTCGTCCGGGCCAGCCGCGCCAGCTGGGAGCGGATCCCGACCTTGGTGATCGGAAGATCGATCCCGACCGTGTAGATCGTGGCGCCGCTCCTCTTCGCGTAGTCGAGGGCCTTGTCGTAGTCCATCCGCGACGCGTTGTCCTCGCCGTCGGTGAGGATCACCATCGCCTTGCGCCCCCTCACGCCGGAGAACTGGAACAGCCCGTACACGGTCGCGTCGTAGAGCGCGGTCTCGCCGTCGGCACGCAACGCGATCATCGCGGTCTCCAGCGACTTGAAGTCCGCCGTGAAGCCGGCCAGGAGGCTGGGGCGCTCGGAGAACGCGACTACGAAGGCGCGATCGCGCGGCCGCATGAGGTTGCGGAGGAACCCGATCACGACCCGCTGCACATCGGGCAGCGTCTTCTCCATCGAGCCCGACGTGTCGATCACGATCCCCATGCGGACCGGGAGCTCCTGTTGGAGGGCGAAGTGGGAGACGGTCTGCTTGATCCCGTCCTCGCTGACCTGGAAATCCGCCTCCTTGAGCCCTTCCACCGGGCGCGACGCGCCGTCGAGCACGGTCACCGGCAGCTCGACGGTGTGGACCTCGACGCCGGTCAGGTACTGCGGCGCGTTGACGAACTGAACGTCCTCCGCCTGGCCGCCGTCCTGGAGCACCGCGAGCGCGCGGAGATACCCGATCGACCCGTTGTCCTTGACCGGGAGCCAGGTGTCGAACGGCTCCGCGTACAGCGTCGCCACCTGGAGCTCGTTCCAGTAGAGCTCCACCCGGGCCAGCTTGCGCTCCGCCGGGATGTTGACCTTGACGGCCGCGTGCACCTTGCCGTCCTTGCGGTCCGCGGCGCTCACCGGCTGCAGGCGCACGAAGAAGCGTTCGCGCCCGACGTTGAGGTCCAGCTGGCGTCGGTCGAGCTCGGTCCCGTGGGTGTCGAGCGCGACCGCGAGCACCGAGGAGAGCCTCGGGAGCGCGCCGAGGTCAAGCTCGACCTCGAAAGGCGGCCGGTTCTTGGTCATCACCGGCCGGCCGTCCAGGTAGAACTCCACTCGGGCGACCTTCGGCCCGACCAGGGCCGTGAACCGCTGCACCCCGGTGACGCCCTCGCCCTCGGGGCCCTGGAGCGAGAGGGTCGCCTCCTGGCCGCCCGCGACCTTGCTGATCTGCTCATCCCCCTTGGCATCCGGTGAAGGCAGCGCCGGCAGCTCGGGCACCGGCACCTCGAAATCCAGCTCCTTGACGGCGGCGTGGTTCGAGTTGCTGTCCTGGATCTTCACCCGGAGGTGGTACTTGCCCGGGCGCAGCTCGCGTTCGACGAGAACGGGAAACTCGGTGGCGCCCGCCGTCGGGAACGTGAACGCGTAGCGGAACCGATCGGCCATGTCGCCGCCGGAGGAGACCTCGCCGGTGACGTCGAGCTGCACCACCTCGACGTCGCCCACCTTGTTGGTGGCGAGGCCGGCCCGCGGCACCTTCGCAGCGAAGCTCATGGCGACCTTGCTGCCCCGCCGTCCCCCAGCCGTCGACGCGAGGTCGAAGGTGAAGGCGGCGGACCCCTTGGGCACGAGCGTGGAGAACTGCAGGAAGCGCGCCGCGGCGGATTCCTTGGCGGAGCCCGGGGTGGTCGGCGGCAGCGGCGCGTGCTGCATCGCCTCTCGCGTCTGCAGATCGCTCAGCCAGTACTCAGCCGTGTCGAGGAGGCGCATGATGTCGGGCTCGCCGCACCTGTATTCCGGCCGCGCCGTCTGGTATATGGCCTCCGGGCCGGTCGCCCAGCTCTGCACCGCGCTCCATCCGCCGTAGTTGTAGAGCACGCTGCGGCCTTCGCTCACCGGGTCCCAGAGCTTGAAGCGGCCCATCCCGTACGGCTTGTAGAAGACCACGACGACGTTCTGGCCCAGCCCCTCGATCCGGGCCCACTGCCAGAATTCGAGCGGCTGGAACACCTGGTCGCAGTCGATCGCCTGCTTCGCGTCCGGGGCGCCGTGCAGCAGCAGGATGCGCGCCCGGTCCTCGATGGTGCTCTGGAAGTCGGTCCGGCACTGCTCGAGACGTTCCTGGTACTCCCTGCGGAAGCCGGTCCCCATCCCGTACTGCTCGCCCCAGAGCACCCAGAGACGGTCCGCGAACGAGCTGCGCTCCGCGTCGGTCTCGAGGGCGAGGAACGCCTTGCGCTGCTCGCCGCTGATGATCGGGTACACCTCCTCGTCGAGCCATTTCCGCCACTTGTCCGGGAGGTCCGAGACCTTCACGCCGGCTGCCGAAACCGCCAGCAACCCCGCACCGAACCCGAGCAGCAGGAGAGCCCTGAACCTCATCGTCACCACCTTCTACGCATCGGCCGGGGGAGGCGTTGCAAGCTCGACGTAGGCGCGCCACGTGCGTCCCCTGCCCTGTGCCAACACCTTGAGGTCCGTCCCCATGCCCGTCGGCGAGAGCAGGCGCTTGACCTCGGAGAGCTTCGCCCACTGCGCCGGGGTCAGCGGCTCGCCGCTCGAGACGGCCGCAGGAAGCCGGGAAAGGACGCCGTGGACCGTGAGGAACGACCCCAGGGGACGGATGACGCCGCGCTCCCACCCGGCGTCGGCGGCGCCGTTCTCGAGGTCGTCGAAGTTGACGTGCGCGGTGATGTCGACCTCGCCAGGGTCGGCGAGCACGTCGTCGACGAGTTTGTGCACCCGGTACCCCACGAGCGAGCCCGCGCGCCGCGACCGCGGATCGTACAGGCGCCTCCCAGGGTGCCCGTAATCGAGGGTCAGCGCGATCCCGTCGACCCCGCACCACTGCAGGTTCGCGGCGTGCATGGTCCGCGCCTGCGGGCGGATCTCCACGACCTGCCCGCGTTCGAGCCCGATGCCGTGCTCGGCGAGGTAGTCGACGACGAGGGGCGCGGAGGGCTCGCCGAGGCACCAACGCAGGGTCCCGGCGTCGCCCGGTTCCACGTAGAACTCGGCCAACGCCGCGCTCTCGCCGTGGGGCTCCAGCGTGATCCGGTGCACGGGGAGCGCGTCGTAGAGCTCGGAGGCGAACGCCACGACCGGCCCGTCCGGCCAGCGGGCCGCCGCGAGCGTGTCCGTGACCTCGACGCCCGGACAGCGGCTCGCGATCCGCGACCGCGCCCAAGCGGCGGTCTCGACCGCGACCACGCGGCGAACGGTCGCCTCCCTGGCATCACCGAGCTGGTCGAGGAAGCCGGCGAGGAACAGGCCCTCGCCGGCTCCCAGCTCGACGAAGGTCACCGGCTTGCCGACCGCCGTGGCGAGCTGTCGGATCAGCTCGGCGATCGTGTGCGCGAACGTCGTCGACGCCGTCGGCGCAGTCAGGAAGTCGCCGCCGCCGCCGGCGGGACCGGGGCCGGTCCGCTCCCGGGTGTAGTAGCCGGCCTCGGGGTGGTACAGGGCGAGCTCCATGAAATCGGCAAACGTCACCCGACCGCGCCTGACCACCTCGGCGACGATCTGGTTCATGGGCGGCGCCGCTCCGCTCGTGGGTCGCTCACGGCGTCCCGGGGTTCAGGAAGCCGTCCACGGCCCGCAAGAAGAGCGCTGGCTGGTCCACGAACGTCATGTGGCCGCTCTTCGGCAGCACGACCAGCTTGGAGCCCGGGATCCGGGCGTTGATGTCGCGCGCGATGGAGGGGTCGCTCTCGTCGTGGTCGCCCACCGTGATCAGCGTCGGCACGTGGATCGTGCCCAGCCTGTCGGCGTATTCCACGGAGGCGAGGTTGCCGTCGATGACGAACTCCCCGTGCGAGCCCCACATCTCGCGGTAGAGGTCCCACGCGGTGCCGCCCGCCGAGACCGGGTCGTAGGTCGGGTCCGGCCGGTTCTGATAGAGGTACGGGAAGTAGCCCTCGCCCCACGCGGCGATCATGTAGTCGCTCGTGTAGCGGCCCTTCTCGTAGTCCTTGCCGTGGCCGTAGAGCCCCTCGGCCTCCATCTTGTCGATCCGCGCCCGGAGCTCGGCCGGCATCTTCGCCTTCATCCGCACGAACACCTCGTTGAGCGCCCTGGTGCTGTCGAAGGTGCTGCAGAGCACAAGGTGCGAGAGGTTCGCCTGGTACTTGAGCGCGTACGCCTGTGCCAACACGCCGCCGAACGAGTGTCCGAGAAGGTTGATCTTCCCCAGCGCGAGCGCCTTGCGGACGGCCTCGACGTCTTCCACCATCGTCTCGACCGTGTACTTCGAGGCGTCCTCGAGCTTCTCCGACCTCCCGGACCCCCGCTCGTCGATGAAGACGAGACGGTTGTGGCGCGCGAGCGGCAACAGGTAGGGGAGGAAGTAATCGTGCGAGGCGCCCGGCCCGCCGTGCAGGACGAGGAGGGGGGCGCCACGCCCGAACGACACCGTGTAGATCAGCACGCCGCCGGCGTCGACGTACCGCTCGCTGACGTCGTAGACCCCGAGGGCAGCCGGGGGCGAACCGGCCATGGCACCGCCGGCGGCCACCGCCAACGCAGCGCCGCACAGCAACGACGCGACTGCACGCTCGGTTCTCATGTTCATCCCTGCCTTTCCCAGACGTGCCATGGTAGCGCGCTCACACGGGCGTCCGGCGGTCGCCGCCGACGGCCGCAGCGGCCTCGCGGATCTGGCGCCACGCCTCCACGACGTGGCGCTCCTCGGTGTGCGTCTGCCCGATGCAGAGGCGCAGCGTGAAGCGGTCGCCCAGGGTCGTGTGCGTGAGATAGAGGCGGCCGGTACCGTTGAGGTGCTCGAGCAGGCGCCGGTTGACCGCGTCGCCGCCGCGGTGGCGGAAGCAGACCAGGTTCAGCGGCGGCGGCACGGCGAGCTCGAAGTCGTCCGACGCGGCGACCCGTGCGGCGAAGTCCTGCGCGAGCCGGACGTGCCGGCGAACGTGGTGCTGGAGCCCCTCGATCCCGTAGCTCCGGATCACGAACCAGAGCTTGAGGGAGCGGAAGCGCCGGCCCAGCGGCACCTGCCAGTCCCGGTAGTCGACCACCTTCCCCGACTCGGTCGCGCTGTTCTTCAGGTACTCCGGGAGGATGCTCAGGGTCCGCACGAGACCCGCCCTGTCGGCGACCCAGAAGCAATCGCAGTCGAAGTTGGTGAACATCCACTTGTGGGGGTTGAAGCAGTAGCTGTCCGCACGGTCGAGACCGGCGTGCATGCCGCGGAACTCGGGACACAGCGCGGCGCTCCCCGCCATGGCTGCGTCCACGTGAAGCCAGAGCCCTTCGGCGCGGCAGATCGCGCCGATAGCCGGAATCGGGTCGAACGCATTCGAGGAGGTCGTGCCGACGGTCGCGGCCACGAAGCACGGCACGAGGCCCCGCTCCCGGTCGGCCGAGATCGCCTCGGCGAGAAGCTCTGGTCGCATCGCGAAGCGCTCGTCCACGCCGATCAGGCGGAGGTTCGCGCGGCCGAGCCCGGCGATACGGACCGCCTTCTCGATGCAGGAGTGCGCCTGGGTCGAGGCGTACGCGACCAGACGGCCGTCGCAACCCGACTCGTTGGAGCGGTAACCGGTGGCGCGCTCGCGGGCGGCGAGGAGCGCGCACAGCGCGGCGCTGGACGCCGAATCCTGGATCACGCCGCCGCCGGGCCCGTCGGACTTGAACGCGGGCGGCAGGGCCAGCGCGTCCGCGAGCCAGTCCAGCACGTGCGCCTCCAGCTCCGTGCACGCCGGGCTCGTGGTCCACAGCATGCCCTGGACGCCGAGACCCGCCGCCGCGAGCTCGCCGAGTATCGCCGGCCCGGAGGCGTTGGCCGGAAAGAAAGCGAAGAAATTCGGCGATTGCCAGTGGGTGACGCCCGGGAGGATCAACCGGTCGAGGTCCGCCAGGATCGCCTCGAACGGCTCCGGACGGGACGGTGGGGCCGACGGAAGCGACGCGCGTATCGCGCCGGGCTCGACCCTGGAGAGCACCGGGAACGACTCGACGCGGAGTTGGTAGTCCGCGATCCAGTCCACCACCGCGCGCCCGTGTCGGCGGAACTCCTCCGGGGTCATGTGGAAGCTCTTCGGCTCGCCCATCGCTCCCCTTTCGTCGCCCCGCGACGAGGATATCGCGGGCGGGCCGCAGATGGATGTCACGCCGGGACGGGCGCGCCGGCCATCTCGAGCATGCGTTCGAGCGGCCGCAGGGCAGCCAGCCGCAGCTCCTCCGGCATCTCGAGCCTGGGCGCGCCGTCCCGCAGGCAGGCGTGGAGGTTCACGAGCGTGTTGCGCCTCATGTACGGGCAGACGTTGCACGCGCACTCGCCGCTCCCGCCGGGCACGGGGATGAAGCGCTTGCCGGGCGCGAGCTTCTCCATCTGGTGGATGATCCCGGGCTCGGTCGCGATGAGGAACTCCGCCGCCGGGCTCTCCTGGACGAACCGCAGGATCGAGGACGTCGAGCCCACGTGATCCGCGAGCGCGAGGATCGCCTCCGGGCACTCGGGGTGCGCGGCCACGAGCGCCTCGGGGTGCTCGATCTTGAGTTCGACGAGCCCCCGGTGCGAGAACTGCTCGTGGACGATGCAGGTGCCCGGCCAGAGCACCATCGTCCTGCCGGTGACGCGCTCGAGGTAGGCGCCGAGGTGACGATCGGGCGCGAAGAGGATGACCTTGTCCAGTGGGATCTGGCGGATGATGCGCTCCGCCGAAGACGAAGTCACGATCACGTCCGAGAGCGCCTTGACCTGCGCCGAGCAGTTGATGTACGTCACCGCCACCGCGCCCGGGTGCTCGTTCCTCCAGGCGGCGAAGGCCTCGGGCGGGCACGACTCCTCCAGCGAGCACCCGGCCTCGAGGTCGGGGATCAGCACCTCGGCCTTCGGGTTGAGGATCTTGGCGACCTCGGCCATGAACTTCACGCCGCAGAATGCGATCACCTTGGCATCGGCACGCTGCGCCGTGCGCGCGAGCTCGAGGGAGTCTCCGACGAAGTCGGCCAGGTCCTGTATCTCGGCGTCCTGGTAGTAGTGAGCCAGGAGGATCGCCCCACGGCGCTCCTTGAGGCGCACGATCTCCCTCACGAGGCTGTCGTGGTCGACGATCGGTTCAACGTCGGGTGTGGCGAGAATTCCCATCCCACCTGCTTTCAACGATCCCCCGCTCCGCCTTCTTCCGTTCTCCCGGGGCGGCTCAGGGTCGCGGGACCATCGCCTCCACGGCCCCAACGTCGCGCGGCAACGAGCCCGACAGGTTCTCCGCCCCGTCCTCGGTGATCAGGTAGTCGTCCTCGACCCGGATTCCGATGCCCTCGCCGGGAAGATAGACCCCCGGCTCCACCGTCACCACCATGCCCGGCGCTAAGCTCGGCGCCTCGCCGCCCGCATCGTGGGCCTCGAGGCCGAGGAAGTGCCCGAGCCCGTGGATGAAGAAACCGCCGAGCGACCTTCCCCCGTCGCCCTTGACGCCGCTCGCCTCGAGCGAGCCGAATGCGCCCTTGCGGGCCGCGGCCAGCGTCGAGCCGGGCCGCAGCGTGGCCACGGCGGCATCGTATGCGGCGAGCACGGCCGAATAGAGCTCGCGTTGGCGCGGCGTGAACGCGCCGTCCACCGGGAAGGTCCGGGTGAGATCGCCGCAGTAGTAACCCCACCGCGCCCCGATGTCCACGACCACGAGCTCGCCCGGCGCCAGGGTTCCGAGGTTCGCGTCGTAGTGGAGCACGCATCCGGCCTGGCCGGCGCCGACGATGGGAGGGAACGCCCACCCTTCCGCCCCGGCGGCCCGGAGCGCCGCGAACCCGGCTCCGTCCACCTCACCTTCGCGCACGCCGGGTCGGACCCGGCCCGCGGCGGCCCGCATCGCCGCCTCCGTCGCCGCCACGGCCCGGCGCATCAGGCCGATCTCGCCGGCCTCTTTTCGCAGCCGCAGCTCGGCGAGGACCGGCGCGAGGTCCCGAACGGCGAACGTCGGCAACCGGTCGCGGAGCGACTGGACGAGCCGCTGCTCCGGCGGTCAGCTCGCCGGTCGCCGCGCCCGGCAGCGGGACCCAGAGCTCGGCGCCGTCCTGCAGGATGCCGGCGAGACGGTCGGCGAGGGCGGCCACCGGCCGGCGGCGCGCATCGAGCACCACCTCGCTGTAGTCCCGGTCGAGCACGCGTTCGAACCCGAGCGCCCTGGCCGCTTCCTCGCCCGGCCCGAACTTCGGCCCGGTCCAGGCTTCCAGGGCGGGCCGCCGAGCCGGCAGCAGGAGCGCCTCGTGCGCCGGCTCGAGCAAGAAGGGCGGCGTTCGGAAGCTCGACTCCGGTGAGGTAGAAGAAGCTCGGATCCTGCCGGAACGTCCCGACGTCGCCGTAGCCGCGGGCGTCGGTGGCGCCGAGAACCAGGGCGACTCCGTTGCCGCCGACTCGCGCCTGCACACGCCGCCGCCGCTCCCTGTAGACGCCGGGGTCCTCGATCTCGGCCGCGTACTGGCCGCCGCGAAACGCTCGATCGTGGATCACGCCTCACCTCCCATCACCACCTGGAGCAGCGCCTTGAGTCTCTCCTCGTCCATCTCGCCCTGGCAGAGGATCTCCCCGTTCACCTCGAACACCGGCACGCGGTCCCCGAACGTCCGCCGCAGGCGCGGCGAGGAGCTGACCTCGACCACGCGCGCCGCGACGCCGCGACGCTGCAGCATCGGGTCCAGGATCTCCTGGAACGCCTGGCACTCCGCCGAATCCTTCCGCGTGTAGAGCACCACGGTCGGGGTCTCGCCCTGGTAGAAGGCGCTCGCACGGTAGGCGCGGGTGGCGTGCTTCATGACGACCCGGAGCGCGGCCGCGACCGGCACCGCGACGATGATCCCGGGTACGCCGAAGAGCTCTCCACCGGCGAGCAGCGAGGCCAGCACCCACACCGGGTGCAACCCCACGCTCCTGCCCAACAGCCGCGGGGTCAGGAACCACGCCTCGACGGCCTGGGCGACCGTGAAGACCGCCAGCGCCCCGAACGGGTGGATGAGGTCCTGGTGCGAGAAGAACGAGAGCACGACCGAGCTCGTCACACCGACGATCAGCCCAAGGTAGGGCACGAGCGACAGGATCCCGGCGAGCGGCCCGATCACGAGCGCGAGCGGCGCCCCGACCAGGAGCAGTCCACCCGTGTACATGGCCGCGAGCGCCAGCGCGACCAGGAGCTGGCCGCGGACGAACGACGACAGCACGGCGTGGACGTCCCCGACGACGAGGTCCACCGTCGGGAGGACGGGCCGCGGGACGAGCCGCCGCATCGAGGCGATGAAGTGGTTGAAGTCCACGGTCAGGTACGCGGCGATCACGGGGATGAGCACCAGGTTGAGCAGCACGCTCGCGAAGCCGAGAACCGACGACAGCGCGTTCGCAACGCCGCTGACCAGCCGGTCCCCCATCAGCGGGAGGTTGGCGTGGGCCCAGGCGGCGAACCGGCCGGCGAGCATCGCGTAGGCCTGTGGGTAGCGCGCCTTGAGGTCCGTGAGCGCCGGATCCACGCGCTCTTGCATCACCTCCTGCCAGGACGGCAGCCGGTCGCCGATCGTCACGAGCTCGTTGAGGAGTGCCGGCAGGAAGACGACCAGGACGAGGGTGACGACCGCCGCGATCAGCACCAGGACGCCGAGGAAGCCGAGCAGGCGCGGAAGGTGGTGGCGCTCGAGGAACGACGCCAGCGGGTGCGCGAGGTACGCGAGGAGGAAGCCCGCGAACAGCGGGAACAGCGCGCTCGACCAGGCGAAGAGCGCGCCTGCCGCGACGACCGCCGCGGCGACGACGACGAGCATCCGCCACGGCGTGACGCCGCTACTGGCTCTGTTGGCCATCGTGAATGGCCTCCAGGTGTGCGGCGGCGCGGCGGATGTAGTCGAGGCCCGAGATAACGGTGAACGCCAGCGTCACGTAGAAGATCGGCGCGAGAGCGGGCTCGACCGTCCTCGTCACGTTGGCGACCAACACCAGCGCCACGGTGACGATGTGAAGGAACGTCGTCCACTTGCCCCAGGTCGAGGGCGGGAACTCGCGGATCCCGGCGCCCAGGTAGAGCAACAGGGCCACGAGGACGATGAGGAAGTCGCGCGAGAGCGCCATCACCGTCAGCCAGAGCGGCACCGTGACGGCGCCCGGGACCGGCAGCGTCAGGGCGACGTACGCGGTGACCAGCAGCGTCTTGTCGGCGATCGGGTCGAGGTACGTCCCGAGCAGGGACCGCATCCCGAGCAGCCGGGCCAGCAACCCGTCGAGCGCGTCCGAGAGGCCCGCGGCGACGAAGAGGCCGAGCGCCAGGGAGTGCTTGCCGCCTATGACCGCCAGGACGAAGAACGGCGTCAGCGCGAGGCGAAGCAGGGTGATGCCGTTCGGGATCGTGTATGGGCGCAGCGCCGCCCGCACCTCGCGCGCCGCCCGCTGTGCCACCGCCGCGCGCCGGCTGCCCGGCCGGTCCCCGCCCGTCGGGTCGTCCGCCGTCGTGACCGGCGCGCCGCCCTGGGATGGGCTCCCGTCAGAGGCGCCCACTCACTCCTCCGCCTCCGAAAGCACCGACTCCCTCAGGTAGCTCATCTTGCCCTCGTTGACCACGAGGCCGCGCTGCTCCAGGTCGTTGATCAGGCGCGTCACCGTCTCGCGCGACGTACCGATCGAGTTCGCGATGTCCTGGTGCGTCGGCCGGCGGACCGCGACCCACCCGTTGCCGAGGATCTGGCCGTGCTGCCTGGCCAGGTCGATGAAGTAGCGCGCCAGCCTGCCGACGACGTCCATCGTCGCCAGCGATTCCATCTGCGCGTTCGACCGCCGCAGGCGGAGCGAGAGCTCCCGGAGCAGCTTGCGGGCGATGGTAGGGTGCTGGTCGAGCAGCCTCTCGAAGTCGTCGCGCCGGATCCGATAGGCCGTGCTGGGGAGCTGGGCGACCACCGTCGCCGAGCGGCTCGCGTCGTCGAGCAACGCCATCTCGCCGAAGAACTGGCCCGGACCGAGCGTGGCCAAGATCAGTTCCTTGCCCCCGGCCGAGGAGACGCAGACCTTCACCCTGCCGCCGGCGATGACGTAGAAGCTGTCCGCAGGCTCGTGCGCCGCGAACACGACCTCGTCGCGCGCGAACTCCCTACGCTCGGCCGCGCGAGCCAACGCCTCGAGCTCGACGGGCTCGAGCTCCGCGAAAAGCGACGCCTTGCCGAGCATGTCGGTCAGCGCTGCGCACATGGTTCCCCTCCCCCGCCAGCGACCTGGCGCACCAGCGCCGCTGCGGATTCCCCGTCCACGACGTCCGGGATCTGGATGCAGTCCCGACCGTCGTCGGCACACACGACCGGTGCGGGCCTATCGAGGGCCCTGGCCAGCCGGCCGAGCGCCGCACCCAGCTCCTTCGGGGAGACGATCCGCTCCGGAGCCCAGCGGCGGGCGATCGGGTCGCCGGGGAGCACGCCGGCCCGGGCAACCTCCACGACCTCCCTGCGCTCCTGGAGGGTCACGACATCCTCGAACACGGGCACCGCGCCCCGCGCCTTCTGCCCCAGCGTCGGCACCTCCCACGCGATGATGGCCGCAAGCCCACGGCGGCTGAGCGGACGGGCCGCGAACGCCTGGGCGAGAAACGGGGGCGCATTCACCAAGCGCCAGTGCTGCCGGGCCGTCGCCAGCAGCTCGCACCGGCGAGGGTTGTCGGCCGGCAGACGCGTGTAGAAGTCGAGGGCGAGGTCCCACTGGCCGAGCGCTTCCGCGACCTTCCCCTTGAGCTCGAGGCCGTCGCCCGAATCCGGCAACGCCGGCAGCAGCTCGGCGGCGCCTCTCGCGTCGCCCAGGGCGAGCAGCGAGCGCACGGCCAGCGACCGCGCGCCCGCACCGCCTGGCGGCGCGACCTGCATCGCTTCCCTTGCGCGCGCCACGGCCGCCCTGGCGTCACCGCGCTGCAGTAGCCCCTGGCCCTCGCTGACCAGGGTTGCGGCCAGGCCGCGCTCGAGATCCGCGGCCATGCGCGCCCACGCGGCGTCGGGCTGCAGGCGCGCGGCGGTCCGCGCAGCGTCGAGCGCCATGTGGACGTCGCCGTCCCGCCGGGCGGCGAGGGCCACCAGGGCCCAGGCCGAACCGTAGCCTGGATTGGCGGTCGCCAACGCTCGCGCCGCCGTCGCGACCTTCTCTCCCTTGAGGAACCTGACCTCGAGCTCGACGAGCGCGCGGAGCGGGTGATCCGCGGGCAAGAGCTCGACTTTCGCGGCGCTGGTACTCAGGTCGCCGGATTCGGCGGCCGCCACAGCCGCCCGCGCCGCCTCGAGCTGGGTGGACGTGACCGGCGGACCCGCCATCGGCGGCCGTGTCGGGTCAGGCATCTGCCGGATCGGCGGCGGTGCGGCCGTCCGGCAGGCTACGCCCCCCAGCGCCACGACCAGAACGAGGCTAGTCCACGCCCTGGGCAAGGTGCTCCCCATCGCCCCGGGCCAGGCAGACGGTGGCGATCGCGTGCTTGTAGATCAGGTGCTCGAGCCCGTGGCTCTCGACGATGAGGGCGTAGCGGTCGAAGCGCTTCAGGATCCCGGTCACGCGCTTCCCGGTGAGAAGGTACACATGGATCGGCCGCCCGTCCCGCCGCATCGCGTAGAAAAAGCTGTCCTGTACGTTGACACCGACCTTAGACCGCTCCTGAGACCGCTCCTGTCCCTGTTCCACCGCACGCCTCCACTCGGGCCATCGACTGTGCGAGCTGCGCGTCCCGGTCGCCTGCCAGCCATTGAACGCCCTTCTCCCCACGGAGCCATGTCATCTGCCGCTTCGCCAGCCGCCGGGTCGCCGCCGTCGCCCGCTCGACCGCCTCGGCGACCGTCGACCGACCCGCCAGCACCTCGCACGACTCCCGGTAGCCGATGGCCTTGAGAGCGTGCACTCGGGGGGAAAGCCCGCCTCCGAGCAAGCCTGCAACCTCGCGCAACAGCCCGCCCGCAAACATGCCTTCCACCCGCCTGGCAATCGTAGCACGAAGCTCGTCCCGTCGTGGATCGAGTCCCAGCATCACAAAGGCGTGACGCGGGGCGTCGAGAGGGTGTTCGCGCCACAACTCGGTCATCGGCCGGCCGGCCGCCGCGCACACCTCGAGCGCGCGCAGCGTTCGCTGGCGGTCCTCGGCGCGGATGCGGGACGCGGCCTGCGGGTCGAGCGCGACGAGCCGGGTCCGCACCTCGGAGGGATCGCGTTCCCAGTCGGACTCCAGCTGCGCGCGCACGTCGGCGTCCTTGGCGGGCTCCGGAAAGAGGCCGAACAGGAGGGCACGGACGTAGAAGTTGGTGCCGCCGACGACCACGGGCAGCTTGCCCCGAGCCCGGATGTCGGCGATCGCGAGGTCGGCGTCGCGGACGAACATGCCGGCCGAATAGGGCTCGCGCGGGTCCGCGACGTCGATCAGGTGGTGGCGAACCTGTGCCCGCAGGGCCGCGCTGGGCTTCGCGGTACCGATATCGAGGCCCCTGTATACGGCGAAGGCGTCCGCGGACACGATCTCCCCGCCCATCCGGCGGGCCAGCTCGACGCCCAGGGCGGTCTTCCCCGAGGCCGTCGGCCCGACGATGACGATCACTTCACGGGCCACCCGGCCTCCTTGCCCGGGCGACCCGGACCATCCCCTCGGATCCGACGACGAGGCGACCCGCGTCGTTCCAGCCGACCCAGCCGACGCCCTCGTGTTGGAGTACCACCACCGAGGGGACGGCGCGGACGCGGCGAGCCACCGTCGGGTCAGGGTAGGCGAAGCGGGGCCGCACCCCGGTGGCGGCGAGCGCCACCAGCGGGCGGACCGCCCCCAGGAATGCCGGTGTGGAGGATGTCTTCGAGCCGTGGTGCGCGAGCTGCAGCACCTCGGCAGCCAGGACCGTTCCCTGCAGGAGGAGCGCGCGCTCGCCCGCCGCCTCGAGGTCGCCGGCGATCACGAGCCGGGGCCCGCCGAGCGCGACTCGCGCGACCAGGCTCGCGTCGTTGTCCTCGCCCGCGAGCGTCGCCGGCGGCCACATCACCTCCCAGCGTGCGCGGCCGAGCGTCACGGTCCGGCCGCGCACGAGCGCCACCTCCTCGATCCCGCGCAGGCGGGCCAGGCGGCGCAGCGGGACGATCTCCGGACTCAAGGCGAGCGCTTCCGGGTACGCGAAACGCCGGACGGAGAGCCGGTCCAGCAGGAGCGCCGCGCCACCGGTGTGATCGGCATCCGGGTGCGTCACCACCAGAGCGTCCAGGCGGCGCACCCGCGCGCGGGCGAGCTCCCGCCAGGCCTCGACCGGGGAGCGGCCCGCGTCGACCAACGCCTCCTGCCCGTCGTTGCGGATCAGGAGGGCCATCCCCTCCCGCACCCCCAGCATCCGCACCTCGTGGCGGAACTCGGCCGGAGCGCCCGGAGCGAGTGTCCACGCGAGGCTGAGCGCGACGAGCGTCAGGGCTGCCGGTCCGGCGACCCGAGCCCGGGTGAGCGCCGCCAGACCCAGCGCCGCGAGCACGACCGCCATGACCGGAGGGAGAGGCGCGAACGACCAGGTGGCGACGCCGCCGACCGACGAAGCGCCGTCGAGCAGCCGTTGGCCGACCGCGAGCGCCGCGAGCGGGGCGCCCCCGAGCGGGCCCCAAACCGCCGCGGCGGCCAGCGCGGCAAGACTGGTCCCGACGAGCACGAGCTCGAGGGGCGCGGCGAGGAGACTCGCGGCGACGCCCAGGGCGGGCACCATCGAGAAATGGGCGCCGACGAGCGGGAGCGAGGCGGCCTGCGCGACGAGGGCGACGGCGAGCGCCTGGGCGAGCCTGTGCGGCAGCACGCGCAGCCGCAGCGCGACCGGCTCGATCCAGCGCACCAACGCGAGCGTCACGAATGCCGAGAGCTGGAACCCCGCCTGCAGGAGCACCGAAGGCTCCAGCAGCACCAGCGCGCCCACGATACCCCACACTGCGGGCAGCACCTCGAGCGGGCGTCCGAGGCGGCGGGCCACGAGGTAGGCGATCCCGGCCGCAACCGCCCGGCGAACGGGGGCGTTGCCGCCCGCCAGCAGGCCGAACCCGACCATCGCGGCGCAGACGAGCCAGCGGCGCTGGGCCGGGGGGACGCCCGCCACGTTGAGCAGCGCCCAGGCCAGGACGCCGACCAGGCCGACGTGCAAGCCCGACACCGAGAGCAGGTGAACGAGGCCGGAACGCCGCAGGCTCGCGACCTCGCCCTCGCCCACGTCCTCGAGCCGCTGCAGCGCCAACGCCGCCGCGAGCGCGGCGGCCCGCAGGCGCGCCGGGTCGGCTCCGGCGCCGGCCTGCAACGCTCGTACCCCGGCATCGCGGACCTCGTCCACGGGCGTCCGCTCCGCCATCCGCCGCAGCAGCAGGAGCGTCTTGACGCGCAGGTGGCCCGCCGCCAGCGGCAGGTCGCGGTCGAACACGATCTCCCCGCTCCCCGCAACCCAGCTCCCGGCGCGCGGGAGCGCCGCCAGACCGACCGGCGCGGTGACGTACAGGTTCATCTCGCGTGGGCGAGCCAGCTCACCTCCGGCCCACTCGAGCCTGCGGACGCGCACTCGAGTGCCCCATCCACGCGTTCCACTGACCCAGCCGTCGCGGATCCCCACCTCGAACCGGACCGGCGCCGTCTTGCCGGCGTAACCCGCGGGCGTGCGCGGCGCAAACGCGCAGGCCGCAAGCCCGACGGTGAGCCCGCACCCGGTCCACCACCACGTGCCGCGCGCCCCACCGACCAGCCCGCGCCAGCCGGCGAGCAGCGAGAGGACCAACAGCGGCGCCCCCAAGGCGCGCTCGGGGGGCGCGAGGTTCCCGGCGACCACCGCGACCACGGTCGCGACGCCGAGCGCGACCAGACGCGCGCCCGGCGCCTCAGCGGACGGCGCGGCGAAACGACGCCACGACTTCCACATGGTGTGACCCGCCGAACAAGTCCCATAGCTCGAGGAAGTGCAGTGCGTACCCGTTGCCGAGGAGGCGGCCGGCGTCGCGGCCGAACCTCGCGGCGTCGCACGCGAGCAGCACGATGGAGTCCGGGCCCCAGGCGACGAGGCGCGCCGCGGCCGAGCGGGAGAGGCCCGTGCGGGGCGCATCGACGATCGCAAGCGTGCCGCGCGCAGGACCAGGCGAGGAGAGGAACGCCTCGGCCGCCGCCGCGACCACGGCCGCACCCGGGAGGTTCCTGCGCGCCGCCGCGGCGGCCGGGGCGTCCAGTTCGACGACGGTGAGAGCGCCCGTGAAGGCTCGGGACGCCGCGGCGGCGAGGAACCCCACGCCCCCGTAGAGGTCCACGACCCGCGCCGGGCCCTCTCGCCGGACGAGGTCGCCGACGGTATCGAAGAGAGGCCGCACCAGGTGCCGGTTGCCTTGGAAGAAGGCGCCGAGCGGCACCCGGAGCGGCACCGGGAGCGCCATGGTCACGCCGTCCGCGCCCCACCCGCCGGCGCGGATCCCGCCGTGCCGAGCGAGGGGGTGGAAACCGGCCAGCTCGCCCACGGGTCGGCGCGGCGCCGTGGCGCCGTACCACCCGGCAACGGCGAGCCTTCCGTCGAGGTCCTCGAGCCACTCGAGCTCCCCGTCCGGAAGTCCGGTCTCGCGGAGCGCCTGGGCGAGCGCGGGCAACGATCGGAGGAGCAGCGGCGAGACCACCCGGCACGGCTCGATCCCCACGACATCGTGCGACCGGGGACCCAGGAAGCCGAGCGTGCGGCTGGCCGCGTCGAAGTGCAGGCGGGCGCGGAGGCGCCACCCCATGGGCGAGACGCGGACGGGGGCGCTCCGCACGGCGTCGGCCAGCAGCGGGTTCGAATGGCGCAGGGCTCCGCACGCCACCGCGCGCAGCGCCTCCGCCGCCGCGTCGCGACGCACGTGCGCGAGGTCGCAGCCCCCGCACGCGCCGGCCACGGGGCAGGGCTGGTGGTCGCGCCACGCGCCGTGGGCCGAAACGCGGACCAGCCTCGCCTCGACGATCCCCGCACGCTCCCGCTCGGGCTCGGCGTCGACGGTCTCGCCCGGCAGGGCGCCGGCGACGAACCAGGTCTTCCCCGCGTTCCTGGCGACGCCGCGCCCGCCGCCCCCGATCGAGGTGACCTCAAGTCGCACCGGCGGCTACCTCCAGACGCGGCAGACCCACCTCGCGGCGCACGGCCTTGCGCAGCAACGCGCGCCGGGTCCGCTCCCGCACCTCCGCCTCGACCGCGAGCCCCGCGAGGTCGGCCTCGACCTCGCGCTCGATCGCCTGCCTCGTCGTCGTGGGGAGCGCCTGGAGGAGCGCGTCGAGCGTCGCGTACTCGAGCGCCGCGAGCGTGTCGTCCACGGCGCCCGACTCGCCCTCGGGCGGGAGCGATCGCACGGCTCGGGCGAGGTCGCCGAGCATCGCTGCGACCGCGGGTTGGGCCGGCCAGCTCCGAGCCGCCTCCTCGAGCCGGCTCGCGAGCGCCGCCACCGCGGCGCCGACGTCGAGCGCCTGCGGCGCGCCTGCCGCACCCACCTGGGCCGCCGCCAGCCGTTTCGCGTGACGGACGACCGCATGCCGGCAGTAGGTGATCGACGAAACCGGATCCTCGTCCCTGTCCAGACGGCGCTCCCAGACCTCGCCGAGCCCGGCCAGCACCGCCGCCAGCGGGACGCCCTCCTGCCACCAGCGGCGGAGCAGGGCGAAGTCCTTCGGCGAGAGGAGGAACGGCGTTCCGCGCAGCGCCGCGAAGTGGTCCTCGATCGTGCGGTAGTAGGCGATTTCGGCCTCGTCGGGCTCGCGCATCGCGTCGCCTCGACGGTCAGGCGCGGGCCGTCCCGTTGCGTTCCCAGAGCAGGCGAAGCCCCTTCAGGGTAAGGTCGTCGTCGACGGCGTCGAAGATCGTCGTGTGGCGGGCGATGACCTTGGCGAGCCCGCCGGTCGCGACCACCGTGCCGCCGCCGAGCTCGTCCAGCACGCGCCTGGTCACGCCCTCGGTGAGCCCGACGTAACCGAGCACGATCCCGGCCTGCATCGAGTCGACGGTCCCCTTCCCGATGACGCGCGGCGGCGCAACCAGCTCGATGCGGGGGAGCTTGGCCGCGCGGGCAAACAGCGCCTCGGCGGAGATCTCGAGTCCGGGCGCGATCACGCCGCCGAGGAACTCGCCCTTCGCGGATACCACGTCCCACGTCGTCGCCGTGCCGAAGTCCACCACGACGGACGGCCCGCCGTGCTCCGCGAACGCCGCGACTGCGTTGCACAGGCGGTCGGCGCCCAGCTCGAGCGGCGTGTCGACGCGCAGCGGCATGCCCGACCGGATGCCGGGCGCCACGAACAGCGCTTCGCTCTGCAGGTAGGTTCCGATCGCGTCTCGCAGCGCGCCGTCGATGGGCGGCACCACCGAACCGACGATCACGCCTTCGATGTCCTCGGGCCGAATCGCGGCCCACTGGCAGAGCTGCCGGAGGAATATCCCCAGTTCGTCGACCGTGCGCTCGTGAACGGTGGTGAGCCGCCAGCGCCGCAGGATCTCGGCTCCCCGGAAGACGCCGATGGTCGTATGGGTGTTGCCGACGTCAAGGGCAAGCAGCATCGTCAACCTCCCGCGCCGGTCTCCGACACCACCTCGCCGATCGAGTAGCGCTTCAGGTCGCCGCCGACCTCGAGTTCGAGGCGGCCGTCGGCATCGAACCCAACGAAGCGGCCGTCGACCACCTCCCGATCGAGGCGCAGGCGCAGCGCGTCGCCCGGCCGATGGACCGAGCGAGCCAGCCAACGTTCGCGCGTCTCGATCGCGTCGCCGAGCGCGGCGTGGATGTCCGCGAGGAACGCGGCCACGATGGCGTCGATCGCGTCGCCCGGCGGGCGGCTCAGTCCCAGCTCCTGCAGCGAGACGGGCCGCGCCTCCCCGTCTTCGACCGGCGGCGCCGCCGCCACGTTGATCCCGAACCCGACCGAGGCCCACGCCCGGTCGCCGCCGCCGCGGCTGTGGCAGAGGATCCCGCCCAGCTTGCGGCCGCCCACCTGGAGGTCGTTGGGCCACTTGAGGCCGATCGCCACCCCGGCGAGGACGCTCTCGGCGGCCGCGGCGAGCGTGACGCCGACCGCGAGGGGAACCTGGCCGACCTGGGCCGTCGGCAGCCACACCAGCCAGTTGGCGTAGAGCCCGCCGGGCGGCGAGGACCACGCGTGCGCGCCCCGCCCGCGTCCCTGCGTCTGCGCCCCCGCCACGAGCAGCGTCTCGGGGAGCGGCGCGGAGTCCGTCGCCGGCCACGCGTTCATCGTGCGTTCGGAGAGCGCGACCGTGGAGTCCACCTCGTCGAACCAGACGAGGTTGGCCGGCGGCGGCGCCCCGGCCGTCACGGGTCCCGCCCCAGCGTGGCGGCGAGCATCCGGCCCTTGTGGACGAGCTCGGCTGCGCGGGCGCGCGCCCCGGCCACGACGTCCTCCGGCGCACGCGCGACGAACGCGTCGTCGGCCAGACGCGAGCGGACCCCGGCCAGCTCGGCCTCCAGCCGCTCGAGCTCCCCCGCCAGCCGATCCCTCTCCGCTCCCTTGAGCGCCCCGTCGGGAAGGACGATCGCGATGTTGACGCCGCCCGCCACGTCGTGGATCGCGTCCTCGGGCGGCCCGGCCGGGTTGAGCTCGAGGCCCGAGAGGCCGGCGAGTCTCCCGAGCTCGGCCGCGAGCGCGGTGAAAGCCGCCAGTGCGCCCGCGTCGAGGCCGGTCAAGGCGAGGGCCAGCGGCGCCCCGGGCGGGAGCCCGATCAGGTGGCGGTAGGACCGCGTCTCCTGGGCGACCGCCTGGAATGCGGCCATCGCAGCTAGCGCCTCCGAGTCCGCGGCCCGGCCCGAGGGCGCCGGGTACGCCGTCGTCATCAGCATCCCGGCCGCGCCGAGGTGGCCGGCGATCTCCTCCGTGATGAAGGGCATCACCGGATGGAGCAGCTTGAGCGCTTCGAGCAGCACGCCCCGCGCCACCGCCCTCACGTCCTCCGGCCTCCGTCCCGCGGTGGGCGGCGGGCCCGGATCCCGGTCCCCGGTCCCCGGTCCCCGGTCTTTCTCCAGCACCGGCTTGGCCATCTCGACGTACCAGTCGCAGTAGTCGTTCCAGAGGAACTGGTAGAGCTGGCGGCACCCCTCGTCGAAGCGGTAACCCTCCCACGCCCGGTTGACCGCGGCGATGGCGGCCTCCAACTCGGCCAGGATCCACCGCTCGGGCAACGCCAGGGTCGCCGGGTCGAGCGCGGCCAGTTCGGGTTCCGTCCCCTCGAGGTTCATCCCGACGAAGCGGGCGGCGTTCCAGATCTTGGTCCCGAACGAGCGGTACCCCTCCATCCGCTTGGCGTCGAGAGGGAGGTCGCGCCCAGGCGAGGCGAGCGCGGCGAGCGTGAAGCGGACCGCATCGGCGCCGAACTGGCCGACCAGGTCGAGGGGGTCCATCACGTTGCCCTTGGTCTTGGACATCTTCTGCCCCTGGGCGTCGCGCACCAGGCCGGTCAGGTGCACCTCGGCGAACGGGGCCTTCCCCGTGAAGTGGTCGCACATCATGACCATGCGCGCGACCCAGAAGAAGAGGATGTCGAACCCCGTGATCAGGAGGCTCGAGGGGTAGAACGCCCGCACGTCGGGCGTGGCCTCGGGCCAGCCCATCGTGGAGATCGGCCACAGCCCGGACGAGAACCATGTGTCGAGTACGTCGGCGTCCTGGACTGCCGGTTTTCCGCAGGTGGCGCACGCCGTCACGTCCTCCTCGGCAACGGTCGTATGCCCGTCGGAGCAGTAGAACGCGGGGATCCTGTGGCCCCACCAGAGTTGGCGCGAGATGCACCAGTCGAGGATGTTCTCGAGCCAGTTCTCGTAGGTCGCGACCCAGAACTCCGGAATCAGGCGGACCCCGCCGGAGCGGACGGCGCCCAGCGCACGGTCGGCCATCGCGCGCATCGAGCAGAACCACTGCAGCGAGAGGTACGGCTCGACGATCGTATCGCAGCGCTGGCAGTGGCCGACGGCGTGGCGATGGGTCTTCTCCCCCCGCCGCAGCCCCATCTCCGCCAGCGCCGCCAGCACGGCCTTCCGCGCGGCGAACCGGTCCTGCCCGGCGAACGGACCGCCGTTCTCGTTGATCTTCCCGTCCTCGGTCAGGATGTTGATCTTCTCGAGGCCGTGCCGCTCGCCGGTGGCGAAGTCGTTGGGGTCGTGGGCCGGCGTGACCTTCACCGCACCGGTCCCGAACGCGGGATCGACGAGGACCGCGTCGGCGATCACCGGGAACCTGCGGTCGAGCAGCGGGTGCACGATCGACTTGCCGATCATGTCCCGGTAGCGCGGGTCGTCGGGGTGCACCGCAACCGCGGTATCGCCCAGCATCGTCTCGGGCCGGGAGGTCGAGACCACGACCTCGCCGCCGCCCTCGAGCGGGTACGCGAAGTCCCACATCCCGCCGTCGACGTCCTTGTGGACGACCTCGAGGTCGGAGAGCGCAGTCAGGCACCTCGGGCACCAGTTGATCAGCCGGTGGGCCCGGTGGATCAGGCCTTCACGGTGGAGCGTCACGAAGGCGTGGCGGACCGCGCGCGAGAGCATCGGGTCGAGCGTGAAGCGCTCGCGGGTCCAGTCGCAGGACGCGCCGAGCGCTTTGGCCTGGCGCGAGATGTCGTCCTTGTGCTGGGCCTTCCACGCCCACATCCGCTCGAGGAACTTCTCCCGGCCGAGCGCCTGCCGGCTGGTCCCCTCCTTCGCCAGCTCGCGCTCGACCATCACCTGCGTCGCGATTCCGGCATGGTCGGTCCCCGGCAGCCACAGCGCGTTGAACCCCTGCATCCGGCGCCAGCGGATCACCAGGTCCTGGAGCGTGAACTGCAGCGCGTGGCCGATGTGCAGCTTGCCCGTCACGTTGGGCGGCGGGATCAGGATCACGAACGGCAGCTTCTTCGACGCTTGCTGCGGCGTGAATGCGCCCGAGGCCTCCCAGGCGGCGTACCACCTGGCCTCGAACGAGGTCGGGTCGAAGCGAGTCGGCAGCTGTTCGGGACGGCTCACGCACCCCTCCGGACGTCCTTGTGGACAGCGAGTTTAACACTCCGAAGGCCGAGGCAGCCCGGACTCCGGCGGCACCCGGTGGGTCAGCTCTCGGCGAGTGCCGCGCGGATCTCCTGGGCGAGCGCCGGGATGTCGAACGGCTTCTGGAGGAAGCGGACGTGCCCCTGACTGATCCCCTTGCGGATGGCCTCGTCTTCCGTGTAGCCGGACATCAGGATGACCTTGAGCCCCGGCCAGCGCGTCGCAGGCTCCCCGGCGAGCTCCGGGCCGGAGACCACAGGGAGCAGCAGGTCCCTGAGGAGGAGGTCGAACGGCGGCTCGACGTCGAGCGCGGGTGCCTCCTCGCCGCTGCCGGAGGCCGCGACGGGCCACATGGCGGCTGCGACGATCCCGAGACGTTTGACGCGATGCGCGAGGCGGAGTGCCAACGCGGACCTCGGGTCGTCTCCCCGGCTCTCGCCCTGGGTTTCGCCGCCCATGGCCGTTCTCGTTTCCACCGCCTCCGCGATAGACACATGCGGGGATGTGTGCCGGCCCCAGAGCGGGCGACGCGCCCCCGAGCCGCTTGCGCCGGTATCGGCGCCAGGTTCCACGCCTGGAACCGTGGAAACGTCGTGCAGGGGCGCCGATCGAAGCCGCCGGCAAGCGCGGACCCCGCCGTGCGGGAAATCGAATCAGGAGGGGTGGAGCGCCGAGTGCAGCTCGCGGGCCAGGACGGCAACCTCGAACGGCTTCTGGAGAAATCGGAGGTCGCCCCGATGGATGCCTTGGCGAACCGCCTCGTCCTCGGTGTATCCCGACATCAGGATCACCTTGAGCCCCGGCCAGCGGTCACGCAGGCCGCCGGCCAGCTCGGTGCCGGAGACGCCCGGGAGCCCAAGGTCCGTGAGCAAGACGTCGATGGCCGGCTCGACGGGGAGCCCGCCCGCCTCCTCGCCGCTTCCCACCGCCGTCACCTCGTATCCGAGGCTCGCCAGGAGGTCGCGCAGCGCCTCGCGGGCCGCGGACTGGTCTTCCACGACGAGAACTCGCTCGCCACGCCCCCGAGGGATGGAGGGGCCGTCCGTCGTGTCGACCGCCGGGTCTTCGCCCGAACCGGCCATTGGAAGGCTGATGCTGAACCTGGTCCCCTCACCCACCCGGCTGTCCACGAAAACCCGGCCGCCATGCTGTTCGATGATGCCGTGGACGACGGAGAGGCCCAGGCCCGTACCCTTGCCCGCCTCCTTGGTGGTGAAGAACGGCTCGAAGATGTGATCCCGGATCGCCTCCGGGATGCCGTGGCCCGTGTCCGCCACCTCCAGCCACGCCGACTGCGGACCGGCCCTTCTGGTCCGCACCGTGAGGTGGCCACCCTCGGGCATCGCGTCGGAGGCGTTGACGACGAGGTTGACCAGGACCTGGTCGAGCTGACCGCGGTCCGCCTCGACCGGCAACCGCTCGGCGCCGAGCTCGAGCCGGAACGCCACCGTCTCACGCACCAGGCGCCGCAACATGCGCACCGCGCCCTCGACGACGTCGTTGAGGTCGAGACGTTCGCGTCTCGGCGCCTCCCGGCGCGAGAACAGCAGCAGCTGCCTGGTCAACGCCGCGCCGCGCCGGATCTGCTCCTCCATCTCACCGACCGCCTCGACGATCTGCGTGGGGTCGCCGCCGCGCATGCGCACGAGCTGAGCCTGCGAGAGCAGCGCCTGCAGCATGTTGTTGAAGTCGTGCGCGACGCCACCGGCGAGGCGTCCGACGGCCTCCATCTTCTGCGCCTGCAGGAGCTGTTCCTCCAGTGACTTCTGCTCCGTAATATCCTGCAGCGTCATGATGTACTTGCCACTCGTCAGTTCCGACGAATGGAAGACCACCGTCCGGTCGCGGCCGTCCTTGCACCTGACCCTGAACGTCCTGGCGGTCACCGGAGGAGTGTCGGCCCCGCGGTCGGAGTCCCAGGTCCGAGCCACGCGCTCCCGATAGACCGGGTCGGGATAGGCCCACTCCCGCCAGGCGGACTGGGTCGGCACATCGGCCAGCTCGTAGCCGAAGAGTTTCGTGAATTTGCGGTTCGTGTACTCGAAGCAACCGTCGGTACCAACCAGCACCGTCCCGTACGGTGCGCTTTCCACGAGCATCTGGAATCGCTCCTTCTCCTGCTTCAGTGCGTGCAGCGCCGCGGCGCTCTGGCTGCGGAGTCGGGCCTGCTCGAGCGCCTGCGCGACCGCGGGGCCCAGCCGTGTGAGGCGATCCTTGAGGAGATAGTCGGCGGCGCCGGCCTTGATGCACTCGGCCGCGACCTCTTCGCTGATGCTGCCCGTCACGACGATGAGCGGGATGTCCAGACCGAGCGAGCGCAGGATCTGGAGCGCCCGCGGTGCGCCGAACCCCGGGACGGTGTAGTCGGCGAGGATCACGTCTGGCGCGGGTTCGAGGCCGGCGACGAAGCCGACTTCGGCGTCCGCCCTGTGCCACTCGACCTCGAAACCGTGACGTTTCAACTCCTCGACCATCAGTCGCGCGTCCGACGGCCGGTCCTCGAGGATGAGGACTCGCAGCCGCTTGCGGTCGGATCCGGCGCTCTCGACGTCCGCGTCGGTGGCGGTCAGGCCATCGCGCGCTCCCGAGGTCGGGAAGCCCACGTCTAGCCCGTGGCCGATGGGGCCTGGTTGAGCAGCAGCCAGTAGAGGCCGATGTTGCGCACGGCTTCGGTGAACTGGGCGAAATCCACGGGCTTGACGATGTAGGAGTTGACGCCGAGCCGGTACGCCTCGGCCATGTCCGGCTCCTCCCGCGACGAGGTGAGCACGACGATCGGGATCGTCCGAGTCCGCGGATCCGCCTTGACCCGGCGCAGCACCTCCAGCCCGTCCACCAGCGGCAGCTTGAGGTCGAGCAGGATCACTCGAGGCGCGTTGTGCGGCCCCCTCGCCGCGTAGCGATCGGTCCCGAAGATGAACTCCAGCGCCTCGGCCCCGTCGCGCACCACCTCGACATGGTTGGCGAGCTTGTGCTGGGTCAGGGCGTGGAGCGCGAGCTTCACGTCGTTGGGGTTGTCCTCCACCAGCAGAATCTCAACTGCCTTCTCTTGCATGATCGCCTCCTCCTAACGTGAACGAGAACGTGGCGCCCGCGTCGGGCCGGGCGTCCGCCCACACCCGGCCGCCGTGTCGGTGGACGATGCGCTGGACGATCGCGAGCCCGACGCCGGTGCCCTCGAAGTCCTCCATGCGGTGCAGTCTCTGGAAGACGCCGAAGAGCTTGTGAACGTAGCGCATGTCGAAGCCGACGCCGTTGTCGCGGACGAAGTAGGCCGTGTTCCCGTCATCGGCGCGCGAGCCGACCTCGACGCGGGCCGGGTCTCTCGTGCGGGTGAACTTGAGCGCGTTCGACGCCAGGTTGGCGACCACCTGTTTGAGCAGCGCGCGGTCGCCCGAGCACGCCGGCAGCGGCGGCACCGTCACCTCGATGTGGCGTTCATTCTCGACGGTCCGCAGGTCATCGAACGCCTCGCGGAAGAGACCCGCCAGGTCCACGGTCTCGCGCCGGAGCGGCTGGCGAGAGAGCCGGGAGAAGGTCAGGAGGTCGTCGATGAGGCGCCCCATCTGCTGGGTGTTGTCCCTGACGATCTGGAGCAGCTCGCGCGCCTCGGCGTTGAGCTGGGTCGAGTGGTCCGCGGACAGGATCCGGGAGAACCCGTCGATCGCGCGGAGCGGCGCGCGCAGGTCGTGCGACACCGAGTAGGAGAACGCCTCGAGCTCCTTGTTGGCGGCGGTGAGCTCGGCGGTGCGCTCGACGACGCGCGTCTCCAGCTCGTCGTGAGCCCGTTGCAGCGCCTCCTCGGCGCGCTTGCGCTCGGTGACGTCGCGGGCCGCGGCGAAGACGCCCTGCAGCCTGCCGGCCTCGTCGCGGAACACCGACGCGTTGTACAGCACGTCGATCGAGCGCCCCCCAGCGCCGCGGATCGTGAGCGGGTAATCCACGACCGACCCCTGTGCCAGCACCCGCTGGTAACCCTCGCGTGCACGGCCGGGCTCGGTGAAGTAGTCGGAGAAGTCCGTGCCGATCAGCCGCTCGCGCGGAAGCCCGGCGGCGAGCTCGGTCGCGCGGTTGACGTCGGTGACCTTCCCCTCCGGGCTGATGGTGACCAGAGGATCGAGGCTGGTCTCGAGCAGGTTGCGGTTGTACACCCCCGCGAGGCGCAGCGCCTCGAGGGCACGCTTGCGCTCGGTGACGTCGCGGGCCGCCGCGAAGACGCCCTGCAGCCGGCCGGCCTCGTCGCGGAACACGGACGCGTTGTAGAGCACGTCGATCGTGCGCCCGTCCGCGTGACGGACGGTGAGCGGGTAGTCGACGACCGACCCCGTCGGCGAGCACCCGTTGATACCCCTTGACGCGCGCAGCTCCGGCTCCGTGAAGTAGTCGGAGAAGTCGGTGCCGATCAGCTGCTCGCGCGGTAGCCCGGTCGCGAGCTCCGTGGCGCGGTTGACGTCGGTGACCTTCCCCTCCGGGCTGATCGTCACGAGCGGGTCCAGGCTGGTCTCGAGGAGGTTGCGGTTGTACACGCCGGCGAGGCGCAACGCCTCGACGGCGCGCTTCCGCTCGCTGACGTCGCGAACGATCCAGACCAGCGGCCGCTCGCCGCCCACGCCGATGCGGCCGACGCTCACTTCGGCCTCGAACGCCGATCCGTCCTTGTGCCGGTAGGTCGCCTCGAACACGGCGCCGGAGCTTCGCTCGGGTTCCCGGGCCGCCCCGGGGACGACCGCGCTCGGACCGCCGACGCCCAGGTCGTCGATCGAGCGGGACAGGAGCTCCTCGCGCGAGTAGCCGTACAGCTCCTCGGCGCGGCGGTTGGCCTCGGTGATGCGGCCTTCCGGTTGGGTGAACAGGATGGCGTCGTTGGCGTTCTCGAGGACGAGGGCGAGTCGCGCCCGGCTTTCGGCAACTGCGATCCGGTCCCGTGCCTCCTGCACTGCGTCTCGCCGCGCCCACGGCGCCCACCAGGCTTGCCGAGAGCACCGCGAGCAGCAAAGCGTCGTGCCAGGCGTCGCTCCGGTACGCCGCGAGCGCCTCGTCGCGGTCGACCTTGGTGACCAACCCCCACGAGGTACCCGCGATCGGCCTCGTCGCCGCCAGCACCGGAACCCCGCGGTAGTCGAGGAACTCGCCGAACACGCCGCGGCGGTCGCTCGCGGCTACCGCGGCGACCGGGGCTTGCCGGAGCGGCAAGTTGAAGCTCATCGCGGCATGGCCGCCGTATCGGGCCGGGGAGAGGTACAGGACGGCGTCGCCATCCCGGCGCGCGAGCAGCGTCTCTCCGCTCGCGGTCTGGGTGGACTCTCGCACCAGCAAGGGGAAGAGCCAGCGCGCCGGGTCGGCGACGATCATGACGCCGCCCGAATAGGTTTCCGCCCCGCCGGCACGAACGAGGAAGCAGACCAACGCGCCGCCGGGTACGCCGGCGACGAACTCGGCGGTTGGCGTGCCGACTGCGAGCGCGCGGCGGGCAAGGGCCGTTGCTTCGGACGGCAGCGGCGACGCACCGGCGCTGGCCGCGAGGACGCTGCCGGCTCCATCGAGCAGGTAGGCCGAGCGCCCGTTGTGGACCCGCCCGTAGGTCGTGAGCTGCCCCTGCGCCTGAGGCGCCGCAGCCGCCCCGAGGTGAAGCGGCGCTGCCACCGTGGCGTCGAGGGCGAGAACCTCGCCGTCCCACAACCCCTCGTCCACCCAGCGCTCGATCGTCGCCTGGCGGTTGTCGGCCGTCGCCGACAGGCGCGCCTCCCAGCCCGCGATCGCGGTCGCGCGCATCGTGGGAAGGTAGAGGGCGAGGAACGCCACCCACACCGCGACGACGCTGGCCGCGATGATGAGCAGCGCAGCCACGCCGCGGGTACCCTTGTCCGGTCTCCTCTTTCCCCGACTCACCAGGTCATCGCCTTTCGCCACGGTCACGTCGACCGACCGGGGGCCCTGCACGGTCGACCGACCCGGTCGACCGATCATCGTCCATGCCGCGCACGTCGCACCGATGCCGAGGCCGCGCGGCTCTGGCTCCGAGCGTGTACGTTGAACTTCGGGACGCGTCCCACCCCCAAGGAGCTGACGAACGCACCGGCGATCCGGACGACGGTGTCATCGACGACTGTAGCATCGTTCGACAGTTGCATGAACGCTCGAGCGAAGTGAGACGCATTCAAGCGCCCTGCCCTCGTTCCGTTCGACCGAACCTAGAACATCGCGCTGAACGGGCCACCGTCGGGCAAGCCGGCCAGAAGCGCGAACGCGTGCTCGGCCTCTTCGTCGCTGACCGCCACGTCGAGCACGACGCCGCCGAGCCGGGGCAACACCCAACCCACCTGGCCCCCGGAGCGTTTCTTGTCCCGCGCGATGAAACCGCTGAGGCGCTCCCAGGCGATGCCGTCCAGGCGCGGCAACGGCGCCAGGGCCTGGATCCGCTCGGCCCAGGTCAGCGCTTCCGACGTCGAGAGCAGGCCCCGGTCGCGCGCGATCCGCAGGACGCCGAGCAGCCCCCAGGCCACGGCCTCGCCGTGCAGGAACCGTGCGAACCCCGTCGCGCCCTCGAGCCCGTGGGCGAGCGTGTGCCCGAGGTTGAGCGCCTTGCGCGGCCCCGCCTCGCGCTCGTCGAGGCTGACGATCTCGGCCTTGACGCGAACGCAGCCGACGATCAGCTCGAAGGCGCGCAGCGGGTCACCGGCGGCGACAGGCGCGAGGTGGCTGTCGAGCACGTGTTCGAGCGTGGACGGCGCGATCATCGCGGACTTGATCACCTCGGCGAGGCCGGCTCGAGTCTGGCGCGGGTCGAGGGTGGCGAGCGTCAGCGGGTCGGCGACGATCGCATCGGGCGGCCAGAAGGCGCCGATCAGGTTCTTTCCAACGTCGAGGTCGATCCCGGTCTTGCCGCCGACGGCCGCGTCCACCATCCCCAGCAACGTCGTCGGCACCGCGACCCATGGGATCCCCCGCAGCGTGATCGCAGCGGCGAAGCCGGCGATGTCGGTGACGACGCCTCCTCCGACGGCGACCACAACGGCCCGACGGTCCGCCTGCCCGGCCACCAGCCAGCGGACGACACGCTCGACGGAAGGCCACTGCTTGTGTGCCTCGCCCGTGGGCAGCTCGAGGCACGGCGCCTTCAGACGATCCGCAATGTCCGCGCCGTAGAGCGGCCCGACGACCGTGTCCGTCACGACGAACGCCCGCCGGCGGTCGAGGACCGGCGCCAGGAGCTCGGGCGCCTCGGCGAGCGAGCCTTCCCCGACGTGGTATGGCGCCGACGCCCCGCCCGCGACGACCTGGATCGTGATCATGGCCCGTCCGCACCGCTGCGCAGGATCCGCAGGGCCAGCACGGCCGCCCCAAAACCGTTGTCGATGTTCACGACGCCGACGCCGGGAGCGCACGCGTTGAGCATCGCCAGGAGCGCGGCCAGCCCGCCGAACGAGGCGCCGTATCCGACGGACGTCGGTACCGCCACGACCGGCGCGCCGGCCAGGCCGGCCACCACGGCAGGCAGCGCCCCCTCCATCCCCGCCACGACGATGAGGACCCGAGCTTGCCGGAGCGCCTGGGCGTGGCTGAGCACACGGTGCAGCCCGGCGACGCCGACGTCGTCCAGACGCGACACCGAGGCCCCGAGCGCCTCGGCGGTGACGGCGGCCTCGTCGGCGACCGGCAGGTCGGAGGTGCCGGCGCATACGACCGCGACCCGTCCCAGGGCTCGCTGGGGACCCGGGAAGACGACCATCCTCGCCTGCGGGTGGCGGACCGCTCCGGGCACCGCCGCGACGATGGCGGCGGCGTGGGAATCCGTGGCTCTGGTCGCCAGGACGGGCCCCCCGGACCGCGCCAGTGCCGCGAACGCCGCCGCCGCCTGCTCGGGCGTCTTGCCAGCGCAGTAGACCGCCTCCGACTCGCCGGTCCGCAGCGGGCGGTGGGTGTCCGCCATGAAGCCCTGCCCCGACTGGAACGGGAGGTCGGCGAGCTGCCCGGCCGCGGCCTCGGGCGTCAGGTTGCCGCTCGCAACGTCCTGCAGCAGCGCGCGGAGCGCCTCGGGGCCCATGACCGGATGATAGGCTACCCGACCACGATGCGGGCAAGCGCCGGCGACAGGCGCGCCAGGATCTCGTAGTTGATCGTCCCGGCCTGCTCCGCGAGCTCTTCGACCGCGACGCGCTCGGCGCCGTCCGGGCCGATCAGGGTCGCCACGTCGCCTTCGGCCGCGCCGGGGATGTCGGTGACGTCCACCATCACGATGTCCATGCAGACGCGTCCGACCACCGGTGCCGGACTCCCCCGCAGCAGGACGCGCGCGCGGTTCGAGAGCGCCCGCGGGTACCCGTCGGCGTACCCGATCGGGAGGACGCCTATCGCGCACCGCCTGGTCGGGCGGTACGTCAGCCCGTAGCCGACCGGGGCGCCGGCGTCCACCCATTTGATCTGGCCCACGCGCGCGCGCCACGCCAGCACGGGCTCGAGCCTCAACCCGTCGCGGCCGTGCGCGAGGAGCCAGGAGAGGTAGGTCTCCTTGGACGGCCAATGCCCGTAGAGCGAGATTCCGACCCTCGCCATCGTGAAGTCGGCTTCGCGGAACAGCAACGCCGCCGCCGAGCACGCCGCATGGACGTGTCGCACCGGTCCCACCCTGGCCTGGACGGCGGCCAGGGCGCCCCGGAAGCGCTCGAGCTGGCCGAACGCATAGCTGTGGTCGGTCGTGTCCTCGATGTTGGCGAAGTGCGTAGCGACGCCGACCACGGCGAGGCCGGAGCTGCGGGCGGCGTCCGCGAACTCGGCCGCGTCCGCAGGTTCGACGCCCTGGCGATGGGTGCCCGTGTCGACCTTGATGTGGGCGGGCAGCGCGACCCCCAGCCTTCGTCCGTGCGCCGCGAGCGCCTCGAGGACCTGGCGCGACGAGAGGAGGACGTGGACGTCCGGGCCGGCGACGTCGGCCACCTGTGCCGGCGTGAGGTAGCCCATGACCAAGATCGGGAGCCGCACCTGGGCGCGCCTGAGCGCGGTCACCTCTTCCGCGGCGTGGACGCCGAGCATCTCGACACCCTGCTCCGCGCACACGCGCGCCACGTCCTCGAGACCGTGCCCGTACGCGTTCGCCTTGACCACGGCAAGGAGAGCCGTGCCCCTGTCGAGCAGTCCCCGGAAGAGGCGGATGTTGTGCACGAGCGCGGGGCGCGAAATCTCCACCCAGGTCGTGAGGCCGGCGGCGCGATCGCCCGTCACGCCGGGCAGTTTAGCCCGGATCGCGTTTCCTCAGGTGCGGTTGGCTATTAGAATGGCGCTCCATGGAGGATGTCCTGTCGGCACTCTGGCGGCGCGCCAAGGCGCGGTGCGAGCGCACCGTTGCGTTCGGCCGTCTGCTGCGGCGCCGCTACACGCGGCTGTTCTGGACGCTGCACTCGGCCTGGGCGCTGGTCTCGGGCGGCCTCGTGCTCGTCCTGGCGCACAACCGTTACGGGTTCCTCCCGTGGGTCGTGCTGTTCCTCGCCCTGACCTGGGCCTCCACGTTGTTCTTCTCGCGCTTCGCGGTGGGCATGGACTCGCCGCGCATGCGGCTCGCCCACGGGTTCGTCTCCTACCTCACGCGGATCATGTACCAGGAGACCCTGTTCTTCCTGCTCCCGTTCTACTTCTACTCGACGACGTTCCCTTCGTGGAATTGCGCGTACGTGCTGCTGCTGGCCGTGCTCGCGCTCCTTTCCTGCTTCGACATGGTCTTCGACCGCCTGCTCCGGACGAGCCGCTGGTTCGCCCTCGGCTTCTTCGCGGTAGTGACGTACTCGGCGCTGCAGTTCTTCCTGCCCCTCGTGCTTCACGTGCAGATCCACAACGGCGCGTACCTGGCGGCCGGGGTTTCGTTCTTCGCCTCGCTCCCGCTCGCGTATTCGCGGTCCGAGCTGAAGCACAAAGGGCGCACGGCGATGATCGTCGTCGCCCTCGCCGCCATCGTGGTGTTCCTGAAGGTCGGCAGGGCCCTGATCCCGCCCGTCCCGCTCCGCCTGATGGCGCTCTCGTTCGCACCGGGGATCGACCCGCGCACCCTCGAGCTGGAGGGTGAGTTCCCGGACGGGAAGCCCGTGGAGGCCGCGCGCCTCACCGCCGGTCGTCTCGTGGTGCGAGCGACGATCTTCTCGCCCGGCCGCCTCCCGATCCGAATCCAGATCCGCCTGGTGAAGAACGGCTCGTTCGTCCGGGAGTCGCGGACGCTGGACCTGGTCGCTCACCGCCGCGGATTCCGGGTGTGGAACGCATTCCGCGCCGACGCTGCAGGGTTCGTGCCCGGGCGCTACCGGGCCGAGGTGTGGACCGGCGAGGGGCAACTCGTGGGCCGCGAGGATCTGCGGCTCGTCGCCGCGCCCTCCGGCTCGACGCGCTAGCGCAGCGCCTTGACGGCGGCGAGCGCCTCGTCGTAGTTCGGCTCCTGGCCGATCTCGGGGACGAGTTGCATGTAGCGCACGACGCCGCCCTTGTCGACGACGAGCACCGCCCGGGCCAGCAGGCGCAGCTCCTTGATCAGCAACCCGTAGGCGGTGCCGAACGACACGTCGCGGTGGTCGGAGAGGGTCTCGAGGTTCGCGATCCCCTCGGTGGTGCAGAAGCGGCCCTGGGCGAACGGGAGGTCGGTCGACACGACGAGCACCTTGGTGTCGGGTCCGAGGCCCGCCGCCTCCTGGTTGAATCGCCGAGTCTGAGTGGCGCATACGGGCGTGTCGAGCGACGGCACCGAATTGATCACGACGACCTTGCCGGCCGTCTGGGCGAGCGAGAACGGCGACAGGTCGCGACGCAACGCGGTGAACTCAGGAGCCTTGCTCCCGACCTGGAGCGCGGTCCCGACGAGCGTGACCGGCGTTCCCCTGAACGTCACGAAGCCATGGCGTTCGTGCATGATCGTCTCCTCCTCGGCTGGCGAGCACCGGCTCGCCCTGTCCTAGAAGCCAGCGTAGCAGGCTATCATTCCGCCCCGTGAGCGGCGCGCGGCACGCACCCGTGGTCGTCGACGTCCGAAGGGGCGGCCTCGGCCTTCGGGCCGTGGCGTGCCGGGCGGGCGGCGACCTCACGGTGACCGTGACCGGTGGCGACCGCCCGCACGTCGGCTGCGTCGTCGTCGCGCGGCGGCCGGCCGGCCTCGACGAACCCGAGCGCGGCTCGGTGACCAGCTCGGTGCTCACCCTCGAGGGCCACCGCGAGGAGGCGCTCGCGCGCCCGCTCGCGGAGAGGCTGGCGGAGGCGCTGCGCGCCACCGTGGTCGTGGCCGCGGGCGTCCACACCGAGGGCCTGACGCCGGAAGGCGTAGCGACTTACTTGGTGCTGGGGGACGAGCTCGCGGAGGCGGTGCTGTCGGCCGTCGCCTCCAGGACGCCTTCGACCCCGAGCCTGGTCCGGAGGTAGCGCACGATCTCGCGCGTGTCGGTCCCCGGGGGGAAAACCCTCTCGATCCCCTTCCCCTCCAGGACCGCGACGTCCTCTTGCGGGATCACGCCGCCCCCGAACACGACGACGCCGGTCCCGCCGGCCTCGCGCAGCGCGTCCACAACCGCCGGGAACAGCGCGAGGTGGGCGCCGGACAGGCTCGATAGGCCCACCGCGTCGACGTCCTCCTGGATCGCGGCCAGTGCGATCTGTGCCGGGGTCTGGCGAAGTCCGGTGTAGATCACCTCGAAGCCCGCATCGCGCAGGGCGCGCGCGACCACCTTGGCACCGCGATCGTGACCGTCGAGGCCGGGCTTCGCCACCAGGATCCGTTTCGGGGCCGACACTGCGCGCCACCTCCGTCGGTAGTATCGCTCCTCGGCGAGGGGTCCACAAGCCACGCGGCGCGCCTTGCTTTTTCGGCCGTCGCGCCCGTAAGCTCCCGCGACGAACCAGGAGGGACCAGCTCGATGGAGACCACCCCCCGCACCCTTCCCGAGAACGCGTACCGAGCGCTCAAGCCCGGAGAGACCTACGAGCCGGTGGTGCCGGCGTCCGCCTCGGTGCCCGAGTGGACGGGCCGTTCGGTGGGGCTCGGCCTCGTGATGGCGGTCGTGTTCTCCGCGGCAGCGGCGTTCCTCGGCCTCAAGGTCGGGCAGGTGTTCGAGGCCGCGATCCCGATCTCCATCCTCGCGGTGGGGTTCGGCGTGCTGGCCAAGCGACGCTCGACCCTGCTCGAAAACGTCATCGTGCAGTCGATCGGGGCGGCCTCGGGGCTGGTCGTCGCCGGCTCGATCTTCACCCTACCCGCGCTCTTCATCCTCGGCCTCGACGTGGACCTGTTCAAGCTCTTCCTCGCCGGCCTGCTGGGGGGCGCGCTGGGGATCGTCTTCCTGATCCCGCTTCGCCGATACTTCGTCAAGGAGATGCACGGGGAGTTCCCGTTCCCGGAGGCGACCGCGACGACCGAGGTGCTGGTCGCGGGTGAGGCGGGGGGCAAGCAGGCGCGCGTCCTGCTCGCCGCGGCGACCGTCGGCGGCATCTTCGACTTCGTCATCATCCACCTCCAAGGGTGGGCCGAGGTGTTCACGACCAGGTCGGTCGGATTTCTCGCCGGCCTGGCCGAAAAGGCCAAGCTCGTGTTTCGGCTGGACGTGCTGTCGTCCATCCTGGGACTGGGGTACATCATCGGGCTGAAGTACTCGGCGATCATCTGCGCCGGGTCGTTCCTGTCGTGGTTCCTCCTGGTTCCGCTGATCGGCCACGTGGGGGCCCACCTCGGGGTGGCGATCCCCCCGATCAGCGACGGGACGCTCATCGGGTCGATGTCGGCCGAGCAGATCTTCCGCTCCTACGTACGTCACATCGGGATCGGCGCGATCGCCGCCGCCGGGATCATGGGGATCCTGCGCAGCTGGCGGATCATCGTGAAGGCGTTCTCGCTCGGCTTCAAGGAGATCTTCGCAGGGAAGGCCGGCGCCAAGGGCGCAGAGCGGACCGACCGCGACGTGCCGATGGCGTGGGTGCTCGCAGGCATCGCCCTCACCGCGGTCGCGATCTGGCTGTTCTTCCGGTTCGGCGTCCTCGCTCACGAAACCGGGCCGACCGGCCTGACGTTCATCGCCCTCGGGGTCGTCGTCGTGATCTCCTTCCTGTTCACCACCGTGGCGGCGCGCGCGATCGCGATCGTGGGGACCAACCCGGTGTCCGGGATGACCCTCATGACGCTGATCCTCACCTCCGTCTTCATGGTGAAGGCGGGGCTCTCGGGGCCGAGCGGGATGCTGGCCGCGCTTCTCATCGGGGGCGTCGTCTGCACGGCGCTCTCGATGGCCGGCGGGTTCGTGACCGACCTCAAGGTGGGCTACTGGCTCGGGGCGACTCCGGCGGTTCAGGAGCGGTCCAAGCTGCTCGGGACCCTCGTCGCCGCGCTCACGGTCGGGTCCGTGATACTCCTCCTCAACCAGTCATACGGGTTCATCGCGTCGCCGGCGCACCCCGCCTCCGAGGTGCTCGTCGCCCCGCAGGCCAACGCGATGGCGGCGGTGATCAAAACCCTGATGTCGAACGAGCCGGTCCCCTGGCTGCTCTACGGCGTCGGTGCGCTGATCGCCTTGACGATGCAGATGATCGGCATCCCGACTCTGGCCTTCGCGCTCGGCATGTACATCCCGCTCGAGCTCAACACGCCTCTGCTCGTCGGCGGCCTCGTCGCCCATTTCGTCCAGAAGTCCGCCAAGGGCGACGAGAAGCTGGCCAGCGCCCGCTCGAATCGCGGCACGCTCATCGCATCGGGCTTCATCGCGGGCGGGGCCGTCATGGGGGTGATCGCGGCGCTGCTCAAGTTCCTGAGCCAGGGGTTCTCCCTGCCCTGGCTCGGTCGCGTGCAGGCCAACATCGGCGTGAACCTGTTCCACGACGGTGAGGGGACGACCGCAGAGCTCGTAGCGCTGGCGTTCTACATCGCGCTCGTCGTCTACATGTTCTGGGACGGACGCCGCGCCGGGGCCGAAACGAAATAGCCGGCCGCGCCCCGCGGGCGGCCCCGATCTAGCTTCTCGGCACCTGTGGGGCCGTTCCCACCGTGGTCGGGGCGACGACCGCGAGGAGGTTCGACGGCATCGTGTTCGGCGAAGCCGACTGGGGCACGGTCCACCCCGACGGCGCGACGGCTGGCGGCGTCGCCGCGGGGCGGGGCGAGCCCGGCCCCGGCGGCGCGGCAGGCTTCGGGGCCGGTTTGATCTCCTGCCAGCTCAGGTCCACCGCAACCTGCGCCGGCTCGCCCTGCAGATTCACGCGGGTCGTGATCGTGCCCTGCTTGCCGGCGTCGAGCTTACCGGAGAGGGCGCCGGAACCGGTCGCGACCGGCTTGCCGCTGAGGTCGAGGACCCGGACCATCCCGGTGACGCCCTGTACCGCCGTCTTCCCCTGGTTTGCGACTGTCGCCGCGATCTCCCACTGGTCCTTGTCCACCTGCTTCTTCGAGTAGCTGACTAGAACGACCTGGCTGCCGGCGTCCAGGTCATCCTCCTTCTTCGCCTCGGGGGTCTCGGCGTCGGTGTCGATGTGCTTCACGTCCGCGTCGGTCACCACCAGGCCACCCCCCTTGGACGATGCCTTCGCCCCGAGGAACGGGCTATGCGGCCCGCTGTCGGCCGCGGGCGCCGCCGCCCCCTTATCGCCGGCCGCGGCTCTGGTGGCCGGGAGATTGACGGCCGAAACCGGGTACGTCTCCCGGCGGCCGCCCGCGTACTGAACGGTCACGTAGCTCCCGCTGACCCAGAAGCTCGAGACCTCGAGCCGTTTGCCGCCGACGAGGACGACCGTGGCGGCGCGTGCTTCGGCGACCACGAAGAGGACTGCCAGGACGATCACCAGTTTGCGCACGTCGCACCTCCGACTGCTCTCGACACCATCATAGCGCCGGCGAGCGGTCTCGGCCACGCCGTGCCGGCTCGGGCTCGGAATCCGCCCGGAAAGACAGACGCCCCAGGGGATCGCTCCCCTGGGGCGCCGGTACGGCGACTTCCGTGTGTCGCGCTCAGTAGAGGACGACGAGGGTCACGCGGCGGTTCTTCGCACGCCCCTCGGAGGTCTTGTTGTCGGCGATCGGCTTGTACTTGCCGTAGGACACCGCATTCATGCGGTGCAGCGGGAAGCCCTGCTCCATGTTGAGGTACCGGAGCACGGCTTCGGCGCGCGCCTGGCCCAGGCCGAGGTTGTACTTGTCGGAACCGACGCCGTCGGTGTGGCCCTGGACCTCGATGTAGACGTTCTTGTTCTCGTCCTTGACGCGCTTCGCAAAGGCGTCGAGGGCGGCCTTGGCCTCAGTCGACAGGTCGTGCTTGTTGAAGCCGAAGTGCACGGCCTCGTCGGTGAGCGTAACCTCGAACAGGAACGAGTGGTTCGCGAGCTTGTTGGCTTCGTTGGCGCGGTTGAGCGCGTCCTTCGCCGTGTCCGACAGCTTCGCGATCTGATCGTTCTGGGCGGTGTCGGAGGTCTTGAGGTTGGTGACGTCCATCTGCGTCGCTTCAACCTGCTTCTGCACCTCACCGATCTTGGCATCGGACGCCTTGGTGGCGGCCGCCACCTGCTCCTGCACGTAGGTCTTCGTGGCGCAGCCGGTCACACCGAGGGCCACGACCAACCCCACCGCGAGAACACCCAACAGCGACTTTCTCATGAGCTTCCTCCCTTTGCTCCCGAGTCCTCTAGATTTTATTGAATCACACGCGCAGCTACCTGTGCGTTATATCACAACCGTCCCTCGATGTGTCAAGGGCGCGTGCGCAGATCTTAGGGAAGCGTCCCGCGGTAGCCCTGGCGCGTCAGCACCGTGTAGTTGCCGTCGACCTTGACCTCGAGCTTGCGCCACTTCGCGATCCCGAGCCCCGAGGGGTCGAACGTGATGATGTAGCGCATCGTCAGTTCCTGCCTGAGTTTGCGCGCGAACTCCGGAAGCTGCGCAGCGGTATCGACCCGGAGGTAGCGCCCGCCGGACGCGGCGGCAAACCTGGCCAGGAGCTGCTCGTAGCTGTCCTCCGGCCCCTCTTCCGCCGGAGGCGGCTCGATCCCCAACACGTACAGGGGGTCCGACAACCCCTCCAGGATCTTCACAGCGTCGGCCGGGGTCATCGTGGACGCCGTGTCGACCCCGTCCGTGAACAGGAGCGCCACCCGGCGGATGTCGTGCGCTCCTTCCATCGTCTGCGGAATCGCCGTGAGCATGTCGTACAGGGCGGTCGTTCCGTAGCCCTTGAGCGACTCGAGCACCCGCGGCAGCAACGCGGGGTCGGTTCCGAACGTCATGCGCCTCTTCACCTCGCCGGCCCCGAACGTGATCAGGCACACCTCGTCGTCCGCCCGGAACTGGCGGACGAACTCCAGGATCGCGTCGCGCGTCTTTGCGAGCCGGCGGCCGTTCATCGATCCCGAGGTGTCCACCACGAAGGCGTACGAGATCGGAAGCCCGCCCTCGCGCCAGAACGACTTGATCGGGAACTCGATGTCGTCCACGATGAGGTGGAAACGGTCCTTCTCGAGCGTCGCGACCAGCCGACCGTGGCTGTCCTTGACCGTCACCGGGACGAGGATCGAGGACACCTCCGCCGTCGCGCGGAACACGTCCTTCTCGGCGGGTTTCTCGGGAGGAGCCCCGGCCACCGTGGAAGCGAGAAGGGCCAACGCCGCCGGCAGCAGTGCCAGACCGGGCCTTCGTGCCGCCATCGCGCGTCAGAAGACGAAGGTCAGCCCCAGCCCGACCTCGGTGAACGTGAGCCAGTTGCGGTCGTAGGAGCAGTCGCCCCACCAGCTGCAGTCGCGCTTGTTGTCGATGTTGACGCTGTGGCCCCTCCAGTCGAAACGGAGGGCCACCTGCGGCGAGAAGAACAGCTTCAGGCCGCCGCCGAAGTCGCCGACGACGCGGGTGTCGGCCGACAACGCCCCGGCCCCCGCGACGTCGAGACTCGGGTCGAGCCTCATGGCGCCGATGCCTCCGGCCAGGAACGGCACCAGGCGGCTGTGGCCGAAGCTGACCTCCATGTTCGCCTCGGCGGTCGTCATGTCCATCCGGCCGACCCGGTTGACCCCGCCGAAGAGCTCCTTGTGTCCCGTGACGAGATCGGCCCGCTCCTTCGCGAAGAACCCTTCGAGGGCCCAGTTCGGCGTGAAGCGGTAGGCGATGCGGACGCCGTAGGACGGGGTATCGTCCACCCTGGCGTCGAAGTTGACGTTCGCGATGGTCCCGCTCGAGATCGTATCGCCGAACCAGTAGCCGACCGTCGGCGTCAACTCCACCGTGTTCGGCGTCCCCTGCGCGAGGGCCCATGGCGCCGTGACCGCAAGGCAGAGCACTAATAGAAGGCGTCGCATGTCACTTCCCTCCCTTTTCGGACCGCTCGGCCAGCACCCCGAGCACCTGCTGGCGGAGGTCGTTCGCCGACTCCTCCGAGTAGCCCGGGTAGACACGCACAACCCCTCCCTTGCGATCGAGCACGATTGAGTACGGGATGCGATCGAGACCGAGCATGATCTGCGTCGGCCCGTTGACCATGTAGACGGGCAGCGAGATGCCGCTCTTCTTCAGGAACGCGTCGATCCGAGGCTTCAGCAGCTCGAGCTGCCGCCCTACACCGAGGTCTTCGGGCGACGCAGGCAGGTCGACGTTGACCGCCAGGACGACCAGGCCACGGCCGCCGAGCTCGTTGTAGAGCTTCTCCAGAAACGGCATCTCGAGACGGCACGGACCGCACCAGGTCGCCCAGAAGTTCAGGACGGTGACGGTCCCGAGCACATCCTTCAACGGCACCGTCTGGCCGCTCAGATCGCTGACCTGGATCGTCGGGAACTCCTGGCGAGCCGGCCCGGCGACGGCGCAAACCGCGGCGAGCACGGCCAGGAAACCAGCGAGGCAAGGCTTCGTCCCCATCGGGCGGATCGTATCACGGCGTTGACAGGGAGGCTAGCTTGAGCTATATTTCACAACCATGAGCGAGAAGGAGCTGCACCGTATCGCGGTCGTCGGCGGAGGCATGATGGGACGCTCCATCGCGACCCGCGTTTCTCAGGCAGGGCTGGGCGTCGTGGTCCGCGACATCACCGCCGAGCGCACGACGCAGGTGCGGGCGCTCCTCGAGGCCGACCTCGACCGCGAGATCGAGCGCTGGGGTCTGACGCAAGCCGAGAAGAAGGCGATCCTAGCCCGCATCGAGTTCACGACCGAGCTCGCGATGACATCGGGTTGCGACCTCCTCATCGAGACGATCCACGAGGACCTCATCGCCAAGCGCACCCTGATCGACGAGCTTGACCGCCTGCTCGAGCCCGCAATCCCGATCTTCGTCAACACCTCGACGCTCTCGATCAGCGAGCTCGCCCAGGGCCTCCGGCACCCGGAGCGCGTGGTCGGGATGCACTTCCTCTACCCGGTCACCACCACCCGCGTGGTCGAGGTCGTGAAGGGCCAGGTGACGAGCGACGAGGCGTTCGAGACGGGCCGCCGGTTCGTCCGGATCCTGGGCAAGGTCCCTATCCAGGAGTACGAGTCGCCCGGGTTCGTCACGACGCGCGTGATCATGCCGCTCATCAACGAAGCGGCCCACGTCGTCATGGAGGGCGTGGCCAGCGCCGCCGAGGTGGACCTCGCGATCAAGCTCGGGTACGAGTTCCGCCACGGCCCGCTCGAATGGGCCGATCGCGTCGGCCTCCACCGCATCCTCAACTGGCTCGAGCACCTCTTCCACGAGACCGGTGAAGCCAAGTTCCGGCCGTGTCCCATCATCCGTAAGCTCGTCCGCGCGGGACACACCGGGGCAAGGGTCGGCCGAGGCTTCTTCGCGTACGATAGCGAGCGCAGCCGACTCGACCGGCTCCCCGACGACACGCCGAAGCTCGGGTGACCGGCTGCGCAGAGAATCGTCCTTCGACATCGGGAGCTGACCAATGAAAGTCCTCGTTCTCAACTGCGGTTCGTCCTCCGTGAAATTCCAGGTGATCGAGACCTCCCTCGAGATGATCGAGGCCAACGAGGACGTCATGCTCGCGCGCGGGGGCGTCGAGAAGATAGGGCTCTCCGACTCCCGCCTGTCGATCGAGGTCCCCGGCCGCAAACCCTACCAGGAGATCGCAGAGATCCTCGAGCATCGGGCCGCGGTCGAGCGCGTCCTCAAGGTCCTCGTCCACCCCGAGCACGGCGTCATCTCGAAGGTCTCCGACATCGAGGCGGTAGGTCACCGCATGGTCCACGGCGGCGAGAAGTTCGCCTCGTCGGTGCTGGTCGACCACGAGGTGGAGGCGATGATCGAGGAGTGCGTGGTCCTGGCCCCGTTGCACAACCCGCACAACCTGCGGGGTCTAGCCGCGGCCCGGAGCCTCCTGCCGGCGGTGCCGCACGTCGCCGTGTTCGACACCGCGTTCCATCAGTCGATGCCCCCGAGGGCCTTCATCTACGGCATTCCCTACGAACTCTACACGCGCCACGCGGTGCGCCGATACGGCTTCCACGGGACGTCGCACCGGTTCGTGGCGATCCGCACTGCGGGGCTCCTCAAGCGGAAGCTCGAGGAGGTCAAGATCGTCACCTGCCACCTCGGCAACGGTTGCTCCATGGCGGCCGTGGACCGCGGCAGGTCGATCGACACGACGATGGGGTTCACGCCCCTCGAGGGCCTGCTCATGGGGACCCGGAGCGGCGACCTCGACGCGGCGATCCTCCCCTGGGTGATGGCGATGGAGGAGCTGACGCTGGCCCAGCTCAACGCGATGCTCAACAAGCACTCGGGCCTCTACGGGGTGTCGGGCGTTTCCTCGGACATGCGCGAGATCGAGGCCGCCTGCGCCGCCGGCAACAAGCGCGCGCGCCTCGCGCTGGAGATCTTCTGCTACCGGATCAGGAAGTACATCGGCGCCTACGCCGCCGCGATGGAGGGACTCGACGCGGTGACGTTCACCGGAGGGATCGGCGAGAACTCCTCGCTGGTGCGGCAGACCTCGCTGGCCGGCCTCGGGTTCCTTGGGATCGACCTCGACGAGGAGGCCAACCGCACCGCACCGCGCGGCAAGGAACTGCTCGTCTCGCGGCCGGGCTCGCGCGTCGCGGCGGCCGTCGTCCCCACCAACGAGGAGCGCGTGATCGCGCGCGACACGGTCCGCGTCCTCGGGGGCGTCATGCCCACGTTCTCCATCCCGGGGAACGAGGCGCCTCGCTAGCGTCCCGCCGCGCGCCTCCCAGACGTCCGGCCCGGCCGGCGCCCGGGGCCCGAGTCCCGCCTCCGGGCCCTCGCCTCAGTCCCGGTCCAGGTACGCCCGCGCAGCGACGCGCCCCGCTTCGACGGCCTGGTCCAACGCCCGGTAGTCCGCCCAGTGCAGGTGGTTGACGGCCGGCGCGATCACGGCATCGGCCTCGCACAGCGTCCGGCGCCTGAGCTCCTGCCACCCGATCGCCGCCACGCGGAAGAGGGCGCGCGGGACGCGAACCGCGCCCCGGTCGAACGGCGAGAGCGCCTCGCTGACCTCCACCGCGACCACCGGCTCTCCGAGCTCGCGCGCGGCCGCGACAGGGATCTCCGCTACGGCGCCGCCGTCCTGCAGCGGCATGCCGGCCCACTCGACCGGGTCCGTGAGGCCGGGCATCGCCGAGCTCGCCGCGACGGCAACGCGCAGCGGGCCGCGGGTCAGGCGGACCTCCCGGCCGCTGATGCTGTCGGTGGCGACCACCGTCAACGGCAGCGGCAACTCTTCGATGGCGATGTCGGGAAGGAAGAAGGCCACGCGGTCCACGAGCTGCCTGCGGCTGACTGGTGGGCCGGATGCCATCGCTCTCAGCAGGGTGAAGGCGTGCCCGAGCCGCCGCACGACGGACGGCCCGCGGGCGCCGCCGGCCGTCCCCTCGAGGTCCCGCGCGTCGTGCCCCTTCCCCTCGGCGAGGAACCGGCGCACGACGTTGATCGCCGGCTCCGCACCGTTGAGGAGCCACAGCGCGCCCATCAAGGCCCCGGAACTGGTCCCGGCAATGGCCCGAACCTCGACGCCCGCGCTCTCGAACTCCGCCAAAACGCCGAGGTGGGCGAGCCCCCGCATCCCCCCGCCCCCCAGGGCCAACACGACGCCCCGGGCCGGGCCCTCGCGGTTCATGCCTGCGCCGTTTCCTTCGGCCGCACCTTGTCTTCGTGCAGGACCAGCGCCTCGAGGACACCCTCCGCGACGCGTTGCGCCTTGTCGGAAACGTGCTCGATGTCTTCCGTCCGGCCGCGGGGATCGATGTCGCCGAGCTTGTCGCCGGCCTCGACAGGAACGCCGTCGCGCAGCAACCCTCGGATCACGCCGGAGATCCGCGCCACGACGGGGTACTCCGAGTCCACCGGGACCCCACGGTAGAGGTCCTCTCGGGTCAGGAGCAGCACCACGACGCCGACCTTTTCCCCCTGCTCGAGCCGATTCCCGATGTCGTGGTTCGTGTGGAAGATGCCGGGCCGCTGCGCCTTGATGACGCGCTCCTGGGCAAAGCCCATGATCTCGGCCGGGGGCTCCGGGGCCAGCGACTGGCCGGCGGAAAGCACCCGGCCCAGGTGGGGACCCCGCACCGTGTCCACCACGGCGTGGCAGTCCGGACCCGCCAGATACCCCGGCCCGAGGGCGATGACGAGAGGCGCCATGTCGCTCGTCAAGCCCCAGTTCGCGCGTAGCATCGCGGCATCCACGAGGACGTCCGGCGGCCAGGCGCCGAGCACCTCGGGCAGCGGCTGGGTCGTGATGGCGAGGTCGCCGAGCTCGTGGACCGTGTCGACCTCGGAGAGCAGCATCACGAAGCGCGCCGTGACGCCGTCGACGGTCTTGCCGTGCGTGAACACCGCCTCCGAGAAACAGACGTTCCGCCGCACGGCCTTCGGGAACGCCCGCTCGATCATCAGAACGCGGCCGATCCCCTGCCGTGCCAGGTGCGCGGCGACGGCGCTGCCCAGCTCTCCGGCGCCCCGGATCAACACCCGGGCCTGGCGCAGGTGTTCCATTACCGTAGCGCCACCGCTTCCAGCTCAACCTGCGCCCCGCGCGGCAGGGCGGCGACCCCGACCACCGCCCGCGCCGGCCGGTGCTCTCCGAAGAAGTCCGCGTAGATCTCGTTGAACTCGGCGAAGCGGCCGAGGTCCGTGAGGTAGACCGTCACCTTCGCGACGGCGGCCCGCTCGCACCCGGCCGCGGCGAGCACGGCGCCGAGGTTGGCGAGAGCGCGGTTCGCCTGCTGCGCGAACCCACCGGTCACGAGCTGCCCCGTGACGGGGTCGAGCGGGATCTGACCCGAGAGGAAGACCCACCCCCCGGCGTCGACCCCCTGGCTGTACGGACCGATCGCCCTCGGGGCCGCGTCGGTCTGGATGACCTGCAGCTCTCGTTTCACGCCCCCTCCCCCTCGGGAACGAACTCCCAAATCTCCGGAAGGTTACGGTAGCGTTCCGCAAAGTCAAGGCCGAAGCCGACGACGAATCGATCCTCGATCTCGAGACCCACGAAGTCGAGCGCCACCTCCACCTTACGGCGAGACGGCTTGGAGAGGAGCGCGACGACTTGGACCGTGCGCGGATGCCGCGCCTTGAGCAGCGCGACCACGTCCGCGAGCGTGAGCCCGGTGTCGACGATGTCCTCGACGACGTAAACGTCCTTGCCGGCGATGTCCACCGTCACGTCCTTGGTGAGCGTCACCGTCCCGGACGACTCGGTCGTCGCACCGTAGGAGGAGACCTGGATGAAGTCCGCGACCACGGACCGCTGGAGCCTCAGCGTGAGCTCGACGAAGAAGTAGACGGCGCCCTTGAGGACACATATGAACACCGGATCGCGACCCTCGAGGTCGGCGCCGATCTCCTCCGCGAGGGTCGTCACCACCTGCCGGATCTTCTCGCGCGAGAGGACCTTGTTCGTGAGCATCCACCACCTCCACCTTCCCGCATGGCGTCCCCAGGTGTAGACTCAAACTCGGATGCCAACCGAATGAGTGCGATCGGCCTTCATGAGTTGAACCAGCGCTACGTTCGGCTTACCGACCGGTGCCGTTCGCAGTGGACGTTCTACCAGTACTTGCAGGGTCTGTTCAAGCACCTGTTCAACGCGCCCTGTCCAATCGAGATCGATTTCCCGTCGCTGTTCAACGAGCTCCGACAGCTCGGTTCGGGGCTTGGCCACGCCGAGACGGGCCGCACCGACAAGGCGATCTCGCACCTCAACACCAAGCTGGACGGGCAGGCCCGCAAGCTCCAGGAGGTCGACGAGCAGATCCAGCCTTCCCTGTTGCGGCGGTTCTTCGACCGGCTGCGCAACCAGGACGAGAAGGTGCTGCTCGCGATCATCAAGTTCTACCTCGACGGGAACCGCGGCACCGAGGACAGCCTCGACAAGCTCGACATCCTGTTCACGCGCCTGGCCGAGATACCCCGCGAGGAGTCGGGCAGCCTCGTGCGGGAGCGCCACGAGATCGAACGCCTCGTGCACCCCCTCCTCCAGTTGCTCCCCTCCGTCAAGACCACGAACCAGGAGATCGAGGTGCTCCTGAACGCGCTCGCGGACCTGCGGGCGGAGGTCATGGGGTGCCGGACCTTCACCGAAATGGCCGGCGGCGGGGCGCTCGACCGGTTCCGCAGCCTCAAGCGCCGCCTCGGCGCCAACATGCTCCACGCCCGGCTCCTACCCGTGGTGCTCGAGACGACGGTCGCCATCAAGAACCGGTTTCGGGAGCTGTGGGAGGACGAGGAGACCGCGCTGCTGGCCGACACCAACAAGGTTCGCGAGCTGGAGAAACAGCTCTCCAGCCATCCCGAGCTGGCGTCGCCCGACCTGCGCGAGATGCTGGAGGTCTTCGCCAGCGCGCAGCAGCGGTTCGACCAGGGCAAGCAGGCGGAGAACCTGCGGCGGAAGGACGCGCTCAAGCTCCGGATGGCGCTCAACCGCATCCTCGAGCAGTTCGACGTCAGCCAGCCGGCCGGTCCCCTCACCGCACCGCCCGACCTCGAATCGGCCGAATTCGCAGCGCGAGCCGGGGAGCCGCGGCGTGGCCCCGCCCCGCCGAACGTCCCGCCGTCGCCGTTTCAGGTCGATCAGCTGCTGCAGGAGTACGTGAGCAAGATCCTGTTCGCGCTCGAGCTCGTGGGCGACGAGCGGCCGGCCGTCGACGCCGTCAACGCCAAGGAGCTCGGGTCGCTCAGGCTCGAGCCTTTCGAGGTCGAAGCCTGTCGCCAGCTGCTCGACGGCAAGCCTTCCTCGGCTTCGATCGGTTACGAGCGGGCCCGGTTGCTGGTCCACGCCGCCGCGCTGCGCATCCGGATGGACGAGGAGGCGCGAGAGATCGATCGGTTGCAGCGACGCGGGTCGGAGCACCTCGGCGAGACCCTCGAGCGCGCCTCGCAGTCGCTCCAGCGCGCCTCGGAGATCGACCGGCGGTTCTCATGGCTGATCGACGACGCGCTTTACCGGGGGGACACCGAGTTCCTCGAGAAACTCTACCGTTGCCGCTTCAGGCTGATGCGAGCCTACTCCGGCCTCTGGCTCATCCACAACGACCGTGGTGGCATCTCTCCCTACTGAACCCCGCCGGCTTCGCCTGCGGCTCGGCGAGGTCACGTACGCCCTCGAGGACGACAAGCACGTCATCGGCCGCAGCCGGTCGTGCGACATCCGCCTGCGTGAAGACTCCGTCTCGCGCCTCCACGCGGCGTTCGTGTGGCGCGACGGCGCCCTCGTCCTCGAGGACCTGGGCTCCTCGAACGGAACCTACCTGAACGGCGTCCGAGTCGCCGGTCCCCACGAGGTGGGCGACGGCGACGACGTGCGCTTCGGCGCGCTTCGAGCGACGATCGAACGCTCCGACGCCCCGCCGCCGAGGAGCACCGCCCTGCCCGGCACCGGCACGGGAACCGGACTCACCGCCCGCATCGCGGCGGGAAGCCCTGCGGGGTTCTGGCGCCGGACCCTCGCGGCCCTCGCCGATACCGCGATCTTCACCGTGGGGTCGTCGATCCCGTTCGCGCCGCTGCTCGCCACGCTGGGCGCGGAGCGGTTCCTCCTGGCTCCCGACGCGCTTCCCCCCGGCCCTCAGACGAGGCTCGTGCTCGCCGGCGCCTGCGCGGTGCTCTGGTTGGTCTACGCCGGCTACTACTTCCTCCACGGATGGGCACGCCGCGGCTGCACTCCGGGGATGCGGCTGTGCGGTCTTCGGCTCCTCGATTGGCGCCAGCGCGTCCCGGTCGGCTACGGCCGCGCACTGTTGCGCATGGCGGCCGGTCTCGTGACCCTGCTGACCCTGGGCCTCGGCTTCCTTCTCGTCGCGTTCCGCAGGGACCGCAAGGCGCTGCACGATCTTCTCGCTGGCACCACGGTCGTGCGCCTCGCTCGACCGCTTGGCTCGGGGCCGACGCCCGCGTAGAATCCCCCCGTGAACGAAATTCTCCAGGCGTTCGGCGCCACCGGGCCGGTGGCAAAATCGGTGCTCACGGTTCTCGCCGCCTTTTCCCTGCTCTCGTGGACTCTGATGCTGCTCAAGCTCGTCCAGCTCCGGCAGGCGCGGCGCGAGAACCAATCGTTCCTGGTCGAGTTTCGGCGCGCCACCCGGCTCGCCGACGTGCAGGCCGCGGCGACCAGGAGCCCTGGGGCGCCGCTCGCCGGGATGTTCCGCGCCGGCTACCTCGAGCTGGAGGCGCAGGTCCGGGTGCTGCAGCGCGCCGGTCAGTCCGGCGGGCAGATCAAGAGCCTCGCCGCGGTGGAACGCGCGCTCCAGCGGGCGATCGGCATCGAGGGGGCCAGGCTGCTCCGCTTCCTCCCCTTCCTCGCCACCACGGCCTCCGCGACGCCGTTCATCGGGCTGTTCGGGACGGTTTGGGGCATCATGACGACCTTCCACGCGATCGCGGCGTCGGGCTCCACGTCCATCGTCACGGTGGCGCCCGGGATCGCCGAGTCCCTCATCAACACCGCGGCCGGACTGGCGGCCGCTATTCCCGCCGTGATCGCCTACAACGCGTTCCTGGGAGCTTTGCGCCGCCAGCGCGGTCTCATGGAGGACTTCCTCCTCGAGTTCCTCAACCTCACCGAGCGCACGTTCACCTGACGGGGGGCCACGGTGTTTCGCACGTCAAGCGAGGACTTCGAGAGTCTGGCCGAGATCAACATCACGCCGCTCGTCGACGTGATGCTGGTTCTGCTGATCATCTTCATCGTGACGTCGCCGATGCTGGTCCAGGGCCTGCAGGTCGAGCTGCCGCGCCAGGCCGCGAGCCCCCTGACCCAGAAGGGCCCCGAGCCCATCGTCCTGACCCTCACGCGCGACCGGCTCGTGCTGCTCGGAGACCAGCCGGTCCACCCGTCCCTCCTCGCGCAGCGTCTCGGCCCGCTGCTCGCCGGCGGGCCGCGGCCCGTCTACCTCAAGGGCGATCAGCAGCTGCCGTACGGGTTCGTCATCGACGTGCTCGCCACCCTGAACCGGATGGGAGTGGAGGAGATCGGGATGGTCACCGCCCCGCCGGAGCAGCGGCGTTGATCGACCCCGTCAGCAGCGAGCTGGAGCAACGCGCCCACCTGGACCTGCCGTGGCGTTGGGCCGTGGCGGGCGCGTTCGCCATCCACATGGCTGTTGCGGCGGCGCTCCTGCTGACCCCCACCCACGTGCGACGGTCGCTCACCCTCCCGCACGTCCAGGTCCGGATCACCGCGGCGCCCCCGATGACCGCCGCGGCGCCCGCCCGGCGGGCGGCGCCCCCCGCGGCGGCGACCCCCGTCCCCGCCCAACCCAAGGCGCCGGCGAGGAAGGCCGCGGAGCCGCCGCCGCGTCACGTGATTCCCGACAAGAAGCCGGCGAAGCCGGCCCCGCCCGTGAGCCAGCCCGCGGCCCCGCCTCCCGAGGCCTCGGCCGCGTCCCCCGGCGGCGCCGCCGAGGGCCGCGTCGCCTCGGCCGGCGGCGGGATCGCCCTCGGAGTCGGCGCCGGCGGCGGCGCCGAGGACTTCCCGTTCGCGTACTACCTCAACCGAGTGCTCGCGCTCATCGAGAGCAACTGGTTCCGGCCTCCGACCGCGGGGGGGACGGCGTGTCGGGTCCGCTGCGTGATCGACCGTGCCGGCCGCCTCGTCGAGGCCGGACTGGAATCCGAGAGCGCTGCCCCCGCCTTCGACCGTGCCGCACTGCGTGCCGTCTACGCCGCGGCGCCCTTCCCGCCGCTCCCACAGGGGTTCGGCGGCCAGACGCTGACGCTCCACCTGGAGTTTGGCCCGTGACACTCCGACCTTCGATACCTGCCGTGCTCCTCCTCCTCGTCGCCGCCGCCGCCCCGTCGCCTGCCCAGGACGAGGTCTACCTCAAGGTGACCAGCCCCGGCCTGTCCCGGGTGATGATCGCGCTGCCCGACTTCCCGGCGCGCCCCGGAACCGATGCGACCGGCGCGGCAACCCTCCTCGCGACCCTCCGCAAGGACCTCGACCAGACGGCCGTAGTCGGGCTCGTTTCCGAGGCGAACGCCAGGCTGGTCGTCGTCGAGCCCGGCGACCCGAACCTGACGCGGCAGCGCTGGCGTTCGGTCGGCGCCCAGTTCCTCCTCGAGGGCACGATGTCGGGCGCCGGCGACCAGCTCGTACTCGAGGCGAAGCTCTGGGACTTGACCTCGGGCGAGGTGGCCTACTCGCGGCGCTTCCAGGGCAGCGCCAGCCTCTCCGCGACGATCGCCCACACGCTCGCCAACGAGCTGGTCCACCTGTTCACGGGCAGACCCGGGCCGTTCCTCTCCCGCATCGCGTTCGTCTCCGACCGCAGCGGCAACAAGGAGCTGTGGGTGATGCGGTGGGACGGGACCGAGGCGCAACAGCTCACCACCCAACGGTCGATCGCGCTCAACCCGGCGTGGTCGCCCGACGGCCAATGGCTCGCGTTCACCAGCTTCCTGCGCGGCGCGCCGCAGCTCTTCATCCTCCGCCCTACGCAGGGCTACCTCAAGCCGCTGTCGGCGCTGCCGGGGGTCAACTCTTCGCCGAGCTTCTCGCCCGACGGGAAGCTCGTCGCGTTCGCCGCCGGCGAAGGCGGCGCCACCGAGATCTACGTCGTGCCGGCGGAAGGCGGGACGCCGTTGCGTCTCACGCACACCGGCGCGATCAGCACGCAGCCGACATGGTCGCCCAGCGCCCGCCAGATCGCGTTCACCTCGTCGGTCGGCGGTTCCCCGCAGCTCTACGTCATGGACGCCGAGGGCACGAACGTCCGCCGTCTGACGTTCGAGGACAAGTACGCTGACGAGGCGGCGTGGGGACCGGACGGCGTGCGCATCGCCTACACGACACTGGTCGACGATCGCTTCCAGATCGCGACCCTCGACCTCCGCACCAACACGCGCACGATCATCCCCGGCCCGGGCAACAACGAATCGCCGTGCTGGTCTCCCGACGGCACCGTGATCGCGTTCGTCTCGACTCGGACCGGCAGCAAGCAGATCTTCATCACCGACCCTGACGGCCGGCCCAGGCAGGTCACGACCGAAGGGAACAACGTCGCGCCGGCTTGGGTTGCGCAAGTTCAGTGAGTAACTTGTCCCCAGCAGGAACCCTGGTGTACAGTTCCGCAGTCGAAAGGAGGCGTTGTGTCTAGACTTTGGATCCGCACGCCGTTGGCTTGCGTCGTCCTTGCCGCCGCTGCGCTGGCCCCTGCCTGCGCCCACCATAAGGCCGTGGAGGCGCCCGAGGTTGCGCCCCTCCCGTCGACCGCTCCGGCGCCCGCTACGGGCGGTACGACGACCGTCGCACCGGAGCCCAAGATCAGCGCCGCCGAGAACCCGGAGAGCGGCGTCGCATCGAGCGAGCTCCCCGCCGATTTGAACGAGCTCAACAAGGCCGGCTATCTGAAGGACGCGTACTTCGACACGGACAAGTCCGACCTCCGTGCGGACGCCCGCGACGCCCTCGCCGCCGACGCCGCGTGGCTCAAGGCGCACCCGACGGTCAAGCTCACGGTCGAGGGGCACTGTGACGAGCGCAACACGGAGGAGTACAATCTCGCCCTCGGCTGGCGCCGCAGCAACGCCGTGAAGTCGTACCTGGCGTCACTGGGCGTCCCCGCGGACCGGGTCACGACGATTTCGTACGGGGAGGAGCGTCCGTTCGCTACGTGCCACGACGAGAGTTGCTGGTCGCAGAATCGGCGCGGCCACTTCGTGGTCACGGCACGTTGAGGAGGTGGGGCATGCGGTGGCTGGCCGTTCCGGCAATGGCGGTTGCTGCGGCGGGCTGCGTCTCGAGCGGCGACATCACGCTCCTGCACAGGGAGATCACCGACGTCTCGCGCCAGGTCGAGAACCTCGGCCGGCAGTCCACGGGCAAAGAGGACCTGCAGGCGATGAGCAAGAAGCTCGCGGACCAGAACGCCCAGGTCCTCAAGTCGAGCGCCGACGTCCAGGTGGAGCTCCAACAGCTGCACGACCAGATCCAGGCGTTGCAGTCCAACCTCGACGCGACCAACCAGCGTCTCGCGACGCTCTCGACCGAGCTGGCGGCGACGCGCGAGCGTCTCTCCGGAGGCCAGGGCCCCGGTCCGGCGGCCGCCGCGGCCGGCACCCGGCGCGCCAGCCGCTCCGGGCGCGGCCCCGGCGACCCCGACCCGGCCCGCTCTCGTCGAGCCCGCCCAGCTGTACAACGCCGCCTACGAGGACTACCTCCGCGGCAACTTCGACCTCGCGATCCAGGGGTTCTCCGAGTACGCCAAGAGGTTCCCCTCCACCGACCTCGCGGGCAACGCGCTCTACTGGATCGGCGAGTGCTACTACTCGAAGAAGCAGTTCAAGGAGGCGATCGACGCCTTCACCCAGCTGCTCAACACCTACAAGACGTCGGACAAGGCCGCCGCTGCTCTGCTCAAGAAGGGCCTCGCCTATCTCGAGCTCGGCGACCGCTCGCAGGGGGTCATCAACCTGCAGTACGTCCTTTACGAGCACCCGGGCACCAAGGAGGCGGATCTGGCACGCTCCCGGCTCGCCGCCCTCGGGGTCAAGGTGAAGTGAGCCAGAACGTTCGAAGGAGAGTGCATGGCAAAGAGGATTAAGTCCGGACTCAAGCGTCGCCGTCAGAACGAGGTTCGCCGCCGTCGCAACCGCGCGGTGCGGACGAAGGTGCGCAACGCGATCAAGGCCCTGCGAACCGCGATCTCCGGCGCCGATGCGGCGCAGATCAAGGAGCTCCTGCCGCGCACCGTCTCCGCGATCGAGGGCGGGGTCCGCAAGGGCGTCGTCCACCGCAACGCAGCATCGCGCTTCAAGTCCCGCCTGACCGTGCAGGCCAACTCCGTGCTGCAGCCGCCGCAGGCGTAGCCAGGTGCCTCCGCTCGCGCCGTTTCCCTCTGCCCCGCTGTTCCCGGGGCGGCTGGTCAGACGGGGCAAGGTGCGCGACGTGTACGACGCGGGGCCCGGCCGCCTCGTCGTCGTAGCCAGCGACCGGATCAGCGCGTTCGACGTCGTCCTCGACCCGGGAGTCCCGGGCAAAGGCGTGGTGCTCACCCAGCTCTCGAACTTCTGGTTCGAGAGCCTCGCCGACGTGGTCCCGAACCACCTGGTCGCGACGGCGCTGAAGGACTTCCCCGAGCCGTTCGCGCGGAACGAGCTCTTGACCGGGCGCGCGTGCCTCGTCCGGGCCGTCCGCATCGTGCCTGTCGAGTGCGTCGTCAGGGGCTTCGTCGCGGGCTCGGCCTGGAAGGAGTACCAGGCCGCGCGCAGCGTGTGCGGGATCCCGCTGCCCGCCGGCCTGCGCCAGGCGGACAAGCTGCCGGAGCCCATCTTCACCCCGTCCACGAAGGCCGAGGTCGGCCACGACGAGAACATCGCCTTCGACCGGGTCGTCGGCATCGCGGGCGCCGAGGTGGCGGAACGACTGCGGGCGGTGTCCTTGGCGCTCTACCGCCGCGCAGCCGCGCTCGCCGAGGCCCGAGGCCTGATCATCGCCGACACGAAGTTCGAGTTCGGCCTCGACGACGAGGGCCGGCTGGTCTGGGCCGACGAGGCGCTGACCCCGGACTCCTCGCGGTTCTGGCCGAAGGACGGCTACGCGCCCGGGGGGAACCCGCCGTCGTTCGACAAGCAGTTCGTTCGCGACTGGCTCGAGCGCTCGGGGTGGGACAAGCGTCCCCCGGCCCCGACGCTGCCCGCGGAGGTCGTCGAGAGGACCCGAGCCCTCTACCTCGAAGCCTACCGCCGACTGACCGGCCGCGACCTCGAGCTCAGCTGACAGCTCTCCGCCCTCCCGCCAACCCAGCTCACAGCTGACAGCTCCCCCGCCCCCCCGAGACAGTTCACCTGGGGGAGGAGTCTGTTGCCTGTTGGCTGTTGGCTGTTGGCTGTGAGCTGTCTCCTGTGTCCTCAACACGACGCTTCCGTTTCCCTGCGCCGCCCGATATACTTCCCGGACTTTCTGCGACGGGAGGTCGCCCGCTCATGGCAGCGAAGCAAGTCCCCAGCGAAAAGATAAGAAACGTGGCGGTGGTTGGTCATTCCTCCACCGGCAAGACCACCCTCATCTCAGCCATCCTGTTCGACAGCAAGGACGTCAACAGGCTCGGCAAGGTCGACAAGGGAAACGCGATCACGGACTTCGACGACGAGGCGATCGAGCGCAGAATCACCATCGGCACGGCGTTGGCGCACGCGCACCACCGCGACTGCAAGATCAACCTGATCGACACGCCCGGCTACTCGATCTTCACGACGGAAGCCGTCGAGGGGCTGCGGGTGGCGGAGGCGGCGCTGGTGCTGGTGTCGGCCGTGGCCGGCCCCGAAGTGCAGACCGAGAAGCTGTGGAAGGTCTGCGTCGGCATGGGCCGGCCCGTGATCTTCCTCCTCAACGCCATGGACCGCGAGCGCGCGTCGCTCTCGCGAACGCTGCAGCAGCTGCAGAAGAAATTCGGCCGCGAGGTCCTGCCCGTCCAGCTCCCGATCGGCGAGGAGGCCAAGTTCTCCGGCCTCGTCGATCTCGTCCGCGGCAAGGCGTTCAAGTTCGCGGCCGACGAGAGCGGCGCGATGCAGGAGGTGGAGGTCCCCGCCGAGATGAAGGAGGAAGCGGCCGCGGCCCGGAACGCGCTCATCGAGATGGTCGCGGAGCAGGACGAGGCCCTGCTCGAGAAGTTCTTCGCCGACGGGGCGCTCTCCGATGCCGACCTGGTCGCCGGCCTCAAGGGCGCCGTCGCATCGCGCAAGCTCTTCCCGCTCTTCTGCTGCTCGGCCGGGCGCAACCAGGGCGTGCAGCCACTGCTCGACGCGTTGGTGGACCTGGTCCCGAACCCGGTCGCCGCCTCGTTGACCTTCAGGAACGTCGCCGGCGACGAGGTGACCGTCAACCCCGGCTCCGACGAGACGCCGATCGCCTACGTCTTCAAGACGATCGCCGACCCCTATTCGGGCCGCATCACACTGCTTCGCGTCTTCTGCGGCGCCCTGGCCTCCGACGGGACGTACTACAACCGCCGACGCGACGTGGCGGAGCGGTTCGGGCCGGTGAACTTCATGCAGGGGAAGGAGCTGATCCCGGCGGACCGGCTCGTCGCCGGCGACATCGGCGCCGTGGCCAAGCTCAAGGAGACGCACACCGGCGACACGATCACCAGCAAGGACGGCGCCGTGGTCGTCCCCCCGGTCCCGATCCCCGAAGCCGCGATCTCGTTCGCGATCGCAGCGAAGGCGAAGGGCGACGAGGACAAGATCGCCCAGGGTCTCGCCAAGCTCGTGGACGAAGACCCGACGCTGCAGATCGGCCGCGACCCGCAGACGAAGGAGCAGCTCGTCGGCGGCGCCGGGCAGCTTCACGTCGAGATCGCCGTGGCGCGTCTCCGCAAGCGCTACAAGGTGGACGTCACGTTGCAGCCTCCGAAGGTCCCTTACCGGGAGACGATCACGAAGACCGTCGAGATCACGGCCCGTCACAAGAAGCAGACCGGAGGCCATGGCCAGTTCGCCGAGGCGAAGGTGCGCTTCGAGCCGCGCCCGCGTGGCGGCGGCTACGAGTTCATCGACAAGATCTACGGCGGGTCGATCCCGAACAACTACCGCCCGTCGATCGACAAGGGGATTCAGGATGCCGCGGAGCGCGGCGCGGTCGCCGGCAACCCGGTCGTCGACTTCAACGTCGTCCTCCTCGACGGGAAGTTCCACGCGGTCGATTCCTCGGACATGGCGTTCCGGACCTGTGGCCGAAAGGCCTTCCGTGAGGGCGTGAAGCTGGCGGGCCCGACGATCCTCGAGCCGGTCATGGACGTGCATATCACCGCGCCGGACGAGTTCCTCGGCGACATCATGGGCGACCTCAACTCGCGGCGAGGCCGGGTCCAGGGGATGGAGCCCGGCGACGGCCAGACCGTCGTCAAGGCCCAGGTGCCCCTCGCCGAGATGCTCACCTACTCGCAGACACTGCGCTCGATAACCGGCGGCCGGGGCGACTTCCACATGGAGTACTCGCACTACGACGAGGTCCCGCGCCAGATCCAGGAGAAGATCATCGCGGCCGCCGTCGGCGCCGAGCCTGAGGAGGAGGAGGAGTAGTCCCGGGCCGCCCGCCGGCGCGGTCCGGCGCCTCACCCGGCCATCCCGGGCGAGGGGCTTGACAAGCCACAGAGGGTATGGCACTTTAACGTCGTGAGTTTTTTCGGCTGTTGCGGAGCAACGCAGAGTTGAGGTCAACCCGCCGCAAGGAGCAGCGACCTTGCGGCTTTTTGGCGTACGCCGGGACGCACCTGGCACAGCAAACGGCGGTGACAGAAGACCGCCGGCAACAAGGAGAAAGCAGCATGGCGCAGGGAACTGTAAAGTGGTTCAACGATACCAAGGGCTTTGGCTTCATCACCCAGGAGGGCGGGGAGGACGTATTCGTGCACTACACCGCCATCGCCGGCGAGGGTTTCCGGACCCTCAAGGAGGGTGCCAGGGTCGAGTTCGACGTCGTGCGGGGCCCCAAGGGCCTACAGGCGGCCAACGTCCGCGCGATCTGACGACCTGTCCGAAGCACCAAGTGGTGGGGCGGCGTTGCGACGCCGCCCCGATTTTTTGTGCAGCGCTCGAGAGTAATCGACCTACCGTTCGACCGCTGCCGGCTCGGCGGGCGCGGGCGTTGGACGGACGGGAATCGGGAGCTCGATGCGGCTGCGGGGCGGCCCGAAGTACGGCCGGTAGCCGAGGTCGAGCGCCTCGTACGGCCCCTTCTGCATGAGCTCCTCGAGCCCGACGACGGCCTCGGCCCGGCCGGCGAACGCCATCTCGTGGGTGCGGGACATCACGATCGCCTCCTTGGGGCAGGCATCGACGCAGAACCCGCAGTAGACGCAGCGCAGGAGGTCGATCGTGAACACCTTCGGCCTCTTCTCGAACTCGACCGTCGCCGAGGCGGGTGTCTCCTCGGCCTCGATGTGAATGCACTCGGCCGGGCACGCTTCCTCGCACATGTAGCACGCGACACAACGAGGCGAGCCGTCCGGTTTCGCGAGCAGGATGTGCCTTCCGCGCAGGCGCTCGGAGTACTGCCGCTTCACCTCCGGCCACTCCACGGTGACCGTGTACTTGCGGAAGAGGAGGTTCCCCAGGAAATGGCGCAGCGTCACCGCCATCCCCTTGGCGATCTCGACCAGGTAGAGGCGTTGCAGCGCACCCAGCGGCTTCGGCTCGCACAGAACCACGTCTGGCGTCATCGGTCGAGCTCCCCGGCGATCACGTTGAAGCTGCCGAGCATCGCCACGGCGTCCGACACCATGTGCCCCTCGAGCATGTGGGGGTAGGCCTGGAAGATGGCGAAGCACGGCGGCCGGACCTTGATTCGGTACGGTCGCCCCCCGCCGTCGGAGACGATGTAGTAGCCGAGCTCGCCGTTGGCCGCCTCGGTGAAGCCGTACCCCTCCCCGGCCGGCACCTTCATCCCTTCCATGATGAGCTTGAAGTGCCAGATCAGCGACTCCATCTCGGTGTAGACCTCCTCCTTGGGAGGCAGGGCCACGTTGTGATTGTCGGTGATGATGGGGCCGGGTTCCAGCCGGGCGAGCGCTTGCTCGACGATCGAGAGCGATTGCCTCATCTCCTCGACGCGCACCAGGTAGCGGGCATACGTGTCGCCGGTGTGCGCAACCGGGACCTTGAAATCGTAGGTCTCGTAGCCCAGGTAGGGGTAAGCCTTGCGAACGTCGTACGCGACGCCGCTGGCCCGCAGGCACGGGCCTGTCCAGCCCCAGTCCACCGCGTCCTCCGGCGACATCGTGCCGATCCCCTCGGTGCGGCCCCGGAAGATCCGGTTCTGGGTGATCAGCCTCTCCATGTCGTCGATGAGCTTCGGGATTCTCTTGAGGAGGAATCGCACCGACGCTTCGAAGTCCGGCGGCGCATCCAGGGAAAGCCCGCCGATCCGCACGTACGACATCGTGAGCCGGCTCCCGCAGCACGCCTCGAGCACCGAGTAGATTTCCTCGCGCGCCTCGTACATGTAAAGGAACGGGGTCATCGCGCCGAGGTCGTTCAGGTTGGCGCCGATGTCCACGATGTGGTCCATGACCCGGGAGAGCTCGGACAGGATCAACCGTATGGTCTGCGCGCGCGGGGGCGCCTCCACGCCGAGCATCCTCTCGACGGCCAGCGCGTAGCCGACGCCGTTCATCATCGCCGAGCAGTAGTTGAGGCGGTCGGTGTACGGGATGACCTGGTTCCAGGTGTGGCTCTCCGCCATCTTCTCGAAGCAACGGTGCAGGTACCCGATCTCGACTTCGGCCCGGGTGATGATCTCGCCGTCGAGACGGACCACGGTCCGCAGGGTGCCGTGCGTCGCGGGGTGCGACGGGCCCAGGTTGAGCACCTGGGTCTCGAAGTGGTCCTCGTCCTCGACCGTCTCCCTCGCCCACGAAGGCTCGTCCTGCTCCCCTTCGCGGAGGAGCCAGCGCTGGCCGGCGTCATAGTCCTTGCGCAGCGCGTGGCCCTGGAACGCGCGGTGGCAGAGGATACGCTTCAGGTTGGGATGCCCGTCGAACCTGATTCCGAACATGTCGAACGCCTCGCGCTCGAACCAGTCGGCCGCCTTCCAGACGCCGATGACCGACGGCACCGCCGGGTCGTCCTCGCGGACCGGGACCTTGAGCCGGAGTCGGCGCCCGTACGGCAGCGAGGCGAGATGGTAAACGGCCTCGAACCGCTCCGCGCGACCCGGGTAGTCCGCCCCGCACACGTCGAGGAGAAGGTCGTACCGGAGCGCCGGGTCGTGCTTGAGGCGCTCCGCCAGGGCAGGCAGCACGCCGCGTTCGACACGGTACGTCGGCATGTCGCCGCCGGGCAGCTCGACGACGCCGGCCCCATCCGGGAACGCTCCGAGGATCGCGGCACGGGCCTCGTCCTGGCTCACCACGCCTGCCCCGTTCACGGCCGCGCCGCCTTCCCCGCCGCCACGGCGCGCTGGTAACGCGTCTCCCCGCGGGCGATCATCTCTTGCAGCTTCACCACGCCCTGCAGAAGGGCCTCCGGCGTCGGCGGGCAGCCGGGCACGTAGACGTCCACCGGGATGAACTCGTCGATCCCCTGGACGACGTGATACGCGCGGTAGAACCCGCCCGTGCACGCGCACACGCCCATCGAGATCACGTACTTGGGCTCGGCCATCTGCTCGTATATCCGCACCATGACCGGCGCCATCTTGTCGGTGACCGTGCCGGCGACGATCAGGAGGTCCGACTGCCTGGGGGAGAACCGCACCACTTCCGCCCCGAAGCGCGCGATGTCGTAGTGCGACATCATGAACGACATGAACTCGATGGCGCAGCAGGCGGTCCCAAACGGGAACGGCCACAGGCTGTTCTTCCTCGCCGCGTCCAGCCAGGCGTCGACCCTCGTCGTGAGGAACGAGGGGTGGCCGTCCCGGCGCGGCGCGACGGCACCGCCGGGGGCGGCCACTCCGGCCACCGGCAACGACGGCTTCGTTCCACGTTCGCCCATCGCACCCTCCCATACCGTTCCAACGGCCGGGGTGAGCAGCCTGTTCCAGGCCGGACCGGGCTAGTGCATTATAGGTTCAATCACGACCTAATCCGCGGCTGGCTTTGCGCCCGTCGCGCAGAAGCGTTCCATCACCCGACGGATGAAATCCCGAGTCTCCCGGTACGGCGGCACGCCGCGGCTCCTCTCGACCACCGCGACCCCGGCGTTGTACGCGGCCAGGGCCAGGACCGGGTCCGGGAAGCGGTCGAGGAGCGCCCGCAGGTGACGGCACCCCGCCAGCAGGTTCGGACCCGGGTCGAACGGACGCGCGAGTCGCTGCTCGACCCAAACGGAGGGCATGAGCTGCATCAGGCCCGCCGCCCCGACCGGCGAGACCGCGAACGGCCGGAAGTCCGACTCCGCCGCCACGACGGCGGCGACCAACCGAGGGTGGAGGTTGGCCTCCTTGCCGGCGCGCCGGATCTCGTCCGCGAACGGCGTGCCGGCGGGCAACGCCTGGTCCGCGTAGTCGAGCGTGCAGGCCGGTTTGGGTATCGGCGCGGGCTCCTTCTCGACCTCGTCCGCGATCACCCGGTCGAGGCGCGTGATGGGGACTTCGAGCGAAGCGCCGCCGGGGAGGTCGAGGCGGATCCGCGAGGAGTCCACAGGTTTGGCGCCGCTCACCCGCAGGATCCGCCCATCCACGAAGACCGCGAGGTACTGCCCTTCCGCCACGCCCATCCCGCCCACGATGAAGGCCAGGACCAGCGGAAGCCCGATGGCCAGCGTTCGGGCAGCCCAACGGCTGCCGCCCCGTTCGCCCCCCGCCCAGCCGACGGCTGACAGCCGACGGTCTGAAGCACTTGGACCGCCCCCACAGCAGCGAGGTCCTGACTGTGAGTTGTGAGCGGTTGGCTCTCGGCTGCTCTTCATGCGCGCGGGTGCTTGCTGTCGTACAGCGATCGCAGGCGCTCCCGGGTGACGTGGGTGTAGATCTCGGTCGTCGAGATGTCGGCGTGGCCGAGCATCGCCTGCACCGCCCTCAGGTCCGCGCCGTGCTCGAGCAGGTGCGTCGCGAACGAATGGCGGAGCACGTGCGGCGAGATGCCGGTCGCGATGCCGGCCCTTCGGCCGTAGCCGCGGATCAGGCCCCAGAAACGTTGCCTCGTCATCCCCCGCCCCCGGACCGTGAGGAAGAGCGCCTCCTGACGTTTGGTGTCGAGGGCCGGTCGCGCCTTTTCCAGGTAGCGCGCCAGCCACGCGCGCGCCTCGGACCCTACGGGCACGATACGCTCCTTGGAGCCCTTGCCCCAAACGCGGACGTACCCCGGGTCGAGGCGGAGCTGGCCCACCGTCAGCTCGACGAGTTCCGAGACCCTGACGCCGGTTGCGTAGAGCGTTTCCAGCATCGCCCGGTCGCGCAGGCCGAGCGGCTGCGACACGTCGGGCGAGGCGACCAGCGCCTCGACCTCCTCCGCCGAGAGGAACCGCGGCAGCGACCGCATGAGCTTGGGCGATTCGAGGTCGAGCGTCGGATCCTGCCGGCAGGCGCCGCGCTCCACCAGGTAGCGGTAGAGTCCGCGCAACGCCGCCAGCGCCCGGGCCGCGGAACGCGCCGAGAGGCCCCGCCCCCTCAGATCGGTGACGTAGCGCCGCAGGTGGCCGCGCTCGCAGGCGGTGGCCTCCAGCTCACGCGAGGCGAGCCAGCGCCCGTAGCTCTGCAGGTCGCGGCGGTACGCTGACACGGAGTTGGCCGCCAGACCGCGCTCCACCAGCAGGACCGCGAGGTAGTCCGGCAGCAGCCGCTGAAAGAACTCCGTGGCGGGGACGTCTGGGCGCATGGCGCGATGATAGCCGCCCCGAGCGTCCGGTTACCGCCGCAGCCGCGCCTTCCGGCGGGCGGGCTCGTGGCGGTACAGCGCGAGGTCCAGCGTCCCGTCGAGCCGGAACTCGACGCGCTCGCCCTCGAGGAGCGCCCGCTGCAACCCCGGCGGGAGGTCGCCCCGGCGGTCGGTGGAGCAACCACCGCGGGCGTTCACGACCCGGTGCCACGGCACGTCGTCCGGGGACGTGTGCATCGCCCACCCGACGGCCTTGGGGGAGATGACCTGCCCGAGCAGACCGGCGATCTGCCCGTAGGTCATGACGCGTCCGGGCGGTATCGCGCGGACGAGCCTGTAGATGGCTTCCCAGGTCCGCCGGCCGGCGCTTTCCCCGACGTCGCCGTGCACGCGGCCCGTCTGCGGCCTACGGGCCGGGCCGTGCGCCGTAGTAGGGCTCTTCGACGAGGCGGAGCGCTTTCGCGGCCGGGGTTCGCGCACCCCGAATTCTACCGCCGTCGCGATCCGCTCCGCGACACGCTCACCGGCCCGGCCTGCACGGCTAGAATGTCCGGCGTGGCGGTCCGCGTCGATCTCGCGAAACAGCGCGTCGTCTGCTCGGTTCACGACCTCCTCCCGGAGGCGTCGCGCTCCGGGCTCGGCCTGCCCGGGGAGGGGTTCGCCCGCCTCTCGGTCGGGGCCGAGCTGCACCGCACGGTCCAGGGGCAGCGACGCGAGGCGGACCCTCGCTACACGCCCGAGGTCTCCGTCGACACGCGGTTCGCCGCGGACGGGTGGGAGCTGCGGGTGCTCGGCAGGGCGGACGCCGTCACGCGCGACGACAACGGACGGCCGGTCGTCGAGGAGATCAAGACGCTCCACTTCAAGAGCGAGCTGCATCATCCGCGCGCCCACGAGCGTATGGAGCGGTTCCGCTGGCAAGCGCGCCTGTACGCCTGGTGCCTCTACCCCGAGGGCGGCGCCTCGGCGCGGCTCCTGCTCGTCGACCTGGCCGGCGAGCAGCAGCGCGTCGAGGAGGTGCCGTGGGCGCCGCGCGAAGTCGAGGCGTACCTCCGCGGCCGCCTGCACGCTCTCGTCGCCGCGGAACGCGCGCTCGAACGCACCCGCGCCTTGTGGCGCGAGGCTGCGGCGGGCCTGCAGTTCCCTTTCCCTGCCCTGCGGCCCGTCCAGGACGCGGCGATGGAGGCGGTTGCCGAAGCCCTCGGGCACGGCCGGCACCTCATGCTCGCGGCGCCGACCGGCATCGGCAAGACCGCCGCCGCGCTCTACCCCGCGGTCAAGCTCGCCCTCGAGTCCGGCCGCCGCGTCGCGTTCCTGACCGCCAAGACGCTCCAGCAGCACCTTGCCGCGCGGACGCTGCAGGCGATGCAGGCCGGCGGCTGGCGCTCGATCCAGGTCCGGGCGAAGGCAAAGATGTGCGCGAACAAGGAGGTCGTCTGCCACGAGGAGTTCTGCGCCCACGCGCGGGACTACGGCGCCAAACTCGCCGAGCGCGGCGTGCTGCCAGCCCTGCTCGCCGGCCCGCCGCACCTCGACCCCGACAGGATCTTCGAGGTCGCGCACGCCGCCGAGGTCTGTCCGTTCGAGGTCTCGCTGGAGCTGCTCGGGGAGGCCACCGCGGTCGTGTGTGACTACAACTACGTCTTCGACCCGGCGATCGCGCTGTTCGGCCTCGCGGCCGAGGGTGCGCTCGAGGACACCTTCCTGATCGTGGACGAAGCCCACAACCTGGTGGACAGGGCCCGCGAGTACTACTCGCCGCGCCTGACCATGGCGAGCGTCCGCGAGGCTCGCCGCCTCGTCGAGGGGCACCGCCAGAAGGTGTGCCGCGACCTGGACGATCTCCTCGGCGAGGTCGCGGGCGCAATCGAGGGGGAGGTCCAGGGCGCCCTCGGCGCCCAGGACGGGTGCCGGCGGGTCGCGCTCGACCCGCGGCCGTTCGCCGACTTCCGCCAGGCGCTCGACGCGCTCGTGGTCCCGTACTTCACATTCAAGCGCAACGCCGAGCTGTGGCTCGCCAGGGACCCGGTCGTCGAAGTCCTGCTCTCCTTGGCCCGGGTCACCGACCTGCTCGTCGACGGAGGCGAGGAGCTGGTGCCGCTCGCGGAGCGAACGCCGGGCGCGGAATCCGGGGAGGCCATCCGCATCTTCTGCCTCGACGCCTCCCGGTTCACGGCCGCGCTCCTGGCGCGTTCCGCGGGCTGCGTGGCGATGTCCGCCACCCTCGAGCCGTTCGACTTCTACCGGGACACCCTCGGCTTCGACCGGGACCGCACCGACACCCTGAGCCTGCGCTCGCCGTTCCCGCCGGAGAATCGCCTGATCGTGGCCGTGGACGAGGTGGACACGACCTTCAGGGCGCGCGCTCGCTGGTACGATCGGATCGCGGAGCTCGTCGTCGAGCTCGCGCCCGAGAACCGCAACGGGCTCGTGCTCTTCCCTTCGTACGCGTTCCTGCGCGAGGTCGCGTCCCGCCTCGCGGTCCCGGGGCACCGCGTCGAGGTGCAGCGGAGCGACGACTCCGACCGATTGCGGCGGGAGGTCCTGGCGCGGCTCCGGGCCGCCGGCGAGCCGGTGCTCCTGCTCGCCGTGCTCGGCGGCGTGTTCGCCGAAGGCGTGGACTATCCGGGCGAGATGCTCTCCGAGGTGATCGTGGTCTCGCCCGCCCTGCCCCAGGTCGGGCCCGAGCGCGAGCTGCTCAAGCTGTACTTCGACGAGAGGTACGAGCGCGGGTTCGAGTACGCCTACCTCATCCCCGGCATGACACGGGTCGTGCAGGCGGCCGGCCGCCTCATCCGCTCGGCCGAGGACAGGGGGGTTATCGCCTTGATCTGCAAGCGCTTCCTCGCGGAGCCCTACCGCTCGCTCCTGCCCGAGGACTGGACCGGCGGCGATCCCGAGTCGCTGCGATGCGCGGACCCCGCCGCGGCCGTGAAGGCCTTCTTCCTCACCCTCGACAACGGCCCGTGCTAAGGTATTGGAAAGCCTGGGACCCACGGGGGGGAGCCATGGATACCATCGGCCACGTCCTCAAAGACAAGGGGGCCAAGGTCCACACGGCGACGCCGGACGAGACGGCACTCCACGCCGTCGAGCACATGTGCGAGGAGCGGATCGGCGCCGTTCTCATCTGCGAGGGTGGACGTCCGATCGGGATCTTCACCGAGCGGGACCTCATGACCAAGGTGATCCTGGCGCGTCGCGACCCGGTCACCACCAAGCTCGACGAGGTGATGTCGCGGGACATCGTCTACGTCGAGCTCTCGACCTCGACCGGGGAAGCGATGGCCGTCATGACGGAGCGTCGCTGCCGCCACCTTCCCGTCCTCGAGGGCGGCGCGATCGTCGGCGTGGTCTCGATCGGCGACCTCGTGCGGTGGGCGAGCCGGAACCAGGAGTACGAGATCCGCCAGCTCACCGACTACATCTGCGGCAAGTACCCCGGCTGACCACCCGCCCCGTCCGCACCCCCTGGATCGGGGTCGCCGTCCGCCCTCGGCAGCTCGGAGGCGGCGTCCACGTGCCGCTCAGCGACTCCAGAGGTTGAACTTCAAGATGCACCAGATCGCCTCGATCCCGTCCTTCCAGCCGATCTTCTTCCCCTCGGCGTACGTCCGGCCGTTGTACGAGATCGGCACCTCGTAGATCCGCACGCCCATCCTCGCGACCCTCGCCGTGAACTCCGGTTCGAACCCGAAACGCTCCGAGGTGAGGCGGAGGCGTTCCTTGACCTCGCAGGTGAAGACCTTGTAGCACGTCTCCATGTCGGTGAGGTTGAGGTCCGTGAGCGTGTTCGACAGCATCGTCAGGAACCTGTTCCCCAGGGAGTGCCAGTGGAAGAGCACGCGGTGCGGTCCGCCCAGGAACCGGCTGCCCATCACGACGTCGGCCCGCCCTGCGAGGATCGGGGCCAGGAGGGCGGGGTAGTCGGACGGGTCGTACTCGAGGTCGGCGTCCTGGACGATGATGATCGCTCCCTTCGCCTGCGCGAGCGCCGTCCGCAACGCCGCCCCTTTCCCGCGGTTGCGTTCGTGCCGCAGCCACGCGTAACGAACGCGCCCCGCGGCGTCCCCGGGCGGAATGTATCCGGCGAGCTTCTGCGCGCTGGAATCGCCGGAGCAGTCGTCGACCGCGATGATCTCGACCCCCGTGACGGGCTCGGGGTACGGCGCCCGCGCGACGCGGTCCAGCACGTCCAGGATGGTCCGCTCCTCGTTGAAGACCGGGACCACGACCGAGACCGTGACCGGGCTCATGGACACGCTCCGCCTCGCACCTCCGGCTTGCCCCAGCGAGGGCCCGGGGGTAATGTTCCGGCGTGGGCTGGCTCCTGTCGCTTCCGGCCCTGGTCGCGCTCGGCTGGGCCATGGGCGGACTGCTCTGGTGGCATCGACGCCGCGGCGTCATCGTCGACGCGATGCTGCCCTGTGCGATGACGGGAATGGCGCTGGTCGCCGTCGCCATGGCGCTCCTGCTCGCCACCCTCCCCGCGCCCGCGAGCGAGGAGGTGGTGCGCGCCGCCCTCCTCGTCGAAGCGGTGACCGGGTTCTGGCTTCTCGCGCGCTACGCCCGATCGGGGTCCAGAAGTGGACGACGCTGACGCGCCCGTCGCCGTCCCGCTGGGGGACAGCCTGGACCTGCACTGCTTCGCGCCGCGGGACGTGGAGGCGGTCGTCGAGGAGTATCTGGCGGCCGCGCGCAGGGCGGGCCTGTCGGAGGTCCGATTGATCCACGGCCGCGGTCGGGGCGTCCAGCGCGCGAGAGTGCACGCGCTGCTCGCTCGCGCTCCGGGGGTGGTGAGGGCGTACGAGGCGCCTCCCGAGCGCGGCGGCTGGGGCGCCACGGTGGTCGTTCTCGAGGACGGGCCGGACGAAGGCACCGCGGAGACCAGTTAGTCGAGATCCACGTCGCGGATCGGCTTGGTCACGGGCTCGGCCTTGGCCACTTCGAGGAGCTTCTTGAACTTCTCCTCGCGTATCGTCGGCCCGGCCTTCTCGGCGCGCATCGCCTCTTCCATCTTCGCGTGTGCGGCGGCGCGCTCCTGCCCGAGCGCCTGCAGCCGGTCCTCGAGCGACGACTTGGAACGAGGCTCCTCGGGCACGCTGGCGGCGACGACGAGCTGCTTCTCGCCGTCCACCTCGAGCAGCGCATGGCAGTGCGGGCAGGTCACCGTGAAGCTCGCCATCGTCGGCCTCCGGTTCGATTGTAGCCCGCCGTCCGCTCGCCCGGTAGGGAGGCCCCCGCGGGTCCCGCCGGTCCGCTCAGGCGCGGTTCCTGGTCAGGGTCAGCTGGTCCACGGCCGCGAGGAAGCGCTCGTTCTCGGAGTGCGTCCCCACCGACACCCGGGCGCAGTTCACGAGACCGGGCCCTCCGACCGGCCGGACGATGACGCCCCGCCGTTGAAACTCGAGGAACAGCTCGTCGACGTCGGTCTCGAACTCGACGAGGACGAAGTTGGTCACCGAAGGCGTGAAGCGCAGGCCCCGACGCGCCAACTCCGTTTGCAGGAACCGGAGCTCCTTCGCGTTGTGCTCCCGCGATCGCCCAACCCACTCGTCGTCCTCGAGCGCCGCCATGGCGGCGGCCTGAGCGAGCGAGGAGGTGTTGAACGGCGACCGGACGCGGTTGACGGTGTCCATTACGGCGGGTGAGGACACCCCGAACCCGACGCGCAGGCCGGCGAGGCCGTAGACCTTGGAGAACGTCCGCAGCACCATCACGCTCCGTCCGGCCTTCACGTCGTCGAGCGCATCCGGGTAGTCGGCGGCGCCGACGTACTCGTGGTACGCCTGGTCGACCACGATCAGGGCGCGTCCGTCGACCTCGGCGAGGAAGCGGTCGAGCTGCCGCCGGGTGAAGTAGGTCCCCGTAGGGTTGCACGGGTTCGCGAGGTAGACGACCTTCGTGCGCTCGGTCACGGCCGCCGCGAGCGCCGGCAGGTCGTGGGCGCGCCCGGGGGTTGCCGGCGGGGTAACCGCACGGCCGTTGACCTGGCTCACCGCGAGCTGGTAGGAGATGAACGACTGCTGGGAGAACACGGCCTCGTCCCCGTCGGCCAGGAAGGCCCGAGCCACCATCTCGATGATCTCGACCGACCCGCTGCCGAGGATGACCTGCGCGATGTCAACGCCGAGGCGCCCGGCGAGGACGTTGCGGAGCGCCCAGCCGCTTCCGTCGGGGTACCGGTGCAGGTTGGGGAGCGCCCGTTGGATGGCGGCCACCGCCTTCGGCGACGGCCCGAGGGGGTTTTCGTTCGACGCGAGCTTGACGATGTCGTCGACCCCCAGCTCCCGCTGGACCTCCTCGATCGGTTTGCCCGGCACGTACACGCCCAGTTTCCGGATGTACTCCGGCGCCAGTGGTCCGCGCATCGTCCTGCCTCCCATCGCGCCTGCCCCCCCGGCGCAGGCTCTCGATCTCTTCGGCCGTGAGCTCGCGCCAGGCCCCGGGACGCAGCGACCGGTCGCGCAACCCGCCGATGGCGGTGCGCACGAGCCGCTGCACCGGGTGCCCAACCCGCTTGAACATCTCCCGCACCTCGTGGGTCTTCCCCTCCCCGACGACGACCCGCCACCACGAGTTGAGCCCGGTGGCCGTCGGGCGAACGAGCTCGACGACCTGCGGGATCACGCGCTGCCCTTCGATCACCGCGCCGCGCCCGAGCCTCGCGCGTGCGCCCTCGTCGGGTACGCCCCGCACCTTCGCGAGGTACTCGCGGAGGACGCCGTACCGGGGGTGCGCCACGACCATGGCGAACTCGCCGTCGTTCGTGAGGATGACGAGGCCCTCGGAGTGGAAGTCCAGGCGGCCGACCGGGAAGAGACGCTCCTTGACCCGTCCCCCGAGCAGGTCCAGGACCGTCGTGCGTCCCTCGGGATCGTCGGTGGTCGTCATGACCGCCGCAGGCTTGTGCAGGAGGACGTAGCGCAGCGCCTGCGGCGCCTTGAGCCGCTTGCCGTCGACCTTGATCGCGTCGACGGCCGCGTCGGCCTGGTCGCCGAGGGCGGCCTTCCGGCCGTTCACGGTGACACGGCCTTCGCGGATCAGCGTCTCCGCCTCCCGCCGGGAGCAGGTCCCCGCGCGGGCGATGAGCTTCTGGACCCGCTCAAGGCTCACTGGCGCCCTCCCCGGCGACCTGCTCCACCTCCTCCGGCGTCGGCAGGGCGGAGAGGTCAGGCAGGCCGAAGTGTACCAGGAACTCCTTGCTCGTCCGGTACAACAGCGGCGTCCCGACGACCTGCTTGCGCCCGGCGACGATCGACGAGCCTGCGCTCGACGAGCGTCCTTATCACACCCGCGGAGTTCACGCCGCGGAGGAAGTTGATCTCGGGCAGCGTAATCGGCTGCCGGTACGCGATGATGGCGAGCGATTCGAGCGCGGCCTGCGACAGGCGTGCCCGCGAGCGGAACCCGAGGTATTCGCGCAACGCCCCCTCGTGCTCGGGGCGTGTCGCCAGGCGCCAGCCGCCGGCGACGTGCTCGACGAGGATGCCGCTCCCCTCGCCCTCGTGGCGGAGGCGGACCGCCTCGACGGCTTCCTCGAGCCGGCTGCGCTCCACCCCTTCCCCGACGACGGCCGCCAGCGCCTCCAGAGGCACCGGCTCCCCGGCCACCGCGAGGACGGCCTCGACGACCGCGGCGAGGTCCTTGAGGTCAGACATCGCTGAGCGCGTCCATCGGGAGAGCGGACCCGGTCGGAGTCAGGTAGATCTCCGCGAACGGCCGCCGCTGGTGCGCCGTGGCCGTCCGCAGGCGGACCAGCTCGAGCGCGGCGATGAGCAGGGTCACGCCCTCGAGACGGTCCGGCCGGGTCAGGATGTGGGAGAGCAACGGGAAGCTGCGCTGGCGGCTGACCAGCTCGAACAGCTCCACGATCTTCTCGCGAACGGAGAAGCGGATCGGCTCGAGCTGCATCGCCGGCGGGTGCTCGCGCCCGTGGCGCTGGAGCACCTCGCGGACGGCGCGCGCCAGGGCGAGCACGTCGACGTCCTCGAGATCGAGCTCGACCTCGACCGGCGCCCCGGGCCCGGCGCAGCGGACGGCCTCGACCCCGCGCCTGAGCTCCGCGAGCCCCGCCAGCTCCGCCGCGGCCGTCTTGACCTTCTCGTACTCGACCAGACGCTCGACGAGCTCCTGCCGCGGGTCCTTCTCCTCGCCCTCGTGGCGCGGCAGCAGCGAGCGGGACTTGATCAGGAGGAGCCAGGCGGCGTAGACGAGGTAGTCGCCGGCCACCTCGAGGTCGAGCTCCTCCATCGCGCGCAGGGCCGCGTGGTACTGGTCGCAGATCTTCGCGATCGGGATATCCCAGATCGACACCTCTTCCGCCCGGACCAGGTGGAGGAGCAGGTCGAGCGGCCCCTCGAACCCGGGGAGGGCCACGGACGGCGGACCCGGGGCGTCGCCGGCGGTTACAGCAAGATCCATAGCAACCCGGTCAAGAACGGCCTCAGGATGGCCGCGAACACGCCCGTGAACATCAAGCCCGAAGAGGAGAAGGAAGCCGAACCGCTCGAGCTGGGCCCACTGGGCGTGCGCGCCGGCCGGGAGCAACGCACCGACAACGTGGCTGCCGTCCAGCGGCGGGATGGGGATCAGGTTGAACACCGCGAGCACCATGTTGACCATCGCGAGGCAGAACAGCAGGTAAAGCAGGGGGGCCGCCACTCCCGCCGCGCCGAGCGCCCCGTGCACGACGACGGCGGCCAGCAGCTCCTTGAAGTCGGGCATGGCGCGTCTTGAGCACGAGCAGGACGAGCGTCGCTATCGCCGCCAGGATGGCGTTCGAAACAGGGCCGGCCAGAGCGACCAGCGACGGGTCGCGCCGCGGGTTTCGGAGGTTGCGCGTCACGAACGGCACCGGCTTCGCCCAGCCGAGGATCGGCGCCCCGACCGCCGCCAGGATCAGCGGGAAAGAGGACGGTTCCGACGGGGTCGATGTGCTTGATGGGATTCAGGGTGATGCGGCCGAGCCAGCGCGCGGTCGGGTCGCCCAGGCGCTCGGCCATCCACCCGTGTGCCGACTCGTGAACCGAGATCGCGACCGCGAACGCCAGGAGCTGGATCACGATCTCCGGAAGCCGCGGCAGCACGCTCTCCATGGCGCGGCCATGGTAGCAGACGGTCAGGTCGCGGCCTGAACCTCGACCGACGTCCGGCCCCGGGCGTCCACGCGGAGCCGCAGTCGCCGGCCCGATGCGTCGCGAACGATGAAGGTCCGGACGAGCTCGCCGCCGGCCCTCGCCGGGCCCTCGGTCCAGCTCGTCTCGATCTCGAGCCCGAGGCGCTCGCCCCCGGCCCGCACCGCGGCCGGCGTCTCGAAGCCCCGGTGCCCGCAGTGCCAGTCGACTTCGGCCGCGAGCGGAAGCCACGCTCTCCGGCATCAGCCCGCCCGACGTCCGGCCGCCGCGTGACGGCGGCGGCGATCTGCGATAATCACGGTGAGGGTTTGCCCGGGTGCGGGCCGGGCGTCGGGCCGGCCACGGCTCGGACGGAGGAGGATCGTGCCGCACCGGTTGGCGACCAAGCTCATCATCGCGCTGGCGCTCATCGTGCTGATCATCAAGGTCGTGGCGCTCTACGTCAACGTCAAGAGCCAGGAGGGCCAGCTCCTCGACAGCATGACGCTCGGCGCCGACCAGCTCTCCCGCAGCATCACCGCCGCCACCTGGCAGATGATGCTCGCCGACCGGCGCGACGCCGCGTACTCGGTGATGCACACGATCGCGCTCAAGCAAGGGATCGACCGGATCCGGATGTTCAACAAGGACGGCGAGCTCATGTACTCGACCGTCCCCGAGGAGCGGACGCAGGTCGACAAGCGGGCCGAGGTCTGCAACCCGTGCCACAGCTCGGCCACCCCGCTCGTCAAGGTCGACGTGCCCAACCGGGCGCGGGTGTTCCGGGAGGCCGACGGGCGCCGCAAGCTCGCGATGATCACGCCGATCTACAACGAGCCCTCGTGCAGCTACGCCCCGTGCCACGCCCACCCCGACAGCGTGAGCGTCCTCGGGGTGCTCGACCTCGGCATCAACCTCTCGAGGGTCGACCAGGAGATCAACTCGATCTGGTCCCGCACCGCGCTGCTCACGCTCATCGAGGTCGGCCTCGTCGGCGCCTTCATCGTGTACTTCACCCGGCAGTTCGTCGGCAAGCCGATCCGCAAGCTCATCGCGGGCACCAAGGCGATCAGCGAGATGCGCCTCGACCAGCCGATCACGATCAGCTCCAGCGAGGAGCTCGAGGACCTCGCGCACTCGTTCAACGTGATGAGGGAACGCCTCAAGGCGTCGCTCGCCGAGAACGCCGAGTTCACGCAGCACCTCGAGAGCAAGGTCGAGGAGCGAACGGCACAGCTGCGCGCCGCGCAGCAGAAGCTGGTGCAGAACGACCGCCTCGCATCGCTCGGCCAGCTCGCCGCGAGCGTGGCCCACGAAATCAACAACCCCGTGTCCGGGGTCCTCAACCTGTCGATGCTGATGCAGCGGATCATTCGGGACGACGGGATCCCCCAAACCCGGGTCGGGGAGTTCCGCCGCTACCTCGGCCAGGTCGCCACCGAGACCGCGCGCGTCGGCCGGATTGTCTCGGACCTCCTGTCGTTCTCGCGGCGTTCCAAACCTCAGAGCAGCCTCGCCGACATCAACGGCATCGTCAGGACGACCGTTTCGCTCGTCTCTCACAAGCTCCAGCTGGCCAACGTGACCGTCGATCTTCTCCTCGCGCCCGACTTGCCGGGCGTGCGATGCGACGCCTCGCAGATCCAGCAGGTCGTCATGAACCTCGTCCTCAACGGGGCGGAGTCGATCAAGGGCGGAGGCGAGGTCACGGTCGTGACGAGGACCGCCGGCAACGGAGCGAGCGCGGTGCTCGAGGTGCGGGACAGCGGATCGGGGATCCCGCCGGAGCTGCTGGGGAAGATCTTCGACCCGTTCTTCACGACCAAGGAGGAGGGCCGGGGGGTGGGGCTCGGGCTCGCGGTGGTCTACGGCATCGTCGAGGCCCACGGGGGCGACATCGAGGTCGCCAGCCGGGTCGGTGAGGGGAGCACGTTCCGGGTGACCCTCCCGGTCGCCGGACCGCCCGCGCCGAACGCACAGCCCGATGCCGGCAGTGGGATCTAGGCGGTGAGCCGCATCGCGCTCGCGGCCGCCGGGGCGGTGGACACCGAGGCGATGGGGTTCGCCGCCTCGTGCATCACCGCCGCCCTGGGGGTTGCGACGGAGCTCCTCGGGGAGTTCCCCGACCCCTGGTACGCGTACGACGGGAGTCGCGGCCAGTACAGCTCGACCCTGGTGCTCCGCGACGCGCTTGCAAGGCGGCCGCCCGAAGCGACCAAGCTCCTCGTGCTGACCGAGCGCGACCTCTTCATTCCCATGCTGTCGTTCGTCTACGGCCAGGCCCAGCTCGACGGACCCGCCGCCGTCCTCTCCCTCGCGCGCCTCCACCAGGAGTTCTACGGGCTCCACGCCAACCGGCCCCTGTTCCTGGTCCGGGTGAGGAAGGAGACGCTGCACGAGGTCGGACACACGTTCGGGTTGACCCATTGCGACGAGCCGCTCTGCGCGATGGCGCTGTCCACCACGATCCAGCAGCTCGACGCCAAGGGTGGCGACTACTGCGCCGCGTGTGCGATGCTACTCCGCGACGCGGCCCGTCTTGCGGACACCTCAGGGGGTACCACGTGAGAAAGCGCTGGGAGATTCTGGTCGTTGACGACGAGGCCGTCATGCGCGAGTCGCTGGCCGCCTGGCTCGCGGAGGACGGCTACATGGTGGACACCGCGGCTTCGGGCCGTGAGGCCGTCGCCAAGGCCTCCGCGAAGGACTATGCGATCTACTTCGTCGACCTCAAGATGCCGCCCGGGATCGACGGCATCGAGGCGATGATGGAGGTCCGGAAGCTGCACCCGGAGGCGTCGGTCATCATCATGACGGCCTACGCCACCGTCGACACCGCGATCACGGCGATGAAAGAGGGGGCGCAGGAGTACATCGTGAAGCCCTGCAACCCGGAGGAGATCTCGCTCCTGGTCGGGCGCATCATCAAGGTCAAGAACCTGCAGCGCGAGAACGTGATCCTGCGGCAGAGGCTGGCCAAGCACTACAGCTTCCAGGACATCATCTCCAAGAGCCCCAAGATGGAGGAGATCTTCACGCTCCTCAAGCAGGTCGCGAGCCTCAAGAGCACGGTGCTGATCCAGGGCGACAGCGGAACCGGCAAGGAGCTCGTCGCGCGAGCGATCCACTTTTCCGGCGACCGGGCCGGCGGACCGTTCATCGCGGTCTCCTGCGCCGCGCTCGCCGAGACGCTGCTCGAGTCCGAGCTGTTCGGCCACGAGAAGGGCGCGTTCACCGGCGCGATCGAGCGCAAGCGCGGCAAGTTCGAGCTGGCGAACGGCGGCACGTTGTTCCTCGACGAGATCGGGGACATCGGGCCGAAGCTCCAGGTGGACCTCCTCCGCGTCCTCCAGGAGCGCGCGTTCTCCCGCGTGGGCGGAAACGAAGAGGTGCGCGTCGACGTGCGCGTGATCGCGGCCACGCGCGTGAACCTCCAGGAGGCCGTCGCGGCCGGCACGTTCCGGGACGACCTGTTCTACCGGCTGAACGTGATCAACATCCGGATCCCGCCGCTTCGGGAGAGGCGCGAGGACGTCCCCCTGCTCGCCCGCCACTTCGTCGAGACGCTTGCCCATGAGCTCGGCAAGGAGGTCTCCGACCTGTCCGAGGGCGCGATGAGGCGCTTGATGGACCACGAGTGGCCCGGCAACGTCCGGGAGCTCGAGAACGCGGTCGAGCGGGCGCTCGTGACGGCCAAGGGTCGCGTGCTCACCGACGAGGATTTCGCCTTCCTCGGGCGCGAGGCCGTGCCGGGCGCCAGGTGGGCGGTGCCCGACAACGTTTCCCTCGACGAAGTGGAGAGGCAGGTCATTCAAGCGACGTTGCGCCGCTGCGGCGGCAACGTCAAGGAAGCGGCATCGGTGCTCGGGATCGACAGGTCGACGCTCTACGACCGCCTCAAGAAGTACGAGATCCCCAGGTGAGACAGTTGAGAGTTAGGAGTTAAGAGTTAAGAGTTAAGAATCAAGAGTCAAGGATTGACCGATGAGGAATCGATTACGACGAGGCGAGCCCGTGCTCCGTCTTCAACTCTTCACTCTTAGCTCTTCACTCTTCACTCTCAACTCTTCACTTCTTCTTCAGGGTTCCAGAAACACCATGCCGCAAACGGCGTCGAGCTCGCCCGGCGGCACCGCACCGGCGAGGTCGTCGACCGGGACGCCGCCGTCCGCGAGCGCCGCGCCCACACCGTCGGCCGCGAGCGCCAGCTCGAGCCGCTCCACCTCTCGCAGCATCCAGGGCCGGGCCTCGGCCGCGTCGAGGAGGTGGCGCGTGTCCGCGTCGCCACCGTTCGACCTGACCTTGAGGTACCACCCGAGCTCCGGACCACCCACGGCCGTGACCACGCCGTCAACCGGCGCGAGCACTCTGATTTCGACGCCGTCCTTCCGTGCGCGCCAACCGGTTCCGTTCGCGACCAGCTTCCGGCCGACCGCAGGCAGCTCGACCCGGTCGGGAGCGCGCAGCAGCCGGGCGCCCAGGTCGTCGAGCCCGACGGTCAGCGTGCCGTCGGCTTCGGGGCGCACCCAGGTGTGACCACGGTGGTAGAGACGGCCCGCGGGAACGGCGAGCCCCGCGACGGTGGCGCCGGCCCCCGGCCGGCCGGGCGTCTCGGCCGCCGCCCGAGCCGCCAGGAATCCGGGGTGGTCGGCGCAACGCCGGCAGTCGAAGCAGTTCTCGCACACCCGGCTCGCCACCTCGCCCGAGAGCTCGTGGCGGCAGCGGCGGAGGGCCGGCGGAAGATCGTCGAAGTCGGCGTGCCAGCGCACGGCGTCCTCGCGTCCGCCCCGGAGGTCCCTCGAGGTCTTGAGCATCGCGCGCAGCATCGTGGCGGCGATCACGAACAGCACCGAGTAGAAGGCGCCGAGGAACACCACATGGCCCGTGTCCCACGCGAATCCATCAATGCCCGGAAACACGCGTGCCTCCCCTACCCCTGCTGCAGCTCCCGCTCGCGCGGGAACAGGCGCAGGTACCTGAACGACAACGAGTAGACGATCACACCGTAGGCCACCACGGCCAGGAACGTCGCCACCTCCTGCCAGCTCGGCCAGTACAGCGCGAACGACTCGAAGGCGAGCGTGGGCACCGAGAGCGTCTGGATGGTCATCACGAACCGGTTGGTGGCGACGCCGGCGCACGCCAGCAGCGACGCGCCGAGCAGCCACCCCGTGCTCCTCCGGCCGCGGCGCGACAGGAAGATGAGCGCCGGCACGAGACCGAACACCACGATCTCGAGGAACAGGACCCAGACCCCGAACGGCTGGGTCGCGTAGAAACGGTCCGGGCTCGCGCCGCTGTGGGGCGCGGTGCGGTTGAGCCACACCAGCGAGTCGATGCTCTTGAAGCCGACGTAGGTGATGAGAAGCCAACCCGAGATCCTCGCGAGCAGGGCGGGGACCTCCGGTCCGACGAGCTTCTTCCCGCTGATCCGAGCGACCAGCCAGGTCGTGACGAGCACGAACGCGGGCCCGGTCGCGATCGCCGACAGGATGAAGAGGAAGAACGTCGTCGGCCAGATCGCGATCCCCTCGCGGAACGCGAACGGGCGGCCCTGCAGGACGCCGTAGAGCCCGCCGAGCGACCCCTGGTGGAAGAACGAGAGGAACGTGCCGACCGCGGCGAACACCGGCATCACCCTGTGCAGCTCGAACTCGAAGACGAGGAACGAGGGGACCTTTCGCAGGGAGCGGTTCTTCAGCACGATCGGGAGGTATTCGATCGCCAGCACCGTGAGGTAGCAGGTGATGCAGAACGTGACCTCGGTGAGCATCGAGTGGACGTTGGGGTGCCAGAAGGTGAACCACGCCCGGAGCGGCTGCCCGACGTCGACCATCAGGACGAGGATGGCGCCCGAGTAGCAGATGAAGCCGATGACCACGGCGCTGTTGATCACCGCCCGGAGCTCGTCGCGCCGGAGGATGTAGAGCAGGAATCCGGTGAAGAACGCGCCGGCCCCGAGCGCGATCACGGCGAGGTCGAGGAAGATCCAGAGTCCGAACGCGAAGCGGTTGTCCATGTTGGTCTGGTTGAGACCCTTGATCAGGCAGAGCCCGATCGCGTAGAGGCCGAGCGCCAGCATGGCCCCCCAGGGCAGGAGCCAGGCCACGAACTTGCCCGTGGAGCACCGCTTGACTCCGCGGAGGATGAGGCTCCTATCCACGCGAACCCTCGCTTTCCGACCGTGCCGCGTCGGCGTCGCCGAGCGCGCGAACCCACGCCCGTTCCGAGAGGTAGTAGACCTTCGGCTCGGTGCCGAGCTTGGCCAGCAACCGGAAGGCGTTGGGGCTCCGTGACCCCTTGGCGACCCGGCTCTCCGGGTCGTCGAGGTCGCCGAACGAGATCGCCTTGGCGGGGCACGCCTCGACGCAGGCCGGCACGTAGTCGTCGGGGTCGAGCGAACGGCGTCCGGCCGCGGCGGCCTTGGCCTTCGCAGCCTGCCAGCGGGCGTGACAGAAGTTGCACTTCTCGACCACGCCCCGCATCCGCACCGACACGTCGGGGTTGAGCGCCTTCTCCATCCCCTGCGGCCACGCGGGATCGAACCAGTTGAAGTAGCGGGCGTGGAACGGGCAGGCGGCCATGCAGTACCGGCAGCCGAGGCAGCGCTCCGCGATCTGACTCACGACCCCGGTCTCGGCGCTGACGTCGACCGCGTTCTGCGGGCACACCGCGACGCACGGCGTGTGGTGGCCGCAGTGCTGGCAGGCGATCGGGATGTACACCTCGCGGCCGTCGGGGAACGCCTTCCCGTTCTCGGCGCGGTAGACGCGCATCCATGTCAACCCTGTCCGGTCCGTCGCCTCGGGCCGGGTCGGCGGGACGTTGTTCTCCACCGCGCACGCAACCGCGCAGGCCCCGCACCCGGTGCAGCGATCCAGGTCGATCGTCATCCCGAAACGGGACGTCGTGCGTTCTGCGGTCCCCATCTACGCCTCCACCAGCCGTGCGGCCCGGCCCCGCCACACGCCCGCCTCGTCGGCCGTCAGCACGTCGAGGACGCCGGCCCGTCCGGTTGCACCTCGGTCGCCGAGCGCCACCGCGCCCGGGCCCACCGGCACCACGATCACGCCCGGCATCACCCCGGCGTCGGTCGCCACCGTGACCCGAAGCGTCCCGCCGTCCGACTCCAGTCGAGCCGTGCAGCCGGCCGCAAGGCCGAGCTTCCGGGCGGTCTCCGTGTTGACAACGACCGTCGACGGGGAGCGCCGCAGCCCCGACTCCCGGTACAGCTTGGCGAGGACCGGCGAGACCGCGGCCGACGCGGTGGCGTCCCGCGGGGCGCGCGGCAGCACGACCAGGCGGGTCGCCGCGCCGCTCGGCCGGGCCAGGGTCCGGAGCTCGTCCCCGGCGCCGCCGAGAAGCGTGTGGCTCCCCTCCTCCGGCGCCGCGACGGCGTCATCGACCCAGCGCCCCCCGGCAACCAACGCCTTCCACACCGCGCCCGGCGACGAGAGCGCCGTGACCGCCTGCGGTGCGCTCTCCCCCGGTCCCGAGACCGTCCCACGTCCCGCGCGCTGGATCGCGTCGGCACGCGCCTCCGACAGGGCTGCGGTGGTACCCCAGCCCTCGACCGCCGTGCCGCCGGCGGCGGCGACCGCGGCCCCGGCGAAAGCGAGGGGGTCGACGGCGCCGCTCCGCGGCGAAATCAGAGGCGCGGCGACGGCGAAGCTGGCCGCCGTGGCGTCGAACGGCGTGGGCACCTCGAGCGTGGCCTCGAGGAACGGCAGCGTCGGGACGACGAGATCGGCGTGCATCGCGGTGCCCGCCACGAACGGCGACAACGCGACCACGAGCCCGCCCTTGGCGACCAGCTTGCGCTCGACGAGCGACCATGGGAACGCGGCGTCGCCGGCCGAACCGTCGACCACCAGCAGCGCCACGGACCGATCCGGCAGCTCCTCCACCTCGGCGGTGGGCGCGAGCGGCCCGGAGAGCGCGGGCGGCGGCAGCTCTCCGCGTGCGACGAGGCAGCCCGGCCGCCACGGGGCGCCGAGCAGGAGGTTGAGCGCCCAGATCGCCGTTTCGGTCGCGCGCCCGAATCGCCCGCACCCGCCGTCCTCACCCGCGACCACGAGGGAAGGCCCTTGCCTCGCGAGCTCCCGCGCGGTGGCTACGATCGCCTCCACGCCGACGCCCGTGACAGCGGCGACGGCCTCGGGCGCCCACGGGGCAACCAGCGCCGAGTACGCGGAGAGGTCCGAAAGCCTCCGCCCGGCCTGGGCGTCGATCAGTCCCTCCGCCAGGAGCACGTGTCCGAGGCCGAGCGCGAGGACCGCCTCGGTGCCCGGCTTCGCCGGCAACCAGCGGTCGGCGATCCCGGCCGTGGAGGTCCGCACGGCGTCGACCTGCACGAGGCGTCTCGAGCGCCCGCGGCGATCGAGAAACGCGGCGGCGCGCCCGGGCGTCCCCCACCCCTCGGCCATCGGCGCCCCGAAGCTCAGGATCGTTTGGGCGCCTTCGAGGTCGAGACCGAACCGCGCCTCGGCGCCGCCGATCATCCCGGCGAACGTCGCCAGCCCCGCGCCCGCGCGGCCCGGCGCGGCGACGTAACGGCCGTCCCGCGTCCCGGCGAGGAGACGACGCCAGGCCCAGGACGCGCTGCGTCCGGGCCGCATGTCGAGGACCGCGACCGACCCGAGGCCTGCTGCGGCGCCGGCGAGCGCCCTCGCAGTCTCGGTCACCGCGGCGTCGGGCTGGACGGGCAGCTGGCGCCGCGTGCCGTCCTTGCGGACGACTCGGACGGGATGAGACAGACGGGCCGGGTGATACGCCAGGTGGTGGCCCGTGACCCCAAGCGCGCAGAGTGCGCCGCCGCTCACCGGGTCGGAGGGCGCCGCGTGCAGGCTAACAGGCGTACCGCCGATGCAGCGCGCTCGAACGCTGCAGCCCGCAGGGCAGAGGGCGCAGACCGTCGTCCTCACCGAGGGCTCGCCCTTGGGGGGCACGGGGATCCAGCTCCAGTTCTGCGTCCAGACCGCCAGGTCGTCGGTGAGCTTCCACGGCATCGGCGAGAGGGCGACCCCGATTGCCGATCCCCCGGCAAACCTCAAGACATCCCGGCGCGTCACGTTCATCTTCATCGCTTGTCCCCGTTCTATTTGTGACAGGAAAGACAGCTCTCCCTGACGCCGCGCTCGCGATGACAGCGCGAGCAGTCGTCCATCTTCATGCTCACGGCTCCGGCGCCCCCGAACCGGGCGAACGTCCGTCCCCCGATGTCCCGGCTGTAGGTGCTGATCCGGTCTTGCTCGAACGGCCGCAACGTCTCGCTTCGCCCGTGCGAGCCGTGGCAGCGCTCGCACTTCAGCCCGGCCAGCTTCAGGTGCGGCGCGTGGGGAAAGTACACGTTCTCGGGCTGCCTCGAGTACGCGAGCCACGGTATCTCGCGCCCCTTCTTCACGTACTCCTCGACCAGGCGCTTCTCGTCGCGCGAGCTCCCCTGCGCCTCGGCGTGGCAGGTCGCGCACTTCTCGATGCCCGGGATGCCCGAGAACCGTCCGCCGCCGGTGACCGCGTGGCACTCCTCGCAGGCGAGGCCCACCTTCTCCCCGCCGTGAACGCGATGGCTGAACTGGAGCGGTTGCTCGGCGCGGCTGTACAAGGCCAGCGGGAATGCGAACCAGCCGCCGACGAGCGCCGCTCCGAGGCCGGCCGAGAAGACCAGTGCGGACCGGTGTCTCACCAGGGCCTCCGCCACGTCATGGCCGGCGAGAAGAATTCGTTGAACAGGTCGATCAGGGCCTCGCGCTCGAGGTGGGCGGCGACGCCCGACACCGCGCGACCGCCGTCCGCCACGAATCGCGCGCCCTGCGGGCCCGGCGCCGAGGCCTTCTCGTGGACGAACTCCGTGAGCCGGCTCGACTCGGCCCAGACCCACCGGGCCGCGCTGTCGCCCGGGATCAAGCCCGCGCGGACGGCGGCGCCCACCGGCGCTCCCGACATCGTCGCCTCGACGCCCTCGAAGAGCCATCCAGCGCCGTAGGGGTCGGCCGTCAGCTTCTCCGGATTCGTGCGGAGGTACGCGTTGGGGGCCGCCCCCTGCAACGGGTTGGGGAACGCCATCTGCAGGTCCACGCCGTTGACGGTCAGCACCGCGACCGGCCGGCCGACCGGCTTCGGCGTCGCGAAACCGATCTTGTCGACGCTGCCGATCACGTTCGCGAGGAACCCGTCGATCCCGATGTGGCACACTCCGTCCTCGGCGACATCGAGCCACATGTGGTTCGCTGCGTACGAGAGGCGGGTCGGAACCCGCACGCCCTCCACGACGATCATGCTGTCTCCCATCCAGGCCTGGCCGGTTGCGCCGGCCTTCTCCGGCAGCCGCTCACCCTCGGGATCCGCGGTCGCCAGGTAGAGCTCACAGTAGAGATGGCCATCCGAGTTGCAACGCGAGAGGAGCGCGTCGCTCGCTGGCACGAACTTCGTCACCGGTGCGGCGGCGCAGAACTCCACGCACGACTCCTGAAGGAACGGGCAGCGTGCTTCCACGGGCTGCGCGGCCAGCCTCGGGGCGGCTGCAGGACAGTCGGCGTACCCCGCGGAGAAGCACCGGTCGACGCCCGGCAGCGCCGTGTCCTCGACGATCATCTTCCGGTACGCCGAGACCTGGCAGTACTTCACCTTCGCCTCGCGGAGAAATGGGCACTTCATCGTTGGCCTCCGCCGCTCCGGCACGCTGCCGGCTCGCGTCAATCCTTCGGCTTCTCCCCGACCTTCTTGCCGCCGTCGGCCATCGTGATGCCCAGTCCGGGCAGGGCGAACGCGTGGTCGTCGGGCTCCGTCACCAAGCCCCACCTCTTGCGCAGCCTCACGACGGCCTCGGTGATCGCGCCCCAGCCGACGACGACGAAGCACAGCAGGGTCACGAGGCCGAGCGCGATGTTGGTGACGTTGAGCCAGAGGGTTTTCGGGTCGCTGAGATCCACTCCGAGCACGGTGTGCCTCCGTCGTTCTTGGTCCGGTATGGCCCCGGTGGTGGGGACACGCCTGACCCGACCAAAGCAAGACGCGTGCCGGGTGCCGATGCACTACTGTGGCCGGTGCGTTGCACTCGAGGACTCAGGGACTTGCGTGCTTCGTGACGGGCCCGGTCACCGAGGTCCGGCCACCCTCCGTGTCGGGATCGGCCACACGTCAGTCGGGAATGTCCACACGCGGCTGCCGCCTTGAAGTCTCGGCAAGGGACGCCCCGGCGCCCGCTTTCTTGCTACGCTTCAGGGAGGAGGCGGCATGGGCGACCGCGTCTTCGTAACCGGACTCGAGCTTTACTGCATCATCGGCCTCCAGCCGTGGGAACGGGAGGTGATGCAGAAGGTGCGCATCGATCTGGACATGGAGACGAACTGCCGTCCGGCTGCGGCGGCCGACGACGGCGCGCTCGCGCTCGACTACAAGGCGGTGTCGAAGCGGGTGCAGCAGCTCGTCGAATCGTCGAGCTTTCGTCTGGTCGAGACCCTCGCCGAGCGGGTGGCGGGAACGGTCCTGACCGAGTTCCCGCGTGCCGAGTCGGTGCAGGTGCGCGTCGCCAAGCCGGGCGCGGTGCGCTTTGCGGATGCGGTGGGCGTGGAGATCGAGCGCCGGCGCGGCGCTCCGGCGGCCTGATGCGGATGTTCGTCTCCCTCGGCTCCAACATCGAGCCCAGGCGAAACCTCGCCCTGGCGCTCGAGGAGATGCGGCGCCGATTCCGCGTCCTCGCGACCTCGCCGGTGTACCGGACCGAGCCGGTCGGCGACACCGACCAACCCGACTTCTGGAACCTCGCCGTCGAGATCGACGGCCCCGCGCAACCGCCCGCCGTGCACGCGGAGCTGCGGGCGATCGAGGCGCTGCTCGGCCGCAGGCGCGAGCCGAAGAGGCCGTTCGGCCCGCGAACCGTGGACCTCGACCTCGTCCTCGCCACCGGCGCCGTCGGGCGGTTCGGGCCGCTGGAGCTGCCCTCGCCGCTCCTGGAACGGGAGGCGTTCGTGGTGGTGCCGATCGCGGATCTCGCGCCCGACCTCCCCCACCCGGTGACGGGGGCGACGATGCGGGAGCTCGCCGATGCGGCCGTCGCCGCCAGCGCTCGCCCCCCGGAGCCGCTGGGCGTGGATCTCTCCCCATGAGCGCGCGCGCGAAGAACGCGCTGATCACCGGGGGGGCGGTCCGCGTCGGCCGGGCCATCGTCACAGAGATGGCCGGCGCCGGGTGGACCGTCGCGTTCACCTACCGGTCGTCGGCGGCGGAGGCCCGGACGCTCGAGCAGGAGCTGCGCGCCGGCGGCGCGCGGGTGCTCGCACTGTCCGCCGATCTCGACGACCAGGCCGCCCGCGTCTCGGTGGCCGCCCGGGTCCATGCCGAGCTCGGGGGCCTCGACGCCCTCGTCAACAGCGCGGCGGTCTTCCCGCGAACGCCGCTCGACGAGCTGACGCCCGAGCGGTTCGCCGCGGTCATGCGCACCAACCTCGAGGCGCCGCTCTTCCTCGCCCAGGCATGCGCCGCGATGCTGTCCGAGCGCCGCGGCGCCGTCGTCAACATCGCCGACATCTACGGCACGTTCCCCCTGCGGCACCACCTGGCCTATTCGGTCTCGAAGGCCGCGCTCATCGCGGTCACGAGGGGCCTGGCCATGGAGCTCGCCCCCGAGGTTCGGGTCAACGCCGTCGCGCCCGGCGTCGCGCTGTTCCCGGATGGCTACGACAGGGCGACCCGCGTGCGCCTGCTGGCCAGGACGCTGTTGCAGCGGGAGGGCGGAGCGGCGGAGATCGCCCGGGCCGTCCGCTTCCTGATCGAGGGCGCGGATACCGTCACGGGGCAGGTGCTCACGGTGGACGGCGGCCGCACGGTCGCGCTCTGACCGCCGCGTTCAGGAGCCGCCCTCGGCGAAGATCGGCGAGTCGATCGGCGCCACGGGCGGTGCGAACAGCCAGTACGGCGCGAGCGCCAGCCCACCCGCCAGCGCACGCGCCGGCGACACGTTACCCGCGAGCATGCCGGCGAACAGCGCGCTTACCCTCCGGTTGCGGACGCCGAAGCGGAACCCGAGCCGGGGCGACCGGTAGAACAGCCGCGCCGCGATCCGAGCCGCGGCGAGCTGGAAGCGGAGCCCCGCGAGCAGCCGGTCGTACGCCCGGAGCGGGCCGTTTGCCGCCAGGTGTCCCAGCACCGCCCGCGCCGCCAGGTTGCCGCTCCGCACCGCGGAGTAGATGCCCTCGCCGTAGAACGCGTCGCCGAGGCCGGCCGCGTCGCCGACGAGGAGCACGCCGTCGACCGCGAGGCGCCTCGCGACCGGGCGCACCGGGATGAAGAGCGCCTTGACCGCGATGCGCTCGTGGTCGCGGAGGATCGGATAGCTCGCGATGAACGCCTGCAGTAGCGATCGCAAGTCGACGTTGTCCGCGCGCTTGAAGAACCTGTACAGGCCGATGTTGAGGTGGTCGCGCTTCGGGAAGACCCAGGCGTAGCCGGCCGGGATCATGCCGAGGTCGAAGATGCAGGTGTCGCCGAGCTGCTCCATGACCCCGGCTCGCGGCCACAACAGCGCCTCGATCGCCGGGACGAGCTCCGGAGTCGCGTGCGGAAGGAGCTGTTTGCGCACCCGGCTGTAGACCCCGTCCGCGCCGATGAGCACGCGGGTGGATACGGTCCCGCTCCCGGTCCGGACCTCGATGGCACCGGCCTTCCGTTCGAAGCTCTCGAACGCCTCCCGCTCGCGCAACACCGCCCCGGCGCGAACCGCTTGCTCGGCCATGAAGGCGTCGAGCACGGCCCGCTGCGACATCCCGCCGATCCCCGCCAGCTCGCAACGAACCGGGTTCGAGCCGCGGTACGCGATCAGCGCGGCGCCGACCTGCCGCTCGACCACCGGCGCGAGCGAGAACGGCGCTTCCCGGAGCGTCTTCGCGGAGAGGCCGCCGCCGCAGACCTTGTGGCGCGGCATCGCTTCCCTCTCGAGCATGGCGACGCGCAGTCCCGCGCTTGCGAGCCGATACGCGGCGGTGTTGCCCGCCGGCCCGCAACCCACCACCACGGCGTCGTAATCCGGACCCACGGTGCGATGATAGCGTTTCGCGAGTCGGTCTCGCTCGCACCTGCCGCGCCCGACATTCCGTATACTCGGCCCATGATCCTGGTCGTGAACCCGGCTGCGGCCGGCGGGAGGCTGGGCCGGCACTGGCCCCGCCTGCACCGGCGTCTGCGGGCAGCGGGCTTCGACCCCCCGGTCGTCCTCACCGAGGCGCCCGGCCACGCGACCGAGCTGGCCTCCAGGGCCGTGCGCGACGGCGAGCGCGTCGTCGTGGCCGCCGGAGGCGACGGCACCATCTGCGAGGTCGTCCAGGGGCTCCATGACGCCTCCCTAGGCGGCGCCGGCGTCGCGCTCGGCGTCCTCCCGCTCGGGACAGGCAACGACGCCGCCCGGACGTTGAGGCTGCCGCTGCAGCTGGAGGCGGCGGCGCGCGTCATCCTGGCGGGCGCCTCGAGGCGGGTCGATCTCATACGCGCCGGCGATCGCGTCGTCCTGAACGCCGTCGGCATCGGGCTCCTGGGCGCGATCAACGTCAACGCGGCCGCCCTCAAGGTCGTGCGCGGGATAGCCGCGTATCTGGTCGCCGCCGTGGGCACCGTGTTCTCGTACGATTGCCCGGAGGTCGGCGTGAGCGCGGGGACGTTCGACTACGGCGGCCCGATGACCATCCTCGCGATCCACAACGGCGTTACGACGGGAGGCGGCTTCCGCCTCACGCCGGCGGCGGTTCCGGACGACGGGGTCCTCGATGCCTGTCTCGTGGAGGGCACGGGCCTGCCCGCCCGTCTCGCGCGTCTCGTCGCGGGCGTACGAGGCACGCTGGTCGCCAAGCGCGGATCCCACGAGCTGCGGTTCACGCGCCTCGAGCTACGGACCGCGGTTCCCCTTCCGTGCCACTTCGACGGCAACCACGGCTACATCGATCCGCCCGGCATGACGTTCGAGGTTCTGCCCTCGGCGCAGGAAGTCATCGCGCCGGCCGGCTGAGACCCGTCCGATGTCCGCGGCGGAACCGCGCCGGCCTTGCGCCGCCGGGTCAGTCCCAGGCGAACGCCGCCAGTGAGAGAACCCCGTGGTCGAACGCCCGGTGCAGGATGCGGCCGTGCGGGTCGGCGGCCGCCCCGAGCGGAACGAAGAAAGGCAGGAAGTGCTCCGCCGTCGGGTGATTGCGCCGCGCGTCCGGTCCCTGAGCCTCGTAGTCCACCAGCGCCTCCACGTCCCCGGCCGTCACCTCGCGGCAGAGCCACCGTTCGAACGCCGCGACGTGATCCGGAGGCTCGGACGCGCCGGCCTGGTTGAAGTACCCGCGCAGATCGTGGGTTCCTCCCCCGCTGCCTAGGATGAGCACGCCCTCCCGGCGCAGCGGTGCGAGCGCGCGTCCGAGCTCGAGATGGTGCCGCGCTCCGAGCTCCGGCTGGACCGACATCTGGACGACCGGCACGTCGGCGGCGGGGTACATCAGCCCGAGGGGGACCCAGGCGCCGTGGTCGAGACCCCGGGCGGGGTCGGTGCGCGCCGGCAGCCCGGCGGCGGCCAGCAGGTCCGCCGCCCGGCGCGCCAGCCCGGGATCGCCGGGCGCCGGGTAGACGACCCGCCCGAGCGCATCGCCGAACCCTCCGAAGTCGTGGATCGTCTCCGGCCGCCCGGACGCGCCAAGGGTCGGCCGCGCGGTCTCCCAGTGGGCCGAGATGCAGAGGATCGCGTCCGGCAGCCCGAGCTGGCCGCCGAGATTCGAAAGGAATGCGTGCGTGGGCCCCGCCTCGAGATACATCGTCGGCGCCCCGTGCGAGACGAATACCGCGGGAAACGTGCCCACCGTCCCCTCCCCCCGCCCGCCGAACGCCGAGCGCGCCCCGCCTACTTCGCGGGCGGCGCACTGCCGGGCGAGCACTCCGCCGTGCGCAGCAGGTCGAACGCCGCCGCCCTGGCCGGCGAGACGGCCGCGTCGCCGAGCACCGTGGTCGCCAGGCGCAGCGGGCCGACCGCCATGATCCCCTGCGTCATGAACCTGAACTCGCCCGCCGGCAGCTCCTGCCTCTTGTCCGTGAGCGAGTAGAAGAACCCGTTGCCCGCGCTGCCGGAGAGCTTCTCGAGCGCGACCTTCTTCTCCAGCGAGCCCTCGAGCATCGCCTCGCCCATCGTCCGCACGGTGGTCTTGATGTCGCCGTTGCTCTTGAGCGCGGGCCCCCCCTTCGGCACCATCCCGGAGATCAGGATCTCACCGCGACCGCCTTCGGGAGGCTTGATCCGGATGTCGACCGCGCCCGCGACCGGCACCCCCATCCGGACCTGCCACCCCTGCGGCGCCGCGATGCGCAGCGTGCACACGCCCGGGATCACCTGCTCCCGCCACTCGACGAGCGACGACTGCGCCGCCGCCACCCCACCATGCCGATGCCGTTACGAGGATCCACGCGCCGACGGCGTTCATTCTCACCGCTTCCTCCCCTTCGCCCGACCGGGATGCGATCGATCGAGCGCGATTCTCACCCGCATGGTAGCGCCCGCGGCGCCCGCATGCCGCTCACCAGTAGAGAAGCCAGCGATCGCCGACCGGCAGCCCGTGCGCCTGCAGCGTGACTCGTTCGTCGTCGGGCCGCTGGTCCTCGAGCGGCTCGATCTGGTGCAGGTGATGGCCGGAGTGCACGAGGAGCGACCCCACCTGGTACCGGACGCGCGTCGGGCGACGGTGTGCGGCGCGCCAGTCCCGCTGGGCATTCGGGTCGAGCCCGGCCATGTCGCGGGCGTCGATGTCCCAGATCCGGAGACCGGCGCCCGAGGCAGGGAGGCGGATGGCGAGCGTGAGCGAACGCTGCTCGTCGGCGTTCGCCGCGCCGAACTCGGTCCAGTCGATGCTCTGGTACTGGAGGTCGTAGTGGACGCTGGCCGTGTTCGAGGCGAACGCGGGGTGCGCCAGGAAGACGTGGAACCCCGGCAAGGCCAGCCGTTGGTCGTAGAACGCCGTCCGGCCCACGTGCTCCGAGAACCGTTGCGCGAGGCGGTCGAGCAGCCAGCCGAAGTGCTCCCGGAGGACCGGGTTGAGACGGCGGGCCTTGGCCTGGTAGTCGGCGAAGCGGCCGTTGGTGGCGTCGAGGTAGCTTGCCGCGCCCAAGGTGAAGAACGGCAGCTCGTCGTGGCGTTGGACCCAGTCCGACCGCAGGTCATGGACCTTCGCCCAGACGCCGTCGGCCTCGCCGTCGTCGAGCAACCGGATCTCGTGGACCGATCCTTCGAGTTCTCGCATGGCCCCTATGCTATCTCGCCGGCGGGCGGCCGCCGCCGGCGCTCAGCCGGCGATCGGAATCCGGTAACGATCGCGGAGGATCCCGAGGTGATGGTCGGCGTGGCCTGCGATGACGAACGCCAGGGCGCGGACCGTGGCGCGCTTGGAGTTCGCCACGCCGTCGCGGCGCCAGGCGGCCGCATCCAGGTGGCGGAGGAACAGCAGGTGGCCGCGCCGGACGCTCTCGAACTCATCCAGGAGCGCCGGCAACGGGACGAGGTCGTGAGCCGCGTTGCGGGCGAACTCCTCCTCGTCGAAACCCGGCAGGGGCTTCGCATCGCCTCGCGCGAAGCACAGGGCCCGGTAACCGAAGACACGTTCGCTGTCGACCACGTGACCCAGCACCTCGCGGACCGACCACTTGTCCTCGGCGTACCGGAAGCCGGCCTCGGCGTCCGAGAGCCGCCCGAGCGCCCCGCGGAACTGCCCGGCCTGCCGGTCGAGCAGCTCGAGAATCTCGCCGCCCCTCACGAGCGCGACGTACCGGTCGAATTCGGGCGCGTACTCGCTCGCATCGGGTTGGCCCGTCGGCGACATGGCTGGTGTCCTCCTCGTGCGGAGAGGTTATCAGGGTTCGCGGCCGCGGATCACCCTGAGCCTCTGCCGGCTCGTCTCAGGCGCACCGCGTGCACGACGGTCGGCACATCCACCGACCATACCGGCAGCAACGCCGTGATCGAGATCTCCTCGAGGCCGGCGAGGGGGACCAGCACCGCGGCGAGATGGAACGGCCACCGGGGGCCGTCGAGCAGCAGGGGCAGGGCCGCCGCACCGAGCGCCACCCCCGCCGCCTTGGCCGCCCACGTGTGGTAGCTCGTCAGCCTTCCGAACTTCAGGAAGCCCACGCTGACCGGCACGAGGAAGCCGAGGACGACGGCGGCGACCCACGTCGCCTCCTCCCCGGCGAGCGTGGGCCACAGCAGGACCACCCCCACGGGCGCGAGGGTGTACACGGCGAAATCGCCCCAGCTGTCGAGCGCCGCCCCCGCCTTCGAAACCGCCCCCAAGGCGCGCGCCAGCGGCCCATCGAGCGCATCGGTAGCGAGCGCGAAGCCGAGCACGGTCAGGAACCAGCGCCGCGATCCGGATGCCGCGACCGCCACCAGCGCCGGCGCGGCGGCCAGGCGGCTCGCGCTCAGCAGGTTCGGCAGACGACCCGCCACTCCGGACTGAGCGTCGGGGGGCTCGAGCGCGATCAGGGCTCACCCGCTTTCCGCGGCCGGGGAGCCGAGGACGGGCCGTCCGGGCACGAGGGGCCGCGGAAATCGTCGGACTCCGTAGCGCGCTTGCGATCCGCCGGCGACACGTTCTGGCCTCGGTTCAACACTAGCAGCGGGGCGCGGCGACGTCACCTCGGCCGGCCGCCGGGCGGACCGGCCGGGCCGGAGCCGCGTAGTTGATACGGAGCCGCTGTTGCCCGTTCCCCGTGCTTTTCCACGTCACGGCCGCCGAGAAATCAGGTAATTTGCACGCTTCCCAGTCGAAGCGAGAAGGCCCAGATTGGTTCATGAAATGAGACAGAACGGCCCAACCGGTTTCGGGACTTGCGGGCCGCGCCCACAGGGGTTCCCGGGCGCTCAAGGGGGGGCGTTCGGGGGAGCGGCCAGCTCCGCGGCTCGCCAAGTCCCCTAACCCCGAGACGGGCCGTTCATGGAGGCGAACCGAAGGGGCGACGCACGCAAGCCCATGATCCTCCTTCTTCTTGGGACCGCGGCCGCGACCGGGGTCCCCTTTTTGTCACCGCTCACACCCGGTGACCGGCCGACCGGGAGAACCGCCGCCAATGGCGAAGGACCCCGGGGAAACGCCGGTATGCGCCGCCCGGCGTCTCCCCGGAGTGTGGACCGATGCATCAGGGCCGGCGCGACGACACGACCTTCCGCACCATCTCCTCGATCACGCCCGGCTCGAGCTCTTCCAGCTCGTACGTGACCTCGGCGATCGGCTTGTTGACCTTGAGCACGCGGGTGAGGTCGATCGGGGTCCCCTCGACGACGACGTCGCACGGTGTGGCGTTGATGGTCGCCTGGAGGTCGGCGATCTGGGCGTCGGAATAGCCCATCGCCGGCAGGATCTGGCCGGAGTTCGGGTACTTCTTGTAGGTGGCTGCGATCGTCCCGACCGCGAACGGCTTCGCGTCCACGATTTCGGCGGCGCCCGCGCTCTTCGCCGCGAACCACCCGGCGCCGTACGTCATGCCGCCGTGCGTCAGCGTCGGGCCGTCCTCGACGACGAGCGCCCGCTTCCCCTTGATGAGCTCCGGCTTGTCGACGGAGATCTTCGAGGCGCACTTGATCGTCCGCGCTCCCGGGTTGTACTTCCGGCAGTTCTCGACGACCTCCTCGACCTTCACCGGGTCCGCGGTCTGGACCTTGTTGACAATCAGGAGGTCCGCCATCAGGAAGTTGGACTCCCCCGGGAAGTAGGTCAGCTCATGGCCGGGCCGGTGCGGATCGACGAGCGTGATCAGGAGGTCCGCCTTGTAGAACGACGTGTCGTTGTTGCCGCCGTCCCACAGGATCACGTCGGCTTCCTTCTCCGCCTCGCGCAGGATCATCTCGTAGTCCACGCCGGCGTAGACGATGAATCCGCTGTCGATGTGCGGTTCGTACTCCTCGCGCTCCTCGATGGTGCACTCGTGCTTGTCGAGGTCGGCGTAGGTCTCGAACCGCTGGCACGCCTGCTTCGCCAGGTCCCCGTAGGGCATCGGGTGCCGGATCGCGACGACCTTCTTCCCCATGGCCTTGAGAATCCGCGACACGTACCGCGTGGTCTGCGACTTCCCGACACCGGTGCGGACGGCGCAGATCGCGATCACCGGTTTCGTGGACGGGATCATGGTCCGCTGGACCGAACAGACACCGAAGTTGGCGCCCCACGAGATGACGTGGCTGCCCTTGTCCATGACGTACTGATGCGGCACGTCCGAGTAGGAGAACCAGACGTCGTCCACCTTGTGCTTCTTGACCAGCGTCTCGAGGTCGCTCTCGGGGTAGATCGGTATCCCCTTCGGGTAGAGCTTGCCCGCCAGCGAGGGGGGGTAGACGCGGCCCTCGATGTCGGGGATCTGGGTGGCCGTGAACGCCACCACTTCCGTCTCCGGATCGTTCCGGAAGAGGCAGTTGAAGTTGTGGAAGTCGCGTCCCGCGGCTCCCATGATCAACACCTTGCGCTTCGCCACTGATCACCTCCCACGGTGTGCCCCGTCCCGCCGAGGCGGGCCGGAGGGCTCGGCATGGCGTACCGAGCTGCTCCGCCGGGTATGGCTGAACCGGCGGCTTGTGTCCAAGTTCAGCAGTTGAAGAGTCGAAGAGTTAAGAGGTTGAACGACATCCGCGCCCGAGGCGAACCAGCGAGGCGCACGTTGTCGTCAACTCGTCCTCTCAACCTTCGACTCTCACTTCCTGTTCACTCCCACTCGATCGTGCCGGGGGGCTTGGACGTCACGTCGTACACCACCCGGTTGATGCCGCGCACCTCGTTGACGATCCGGCGCGCCACCCGATCGAGCATCTCGGGCGGGAACCGGTACCAGTCGGCGGTCATGAAGTCCTGGGTGGTCACCGCGCGCAACGCCGCGACGTTCTCGTACGTCCTCTGGTCGCCCATGACGCCGACGCTCCGCACGGGCAGGAGGACGACGAGGGCCTGAGCGATCTCGCGGTACAGCCCGGCGGCGCGGATCTCGGTCATGAAGATCGCGTCCGCGCGCTGCAGCAGCGAAACGCGATCGCGCGTCACCTCGCCGAGGATGCGCACGGCCAGGCCCGGGCCCGGAAACGGCTGGCGCCAGACGAACTCCTCCGGCAACCCCAGCTCCTCGCCCACGCGTCGGACCTCGTCCTTGAACAGGTCGCGCAACGGCTCCACGAGGGTGAGGCCGAGCTCCTCGGGCAGCCCGCCGACGTTGTGATGGGTCTTGATCGTGGCGGAGGGGCCGCGCACCGACGTCGACTCGATGACGTCCGGATAGAGAGTCCCCTGAGCCAGGAATCGGGCGTCGGGGAACCGCCGCGCCTCCTCCTCGAAGACCGCAATGAACTCGTGGCCGATCCTGCGCCGCTTCTCCTCGGGGTCTTCGACGCCGGCCAGTCGGGCGAGAAACCGGTCGGCCGCGTTCACCCTGTCGACGGCGAGCCCGAATCCCGTGAACCGCGCCTGGACCTGGTCGCCCTCGTCGAGGCGCAGCAGGCCGGTGTCGACGAAGATCGGGACCGTCCGCTCCCCGACCGCCTCGCGGCACAGCAGCGCCGTGACCGAGGAGTCGACGCCCCCGGAGAGCGCGACGATGATCCGGCCCTCCGGCACCCGCTCGCGGATGCGCGACACCGCGTCGCGCCGGATCGAGGCGGGGGTCCAGTCACGACGCGCGCCGCACGCCGTCAGGAAGTTGAGCAGGATGCGCTGCCCCATCTCGGTGTGCCGCACCTCGGGATGGAACTGGATCCCGAAGAAGCGACGCGCCTCGTCGGCCATCGCCGCGACGGGGGCGTTCGACGTGTGACCCACGGCGGAGAATCCCGCCGGCAGCCGCTCCACACGGTCGCCGTGCGACATCCAGACACGCTGGACCGACTTGGTCCCGGCGAACAGCGAGCACGAGAGGTCGGCGTCGAGCTCGGCGGCGCCGAATTCGCGCCGGCCCGCGGGTTCGACCTTGCCGCCCAGGAGGTGCGCCATCGCCTGCTGGCCGTAGCACAGCCCGAGCACCGGTACGCCGAGCGCGAAAACGCCGGGATCGGGACGGATCGCGCCGTCGTCGTAGATCGAAGCCGGGCCTCCCGAGAGCACGATCCCGATCGGCGTGAGGCTCCCCAGCTCGCCGGCCCGGGTGTCCCCCCGGCGGATCTCGCTGAACACCCCCAGCTCGCGCACCCGGCGCGCGATGAGCTGGGTGTACTGGCCGCCGAAGTCCAGGATCAGCAGGGTTTGATGAGCTCATACGGGGAGCCGCTGCGCGGCCCGCGTCATGCTAGCAGCCCGGGCTCAACCCCGGCAAGCAGCGGAATTGCCCGCGCGGGCGGCCCGCCGTACCATGGGTGCATGACAACCCCCCCTGTCGTAGACGCAGGCCTCGACACGCGCCGGCGCTCGCGGCACGCCAACCTGTCGGCCGGGCGGCTCTTCCTGCTGGCCGCCGTCGTCCTCGCCGTCGCGTTCCCGGTTCTGGCGGGCGCCGAGCCCGGTCCCTACTACTTCACGCTCTACCTCCAGCAGAGCTGGCCCAAGCAGACGGCCACCAACGAGCAGATCCAACAGATCAACGGCCTGTTCGGGACCCGGTTCGACGACTGGAGCGACGTGGCGAACCTGAGCCTCGGAGCCCAGCTGTTCAAGCGCGTTTCTCCTCACTGGAAGGTCGGGCTTCAGCTCGACTACAGCCAGGGCGGGATCAAGGGCAGCGCCACCGTGCCGACCGAGGCCGGTCCGGCCCGCCTCGCGTTCGAGCAGCGGTACGGCACGTACGCGGACCTCTACGTCGTCGCCCACTACCTGCCCTGCCCGTCGTGCACGAGGGTCATCCCGTTCCTCTACGGCGGAGGCGGGTTCGGGTACGAGAAGGACAAGACGACGCTCTCACTCACCAACGAGTTCATCGACCAGGGACTGCAGGTCGACAACGACGGCTGGTTCCCGACGTTCTCGGTCGGCGCCGGGATCGACGTACCCCTGTCGTCGACGAGCGCGTGGTACGCCGAGTTCGGAGGCGCCTACGTCTGGGCGAGGATGACGCACACCGTGCCGGCGAGCGGCGCACTCGCCCCCGCCCCGGAGGTCACGGCGGACACCGACTTCACCGGCCCCAACGTCTGGATCGGCATCGGCAGGCGCTTCTAGCCGCCGCCTCGCCTCACGCGCCCGGTTGCGCGACCGGTCGTTCGGACCGCGTCGAGGGATCCGTCACAGCTCCCGGAGCGCCACCGCGACCGGCCGGCGCGCGGCCCGGATCGCGGGCGGCACGCCGCCGATGAGCCCCATGAGGAGGGAGAACACCACGCCGATCACGAGCAGGCCCGGCGTGATCCGGAACGCGAACGCGAGGTGCGAGAACGTCTGCCAGTTCATGGTCCCGGTCGTCAGGCCGTTGACCGGCAGGACGGCCACGCACCCGATGACCCCGCCGACGAATGCGATGAGCAGCGCCTCGAAGACGAACGACGTCACGACGGCGACGGTCCCGAAACCGAGCGCGCGCATCGTGGCGATCTCGCGCGACCGCTCCGCGACCGCCGAGTACATCGTGTTGAGCGCGCCGAAGACCGCCCCGATCCCCATGACGAACGCGACCAGAGATCCGAGCACGGTGATCATCGTCGTCAGCGACCGGGAGCTCTTCTCGTAGTACTCGCGCTCGCTCTCCACCTGGACGGAGAGCCTCGGGTCGGCGGTGAGCGCATCCTTGAAGCCGGTCAGGGCGGCGGCGGACGTCAGGTGGACGGTCAGGGCCTGGAACACGTTCTGCGGGCGCTTGTACACCTGGCTGAGCACGATCGCGTCGCACCACAGCTCGGAATCGAACGCGCTCCCACCCGCGTCGAACACCCCGACGACCGTCCACGTGCCGCCGCCGAACTTCACGGTGGTCCCGAGGTCGAGGCCTGCGTACGTCCCGGCGACGTTCCGGCCGACCACAAGTTCGTTCAAGCCGGGCCGGAACATCCGTCCGCTCACGATCCGCACGTTGTCCCGCACCTCGAGCACCCGCGGCGACACGCCTCGGGCCTGGACGTTGGCGTCGGTGCCGGTCTTCTTGAGCGGGAAGGCGGCCACGACGACGACTTCCGGGCTGACCAGCGGGCCGTCCTTTCCGCGCGCGACGCCCGGGGCGTTCTCCACGATCTGGACCTGGTCCAGGGTCACCGCGCTCATCATCTCGGAGGTGGAGCCCGCCCGCAGGACGATCGCGTTCCCGGGCGACCCGGATGCGACGAGCGTCGCCTTGAACCCGCGCGCCATCGAGAGCATGGCGACGAACACCCCGACGGTCCCGGCGATCCCGAGCACGGCGACGATGCCGGAGGTCCAGCGCTGGCGGATGCTGCGGATGTTGTAGACGATCGGGATCGCCATCTTCAGACCCTCCGGAGCGCGTCGACCACCTTGAGCCGCATTGCCGTTACCGCGGGCAGGGCGCCCGCGAGCAGGCCGACGCCCAGGGCGAGCACGAGGCCCGCGACGAGGCTGGAGGTCGGCAGGTACACGACCATCCCGGGCAGGACCCCCGACAGCCCTGGGGAACCGGCCTTCGCCGCGAAGATCCCCACCGCGCCTCCCACCAGCGCGAGGAGAACCGACTCGCCGAGCACGAGCCAGAGGACCCGCGCGTCGCTGAACCCGACCGTCTTGAGCACGGCGAGCTCCCCGGTGCGTTCCCTCACCGCGATCGCCATCGTGTTGCCGGTCACCAGCAGCAGCGTGAAGAACACGACGCTGCCGATCGTGAGCACGAGGAACTCGATGTTCCCCATTTGCTTGGCGAAACCCGCTGCAAACGCCTTCTCGGTTTCGGTCTTGGTCTCCCAGGGCGAGTTCGCGAACCGATCGTCGACGGCCGCCACCACCTTCGCGGCATCGTCGGGGTTCGCCACCTCGAGGACGTACCATCCGACGTTCCCCTTGAACCACGCCGGCCCGTTCTCCTCGAGGTACTTGCGCTGGAACCAGAACTGGGACAGGTCGTCGTCGGGGCGCGCGCCCGTGTAGATCCCGCGCAGGTTGAACTGCCACATCCCGGGCAGGTACGTGCCCTTGATCGGAATGCGATCACCGATCTTCCAGCCGAACCGCTTCGCGGTCGCCGCGCCGACGATGCACCCCTGCCGGTCACGCACGAACTCGCTCCACTCCGCATCCGGCACCTTGTACTCGGGGTACATCTGGCGCCAGGTCTCGGGCTCGATGGCGAATTGCGGGAAGAAGTTTCGCTCGTCCTGGTAGACGCCGCCGAACCACGACGCGAAGGTGACCGCTTTCACGCCGGGGATCTGGAGGAGGTGGTCGCGATAGGCGATCGGCAGCGGCTGGATGATCGACACCTTGTTGATCACGACGAGCCGGTCCGCCCCCGCGACCTCGACCCCCTGGTTGAAGGCCCCGCGGATCGCGACGAGAAGACCGAACAGGAAGAGCGCGACGGCGAACGATCCCACCGTGAGCGTCGTCCGGACCTTCTTGCGCTTGAGGTTGGCCGCGATGAGGCCGACGTACCTCATCCCACCCTCCCGGCCGCCTCCACCAGTGCGCCCTTGTCGAGGTGGAGGACGGAGTGCGCCCGCTCGGCCGCCCGCGGGTCGTGGGTGACCATGAGGACGGTCTTGCCGTGCTCGTGGACCAGCCGGTCGATCAGCTCCATGATCTCGTCCGCGCTCTTGCGGTCGAGATCGCCGGTGGGCTCGTCGCAGAGCAGGAAGGTCGGGTCGGTGACGAAGGCGCGCGCGATCGCGACCCTCTGCTCCTGGCCGCCGGAGAGCTGGCGCGGGTAGTGCTTCATGCGGTCCGCGAGGCCGACCACCGAGAGAGCCGTCTCGACGTGCCGGCGCCGGTCGGCCTTCGAGAGCTTCGTGAGCAGCAGGGGCAGCTCGACGTTCTGGGACGCGGTCAGCACGGGGATCAGGTTGTACATCTGGAAAATGAACCCGACGTGCCGTGCTCGCCACGCGGTCAGCTTCGCGGCGGACATCGAGGTGATCTCGTCGCCGGCGACCGAGATGCTGCCCGACGTCGGAAGATCGAGGCCGCCGAGCAGGTTGAGGAGCGTGGTCTTGCCGGAGCCCGAGGGGCCCATGAACGCGACGAACTCGCCCTTCTCGACGTCGAGGTTGAGGCCCTGCAGGACGTGAATCTCCTCGCTGCCGCGCTGGTACTTCTTGTCCAGCTCGCGCACCCGCACGAGCGCGGTCCCGTTCCCTTTGCCATCCACCCTCACCATGTCGTCCTCCGCTTCATTCGCACGGGGATCCGTCCCCCGCGTTCCCGTCATCGGGAGCCCGGAACCCCGTCACTTCACCTTCACAGGCTGCCCGTCGCGCAGCTCGCTCGGACCGTTGACGACCACCACGTCGCCAGCTGCGATCCCGGCGGTCACCTCGACGTCGGCGCCTCTCTGAGCCCCGAGGCTCACGGCCCGCCGCTCCGCCTTACCGTCCTTGACGACGAAGACCACCTGCCTGCCGTCGTCCTGGCGCACCGCGCTGCTCGGGATCAACGCCCGCGGCGCGGCTGGCGTTCCCGCCTTCTCGTCGGCCAGGAACGAGACCTTGACGCCCATGTCCGGCAGGATCCGCGGGTCGAGCTTGTCGAACGAGATGCGGACCTTCACCGTGGCCTTCTGGCGGTCGGCTGTCGGGATCACGGTCCGCACACTCGCCGGGATGTGCCACTCGGGATAGGCGTCGAGCACCGCGTCGACGCGCTGGCCGGGCACCACGCGGGCGATGTACGACTCGCTGACGTCGACCTCGATCTCGATCGACGCCATGTCCACGATCGTCGCGATGCCGGTCCTCGTGAACCCGCCGCCGGCCGAGATCGGCGACACCATCTCGCCGCGCTGCGCGTCCTTGGAGACCACGACCCCGCCGAACGGCGCCCGGACCGTGCAGTTGTCCACGTCCTGCTGCGCCACGGCAACCTGGGCGTCGGCCGCCTTCACCTGCTCGTTCGCCGCCGCGATCTGCGCCCGGAGGCTCTCGGCCGCCGTGCGCGCGTTGTCGAGCGCCTCTACCGTCGTGAAGTCGTCCTTCTGCAACTCCTGCTGGCGCTTGAGCTCACGCTCGGCATTGGCGAGGTTGACGTCGAGGTTGAGGACCGCCGCGGCGGTGGCGTCTCTCGCGGAACGGGCGGCGGCCAGCCGCCGCTGCGCGTCCGAGTCATCGAGCCGCGCGAGCACCTCGCCGTCCTTGACCGCCATCCCCTCGTCGACGTAGACGTCCACGACGCGCGCCGTGATCTTCGCGGCCACCGTCGCCCGGCGCCGCGGCGTGATGTAACCGCTCGCGTTGAGCAGCGCGGGCACGCCGCCCTCACCGGCCGGACGCGCCGCCGCGGTCTCGACCTCGGGGGTACGGCCCCTGAGCACGACGACTCCCCCGGCGGCCAGCACAACCAGTGCGACCGTGAGGGCCACGTACCTCCATCGCCCGCCGCCGCCCTCGCCGCGCGAGCGCTCGTCGATCCTCAGCGCCGACAGATCCGGACCGGTGGAACCCCTACCCTCAGCCATCCTTCCTCCACGTACCGTAGCGAGCGTCGCGAACCGAACCGGGCACGCCGCGGCGCCCGATCTGCCCGCCGAGCCTCGACATGATACGCACTCTCGGGCAGTGCGGTACCGGGACTCCGGCCAACGGCGGCCGGGCGCCGGTGAACGGCGTCGCCCGGGCGACAGTCGGCGGCTTCCCGGCACCGGCCGGTCATCAGGGCGCCGGCGCCTCAATGCCCTGGGCGGTCGAAACCCGTGTCAGGAACTCGAGGATCGCGGGCGTCGCCCGCCGCCAGTCGGCCCACCGGTGCTTCGCGCCGGGGATCGAGGCCTCGTCGACGACGAAGCCGCGCCTGCGGAGCTCGGCGACGAGGCTGAGAGCGCCAGGCTCCCACCGGTCGAGCGAGCCCGTGCGCACCAGCATCGGGGGCGCTCCCGAGCGATCCGCGGTCGCGGCGATACGGTCGAGGTCGTTGGCCTCGAATCGGCTCTCCTCGCGCCTGCGGCCGAACACCGGCTCTAACAGCCGGCGCGACCGCCAGGTGCGGTGCCTCTCGTACGCGTCCCACGAGAGCGGCTGCACCCACGGCGCGAGCGCGGCGACCCTGCCGAAGACGGCCGGGTGTCGCAGCGCCATCTTCAGGGCGCCGTACCCGCCCATCGAGATCCCCCACAGGGACCGGCGCTCCCGCGCCCCCCCGGCGCCCGGGAACGCCCGCTCCAGTGCGGGCACCAGATCGTCGGCGACGAAGCTCTCCATCTCGGCGCGCGGCCCGTCCACGATGAACGTGCCCCGGTGGCGAGGGCTCGCGATGATCACCGGCGGGATCGTTCCGGACCGCATCATGCCTGCGGCGATCCCGGCGAGCCCGTGCCTGCGGAACGACCTCTCGCTGCCCCAGCCGTCGTGGAGGAAGACCATCAGCAGGATCGGCTCCCCGGGTTTCCAGGACGCCGGCAGCAGCACCTCGGTCGCTACGCCATGCGGCGCGTGCGGACCCTTCAGCACGATCCGCACCGTCCGTGCCCGGTCCGTCCCCTCGCCCGGTGCTGGGCTGATCGCGGCCACGACCGCGAGCGCAACGGCGGGCCATGCCTTCATTGCAACCAACAAGCGCGCCGAGCGGCGGCCGATTCCACGCCGGTTGTGGTCCCGGCAGAGGGTCCCGCGTAGAATGCCGGTGCCGTAGCCGGAGGTTCGATGGAGGTGCGTATGTCGCTCGAGCTGGCGCGTGAGGTGCTGACGACGGAGGCCGAGGCGATCCTGCGCCTGCGGGACCGGCTGGACGACTCGTTCCTGCGCGCCGTCGAGATGCTCGCCGCCTGCCATGGGCGCATCGTCTGCACCGGAATGGGCAAGTCGGGCATCATCTGCCGCAAGCTGGCCGCGACCATGGCGTCGACCGGGACGCCGGCCCTCTTCCTCCACCCGGCCGAGGCCATCCACGGGGACCTCGGGATGGTCACCAACGGCGACGTCGTGGTCGCGCTCTCGAACTCCGGGCGAGACCGACGAGCTGGTCCGGCTCGTCGAGTACCTCAAGCGGCTCGGGAACAAGCTGATCGCGATCACCTCGAACCCGTCCTCCACGCTGGCCGGGCACGCCGATGTGCACCTCGACCTCGGGGTGGACCGCGAGGCCTGCCCGCTCGACCTCGCCCCGACCGCCTCGACCACCGCGTCGCTCGCCCTCGGGGACGCGCTCGCGATGGCCGTCTCGGTCCGGAAAGGCTTCAACCCGGAGAACTTCGCCACGCTCCACCCGGGCGGCAAGCTGGGCAAGCGGCTGCTCACCGTCGGCGAGCTCATGCACGGCGGCGACCTCGTGCCTCGCGTTGCCGCCGACACGCCGATGAAGGACGTGATCTACGAGATGTCCCACAAGGGGCTCGGGATCACGACCGTCCAGGATGCGGAGCACAGGCTTCTCGGCGTGATCACCGACGGCGACCTGCGCCGCCTGATGGAAGCGGACCAGAACCCGCTCGCGCACAGCGCCGGCCAGGTCATGCACCGCGGCGGCGTGACGATCGCGCCGCGGACGCTCGCCACAGGCGCGCTCCGCCTGCTCGAGACGCGCCGCATCACGTCGCTCGTCGTCGCCGACGAGGACGCGCGGGTGGTCGGGATCCTGCACCTGCACGACCTCTGGGGCGTCGGCCTCTTCTAGCGAGCGGACCGGCGTTCGGCCCACTTGTCAGGCGTGCGGCGCCGGGCGACAATGAACGGGGATTCAGTCTGCGTTGAATGGGGGGCGCTGCCCCTGGCGGCGAGGGCCGATCGCCGGAGGAGAGCACGCATGCGTAGGGAGATCCGCAAGGTCGGGGTGTTGGGCGCCGGGGTGATGGGGTCGGGAATCGCGGCGCACCTGGCGAACGCCAACGTGCCGGTGCTGCTGCTCGACATCGTGCCTCCGAAGCTCTCACCGGAGGACGAGAAGGCCGGGCTCAAACCGGCCGACGCGCGCTTCCGCAACAAGCTCGCGCTCGCGGGCCTCGAGGCGATCAGGACGTCCAAGCCGGCGCTGCTCTACTCCAAGCGTTTCCTGCCGTTCATCTCGGTCGGCAACTTCGAGGACGACTGGAGCCGTCTGGCCGAGTGCGACTGGATCGTCGAGGTCGTGGTCGAGCGCCTCGACGTCAAGCGCCGGGTGTTCGAGCGGCTCGAGCAGGTTCGGCGGCCGGGCGCGATCGTGTCCTCGAACACCTCGGGGCTGCCGATCCACAAGATGATCGAGGGCCGGTCCGAGGACTTCCGCAAGAACTTCCTCGTCACGCACTTCTTCAACCCGGTGCGCTACATGCGGCTGCTCGAGGTGATCGCCGGCGCGGACACCGATCCCGACGTCGTTCGCCTGCTCACCGACTTCGGCCGGTTCCTCCTCGGCAAGGGGATCGTGTTCGGCAAGGACACGCCGAACTTCGTCGCCAACCGCATCGGGGTCTACGGCCTGATGGCCACGGTCCACGCGATGGTCGAGATGGGCTACCAGGTGGACGAGGTGGACGCGATCACGGGCCCCGCGATGGGCCGGCCGAAGAGCGCCTCGTTCGGCACCGTGGACCTCGTCGGCCTCGACACGATGGTCCACGTCGTGCGCACGCTGCGCGAGGAGTGTCCGGAGGACGAGGGGCGCGCCGCGTTCGAGGTCCCTGATTTCATCACCCGGATGGTCGAGAAAGGGCAACTCGGGCGCAAGGCGAAGGCCGGCTTCTTCAAGCGGGAGAAGGGCCCCAAGGGCGAGCCGGTCGACTACGCGCTCGACTGGAGTACCGGCGAGTATAGGCTCAAGCAGAAGCCCGACCTCCCCTCCCTCAAGCAGGCCAAGGGCATCCACGCGAGCGGCGCCAGGCTCAAGGCGCTCGTCAACGCGTCGGACCGCGCGGGCGCCTTCGCATGGCGGGTGACGCGGGACGTGCTCGCGTACACCTCGCGCCGGCTGGGCGAGATCTCCGACACGATCGTCGACATCGACCACGGCCTCGCCTGGGGGTTCAACTGGGACCTGGGCCCGTTCGAGGCGTGGGACGCGATCGGGGTCGCCGAGACCGTCGAGCGGATGCGCGGCGAGGGGGTGGGACCCGCCGCCTGGGTCGAGGAGATGCTGGCCGCCGGGGCCCCCACGTTCTACCGGGACGGCGCGGCCGGAAGGGAGTTCTACGACCCGAGGGCCAAGGCCTACGCACCGGTGGTCCGTCCGCCGACGTTCCTCGTCCTGCGCGAGATCAAGCGCCGGAAGCCGCCGGTGTTCGAGAACGGCGGCGCGTCCGTGATCGACATCGGGGACGGAATCGCGTGCGTGGAGTTCCACTCGGTGCTGCAACCCAAGTTGAACCCGGTGGACGACGACATCATGGACGCGGTGCACCGTGCCACCGCCATCGCCGAGACCGACTTCCGCGGGCTCGTCGTCCACCACCAGGGGGAGCAGTTCTGCGCGGGCGCCAACCTCCTGATGATCCTCGAAGGCGCGATGAGCCAGCAGTGGGGCGCGATCGACGCGATGATCCGCAAGTTCCAGGGGATGACGATGGGGCTCAAACGGGCGCGCGTGCCCGTGGTCACGGCGCCGTTCGGGTTCACCTTCGGCGGCGGCGCCGAGATCACGATGGCGGGCGACCGCGTCTGCGCGCTCGCCGAGACCTACATGGGCCTCGTCGAGGTCGGCGTCGGCCTGGTACCCGCCGGCGGCGGCCACGTCTTCATGCTCGACCGCGTCCTCGCCGGGATCGACGAGCCGGTGCTGTCGAACCTCCCGTTCCTGCGCAAGGCGTTCGAGGACATCGCGATGGCCAAGGTCGGCACATCCGCCGAGGAGGCAGGCGAGCTCAAGTACCTGCGCCCGTACGACCACATCGAGGTCAACCGCGACCAGCAGTTGTGGACCGCCAAGCGAATGGCGATCGCGCTCGCCGAGGAGGGTTACCGGCCGCCGCTGCCGAGGACGTTCAACCTCCCGGGTCGCGACGGCGTCGCCACGATCAAGTCGCTGCTCCACAACATGAAGATCACGCACTGGATCTCCTCGCACGACGAGACGATCGCGACGCACGTCGCGACGATCCTCTGCGGCGGGGACACCACCATCAACAACCCGGTCAGCGAGGAGGCGATCCTCGACCTCGAGCGCGAGGCGTTCCTCTCGCTGTGCGGCGAGCCGAAGAGCCAGGACCGGATCCGGTACATGCTGCTCAACAACAAGCCGTTACGGAATTGACACGCCTATGACCGCGATCCGCAGCGATTCGCCCACGCCGACCGTACCGCCCCTCGCCCGGGCCACCCCCGCCGAGGGCGGGTCATCGCGAGCCCACCGCGAGCAGCGCGAGCGGTGGGCGTGGCGATCCCCCCGGAGTCGAGGTGGCGGCTGGGCAGCCCTCTGGCGCCGCCGCGTAGGAAGGGAGTAGATGCCATGCCCAAAGCCGTGATCGTCTCCTACGCCCGCACGCCGATCGGCAGGGCCAGGAAGGGCAGCCTCAAGGACACCCGCCCCGAGGAGTTCGCCGCGCCGGTGCTGCGAGCGCTCATCGAACGCACCCCGAGCCTCGAACCCGGCATGGTGGACGACATCATGCTCGGCTGCGCCATGCCCGAGGCCGAGCAGGGCATGAACGTCGCCCGCATGATCGCCCTGCTCGCGGGGTTCCCGGTCGAGGTCCCGGCCTGCACCTCGAACCGGTTCTGCTCCTCGGGCTCGCAGTCGATCGCCTGGGCGGCCGACGTCATACGCTCCGGCAACGCCGACGTGATCATCGCCGGCGGCGTCGAGTCGATGTCGCTGGTGCCGATGGGCGGCAACAAGATCGTCGCCGATCCGGCCCTGATCGACGAGATGCCCAACGCCTACGCCGCGATGGGCACCACCGCGGAGGTCGTCGCCCGCCAGTTCGGGATCGCCCGCGAGGAGCAGGACGCGTTCGCCCTGCGCTCCCACCAGCGCGCTTCCGCCGCGATCGCCGCGGGCAAGTTCAAGGACGAGATCGTGCCGCTCCACGTCCGCACGATGGACGACGGCGCCTGGCGCGAGTTCACCTTCGACACCGACGAGGGCCCGCGCGCCGACACGTCGCTCGAGGCGCTGGCGAAGCTCAAGCCCGCGTTCGACCCGCGCGGGACGGTGACCGCGGGCAACTCCTCGCAGATCAACGACGGCGCCGCCGCCGTGGTCGTGATGTCGGACCGCAAGGCGGCCGAGCTGGGCCTCACGCCGCTCGCGTTCGTCCAGCACTGGGCCGTCGCGGGCGTGCCGCCCGACGTGATGGGCATCGGCCCCGCCAAGGCGGTGCCGAAGCTCCTCGAGAAGGCGCGGCTCAAGCTCGCGGACGTCGACCTTGTGGAGATCAACGAGGCGTTCGCCTCGCAGTCGATCTACTGCACCCGCGAGCTCGGCCTCGACCCCGAGAAGACCAACGTCAACGGCGGCGCGATCGCCACCGGCCACCCGCTCGGAGCCACCGGCGCGGTCCTCACGTGCAAGATCCTCGGCGAGATGAAGCGTAGGGACGCCAAGCGCGGGATCGTCACGATGTGCATCGGCGGAGGCATGGGGTTCGCCTACCTCCTCGAGCGCCCCTGAAATCTGCGTCGCCGATAGCGGACCATCTGCGTTGTCGGGCTTCGGCGGCTCGGATCCTCACGTACCCTCCGGGTACGCTCCGGTCCTCCCGCCTCGCCCTCCTAGTGTAGTGACTCACGCTGATCTTGTCGTATCCAGGGCGGTGCGGGCCCTGGCGACCTTGGCCATGATCGTGGCGACGGACGCGGTCCACACCAAGGGTTTTGGGCGCTGGTTGTGCGCGGCGATGTAGGCGTCGATCGCCGCGATCAGATCAGCGACGGAGGCGAACGCACCGCGTCGAATCCGCTTGTCGGTGAGCTCCCGCAGGAAGCGCTCGACCAGGTTCAGCCAGGAGCTGCTGGTCGGGATGAAGTGGATGTGGAAGCGCGGATGGCGCGCCAGCCATGCCTTCACCTTGGGGTGCTTGTGGGTGGCGTAGTTGTCGGCGATGACATGGAGATCGAGCTCCTGAGGCGTCTGGCCGTCGATCAGCTTGAGAAACCGGACCCACTCCTGATGGCGGTGCCGCGGCAGACAGGTCGAGATCACCTTGCCCTCGGCGAGTTCCAAGGCGGCAAACAGCGTCGTGGTCCCGTGCCGCTTGTAGTCGTGGGTCATCGTGCCACAACGGCCCGGGCGCAGTGGCAGACCGGGCTGGGTGCGATCGAGCGCTTGGATCTGACACTTCTCGTCGGCGCTCAGCACGAGGGCGTGCTCCGGAGGGTTGAGGTAGAGCCCCACCACATCCTCGAGCTTCTCTAAGAACCGGGGGTCGTTCGAGACCTTGAAGCTGCGCACCCGTTGCGGCGTCAGGGCGTACGCCTTCCACACCCGTTGCACCATGGCGTGACTGACCCCAAGCTCGGCCGCCAGGGTCCGGGTCGTCCAGTGCGTCGCATGCAGCGGGCTCGTCTGCGTCGTCGCCTCCACGATCCGCGCTTCCACCTTGCGGCGTTGCCGCGGCGGACGCCCACCCCGGGGCGCGTCCTTGGCGATGCCGTCTAGCCCCTTGACCACGAAGCGACTCCGCCACAACCCGACGGTCTGCCGACTGGTGCCGAGGCGACCCGCGATCTCGAGGTTTTGCGCACCCGCCGCGGCCATGAGCACGATCCGCGCCCGCAGCACCAGCCGGGCCGGCGTGCTGCGGCCTCGTGCCCACCGCTCCAGCCTCTTCCGATCCTCGTCCGTGAGCTCGATCGCCGTGGCAACGCGCATGCCTCATTGAATCACGGCGTCTACAATATGTCAAGCTATTTATGAGTCACTACACTAGCATCTGGCCCACTCTCGGCAACGCGGCTACGCGCCTCAATCCACGGCCCTGCAATAGGTGTCGTGCTCTTGTTGTTCCCTGACCCCTGACCCCTGACCCCTGACCCCTGACCCCTGACCCCTGACCCCTGACCCCTGACCCCTGACCCCTGACCCCTGACCCCTGACCCCTGACCCCGACCCCTGACCCCTGACCCCTGACCCCTGACCCCTGACCCCTGACCCCTGACCCCTGACCCCTGACCCCTGACCCCTGACCCCTAACCCCTGACCTCGGTCTCTCACAGTCCGTCGGCGCGGAAGGCGGCGCGCAGGTGCCGGATGCGCGGCCACCCGGGCCGTCCGGCGACGGCGACGACGTCGAACCGGCACGGCGGCGTCTCGCCCCGCCGGTGCGCGAGGTAGGCCTCCGCGAGCCGAACCAGGCGCTGCTGCTTGGCCGGCGTCACGGCCTCCTCGGGCGTCCCGGCGCTCGTGCCTCGGCGTGTCTTGACCTCGACGAAGACCAGCGTCTCGCGGTCCCAGGCGATGATATCCACCTCGCCCAGCGAGCAGCGCCAGTTGCGGGCCTCGATTCGAAACCCTTTGAGCCGAGCAGCAGTGCCGCCAGCGCCTCCCCGCGGCTGGCGACGGTGCGGCGGCGATCACCCGCTCCCTTCATCTCGACACGCCCTCGCTTCGGTTCTTAGCTGTCAGCCGTCGGCTGTGAGCTGCCGTTCCCCAGCGCCTCGGCCGCGAGCCGGATCACGTCCACCGTCTGCGCTCCCTCGATCCCGAGCTCCTGCTGGGCGTTGCCCACCATCACCGCGCAGAACGGGCAGGCGACCGCGACGTCGTTGGCGCCGGACTCCTGCAGCTGGCGCATCCGCGTCTGGTTGATGCGCGTGCCGAGCTTCTCCTCGAGCCACATCCGGCCGCCGCCGGCGCCGCAGCACATCCCCTTCTCGCGGGACAGCGGCGCCTCCTTGAGCGTCAGGCCGGGGATCGCCTCGAGGATCCGCCGCGGCGCCTCGTACTCGCCGTTGGTCCGACCGAGGTAGCACGGGTCGTGGTAGGTCAGCTCCCGCCGCAGCTCGGCGGTCAGCTTCAGGCGGCCCGAGGCGACCAGCTCCGCGACGAGCTGGGTGCCGTGCTTGACCTCGTACCGTCCGCCGAAGTCCGGGTACTCGTGCGCCAGCGTGTTGAAGCAGTGCGGGCAGTTGGTGACGATCTTCTTCACCCCGACGCGGTCCAGCGTCTCGACGTTCGCCCGCGGCCAACGTCTGGAAGAGGTACTCGTTGCCCAGACGGCGCGCGGCGTCGCCGGTGCACCGTTCCTGCACGCCGAGGATTGCGAATCGGACGCCGGCGGCCTGCAACAGCTTGACGAGGGCGCGCGAGGTGCGCTTGCCGGCGTCGTCGTAGGCGCCCGCGCACCCGACCCAGAACAGGACCTCGAACTCGCCGCCTTCCGAGGCGAGCGGCACGCCGAGGCCCTTGGCCCAGTCGCCGCGGGTCTCGGGCGGCAGCTGCCATGGGTTCCCGTTGACCTCCATGCCGCGGAACGCCGGCTCGGCTTCGGCAGGGAACTCCGCCTTCTCGAGCACGAGGTGCCGTCGCATCTCGACGATCTTGTCCACGTACGAGATGAACAGGGGGCACGACTCCTCGCACCACCGGCAGGTCGTGCAGGCCCACACGACCTCCGGGTCGATCACGTCGCCCGCCAGCTCGCGGCTCGGCTTGCCAGGCGCCTCCCCCGGCGCCCTGAGGATCTCGCCCGCGGAGGCGTTGAGGTGGTCGCGCAGGTCGATCGTGAGGTCGCGCGGGATCAGCGGCTTCTTGGTGATCGTCGTTGGGCACACGACCGTGCAGCGGCCGCACTCGGTGCAGGTGTACAGGTCGAGGAGCTGCTTCCAGCTCAGGTCCGTGACCTTGGCGGCGCCGAGCGTGCTCCCCTCCCCGACGTTCTCGAGGTCCATCTTGGGGAGGCGTCCCGGCTCGGCGAGCGGCCGCAGCAGCACGTTGGGGAGCGAGGTGTAGACGTGGAAGTGCTTGGAGTACGGGAGGTAGTTGGCGAACACGTAGAGCGTCGCCAGGTGCAGCCACCACGCGCCTCCGTAGAGCGCCCGCAAGGCGGGCCCGGCCGACCCGGCGAGCAGGGCGCCGACCTGCGCGGAGACCGGCGTCCAGGCCCAGGGCCCGGGCGCCCCGCCCGCGATTCGCGCGCCGTCGGCGAGGATGTCGGTGACCATCAACGCCGCGATCAGCCCGAGGATCACCCACGCGTCCGCGCTGTACTCGAGGCGCGAGGGTCTGGTGACCAGGCGCCGCCACGCGGCGATCGCGACGCCCGCGAGGACGAGGGCCGCGAACACGTCCTTAGTGAGCAGGTAGGCGTGGCCGAGCTGCCCGTGGAGGAACGGCAGCTCCCACCCTCCCGTGAGACCCTCGACCACCATGGAGCCCGACCGCAACGTGAAGACGAGGAACCCCCAGAAGATCAGCGCGTGCATGATCCCCGGGAGCGGCTCGAGGAACATCCGCCGCTGGCCGAGGAAGAACACGAGCAGGCCGCGGAAACGGGCGCCCCACCCCCCGAGCTCGACGTCGCCGCGGCCCGCCGCCAGGAGCGACCACTTGCGCGAGAGCGACCACGCCACGCCCGCGACGGCGGCGACGGTCAGGAGCAGGAACCACAACGTGTCCGGGACCCCCAGGAACGTCCCCGCCGTTGCATGGTGTGGCATTGTGGCCGCCCTCCAGCGCGATCTCGATTGTCCCACAGTCGCGCGCCGCGCCGGGCCCGCACGTTCGGCCTGTTACAATCGCGCGCTTGGACGACGGCGCGCCACCAGATGTTGGCGGGAGGACTTGAGATGGCGGGGAAGGTCAAGGTGCAGCCGGTCTCGCGGGTCGGCCTGGCGCCGCTCGTCGCGATGGCCGAGCAGCTCCGCGCGTCGCTGCCCGGTTGGGGCGACACCGCCCCCGTCGCCGCCCGCGGCCAGGCGCCCAGCGACCTCGCCCGCGACCTCGAGCACCTCGCGCATCACGACGGCGACGGTTTCCTCACCGCCAGCGTCGGCGACGAAGTGATCGGGTTCGCGCCCAGCTACGTCCGCTCGCGCCAGCTCAACCTTTCGCAGCCGTGGCTCCTCCCGGAGTACCAGGCCGACCCGATCGCAGAGCAGCTCGTGCGACGCGCGCTGGCCTACGGCGAGCGGTTCGGCGCCGCGGCGTGCGCCGCGGTGGTCCATGCCGGTGAGCCGTGGGAGTCGCTGTTCTCGAGCTTCGGACTGAAGCCCCGCACCCCGCTGTACCGCCTCGTGATGGATTCCGGCAAGGCGCGGATCGCGGGTCAGAGGCTCTCGACCCGGCTTTCGGGGTCGGAGCTGACTCGCGAGGCCGTGAACCGACGCGCCGGCGCCGCAGACCTCGAACGCCTCGACCGGCTCGCCCGAGGTGTCGCCCGGCCGATGGACCACGAGCACTGGCTCACCGAGCGCCGGCTTCGCCTCGCCAAGGTCCGCGAGGGCCAACGGGTCACCGCGTACGCCTACGGTGGGCTCGGCCAGTGCGGTCCCGTGGCGGCCTCGACCCGCGAAGGCGCGCTCGCCGGACTCGGATGGGCGCTGCAGTTCGCCGCCGCCGCCGGCACGCCGGAGGTCCAGGTCCTGCTCCCGGCCTCGTTCGAGCGCGGCGTCGAGCAGCTCCTCGAGGCCGGCGCCGTGTGCCGGGCGACGAGCCTTTGGATGGGCCGCAACGCCGGCCCGAGCCTCGAGCGCTACGTGCTCCCCTCCGCCACCATCGGCTAGGTCCGACCGGGGTGCGCTCACCGTCCGCGCCGGCGCGAGCTCGGGCGCGGCCGTACGACCTTGGCCCGCGGCTTCCGCTCCCGGGGCGGTGCGGCGCTCCCTCCGCGCTCGCGGCGATCCGCCGCGGGCGGCGGGAGCACCGGCGCGAGCTTGATCTCCATGAACTCCTCGTCGATCCCCTTCACGATCACGGTCAACGGATCGCCGAGGCGCAGGACCCTCCCGCGGCGCTGGCCGACGAGCCGGTGTCCCGTCTCGTCGTAGCGGTAGAAGTCGTCGGTGAGGTCGGCCACGTGGACGAGCCCCTCGACGTAGACCTGGTCGAGCTGGACGAACAGGCCGAACGCGACGACGCCGGTCACGTGGCCCGAAAACTCCTCGCCGACGTGCGCGCTGCATGAACTCGAGCTGTTTCCACTTCACGACCTGGCGCTCGGCCTCGTCGGCGCGGCGTTCGGTGAACGAGCAGTGCTGGGCGAGGTCCTCCAGGTCGGCCTGGATGAAGGCGCGCTCGCCGGCGGCGAGGACCTTGCCGGTCAGGAGCTGCCCGAGGAACCGGTGCACCACCAGGTCGGGGTAGCGGCGGATCGGCGACGTGAAGTGGAGGTAGAAGTCCGTCGCCAGGGCGTAGTGCCCCTTGCACTCGGGGTGGTACGCGGCGCGCGCCAGCGAGCGCAACACGAGGGTCTGCAGGAAGAGCTCCTCGGGGCGGCCCTCGATCTCCGCCAGCACGCGCTGCAGCTCCCGGGGCGGAAGCTCCTCGAGGTTGCCCTTCAACGCGACGCCGAACTCGGCGAGAACCGCCTGCAGCTCGGCGAGCTTGCCGGCCGAGGGCCGCTCGTGGATGCGGAAGAGCCCCGGTTGCCGACCCCAGACGAGCATGCGGGCCACGCACTCGTTGGCCGCGATCATCAGCTCCTCGATCAACCGGTGCGCGCGGTTGCGCGCCGAGGCCTGCACCCCGGTCATGAAACCCTCAGGGTCGAGCAGGATCTCCGGCTCCGGGAGGTCGAAGTCGATCGAGCCGCGCTCGCGCCGCCGGCGCCCGATCCGGTTAGCCGCCTCGTCCAACAGCTCGAGAGACCCTCGAACGTCCGCGGCCATGCCGGCCGGCCACGTGCCGCGCTCGAGCCAGTCGAACACCTCGGTGTAGGTGCAGCGACGCCGGGACCGGAACACGCTGCGCTCGGCCCGGTACCCCTCGACGGCGCCGTCGGGCTTCACCAGGAAGCGCACGGAGAAGGCGAGCCGGTCCTGGTCCGGGACCAGCGAGCAGAGGTGGTTGGAGAGCTTCTCCGGCAGCATCGGCACACAGCGCCCCGGCAGGTAGACGCTCGTCCCCCGCTCCCGCGCGGCGCCGTCGAGCGCGGTGGCCGGGCGGACGTAGTGCGACACGTCCGCGATGTGGACGAAGACCTCGATCGCGCCGTCGCGGCCGGCAGGGCGACCACGGCGTCATCGAAGTCGCGGGCCGTCTCGCCGTCGATCGTGACCGCCGGCTGCGCGCGGTGGTCGACCCTCCCCGCGAGGTCGTCCGGGAGGACCTCGCCCGGCAGGGCGTCCGCCTCGGCGAGAGCCGCCGGGGTGAACTCCACCGGGATCGCGAGCTCGGCGAGGACGACCTCCTCGTCGACGCCGGCTTCGCCCGCCATCCCCAGTCGGCGCAGCAGGCGCCCGGGAACGTCCCCGTCCGCGGCGCCGTCCTCAACGGCGACCTCGACGAACTCGCCGGGCCGAGGGGGGTCGGCCGGCGGCCCGTCGAGGATGACGCGCGTCTTCACGCGTCTCGCGAACGGATCGACCCAGGGCTGGTCGGGATCCGGCACGTATCGCCCGACCAGCGTCGGCCGCCGGCGGCGCAGCACGCGAACGATCTCGCCGTGCTTGTCGGGGACCAGGCGGCCGCGCCGGCGCCGGGAGCCGAGGTGCACCAGCACCAGGTCCCCGTCCATCGCGGTCGCCAGCTTGTCCGCCGGGACGACGATGTCGGGCAGGTCGCGCTCGCCCTGCCTGACGATCCCGAACCCTCGCGACGTCAGCCGCACCTCGCCGGTGTAGTAGTCGGTGTACTCGACGGCGACCACGCGGCCGTGCCCGCGGACGACCTCGCCGCGCGCCTCGGCCTCCTCGAGCATCGCCGCCAACGACGCGTGGACCTCGTCGCGCCCCCAGGTCCCGGCGAGCTTCTTCTCGAGCTGCGCGACCGTGAGCCCGTTGTCGCGCGCGGCTCTCAGCTCCTCGACGAGGTGCTTACGGTGCATCGCTCTCACACCCGAGAAGGCGCCGAAAGCGCGCCTCTCCGTTGACACTCCACCGCCCCGCCGCTACACTCCGCGCGGCGCGTGCGAAAGTGGCGGAACTGGCAGACGCGCAAGGCTCAGGACCTTGTGAGCGCAAGCTCATGGGGGTTCAAATCCCCCCTTTCGCACCAGTCAACGTTCCCGCACCGACGGTGACGCACACGGACCGTCGCCCGGCCGGCGGCGGGCCTACTTGGCCGCCTCGGCGCCCCGCACGTAGCGCAGGGCGTCCTCGCGTTCCCAGAAGATCGGAAAGATCGTCTCCAGCCGCGTGAGCTTCAGCAGCGCCTCCAGGCGATGATGGGGTCTGAACAGCGCCACTCTCCGGCTCGCCCGGGTGAAGCGCTGGAGATACCCGACCAGCTCCCCGATCCCCGTCGAGTCGACGTAGTCGATGCGGGCGAAGTCGATGACGACCCCCCCGGAGGTCTGGTCGAATACGCCTTGCAGCTCCTTGGCGAACATCTGTGCCGATTCGCCGAGCTTGATGGTTCCCTCGACCTCGACGATGGTGACGCCCCCCTCATCCGACCGGTTGACTCGCATGTCACGCTCCCCGACATCAGCCATCGACGTCACCCCGAGACCGTTACGTCGGCAACCGCTGCGAGCGCCCCGCCGCGCAACCCGCGGCAGCGGTAGCGTCGAAGCCCGCCGAACGCGGCGAGCTCGCGCACCTCGACCTCGAGGCGATCCCCGGCCTCCAGCGGCTGCAGGATCGCGACGCCGTCGAGACCGACGAGACGGAGATCGTCGACGCCTCGGGGGCGTTCCACGAGCAGGATCGCCTGCGCCAGCGCCTCCGCGACCAGCGTCGCGGGCCACGGGCCGCAGCCCGTCAACGCGCCGCCGGCGGTCGCGAGGACGATCGCGACCCGACCGTCTCCGCCGTCGCGCGTCCCTTCGGCCAGCCTGGCCGGAAACGACTGCGGGAGCGGCTCAGGCGCCCTCGCTGACACCCTTGCTCCGCATGAAGTCCACCAGCGCGTCGACGGACGCGAACGCCTTCGCGCCCACCTCTTCGTCCTGAATCCGCACGCCGAAGACCTTCTCGATCCCGATCACCAGCTCGAGCGCGTCGATTGAGTCCAGACCCAGACCGTCGCCGAACAGAGGCGCCGAATCGTCGATCTCAGCCGGCGTCATCCCCTCCAGCTGGAGCCTGTCGATGATCAACTGCTTCACCCTCGTATTCAGCGGAGTCTGGCTCATCGGCTACCGCACCCTCCGTCGTCCTCGGCAGTATAACCGAGCCGGTCAGCCGCGGCGTTCCGGCGGGCCGGACAGTCCGGCCTCGACGAACGAGCTGGAGCGGCCCCCGAACCCCACCGAGCATCGCTCGTGGTCCACGGTAACCGGCAGCCGCCGCTCGAGCGTCAACGCGGTCAGCTCCGCGACCCGCTCGGGATGGCGGGTGAGGTTGACGACGACCGCCGCGACGCCGCGCCTTCCGAGGTCTTCGAGCAACGCGCGGCAGTGCGGGCATCCGTCCGCCACGAAGACCGTGATCACGGACGATCCCCGGCACCCGCAGCAGCGGTCACTCGTCGTCCCCGTCGCCGCCCGGCGGCGCCCAGTTGACCTCGGCCGGCTCCAGCTCCGCGAGGAACCGCGGATCCTCGCGCCAGCCCGGCCTGGCCTTGACGCGGAGATCGAGGAAAACGCGCGCCCCGAGCAGCGTCTCGATCCGCGCCCGGGCCGCGCTCCCGATCTGCTTGATCATGGCGCCGGCGCGACCTACCACGATCCCCTTCTGGCTGTCACGGTCCACGACGATGTCCGCGAAGATGCGCAGGAGCGGTCCCTTCGCCGTGTCCTCCTCCTCGAGCTGACGCAACAGAACCGTCGACGTGAAGGGCAGTTCCTTCTCCACGCGCTCGAGCATCGCCTCGCGGATCAGCTCGGCGACGAAGAAGCGCTCGCTCTGCGTCGTGGTCAGCGACGGGTCCAACAGCGGCGGCCCTTCCGGCAGGAGCTCGAACACCCGGGCCTTGAGCTCCTGGAGCCCGTCGCCGCGGAGCGCCGAAACCGGCAGGACGCCGGCGTACGTGTGCCGCCCCGTGTAGAAGGCGACACGCCCCGGGAGGGTCGCCTCGACGCCGGCGACGTCCAGCTTGTTCGGCAGCAGGAGGACCGGCGCGTCGGCGCCCGCCAGCAGGCCGACGACGAACTCCTCGCCCCCACCCGGGGACTGCGACGCGTCGAACAGCTGGAGCACGAGGTCGACCTCGCGGAGGGTGTCCCGGAGCGCGTGCATCATCTGGACGTTGAGCCGGTGGAGCGGCCGGTGGACGCCGGGAAGGTCGAAAAGGACCGCCTGCCCGCGGCCTTCCGTGAGCACGCCGGTGATCCGGTGCCGGGTCGTCTGCGGCTTCGCGGAGACGATCGCGACCGTCTCGCCGAGGAGCGCGTTGACGAGCGTGCTCTTGCCGGCGTTCGGCCTGCCGAGGAGCGCGACGGTCCCCGAGCGGGTCACTCGCCCGGATCCGATCGCCGGCTCGCGCGCACGCGCCGGACACGGCGCCGGTCGACCTCGACCACCTCGAGGTCGAGGCCCTCCCACGCGGCGTGCTCGCCGACGCGCGGAAGATGCCCCAGCCGATCGAGGACCAGGCCGGCCACGGAGTCGAAGTCCACCTCGCCCACCGAAACCCCGAACAGGCCCTCGAGGACGTCGACGCGGGCGCCGCCGTCCAGGAGGTAGACGCCCTCGGCCTCCTCGGCCACCTCCGGCGCCTCGCTCTGGTGCTCGTCCTGGATTTCGCCGACGATCTCCTCGAGCACGTCCTCCAGGGTCACGATGCCCGAGGTCCCTCCGTACTCGTCCACGACCACCGCCATCTGCTGGTGGGCGGCCTGGAACTCGCGCAGGAGCTCGCGCAGCGGCTTCGTCTCGGGCACCACGAGGACCGGGCGGAGCAGCTCCCGCGCCGTCGGCGTCGCGCCGTTGGCCACCGCCCGCAGGGCGTCCTTGACGTGCACGACCCCCTCGATGTGGTCGAGGGTCTCGCGGAACACGGGGATCCGCGTGAACAGCGAGTCCGCGAACTGGCGCTCGACCTCGGCGAACCCCGCGTCGACGGGGATCGCCACGACGTCCGTACGCGGCGTCATGATCTCGCGCGAGACCGTTTCCGACAGCTCCACGATCGAGGCCACCAGCTCGGCGTCCTCTTTCTCGAGGATCCCCGCCTCCTCTCCGACGCCGATGAACGCTTGGACCTCGTGGTCGTGAACCTGAGCGTCCTCGACACCGGCCGCTTCCTCGCTCTCCTCGGCGTCCGCCAGGTGCCGCAGCAGCGGCGCGAACGGCCGCAGGACGACCATCGTGGCGACGGCGAGGCGTTCCACCCGCCCGGCGCGCGCAACCGCGAGCCCGGCGGCGACGGCCGCCAGCCAGGCCGCGAAGAGCACGGCGAGCAGCGTGGCGTGGCCCGCGCCGACCAGCCTCCCGGCGCGCACCGCGACCAGCGATGCGAGCACGAGGACGACCCCGGTCCCCGCCATCAGCGAGACGATCAGGCTGACGTGGGCGTCGGGACGGCGAGGCATGCCGGGCAGGAGGGTGGGCCGTTGCGCAAGGAGGCCCCCGAGCTGAACCGGTCCGAGCCGCACGACGGCGAGCATCCCGGTGAGCGCCAGCACCAGCGCGACGAACAGCACCGCCGCCGCGAGGACGGCGGTCACGGGGTTGCCCCACCACAGGGCGAGTTCGCTCACGGGATCAGCTCGCGGCGCAGCCTGGCCTCGACCGCGGCCATCTGGCCGGTATCGGTCTCGTGGTCGAACCCCGCGAGGTGGACCACGGCGTGGAGCAGAAGCGTTGCCAGCTCGGTCCCGATCGGCGCCCCGGTCCGCTCCGCGTGACGCCGCGCGGTCTCAAGCGAGATCGCGACGTCCCCCAGGTAAGGCGGTCCCCCGGGTTGTTCGAAACCGGCCGGGAACGACAGGACGTCGGTCGCCTCGTCGCGGCCGCGAAAGTGCCGGTTCAGCGTCCGGATCGTCGCGTCGTCGCAGATCAGGACGCCGACCTCCGCCGGCCCGACGCCGAGGCGATCGAGCGCCCTCGCGGCCAGCGAACGCAGCGGCGCTGTCCGCTTGCCGCCCGGATGGCGGCGCCACCGGAACGTGATCGTGGCGTCAGGCACGGCGCTTCCGGTTGAAGTCGAAACCCGGGTAGTCGATGCGGTGATGGAATGCGTTGGTGAGCACCCAGAAGAACGCCGCGCCGATCTTCTCCAGGTCCTTCAACGTCAGCTCGCAGTCGTCGAGCTGCCCGTCCTCGAGGATGTTCTTGATCATCTGGTCGATCATCGACTGGATGCGCCCCGGCGTCGCATCCGAAAGCGTGCGGCTGGCCGCTTCCACCGCATCGGCGAGCATCAGGATCCCCATCTCCTTGCTGCGAGGGCGCGGCCCGGGGTACCTGAACTCGGCCTCCTGCACCTCGCCGCGATCGGGGTCCTCCTTCTCCTTGGCCCGCGAGTAGAAGTAGCGGATCAGCTTGGTGCCGTGGTGCGTCGTGATCGCATCGCGGATCGGCTCCGGCAGCTTGTACTGCCGCGCGAGCTCGAGGCCGGCCTTGATGTGGTTCGAGACGACGAGCGCGGACATCCACGGCGTGAGGTTGTCGTGCGGGTTCTCGCCGCGCTGGTTCTCGACGAAGTACTCGGGCTTGGCGAGCTTGCCGATGTCGTGGTAGTAGCAGCAGACCCGGGCCAGGAGGGGGTTCGCTCCGATAGCCTCGGCCGCGGCCTCGGCGAAATTCGCCATCGCCAGCGAGTGCTGGAACGTACCCGGGGCCTCGAGCGACATCCGCTTCAGCAGCGGCAGGTTCGGGTTCGAGAGCTCGAGGAGCCTGATGTCGGTGATCGTCCCGGTGAGCGTCTCCATGACGGGCAGCAGGAAGCTTGCGAGGGCGGCGGCGGCCACCCCGCCCATGGCGGCCGACACCGCCTGGGCGCCGAGCACGGATCCGTCCGTGAGGCGCCCGTGCCAGAAGGCCAGTCCGACGATCGCGATTGCGTTGACGCCGGCCACCACGGCGCCGACGCGGGCCAGTACGTAGCGCTCCTTGAGGCGCTGCGATGCGAAGCTCGCAGCGACGCCCGCAATGAGCGCGTACACGGCCAGCCCGACGTCGCCGCCCAGCATCAGGGATACCAGCACGCTCTGGGCGACCGCGAAGAGGACGCCCATCGGGAGGCCGAACATCAGGCTCGCGATGATCGGGCCCGTCCCGTGGGGCAGAGCCGGCAGGTAGATCTCGACGTGCCCGAACGGATCGCGCACGACCCCGGCGGCCACCCCTCCCGCGATGAACGCGAACCCCCGTTCGAGCGCGAGCGTCGCCAGCGTGAGGACCACCAGGGCGCCGAACCGGACCTGTGCCTCCTCCGCTGAGGGGCTCTGACGCCGCAGGTAGAACAGCCAAGCCGCCCCGACCAGGGCGACGAGCAGCCCTGCGCCCGCCAGCGGCAGGAACGTCTGCGTCGGGGTCCCTCGTTCCGCGAGCGCGGCGAGCAGTCGGGCGGTCTGCGCGTTCACCTCGTCGCCGCGGCGGATCAACACCTTGCCGCGCGGCAGGTGCACCGACACCTCCTCGACGGAGCTCGCCGCGTTGAGCCGCCTGGCGAGCGTCTCGCCCCGGTCCAGCACCACGTTCGGCACCATGGCGCGCGCGAGCATCGCGGCCAGCGGCGCCCGCCCCGAACGGTCGATCGAGGGCTCCGCCGCGAGCCGCTGCTCGACTACCTCGGCGAGCCCGCCGCCGCCGTCGATGAACCGGTACACGTCGAGCTCGACGTGCTCCTCGTGGGTCCCGGCGGTTCTCAGGGTGACGCCCCGGTCGGCGGCGTGCAGCAGCTCGGTGCGGTCGCTCGCAATCCCCTGCCGGTACAGGCGTTGCACGACCTCGCGCAGCAGCGCCAGCAGCTCCTCCGAGAAGCGCGCCGAGCGCAGGACCGCCGCCTCCCGAGGTCGGATGACGAGGGAACCGGCGTCGCCGAGTCGCTGCGCCAGGTCCACGTCGTCAACGCCCCGCTGCCGGCGCCCCTCCTGGAAAACCCTCTCGAGCTTGTCGTCGAGGGCAGCGGCCGCGCCCGGGTCGTAGACGTAGACGGGCAGCACCTCGAAGCTGGCCCGCCGCTTCTTCTCCTCGGTGGACTCCGCATCGGGCAGCACGACGTCGCGATCGACGACGATGTCCGACGGCGCGACCTCCCCGACCGCGAGCGTCGGCACGCGGTGCGAGCGGCCGGGCACCACGGCGAGCGACCCGACGACGATGAGGCACGCGTACCACGCCCAACTCTTGGCGAGCAGGCGGCGCCGCAGCTGCACGAATTCGCCCCGCCGCACGGCGAGCCTCGCCGCGGTGGTCTTCACCTGCTTGCCTTCGGGCGCGCTCACGTTCCGTTCCCCCGCTTGGCGGCCTCGAAGTCCTCGTACGCGGCGACCACCTTCTCGACGAGCTTGTGGCGCACGACGTCTTCCTTGACGAAGTCGAAGAAGCTGATCCCCGGAAGGTCGCCGAGGATATGCCGCGCCTGCACCAACCCCGACCCGCGGTCGTTGGGCAGGTCGATCTGGGTGACGTCGCCCGTGATCGCCGCCTTGGAGTGGAACCCGAGGCGCGTGAGGAACATCTTCATCTGCTCCGGGGTGGTGTTCTGGGCCTCGTCGAGGAGCATGAAGGAGTCGTTGAGCGTACGCCCCCGCATGAACGCCAGTGGCGCGATCTCGATCACCCCGCGCTCGATGTGACGCGCGACCCGGTCATACCCGAGGATGTCGTAGAGCGCGTCGTAGACCGGGCGAAGGTACGGGTTCACCTTCTCCACGAGGTCCCCGGGCAGGAACCCGAGGCGCTCCCCCGCCTCGACCGCGGGCCGCGTGAGCACGATGCGCTTGACACGGCGCTCGGCGAGGGCGGCCGCCGCCATCGCCACCGCGAGGTAGGTCTTGCCCGTCCCGGCCGGCCCGATCGCGAACACGATGTCGAACCGGTTGATGGTCTGGATGAACAGTCGCTGCTTAAGGTTGCGCGGCACGACGAGGCGTTTGACGGCGTCGGGGATCGAAGCGTCGGTGAAGAACTCCACCAGGTTCATGTTGGGATCTTCTTCGAGGACGCGGAGCGCCGTTCGGAACTCCTCCTTGCCGACCGCGTAGCCCGTGGCGACGAGCTTGCCCAGCTCGCGAATGAGCTTCCCCGCGAGCGCGACGGTCTCGGGTTCGCCGTCTAGAGAAACCGTGTCGCCGCGCGCCGCGACCCGTACCCGGAGCCGCTCCCCAAGGTACTTGAGGTTCTCCTCCAGCGTGCCCGCGAGTATCTGGAGGTCCTTCTCCGGAAGGGTGAGCGTCGTCATGCCGCCAACCGCTCCAGCAGGCGTTCCCGCACCGCGCGCCCGACCTCGCTCGTCGTGCTGGTGCCGCCGAGGTCCGGCGTGAGGGCGCCGCCTCGCACCGTGTCGGCGATCGCCGCGTCGAGCGCGTCGGCGAGGCCGCCGAGGTCGACGTGGCGCAGCATCAGCGCGAACGCACCCATCGCGGCCAGCGGGTTGGCCTTTCCGGTCCCGGCGATGTCCGGCGCCGAGCCGTGCACCGGCTCGAACATCGAGACCCTTCCCGGGTGGAGGTTGGCCGATGCCGCGAGACCGAGCCCGCCGCCGAGCGCGGCCGCGAGGTCGGACAGGATGTCGCCGAACAGGTTCTCGGTCACGATCACGTCGAACCTGGCCGGGTTCCGCACCATCTCCATCGCGGCGACATCGGCGTAGAGGTGTTCGGTCGCCACCGCGGGGTAGGCGGCGGCGACGGCCGCGAACGTCCGCTGCCAGACCTCGCCGGCGAAGCGGAGCGCGTTGGCCTTGTCGACCAGCGTCACCTTGTGCCGCGGACGCCGGCAGGCGAGCTCGAACGCCGCCCGCACGACCCGCTCCACCCCCGAACGGGTCACCAGCATCTCCTGGAGCGCCAGCTCGCGGGCGGTGCCGGCGTGCACCACCCCGCCCGAACCGCAGTAGAGCCCCTCGGTGTTCTCGCGCACGATGACGAGGTCGATGTCCTCGGCCTTGAATCGCTTGAGGGGGTTGAGCCGCTCCGCCAGGCAGCGCACCGGCCGCAGGTTGATGAAGAGGTCCAGCTCGAATCGCATCGCAAGCAGGATCTCCCGCATGTAAACGCCGTCGGGGACGCGCGGGTCGCCGAACGCCCCGGCGAGGATCGCGTCGAACCCGCGCAGGCGCTCGATCCCGTCCGCTGGCAGCGCCCGTCCCGTGGCGAGGAAGCGCTCCGCGCCCCAGTCGAGCTCCTCCCAGCTGGCGGCGAGATGGCCCCGCGAGCGCAGGGACTCCGCGAGCGCGAGCGTTTCGGCAACGACCTCGGGTCCAATGCCGTCACCCGGCACCACCGCGATGCGCACCTCCCGGCCGCTCACGGCGTCCGCCGGCCTTCCTGGTGCGTCCTCGGGAACGAGAGCCTGAGCATGGTCGGCGATCAGGCGCGGGCGTGCCAGGGGGTGTCGGCAACGTCTTCGCGGCGGTTCAGCCAGCGGGCGAGCACGAACAGCGCGTCGGAGAGGCGATTGAGGAACGGCACGACCGCGCCGACATCGTCGCCTCGCTCGGCGAGCGCCACGACCGCCCGTTCCCCGCGCCGGCACACCGTGCGGGCGAGGTGCGCGAGGGCGGCGCCGCGAGTGCCCGCGGGAAGGACGAAGCTCTTGAGGGGCGGCAGGGCATCTTCCATCGCGTCGATCCAACGCTCGACCCACGCCGGAGCCAGCACGTCCTGGGAGAGCGCGAAACGAGCCTTCGGGTCCGCCAGGAACGCGCCCACCTCGAACAGCAGCGACTGGGCACGCTCCAGCCCGGCCGCGGCTTCGGATGGCAGGCCCTCGGAACGGAGCAGACCCAGCACGGCGTTCAGCTCGTCGACGTCACCGTAGGCCGCGACCCGGAGACTCGCCTTCGAGACCCTCGAACCGTCGCCTAACCCCGTCGAGCCGTCGTCGCCGGTCCGGGTGTAAACCTTCACTGGGTAATGATATCACCGTCGCCACTCGTGGCCGGAACACCGCCGACGAGCTCGGCGACCTTGGCGAGGAACTCGCCGATCGAGAAGGGCTTGATCAACAGCCCGGCGGCTGCGAGCACGTCGTCGCCGGAAGGGTCGTACCCGGTGCACACCACGACGGGCAGGGCCGGAACCTCGGCCCGGAGGCGGCGCAACGCCTCGCGCCCGTCCATGACCGGCATCACGAGGTCGAGGACCACGAGCGCGAACCGGTCCGGCGCCGCGAGCACCGTCTCGACGGCCTCCAGGCCGTTGGCGGCCTCGACCACCTCGCGGCCGGTCTCGCGCAGTGCCGCCGCGAGCGAGGCGCGTACCATCTCCTCGTCATCGGCCACCAGCACGGCTCCGCGCCGCGGTCGCACGGCGGCCGTCGCCACCGCGGCGGCCGCGGCCTGCCCCACACACGGCAGCTCGATCCAGAGCCTACCGCCGGCGTTCGTCCGCAACGCCCCTCCCGTGCGCCCGCCGTGCCGGGTTGCGATCAGCTCCGCGAGCGCCTGCGCGGTGCGACGGGAGGAGAAATGCTCGAGCTCGTCCTGCTCGCCGAGCGGCAGATCCGGAGCGGTCGGGCCCGTGTCCGAAAACACGAGCCGCACCGTGCCCGGCTCGTGGCCGTCACGGACCGCGACCTCGACGGCGCCGCCGAGGTCCATCGCGGACAGCGCCGCGGCCAGGCTGACCTCGAGCCAGAGGGCGATCTGGCCCGCGTCGGCGGTCACCCTGTCGTGGCGGGCCTCCAGCCGGACGCCCACCCGGACGCCGGGAGGAACGCCCGCCGAGCTGGCCTCGAGCCATCGCTGCGCGAGCGGGCCGAGGCGCACGGGGCGCAGTGCGCCCGTCCCGCTGCGCGAAACAGACACGAACCTGCGAAGATCCTCGACCGAGTTCTCCACGAGATGCCGCGCCGCGTCCAGCGTCCCGGCCGGCCGAGTTCCCGTCTTCAGCTCCTCGAGGACACCGAGCAGCGCCTGGAACTTGTTGCTGACCCTGTTGGCCAACCACGTGGCCAGCTGCGAGAGGGCCCTGTCGCGGGCCGCCGCAGGGAAATCGCGGGCGCCGGGGCCCGCCGCTCCGACCTCGGAAAGGACGAAGAGGATCGGCGGGTGCTGGTCCGCCGCACTGACCGGGATCGCCTTGAACTCGGCGGTAAGGACTTCCCCGCCCCGGCAGCGGACCCGCAACTGACCTCCGGCAGGCCGTCCCCGCCGCGCCTCGGCGAGCGCCGCGAGTGCCACGCGCCGGTGGGAACGCTCGATGATCGGCAGCAGCGGCCGACCCGCCAGTTCGCCCCGCGCATACCCCGTGCGCTCGAATACGGTGGCGTTGGCCCAGGCCATGTGGCCGGAGTTGTCGGTGAGCATCAGGGCGAGCGGGACCGAGCCGGCGACTGCCGCCAGGAGGGGCTCCGTCCACCTGTTCGCTGCCTCATCCTGCCATGCCGCGTAGAGGAGGACCTCGTCGAACTCCTGTACCGCGGTCACCCTCAGCTCGGCCCTCACCCTGCGCCCGTCAGCCAGCACCAGCCCTACCGCACTCGGACGGATCGAGCCGCCGTTGGTCTGAAGGGCCAGGAGCGAGGCGGCGAGTCCTTCACGGTCACCCTCCACAACGAACCCGAGGAACTCCTGGCCGACCAGACGCTCCCTGTCGCCGGACGCGAGCAGCGTGACCGCTGGGCGGTTTGCAGCGATCACGCGCGGGCCAAGGAGGCAGACGACGGGGGCCATCGCGTGCTCAGCCAGCCCGCGCCACCTCCCTTCGCGCTGCCGGGCCTCGGCGAGCCCGCGCCAGCGCTCCGCCTCGCGCCTCGTCGCAACGTCCGCCGTCGCCGCACGTCGCCACCCGGCGAGAGCCGCCACCGCTCCGGCGACCAGAGCCGCCATCAGCATCGCGCCGCCGAACAGCACCGGCTCGGCGCCCCTCCGGACCGACCGCGCGGGCACCAGCGCCCCGATCACCCATCCGCGCCCGGCCAACCTGACCGCCTCCAGCACGCCCACCTGCCGGTCGGCGCCTCGCCCGGACGCGAAGCGAAGCGAACGCGGAGCATCCCCGCCCTGCGTCCCGATCCGGCGCGCCATGTCGGCCCACACCGGACCGACGAGGTCGTCCAGCGAAGCCGTCTGGCGCGGGCGCTCGAGACCGGCGGCCGCGACGAGCCGACCGTCCTCCGCCGCGACGAACGCGAGCCCGGGCCGTCCGCCGTCATGCCCGCGAGCAGGGCGCTGGTCAGCTGCGCACCGTCGACCGCGACCCCGATCGCGCGAACCGGGCCGTTCGTGGCCGTGCCGATGCGCGCGACGGCGAACACGGTGCGGTCGCGCGACGATCGGGTCACCGCGAGCTCCACGGGCCCGCCTTCGCGGCCGAGCGCGCGCGCACATGCGCCCTCGGCGCCGGACCGCTCCTCCGGCGTCCAATCGCGGTCCGGAACCGTGGCGACCACCCGGCCGGCAGCGTCGAACAGCATCGTCGCCAGGAACAGACGGGGCTGCCGGCGGCGGAGGCGCTCGAGCTCGGACGCGCATTCTGCAGCCGGCGCCGTCTCCTGCATCGCGCATCGCGGCGCGATCTCGGTGAGGGATTCGGTGAGATCGTCGAGGTGGCCGCGAATGTGGGCCGCGAGCACGCGCACCGAGGTCGCCGCCTCGGCCGTCCACACGTCCTCCAGGATGCGCTCGGCCGACCGCTCGAGGGCGAGATAGGTCCCCGCCAACGTCACGGCGGCCGCCGCGACGCCCACGGCGATCCACGTGAAGTTGCGCTGACCAGGGGCGCTCATCTGCCTGCGCTATTCTACCGCTCTGGCGCCCGGCCGACGGCGGGATCCATCCGGGTTGAGTAGTCGGCGGCGCGCCGCGGGAGGTCCCGATGCGGATCCTGCTCATCGCGATCATCGCCGTCGCAGCGCTCACGCTTACGGCGTCGGCCGGCGACCGGCCCGAGGGGCGCTCGTTCGCGACGCGCTCGGTCACCGTGGCGCGCCACGGGATGGTCGCGGCGGCACACCCCCTCGCCGTGCAGGTCGGCCTGGACGTGCTCAAGCGCGGCGGCAGCGCGGTCGACGCGGCCATCGCCGTGAACGCGGCGCTCGGCCTGATGGAGCCGGTCTCCTGCGGCCTCGGCGGAGACCTGTTCGCGATGGTCTGGGACCCGGCCACGGGCAAGCTCTACGGGCTGAACGGCTCGGGGCGCGCGCCGCTCGCCCTGACGCCGGACAAGGTCCCGCCGGAGAAGGACGGCACGATCCCGGTGTTCTCGCCCTACGCGTGGACGGTGCCCGGTTGCGCCGACGGGTGGTTCGAGCTGCACAAGAAGTTCGGGAGGCTCCCGATGAGGGAGCTCCTCGCACCCACGATCGCGTACGCGAAGGAAGGCGTGCCCGTGCCGCAGGTGATCGCCGGCTCGTGGGCGCGGAGCATCGCGCGGTTCAAGGACAAGCCGGGGTTCGCCGAGGTGTTCATGCCGGGCGGCAGGGCGCCGGCGGAGGGCGAGCCGTTCGCCAACCCGGCGCTCGCCCACACGCTCGAGCTGCTGGCGGCCGGGGGCCGCGACGCCTACTACCGGGGCGAGATCGCCGACAGGATCGTCGCCTTCTCGAAGAAGGTGGGCGGCTTCTTCGCGAAGGAGGACTTCGAGCGCCACACGAGCGAGTGGCAGGAGCCGATCTCGACCACCTACCGGGGCACGACGGTCTGGGAGCTCCCTCCCAACGGGCAGGGGCTCGCGGCGCTCGAGATGCTCAACATCCTCGAGCGCTTCGACCTCAAGACGATGGGCCGCAACAACCCGGACTACTGGCACGTCCTCGTCGAGGCCAAGAAGCTCGCGTTCGCGGATCGAGCCCGCTACTACGCGGACCCGGCGTTCTCCCCCGCGCCGGTGGCCGCGCTGCTCGACAAGGGGTACGCCGCGAGGCAAGCCGCGCGGATCGACATGACCCGGGCGGCCCGCTCGGTCGAACCCGGCGAGCCGGCGCTCCGCCGCGGCGACACGACGTTTCTGGTCACCGCCGACGAGAGCGGCATGATGGTGGCGCTCATCCAGTCGAACTACACCGGGTTCGGCTCGGGCTACGTGATCCCGGAGCTCGGCTTCGGCCTCCACGACCGCGGCGCGCTCTTCTCGCTCAAGCCCGGACATCCCAACGTGCTGGCGCCCGGCAAGCGGCCGTTCCACACGATCATCCCCGCGTTCCTCGGGAGGAACGGCAGGCCCGACATGGCGTTCGGCGTCATGGGCGGCGACATGCAGCCCCAGGGGCACGCCCAGATCGTCGTCAACCTCGTCGACCTCGGGATGAACCTGCAGGAGGCCGGCGACGCGCCGCGCTTCTACCACACCGAGGACAGCGAGCCGACCGGCACCGTGATGCGCGACGGCGGCGTGCTCAGCCTGGAGTCGGGCGTGCCCGAGGACGTCCGGCAGGCGCTGCTCCGCCGCGGGCACAAGCTCGTCGAGGCCAGCGGCATCGTCTTCGGGGGCTATCAGGCGATCTGGCGCAACCCTGCTACCGGGGTTTACTTCGGCGCCACCGAGTCGCGCAAGGACGGGGTCGCGGCTGGCTACTGACGTCCCGCGCGGCGGGGCCGCGGCCCCCTCGTTTCGAGACCTCTTCCTGCTCCGGCCGGACGTCGTCTACCTCAACCACGGCTCGTTCGGGGCGTGCCCGCGGCCGGTGTTCGAGCGGTATCAGGCCTGGCAGCGCGAGCTGGAGGGCCAGCCGGTCGAATTCCTGGGCCGGCGTTGCGAGGGGTTGATGCGGACGGCGCGCGCCGCGCTCGGCGAGTTCGTGGGCGCCGACGCGGACGACCTCGCGTTCTTCCCGAACGCGACCACCGCGCTCAACGCCGTGGCGCGGTCGGTACGCCTCGGGCCCGGCGACGAGGTGCTCTCGACCGATCACGAGTACGGCGCCATCGACCGCACCTGGGCGTTCGTCTGCGCCAAGCGCGGCGCGAGTTACGTGCGGCGGGCGATCGCCGTCCCAATCGATACCGCTGACGCGTTCGTCGAGTCGGTCTGGTCGGCGGTCACGCCCCGGACGAAGGTCCTCTCGATCAGCCACATCACCTCGACCACCGCGATCGTCTTTCCGGTGGCCGGCCTCCTCCGGCGCGCCCGCGAGCGCGGGATCGTCACGGTCGTCGACGGCGCCCACGCCCCCGGCCAGATCGTCCTGGACCTGCGCGCGCTCGGCGCCGACTTCTACGCCGGCAACTGCCACAAGTGGATGAACGCTCCGAAGGGCTCCGCGTTCCTCTACGCTCGCCGCGAGGTCCAGCCCATCCTCGAGCCGCTGGTCGTGAGCTGGGGGTGGCACAGCGACCGCCCCGGTCCTTCTCGGTTCGTGGACGAACACGGATGGCAGGGCACCCGCGACATCGCGGCGTTCCTCTCGGTCCCTGCCGCCATCGAGTTCATGCGGACCCACGACTGGCCCGCCGTCCGGCAGTCCTGCCACGAGCTCGTACGGCAAGCCCGCGACCGGCATCAACGCGCTCACCGGACTGCCGCCGTTGACGCCGGACGACCCCGCCTGGTTCGCCCAGATGGCGACCGTCGCGCTGCCGCCGTGCGATCACGAGGCGCTCCAGCGCCGCCTCTACGACGACTTCGCGATCGAAGTCCCGACCTTCGCGTGGAACGGCGGCGCCTACCTCCGGATCTCCGCCCAGGCGTACAACGCCGCCTCCGACGTGGTCGCGTTGCTCGACGCCCTCGGCGAGGTCCTGCCCGGCGCCGGCCCGGCGACCGGGCCCCGCTGAGCGACCCGGGCGGCGTCCGTTCGGAGTATCCTTGGCTGGAAGAAGCCGAGCGGGTCCTGAACCCGAGGAGCGAGCCAGGTGGCCAGGCCGGAATTCGAGAGGGTCTTCGACACGCTGCGGCGGATCCTCGCCGCCTACGAGCCGGAGCTCGCGGTCCAGGCCGACGACCCGGACAGCTACCACCTCGACACCTCGAGGCGGTTCCGCGGCAAGCCCTCCTTCTTCGGGGCCGTCCGTCTGGGCAAGAGCTACGTCAGCTTCCACCTCATGCCGGTGTACGTCTTCCCCGCCCTGCTCAACGGCATCTCACCCGCTCTGAGGACCAGGATGCACGGCAAGTCCTGCTTCAGCTTCCGGAGCGTCGAGGACATCCCGGTCGACGAGCTGGCCCGCCTCACGCGCGCCGGGTTCGAGCGCTACAGCGCCGAAGGGATGGTCTGACAGGGCGGCACGAACAGGCCTCGGGCCCGGGCTTCAGACCTCAGGGTCGACCGCTCTTCTCCATTGCATGGAAGGCTTCTGTTTAGTCTCGCGGCTGTGAGCGGCCGTGGTCCCGGACGCCGCGGGGCCGCACCGCGCACGAAGCGGTGCCGCTGAGAGAGCCGGGGCCAGCAGCAGCTCGTCCACCGCTTGATGGCCGGCCATCGCTTCCTTGTCGGGGGATTGCCGCGCCCGGCCTGGTGCCGGGCTCGCAATGACTGCTTGGGCGGAGGCAGACCTACGGAGGACGTCGCGTGGCCGCGCCGCCGGTGGGATCGCGCCGGGCTCACGGCCGGGGCGGAGCGTCGTCCACGCGTCCGAGGGCGGCCGCGCCACAGGAGACTGGAAGGAAGCCAGGGGGGCAGTCGCCCTCGCCCGCCCGAGCGAAGCGAAGCAGATGGCCCGCTATCGGCGGCGCACCTACTTGGCGAGGCGGCAGCCGAGGGCGATCGAGTAGTACTTCGACTCTTCGGAATCCGCCCGACTCGTGAGGATGCACGGCGCCGAGGTGCCGACCACGACGGCGGCGAGGCTCGCGCCGCCGAGGACGGTGGCGGCCTTGTAGAACACGTTGCCGGTCTCGATGTTCGGGAAGATGAGCACGTCCGCGTCGCCGTCCACGATCGAGACCAGGCCCTTGATCTCGCAGGCCTCGCGCGAGAGCGCGACGTCGAGCGCCAGCGGCCCGTCCACGATCGCGCCCTTGATCTGCCCGCGCTCGGCCATCTTCGAGATGATCGCGGCGTCCATCGTCGCCGGCATCTTGTCGGACACCTTCTCGTTGGCGGCGAGCAGCGCCACCTTCGGCTTCTCGATCCCGAACGAGTGCGCCGCATCCACGGCGTAGCCGACGATCTTGACCTTGGTCGGCAGGTCCGGCGCCGGGATGATCGCGACGTCGGAGACGATCAGCAGCTTGCCGTGGGTCCGCTGGTACGCCGGGACGTCCAGGACCGTGATGTGGGTCAGCACCGCGCCCTTGGGCAGCAGCCCCTTGTCCTTGTCCAGGATCAGGTGCATGTACTTGTCGGTGCCGATGAGCCCCTTCATCAGGACGTCGGCCGCACCCTCCCGCACCATGTCCCGCGCCTTCGCCCCCGCCTTCGCCTCGTCGCGCTCGTCGACCACGGTGAAGACGCCGATGTCGAGCTTGAGCTGCTGGCACAGGGCTTCGATGCGGGCCGCGTCGCCGACGAGGATCACCTTCGCGATCCCGTCGCCGGCCGCGCGCGCCGCGGCCTCGATCGTGTTCTCGTCGTGGCCGGCGGCGACCGCAACCCGGCGCGGCGGTCCGCCCTTGAGTCCCTCGACGAGCTGCGCGAGCGATCGGATCGGGTTCATCGTCCCTCCGTTGCCGCCACGCCATGCGGGGCCGCTTGCGGGTCCTCGGCCAGGTACTCGCGGGCCTCCTCCTTGCGGTTGAGCACCCGCAGCGCGCCCTTCACGAGCGCGGCCATCTCGTTCTCGCCCGGGTACACCGTGACGCCGCACCCGACCGCGGCGACGAGCCTCGTGATCGCGTCGACCAACCTGGCCGACCGCGCCATGCCGCCGGTGAGAAGGATGCGGTCCACGGGCTCACCGTCGAACGCCGGCACGAGCGCGGTGATCCCCTTGGCGATCTGGTACGCCATGGCGTCGAAGACGCCGGCCGCCTCCTCGTCGCCGGCCGCGACCCGACGCTCGACCTCGCGCAGGTCGGCCGTGCCGAGGAGGTCGATCAGCCCGCCGCGCCCCTTGTTGAGCTGCTTGAGCTCCTGCTTGCTGTACCGCCCGGAGAAGCACAGCTCGATGAGCTGCCCGACCGGCAACGAACCCGAGCGCTGGGGCGTGAACGGCCCCTCGCCGTCGAGCCCGTTGTTGACGTCGATGTAGCGCCCCCGCTTGTGGGCGCCGATCGTGATGCCGCCGCCGAGGTGCGCCACGATCACGTTGACCCTCTCGTAGAACGTCTCCCTCTCCTCGGCGTAGCGGCGGGCGGTGGCGATCTGGTTGAGCGCGTGGCTGATGATCTTGCGGCGCACCGCCTTGATCCCCGTGATCTTGACCCGCTGTGGCGCCTCGTCGACGACCACCGGATCCACGATGAACGCGGGTTTGCCCGTCCCGGCGACCAGCTCGTTGGCGATCAGCGCGCCCAGGTTCGAAGCGTGCTCCCCCATCGCCCCGGAGCGCAGGTCCGCGATCATCGCGGCGCCGACCCGGTAGGTGCCGTGCGCGATCGGGTGCAGCAGCCCGCCGCGCGCCGCGACCGCGTCGATGGTTGTGATCGAAAGACCGTGTCCCGCCAGCTCCCGCTCGATGACCCCCTTGCGGAACCCGAACTGTTCGGTCATGCGCTTGCCGTCGAACGGGGCGAGCTCGGCCGCGGTGTGCTGCAGCTCCGTCGAGAAGTTCTCCTGGTCGCCCTCGAACACGCTGATCTTGGTGGAGGTCGAGCCGGGGTTGATCGCGAGCACCCGATGGCGCCGGAAGAAGGTGTCCTTCGGCGTCTGCTTCCAGACGCCGAACCGGTGGAGGCGCAGCACCGACGCCTTCACCGCGAGCCGGATGTCCTCGGGGTTGCAGTCCATGGCCAGGTCGACGCCGCGGAAGAGGAGCCCGAACATCACGCTGAACTTCTTCGCCTGGGGGTAGCGGGTGGCGTAGAGGTGGTACAGGAGGTTCCCCATGTCCAGGTTGGGGCAGATGATTACGTTCGTCCCTCCGGACCAGGAGTCGCTGCCCGCGGCGTCGTAGTACGTCGCCGAACGGTGCGAGAGCGCCACGCTCATCTTTACCTCGGCCTGGATCTTGATCGTGGCGTACCGGGCGCCGCGGCGGACGCGCTCCGCAAGGACGCCCGGCACCAGCTCGGCCGCTCGCCGGACGAGCTCCGGGGACGGCCCCTCATCGGACCCTCGATGCGAGTACGAGACGATTGCGCCGTGGATCTCGGGCAGCACGTCGTCGGGGATCAGGTCGCGCGTGACGGCGCAGGTGCCCACCGCGACGTGGGCGAGGACCTCCGGGGTCATCGTCGCGTTGACCCCGACGTCGCCGAAGACCACGATGTTGTGCGGGAAGATGGAGTCGGGGTGCTCGTCCGGCAGCACGAAGACGCCCGCCTCGCTGGGGAGGTAGCGCATCGTGAGGGCGCGGACCATCGGGCGGAAGAAGTCCTTGGGCTCGTACGACGCGCCGCCGACGACCATGTCCGCATGGCCCGCCCGGACGGCGTTGATCCCGAAATACGGCAGCGAGGAAACGAGGCGGCGCGCATCCTCGGCGGACCTGGTCTGGCCGCCCTCCTGGCCGCTCGCGACGTATTCGCTCGCGAACCCCTCCACGAGCTCCGGGTGCGCGACCGGGTCCACGAAGGCGCTCTCCGAGAGGGTGAACTCGACCCTGGTCGGGTCGACGTGGCCGAGGCTGCGCAGCGCGACGGCCCGCACCGCTTCCTCCTGCGCGAGGAACACCGGCCGGATGAAGCGGGCCAGGTAGCACGCGGCCTCCAGCACCCGGGGGTCGAGCGGCTCGATGAAGACGACGGTCGGCCGGTTGCGCGGGGCCGCCAGGATCTGGCGGTCGAGTGAGCCTTCGATATCGAACATGCCTTCCTCCCGCTCCGGCCGCGGAGCGACACCGCACGCTTCCTGTCCGATCTTAGCAAGAGAATGTGACGGAACCGAACAAGCGCGCCGGTAGGTCTGCCGGCTCAGGCCGCCGAGACGCGCGCCAACCACGCCTCGCGCAGGAAGCGCCTCGCGAGATCCATGACCTTCCCCAGGCCCTCGAGCGAGAGCACCACGTACGGCTGGACCCCTGTGGCCAGCGCCTCGGTGCGCGCCTCCTCGGCGCCGTCGTCCTCGACCACGACCGCGTGCATTCCGGGGTTCTCCCGGACGAAGGCCGCGAGCGCCGTCCAGAAGGCGGCGCCGGCGTGGCACGAGGTGGCGGCCAGCAGCAGGTCCGGCGCCGGCTGCGGCAGCGTCTCGACGTACCCGCTGACGCTGGCCCACTCGCCCGACGAACATGTGGCGCAGGTAGTCGTGGTCGGCGGCGGCCGTCGGACGGACGAGCGCCGCCCCTACGACACGTTCCGCGGCCTGCTTGTCCGGGTCGAACGCGTAGTCGGCGCCCGCGCGGATGGCGTCCTGCTTCTCGGTGAGAAACGCGCCGGCCGCGAGCACCTTGCCGCCGAACCCGCTGCGGCGCAGCCCCGCGATGGCCTCGAGGCGCCGCTCGTGGCCGGCGATCGAGCCCTTGAGCAGCAGCGCCACGTCGAAGGCGCCGCCCTCGGCGCGCTCCACGAGCTCCCACGGCTGCGCGACGCTCTCGACGTGCACCTCGGGCAGATGCTCGGCGAGCAGCCGTTCCGTCTCATAGCGGTCCGGCAAGCTGCCGCAGACGATCGTCCGCCCGGGCACGTCAGTTCTCCCCGGCGATGAATCGGTCGTGCTCCCGCTCGAGCAGCTCGAAGTGCTTGCCCTCCTCGCGCGCCAGGAACTCGAACATCTTCTTCACGCCGGGATCGCCGACGATCCCGGCGCAGGCGAGGTAGAACGCCCGTGCCTTCTTCTCCCTCTCCATCGCGATCCTCACCGCTTCCTCGGGCCTGGTGTTCTCGTTGACGCCGAAGTCGTCCCCGCCGCTCATGGCCAACCCCCTCGAAACGTCGCCGATCAGCCTAGCAGATCGACGCCGGCATGGCGCCGTTGCGGAACGCGCCGCGGGTGCGCCGTGCGCTACCCTTCGACGGGGGTGTCCGCATGACGACGAACGAGCTGGAGACGATGACCTCGGGCTTTCAAACGGCAAGCGTGATCCTGGCCGCCAACCGCGCCGGCATCTTCGCGGCGCTGTGCCGGCGGCCCTCATCCGCGGACGCCCTCGCGTCCGGACTCGGACTCGCGCCGCGCGCGGTCGCCGTGCTCACCGACGCGCTCGTAGCCACCGGCGTCCTCGAGCGCCGCGAAGGGGCCCTCTCCGTCCCCGACCAGCTGCGCCCGGCGCTCGACCCCGGGTCGCCCACCTCCATGACGAACGCGCTCGACCACCGGTGGTTCGTGCTCCAGCGCTGGGCGCAGCTCGACCGCGTCCTCGTGACCGGCAGGCCGGTCCGGCGCCGGCCGGACGACGACCAGCGCCTCCAGGCCTTCATTCTGGGAATGGCCGACCTGGCTCGTCGCGGTGCGCCGGCGCTCTGGGACGCCGTGGACCTGACCGGGCGCACGCACCTCGTCGACGTCGGCGGGGGCCCGGGCGAGCTGGCGCTCGCCGCCCTCGAGCGCTTCCCGGGCCTCTCCGCCACCGTCTTCGACCTCCCCGCCGTGCTGCCCATCGGCCGCCGGTACGCTCGCCGCCGCGGCCTCGGCCGGAGGATCGCGTTCCGGGCCGGGGACGCGCTCGAGAACGACATCCCCCCGTGCGACGTGGCGCTCGTCTCCTCCCTCCTCCACTCCTACGGCCCGCGCGGCGCCGCCAGGATCGCCGCTCACGTCGCCGCGGGCGTCAAACCGGGCGGGCTCGTGCTGGTCCGCGAGTTCATGTGGGACGACGAGGCGCACTCGGGGCCCGTTTCCACGGCCCTGTTCGCCGTCAACATGCTCTCCGGCACTCCGGAGGGGCGGTGCTGGTCGCCCGGCGAGCTGACGGCGATCTTCGGCGCGGCCGGGTTCGGCGGCTGGGAACTGCGCGCTCTGGACCCGCGGACATCGCTGCTGGTCGGCGCGCGGGAGGATCGCTGAGGCAGCGCCGGTCAGGGTGCAGGCTCGGGCTCCAACGCGAGGGCCCGGATCGCCGCTGCCATTGCGGGGTTGACGTTCCAGTGGCGCTCCAGGAACCCGAGCATCGCGAGCGCCGATGCCCCGCTGCGCTCGTAACCCTGCATGAACGAAGGCAGCACCCCGGTGAGATCCGGCCGGCGGACCTCGAACCGCCGCTCCCACGCGAACGGGTCGCGACCGGGCCCGCGGGCGGGCTCGACCGTCTGCGCGAGCTTGAGCACCGCCTCCACCGCGCCGACCTGGATCGCCCGCACCGCTGCGAGCCTCTCGCCCCGCCGCATGCGTGAGAGGCCGACGTACATCCCGGTGAGGGCTTCCCCGAGGAGCCAGGCGGCGTCGGGCTCGGAGGGGTCGGGCGCCCGCACCGGCGTGCAGATCGATTCGTCGAATCCGGGGGCTCGCCAGACCAGCCGGACCGGTGCGAACGGAATCCCGCTCAGTTCGTTGGCTTCGAACACCGCGAGCTCGCAGAACACGCCGTCCGCGAACAGCACCTTGTGTCCGTCTGCCGTGTTCCGGTAGGCGTAGCCGATCGGCGCCACGCGCTCGAGCCAGCCGAGGTCGGCGATCAGGACTGGTTTCGCCCCGTCCTTCACGACCGCGAAGAAGTCGAGGTCCGAGAAGGCGTCCATGCGCCGGGTCTCCACGCCCGAGGAGCCGAGGGCGAGCAGGGCGAGCCCCTTGCCGGTGTCTCGCAGGGAGGCCGCGATCGCGTCGAGCCGCTCGAGGAGGAATCGCTTATCCACCCGTCACACGCTCCGTCGGACGCCGGCGTGCACCGGGTCTCGAGCCCTGCGCAGGCTTCGCGATCGCGCCGGCGCCGCCCGCAGCATCAGCCGCGGGGCATCGGCAGCAACGCGCCGCCCGAGACCGGAAGGTCCACGCCGGTGAGGTGGCGTTGCCGCTCGTCGGCGAGGAACACCACGGCCGACGCGACATCCTCGGGCTCCGCCACCCGGCGCAACGGGACCGCCGCGACGATGGACCCGAGCCTGCCGGGCGTCGCGAACGCTTCCTCCGACATCGGCGTCCTGACCCAGCCCGGCGAGACCAGGTTGACGCGGATCTCGGGCGCCAGCTCCTGCGCGAGGGACTGCACGAGCCCCCAGAGCGCCGCCTTGGAGCCCGCGTAGTGGCTATGGCCCGGCTCGCCGCGCTCCCCGGCCGTCGAGCCGATGAACGTCACGCTGCCGCGCTCCATCACCCTGGCGGCCTCCCGGGCCAGGAAGTACGCCGAGAACGTGTTCGTCCGGAACATCCGCTCGAGGTTCGCAGCCGTGAGGCTCCTGATCGACCCGTCGTTCCAGATTCCGGCGGAGTGGACGAGCACGTCGAAGGCGCCCGCCGTGCGCACGAGCGCGACGCACCCCTCCTCCGTTGCGAGGTCCGCGACGGCCGCCACCACGCGCTCGGCGCCGAACTCCCGCTGCAGCCCCTCGACTGCGGCCCGTCCCGTCCGGCAGTGCGCGACGACCGTGTCGCCGGCCTCGAGGAACGCCCGCGCGCAGGACATCCCGATGCCGCTGGCCGCCCCGGTGACTACGACGCGCCTCATGTCCCCTCCCCGCGGTGGACCGCCAACGCATCGCCGTAGACCGATACCGCCACGAGCGCCTTCAGCGTCACCCAGCGCGACGGCTGGCCGGCCGGCTCGCCGAACGGCGCCGCCTGCTGCTGCAGCCACCGCCCCCCCTCGTCCTGGCGTCCGAGGACAGCGAGGAGCGCGGTGAGGATCGCCGGCTCCGGTTCGGTTCCGAGGCGCGCCAGGGCATAGAGCGCGTCGAGCGCGTCGGTGCGGCCGAGGTTCGGGTGCGCGAACCCCCACCACGCCCTGGGCGCGATGCCGTCCAGCCACAGGCCGCGGTCGAGGAGGGTGCGGACGGCGCGCCGGTGCATGCCGGAAAGCGTGGCGCGCTCCGCCGCCGGGAGCTCCGCCAGGAAGCGCAGCGATGCGACGCACGCCAGGGGGCACACGCCGCCGACCAGGTGCCGCAGGTCCGGGCACGACCAGCCGCCCGTGCCGCCCTCGCGCTCGGAGAGCCACGCCACCGCCTCCCGCACCCGCGGGTCGTGGGCGAAGCCCAGTCGGGCCAGGGCCGCGCAGACCTCGGCCGTGAAGCAGGCCGACGGCGGCCGCCCCTTGGCCACGGAGAAACCGCCGCTGCCGGGCTGGAGCGACTCCAGCAGGTTCTCGGCACCGCGTTCCGCCCGCGGGTCCTCGGGGTCGGCGCCCAGCGCGGCCAGCGCGATCACGGACCATGCGGTTCCGCTCCACCGGGCGCCGTACCCGCTCGGCGAGCCCCAGTACCCGAGTGGGTTCTGTTGCGCGAGGATGCCGGCCGCGAACCCCGTCTCGCGGGCCGCGAGGCGCGCCCGTACGACGGCCGGGCTGTCGTGTGGTCGCCCGAGCAGCACCACCAGCGTCCGCCAGACGGCGCCGGGCTCTTCGTCGGACAGCAGGAAGCCAGTGGGGTCGCCCTTGAGGTGGCGCCACCACGTCGCCGCGCTCACGCGCTGCGCCTCCGCTTCGTCTTGGTCATCTGGATCTGTTGCAACGCGCCGGTGATCCGGGTCATCTTGCGCTGGCGCGCCTGGATCGCCTGGATGTCGTCGAGCGGCACGACCTGGGAACGTGCGTCCCGCAGGATTCGCTCGAGCTCGATTTGGAAGAGGTCGAGCTCCGGGTCGCTGAGGCGCTTGAGGACGACGGCGCTGACCAGCGTGTAGCCGTCGGCCACCTGCCCGGCCATCGCCGGGGCCGACCCGCCCATGTAGGGACTCATCGCTGCCCTCCTCGGGTCACGGCGCTTCGAGACGATGCGCGTCCGTATCGTACCACCGGGGCCGGGCCAGATCGCCGGCACGGGACGTGGCGCGCGGGCGGGCCCGGTGCTACGTTGCCGCCGGACCGGCACCCGGCTGGGAGGCGTCATGGCGATCACTGATCTCGACCTCTACTGCGTTGAGGAACTCCTCACCGACGACGAGCGCATGGTGCGGGACGCGGTCCGCGCATGGGTGCGCCAGCGCGTTCTCCCGTCGATCGAGGCCTGGGCGTGGGAGAGCCGCTTCCCGGCCGAGCTGGTGCCGGAGATGGCGGCGCTCGACCTGTTCGGCGCGACGCTCTCGGCCTACGGCCTGCCGGGGCTGTCCAACGTGGCCTACGGCCTCGTGATGCAGGAGCTCGAGCGCGGCGACTCCGGCCTGCGCTCGTTCGTCTCGGTGCAGTCGGCCCTCGTGATGCACCCAATCATGACCTGGGGGTCGGAGGCGCAGAAGGACCGCTGGATCCCCCTGCTCGCCAAGGGGAGCGCCATCGGCTGCTTCGGCCTCACCGAGCCCGATTTCGGGTCCAACCCCGGAGCGATGCGGACGCGGGCGCGCCGTGACGGCGACGGGTGGGTGCTCTCCGGCGAGAAGGCGTGGATCACCAACGGGTCGATCGCCGACGTCGCCGTCGTCTGGGCGAAGGACGACGGCGGAACCGTGCGGGGGTTCCTCGTCGAGCGCGGAACGCCCGGCTTCTCGACCGTGGAGCACAGGGGCAAGTACTCGCTGCGGGCGTCGGTGACCTCGCAGCTCGTGCTGTCCGACTGCCGCATCCCGGAGTCGAGCCGCCTGCCCGGCGCCTCCGGCCTGCGCTGCCCTCTCGGCTGCCTGACCCAGGCCCGCTACGGCATCGCCTGGGGCGCCCTGGGGTCCGCGCTGGCGACGTTCCACGCGGCGCTCGAGTACGCCGGAGCGCGCAAGCAGTTTGGCGACCGGCCGATCGCGTCCCACCAGCTCGTCCAGGAGCGCCTCGTCTGGATGGCCAACGAGATCACCAAGGGACAGCTCATGGTCTGGCGCCTCGGCCGCCTCAAGGACGACGGCAAGGCCACGTCCGTCCAGGTCTCGCAGGCCAAGAGGAATTCGTGCTGGGTGGCCCGCGAGTGCGCCCGCCTGGCGCGCGAGCTCCACGGCGCCAACGGCGTCGTCAACGAGTTCCCGATCATGCGGCACCTGATGAACATCGAATCGGTCTACACCTACGAGGGCACGCACGACATGCACACGCTCATCCTCGGCGAGCACCTCACCGGCATCCCGGCCTTCATGCCCCCGATGGAACAGGCGTGACCGGTTGCCGGTGACCGGTGGTCGGCGGGGCCACGGATCCCGCCAATTCCGGCCAGCGGCCGCCGACGACCGACCCCGCCTTCCGTCTTCAGCGCTTCATGATCGAGTCGAGGATCATCATGAACGCCGCCTGCTGCTCGGGCTCGGCCTTCTCGATCACCGCGAGGCACCCGGTCGCGTCGAACGCCCGGTGGAGCTCCGTCGCGGGGTGCGAGGAGGAGACGATCACGCGCTTGAGGTTGACGCCTCGCCGGCGGGCCTCCTCGACGACGGCGGCGCCGTCCATGGACGGCATCTCCCAGTCCAGCAGCAGGAGGTGGACGTCGGGTCCGAGCGCCTCGACCGCGACGCGCGGGTCCGTGAACGTCTCCACCGCGATCCTCGGGCCGTAGCGGCGCTCCAGCAGCCGGCTCCAGAACGCGCACTGGAGCGGCGAGTCGTCCACGACGAGGACGCGGCGAGGCCTATCTTCGCTCACGCCTCCACACCACCCGGCCGCCGACCAGGGTCACCGCCGGCCACCCCTTCAGGCGCTGCCCGGCGAACGGCGAGTTGTGCGAGAGCGACCGGAAACGGTCCGGGTTGACCGTCGCGCGCGCCTCGAGGTCGAGTAGCGTCACGTCGGCCGGACTGCCGACCTTGAGCGACCCGCCGGGCAGCCGGAGCAGACGCGCCGGGTTGCACGACCACATCGCGATGAACAGGCGCAGCGGGAGCTTGTGGCGGCGGACCAGTAGGTCGTAGGTCACCGGGACCGCGGTTTCGAGCCCGACGATGCCGAACGGCGCCAGGTCGAACTCCAGCATCTTCTCGTCCGCGTGGTGCGGCGCGTGGTCGGTGGCGAGGCAATCCACCGTCCCGTCCAGTACCCCCTGGATCAGCGCCTCCACGTGCTCGGCGCTGCGCAACGGCGGGTTCATCTTGGTGTCGGTGTCGTACTCGGAGTCCGCGACGGCCTGATCGGTCAGGGCCAGGTGGTGGGGCGTCACCTCGCAGGTCACCGCCACGCCTTTCCCCTTGCCCTCGCGGACGCGTTCCAGCGCGCCGGCTGTCGAGAGGTGGGCGATGTGCGCTCTCCCGCCGGTCAGCTGCGCGAGCACGACGTCCCGCGCCACCATGACCTCCTCGGCCGCGGCCGGCATGCCGCGCAGGCCGAGCCGGGTTGCGATCGCGCCCTCGTGCATGACGCCGTTGGCGACGAGGTCGGGGTCCTCGCAGTGATCAACGATGGGGACGTCGAAGAGCTGGGCGTATTCGAGTGCCCGTCGCATGAGGTACGCATTCCGGACCGGCTTGCCGTCGTCGGAGAACGCCACCGCGCCGGCTCGCACCATTTCCCCCATCTCGGCGAGCTCTTCGCCCATCAGGCCCTTGGAGACGGCGCCCACCGGGTACACCCGGGCGAGCGCGGCCTCCGCTGCGCGTGCCCGGATGAACTCCGTCACCGCGGCGTTGTCGTTCACGGGCGCGGTGTTCGGCATCGAACACACCGCCGTGAACCCGCCCGCGACGGCCGCCGCCGTGCCGCTCGCGACCGTCTCCTTGTACTCGAACCCGGGCTCGCGGAGATGGACGTGCGCGTCGATGAACCCCGGCGCGGCCACGAGGCCGGTCGCGTCCAGGACCTCGGCGTCCTTGTCCTCGATGCGCTCCGCAAGGCGGGCGATCTTCCCGTCCGCGATCAGGATCGACAGCCCGGCATCCAGGCGCTGGCTCGGGTCAACCACTCGAGCGTGCTTAAGCAGCAGTCGGCTCACCATGTCCTCCCGCCAAGAGGTACAGCACCGCCATGCGCACCGCGACGCCGTTGGTCACCTGTTCCAGGATCACGGACTGCGGACCGTCCGCGACCCGGGAGTCGATCTCGACGCCGCGGTTCATCGGCCCGGGGTGCATCACCAGGCAGTCCTTCTTCGCGAGCTTCAGCCGCTCCGGCGTGAGGCCGAAGAAGTCGTAGTACTCCCGCACCGTCGGGAAGTTCATCCGCCCCTGACGCTCGAGCTGGATGCGGAGCATCATGACGACGTCGGCGCCGGCGACGGCATCCTCCATGCGCCGGTAGACCTCGCAACCGAGCCGGTCCATCTCCGGCGGGATCAGGCTCGGCGGGCCGGCGACGCGCACCGTCGCACCCATCCGCGACAACAGCAGGACGTTCGAGCGAGCGACCCGGGAGTGCTGGAGATCGCCAACGATCGCGACCGTCTGTCCTTCCAGCGTGCCTCGCCGGATCCGGATCGTCAGGGCGTCGAGCAGGGCCTGCGTCGGGTGCTCGTGGGCGCCGTCGCCCGCGTTGATCACCGAGGAGCGGACGATCCGTGCGAGACGGTGCGGAGCGCCCGCGTGGACGTGCCGGAGGACGATGAAGTCGGGCTGCATCGCCTCCAGGTTGAGGGCGGTGTCGACGAGCGTCTCGCCCTTGCTCACCGACGACGTCGTGGCGGAGAAGTTGAGGGAATCGGCCGAAAGCCGTTTCTCGGCGACCTCGAACGAGAAACGGGTCCGGGTCGAAGCCTCCATGAAGAGGTTGACGACCGTCTTGCCCCGCAGCGCCGGCACCTTCTTGATCGGGCGCGCGGCGACGTCGCGCATCTGCTCCGCGGTGTCCAGGATGAGCTGGATCTCCTCCGCCGAAAGCGGGTCGATCCCGACCAGGTCCTTGCCGCGCAGGCGCGGCGCCGCCTTCACGCTCATCCCGCCACCTCCTTGGCGATCCAGACGCCCTCCTCGCCGTCGCTCTCCTTGAGCCGGACCTGGACGTCCTCGCTCCTCGCGGTCGGCACCGCCTTGCCGACGAAGTCGGCCGCGATCGGCAGCTCGCGGTGCCCGCGGTCGACCAGGACCGCGAGGCGGATCGCCTGCGGGCGCCCGTAGTCCATCAGCGTGTCGAGCGCCGCGCGGACGGTGCGTCCGGTGTAGAGGACGTCGTCCACCAGGCAGACGACCTTGTCGTCGACGGGGACAGGGAGATCGGTGTCCCTCAGGACCGGCTGCTGGTGCGCCGGCCGCCACGGTCCGACATCATCGCGGTAGAGCGCGATGTCGAGCGCGCCGACGGCGGGCTCGTGGCCGGTGACGCCCGCGATGAGCCTGGCCAGCCGCTTCGCGAGGGGCACGCCTCGCGTTTGCACCCCGACGAGGTAGAGCAGCTTCTCGTCGCCGGTGCGCTCGACGAGCTCGGCCGCCATCCGCTCGAGCGCGCGAGCGACGCCCCGTTCATCGAGGACCTGAACCCTGTGCATGGGATCTCCTTCTGGACTGAGAACCGCTCGCATCGGGGACTCATGCTAGCACACGCTCGCTGCCGCGTGGGGTACCATCACCGCGGACCGGGAGGTCGGCGATGAGACGAACGGTGGTTCTTGTGGCGCTGGTAGCCGTCGCGTCGGCCGTGCGGCTGATCGCGGCCGGCCCGCTGACGGTCGATGCCAAGGTCTGCACGTCGGTCAAAGACCGCGCACCGGCCGGCGTTTCCGAGTCGTTCCCGGCCACCGTCGGAGAGCTGTACTGTTTCACGGAGGTAACCGGCGGTCCCGGCGCCGTATCCCACGTCTGGATTCACGCCGACAAGGAGCTGACCAAGATCGAGTTGCCGGTCAAGGCGAGCCGGTGGCGCACGTGGTCGGTGAAGAGGATCCCTCCGGCGATGACCGGCGACTGGCGCGTCGAGGTCCGCGACCCGGCCGGCGCCGTGCTGGCGACCGTCAAGTTCGCCGTGAAGTGACCCCGGACAGCCCTCGGCCGCGGTCCTACCCCTCGCCCGCCGAGTTGCGCTACGATGATCGCGGAAGGGGGTAGAAGATGAGAACTGCGGTTTCTTGTCTCGCCCTGCTCTTAGCCCTTGTCGCCGTCCCGGCCGTTGCCGCGGACACCCCTGCGGCCACCGTCGTCGTCTGCACGGCCATCCAGGACAACTCGTGCGAGGGCGCGAACGTGAGGTTCCCCTCGAGCGTCGGTACGCTCTGGGGGTTCTCGCAGGTGACCAACGTCTCCGACAAGATCGTCCACGTCTGGTTCTTCCGCGACAGGGAGCTGGGCCGCGCCGAACTGCCGGTCAAGGCGGCACGTTGGCGCACCTGGTCCAACGTCACTGTGGCGAAGAACATGGCGGGACCGTGGCGCCTGGAGGCCCGGGACTCGAGCGGAAACGTACTCGCTTCCTTCAACTTCACAATCGAGTAGAGAGCCCCGCCCCGCGCCGCTGCGGGCGCCGGTGTGCGAGCCGGCCCGGGCGACCTCAACCGGCCGCCGGCCGCGGTGCGTACTCGAGCGCCAACGCGCCCAGCACGAGCGCGGCGCCGGGCACCACGTGAAGCGGCGGGACCTCACCGATGAAAAGCCAGGTCCAACCCGAAGCCAGGACCGGTTCGAGCAGCACCGCGAGGTTGACCCGGTACGCCTCGGTGTGCGCCAGGGCCCAGTTCAACAGCGTATGTCCGGTCAGGGTAGGACCGAGGGCCATGCCGAGCAGCGGCAACCAGGCGAGGCGGGTCGCCGGCCACGGCTGGACTCCGGTCACGGCGACCGCGGCGATGAGCGCGACGGCGGCGCCCGCGTAGACGACCGCGAGGTAGCTCGCGAGCGGAACGTCGTGACGCAGCCGCTTTCCGACGATGAGGTAGCCGGCCATGCACGCCGCCGCGGCCAACGCCATCGCGTCGCCGAGCAGCGCCCTGGCGGACAACCTGAAGTCCCCGCCGGCGATGATCGCGACGCCCGCGAGGGCGAGGACCAGGCTCGCGACGTTGCGGCCCGCCACCGGAATCCCGAGGAACCTCCGCGACAGAACCAGGATCCACATCGGCTGCGTCGTCACCAGAACGACCGAGGCCGAGACGCTGGTAAGCCACAGCGAGGGGATCCAGAGGCCGAAGTGCAACCCGAGGAGAAGAGCCGCCAGCAGCGCAGCCGGGCGGTGGCGCCGCGGAACGCCGACGCCGCGAGCCACGGCGAACGGCGTCAAGATCGCGGCGGAGAGGGTCATCCGCCACATGGCGACCGCGAGCGGCGCGGCGTCGGTCAGGCGAGCGAGCGGCGCGCCGAAGGAGATCGCGATCACCGCGACGGCGAGTCCGCAAAGCGCCCTCCAACTCACCGGGCGAACCCCTCCGCGAGACCCGCCGCGATCGCGTGCGCCAGCTTCTCGCGGAATCTCCAGCTCAGCAGGAGCTGCCTGTCCTCGTCGTTGTTGAGGTTGCAGATCTCGATGAGGACGGCGGTGGGGACCAGGCTGTACCTCAGCACGGCCGGGACCCATCGCGATCCGCCGCGCAGCACCGAGGACCGCACCGGATCGTAGGGGTGGACCGGCACGGAGAACCGTTCCGCCGACCTCACGATGGCCCGGCCGAGCTGTTCGGAGAGCGCCTCGGCGCGTGACCGGAACGCCGGCGGGAAACGCGGCGGGGTCAGGGTGCGCGTCTCCCGGCAGTCGAACGCCGCGCGCTGCCACGGCCCGCTGGAGCCGCGCAGCGCACGGGACGGGACGTACACCATCAGGCCGCGGATCGCCGGGTGCAACGAGTCCGCATGGAGCGACACGAAGACCACCCTCTCCGGGTTGACCTTCTGCTTGACGAGGCGGCTGAGAATCGCGTTCGCCAGGATCCAGCGCAGCGTCACGCCGGTGGTCGCGTCGGCGAGGTCGTAGGGCGGGTCTACGAGCAGACGTTGGTTCCGGGCCACCGGGAGGACGTCCCGTTCCAGGTTGCTTCCGGCAAACGCCGGGTCCTGGACGGTCGTCCACACCGTTGCCTTCGTCTGCTCTTCGAGCACGCGCTTGAGCCTGCTCATCACGTCGTAGGCGTAGGTGCTCTCCCAGACCGTACCGGCGATCGCACCCGTGTCGGAACCGCCGTGGCCGGCATCCAGGATCACGTGGATGCCGTTGAGGTTCGCGGCCCGGATGACGCGCTTGATCGCGGCCAGCTCCTCGCGGCCCCTCTCCCAAGCGACCCGGCGGGGGTTCCCCACCGGCAGGAACTCGGGGAGGATGAGGTCGAACGGGATGCGGACCGGGAATCCGACAGGGATCGCCGTGACGTCGGTGATGCCGGACAGCCTCGCGATCTCGGACGCGGTCGCGTTGACATCGGCGGCATGGAGCTGACCCGTGAAGCGCACAACGACCGCGGAGTACAGCGCCTCGCCCGGCCGCAAGCGATAGACCGCTTCGCCGCGGTGGTACTCGAGCAGGGCGCCAGGCTGCGAGGTCTCCGCAGCCGCAGCGACGGGGACCGCTACCGGCGTCGGCGGCGCAACGGTCGGCTGCGTCGGCGGCCCGGCGGGCGGCGGCGCTGCGGAGGGCGCCGCGTGCGCCGTCCGCGAGGCCGCGGGCGCCGGCTTCCCGGCCGTCGCGGCCACGGCCGCCCGGAACTCCCGCCGCAGCAGCTCGGCCGGGATCAGGATCCTGCTCCCGCGCGCCGGGAACAGGCCGATCGCCGGATTAGCGTCGCGAAGGCGCGGATAGCGGGCGCCGTCGCCGCAGAACCAGTCGGACAGCTCCCACCACGATTCCCCGTCCCCGCCCCACGGCGCCACGACCTCGTGCTCCCACCCGGCCGGACCCGGGTGGTCCAACGGGAAGAGGGCGAGCGCGCACGCCAGCCTGAGCTCGCCCCGGAGCAGGTCCCACGGGACCCTGACCCGCACCCCTTCCAGGGGCATCGCGACCGCGTCGTTGCCCGCCTTGAGCTCACCCGCTCGACTGCTCGCACCGGTGAGCCGGCCGGCCAACCTCGTCCAACCCTCTCCGGGGCGCGGCAGCACGAGCAGGATCGGGGTCTGGCCGCGGCTCCATTCCACCCGGGCACCGTCGGGAAGCAGTGCCTGGACCGGTTGGTCCCCGGCCAGCACGGCCGCAAGGAGGATGGCAGCCGCCGTCACCGGGCTAGCCTCGCGACCGGAGGCCGCACGACGCGACGAGGCGTCCTGCCGTCGTCCTCCAGGCGGGCGGGAGCGTGGCGGGGCCGATCCCGCGCGCCCGCGGGCTCACCGTCTCAGACCGGGCCGTGCTGGGCACGGGCCGATCCTAACACGCGAGCCGCGGCGATTCGGCTCGGCGCGGACGGCGCTCGCGACGGCAGCTCTCGGATGCGCGCCCGCGTGCTAACCTGCGGCCGCAACGCGTGCGACGCCGATGGCCGAAGCGATCTCAACCAGCACCTGGTTCCAGCCGCGGGAGCCGGCGGATTGCCCCGTCTGTCGCGAGGCCCGTACGGCGCTCTCCGCCGAGCGCATCGTTCTCGCAGGCGGGTTGGCGATCGACCTGCTGTCGGGGAGCGGCGTCGTCTCGCTGCTCCAGAACGTGCTCCTGCGCGTCGCGCAGGCGGTCCAGGCGAGCCGGGTCTCGGTGTTGGTCCCGGAGGCCGTCGGACGGTGGCGGGTGTTCGCGAGCTCGGCCGACCACGAGACCCACGACATCCTCATCGACGCCGAGAGATACCCGGAGCTGCTCGAGGTGCGGCGCACCGTCGCTCCCTACGTCGCGGCCGACGTCGACACGGCCCCGGAGTTCAAGGGCGCCCTGCGCGTGATCAGGGCCGCCGGCGTCACGGGCGTGGCCGCGTTCCCGATCTTCGTGGCGAGCCCCGGCGTCGAGCCGGCCGTCATGAAGGTCTCGTTCTTCGAACCCGCCACGCCGGATCGCGTCGCGTTTGCGACCCTGGCCGCACACCTGCTCGTCCACCGGCTGGCGCGCCTCCCTCGCGCCGAGGTCGCGGCGCAGCTCGGCATGCCCGCACCGGCGGCGAGCTCGACCGACGCCGCGGCGCTGCTGAAGCTCCTTCCGATCCCCGCCTGCCTCGTCGACGCCGGCGGCCGGATCGTGCACGCGAACGCCCGCGCGCTCTGGCTCGTTCGCGGGAGGGAACCGGCCGCCCCCGATGACCCTCTCCAGCTCCGCTTCCGGCCGGACCAGCCCTGGGCGGGGGCCACGTCGCGTTGGGAAGCTCGCGTGGTCGGCAAGAAGGGGGAGCTGCGGGTCCTCGGGTGGTCGACAAAACTCGGCAACGAACGGCGCCTGATCCTGATGGAACCCCACCCCGAGGCCAGGCGCCGCGCCCACGAGCGTGCGATCCGCGAAACGCTCGCCCAGAAGCTGCGCGAGCTCGAGGACGCCAACGCCCTGCTCGCGGAGTACGCCCGGGTCCGGGACCGGTTCGTCTCCGACGCCGCCCACGAGCTCAAGACGCCGCTCTCGATCCTGCGGTCGTACCTGGACACCCTCAACGACGACCTGGCCGCCGGGCTGTCCGTCCAGCAACGCGAGTTCCTCGCGGCGGCGGCGCACGGCGCCCAGCGCCTCCAGCGCCTCATCGACGAGCTGCTCGACCTGGCGGCGCTCGACGCCGCCCGGCTGCCGATGGCGCTCGGCGCCGTCTCCAGCGCGGGGGTCATCGGTGCGGTGCTCGACGAGCTTCAGCCCGTCGCCACGGCCGCCCGGGTCGCTCTCGAAGGCCGGGTCTCGGACGACATGGCCGTGCGCGCCGACCCCGACCGCCTTCGCCAGGTGCTCCGCAACCTGGTCGAGAACGGCCTCAAGTACACACGGCCGGGCGGCGAGGTCGCCGTGACTACGTCGCGCAACGGCGACCGTGCGCTGCTGTGCGTCCGCGACACCGGCGTCGGCATCTCGGCCGACTCGCTGCCCCGCATCTGGGACGAGTTCGTCCGCCTGCCCGGCAACCACCTCTCCGATGGGGCCGGGCTCGGACTCGCCATCGTGCGCCGGCTGGTCCTCGCCATGGGCGGGAGGGTGTGGGCCGAGAGCGACCCGGGGTCCGGAAGCCGGTTCTTCGTCGAGCTCCCGCTGTGGACGGGGGAAGGGTGACCGGTCCCGAGGCGGCGCAGAAGCTGCTCGCCTCGAGAACGCTGCGGGGGGTCGAGCTCTCGGCCGCCGCGGGCCAGGCGTTCCTCACCGGCGGGTCGCTCCGCGACAGGCTTCTCGGGCTTCCCACCCATGACCTCGACCTCGCCGTCACCGGAGATCCGGCGAAGACCGCGGCGGCGCTGGCCCGGCACGGAGGCGGGCGCTGTTTCCCGCTCGGGCGACCGCCGCTGGTGACCTGGCGCGTGGCCGGACCCGGCCGCCAGGTGGACGTTTGGGGCATCGCCGACGGCATCGCCCGGGACATCGCGAGACGCGACTTCACGATCAACGCCCTCTTCTGGCGCCTGCCCCGCGGCCCGCTGCTCGACCTCGTCGGCGGCCTCGACGACCTGGCCGCGAGGCGGCTGCGCGTGGTGCGGCCGGAGAACCTGACCGAGGACCCGCTCCGCGTTCTGCGGGGGATCCGCCTCCTGGCGACCCACCCGCAGCTCCGGCTCACGGCCGAAGCCGAGGGCCTCCTCGCGTCGGCGGCCCCCGGCCTGCGCCGCGTCGCCCGCGAGCGCGTCACGAGCGAGCTGAGGGCCACGCTCGCCGGACCGGGCGCCGGCCGCGCCCTGGCTACCGCCGCACGCATCGGCGTCTTGGGGGCCCTGTCGGCGACGTGGGACGGGTACGAGCACGTTCGGGACCTCGCCCGCCTCGCCGGCGCTCTCAGCCGCCTGCGGTCGGGCCGCGGCCCGCTGGCCCGTGGGGCCGACGACGTCGCGGCAGCGGTTCTCGGCGCCCCGGCCGCCGGCTTCCCCGCGGCCTGGCGGCCCGAAGCCGCGGCAACGGCGCTCGCCACCGCCGGCTGGCCGTCCCGCGCCGCCGCCCGAGCCGCGGACGGCGCCGCGCTCGGAGAGCGTTTCGTGGCGGCGTTCGCCGTCGACCCCGCTCTCCAGCGGGAACTGGCGGCGGCGGCCGGCGAGCTGCTCGAGCCCGCGCTCGCTTGGGCGGTGGCCCGCGCCGACCTCGCGGCGCCGGAACCGACGGCCCGTGCGTCGGCGCTCCTCCGCTGGCGGCGGCGTTTCGATGCCCGTGCTCCCCTTCTCTCCGGCGACGAGATCGCGCGCCTCCTCGGGCTGGCCCCTGGGCCGCTTCGCGCCGAGGCCGTCCTAACCCTGCGCCGAGCCCGGGCGCGGGGCGACGTACGGACGCGCGGGCAGGCCCTCCGCTACATGGCGCGGACCGGCGCTCGTTGACCGTGATCGGCGGGCGATGCTAGATTCGCAGCATGGAGTCAACGCTGGGGCTCGACGACCTTCTCAGGTTCATGACCAAGAAGGGCGCATCGGACCTCCATCTCAAGCCGACCCGGCCTCCCCTCCTGCGGCTGCAGAGCAAGCTCGTTCCCATCAAGTCCGTCGCGCTCAAGCCCAAGGACATCGAGGACATGGTGCTGCCGCTCCTCAACCCGTGGCAGCGGAAGAAGTTCGAGGAGAACCAGTCGGTGGACCTCGGCTACGGGGTGGCCGGGGTCGCGCGCTTCCGCTGCAACTTCTACCAGCAGCGCGGCTCGATCGCCGCGGTGTTTCGCCGCATCCCGTTCGACATCAAGAACTACGATGAGCTTCTCCTTCCCGAGGTCGTAGGCACGTTCGCCGACCTCCCCGCCGGGCTCGTGCTCATCACCGGGCCCACGGGCTCGGGCAAGTCGACGACGCTCGCGGCGATCATCCAGGACATCGCCCGCACGCGGTCCTGTCACGTCGTGACGATCGAGGACCCGATCGAGTTCCTGTTCACCGATCACATGGCCACGATCTCGCAGCGCGAGGTCGGCACCGACACCCCGGCGTTCCACGAGGCGCTCCGCAACACGATGCGCCAGGATCCCGACGTGATCATGGTCGGCGAGATGCGCGACCTCGACACGGTCTCCACGGTGATCACCGCCGCCGAGACCGGGCACCTGGTCTTCTCGACGCTGCACACCAACAACTCGAGCCAGACGATCGACCGGATCATCGATCTTTTCCAGCCGGACCAGCAGGGCCAGGTGCGCTCCCAGCTCGCGCAGGTGCTGCGGGCCGTGGTCTCGATGCAGCTCGTCAACCGGCCGGACGGCCAGGGCCTGGTCCCGGCGGTCGAGATCCTGGTCAACTCCCCGAAGATCTCGAGCCACATCGAACACGGCGAGATCAAGGAGATCCACGACGAGATCGAGAACTCCGTCGCCTATTTCCGCATGCAGAGCATGAACCAGAGCCTCGTCGCGCTGCTCGCCAACGGGGTCATCAGCTACGACACGGCCCGGGAGAAGTCGCTCGACCCGGACGACCTTTCACTGAAGCTGCGCAAGCTGTTTCCACAGATCGAAGAGGCGCAGCGGGAGGGCAGCATGGCGCCGTCGCCCGCCGACTTTGCCAGTATCGTGGAGCTCATCGAGATCAAACGCCTTTACGAGGAGCAGGAGGAGCGCTGGAAGCAGCGCACGCTCGAGAAGGACGAAACGCTCGCCCAGCTCCAGGGCGATCTCGCGGCCGCCAGGCAGGAGCTTTCAACCGTCAGCACGACGGCCGCCGAGCTCCGCAACCAGATGGAGGCGGCGCGCGCGGAGAAGGACCGCTTGGCCCGCGAGGCGGACAGCCGGATCGAGAAGCTCAACGAGCGAATCCGGGACCTGAACCAGCAGCTCGCCGGCGCCGCGAAGATCGCCCCGGAAAAGCCTCAGACCGGGTTCTTCAAGCGCTGACCGCCCGAGACCCTGCTGCGCCGGACGAATCCGCGGTCTCGGGGCGAGTGGTGAGTCAAGAGTTAAGAGCTAAGCTGCCCCTTCGGGCTGAAGCTCGTCCCAGCCTGATGGTCCGACCGCAGCCCCATCTCGTCGCCCCAGTAGATCTCAGCCCCCTCGGCCTTCGCCCTCGCTCGAATCGCCGGATAGGTCGCCGTCAGCCACCTCTGGACCGCCACCGGATTCCTCTCGTAGGCCCTGCGTACTGGCTTCTGCGGCGTGAACCCCCAACTCCTCAGGTACTTGCCAACCGTGGTCAGGGCCAACCGCGGCCCGATCCGCTCCTCGATCAACTCCTGCACCGCCTCCCGCGTCCACAGCGCGAACGGAAGCCTCAGCTGCTCAGGGCATCGCCCCCGGATCCACTCCACCACCCGTACCGCCTCACGCCCGGTCAGCGCCGCGCCCTGCCCCTTGCGCCGACCCCGCCGCCGCGCCCCCAGCGCCTCCTCACCACCCTCCCGAAACGCCCTCTGCCACTTGATCACCGAGTACCGGCTGACCCCGAACACCCGCGCCGCCTCGGCCTGGCTCATCCCCGACAGCACCGCAGCCACGGCCTTCTTCCGCAGGTCCTCTTGCGCCACTCCAGGAAGCGAGCGAGCGTCTCGGGTTTCCATGCCGACAATATCGGCTCTGCCCCGCCATTTGTCAACTATTATCGTGCCTGATTAGCTAAGAGTTAAGAGTTGAAATTCAACAGAACCAGAAGGTAGTCCTCCACGCGAGTGCCGGTGACCCGGTTGGGGATATTCGCCTTTGAACTCTTCACTCTTCACTCTTCACTCTTAGCTACCTTGGTCCCCGCCGAGCCACTCCACGAGCGCGCGCCGAGCGTCCTCACGGTACTCGAGACGCACCCGAAGCACCCGCGCGGCGAAGCCCCCGAGCCACGCCCACTCTTCCGGCCACTCGACCGCCGTCACCCCCGCGGCGTCGTCGAGGACGTCCCCCAGGCCGACCTCGTCGAGCGGCGCGCCGGGCCGGCCGCGCAGACGGTAGAGGTCCGCATGGTGGACCCGGACGATCGTCGGCGAGGCGACCGCGTACGTCTCGAGCAGGACGAACGTCGGCGAGCACACCTCGGAGGGATCGCCCCCGAGCGCCGCGACGAGGCCGCGTACGAGCGTCGTCTTCCCTGCCCCGAGCGGCCCCTCCAGGAGCAGCAGGTCGCCGGGCGCCAACAGCGGCGCGAGGCGGGCGCCGAGGGCTTCGGTCGCGGGGGCGTCGGGGAGCGCCTGAGGCGCGCCGATCGCTCGGGCACTCATGTCAGGCTCGAGCCTCGGCCTCGGCAGCGGCCAGGTGCTCGACCAGAGCGGCTGCGGGCACGGCGCCGGGAAACCGCGCACCGGCCAACTCGGCGGCCCGGCCGTGCAGGAACGCGCCCAGCCCGGCCGCTTCGCGCGCTCCGACGCCCTGCGCCAGGAAGGCACCGATCGCGCCGGTGAGGACGTCGCCCGCACCTCCCGACGCGAGGCCGGCCGACCCGGTCGGGTTCACCAGGTCCCACCCGTCGCCTCCGACGATGACCGTGCGCGCGCCCTTCGCCAGCACCACGGCGCCGCTCGCGACCGCGGCCTTTCTCGCCGCCGCGAGCCGGTCGTCCGTCACGTCGCCGGTCGTGACGCCGAGGAGCCTTGCCAGCTCGCCCGGGTGCGGCGTGAGGATCGGCGGCGGCGAGCGGCGCTTGAGGGCCTTCAGGTCCCGGCCCAGCAGGGTGAGCGCGTCGGCGTCGAGGAGCAGCGGTCCGCGCCAGCCGCCGAGGATCGCCGAGAGGAGGCGCCGCGGACCCTCGCCGGTTCCCAGCCCGGGTCCGACCGCGACCGCCGACGCCTTCTGAAGCGAAGCGTCTATCCCCTCGCCCGTCACCGCACCGTCCGTCCCCGCAGGGAGCGGGTCCACCATGGCTTCGGGGACCAGCGACTGGACCGCCCCGACGGCGCCTCGAGCGGTCGCGACGGTCACGAGGCCGGAACCGAGGGTCACCGCAGCGCGGGCGGCCAGCGCCGCTGCGCCCGCCCGCCCCTCGCGGCCGGCGACCACGAGGAGATGCCCGAAGCGGCCCTTGTGGGCGTCGAGTGCGCGGTGCGGCAGCCACGAGGCCACGTCCTCGGCCTCGAGGAGCGCGAGCGTGGCCTGGGCGGCAACGACCCAGGACGGAATGCCTATCTCGGCGACCGCGACGTCGCCGCAACGCCAACACGCAGGAGGGAGCACGTGCGCGAGCTTGGGCGCCGCGAACGTCACGGTCGTATCGGCGTCGACGGACTCCCCGGAGACGCTCGACCGCGAGCCTTGCAGTCCCGAGGGGATGTCCACCGCGACGACGGGACGGCCGGCGGCATTGATGGCCCGCACGGCCTCGGCCCATCGTCCTCCGAGCGGACGGTCGAGACCGGTCCCGAACAGCGCGTCCACCACGACCCCGGCGCCGGCCAACGCCTCCGCAAACCGCACCGCGGTCGAACGCGAGCAGTCGAGGACGGGTACCCCGAACCGCCGTGCGAGCTCGAGCTGCACGGCGGCGTCGCCGGACAGCTCGCGGCGGGCCGCCACCAGCGCGACAACGGCTTCGAACCCCCTGCACCGCAGCTGCCGGGCGACGGCGAGACCGTCGCCGCCGTTGTTCCCCGGACCGCACGCGATGACGACGCGTCCCGCCTCCCCCCACCCTTCGGTCAGGACCTCGGTCACGGCCGTCGCGGCCGACTCCATGAGGACGAGTCCGGGCAAGCCGAGCTCGTTGATGGTGACCCGGTCGGCCTCTCGCATCGCCGCGCTGTCGAGGATCGGGATCATGTCCCCTCCTGGACCGCTATCGTACCGCTGCCACGGACGAGCGGTCCCCTCCCGCCCCGCCTACGGCCCCGACGTCGCTGTGCTAGCCTCCTCGGCGCCGCTTCGGCAGCCGGGGGCGAACCGCGAAGAGTACGCGACACCTGCGAACGGTCGTCGGCCTGAGCACGGCCGCAGTCGTCCTCTGGGCGCCAGGGGTCGCGACTGCCGCCTCGGGCGAATCGGATCTCGGGCGGGCGCTGCCCGCGTGGAGCGCCCTCCCCTTCGCCGGGCTTCTGGTTTCGATTGCGCTGCTGCCCCTGGTCGCGCCGCGGCTCTGGCATCACCGCTTTCCGGCGGTGGTGGCGGTCTGGGCCGGCGTCATGGCGGTGCCGTTCGTGGCCGTCTTCCGGCGCCCAGCCGTGGAGGCCCTGGTTCACGTCGCGGTGGCCGATTACCTCCCGTTCGTGATCCTGCTCGCCTCGCTGTTCTCGATCGGAAGCTGCATCCATGTCCGCGGCACGCTGCGCGGAACGCCGGCCGTCAACGCCGCGATCATGTTGATCGGCGTGCCGCTGGCCTCCTGCGTCGGCACCACCGGCGCTTCGGTCCTGCTCATCCGCCCGTTGCTTCGGGCCAACCGCAGGCGGCGCTACAGGGCCCACACGGTCGTCTTCTTCATCTTCCTCGTCGCGAACATCGGCGGGGCCCTCACGCCTCTCGGCGACCCGCCCCTGTTCCTCGGATTCCTCCACGGCGTCCCGTTCCTGTGGACGCTCACGCTCTGGCGGCCCACCGCCCTCGCGACCGCGCTGACTCTGGCCGCTTACATCGGCCTCGACTCCTGGCATTGGCGGCGGGAGGCTCCGGACGCCCGCGCCCACCCGGAAGGACGCCACGAGCCCGTACGCATCGAAGGCTCGCACAACCTGGTGTTCCTGGCGGGCGTGCTCGCCGCGGTGATGCTCTCCGGGATCTGGCGCCCGGGCGAGGTCTCGCTGCTCGGGGTCCCGATAGGGCTGCAGCACCTCGTTCGCGACGCGGTCCTCATCGCCATGGCCGCCGCCTCGTGGCTGACCACGCGGCACGAGACGAGGGCGCGGAACGAGCACACCTGGGAGCCGATTCGCGAGGTGGCGATCGTGTTCGCGGGCATCTTCGTCACGATGACTCCGGTACTCAGGATGCTGGCTGCGGGCGAGGCGGGCGCCCTCGCGTTCATGGTCCGCTCCGTCGGAACCCCGGCCGCGTTCTTCTGGGCGACCGGCGGCCTCTCCACCGTCCTCGACAACGCACCTACGTACCTGACGTTCTTGTCGACCGCGGTCGGCCGACTCCACCCGGGCGAACCGGAGGGCGCGGCGCTCCTCGCCCTCATCGCCGGCCACCCAGCCTACCTCCGGGCGATCGCCACCGGCGCGGTCTTCATGGGCGCCGGCACCTACATCGGCAACGCACCCAACTTCATGGTCCGCTCGATCGCGGCGAGCGCCGGGGTCGACATGCCCTCGTTCCTCGGCTACATCGCGCGGTTCACGATTCCCGGTCCTCCTGCCGGTGCTGGCCGTCGTCAGCTGGGTGTTCTTTGCCTGAGCGGCCCGACCTCGAGTCGGCCTTGGCGGAAGGCCTTGCCGAGTACCGGGCCGGCCGCTACTGGGAGGCCCACGAGCGGTGGGAGCGGGTTTGGCACGGCCGCGAGGGCGACGAAAGGCGGTGGGTCCAGGGCCTGATCATGCTGGCCGCCGCCGCCTGCCAGGTCGAGCGCGGCCGCGACCGGCCGGCGCGCGTCCTCCTGGAGCGTGCCGCGGCCCGCCTTGCCGGCTGGGGCGGCACTCGCGGCGGCGCGCTCCCCGGCGAGCTTGCCGAGACGGCGGCGACCGCCCTGCTCGACGCGAGGCTGCCGCTGCCCCCGGTCTCTCTCGGTTAGGGCTGGGGTTCGCGCCGCGCGCTGGGCCTGGCGTCGCATCCGCGGGTCCTTTTCCTCGATGTCTTGCACCAACCGCACGGTTTCCCGGATCCGCCGCTCCTGCTCCCGCTTCTCCTTCTCCTGGCGCTTGCGCTGGTTGGCGGACAGGACGGCCGTGAACACCCGGCCGATCCGCCAGTGCAGGGCGGAGATCGGCATGCGCGCGCCGCCGATCAGCGCGCCCCAGAAGTTCGCGCTCCCGACGGCCGCCTTCGTGAAATCGGCCTTGCGGCAGTCCGCGAAGCGGAACTTCGCCTTGCGGCAGTTGGCCCCCACCAGGCGGGTGAACCGCAGGTCGGCCCGCGAGAGGTCGGCGTCCCGGAGGTCGGCCAGGATCAGGTCGCACCCGGAGAGGTCCGCGTCGACCGCGACCGCGCCCACGAGAGACGCCTGCCGGAGCCTGCTTCCCCGCAGGTTCGCGCCCGTCAGGTTCGCGCCGTCCAGCCGAGCGCCCTCGAGGTTCACCTCGCGCATGTCCGCGCCCTCGAGTCGAGCCTGGTCGAAACGGAACTGGCGGAGGGTGCACTGGATGAACGTCGCGCCGGTGAGGTTGGCGCGGACCAGGGACACGTGGCCGAGCTTCGGCGACCGGAAGTCGATCCCGGCGAGCTGCGAGGCCGCCATCTGGACGCCGTTGAGCTCCGTTCCCAGCAACATGGCCTCGCGGAAGTCGGCCGCCTGAGCGTCGCAGTTGATGATCCGGGCGCCCTCGAGGTTGGCGGAACGGAACGTCGTGTGGCTGATGTCCGAGCCGTCGAACTCGGCGCCCCGAAGCTCGGCGCGCAGGAAGTTCCCCTCGCGCAGCTTGGCGTTCACCAGTCGCGCGCCGGAGAGGTTGGCGCCGGGGAATTGGACCCGCGTCGCCTCGACCCCCTCCAGGTTGGCGCCGGTGAGATCGTTGCCCGCGAGCGACACGCCCTCGAGGTTCGCGCCGACGAGCGTCGCGCCGGCCAGACAGGCGCGGTCGAGGCGTGCGCCCCGGAAGGAGACGCCGGTGAGATCCGCACCGGTCATGTTGACGCCCTCGAGCACGGCGCCCTCGAGGCTGACCTGGTTGAAGTTCGTCTCCGAGAGGTCGCTGCCCGTGAAGTCGGCGCCCCGGAACGTCGCGCCCGCGAAAACCGCGTGACGCATCGAGCAGTCGCGCACCTCGAGCAGATCGAACCGGACCCCGCTGCAGTCGGCGCCGTCCAGCGAGGCGCCGGCGAGCAACGCGCCCTCGACCTGTGCGTTGGCCAGCGACGCGCCGGCCAGGTTGGCGCCCCGCAGGTTCACCCGCGTCAGCACCGCCCTCGAGAGGTCGGCGCGCCTGAGATCGGCGCCGGCGAGCTCCGCCTCGACGAGGTCCGGGATGATGCGCGGGTTTTCGGCGCGCCAACGGTCCCAGTCCGCCGTGCCCAGGAGGCGCAGGTGCTCGGCGTTGGCCATTCCGGCGATTCTAGCCCAATCTCGGCGCGGCGCCCCGGTCCGACTCGCGGCGGCGTCAGGCCAGCGGTACGGCAGGCGCAACCCCGGCAGGGCAGACGACCGCTCTCGCAAGGGCCTCGAGCTGCCCCGCAGCCGCCGCGCGGGCGGCAACCGCCCGCGCCGCTTCCAGCTCTCGCCTGTGCACCCAGAGGCTCGCGACCTGGAACTCCGGCCTTCCCCACTGGCGCAAGCCGGTGAACTCGCCCGGCCCGCGGAGCCGGAAGTCCTCCTCCGCGATTCGGAAGCCGTCGTTGGTCTCGGCGAGCGCCTCGAGACGGGACCGCGCCTCGGGCGAGCACGCCGTCCCCACCAGGAGCACGCAGAACGAGCGGCGACGGCCGCGCCCGACACGACCGCGGAGCTGGTGGAGCTGGGCGAGGCCGAACCGCTCGGCGTTCTCGATGACCATGACCGACGCGTTCGCCACGTCCACGCCCACCTCGATCACGGTGGTGGCGCAGAGGACGCCGACCTCGCCGGCCGCGAAGGCGGCCATGACGTCCTCGCGCTCAGCCGCAGGCGTCCGCCCATGCACGACCTCGACCCGGACGCCGGGAAGCGCCTGCCGTACCGCACGCACGTGGGTCGCGATGGCCCGTGCCGAGATCGTGTCCGACTCCTCGATGAGAGGGAACACCCAGTAGGCCTGGCCGCCGCCGGCAACCTCCTTGCGGATGAACTCCGCGAGCTTCAAACGCGCGCCGTCGTCGCGCAGCACCGTGCGAACCGGGGTGCGCCCGGGCGGCATCTCGTCGAGGAGCGAGACCTCGAGGTCGCCGTAGAGCGAGAGCGCGAGCGAGCGCGGGATCGGCGTGGCGGTCATTACGAGCAGGTGCGGCGACTCGCCCTTCTCGAGCAGGGCCTGGCGCTGTGCGACGCCGAAACGGTGCTGCTCGTCGATGACCGCGAGCCCGAGGCGCCCGAACACCACCGTGTTCTCGATGAGGGCGTGCGTACCGACGACGAAATGGGCGCTCCCGTCCGCGAGCGCTTGCGCGATGCGGCGCTTTTCCTTCGCGGGCACCGAGCCGATCAGCAGCTCGGGGGCGAACGGGGTCCCGGCCAGCAGACGCGTCAGCGTGAGGTGGTGCTGCTGGGCGAGCAGCTCGGTCGGCGCCAGCCAGGCCGCCTGATGGCCGGACGAGACCGCAACCAGGGTCGCGAGGGCGGCGACGATCGTCTTGCCCGATCCGACGTCGCCCTGGAGCAGCCGCGCCATCGGGAACGGACGCTGGAGGTCCGCGACGATCTCGGCCAGCACCCGGCGCTGCGCCTCGGTGAGGTGGAACGGCAACACACGGCGCGCGCGCTCCCTGATCTCGTCGGTGACCGTGCAGCTCGCCGCGCGCTGGCGCCGGCGGCGGCCGCGGTCCCGCTCGAGCACGACGGCCAGCGCGACCAGTTCCTCGAACGCCAGCCGGCGGTGCGCGGGGGTGCGGCGCTGCGCCAGTTCGGGAGCGAGCGTGTCGACGGCCGCCTCGGACCCGACCAAGCGGGGGAAGTGCGCGAGCCGCAGCGCCTCGCCGAGGGGCGGCAGCCCGAGATCGGCGGGCAGGAAGCCGGCCATCGGGTCGTCGATCTCGCCGATCCCGTCCAACACCCGCGCGACCAGGGCCCGCAGGCGCCTGCCGCTCAAGCTGCCGGCCCGGCGGTACATCGGAACGATCCGCCCGAGGTGCACCGGCTCGGTGTCCTCGTCCTCGACTTCCCACTCGGGCGCCATGAGCTGGAGCCCCCACCCGCTTCGAGCCGGCTTCAGCGTCCCGTAGAGCCAGATGCGTCCGCCTTCCCGGAGCGTCGGGGCGACGTACCGCTGGTTGAACCAGACGACCGGGAGAGAACCGGTGCCGTCATCGACCATCGCCTCGACGATGCGCATGCGCCGGTTGCGAGCGCGCCGCTCGACGACCTGCACGATCCGGCCCCCGACGGTCACCGCGACGTCCGGCGTCGTCAGGCTGTCGATCCTCCGCGGGTTGGAGCGATCCTCGTACCGGTGCGGGAGGTGCCAGAGAAGGTCGCTCACGGTGGCCAGGCCTTCGGATGCAAGTGCGCGTTCGGCGGCGGCGCCGACGCCCGCGACCGCCGACAGGGGGCTGCCGAGGACGAGCCTCATCCGCCCGGGATGACGACGTGAAGCCGCAGGGTGACGAGGGCGAGCTGGACGACGTTGCCGCCGAGGAGGGGGAACGGCTTGAGCGGCTCGAGCTTGACCCCGTTCACGAAGGTGCCGTTCGTGGAGGCGTTGGTTTCCGTGATCGTGAGCTTCTCGCCCTCGATCCGGATGGTGGCGTGGCGGCGCGACACCGTGCGCTCGGGGTCGAGGTGGCTGAGGTCCACGTCGGGCGTCACGCCGGTGACGGGATCGTGGCGGCCGATCGTCGTGTCGCCGGCGGGCCGGATCGGGAACAACCGCCCGGAGAGGTCGTGCGCCAGCAGGCAGTGCGCTTCGACGCCCTGACTCGCGGCCACCGGTTGCAGCGCCGCGAGCTCGGTGCGCGCCCCGAGCTCTTCGAACCGCCGGTTGCTCTCGCGGAGCCGCTCGGACAGCTTCATCATCATGCGGATCGCGATCTCCGGCTTGCGTCGCAGCAGGTGATCGAGGTCCGTGCTGCGGAGTTGCAGCAGCTCGACGTCGTCCATGGCCGTAGCGGTCGCCGAGCGCGCCGGAGACTGGTCGAGCAGAGCCATCTCACCGAAGAAGTCGCCCTTCTCGAGTACCGCGACCTCGCGCTCCTTGCCGCCGATCTGGAGCGAGATGCGCACGCGCCCCTTCTGGATGATGAACATCTCACGGCCAAGCTCGCCCTCCCGGAACACGACCGACCCTGCGGGGAGGCGCGTGAGGAGCTCCTGGAGCTTATGGCTCTCGGCACCGCCGACGCGCACCTTAGCCACTCACCCACCTCCCCAGGTGACCTCGCCTCGAGCGGTGTTGACCTCGACCTCGACGCCGAGCGGGAACGGCACGTTCAACCCCCCGTGGCCGAACGGAAGCCCCTCCACCACGACCGCACCGGCGGGTGCGGACCCCAGGAGGAGGTCGCGCCAGCGCTCACGCCACCCTGCCTCGCCACGGCCGCAGCGCGCCAGCCGCCCGACCACGATCGCCCTGACGTTGGCAAGTCTAGAGGAGAGGAAGAGTTGCGTCAACAAACGATCGAGCCTGTAGAGCGGCTCCGCGACGTCTTCGAGGAACAGCACGGCGTCGTTGTAGTCGGACTCGTACGGCGTGCCGGCCAGCGCCGCGAGGATCGAGAGCGTGCCGCCCACCGCGATGCCGCGCGCGACGCCGGCCCGGACGACCCGGGCCGCACCGAACTCGAAGAGGCGCGCCGGCGCCTGCCCCGTGAGCCACGAGTGCACCATCTCGGCCGCCCGCTCGTCGCGGCCGATCGAGGCAACCATGGGCCCGTGCAGCGTCGACCTCGGGAAGCGCGTGGCGAGCGCCGAGTGCAACGCCGTGATGTCCGAGAACCCGACGACCCACCCCTGCCACGCCGCCAGTCTCGTCCAGGGGAGCTCCTGCAAGAGCCGCATGACGCCGTAGCCCCCGCGGACGGACACGAGCGCTTCGACGCCCGCGTCGAGCAGCGCATCGAGGCCGGCGAGCCGCTCCTCGTCAGTCCCCGCGAGGTACCCGAGGCGAGTCTCCGCGTTGGGCGCCACGACGACCTCGAACCCGAGGCCCCGCAGCCTGCTCACGCCGGCCGCGAGCGCGGCGGGGTCGCACGGCCCTGCTGGCGCCATCACGCCGATCCTCGCCCCCCGCCGCAGCGGCGCCGGCAGCGGTCTCCCTCGCGCACTCATCGTCTGATTCTAGCGGACGTACTACCGCGGGCGTTGCAGATCCTCCCAGCGCAACGGCGCGCAGCCCGTGACGCCGAGACGCCTAAGGTGCGCGGCCGAGGGCGGCCGCGCCACAGGCGGATAGGAGGAAGTCCGGGGAGCGGGCGCCCTCGCCCGCCCGAGCGCACCTCGCGGGGGATCGGGTGGGGGGCGAGACGCGGGCGTATGCGCCTCGGCAACCGCGAGCGGGGGCAGGCTGGGCGGTTGCCATCGCGCTGGCCACCGCCTGCCGATGTTCCCGCAACGCGGCAGATGGTCCGCTATCGGCGGCGCACCGCGGGGGAAAAAGGGCGGGGGGCCCGGAGGCCCCCCGCAGCAGTTGAGGCGGCGATAAGCCGAATTCTGTGCCCCGCACGAGGCGGGGCGGCGCTCATTCCTCTGACCGGACCGTCGCCGGCCGGTTCGAGCGGCCTACCCGGGAATCGCCCGCCTTGCGGCGGATCCGGGGATGGGTCCCGTCGATCCCCCTATTTGGCCTTGCTCCGCACGGGGTTTGCCATGCCCCGGCCGTCGCCGGCCGAGCGGTGGGCTCTTACCCCACCTTTTCACCCTTACCTCGCGCGCTGCGGGGCGGTGTCTTTTCTGTGGCACTTTCCCTCGCGTTGCCGCGGCTGGGCGTTTCCCAGCGTGCTCCCATCAGGAGTTCGGACTTTCCTCGGCCCGCCGGAGCGGGACGCGAGCGCCTGCCGCCTCCACTGCCGGCTCTCATTCTACGCCTCGGCCGCGGCGGCCTCTCCGCCGCGGGACCCGCCCGGGCCCGCGGGGCAGCCGGTGGTCCGCTTCGGCGAAATAGCGCGCCTCTTCGTCCGGCGTGCCCGCGATCACCGGCGGCTCGGGAGGGCCGGCCGCTTCCGACTTCGCCCAGAAGGCGGCCGAAGTCACGACCTCGGCGCCCGCCTCACGAGCCGAGCGCGCCAGCGCGCGATCGTCGGTGGCGAGCCGCCACCCGCGCCCGGCGCCGCGCAGGAACGCCACGATTGCGGAATCGGCGTGCCGCGCGTATCGGATCTCGACGCGCCCCAGGACCTCCGTCGCACTCCCCCCGGCCGGCGGCGCACCATCGAAGAAGACCACGATGCGCACGCGTTCCTGCCTGGCGACGCCCAGCGCGGCGCGGCGGACCGCCTCGCGCGCGCCGCCGCGCGCCAGGTTGTTGCCGTCGAGGAGCCAGGGCACGGTCCTCTAGCTGCGCTTCTTGAGGCCTTTGGGACGCTTGATGGCGGACAACGCCAGCTTGACGTCGAGGTTGGTCGGGTCGTACTCGAGGACCTTCTCCAGGCATTGCCGCTGCCGGTCGAGCTTGTTGCGCGCCCCCCAGAAATTCGCGAGCTCCACCCAGGCCTCGGTGAAGTCCGGCGCCAGGGCGACCGCGTGCTTGAGGTGGTCGAGGGCGCGCTGGCTCCACATCGGGTTCTTGAACTCGGCGCGCGCCAACATGAGGAGCGTTTCCCCTGTCGGGCTGAGGCGGGCCGCCTGGTCGAGCAGTTGGACCGCCATTCCGACGTCGCCCGCCCGCATCAGCTCACTCGCGCGCTTGAGGTTCGCGTCCACCAGTGCGCTCCTGGCCGCGCGCCGGCGCTCCTCGTCCTTGAACGCGTCGACGCGCTCCGAGCTGGCGACCGTCTGCTCGTAGCGGGCCCGCCGTTCGGGGTTGCCGAGCGTGTCGTACGCTTCTTGAATCGTCGAGTAGATCTCCGCGAGCTCCGTCCGCAGGGAGAGGAGGTGCGCCTCGCGGGCCCGGTCCGGGTGGTAGAGCTTGACGAAGTCGAGATACCGGGCATGGACCTGATCCTGCGTCGCGCCCGGGGCGAGGCCGAGCCGGCGGTAGAAGTCCTTGTGCCGGATCTCGGCAGCGAGGCGAATCACGTCCGAGTACTCGCGCTGCTCCTGCGCGGTGTACTGCAGCTCCTCCTCCGACTCGGGCTTCGGTTCCGGCGGGGCTTCGATCCGGGTCGGGACGAGCGGCTTCGTGGCCGACTTCGGCTGTAGCTCGACCAGGCCCACGGCCGCGAGCGCCGCGAGCGCGCGCGTGAAGTCCTGGGCCGGCATCGGCGCGATCTGCATGAGCTTTGCGGCAGTGCTCGTGCCGTCGACCCTCGACAGGAGGTAGCCCTCCTGCGGGGTGAGGTGAAGCTGCTGGTAGAGCAGGAGGGCGTCCTGCGTCGTCCACACGTAGCCTGGCCCATCGGTCAGGTTGCGCAGCCGGCCCTCGTCCGGGACCGCGCGCACGGCGGCGGCGAGCAGCGAGCCGGTGGTCATCCCGAGCGAGACCGCGTCGACCGGGAGCTTCTCGCCGTCGCAGAACTCCCAGTCGGCCGGCTCCATCAGCATGTGCGACAGAATCCCTACGGACAGCGCCTCGAGCTCCCGGGTGAGGACCTCGGGAGTGATCAACCGCTCTTGAACGAGGAAAGCGCCGAAGCGCACCCCGTCGGGTTGCCGCAGCAGGGTGACCGCCATCTGGTTCGCCTCGAGGACGCCGCGGCCGACGAGCCAGGCGCCGAGCTTCTCGGCTTCGAGCTCGGAGACGACCGCGCGCACCTGCCCGGCGTCGTACCAGAGGCGACGGGTGCCTGCCGGACCACTGACGTCGAGACGGCCGACGGCGAGCCGGCGCACGACGTCGCGGACAAGCGTGGGCAACCCGCCACTCTCGAACCGTCCTCTGGTCATCGGAGCCGCCAGCATTTCAACTAAGTCTAGCCCACTCTCTGTACATGCTCAAGGCGCGTTGCCCTCGACACGAACAACGTGCGGCGCGAAGCCGCGGGCCGCAACGCCGGCCGGGAGACGCGGGATCGTCGCCTCCGCCGCTTCCTTGCTCGGGAAATGGCCCCAGATGAGCCGGTAGCACTGCCCCTCCCCGTGGCCGAACGGGACGACCCGCAGGTTGGCCTTGTCCTGCTCCTGCCGCCGGTAGAGCCGTTCCAGCTCGGCCGGCTGACATCCGCCGTCGACCGCGACGGCCCACGGTCCCCCGCCGCCCACGACCGGCCCGCGCTCCCACGGGCGGGTGAACAGGAGCACCGTCACGGCCGCGACAAGTGCGATGGCCATGAGCACCCGGGGCCACACGCTGCGCTGGGGGGCGATCGTGAACCGCGGCGCGGAGGACGCCGCGAGAGGGGTCTCGGCGACTCTCGACACGGCTTCGACGAGCCCGGCGCCGGCCGCCGCGGCGAGCAGGCGGAGGGCCAGATCCCGGCCGTGCGGCGACGGGTCGGCGATCTCCTGCGCCGTTCGCTGATCGTTGACCTTCGCGAGGATGGCCATCGCCTCCTCGGTCAGCCCGAGCGCGCCCACCCGTTTGGGGAAGTCCGGCAGCCGGCGGAGGATCAGCGACGGATCGGGCAAGAGGCTGCCTACGAGCTGCTCGCCGCCCGTTCCGAGGACCACCTCGGTGATCAGGTGCGGGTACGAGATCGTGAGGCCGCGGGGTTCGAACGGAAGCGCCCCGTCGAACGTCACCTCGCCCTCGGCTGCGCTCAGGAACTCGCGCAGCCGTTCGGCCAGCGCGCGCTTGACCACCGCGTTCGCCTCGGCCTGCGACACCTGCCCGGAGGCGACCGCGGATGCCGCCTCCGAGAACCACTCGCCTCCGTCGGTGAGGCCGAACGCGGCCGAGAGCCTCTCGTTGTCGTCGCCCTCGACGGCCACGATCTGCAAGCCGGAGACGTAGAGCACGAGCTCGTTCTCGGACCAGTGCAGGCGCGCGGAACCCTTGCCCTTCCGCCCGACCCACAAGGCCAGTTGACCCGCCGCCGTTGTACGTCCCATGCGTGCAACACTAGCGAAACTCCGTGGCTCCGTCAAAGCCGGGCGCGGCGCGGCACGCGAAGCGGACGCCCGGCGTGGACCGCGGCGCGCCCGCGAATCGGCGGGCGGGCTCCGGACCTACCCGGCGGCCGGCTCGCCGTGAAGGCTCCGCCACAGCACGGTCGCGGCCTTCGTCCCGACCGCCGCCGCAAGCGCCTCCGCGCCGGCGGCTCGGACGCCGTCCAGCGAGCCGAACTCCTGGAGCAACCGCCGGGCTCGGCCCGGCCCGATCCCCGGGACCGCGAGCAGCTGGGTGGCGAGCCGGCGCGCGCTCCGGCGGCGCCGATGCCTGGTCACCGCGAAGCGATGTGCCTCGTCGCGGATACGCTGCACCAGCAGCCGCACCGGGTCGTTCGCCTCGAGGAGGATCGACCTCGCTCGGCCGGGCAGCACGATCTCCTCCAGCCGCTTGGCGAGCGCAACGGCGGGGAGCGCGCAGCCCGCCTCGGCGAGGGCGCGCTCCGCCGCGTCGAGCTGCGTCCGCCCGCCGTCGATCAGGACGAGGTCGGGCAACGCGGCCCCTTCCGCGAGACGCCGGCGGTACCGGCGTCCAACCGCCTCGGCGATCGCGGCCGGGTCGTCTGAGCCCTGGCCGGCCCGGACGTTGAACGACCGGTACTCCCCCTTCTTGAGCCTGCCCTGCTCCCAGACGACGAGCGAAGCGACCTGCGCCTCACCCTGGAGGTGGGAGATGTCGAAGCACTCGATACGGGCGACCGGCCGGGCCAGGCCGAGCGTCGCCGCGAGCCTCTCCCCCACCCTTGCCGCTTCCCGCCGGGGATGGCGGAAGCGCAGTCGGAACGCTTCGCGTGCGTTCTCGTTCGCCAGGTCGAGCACGCGGGCCCGCTGGCCGCGGCGGGGCATGACGAGACGGACGGCCGCGCCGCGCTGGCCGCGGAGGAAGGCGGCGATGGTGTCCGCGTCCTCCGGCAGGATCGGGACCTCGACGCGCTCCGGGACCGCCGGGTTGGCCGCGTAGAACTGGCCCAGGAACGCGCCGAGGAACGCGGCGTCGGCGGGCGCGTCCACGCTCTCCCAGTGGAACTCCCGCTTGTCCACCAGCTTGCCGTCGCGGTAGATGAGGACGACGATGCTGGCGTCGCGGCCGTCCCCCTCGACGCCGACGACGTCCACCGAGCCGGAGCCCGCGATCTCGACGTTCTGGCCGCGCGACAGCTCGTCGAGAGCGCCCAGGAGATCGCGGTACCGGGCCGCGCGCTCGTACTCGCTGGCCTCCGAGGCGCGCCACATCTGGGCCTCGAGGCGCGGCCGCAGCTCCTGGTGGCGCCCCTCGAGCAGGAGCGTGACCTCCTCGACGGCGCGGGCGTAGTCCTCGCTGGTCGTGAGCCCGGCCACGCACGGCCCGAGGCACGCGCCCATGCCGTGATAGAGGCACGGGCGCGGGAGCGTGCCGTCGATCTCGATCGTGCAGGTGCGGACCTGCGAGCGGGTGCGGATCAGCTCCATCACGCGCGCCGCCATGCCGTGCCCGAGGTACGGGCCGAAGTAGCTGTGCCCGTCGTCGAGGACGCGGCGCGTGAGGTACGCCCGCGGCCACGCCTCGCCGGTGGTCAGCTTCACGTACGGGTAGGTCTTGTCGTCGCGGAGGAGCACGTTGTAGCGGGGCCGGTGGCGCTTGATGAGCCGGTTCTCGAGGATGAGCGCTTCAACTTCCGTCGCGGTGACCACGAACTCGAGCTTCCTCGCCCGCGAGAGCATCCCGACGAGGCGGGGCTCGAGCTGGCGCGAGAAGTAGGACAGCACGCGGCGGCGCAGCTGCTTGGCCTTGCCGACGTACAGCACCTTCCCGCGCGCGTCCTGGAACTGGTACACGCCAGGCGCCTCCGGCGCCTGCTGGGCCCTATCGAGGAGCGGGTGGCTGCCTTCCACACTCTCATTCAACCACAACTCGGGTCGCGGCCCTCCCGGTATGCGCGAGACGTCGACGTTCGGTCACAGGTCGGTGCTAGTCTTGAGACGGAGCCAGAGCGATGGACGCCATCTACGAGCAGCTCGCCGCCAAGCTGGACGACCTCCCCAGCCGCTTTCCCCGAACCGACACCGGGGTCGAGCTGCGGATCCTGCAGCGGATCTTCTCGCCCGACGACGCGGCGCTGGCGGTGCAGTTGCTCCCGGTGCCCCAGACCGCGGCCGTGATCGCCGGCAGCCTCGGCCGCTCGGTGGAAGACCTCCGCCCGCGCCTCGACGGCATGGTCGCGCGCGGCCAGATCGGCGCGCTCAGGCTGAAGGGTGAGAAGCACTACCTCCTCATGCCGTTCGTCGTCGGCATCTACGAGTTCCAGCTTCCACACATGGACACCGAGCTGGCGGAGATGTTCGAGGAGTACTTCCCGCGCCTGCTCGAGGCGGGGGGCGCCTACAAGCCGGCGCTCGCCCGCGTCGTCCCGGTCAACGCTCACATCGAAGCGCAGGCGACGATCTTGACCTACGAGGACATGCGGGCGCGGCTCGGCGCCGCGCGCTCGTTCAACCTGCAGGCCTGCATCTGCCGCACCGAGCAGGCGGCGCTGGGCAAGCCCTGCTCCCACCCCGTCGAGACCTGCATGGCGTTCTCGCCACAGGAGAACGCGTACGACGACACGCTCCCCGCGGGCTACGGGCGCCGAGTCAGCCGGGAGGAGGCACTGGCCGTCCTCGACCTCGCCGAGCGCGAGGGGCTCGTGCACTGCACTTACAACGTGCGCCAGGACCAGATGTTCGTCTGCAACTGCTGCTCGTGCTGCTGCGGGTTCCTGCGCAGCGTCTCGGAGTTCGGCGCGCCGCACCTGCTGGTCCGCTCCGATTTCGTCGCGGTCATCGACCGCGAGGCGTGCGCCGCATGTGAGGACTGCGCTCACGGACGCTGTCCGATGAACGCCATCGCGGCCGGCGACGGTGGCTGTGCCGTCGACCAGGAGCGCTGCATCGGCTGTGGCGCGTGCACCGTGATCTGCCCCACCGACGCGATCACGCTCTCCAGGCGCCCGCGCGCGGAGCGCACGAGGCCACCCAAGGGAATCGTGTCATGGGCGTTCTCCCGAACGGTCCACCGCCACGGTCCGCTACGCGGCGCCGCTCGCTTCGGACGCCTCGTCCTCGAGGCCGGCAGGGCCAAACGCGCCGGCGGCAAGGCGCGACCCGCAGACTGACGTCCGGTCGCGCCGCGCCCTCCCCGTCGCCCCTGCAGCGGCGGCAGGCGGCTCCTACCGGCGGGACCGGGCCTTCGCCTTCGGCGCCGTCTTCTTCTTGGCGGTGGTCCTGCCCCTGACGGCGACCTTGGCCTTCGGCCTTGTGGCCGGTCGCGCCTTGGGTTTCGCCGCCGCCTTCCTCTTTGGCGTCGCCTTTGCGGCTACCCGGGGCTTCGGCCTCGCGACCGCCTTCGCCTTGGGCCGGCCGGTGAATTTGGCCTTCGGCCTGGGCTTCGCGGTAGCCTTGGTCTTCGGTTTCGCGACCACCTTCACCTTCGGCTTCGCCGTTGGTTTGGCTTTGGACTTGGCGGCGGCCGTCGGCTTCGTAGAGGCCTTGGGCTTGGTGACGGCCTTCGTCTTCGGCTTCGGCCTGGCCTTCGCCGCCTCCTTCGCCTTTGCCTTTGTCCTCACGGAGCCCTGACCCCTGGCCCCTGACCCCGCCTCCGCCTTTGCTTTCACGGACCCCTGACCCCTGGCCCCTGACCCCGTCGTTGCCGTCGCGCCTCTCGGGTATGTCAGCTGGGCCTGCGCGGCCGCCAGGCGGGCGATCGGCACGCGGAACGGCGAGCAGGAAACGTAGTCCATCCCGACCAGGTGGCAGAACTCGACGGAGGACGGCTCGCCGCCGTGCTCGCCGCAGATGCCGACCTTGAGCTTGGGACGAGCGGCGCGGCCGCGCCGGATCGCCATGTCGACCAGCTGGCCCACGCCCTCGCGGTCGAGGATCTGGAACGGGTCCGCCGGCAGCAGCTTCTTGTCGAGGTACTCCGGCACGAAGCCGCCGATGTCGTCGCGCGAGAACCCGAACGCCATCTGGGTGAGGTCGTTGGTGCCGAACGAGAAGAACTCCGCCGTCCCGGCGATCCTGTCGGCCGTGAGCGCCGCGCGCGGTATCTCGATCATCGTGCCGTACATATGCGGGATCTCCTTGACCCCGTACTTTGCGCAGACCTCCGCGTGGATCCGCTTCGCGATGGCGAGCTGATCGTCGAGCTCGGCGACCAGGCCGACCACCGGGACCATGATCTCCGGGAAGACCTTCTTGCCCTCGCGGGTCAGCTCGACCGCCGACTCGAGGATCGCCCGGAACTGCATCTCGGATATCTCGGGGAAGGTGACGCCGAGGCGCACCCCGCGGTGGCCCATCATCGGGTTGGACTCGTGGAGGTCCTCGGCGCGCCTCGCCAGGTCCGCCGTGGTGATCCCGAGCGCGCCGGCGAGCTTCTCGCGCTCGTCGTCGCGGGTGGGCACGAACTCGTGGAGCGGCGGGTCGAGCAGCCGGACCGTGACCGGAAGGCCGTCCATCACCTCGAGGGTCGCCTTGATGTCCTTCTTGACGAACGGGTACAGCTCCTCGAGCGCGGCCCGGCGCTCGGCCTCGGTCGAGGAGACGATCATCTTGCGGAGCAGGAAGAGCGGCTGCTCGGAGCCCTTGCCGTAGAACATGTGCTCGGTGCGGAACAGCCCGATCCCCTCGGCGCCGAAACCGCGCGCCTTGGCGGCGTCCTCGGGCGTGTCGGCGTTGGTGCGCACCTTCATGGCCCGGATCGCGTCGGCGAGCGCCATGAACCTCACGAACCGCGGGTTCTCGGTGGCGTCCATCATCGCGAGCGCGCCGGCGTAGACGAAGCCGCGGGTGCCGTTGAGCGTGAGGAGGTCCCCCTCCTTGAACTCGCGGCCGCCCGCCTTGAGCGTCTTGGTGTGAGCGTCCACGACCAGCCCCCCGGCGCCGACGATGCAGCACTTACCCCAGCCGCGGGCGACCAGCGCCGCGTGGCTCGTCATGCCGCCGCGCGCGGTCAGGATCCCGACCGAGGCGCGCATCCCCTCGACGTCCTCCGGGTTGGTCTCCTCGCGGACGAGGATGACCTTCTTGCCGGTCTTGGTCCACGCGACCGCGTCGTTTGCCGTGAAGACGATCTGGCCGGACGCGCCGCCGGGCCCCGCGGGCAGCCCCTTCCCGACGACCGACGCGCCCTTCTCCGCGGCCGGGTCCACGATCGGGTGCAGCAGCTCGTCGAGCTGCGCGGGCGCCAGGCGCAAGACGGCGTCCTCCTTGGTGATCAGGCCCTCCTCGAGCATGTCCATGGCCATGTTGAGCGCCGCGGTGCCGGTCCGCTTGCCGACGCGGCACTGCAGCATCCACAGCCGGCCCTCCTGGATCGTGAACTCGATGTCCTGCATGTCCCGGTAGTGCTTCTCGAGCGCCAGCCGGATGCCGTCGAGGGCCCGGTAGACCTCCGGCATCGCCTTCTCGAGCGAGGGCAGGTGCTTGTTCTGCTCGTTCTTGGTGGCCTCGTTGAGCGGGTTGGGGGTGCGGATGCCCGCGACCACGTCCTCGCCTTGCGCGTTGATCAGCCACTCGCCGTAGAACTTGTTCTCGCCGGTGGCGGGGTTGCGCGTGAACGCGACGCCCGTGGCGGAGGTCGGGCCCATGTTGCCGAACACCATCGCTTGAACCGTGACCGCGGTCCCCCACTCGTCGGGGATCCCCTCGATCCGGCGGTAGGAGATCGCCCGCTTGCCGTTCCAGGACGCGAACACGGCGCCGATCCCGCCCCACAGCTGCAGCTTCGGGTCGTCGGGGAACTCGCTGCCGAGGACCTCGCGGACGCGCTGCTTGAACCGCTCCACGAGCTCGCGCAGCTCCCCCTCAGTGAGGTCGGCGTCGGTCGCGCGGCCGTGCGCCCGCTTGGTCTCGCCGAGCATGCGGTCGAGCTGCTGCCGGATCCCCTTTCCCTCGGCCGGCTCGATGCCCGCGGCCTTCTCCATCACGACGTCGGAGTACATCATGATCAACCGGCGATAGGCGTCGTAGACGAAACGGGGGTTGCGGGTCTTGGCGATCAGGCCGGGGATCGTCTTCGAGCACAGACCGACGTTGAGGACGGTCTCCATCATCCCCGGCATCGACCGGCGAGCGCCGGAACGCACGGAGACGAGCAGGGGGTTGGCCGGGTCCCCGAACCTGGCGTCCATGGTCTTCTCGACCCGCGCCAGTGCCCGGCCGACCTCCGCATGGAGGGTCGCAGGGTACGTGCGTTCGTGCTGGTAGTAATGGGTGCACACCTCGGTCGTGATCGTGAAGCCGGCGGGTACCGGGATGCCGAGGCTCGCCATCTCCGCGAGGTTGGCGCCCTTCCCGCCGAGCAGGTTCTTCATCTCCGCGCGCCCCTGCGCAGAGCCGCCGCCGAACTGGTAGACCATCTGCCGATCGCTCACGTTGCTCCTCCCGATTGGGAAACGAGGTCGCGCCTCGCACCCGGGCGGCTCCGCCGCCTGTCCGTCCCGATCCATCAACCGGCGGAAAGCTTCGAAACATCCGCCAGGCGCAGGAAGACTCGTTCGACGCGAGCCAGCAACGCCAGCCGCGCCGCCCTCAGCTCTTCGTCTTCGCAAAGCACGAGCACGTCGGTGAAGAACGCGTCCAGCGGCGCGGCGAGCGGCGCCAGCGACCGCAGGCCGGCCGGGAACTCGCCCCGCTCGGCCGCGCTCGCGACTTCCCTCTCGGCCTTCGCGACGGCGACCAGAAGGTCGCGCTCCGCCTTGTCCTTGGGGGTCTTGCCGTTGGCTTGGCCCTCGCCGCTCTTGCCGACCATGTTGCGGACGCGCTTGAACGCCACCGCGAGCGACGCGAACACCTCTTCCGATCGCACGGCCTCCAGGGCACGGGCCCGTGCGAGGTCCTCCGGCACGACGCCCCAGTGCGCCGCGATCACGGCGTCCGCCACCTCGGCCGCCACGCCGGCAACCGCCGTCAGGTAGTGGCGCAGGCGCTCCTGGAGGAACTCGCGCAACGCGGGCGCCGCCTCGACGCCCTCACGCAACGCCAGCGCCTGCTCGGCCGCGCCCACGAGATCGCAACGCAGCGGGGCCTCGGCACATATCCGGACGATGCCGAGCGCCGCCCGGCGGAGGGCGAACGGGTCCTTGCTTCCGGACGGGACCTCCCCGACCGCGAACAGCCCCGCGAGGGTGTCGAGACGGTCGGCGACCCCGACCACGGCGCCGAGCGCCCCGCGCGGGAGCGTGCCCTCGAGGCCGGCCGGGGCGTACTGGTCGTACACGGCCTGCCAGACGCTCTCCGGCTCGCCGTCGAGCCGCGCGTAGATCCCGCCGATCACGCCCTGCAGCTCGGGGAACTCCCCGACCATCGCCGTGACCAGATCGGCCTTGAGGAGGGCGCAGGCGCGCGCCAGCGTGCCCGGCTCCAGGGCGGCGCCGGACCCCTGGGCGAGCGTCGCCGCCAGCGCGCCGACCTTCTCGGTCTTGAGCGCGAACGTCCCGAGCTTCTGATGGACCAGTACCTTCTCCAGCGCGGGGCCTCGCGAAACCAGCGGCGACTTGCGGTCCTGGTTGAAGAAGAAGGCCGCGTCGGTGAGGCGAGCGCCGGCCACCCACTCGTTGCCGCGCCGGATCAGGCCTTCCGGGTCGTCCGGCCGGTCGCACACTGCTAGGAAGTACGGGGCGACCCGATCCTCGTGGGTGAGAACGAGGCACTTCTGGTGGTGGCGAAGGGTGGTGATCAGCACCTCCTCGGGAAGCTGGAGGAAGCGCTCCGCGATCTCGCCGCGCAGCACGCCCGGGTGCTCGACCAGCTCGACGAGCTCGCCGAACAGGCCGGGGTCGGGCCGCACGTCGCAGCCGACCTCGGCCGCAAGCGCCAGCGCCTTCGCGTTCAGGTCCTGCCGGCGAACCTCCGGGTCGAGCTCGACGCCGGCGTCGTGAAGCCGGGCGACGTACTCGGAAAGACCGGCACCCCCCGCGAGATCGAGGTGCTCGGGCGCGACGACGCGGTGGCCGAAGGTGTACGAGGTGGCCGAAACGCCGAACAGCTCGACCGGGACCTTGGTCGCCAGCGTGCCGGGCCCGAACAGCGCCAGTATGTGGTGGAGCGGCCGCACGAAGACGTGGTCGCCCCTCCCCCAGCGCATGGTCTTCGGGAAGCGGAGCCCGCGGAAGACGCGGCCGGCGGCGTCGGCCAGCACCTCGGGCATCGGCCGCCCCGGCAGCTGCTTGGTGGCCGCGACGAGCTCGCCCTTCGGGCCCTTGACGACCCGCAGGGCGTCGACCGGCACGCCCTGGCCCTTGGCGAACCCGACGGCGGCCGGGGTCGGCGAGCCGTCCGGCGCGAACGCGGCCTTGACCGGCGGGCCGGTGATCTCCTCCTCGCGGTCGGGCTGGGCCTCGGGAAGCCCGGCGACGTGGACGACAAGGCGGCGCACGGTCGATAACGTCGTGACCGTCGCGCCGGCGATGCCGGCGTCGATCAGCTCCTCCTCGAACCCGGCCCGAAGCTGAGCCCGCGCTCCGGGGAGCGCGTTGGCGGGGATCTCCTCGCACAGGAGCTCGAGCAGGAACTCGGAGCTCATGCGCCGTTACCCTTCCTGGTGCGCTTCGCGTTCGCCTTCTCGTTGCCCTTCCCGTTGGCCTTGCCGATCGACTTGCCGTTCCCGTTGCACAGGCCGAGGGGAAACCCGAGGCGCTCACGCTGCTCGACGTACGCGCGGGCGCACCTCACGGCGATCTTGCGGACCCGTCCGATCAGGGCGACACGCTCCGTCACGGCGACCGCACCGCGGGCGTCCATCAGGTTGAAGAGGTGCGACATCTTGAGCGCGGCCTCGAGCGCCGGCACCACCAGGGGCTCGTCCTGCTCCAGGCAGCGGCCCGCCTCGCGCTCCCAGTCCTCGAAGTGACGGCGGAGCATGGCCACGTCCGCGACCTCGAAGGCGTAGCGCGAGAGCTCGACCTCGTCCTGGTGGCGGACCTTACCGTAGTCGAGGCCGCCGCCCCACGTCATCTCGAACCCGTTGTCCTTGCGCTGCAGGAACATCGCGATGCGCTCGAGGCCGTAGGTGAGCTCGGCCGAGATCGGCTTGAGGTCGATGCCGCCGGCCTGCTGGAAGTAGGTGAACTGGGTGATCTCCATGCCGTCGAGCAGCACCTGCCACCCCACGCCCCAGGCGCCCAGGGTCGGCGACTCCCAGTTGTCCTCTTCGAACCGCACGTCGTGCAGCTTGGGGTCGATCCCCAGCGCCCCGAGCGAGGCCAGGTACAGCTCCTGGACGTTGTCCGGAGAAGGCTTCAGGATCACCTGCATCTGGAGGTGCTTGCCGAACCTGAACGGGTTCTCGCCGTAGCGCGCGTCGGCGGGCCGGCGCGACGGCTGGACGTACGCCACCCGGTAGGGCTCGGGTCCGAGGACCCGGAGCACCGTCTCGGGGTGCATCGTGCCGGCTCCGACCTCGATGTCGTACGGCTGCTGGACGACGCACCCTTGCTCGCTCCAGAACCGCGAGAGCGAGAGGATCAACTCTTGGAGATCCACATCCACCTCGTGCGGCGGCTGCGCAACCGCGACCGCGGAGTCTAGCACGGTGAACCGCCGCCGGGACTTTCCACCGGACGCCGAGAACGCCACCGGCTGGCGTCCACGGTGCGCGGCCGGCGCCGCAGCCGGCGCTCGTGGCCGTCTGCTAGGCTCCCAACGTGCCCCGGGGGGTCAGCCTCGCGCCGCGGTCCGATCCGGATGCGGCCGGAGGCACCGTCCGGCGGCCGTCCCGGCCGTCAACCCTCTGGCCGCTGGCCCTTTGCATCACGCTCCATGCGGTGCCGTTCCTCTCCCGCCCGGCGCTCATCGGCGGCGACGAGCCGCACTACGCCCTGATGGCGCGGTCGATCGCCGTCGACGGCAGCCTCGACCCGCGCCCCGCCTACGGCCGGGTCGAGGCCGGCAGCGCGGAGGCAGGCCGGAAGTTCGCCGGCAGGCCCCTCGACCGGCACCTGGCGGCCAGCGGCGGCCGGCAGGTCTTCACCCACCCGCTCGGATTGCCCGCCCTCGCGGCGCCGCTCGTCGGCCTGCTCGCCGTGGTCTCGCCCGCGGCGCCTCCGGACCTCGTCCTCGGTGGCTTCACCCTGACCGTGACGTTCCTGGCCCTGCTCGCAGGGTGGGACCTCCTCCGCGACGAGCTCGGGAGCGTTCGGGACGCGACGATCCTCGCGTTCGGCCTCTACTTCTCGACCCCGCTCTGGTACTACAGCCGGACGTTCTTCACCGAGCCCTACATCTGGTCGTTCGTGGTCCTCGGCGTCTGGTGCGTGGCGAAGCGCCGCTGGCTCGCGGCCTCGCTCATGCTCGGCCTCGCCTGCCTGATGAAGGAGACGGCCGTTCTCCTCGTGGTTCCCGTCGCCGTGCTCGTGTGGCGCCGACAAGGGCTCCGCAGCCTCGCGCGCCTCGCACCGTTCCCGCTGCTGTTCGCCGCAGCCTACGTCGTGAAGAACTGGATCGTTTACGGCGAGATCCTGGCGACGTTCCAGACGTACGCGCTCGGCGATCCCCTGTCCGGCGCGGTCGGCACGCTTTTCGATCTCCGCCATGGGCTCCTGCCTTTCGCCCCGGTGCTGGTCCTCGCCCTCGCCGGCTCGGTCGGCCGCGGTCCGGCACGCCGACCACCGGACGACGCCAACCTCGTTTCGCTCGCCGCGTTCCTCCTGTGGTTCGCGGTGACCGCGTGCTGGGTGGACTGGCGCGGAGGATCATGCTACGGCCCGCGCCTGATGGTGCCGGCGATCCTCGCGCTGGCCGTGCCGATCTGCCGTTGCTGGCAGCGGTTCGCGCACGAGAGGCTCTACCGGGTCGTTTCGTACGCGCTCATCGTGCTCGGGTTCGCCGTTCAGTGGCGCGCCGGCACCAGGCCCTTCGCCGCCTTCTGGGGGATCTCCGTGCCGGAGTTGCTGACCGGCGCGCCGATCGCGACGCTCGTCGGCCTGGCCGTCGGCGCGGCGCTTCTCCGTTTCCTGCCGCGCCTGGCGGTCGCTACGACGTCTCGACCGTGACCCGGATGTGCGGTTCCACCAGCTCCCTCGGGATGAGCGCCGGCCAGTAGGCGACCACCTCCTGCGGCTTGGGACGCCCGCCGGCAAAGCCGGTGACCCCGGGCGGGCCGGCCGTGACGAGGGGCGCCAGCTCGTAGCCGAAGCGCGAAACGGCGGCCCGGTCGTCGCCGCGGACCGCGAGCCGGAGCACGACCTCCGGGGCATCCTCGGTGGCGACGCCCAGCCCAGGGTGGCAGGCGCCGGCGCCGATGATCTCGGTGACGCGGTCGGGGTCGGGGAAGGCCACGCCGGCCCTGGCGAGCCGCTTCCATACGATCTCCGCGGCCAGACGCGCCTTGTCGAGCGCCCGCGGTCCCGAGATCACGAGCTGGCCCGATGCCTTCCACCCCGCCTGGTACGACGCCGAAACCTTGTAAAACGGCGTCCGTGGCGCGCCCCGCACCCCGGCAACGCGCACCCGGTTGTCACCGGCGGCCTCCAGGCCGATCGTGGTGAAGTCCGCGACGCAGTCGGGGGTGATGTAGGCGCGCGGATCCCCCATCTCGTAGACGAGCTGCTCGGCGACCGTCGCGGTGGTGACGAGCCCACCGGTCCCCGCATGCTTGGTCACGACGAACGTCCCGTCGGGGGCGCACTCGAGCACCGGGTAGCCGACGTCCCAGAGCTCCGGCACCTCCCACCAGCGCGAGAAGTTGCCGCCCGTCGCCTGCGCTCCGCACTCGATGATGTGCCCGGCCACGGTGCCCGCAGCCAACAGGTCCCAGGCATTCTCGGACCAGCCGAACTCGTGCACGAGAGGCCCGAGCGCGAGCGAGGTGTCGGTGATCCGGCCCGCGAGCACGATCTGGGCGCCCTGATCGAGCGCCTCCGCGACGGGCCGCGCGCCGAGGTACGCGTTGGCCGAGAGCACCTTGTGGTGGATGTCGCAGAGCCGCTCCCCCGTCTCCATGTGCTCCAGGTGCTGCCCGGCCTCGCACAGAGCCGGCAGCCTGGGGAGCAGGTCGTCGCCCTCGATGACGCCCACCTTCAGCGAGGAGACGCCCAGCTCACGGGCGACCTTGAACACCCCCTCGCGGCAGGCGGCGGGGTTGAGGCCGCCGGCGTTGGTCACGAGCTTGACGCCGCGCTCGGTGATCACCGGGAGCGCCCGGCGCAGCAGCCCGATGAAGTCGGCCGCGTAGCCCTTCTGAGGGTCGCGCAGCCGCTGGCGCATCATGATCGAGAGCGTGACCTCGGCGAGGTAGTCGAGGCCGAGGTAATCCAGGGGACCGCGGGTCAACAGCTCCATCGGAGCATCGACGCTGTCGCCCCAGAACCCCTGCCCGTTGCCGATCCGAACCACGCCTCGCATGCCCGTGTCCTCGCGCTCTAAGTCTAGCGTCATCGAGCTTGCGGCGACCTGCGAGAGGGCGTAACGTTGAGAAACCAGCGAGCGCAGGCTCGTTGCACCCGGGGGGGAGGCGCTCATGACGGTCGGGATCGTCGGGTACGGCGCGTACATTCCACGGCGGCGCATCCGCCTGCCGGAGATCGCAGCCGTGTGGGGCGCGGAGGCCGCCGCGTACGAGCGCGGGCTCGAGCTCCACGAGAAGTCGGTGCCCGCGGCGGACGAGGACACCATCACGATGTCGGTGACCGCGGCGCGCCGGGCGCTCGCCCGCGCGCGAATCGACCCCCTCTCCATCGGCGCGGTTTACGTCGGGTCGGAGTCGCACCCGTACGCCGTGAAGCCATCCGGCACCGTGGTCGCCGAGGCGTTGGGCGCGACGCCCGCCGTCCACTGCGCCGACCTCGAGTTCGCGTGCAAGGCCGGCAGCGAGGGGATGTTCCTCGCCGCGGCACTGGTCAAGTCAGGGGAGGTCCGGCACGCCCTCGCGATCGGGGCCGACACCTCGCAGGGCGCCCCCGGCGACGCGCTGGAGTACTCGGCGGCGGCCGGCGCCGCGGCGTTCATCTTCGGCGCCTCCGACCTCGTGGCAACGATGGACGCCCAGGTCTCGTTCATGACGGACACGCCGGACTTCTGGCGGCGCGAGTACATGCGCTACCCCCGTCACGCGGGACGCTTCACCGGCGAGCCCGCGTACTTCAAGCACACCCTCGGCGCCACCCGCATGCTCCTGGAGAAGGCCGGCCTCGCCCCGAAGGACTTCGCGTACGCCGTGTTCCACCAGCCCAACGGCAAGTTCCCGATGCGCGCCGGGACCATGGCCGGTTTCCGTCGCGACCAGCTGGAGACCGGGTGGCTCTCGCCGTGGCTCGGTAACACCTACTCTGGCGCGTCGCCGATCGGCCTGACGGCGATCCTGGACAAGGCCAAGCCTGGCGACCGCATCCTCATGGTCTCCTACGGCTCCGGGGCCGGGTCGGACGGCTTCGTGTGGACCGTCACCGATCGTATCAACGACGTGCGCGCCGCTGCGCCGGGCACCCGCGAGCAGCTCGACAACGCGAAGCAGTACATCAGCTACGGAACGTACGCCAAGCTCCGCGGCAAGATCCGAATGGGCGAGTGAGGGGAGGCAGCCATGCGAGACGTCGCGATCGTCGGGGTCGGCCTCTCCAGGTGGGGCGAGGTGTGGGACGCGTCACTGCGGACCCTGTGGACCGAGGCGGCGCTCGCCGCCCTCGACGACGCCGGCCTGGACCGCGTCGACTCCATCACCGTCGGGAGCATGACGCCCGGTCTGTTCGTCGGGCAGGAGCACCTGGGGGCCCTGCTCGCGGACGAGCTGGGCATGGCCGGTGTGCCGGCGACCCGTGTCGAGTCGGCGTGCGCCTCGGGCGGCGTGGCACTCAGGACCGGCTTCGCCGAGGTGGCCTCCGGTCTCGCGGATGTGGTCCTGGTGACCGGCGTCGAGAAGATGACCGATGTCTCCGGCGACGACTGCACCTCCGCGCTCGCCGCCGCCGCGGACGCCGAGTTGGAGGTGTTCTACGGCGCGACGTTCCCGGGGCTCTACGCGATGATGGCGCGCGCCCACATGGCGCGCTTCGGAACCACGCGCGAGCAGCTCGCGATGGTGGCCGTGAAGAACCATAGGCACGGCGCTCTCAACCCGCGCGCCCAGTACCGCCAGGAGATCACCGTCGAGGACGTGATCGGGTCGGCGAAAATCGCAGAGCCGCTCAATATCCTCGACTGTTCGCCGATCACCGACGGCGCCGCGGCCCTGGTCCTCGCGGAGATCGGCCTCGCACGCACGCTCGCCCGCGGTCGCCCGGTCGTGCGCATTGCGGGCGTTGGCCACGCCACCGACCGCATCGCCCTGCAGTCACGCGCCGAAATGACGATGTTGCCGTCAACGACGCTGGCGGTTCAGCGGGCGATGAAGATGGCCGGCAAGACCCCGAGCGACGTGCATGTCGCCGAGGTACACGACTGCTTCACGATCGCCGAAATCATGGTTCTCGAGGCGCTGGGATTCTGCAAGCCGGGCGAAGGCGGGGCTCAGGCGAGCTCCGGACGCACCGCCATCGGCGGGGAGCTGCCAGTGAACCCCTCGGGAGGCCTCAAGTCCAAGGGGCATCCGGTCGGCGCCACCGGCGTCGCACAGGCCGGGGAGATCACCACGCAGCTGCGCGGGGATGCCGGCAAGCGTCAGGTCGCGGGCGCGCGGGTCGGCCTCACCCAGAACATGGGCGGCACCGGCGCCTCGACCGTCGTCCACATCCTGGAGGTGGCGTCATGAGCACGCTCAATCCGGCGCGCGTGGCGCGCGAGTTTCCAGCTCGGTACCGGCTGCAGGGCGCGCGCTGCGAGAAGTGCGGCGCGGTCACCTTCCCGGCCCGCACGGTGTGCCCCGGGTGCAGGGGACGGAAGCTCGCGCCCGTCGCCGTCAAGCCGGAGGGGCGCGTGGTCACGTGGACCGTCATCCACGTCGGGCCCGCGAGCCACAAGCACCAGGTCCCCTACGCCCTGGCGGTCGTGGAGCTGGAAGGCGGCGTGCGCGTGACCTGCCAGGTCGTCGACATCGACCCTGGCAAGGTCGAGATCGGGCTTCCCGTCCGCCTCGAGTTCCGCCGCATCCAGGAGGACGGCGAGGCCGGCGTCATCGCGTACGGCCACAAGGCCGTCCCTGCGTAAAGGCAGAGAGCGCCGCCCCAGGGAAGAGTTGAGAGTGAAAAGTGGAGAGTTGGAGAACGAAGAGCAGCTCCCCGCGGCATCCTCTCAACTCCTAACTCTCAACTGGCCGACCGCCGCCAACCGGTCATGCCTGCGAGCTGGCGTCATTTGGTGTCGAGGAGGTGCCTGAGGTAGCGCCAGCTCTGGATCGGCCGCTCGGTGAATCCCTCGCGCAGCGCGACGAGCCAGCCCCCGGCGTCGCCCGGCGCCGGCTCGGCGATCTCCTCGAGCGGCAGTCGCGAGGCGCGCTGCAACCACAGCGTTCCGGCGGCCCCGATCCGCACCGGCGCGCCCGCCGGGCGGTGATCCTTGCAGGTGAACCGCTTCTCGACCTGGTCGAAGACGCGCGGGCCGGGACCCAGGGCAACGCCGCAGACGCCGCACCTGTCGAGCTCGGGGAACACCCCGCCGAGGCGCAGGAACCACAGCTCGGCGTACCAGGCGACCGCCGCGGGGTCGCGGCCGGCGAGCAGGCCCGCGACGCATCGGTCCACCAGGCGAAACGCCGGCTCCGCCCGCTGCCCGGGAGGGCAGTAGACCAGCGCGAGCTCGGCCACGACCTGGCCGGCGGCCCACGCCGGAGGGTCGCTCGCGAGCGCGAACGCCGAGCCGATCACCTCGGCCTCGTCGAGCGTCGCGAGCTCCGAGCCGCGCCGCTCGAAGTAGGTCACGCGGACGTGCGCGAGCGGCTCGGTCGCCGTCGCCTGCGCCGAGCGCAGCGAGCGAGCCCGTCGGGCCATCACCCGGACCTGACCGGCCGCACGGGTCAGGAGCACCACCACGAGGTCCCGCTCCCGGAACGGGTAGCGGGCGAGGACGTACGCCTCGTCACGCCGGCTGGGCATCGGAGTTCGGCGCCCCGCCGGTCCAGGTCGCGACGAGCGGCAGGAGCGCCGGGCCCAGGACCGCCGACCGCCACTTCCTCCCCAGGCACGCCGCGAGCGCGAGCGGGCCATTTGGCCGTCCGTCCACGACCTGCTCCAGCGCCGCGCGGGACGCCAGCACGCCGGGCTCGATGCCCAGCTCCTTGGCGACCCGGTCGCGCGCATCGCGGGCCTCGCGAACGCGGGCCTCACGAGGGCGATCCACCACAGGCCGCCGGCGCGGCGGCCCCTCCGGCGCCGGTGGCGGGCTGGCGAGGGCCTTCAGGATCTCGCGGCCGAAGCGCCGGGCCACCGTGCGGCCGACGCCGGGCGTGGCGGCCAGAGCCGCGATGTCGGCCGGCGGGGTCTGCACGAGGGCGAGCAACGCGTCCCCGCGGAGCACCCTGAACGGGGGCACGTCGGCGCCGGCCGCGGTGGCCTCCCGCCAGGCGTGCAGCGCCGCGAGGCGGTCGCGGGCTTCGCCGGCGACCCGCTTGGCGCCCTTGACCCTCTCGAACGCCAGCGGGTCGGGGGTCGGCGGCTCCCAGGCGATCGCCTCCAGCGCGCGGCACTCCTCCGCCCACCAATCCGCCCGCCCCAGCTCGGCGAGCCGGGCCTCGAGCCGGTCGCGCACCAGCCCGAGGTAGGCCGTGTCCCCCGCCGCGTAGGCGAGCATCGCCGCGTCGAGCGGCCGCAGGCCCCAGTCCGCCCGCTGGTACTGCTTGTCGAGGACGACGCCGGCCTCGCGCTCCACCAGCGCGGCGAGCCCGGTATGCGGTTCTCCCAGGAGCTGAGCCGCGATCTGCGTGTCCGCGACCCGCACGACGCGGGCTCCGAGGTCGCGGTCGAGGACCCTGAGGTCGTAGTCCGCCCCGTGCAGGATCTTTTCGACGCCGGTGTCCGCGAGGAGGTCCGCCAGCGGGCGCAGCGCCGCCACGTCCAGCGCGAGCGGGTCGAGCACCGCGTGCTCGGCGCCGAACGAGAGCTGGATCAGACAGAGCTTGTGGAAGTAGGAGTGCAGGGAGTCCGACTCGGTATCCAGCGCGACCCGGCCCGAATCGGCGGCGCGACGGCAGACGGCCCGCACCCCGGCGTCGTCGGTGACCAGCACGGGCCGCAGCCCCGGGATCTCCATCGCTTTCGAGATGCTAGACGGCCGCGGTCGGGGCCGCAAGCGCGCGCCGGCGGCGACCCGCTCGCCGTGCAACGCCCCAACGGCTCGATGCTCCTCCGCTAGAACACGCCGGGAGGCGTCTGTGCCTGCGCCTGGATGACCTCGGCGTCCACGGTCTCGCCGGTCTCGGCGATCACGCGCTTGCCGGCAAAGTAGACGCCTCCGTGTTCCTGCCAGTCGCTCCAGAGCACGTTCATGGTCATGCCCTTGCGGTTGAGGACCGTCCTGCTCACCCGTCCCGTCGCCGGGTCGAGCGTGACCCTCCAGTCGCCGACGGCCGAGCTCACGCTCGTCGCCGGGTACACCGCACCACCGTCGCCGGGGACGTCGGGCAGCGGTTTCACCGTCACGCCGGGCGCGCCCCACTCGAGGGGGAAGGTCAGCCACAGCGTGTCCTCGCCGAACCGCTGCAGCGCCCAGCTCATCACCTCGCCCAGGCGCTTCCCGGTGAGCTGTTTGCCGTCCTCCCAGCCGCCGCCCGTCTTGGAGCCGAGGTCGATCACGAGGTCGAGCTTGGTCCCGGAGGAGCTGACGCCGTTGAGGCGGAGGTAGCCGTTGTGCCGGTCCCAGCGGTACTGGTACGGGCCCTGGACGCCCGCCGCGGTGCTCACCTTGACGTTGAACTCGAGGTAGTTGACCGCACGCCAGTTGGCAGCGCCACCGCAAACGGCGAGCTGGCCGGCGGCGGTACGGGGATCGACCCCTTCCAGGCCCAGTGCCGGAACCGCGATCGCCAGCGCAACGAGCACCCCCGACAGGTAAGCTCTCGGCATCTTTCCCCCCCGCCTTTCGCGAACCCGACCACGCACAACCTGCGGCAAGCACAACAGACCGAACGTGGCGCGATTCTACACGATGGGCCAGGTGTCAAGGGCTGGATGCGAGATCCCGGCGGCGCCTCGCGCGAATTTCCGCGTCTACACTCGAGGCATGAGACTGAAGCCCTCGCCTCCGGAATCGGACCTGGCTCCACTGCCGCCGCTGCTCGGACGCCACAACGCTCGCGTCGCGCGCCTGCGACGCATCGTCCAACGGCAGGAAGCGGGCCTCACCGCCGCGGACGGGCTCAAGCTCACGCTCGATCTCGCCGAGGCCGGCGTCCCGATCGTCGAGCTGTTCGCAGTCGCCGAGCAGCTGCCCGCGCTCCGGGCGAGCCCCGCGCTGGCTCGCGTCATCGACACGGGCCGCGCGTACCTCCTCGATCCGGCGACGGCCGCCCACCTCGCGCCGACCCGCCAGACGCAGGGGGTGGTGGCGGTGGTCGCCGTTCGCGCCGCCCGCCTGCGCGCGCAAGGGGTCGTCCTCTACCTCGACCGCGTCCAGGACCCCGGCAACGTCGGCGGCGTCATCCGCTGCGCCGCGGCGTTCGGCGCCACGGGCGTCGCCTGCTCGCCGGGGTGCGCCGACCCGTTCTCGCCGCGCGCGGTTCGCGGCTCCGCGGGCCAGGCCCTCGTCCTCCCGGTCCAACCGGACGCGCCCCTGGCCGGTCTCGCGGCCGAGGCGCGAAGCGCCGGCGGCGAGGTCGCGGCCGCGGTGAGCCGCGGCGGGACCCCGGTTCGCCGGTGGCGGGGGCGCGCGCCTCTCGTCCTCGTGCTCGGCAACGAGGGCCAAGGTCTCTCGCCCGAGGCGGCCGCAGCGTGCAGTTCTCAAGTTTCGGTGCCGTTGGCGGAGGGGGTCGAGTCGCTCAACGTGGCGGTCACCGCCGGCATCCTCCTGGCGGCGCTGGCGGGGGTTGCGGGGGCTTCTATACTTGAACCGAGTCTGAAAGGGAGGTCCCGATGATCCGTCACCGTGACGTTGAGCAGCTTCAACAGCTCTCGCAGGCGCCCGGGAAAACCCTGACGCTTTATCTGGACGTGGACCAGACCAACCCCGCCAACCGCAAGCGCCAGTTCGAGACGCACCTGAAGGACCTGCTCAAACAGTTGCGCGCCGCGCACCCGGACGACGAGGAGCTCGTGCTGGCGTGCGGCGAGGTGGAGGAGATCGCGAAGAGCATCGAACCGAACGGAAGGACGCTGGTCCTCGCCCGCCATCGTCGCCTCGGGGTCACGTTCCGCAAGGTCATCCGGATCGGCCTGCCGTCGTTCACCTACTGGAGCCACGGGGCGTTCCTGCGCCCGCTCATCGAGGCCCTCGACGAGCACGAGCGCTTCGGGATCGTGCTCGTGGACCAGAAGCGCGCGCGCCTGTTCACCGTTCTCCTCGGCGACATCGAGGAGCACAAGGACCTCATCGCCCAGATCCCTCCGCGCCCGGACGCCCCAACCGCGGACAAGCTGCGCTCGCAGTCGCGGATGGAGCGCCACCATGACCAGAGCGTTTCGGGCCACGTCCGCGTCGTCGCGACCGAGATCGCGCGCCTGATGGACCACCTCGAGGTGGATCGCCTGATCCTCGGCGGCAACGTCGCGGTCGCCTCGGAGCTCGCCCGCGCCCTGCCCAAGCGGTTACGCGGGAGGCTCGTCGAGGTGCTCCCGATCCCCGTCACCGCGAGTCTGGACGACATCGTCGCGCGCACGAGCGAGGTTCAGACCCGGCTCGAGCGCGTCGAGGAGCTGGAGGTCGTGCGCGACCTGCTCAAGGAGGTCCGCAGGGGCGGGCGCGCCGTCGCCGGGCTCTCGGCGACGCTCGAAGCCATCAACGAGGGCCGCGTGTGGAAGCTCGTCTACCTGCACGGCCTGACGGTCGGCGGCGGCGTCTGCCAGAACTGCAACCTGCTCTTCGACCCCGCGGACGAACGCTGCGCGGTGTGCGGCAACCAGGTGGAGCAGGAGCCCCACATGGTGGACCGCATGGCGCGCGCCGTCCTCGAGCACGGCGGCCACGTCGAGATGGTGGACGGACCGGCGGCCGAGGCGCTGCGCTCGGTCGCGGACGTCGCCGCGATCATGCACGCGTAGGAGCGGGCGCAGCGGCCTGCCAGACGGCGCGGACGACCGCGTCGCCGACCGTCGGAGTTCTCGGCCCACGGGGCGCCCACTCGAGCCGCGGGCGAACTGCCTTACGATAGGAGCGCTCGCTGAACGCGGGACGCTCGCAGGCCGGAGTGGCGAAACGGCAGACGCAGGGGGCTTAAAACCCCCGGGAGCTCACGCTCCGTGAGAGTTCAAATCTCT
>CAVSFK010000008.1:0-352054 GCA_963727275.1 uncultured Acidobacteriota bacterium
GTAGCGCGCGACGCCGCGCGGGCGTCTCAGCGAACCATCGGGACCGTCGTCGGGTCGTTCGTGCCGTTGTCCACGACCGACGCGGTGGCCACGACGCCGTAGCCCGCGGTGACAACCACCTTCGCGTACCCCGCGTCCATGGCGGTCCGCCCCGCCTTGGTGAAGAACGGACGTGTCTCCTGCCTCCACTCCCCCGGCGCCAGGTCCACGGTGTACGTCGCGAGGAGTGCGCCCGATCCGTCGTGCAGCTCGACAACCGCAGACGCCGAGTACCGGTTGCTGAGGTTCGCCAGAGAGACGTTGCTTCTGTACGCCGCGTTCTCGGCGAGTTGCGCAAGCCACCCGGTCTGGCCAGTCCTCAGGGCCTGGGAGGCGCCGTACGAGCGGTACGGCTGGCCGACGGTCCCCTCGCCCGAGCGCGTGTACGTTCGCGATGCCACGAGGACGTACCAGGACTGGAGCTCGACTTCGATCGGCGCGGAGCCCTCAGCCCCGAGCTTGCCCACGACGTCGTCGAGCACGATCTGGGCGCCCCCAGGAACCAGGACGGTCGTCTCGACGTCGCCGCGGGCGGCGTACAGGCGCACCGTCAGCGCACTGGCGGCTGGCAGGGGGTTCAAGATGGCGACATCCGAGCGCCACTCGCTCCCACCGAGACCGGCGCTGTGACTCGTGACGGGGATCCAGGCCGAGAAGTCCCAGCCCGTCAATTCGAACGGCGGCTCGACGGTAGTTGCGTCGTTCGTGAAGTTGTCGATCACCGACGCCAGGGCGATCAGCCCGTACCCCTGCGTGACCGTGATCTTGGTGTAACCGTGGTCCATCGCGGTCTGCCCGGCCCGCGCGAAGAACGGCCGGGTCTCCTGCCTCCACTCCCCCGCGCCGAGGTCCACGGTGTACGTCTGCAGCAGTGTGCCGGGACCATCGTGCAGCTCGACCGTGACCGAGGCGGGCCCCGTCCCGAGGTTTGCAAGCCCGATGTTGGTGCGATAGGCGGCATTCTCAACCAGCTGCGGCATATAAACCGACTGCCCGGCGGCGAGCCCCTCCCCCGGCCGGTAGGCGCCGTACGACTGGCTGACCGTCCCGTGGCCGGTGTCGGCGTAGGTTCTCGACGTCACGACCACGGCCTGGTCCGAGAGGACCTCGAGCGGCGCCGAGCCCTCGAACCCCAGCTGGCCGGCGACGTCGCGGAGCACGACCTGGCCGCCGGCCGGCACGACGACCTGCGACGAAAGGGTGCCGCTCGCGGCGTGCAGCCGCACCTCGACACTCGTGTCGACCTGGCCCGGGTTGAGGATCCCAAGGTCGGACCGCCATACGCTTCCGTTCAACCCGAGCACGTGGCTCGCCACCGGCACCCACGCGCTGGTTCGACCAGGCTCGAAGACGTACGCGCGGGCTTGCCCCGACGACGGGGCGGCGCGTGCCTGAAGCACGATCGCCGGGCCGTCGGCGACTGCCGTCGTGTCGAGCCCAAAGGCGGTATCCGGTCCTCCCACCGACGCGACAAGCCGGGCCGACTCGGTGCCGCTCGCCCATCCCGACGCCGGCCTCACGAACGCGTAAACCTGACCCTGACGGTCGCTCCACCCGACCCGCCTTCCCGGCGCCGCGACGGCGACGAGCGAGCCGTCCTCACTGATTCCGACCGTCACGCCGAAATAGTCGAAGATGTCCGCATCCGTGGCGGTCAACCGCGCGGCGGGCGTCGACGACGACATCCATACCGCGCCGGGACGAAGGAAGACGCCTGCGAAACCTGGGCCGCCCTCGAGTTTGGCCGTCCCGACGACCACCGTCGTGCCGTCGCCGGAAACCGCGACTCCGGACCCGAAGAAGTCCGCGAAACTAGGCTCCGACGGGGGAGGAACGGTCAGGACCGCGTTCTCCGCGGCGTTGGCCCAGCCGGTTGCGGGCCTCGTAAAGACGTACGCAGCGCCCTCGTACTTGATTCCGCCGGTCCTCCTGCTGGAGGCGCCGGCCACGACCGTCGTCCCGTCCCGGCTGACCGCCATGCTGCCGAACTCGTCGCCGTCCTCGAAATCCGAGGGAACGAGCCGCGCCGACTCGGTCCCACTCGCCCACCCCGGCCCGAACCGCTCGAAGACGTACAGCCTGCCCAACGTGATCACACCCCAGCCCCACGGCGTCTTGATCAGGCCGCCGGCCATTACCGTCGTTCCGTCCCCGACCACGGCGACGACCGAGCCGAGCCGACCGTCGGCCTTGCCGTCTGACGCCACCAGCTTCGCCGTCTCCGTCGAGTCGGCCCAGCCTGAAGCTGGCCGTGCGAATACGTAAACGGCCCCCTGCGCCGCGTTCGCGCCGATCTGCTTGTTCGGAGCGCCAACGCCTATCGTACCGCCATCGGCGCTGACCGCGATCCGTCCCGGGAACCCGTCTCCTGTCAACGCGTCCGAGGCGGTCAGGCGCGCAACCTCGACCGCGTCGCTCCAACTGGCGCTTCCCTTCTCGATCACGCGCACCACGCCCGCATCGCCGACGACGAGGGTGGACCCGTCAGCGCTGATCGTCGCTGCGTAGCCGGCGATCTCAGCCACCGGCGCCCACTGGCTAGACACAGGGGCATGCGCCGCCGATGCGGCGGGGCGCGCGGGCTCGAACGTACCGAGGCGCGCCGCCGTCCGAGCCTCCTCCGCCCGTGAGCATCCGCGTTCGCGGGCGCCTTGCTCGGCGAAGACGGCCCCGGCCACAGAGAAGAGCAACGTGAGAGCGAGACGATCTCGAAACGACGCGCGCATCTCGGCCCCCTTCCAGGCGCAACTGCACCGCCCGCGAACACGATTGGACCATCTTCGTCTCAATTTTACACCGTCATCGCCGCACACCCGCCGAAGGATGCTCCGGTGGTCGTCAGCTGCGCCGCGGGTACACAAGGGGGCCGGCGATCACGCCGATCGCCTCGTGCGGCGCCTCGTCGCGCCAGCGGTCGAGCTCGGCCTGCACGTCGCGGATCGGACGCATGCCGAGGCGCTCCGCGAGCGCGGGCGCCAGCTCGGTCTTCGTGAGCACCCTGAACCGGCCCGTCTTCTCGACCAGCCGGAGCGTGGTGTGGCCGTACTGGACGTAGCTCTCCGAGAGGCGCGCGATGATCGCGGCGGTCCGCGGGTCGGCGAGGAACGGCTCCATCGCCGGCGAGCCCGGGCCGCCGTCGCACGCGGCCACGAACAGCACCTCGGCGTCGGCCTCCGCGAACCGGCACGCGGCGTCGAGCGCCTTGTGGGCCTGGATCAGCGTGTGGTCGGTGGGGAAGCCGCCCGCGCTGACGACGATCCGGTGGAACGGACCCGCCTCCACCTCGAACCACTCGCGGACCCGCTCGCACGCCTGCGGGATAGACGACCTCGAGCGGGCCGCCGGCCGCCCACCCGAGCGCGCCTCCGGCCCCGGCGACCATCAGGAGTGCGAAGTCGAGAGGACGAAGACGCGCCGCGGCGGCGATCTCCTGGGCGACCGGGTTGCCCTCGAGCACCCCGGGCTCGCACCTCAGGTGGCGGCGCGGCGGGTCGCCGTCGAGGTCGAGGACCTTGCCGTGGTTGGCCTGGATCTCCTCGTGTCCGGCGACGCCCGGGAACACGAGCTTGGGCCCGCCCCCGAACCCCGCGAAGTAGTGGTGCTGCACCGTCGAGACCGCGATCAGCAGGTCGGCTTCGACCGCCAGCCGGTTGAGGCGAACCGGCTGGCCGGAATCCAGGGCGCCCACCTGCACGAGCGTCGAGTCGTCGTGCGCGTCGTGCTGAACCAGGCGGACGCCGGAGGGCAACGGGCCGACGAGGTCGGCGAGGGCCGGCCCGGCGGCCGCGGGGTGGGTGCCGCAGGCGACGAGCACCGTGATCGCGTCGGGGCGCACGCCGGCGCCCGTCAGCCTTTCCAGCAACGGCGGCAGGACGTCGGGCAGGGCCGCTTTGCGGGTCGCGTCGGGGACCAGCACGGTGACGCGGCGTTTGCCCCGGGCGAGCTGTCCGAGCGGCGGTCCGGCCGCGGGCCGGTCCATCGCCGCGCTCAGGAGCACGGCGGCCGGCACCGTGTGATGCGGCGCCTCCGGGCGCAGCTCCTGGCAGCGCAGCCCGCGAAGGTCGGCCATGATGAACCCTCGCCCGTACGGGAGCCGCAGGATCATGCGGGTACTCTACACGGAACCCCGGACCGCCCGCCGGCGCCGGCTCGGCTCAGCGTCGATCCTCTCGAGCGGCGCCCGCCGTCTAGTTCGCCCGGCTGCTCGCAATCTGGGTGGCCTCGCCCTGTGAGAAGACGTACCGTCCGGAGGCGGTCACCGACACGCGCGGCGGCGTGCCGGAGCGCTCGAACTGCTCGAACCCGGCGGCGAGGTTGCTCCAGAACGCGGCCAGCTCGGGCTTGCCTTCCGCCTCGCGGCGCAGCAGCGCCCGGCAGCTCGAGTCGGTGAACCGGCACGGGAGGATCTCGACCGGGACGTCGTGCCCCTGCGCCCGGCTCTCGAGCACGGCAAGGTAGACCTGCTCGATCGCGCTGTCGCCGATCGCGATGCAGCCGTCGCTCACGTGGTCGCCGTGGATGAAGATGTCGTCGCCGGGATCGCGGCGGTCGCCGAGGAGCCGATCGGAGCGGTTCGGGTAGTCGACCAACAGCGAGAGGTGGTACAGGCTCACCGGGTTGAGCGCGGCGACCCGGTAGAACCCTTCCGGGATCTGATGGTCCCAGCTCCGGCGCTTCGGGCCGAGCACGCCGCTGGTCGCCAGCATCGGGTAGGTCGCCACCGGTACGTACCGTCCGCTACGGCGCGAGAAACCCAACAGCTCCAGCCGGCGTTCGGCCTTGTACACCACGATGACGAGTTGCCCAGGAGCGTCCACCCGGGCCCTTGCGAACAGCCGTCGCAGCGCCGCCGCCTGCCGCTGCCGGGCAGCCTCCACCCGGGAGAACCCCGCCTGCACCCTCGACGGCTCCGGCTCGGGACGTGTCGAGACGCACGCCGCCGCCAGCGCGGCTGCCGCGGCGGCCATCAGCAGGCGGACCCCCAGCCGGATCGTCCTCGCAGACGTTCTGGCCTCAGGCGCAATCATCGCGAGCCCCTCCGATCTGGCGGGTGCCCTGCCGCCGCGGCTGGCCGGTGCCCCGGCCACGTGCCTGTACGATTTGACAGCAAGTGTCGTGCCGTGTCTCAGCCGCCGCCTCCCAATATTCGATCCGGCTCCAGGCCCCGCATCAGGGAAGTTCTCCCCGCCCGTCCGCGAACCGTTCAAGCCCGGGCAGACGCCGCGACGACGACAAGTCGCGAGTCGGCGCTTGACGACATCGTGTCCGACTTGTACAGTAGATCTGTACAGGTCCGGAGGCGCGATGGCATCGGTCACGACCTACACGCAGGCGAGGGAGAAGCTGGCGGCGCTGCTCGACGAGGTCACCTCGACGCGGGAGCCGGTGGTGATTCGGCGCCGCGGGGCCGAGGACGTCGCCCTCATCGCCGCGGACGAGCTGCGCAGCGTGATGGAGACGGCGCACCTACTGCGCTCGCCGGCCAACGCCGAGCGGCTGCTGCGAGCGCTGGCCCGTGCGCGCCGCACCAGGCAGCGGCCCACCAGCGTCGCGAGGCTCCGTCGCGAGCTCGGCGTTGCCGAGGAGTAGCCGCGGCGCCGGGCGGACGACACGGCAACACCTCGCGGTGTTTCAGCCGGAGTTCATCGAGGACCTGCGCTGGTGGGTGGAGAGCGACAGCAAGATCGCGCCGCGCGCGCTGGCGATCGTCGAAGCGGTCCTCCGGGACCCGGTCGCCGGCATCGGCAAGCCCGAGCCCCTGAAGTATCTCGGACCCGGGGTCTGGTCGCGGCGCCTCACGCAGGAGCATCGAATCGTCTACCTCGTCAGCGCCGGCCGCGTCGACTTCCTCCAGGCCCGCTATCACTACTGACATGCAATAACGGCCGAGAGCTTTCCCCCACCCTCCCACCCAGCTGACAGCCGACAGCTCACGACTGACAGCTCCCCCACCCACCCCGAGACAACCAACCTACGGGGAGGGATTGGCTGTTGGCTGTTGGCTGTTGGCTGTTGGCTGTTGGCTGTTGGCTGTTGGCTGTTGGCTGTTGGCTGTTGGCTGTTGGCTGTCGGCTGTCTTGCTCACTTCACCCCGGTGCCGGGCGGCACCTGGGCGTCGGGAGCGAGCAGGAACGGCGCGCCGTCGAGCGAGGCCGCCAGCAGCATCCCCCGCGACTCGACGCCCATCAGCGTCGCCGGTTTGAGGTTCGCGACGACCACGATCTGCCGGCCGACGAGCTGCTCGGGCTCGTAGCGACCGCCGATCCCGCCCACGATCTGGCGCGGCTGGCCCTCGCCGAGGTCGACTTCGAGACGGATGAGCTTCTTCGACTTCGGGACCCGTTCCGCGACCGTGACCGTCCCGACCACGAGCCTGATCCGCGCGAAATCCTCGATGCCGACCGGCTCCGATTCGACCGGCGTGCGACCGGTGCCGGCGCGGGCGGATCCGCCGGCGCGGTTGCCGGCGTCGGTTGGGAGGCCGCCGGTGCGGTGGGTGGTTGGTTCGGTTTGCTCTCGTCCACGGTCGCCTCCGCGAAGAACGCCTCGACGTCGACACGGGGGAAGAGGTTCCCCTCCTCGCCCAGTGGCTCGTCCACCGGAATCCCGCCCCACCCGAGGGCCTCGTCGTCGAGACCAGGGTCGGCCACGCCGAGCTGCGCGAGCAGCCGGTTCGCGGTCGCCGGCATCACCGGCGACACCATGACGGCGGCCAGGCGGAGCGCCTCCATGCAGTTGTAGAGGATGCGCTGGAGCCGCGGCGATGTGGCGCCCTCGGCCTTCGCGACCGCCCACGGCGCCTTCTCGTTGACGTAGCCGTCCACCGCCGACAACAGCTCCCAGACCGCCTCGAGCGCGCGCTGGAACTCGAAGGCGTCCATCGCGCCGCGCCAGCGCCCGACGACCTCCTCCGCCTTCGCGCGGAGGGTGCTCTCGCCGCACACCTCCGCCGGCGTCCTCCCTGCGAGGTACCGCCGCGCCATCGCGAGCACGCGCGAGCTGGCGTTGCCGAGGCCGTTGGCGAGGTCGGCGTTGTAGCGGCCGAGGAACCCCTCGTCGGAGAACGACGCGTCGAGGCCGAACGTCATGTCGCGCAGGAGGAAGTAGCGCAGCGCGTCAGGGCCGAATCGATCGAGAAGATAGTCCGGGCGCACCACGTTGCCGAGCGACTTCGACATCTTCCGCTCGTCGCGCAGCCACCAGCCGTGGCCGAACACCTGCTTCGGCAGCGGCAGCCCCGCCGCCATCAGGAACGCGGGCCAGTAGACGCAGTGGAAGCGCAGGATGTCCTTGCCGACGAGGTGCAGCGCGGCCGGCCAATAGCGGTCGTAGAGCGCGGTGTCGGGGCTCCCGAATCCGAGCGCCGAGACGTAGTTGGAGAGCGCGTCGAGCCAGACGTACACGGTGTGGTCGGGATCGCCGGGCCAGGGAATCCCCCACTTGATGGAGGCTCGGGAGATCGAGAGGTCCTTGAGCCCCATCTCGACGAAGCGGACGACCTCGTTGTAGCGGCTCTCCGGCCGGATGAACCCCGGGTGCTCGCGGTAGAACGCGAGCAGCCGCTCCTGATAGGCGGAGAGCCGGAAGAAGTAGGAGCTCTCCTGCAGCCACTCGACCGGGTGCCCCTGGTCGGGGCACTTCCCGTCCACGAGCTGCGTCTCCGGGTAGAACGCCTCGCACCCCGCGCAGTACCACCCCTCGTACGAGCCCTTGTAGACGTCGCCCCGCGCCTGCATCCGTTCGATCACCGCGTGGACCCCGGCGTGGTGGCGCGGCTCGGTGGTGCGGATGAAGTCGTCGTTGGTGATCTCGAGGTGCTTCCAGAGCTCGTCGTAGCGGCGCACCACGAGGTCGGCGAGCTCCTTGGGCGGCACGCCGCGCTGGCGCGCGCTGCGCTCCATCTTCTGCCCGTGCTCGTCGGTGCCGGTGAGAAACCGAACGTCGAACCCGCGCATGCGCTTGTAGCGCGCAATCGTGTCGGCCACCACCGTCGTGTAGATGTGCCCGATGTGGGGCAGGTCGTTCACGTAGTAGATCGGCGTCGTCAGGTAGAACGTCTCGCGCGACACGGTCTCCGCAGCCTCCAGGCGCGAAAGGATAGCACCGCGGCGCGGTCGCGAGCGGGACTCGATGGTCGGGTCAGCGCTCGACCGGTCGCGCGCTCGAGGTCCGCGGGCCCGGAGGGGCGGCGCGGAGGTGCCGGCGCGGACGGGCGACCTCGAGCATGAGCACACCGGCGGTCGAGGTGCCCGCGTAGGTGGTCCCGGTGCCCGGATCGAACGCGATCGCCGTGACCGTCAGACCCGAGGCGCCCGTCCCGAGCGGCGACCAGGTCGTGCCGCCGTCCAGACTCCGCCACACCCCGTTGGCCGTGCCGATCAGCACCGACCCGGGCCGGGACGGATCGACGGCGACGGTGCCGAAGTACGGGCACCGTTCCCCGCTCGGCACCAGGGGCAGACACCCGACGGCACTCGGAACCGGCAGCTTCGCCCAGTGCGTGCCGTGGTCGTCGCTGCGATAGAAACCGTCGCCGGAAGCCGCCGCGTAGAGGCGCCCCGGTCGGCCGGGGTCAATCGCCACGCCGTCGATCCAGGCCCCGGAGGCCGCAGCCAAAATCGCCCGCCAGGTCACACCCCGATCGGAGCTGACGTACGCGCCGCGAGCGTTGGTGCAGTAGACGATCGTCGGATCTAGAGCGTCCACGGCAATCCTTCGGATGAACCGATCCGACGGCAGGCCGTTGTTGGACACTTGCCAGTGGTCGCCCCCGTCCGTGGTCTTGAACACGCCGAAGTTGGTGGCCGCGTAGATCGTCGAAGGATCGCCGGGATCGACGGCCATCTGCCACGGCGTGACGTAGGTACCCGGGTTCGATTCGTTCTCGAGTCCCGTCCGCGCGGCGGTCCAGTGCCGGCCGCCGTCGACGCTCCTGAACGCGCCGCCGTTCCCGATGCCCGCGAGGAGCGTCGCGGGCGGCCCTGGGACGGCGAGCAGGCTGGCGACCCCCGCCGGCGAGGTTCCGTACTCTAGGAGACCCAGCAGCCCGTCGTTTGCGGCGGCCCAATGGCCGGTCGACACGTCACGTGCGGCCAGGACGGCAGGGCCGCCGGCCGCGTAGAGCGTCGGCGGTTCGGTTCCGCCCATCGCGAGCGCCGCGACGCCGAAGTTGCCCAGGCCCTCGTAGGCCGCCGACCACGTCGAACCGGCGTCCGTGCTGGCGAGCACACCGCCGAACGAGGCAATCAGCACGCGCCCCGCAACTGCCGGGTCCGCGGCGACCGCCATCGCGCCGCCTGCCAGAAGGCCGGCGCTCGTCCACGTCGTGCCGCCGTCCTCGCTGGCCGATAAGGCCGAGGGCGTTCCGGCGTACACCCGCGCGGCGTCATGAGGCTCCAGGGCGATCGAGACGATCGGCTGCCCGCCCGCCGGCTCGTAGAACGCGCTCCAGGTCGCGCCGCCGTCCAGGCTGCGCATGAGCACGTAGATGGGAAAGGCGGATTCGCCGCACCAGTTGCAGTAGCTGGCGGCGAACACGACATGTGGGTCGCTCGGTTGCAGCGCGATGGCCGTCGCAGGCGAGAACGAGCGCCCTTCGAACGTGGGTTCCTGCCAGCTCCCACCTCCATCCTCGCTGTGGAAAAGCCCGCTGTCGGTGCCGAGCCAGAGCGAACTTCCGTCCGCGGGCCCGACCGCGACCGAAAGAGACAATCGAGGATGCCCGTCCGGGTCGATGGCGGCCCAGCGCCAGCCGGCGTCGTCGGTGCGGAACAGGCCGCCGCTCGTCGCCGCGTACACCGTGAGCGAGTCCGACGGGTGCAGGGCCAAGCCGTTGACGGCGCTGCCCGCGGGCAACACGCCGAGGCCGTGGCCGCCCGCGACGCCGCTCGCGGGGCGCCAGGTTCGGCCGCCGTCGGCGCTCGAGAACACGTGGCCGTCGGCGGTACCGGCGTACAGGTGGCCGGCATCGTGACGATCGACGACGAGCGCGAGGACGGTCGCATGCTCGAGGCCCCGGTTGGCGGCTCCCCAGCTCATGCCGCCGTCGGAGCTGCGCCAAACCCCGGCGCCGGCGGTCCCGGCGTAGACGGCGCGGGCGTCGCTGGGCGCGAACGCGAGCGCCTGAACGGAACCGCCGTCGGGGCCGATGGGCCGCCAATCCCCGAGACCGAGACAGCGCCCGGCGACGGCGATGCAGGCGATCGCGGCCAGGGCGGTCGCCCGGTGCCGCGCCAGCCATCGCGCTGGATGTGGTCGCCCGGTGTACGGTCGTCGAGCGGCGGCGTTCATCATGACCTCCAACCGGTCCGGTCTGCACAGACCCGTGTCACACACCGATCGTCGATGACTGTCTGTTGCGATGACATGATCCCGCCTTGGTTCGATCCTACCACTGCGCGGTCTACGTGCCGTGATCGGCGACACACCGGGGCGTGTGCGCAGCTTGACGACTTCAGTGGCTGCCCAGGCGCTCCTGCAGGGTGCGCAGCCGCATCTCGAGGGCCGTCTTCTCCATGGCGAGGCCCGCCTCGAGCATGAGCATCTCGAGCGCGTCCACCGGTCCGATCGGCCTCGACTCCGGGAGGTTGTCGCCGTACAGCACGGCAATCGCGTTGCCGTTCACGACCATCGGGACGGCGGCCACCTCCTTCGGGAAGCCGCCGCCGAGCTGCTCCGCCAGGTGCTCGTTCCACGGCTCGTGCGCCATAGGCCCGACGTAACATCCCCTGCCTTCGACGATCCCGCGGAACACGGAGGGCTCGTCCGGCGGGAGCCGCAGCCGGCGCAGCCGCTCCCCGCTGCCGGCGCCGTCGGGATCGAGTCCGACCTGGCCCATGCCGCGGATCCCCTCCCTCGAGATCGAGAACAGCACCGATCGCTTCACGATGCCGGAGGCGTAGCGCAGCAGCCAGAGCGTGATCTCGCCGCCGAACTCCGGCGCCCGCAGCTCCGCCATGATCGACTTGAGCGACGCGAGGCTGGTGTGCGCCATGGCTCCGGCCGCGCCGCCGGCGCCGTCCGGCGATGGCTCGCGCTTGTACGTCACGGGCTGCGTCTCGAACCCCGCCGGGTCGATCGAGTCGCGAGCCACCTCTCCGGCGTTCAGGCCCGACTCCATGACGAGGTCGGCGGCATCCACACTGACCTCGCCGTGCTCCGCGATGTCGAGCGGGTCGAACGCGAAGAAGCCCCGCTCCCATTCGAACAGGTCGCGGATGATGCGCGTGGTCTGCTGGCGCATCACCTCTTCCAGGGCCTCGCGCGAGAGGGCGCCCATCTCGACCAGGATGGCCCCCAGACGCTTCTCCTCGCTCGAGGTGTGCTGCAGCTCCAGGGCCCGCATCAGCGTGGGCTCGTCGATCAGGCTCTGGCAGACCAGGATGTTGCCCAGGGCCTCGCGGGCGGAATTCGAAGCCGCGTAGATAATGTGGCCCTCGCGCAACACCACGAGTCCCGACCCGCCGCGGCAGGTGAGCGCGAGCTTGCCGGTCTTGCCCTTGACGGCCAGCATCTGGAGCAACCCAGGCAGGGTTACCTCTTCCAGCCTCCCGGAGATCCTCACCCCGCCACTCGGCAACGGATCATGCTCCTCTTCTCTCACGCCCGGTCGCGCCCAGCGCGACCCTCGTTCGCCGCCCGAACTTCACATCCACCGAGCTTTGTCGCGACGTCTGCTCACCCTTGCCCGGCCAGGATACAACGGTTGTCGGACCGCCGCAGCCCGCTGCAGCCGGCCCCCTCCGCCCGGCGCGCCTCCGGTCGCTCACAGCGTCTGGAGGACCCCGCGCTGCCGGAGCGACACGAAACCCGAGCGCGCGACCACGATGTGGTCCACCACCGGAATGTTGAGCAGGCGTCCCGCCTCGACCAGGCGCCGGGTCAGCGTCGTGTCGTCCTGGCTCGGCGTCGGGTCGCCCGAAGGGTGGGTGTGCCAGACGATCACGCCGTGCGCGTTGTCGAGGATCGCCGCGTTGAACACCTCGGACGGCTCCACGTCGGCGTGCGCCCGCGCGCCCCGGTGCAGCTCGTGGATCCGGACGAGCCGGTTGCGGGCGTCGAGGGTCACGGTCCCGAACCGCTCGGTCCGGCAGGCGCCGTACGTCCGCCCGAGGTAATCGGCGACCGCCTCCGGGCGGTCGAGCAGCGGCTGGCCCTGCAGCGCCGACCGCGCCAGCCGGCGGCCCAGTTCCAGCGCCGCCGCCACGACGGTGCCCTTCGCGAGGCCGACTCCCTTCTCGTGCATGAGCGCGCGCAGGTCCGTTGCGGCCAGCCCGCCGAGCCCTCCCGCCTCGCCCAACAGCTTTTCGGCCAGCGCCAGCACGTCCACGCCGGCCGTTCCCGTGCGCAGGAGCACCGCGACCAGCTCGGCGTCCGACAACGCTTCCGGACCGCGTTCGAGCAGCTTCTCCCGGGGTCTCTCGGCCTGCGACAGCTCCGCCACTCGCATGGTCAGCCCTCCCGCAGCCGCGCGTCCACGGCCGGCAGCAGCGTCCCGGCGGGCCCGCGCAGCGTCACGTCGGCGAGGTGTGCGAGGGCGCTCGCCGCCGGATTCACCTCGATGACCCTCGCGCCCGCCGCAGCCGCGATCCGGACGAGACCGGCGGCCGGATAGACGACCGCCGAGGTCCCGACCACGACGAGCGCGTCGCACGTCTCGGCGGCGGCCTGGGCCTCGGCGATCACCGCGGCCGGCAGCGCCTCCCCGAACCAGACGACCGCAGGGCGTTCCATCCCGCCGCATAACGGGCACCGCGGCGGCAGCTCCGGCAGCGGCACGGCACGGTCTTCCCGCTCGCCCCCACAGGCCGTGCAGCGGACACCCCACAGCGAGCCGTGCAATTCGAGCACACAACGCGCGCCGGCCGCGCGGTGCAACCCGTCGACGTTCTGGGTCGCCAGCGTGTACGAAGGGAAGCGGTCCTCCCACGACGCGAGCACCCGGTGGGCCGGGTTTGGTTGCACGGTGGCCAGCCTGCAGCGGCGCTCCTCGTAGAACCGCCACACCGTCGCCGGATCCGCGCGGAACGCCCCCGGCGTTGCGACCTCCTCGACCGGGCGGCCCTCCCACAGCCCGCCGGGTCCGCGGAACGTCGGCACGCCGCTCTCGGCCGACACGCCGGCGCCCGTGAACGCTACGACCCGCCGCGCCGATCGCAAGATCTCGGCGGCTCGAGCGACGTCCTCGTCCGGCATGTTCCGATTCTAGCCCCTCGGCGTGCACTCGGCGCGCGCCGGTGCCCGCTCACCTGCCCAGGAGGACGACCCAGCTGACGTAGGTGACGACCGAGAGCACCGTCGTCGCCAGCACGCAGGAGCCCGCGAGGTCGGTGTCGCCGCCGAGGTCGGCCGCCACCGAGTTGCTCGCCACCGCTGTCGGCGCCGCGAGCAGCAGCACGGCCACCGCGGTCTCCAGGCGCGTCGCCCCGAGCAGATGCATCGCCCACCACCCCAGGGCCGGCATGATGGCGAGCTTGATCACGGAGGTGGCCGCCAGCAGTCGCCAGAGGGCGCGCACGCGGCCGATCCTCAGCTGCGCGCCGAGCGCCAGGAGCGCGCCGGGGAACGCGAGATCGGCGAGGGCGTTCAGCGTCGTTCCGAGCCAGCCCCAGGGTTTCCAGTGGACGACCGCGAGGAGCAGGCCCAGGAGCGCGCCGATCACCAGCGGGTTGGCGAGCACGCGTACGACGACGTGGGTCTTGCCGGCGCCGGCCGGGCGGTACGCCTCGAGCGCCGCGACCGCGAGCAGGTTCATCGCGGGGATCAGCACCGTCGAGGTCACCGCCGCGAGCCGGAGGCCGGGGTCGCCGTACGTCGTGAGGATGAGTGGGAACGTGAAGTAGACGATGTTGCCGCGCAGGGCGGCCTGCGCCACGACGCCCCGCTGCGAGGCGGGCAGGCGCCACCAGATCGCGACGCCGAGGCCGAGGACCGTCGCGAGGCAGGTGACGCCGACCGTGACCGCCATCGCGCGCGGCGACAGCGCCGCCTCCAACGGGGACGTCCCGACCTTCGCCACGAACAGCGCCGGCAGGGCGAGATTGGCGACCAGACGGTTGAGGCCGTTGGCCGAGGCGTCGTCGAGCAGGCCGAACCGCCGGGACGCGAACCCGATCGCGAGCAGGAGGAAGACGGGGATGAGGCCGGCGACCAGCGTCACGGCGCCGGAGTCTATCAGGTCGCCCGGGCCAGCGAAGGCTCCGTCTCCTTGAGCCGACAACGGTTTGCACCTATGCTTCGGCTGCCGCGACCCGGAGGGGTGGCCGAGCGGTCTAAGGCACCAGTCTTGAAAACTGGCACGGTGCAAGCCGTCAGGAGTTCGAATCTCCTCCCCTCCGCCACGTTCCCAACTCGTCCATCCTCGGGTCTCATCGTGCCTCGATCCCTGAACGCCTCGGTGAAGGATCGGAGGGGAGGGGTGAGAACTCCTGACAGGGCGGACGGGGGCCGGGAGTTCGATCGTGCGGCGGGCGGGCGGGCGCACGACGCGGGCGCGACGGCCTCGGTCGAAGGCAGCGGGGGGAGGGGTGGGCGGTCTGCGGACCGTCTCGAGGCTCGAGCGCGTCGCTCCCGCAATCTCCTCCCCTCCGCCACGAGCCCCACCCACCCGGTTGAAAGTCGAGACGTTGACGAGTCGAAGGGTGCGGCGAACGGCTCGCACGATGCGGGCGGCCACGTCGGCGCAGTCGTTGACTATTGCCGCTCGCTGTCATTGCGAGGAGCCGCGCAGCGGCGACGAGCAATCCCGACCAATCCGAGGGCTAGGCTTCGCTTTCTTTCGGGGCATGCCACGCTCGCGCGCCAGGCGCGGAGCCTCGCAATGACACGTTGACCCAAGGCACGGCATGCCGTATGGCGCACGCGAGCCTGCCGACACCGGCGCATGCCGCGGCCGGGGGCGGCCGCGCCATGGGAGGATGTGAAGGGCTGGGGGCGGGCGCCCTCGCCCGCCCGAGCGAAGCGAAGCAGACGGTCCGATATCGGCGGCGCCACGTTGTGAAATTGGCGGCGACGGCGCGGAGTTCCCCCTGCCGGAGGCGAGCACATGGCGAAATCGCGTATCGGCATTCTCGGCACCGGCGACGTCGGACGCGCCCTGGCAACCGGCTTCGTCGGCGTCGGCCACGAGGTCAAGATCGGCTCACGCGACCCCAAGGGCGCCAAGGTGAAGGAGCTGCTCGGCAAGGTCGGCCGCGGCGCGAGTGCTGGGACGTTCGCGGAGGCCGCCGCATTCGGCGAGGTCGTGGTGCTCGCCACGCTTTGGAGCGGCACGGAGGCTGCGATCCGCCTGGCGGCGCCGGGGAACTTCAAGGGCAAGGTCGTGATCGACGCCACCAACCCGCTGACCTTCGCGGAGAACGCGCCGCCGGCGCTGGCGCTCGGCCACACCGACTCCGGCGGCGAACAGGTGCAACGCTGGCTTCCCGGTGCGAAGGTCGTGAAGGCGTTCAACTCGGTCGGCAACGCCCACATGTTCAAGCCGCAGTTCGCCGGCGGGCCGCCCGACATGTTCATCGCCGGCGCCGACGACGGCGCCAAGAAGGTCGTGACGGAGATCCTGACCTCGTTCGGCTGGTCCACGATCGACGCCGGCGGGATCGAGGGGGCCAGGCTCCTCGAGCCGCTGTGCCTCCTCTGGGTGGGCTACGGCATGCGGACCGGCACCTGGAACCACGCGTTCAAGCTGCTGCGGGGGTAGCCATACGCAGGCGGGTCAGGCGTCCGGCGCGCGGCGCAGGCGCTCGCGGTAGCTGTCGTAATCCGGGAGCAGGCGCTCGTACTCGGAGTCCATCAGCGGCGAGGAGATCATGAAGTCGGCCGTCGCGCGGTTGCAGGCGACCGGGATGTTCCACACGACCGCGATCCGCAGCAGCGCCTTCACGTCCGGATCGTGGGGCTGGGGCTCGAGCGGGTCCCAGAAGAAGATGACGAAGTCGATCACGCCCTCCGCGATCTTCGCCCCGATCTGCTGATCTCCGCCGAGCGGCCCGCTCTGCAGCTTCACGACCGGGGCGGAAAGCGCGGCCTCCAGGATCGTGCCTGTCGTGCCGGTCGCGTAGAGCTCGTGCTGCACGAGCAGGTCGCGGTTGAATCGGGCCCACTCGAGCAGCGCCTGCTTCTTGTTGTCGTGGGCGACGAGCGCGATCCGCTTCCTCGGGCCCATTGGAATCGCGTTGGTCTTCATCTCCACCACCTTTCGGGAGGCGGGTCCGTCTCCGGCCCGCGTCCTGTTCACTTGAGACCGAGCGTCTTGCCTTCCCTGAGCCGCGCGATCGCCTCCGCGAGCCGGCGGCGCCGGGTGGCCTCGCGCTTGCCGCTCATGACCCAACGGACGTAATTGCGCCGGTGGGACGGCGCCAAGCGGTCGAAGCTCGCCGCGGCGGCCGTGTCGGCCCTCAGCTCGTGCTCCAGCGCAGGGTCGAGCACGACGTCGCGCCGCGCGGCGCGCTCCGCGTCCACGATCGCCCCCGACTCGTCGTCCGGTCCAACGCGAAAGCTCACCTTCGCCATCCCGGCGGGCGTCATCCGACCGCTCCGCACCAGGCGCGCGACCCTGTGCCGGTTCGACGCGGACCACCGGCTGCCCGCCTTGCGCGGTGTGAACTTCTGCGCGTACCGCTCGTCGTCGAGACGCCGGACGAGGCTGTCGATCCACCCCCAGCACAGCGCCTCCTCCACGGCCTCCTCGTAGCGGAGCTGCGCCTTGCCCGTGTGCGCCTTGTAGAAGACGAGCCAGATCTCGGCCACCGAATCGTGGTGGCGTTCGAGCCAGGCGCGCCATGCCGCTGCGTCGTGCACCTCGAGCGTCGGAATCGAGCGCATCGTGTCCCCCACCCGGCCGCGAGCCCGGCCGGACGTCGCTGAGTCCCGCCCCGGTCCGGGCTTCGCCATCGTAGCCCTCACGGGCCGGGGCGCCACGCCGGGTTGACGAGCGCCGTGAGGACGTGATCGCGCCACGCGTCCGCCAAGAGGAGGTAGTCGCGCGCGAACCCCTCCGTCCGGAACCCGAGCCGGCGCAGGAGGCGGGCGCTGCGCTCGTTGGTGGGAACGTAGGCCGCCATGATCCGGTGCAGGCCCATCGCTTCAAAGGCGTGGCGGATCGTCGCGACGAGCGCCTCCGCCATCAGTCCCTGCCCTTGCGCCCGGTGGTCGAGCGAGAACCCGAGGTGCGCGGCCTGGAACGGCCCACGGACGACGTTCGTGAGCGCGCACCGCCCCTGGATCGGGCCGGCCGGCTCCGCCCGCAGCCGGAGGACGAACGACAGCGCCTGGCCCCGCCGCACGGCGGCCTCGAGCGCCACCAGCTCGCGCGTCCAGTGCGCCGCCGTGAAGTAGGCCTCGTCCCGCGCAGGCTCCCATGCGGCCAGGTGCTCCCGGTTCTCCCGGCAGTAGGCGGCGAGCGCGGCGGCGTCGTTCGGCCGCGGGACCTCGAGCAGCAACCGCTCCGTCTGCAGCCGCGGGAGATCGTCCGGCATATCAGCCCGCAGCTTGCATGGCGTCGCAGGCGGTCCGCCGTTGGGAGAGCGACGGCGTCAGTCGAACTCCTTCCAGGGGGGCGCCTGATCGGGTCCGACGCAACCGACGACGACCTCGGCCCGGATCATGACCTCGCTGCGCACCGGCGACCCCGCGAGGCGGCGCAGCATCGCGAGCTGGCCGACGTGGGTCAACGCGTCCGCGATCGGGCCCTGGAACAGCCGCTCGGCCGGATAGCCGAGCGGCGCGCCGCCGGCCAGGAAGCCGTCGAGACCGGCCAGGGCCGCGTAGAAACGCGCGACCTCCGCGTCCCACGCGAGCGGCGTCGACCGCACCCACTCCTGCCGCCCCTGTGCGAGCCGGAGCGTCCATTCGAGGAGGTCTCCGATGTGCGCGACCACTTCGACCGGCGTGCGCGTCCCCGCGGCGGCGCGGAACCCGGCGAACGACGGCGGTGCGCCGCGGAGGACCCGCCCGGCCCGATACGCGAGCGTGGCCACTGTGTGTCGTAGCCAGGCATTGGGAACGTCGCCGGTTTCGCTCATCTTCCTCCCCCCGGCCCGCAGTTCGTTGCGCACGCCATGCCTTTACGGCGTCTCCGGCGCGCTCTCGAGCAGGGCGATCGCGGCCGCCACCTGCGGCTCGGGCACGAGCAGGCGGGTTCCCCCGCTGAATCCCATGTCCGGGTAGGCGCCGCCGACGTCGTCGACCGACTCGAACACCGTGATCCCGTTGGCCTCCAGGAGCGACATCGCCAGCTTGGCCTCCTGCCTGGATCGGAACGCCGCCACCGCCACGGGCACGCCGCAGGCCGGTTCGGCGTCGAGCGATGCGCCCTGCGCCTCGAGGCGACCGCCGTGCTCGGCCGGGAGCGTCGCGACGAGCCGGGCACCGCACACCGGGCACGTCGTCACCGTCTCGACGTACTCCCCATGGACGCCGCCCTCGACGAAGTCCAGGCACTCGGGGTTCGGGCAGAACATCGGCGCCTCCCCACTCCGCTGCTCGACCCGGCGATCTTAGCGCGCCCGGCCGCTCAGCGGTGGGTGACGGGCAACGGCATCGAGGGGTTCTGGACGAACACCGGGCGCCACGCACTGTCCACGAACGCCATCAACGTGCCGTGGACCCGCCCTCCCGCGTCGACGGTGAGGGCCAGCCCGAGGTCCTTCGCGATCGGCCGCCAGCCGTCCTCGGCCACGTCGGAGGGCCGGCTGGGGACAGCGGCGTGGGCACGTAGCGTAACCAGGCCGGCGACCAGAACGAGCACCACCACGAGGAGCGTAACGGCTCGACGGTTCATCATCGCCTCCCTAGCGGGCGGAGGAGCCGGTGCGCCGCGGGCCGAGGACGCCCCCGGTTGTCCTACCGGAGCCAGAAACCGCCGACCTTGCCGTCCTTCACGCTCATGGTGACGAGCACGTCGTCCCCGCCGTCCTTGAACTCGAGCTTCCAGAGGTGGACCGCGAACCCCTGCTGGGTCAGCCGGCCCATGTACGTCGACGTGTAGCCTTTCGCCAGCCTCGGCGCCAGCCGCCCGCTCACGTGGTCCACCATCGGCTTGGTCATCGCCGCCTTGAACGCGGCGTCGCCGTCCGCCACGAAGTTCTCGACCGACCCCGACTGGAGCGCTGCCAGCATCTGCTTGAGCGTGGCCTCGGGCGCGGCCGCCGTCTCCGCGAGCGCGAGCGACGCGCCGCCCGCAGCGAGCAGAAGCACGGCCGCCAACGCAACGAGGGTGCGCCGATGAGCCTTCAAGGTCCGCATGGTGTGGCTCCTCCAGCCGGCAAGCATAACCCGAGTGCGGGGCGGCCGGAGTGCGGCGACCCCGCGCCTGGCGCCCGGATCAGCCCGACTCGCGGGTCAGGCCGCGACACGACAGGCGACCTCGACCTCGGGGGACGTGCGCAGCGTCTGGTAGACCACGCAGTAGCGCTGGGTGATGCGCAGGAGGGTCTCCAGCTGCTCGGCCGTCGCGTCGGTCTGCAGCTCGAACGCCAGCCGGATCGCCCGCAGGCCGACCGGGGCGTCCCTGGCCACGCCCAGCGTCCCGCGCACGTCGAGGTCGGCCTGGGCCAACACCGTCCCGCCGCGCACCTCCACGCCGATCGCCGTGGCGACCGCGGCCAGCGTCACGCCGGCGCAGCCGACGAGCGCCTCGAGCAGCATCTCGCCCGAGCACGCGGCAAGGCCGTCGCCGCCGGTCGCCGGATGAAGGCCCGCCTCCACCAGCGCGCGGCCGGTCTCGACACGGCACGAGACGCCTTCGCCCAGTCGCCCTTGCGCCTTGAGCGTCACGAGTGCCGCGTCGGGCTCGCTGCGGTAACGCTCCTTCAACGGCGCCTGGAGCGAACGGAGCTGCTCCTGATTCATTGCGGCACCTCCCATGGACTGCCTCCGGCGCCCTATAACGCGGCGCCGAGAGGCAATGTTTCGGAGGTCCTAGCCGGCGCGGGTGCCGTCCGGGAGGTCCCGCTCGGGGACGGCGAGCACCGGGGTCAGGCCGTCCGCGTAGCCGAGGTCGAACAGCATGCCCTCCGACACCTCGCCCATGAGCGCGCGGGGCTCGAGGTTGACGACGAACAGGGCCTGCCGTCCCCGGATCTCGGAGGGGTCGGAGCGCTCGTTCTTCATGCCGGCGAGGATCGTTCGCCGGTGGTCGCCGAAGCTGACGACGAGCCGCACCAACTTCTCCGAGCGCGGAACGTCCTCGACCGCTTCTATCGTGCCGACTCGGATGTCGAGCGCCTCCAGGGCGGCCAGCGGTACCGTCGGTTTCAAGGGTGCGGGCGTCATCGGAGTGCGCCTCCAGGGCCCGAGGCTGCGGGCGGCCGGCCGAGCCGGGGCCCGGCCACGTGGCCGGGGACCGTAGCGAGCACATGCATCGTTCACCTCCGGTCCATCGGTGCCGGACCCGGTGCGGGCCCGGCCGTGGGACGCGCCGCGCCGGCGCCGGGCCTAACCGCTGGGCTCCGCTGCGGCCAGCCGCTTCGCTCGGCGATGGCTCAGCCGCGGCTCATCGTCGACGACGGTCCGGGGACCTCGTCACTCGGCCGGCGCCATCTCCACCAGATAGCTGTTGGCGACGACGTCCCGAAACGCCTGCATCGTCGCCTCGAGGTCCTTCTTCGTCTTGCACGAGAGCACGTAGATGGCGATGCTCGAGCCCTTCGAAGCGTACGCGACCGCCTCGAAGGTGTGTGCGGCTTCGGTCGTATACAGACGTACCTCCGCACGCACGCCGCCGATGGCCTGCACGATCGGCTCGCCGGTACCTACGGTCAGGTCGGGCGACTCCTTCTTGAAGCGGGCGTCGTCGTCGGCGATGAACGCAGCCGGCTTCTGCCCTTCCTTGAGGCGTACGACGTTCACGTACATCACCCGATTCGAGTCCTTCCAGGTGGAACCCTCCGGGTACATCACCGCCCGCAGCCCCTGGCCCGACCCCGCCGTGGGGTCGTAGACCCAGCCTTTGGGCGCCGACACGGCCGCGCCGACCTGCTCGCCGTAGACGATCCCTCCGCCAGGGACCTTCTCCTGAGCCGCCGCCGGGCTCGCCACCAGCAGGCCGACCGCCACCACGCTCGCGATGCCTCGCATCTTTGTCCTCCGTGAGTCTCCGGGCCGTGCGGGCCCGGCGCCCGCGGTGACGACTCGGAATGCAGGTCGCAGTTTGGACCCAGCCGCTACCGGACTCAAGCCCGGAGACCCGGCGATCCGGGCGCGCCAACCCATCCTCCTCCGGCAGCAGCGAATCGAAACAGGGGTCGAGGTGTTCTACGCCCAGGGTCCCGGGGTTGCGTCGACGACGGACCGGCGCGGGCAAGGGGGCGCGGGCATGAGCAAGGGCCGGCTGGAGGCGTTCAGCGACGGGGTGATCGCGATCCTCATCACGATCCTCGTGCTCGAGCTGCAGGTCCCGCACGGGGCGGACTGGCAGGCGCTGCGGCCGCTCCTGCCCGTGTTCCTGACGTACGTGCTGAGCTTCGTGTTCCTGGGGATCTACTGGAACAACCACCACCACATGCTGCACACGGCCGATCGCATCAACGGCAAGATCCTGTGGGCCAACCTCCACCTGCTGTTCTGGCTGTCGCTGGTGCCGTTCATCACCGGCTGGATGGGTCAGAACCACTTCGCCCCGGCGCCTACCGCCGCGTACGGCGTCGTGCTGCTCATGGCCGCGATCGCCTACACGATCCTCGAGAAGGCGATCGTCGCCGAGCACGGCCCGGACTCGCGCCTCGCCTCGGCCGTGGGCAGCGACGCGAAGGGGAAGCTCTCGATCGCGCTCTACGCCCTGGCGATCGCGTGCGCGTTCGTCGAGCAGTGGGTCTCGGACGGGCTCTACGTGCTCGTGGCGCTCATGTGGCTCGTCCCGGACCGGCGGATCGAGTCCAAGCTCCGCGGGTGACCCTACCCGGTCGTCGACCGGGCGGCAGAACGCACGGATCCCGCGGCTGTCGAGACGCCGGCGTGCGGGCTTGACATGCAACCATTTAGTTGCCTATCATCCGGCCCATGGACACGGACGCGGTGTTCAAGGCGCTGGCGGACCCGACGAGGAGGCGGTTGCTCGACGTCCTCCGCGCACGGAACGGTCAGACGCTGGGCGCGCTGTGCGCGGACCTCGAGATGACCCGGCAGGGTGTCACGCAGCACCTGCGGCGCCTGGAGGACGCCAACCTGGTGACGACGGTCCGCCAAGGGCGCGAGAAGCTGCACTACCTGAACCCGGTGCCGATCCACGAGATCTACGAGCGCTGGATCGCCAAGTACGAGCGGCCGCAACTGGACGCATTACGGGACATCAAGCGAAGAGCGGAGGGAGACCGACATGGAGAAGCCTGAGTTCGTGTACGTCACCTACATCTCGGCGACTCCGGAGAAGGTCTGGAGCGCGCTGACCGACCCCGAGATCACCACGAAGTACTGGCAGCTCGTCAACGTCTCCGACTGGAAACCCGGCTCCAGGTGGGAGCACCGGCTGACCGACCCGAAGGGCGACGTGAAGCTCGTCGGCAAGGTCCTCGAGGTGGAGCCGCCGCGGCGCCTGGTCCTGACATGGGCGTTCCCCGAGGACGCGGCGAACGAGGCCAAGCACACGCGGGTCACGTTCGCCATCGAAGAGGTGGCCGGCGTCGTGCGTCTCACGGTCACGCACGACCGCCTCGAGCCCGGCTCCAAGATGCTCGAGGGCATCACCAATGGGTGGCCGAAGGTGCTCTCGAGCCTCAAGTCCCTCCTGGAGACGGGCCGCCCGCTGCCGAAGCTCTGGTAGTACCGCGGCGTCGCTGCAATCGGAGCCGCCGTGACGTTCCGCGGCGGCTCCGTTGTCCGAGGCTGGGACGTCTCCCAGACGGCCGTCGCCTCGTCCCGCGGCGCTCGCAACGCGGCCCTCCCGCCTTCCCAGACAGGTTCCTAGTGCTGGCCCCACGACGCGAGGATCGCCCCTACCTCGCCTGCGACCAGCGCGCGCGCCTCGGACCGCTCGACTCCGCTCGAGAGAAGCGCGTCGTAGCGCGTGTGCACATGCCTGACGTGAGCCGCGACCGCGAGCTCGACGGCTTCCCGCTCCAACGCCTTCGCAGGTGCCGAGCGCCCGACTCGACCGCTGTACTTCAGGCATGCGTGCTCGGCAACGAGCTGGTCCGTTCCCTTCGGGCAACCGGGGTAGATCTCTCGAACTCGGGCTGCGAAACCCATCACGTAATCGCGGTCGAGCTCCGCCCTGCGCTCGGCCTGCCGGAGGCGCCGCCGTCGACGGGCTTCGTCGTCGGCCAGGCACGCCTCTTCCGCCGATCTGAGGGCGGCTTCTTCCACGAGGAGCCCTTGGCGCTCGTAGCGTTTCCGCGCCCGGCTCCACTTGAGGACCACGGCCGACAGGGCCGAGTCCTTCCGGGCGCGACGTGTAAGCGCCGCATCCCCCGACGGCAGGAACACCAGGTGCTCCAGATCGGCACACGCCAAGCACAGCGCACCGCGCTCGCCCGCGAGGGTGATCCAGGCGCTGCGACCGAGATCCTCGCCGCACTCACCGCAGCTCGACTCGCGTGCGGCGATGAACACCTTCAGCTCGGCGCTCCCCGGCTCGGCCATACCGCCTCACACCGCGGTCATCGATCGTTCTCCCAGCGAAGCATCACGCATCCGGCCTGACCGGTGAGGTTGCACCGTCGCCGACGACCGTGGTCCAGGGGCGAACACGCCAGCGCGTTACGAGGCCGTTCTTCACGTACGGATCGGCCGCCACGAAGCGCTCCGCAACTGCCTGCGATTCGCCTTTGAACAGCAGCACGGCGCCGTCGACCGGATCGGCGAGCGCCCCTCCGAGGACCAGCTCGCCCCGCGCATGCGCGGCCCAGGCCAGGGCGAGATGTTGGGCCCGGAAATCGCCCCGGCGCGCGACGTAGTCGGGAGCGGCGTCGTAGAACAGCAGGTAGTGCACATAACCTCCTTGGGCTGCCGCAGGGTCGCGGCCGGCCGTCCAGCAATCCTACTTCCGACTCGACGCGGCCGTCACGCCCTCGATCGCCTCCAGGGCTGGGTCGACGTCGTGGGAATACGCGTCGAAGGTCAGCGGCGCCGAGATCTCAGGGATGGTGGCGCCCCGCCGGTCCATCGGGTGCCAGTCCTGCCAGTAGTAGATCGCTGCGCGCACAGTGATGCCGCTGTTCGGGAGGATGATCTTGCGGGAGTCGCCGTAGGCATTGCCCCTCGACCCGGTCGGTTCGCCGACGAACGTGACGTTGGTGTACTTCTCGAGGGCGTCGACCAACATCTGCGCCGCAGAAAACGTGACCGGGCCGATCACGGCAAAGAGGCGCCCTTTGCGATCGATGCTCTCCGACTGAATCAGGGCGCGGATGAGCGGGACGATCAGGGTGCCGTCGCCGCCCCGGTTGAGGCGGAGATCGATGACCACCTTCGCCGGCTTCGACGCGGCGATCTCGTCGCGCAGGCGTTGAGCGAAATGCGCGAGGGTCTCGTCCGGTCCGTCGCCGATCTTGTTGATCTGAACGTAGAGCAGGTCGCCGAGGTGCTCGAGGTGGAAGACGGCGCCGGTTCCACGGAGCCAGAGCGGCTCGGGGAGACGGGCGAGATCGCGTACGTCGAACCACCCTTCACGGCGATCGAAGAGCGTCGCCGTGTCGCCGGTCATCGGCTCGACCCGCGCGAACGGATGCAGCACGACCCGCTCTTCGCCGCGTCCGCTCGCCAGCGTCAGCGGCACGTCGTCGAGCGTCTTCGTGATGTGGAGCGCGTGCAGCACCTCGGGCATCGCCAGGAGGTACTGCGCCCAGTAGCGCGCCCCCTGCTCGTTGTCGCGTCCGATCATCATCTCCACGGCCGCGAGCGCCTCGCCGACGTCGCGGTCGCCGATGCGCAGCACCCGGGCGCCGGCAAGCGACCGCTGGGACTCGTGCGCCGCCCGGACGTACAGCCCGTCGCCGAAGAAGGTGAACGCCACCGGAAGGGTGTGGAATCCGATCTTCGGATCGCGGGTCGGGTAGACGTTCGTGTGACCGTCGCCGACGGCCGCGACGATCTTCGCCATCTCCACGATCACTTCGTATCGTTCGAGCGAGGGGATCTTCGCGTCGAGCGCCGCCACCATCGCCGCGAATCGCTCCCGCGTCACCGCGTGGTAGAGGTTCTTGTGCGTGCGCTCCATCTCGCCGGCCATGAAGTGCAGGTCCGCCCTCCAGGCGCTTGCCTCTCCGGGAGGCATCGCCGGCGCCGGGGATCCCAGGAGAACCAGGCCAAGCGCAACGGCACAACCTCTGACGCGCGGAACTTCTCGCGCCGGAGTCGCGTGGCGTCCCGGGGGCCCGGCCTGCCGTCGGCAGCTCATGCGCAAAGCCTACTCCCCCGCCCGGCCCGATCGCCAGACCATTCGAGCGGATCTCCGAATCCTAGAACAGCACCCGTCACGTCGCTCGTATGAGGACCTTCCCTCGGGCGTGCCCTTCTTCCAGATACCGGATCGCCTCGGGGACCTGGTCCAACGGGTAGCTCCGGTCGATGACCGGCGTGACCGTTCCGGCTTCGAGGAGGCCTCGGATGAGGTTCACGTCGTCCTTGCTCCAGTGCGCCATGAGCGGAAGCAGCCTCTGGCTGACGAAGGGCGACACCGCGACCGCCCTGAGCAACCGGGCCAGAGGCCCCAGCCAATCCCCCTTGTCCGGTCCTCCGATGAGCACCAGCGTCCCGCCGGTCGTGAGCGCCTGCCGGAGATCCGACAGCGTGTGGTTCCCCACCGAATCCAGTATCGCGTCGTACCGCGGCCCGCGCTTCGTGAAGTCCTCCTGGGTGTGATCGATGACCTGGTCCGCGCCGATCGAGCGCACCAGGTCGACGTTCCTCGCGCTGCACACCCCGGTGACCTCCGCCTTCATCCACTTGGCGATCTGCACGGCGAACGTACCAACGCCGCCAGCCGCGCCGTTGATCAGGACCTTCTGCCCCGCCTGAACCCGTGCCTTGTCGCGAAGGCCCTGAAGGGCGGTGAACGCCGCCACGGGCACGGCCGCCGCCTGCTCGAAGGTCACGTTCGCGGGTTTGCGCACCAGGGCGCCTTCAGAAGCGCACACGTACTCGGCGAACGCGCCCCTGCACGCGCCGAAAACGTCGTCGCCCGCCCGGAACTCCGTGACGTCCTTCCCTAGCGCTTCGACCTGCCCCGCCACGTCGACTCCGAGACCCAAGGTCTTCGGTCTGCGCAACCCCGACATCGCGCGCATGAAGTAGGGCCGGCCCCTCATGAAGTGCCAGTCGAGCGGGTTCACGGAGGCGGCGCGGATGCGAACCAGGACCTCGCCGGCCCCGGGAGTCGGATCCGCCACCTCCCTCAGCCGGAGGACCTCAGGCCCCCCGTACTCGGTGTACGTGATCGCTCTCATGCCCCTCCTCGCAAATCAGATCGGTGAGCAGTCCCCACTGCTGAGCCGGTCGCAGAACCGGGACGTCGGCGTGGCCGACACGATGGTGCCGGCTCCGGCCCTCGCCCACCCCCTCCAGCTCTCCGCAACGCCCACCGGCCCGGCCTCGAACCCGAGACGTGCTCCCCCCGTCCCTGGTGTCTGTCGCTGCCCATGTCCCCGGCCGGACCGTCCTCAGTACGGCAAGTCATCGGGCTCGCGCCCGACGTAGTCCGGAAGAGGATCACGTTCGAATTGGACGACCTCGATCACGTCGTCGCCTCGCAGTGCGGCCTTCAAGATCCGATGGCGCCCGTCCATCACTTCACCGCTCGCCGACAGGATGATTGGGAACGACAGATCCGCTTCGTCGATCAGCTTGATGTGCCCCAGCAGCTGTCGCCACGTGAGGCGCGCGTCGTCGCCGCCGACCGCCCGGTCGAGCTCGCGAAGGTCCTGAAGATGAACCCGCCTTCGCGGGAGGTCGCGCGACAAGCCCACCAGCCGATCCACGTCCCACGCCAGGAGCCCGTGCTCAGACTCTCGGAAGTAGTACTGCCTTCTCACTCGCGCCGCCGCCCGGACCGTCCATTCCTGAGGCCTCACCCGCTCGACCAGCAACGCTCGACTCGCCGGGCACCTTCGGGCATTCTGGCCCAAGTCCATCCTTGCCTCCGTCGCTGCTGCAGGTCTCGCCACCCACAGCATGCGGGGAGTGACTCGGATGGACCGCTCCCTTTACTGAACAACGTGGTGAGATTCGACACTTAGCCCCTGCCCGAAGATCCGTTCAAGACCACCGCGGCCCGGATGAGCGCCTTCAGCGCCGCCTCGTCCACCCTGTCGCCTTCGTGGAAGTCGATGGCGCGCCTGGTGTTGCCCTCGAGACTGGAATTGAACAGACCGGCGGGATCCTCCAGGGAGGCGCCCTTGGCGAAGGTCATCTTCACGACGTTCTTGTACGTCTCGCCGGTGCAGATCAGCCCGTTGTGCGACCAGACAGGCGTCCCTCTCCATTTCCACTCCTCGACCACTTCGGGGTCCGCCTCCTTGATCAGCGCGCGGACCCGGGAGAGCATCCCGCCCCGCCAGTCGCCCAGCTCCTCGATTCTCTCGTCGATCAGCTCCGACGGGGACTCGGCTTTCTTTGACGGACTCTTCTTCATGTGACCTGCCTTCCGGTGGATCGGTTCTCTCCCTCGCCTTGCGACGTCGTTGAGCCTCGTGAAGGGCGTAGGAAACGCCAGAACGTTCCCCGTGTCAACCCCCGCGTGTCGGCGCACACGGGCCGCACGGACGGAAGCGTTCCATGGTCGACCGGTGCCGGCGCATCCAGGTTCGCGCTCATTGGCTCCGCGTCCGCGAGCCGCTCGCGTTCAGCCGCTACCGCGTGCGCATTGCGAGCCAGTCCACCCCGCGGTAGGAATCCGCGACTACCCAGGCGCCCGCCGTCAGCGCCCACGAGACGACGAACTCGGACCATTGGGAGGCGTCGGGGCCCGCCGCGACGACCGGGATCCACACGAGCAGCGTGAACAAAGCCAGCTCCAACGCCGAAAGCGCAGCGGCCAGCCGCGCGAGCACACCGACGAGCACGCCCACGCCCGCTGCGATCAACGCGATGCCGGTGAAGTACGCCCAGGCCAGATGCCCCGGCAGCCAGCCGGGCACCATCCCGACGGTCCTTTCGAGATAGGTGAAGTGGGCTATGCCGAAGGGGATCAAGGCCAGGCCGTAGAGCACCCTCGCGATGCGCAGACCCCCGTCGCCGGTGGCGAAGCCGGGCCGCCTGCCGCCTCGGGCGCCGGCGAACCAGACGTACAGAACCCAGCCAGCCGCCGCCATCACTGCGGTCTCACCACACGCCCACCAGGTAACCGTCGCGGTGGGAGCGCGGAAGATGAGAGGCGCCCGAAACAGCAGCAGCCAGATCAAGAGATAGCCGAGCAGAACGCGGGACGCCACGGCCGCTGTGCGCTGCAAGAGCAGGCCGATACCGGATAGCAGAGAGACGAAGGCGCAAAGGTAGACTATGACCTCGCGAGCGGGAAACCCCTTCGGCACCCCCGTCCAAATCGGGGTGAAATCGCCTTTGATCAGCCCCGAGACGCCGAGCGCGATCATTGTCGCGGCGAAGACCGCATGGCCCACGCTCGCGATGCCCATCGCCCCTGCTCCGGTCCTATACCTCCGCATTCGACCCCCTTCCTGCACGCTCAAACGCCGCCCCAACGGCGCCCGAGCCTCGGCGGCGCGGCCGCTCCTCATTCCGCATAGAGCGCGGCCATCTTGTCGAGGCACTGCTCCAGGCCCATCTTCGGCATCTCCATCAGCGGACCAGCCGTCCAGCCGTATTCGATCACCGTTACTTCCGACTCATCCTTGCCGAGGGCCCTGAATCCGACCTCGTGACGCATTTCCTTTGGGATCTCCGCCGATAGTCCCTGCTCGACGGGGTCCGTTGGAAGGCCGTCCCTGTCCGTGAAGCGCAGGATGTACACAATACTATTCAGTGGCACGATCTTCTCGTAGGTCCAGGTGTTGTAGTAGTCCTGTCCGCCAAACGCCTTCGGCGCACGCATGCAAACCAGCGAGGTTCCGCCTTCGCGGAAATCCATCCTGGCAACAGGGCACGTAAAGCCGTTCGGCCCCCACCAGCGCATCACGAGCTCGGGTTCGCTCCAGGCCTTCCATACCTCTTTGGCTGGTGCGTTGAAGACCCGCGTGATAACGAGGTCGCGCTTTTCTGGTTCGGTGGTCATCTGGACTTCTCCTGGTTTGGATTCTGAGGCCGCATTGGCGGGCTGACGCCCGGTTTGAGCGACGGCGTGGGTGGACCGGACGCTGCCCCACCCAACTCGGATCATCAGCAGTGCATCGACGAGCGGGCCCGGCAGCGCAACCAGCGCCGCTCGCTGAAGACCGCTCTTAGGGCGCAACCTTCGGCTTGACAAGTTGCTCATGAGACAACTCCGTATCACGGAGGATCTTCGCAATGAGGCCACGACCGATGGTCTCACCCGCGTGGACCGGCACAACCGTTGCGCCACCATCGGGATGGCGGAGGTACTGATGACTACCGCGCACACGGATGACTTCAAAGCCGTGGTTCTTGAGGGCAGCAACGACCTGCTTCCCGCTAAGCGCTCGGAACGGGTTCATGCAGGAATGCGGACACGCTGCACGCCGATGAAATCGAGCGAGTCCGCTGGCACGCCTTCGACCTCCAGGCAAAGCCGAATCGCCTCGCGGGCCCGCTCCATGAGTTCATCAAGCGACCGGGCCTGGGTATGGCAGCCCCGCAACGCAGGGACCGACGCCACGTAGACGCCGTCGGCATCGCGCTCGACGATCACGTCGAATTCCCGTTCCATGGCCGGAGTCTACACCCCTCTCGGCCATGCGGCTCGACACTCGAGATCACCGGCGCCCGCGACCACGCTCACAGGAACCAGGAGGGACCGGACCTCACGAGCCCACAGGCTCTCCCGCACCAACCGCGCAGGGGCATGCGAACGGAACATCCTGGACCGCTCCGGACATACCATCTAGAGCTCCGAACGCGCCGTGAATGGCTTTGGCGCTGGACCTCATCCGGTCCTAAGGCCAGGAGGCATCTCACGGAGTGTCGGATTCGTGACTCGCTGGGGGCCTCCGGAACGCGTCGGCGTGATCGGCGGCCCACTGGCGAAAAGTACGCGGCGGCGATCCGACGACGTCGGCCACGGTTGAAGTCACGAACGCCGGACGTCCGATCGTCGCGCCCCACGCGGCGAGCAGCATGTCCACGACCGGGCCCGGCCAGCGACCCGCCGTCTCGCGCCGGAACTCTTCGGGCGACGGCTCCTCGAACCGGATCCGGCGCCCAAGGGCGGACCCGATCATGCTCACCTGCTCCGCCTGGCTCAGCGACTCCGGGCCGGTGAGGACGTAGTCGCCCCCCGTGTGCCATTCCTCATGGAGTGCGCGCGCCGCCACGGCTGCGATGTCGCGCCCGTCGATAGGCGCCGTCTCGGCGGCGCCGTAGGGCCACCGGACGACGTCGCCGTCGCGGATCGCGGCCCCCCACCATGGCCTCGCATGCAACTGCGTCTACCACTCCGGCCAGATCGGCTTGCTCGAGACTGCGCTTCGCAGCGGCCGGGTGAGGAGCCGATGACGGCTCTCCCTACGTAGCCGTCATGTTGTCACCTGTCCCGATTCGAGCCGCTCAACGTCGCGTTCGGTCGGACGCCCGCCGGCGCGACGCGTGCCCACGCATACGGGGAGACAGGAGAGCAGGCCGGCTGCGAGGACCCGCCAGCCGGCTTGACGTTATAACGTTCTAGCACCAAACTGGATGGCATGAGCGACACCCGCCGTGTGACCGTCTACTTCGAACCGAGTGTGCACCGCGCGCTGAAGCTGAAGGCCGCCGCCAGCGACCGCTCTGTCTCGGAGATGGTGAATGACGCTGTGCGCGCAGCACTCGCCGACGACGCCGAGGACCTCGAGGCCTTTGAGGAGCGCGCCGACGAACCGGAGCGGGCGTTCGAGGACCTCGTGAAGTCCATGAGGCGAAGTGGGAAGCTATAGCGTCCGAATCAAGAACTCTGCGGCGAAGGAGATCGAGCGGATCGAGCCGAAGAAGGTCCGCCGACAGATCGTCGCTCGCATCCGAGGCCTTGCGACGAACCCGCGCCCGCCGGGATGCGAAAAGCTCGCCGGCGCGGGCGACCGCTACCGCGTGCGACAGGGGGCCTACAGGATCGCGTACGGGGTTCGCGACCTCGAGCTCGTGGTTGTGCTGGTCAAGGTCGGCCATCGGAGCCAGGTCTACAGGAGCCTCTAGCCGCCTGACGCCAGACTTCAGCAGCGCGCCGGCTGGCTCGCCCGTTACGCGCGCAAACGGCGTGGCGGCCGAGATGGGCGCTGCAACGCGGCGTTGGACGGCACAGGCGCGCACTTCGTGGGGTATTTGGACCGCGGGCGAGCCGAGTGCGTCTGCGCACTCTGCGGGCCGCCGACTACCGGATGACCGGCGATACCCTCCACGTCGATGGCGGCGAGAACGTCGTAGGATGAGCTCATGACGGCAAATGGACTGCCCTGCCTGGACCTGCTGGAGGCCACTCCAGGAATTCTCCGCGCCCTGATGACGGAGCTGACCGAAGCGGACGCCCGCTGGAAGCCGGCGCCCGAACGCTTCTCCGTCGCCGAGGTGCTGGCCCACCTGTCGCACTCCGAGGGCCAGTGCTACCGCATGCGCCTCGACCGTTTCATGGCGGAGACCCGTCCCGAGTTCGAGCCCGACGACGCGCAGATGTATCTCGACCTCTATCGCGATGCCGACCCCGAGGAGGCCTTCGATCAGTTCGAGGAGCTGCGCCGGAACAACGTCGCGTTCCTCCGCAGCCTCCCCGCCAGCGCGGGCGATCGCCTCGCCCTGCACCGGGAGTACGGCGAGATCACCATGTCGCAGATGTTGAACGAATGGGTGCTCCACGACCTCGGCCACATCCGCCAGATAGCCGAGTTGGCCCGCGCCCGCAAGTACCAGGCCGGCGCCGGCCCGATGGCCGTCTCCTACAACCTGAAGCCCTGATGGACCGATGAAACCGATCCTCTCTACTTTCGCCTTCGCGGCCAGCCTGGCCCCACACACTTTCATCCAAATAACGGGCCCGGAATCAAACCTGGATGCTTGGGTCTGAGCGCCACTCCCGTAGGTCGCTGCTGGGCGGGGTCGCGCGGCCAGTCGTCTGCCAAGCCGGCCATCTTGCCTTCAGGACCTCGACCAGGCGCCACAGTGGGTCAGCCACCTGAAATGGGAAGGGCTCCCCTGAGTCGCGGCGGAACCGATCGGGAATGAAGTCATTTGACGCACCGACGCAGCGAAGCGTCGTCTGTGAAGAGCGTCAATCGGCGCTCAGGGTCAGGCTCGATGACGTTCAGTAGCAGCCGAATTCCGCGTGCGCGCGGCCGGCTTCAACCTGCGGCGCGACCTCCACCTTCGTCTAAATATGATTCATTGCCCTTCTGGCGGTTGCCAGAGCTCAACCTTGTTTCCTTCCGGGTCGATGACCCAGCCGAACTTCCCGTACTCGGAGTCGTCCGTCTTCTCCAGGACATTGCAACCTTCGTCCCGAAGCGACTGAAGCAAAGCGTCCAAGTCCTCGACCCGATAGTTGACCATGAAGGTCGACTTGCTTGGTGCGAAGTGCCCACTATCGGGGGCATCGATGGACCACGCGGTCGTTCCCTTTGTCGGATTGCCCGCTGCGTCGGTCCAGTCGAACGCGGCGCCTCCCCACTCCTGGACGTCAATGCCCAGGTGCTGCTTGTACCACGCTCGCAGTCGGACAGGGTCGTTCGCGTTGAAGAAGATCCCTCCGATACCTGTGACTCTCCTCATCTGAGCCTCCTCAGTGCGGTCACGTTGAAGCGTATCCTGTTTGCGACGCCTAACGGACCGGGGGCGTCCACCTCAGTCTCGACGGCTACCTTCTCGGCTCATACCGCATCGCCACCGCCCCCGAGCCGAACTCCAGCCGGCTCACGAGCTTCAGGTCGACAGGCTTCGACAGCCCCGCGAACAACGTCGGCCCGTGGCCCGCCAACCTGGGGTGCACCACGAACTCGTACTCATCGATCAATCCCAGCTCCGCCAACGCCAGGGGGAGCTTCACGCCTCCCACGAACAGTCCCTTTCCCGGCTCCCGCTTGAGCTGCCGAACGGCCTTCTCGAGATCCCCGCGCACGAGCTCCGCGTTCCAATCGACCCGCTCCAGGGTGCTCGAAACGACGTACTTCTTCGCCGCGTCGATCGTTCGGGCGAAGGGTAACCCCCAATCGGCCATCCAATCAGGCCTCACTCCCGTCCGCGCCGCCTGCCGCCACGCGGCCTCCATCATCTCGTACGTCACCCTGCCAAAGAGAAGGGCATCGGCCCGTTCGAGATTCTCGACCGCGTGACGATGCAAGTCTTCGTCCGGGACGATTCCACGATGGTCGCAGCACCCGTCCAATGTGACGTTGATGGAGTACCGAAGGGGTCGCATTGTGTAAGTATACGCCATACTACTAAGGTCACCCAACACGGAAATCAGGCCGCGCCGCGAAGCGACATCGGGTTGAATGAACTGTTTGCGCGCACCGTCCTCTTCACATCACCACATCCCGTTCGCCATCTTCTTGCGTCGGGCCAACTCCTTCTCGCTCGGCTCGGCACCCGCGAACGAACCGGGCTGGATGTCGCCGCCCGGTACATAGGTACTCATCACGACGCCGCTGTTCGAAACCTGAGAGCGAACGAGCCGGAGCCCCGAGGGCTTGGCAGCCTCGCTGAAGAGGCGCTTGCCCCGCCCGAGCACCACCGGGAACGTCCACACGTTGTACTCGTCGATCAGTGAGGCGGCCTGGAGCGTCTGAATCAGATTGCCGCTGCCGATCATCTGCAGGTCAGGGCCCGGTTGGGCCTTGAGCGCGGTGATCGCCGAGGCGACATCGCCGTGGAGCAGGGTCGAGTTGTTCCAGCGGAGCACCGTCAACGTGCGCGAAGCAACATACTTCTTCGTCGCATTGAGCGTGTTCGCGATCGGGTTGTCAGCTGGCTGATACGGCCAGTACGCCTCGAAGATCTCATAGGTCCTGCGCCCGAGCACCAGCTCGCGATCCTTGCCGTCGAAACCCGATGCTGAGATGTCCATGCTCTCGTCCGCGTAGCCGAACATCCAACCGCCAAGGGCAAAACCGCCGGTGGGGTCTTCTTCCGGTCCGCCGGGTGCTTGCATGATGCCGTCAAGCGACGCAAACGTAGATGCGATGAGTCTTCTCATGGAAACACTCCTTTCGTGAGCCGGGTCTTGGTCATGCGCGCCAACACCGCGCCTCCCCGACGCGCCGGCTGACCCTTCGACACTTGGCATGGCACGATGATGAACCACGCGACGGCGATGGGCAAGCACTGCGGCCGGCGCGCTGTCGCAAGCGCGGATTAGGTGGTCGCGCTCTTGTCGCCCGAGGCACTACTCACAAGCACGCGCGCGACTGCGAACACCGAGAACCCTGCCAGGACGAGCATGCTCAACCACACCGCAGGGTATCCAGTCACCTGCGCGAGGTGATAGAGATCTCCCCGTCCCCCGAGGGCGAAAGCCACGGTTTCGCACGTGACGTCGAAAGCCGGTCGCAGGCAAAGCAACATGAGCGCGGCTCCAAGCGCAAACGGGCGCCTGAGACGCCCTCCGCGCAGCGCGAAGAAGCCGACCACAACGCTCAGGCCATCCAAGACATAGGGCGCGCCAGTCATTGCGAGCCCCTGCCAGGGTGCGTGGAGACCCTGAGGCGTGATCCACGCGCGCCCGAATTCCCCATGCCAGAAGCTGGGAATGAGCTTGACCTCCGTTACGGTGCCGCCCACTACGTACGTGCCGAGGACGTGACTTAGCTCATGAATCGGCGCATAGGTGAGATACCACAGCACCGGAATCGCAAACAGACAAGGAATGGTGATACGCAGGGGCCAGGGTCCCGCCACGTACAGAATCAGTAGAGGGGCAACGACGACGACGAGTATCTCAAGCGTGACCAGTAGCATGTTGCTCTCCAAGTAGCGCGTGCGCGTCGTGCGGCCACCTAACGCTGCGCTTCACGCGCGCGCCGATGACCGCGATGGTTGCTGGCACCGACACGATGATGCGCCACGCTGCGCCTTCCGAGCAACCTTGGCCTCCGGGCGCGGGATGTTGACCCGATTTGGTTGACACTCCACAGAGCCATCCTCACGCTGCGGCACGTTCATAGTCAATGGGCGTTCGGTTCCCAAGGCTCGAGTGCAGTCGGCTCCGGTTGTATCGGCAGATGAAGCGCCGGACCGCGTGACGGAGCGCACCTTCGTTCGGAAACGTCGTGCCATGGATCGCCTCGCGCCTTCATCGAGTGGAAGAGCGATTCGATGAAGGCGTTGTCACCGAGCTCCCGCGGGCCGCTTCATGCTCTGCGTGATCCCGAGCGCCGCCAGGCGGGCGCGGAAGGCGTAGGCGCCGTACTCGGAGCCGCGATCCGAGTGATACGTCAACCCGTCCACCGACCGCCGGCGCCGCACGGCGTGGTTGAGCGCCGCCAGGGTGAGCTCGAGGTCCCGCTGCGCCCTCAGGCTCCATCCGAGAATCCGCCGGGAGTGGCGGTCCATGACCACGGCGAGGTACCGCCACCCCAGCCCGGTCCTCAGGAACGTCACGTCGCCCACCCAGATCTGATTCGGCCCATCGGTCGTCACACCCAGCACCCGGTTGGGGATCTCCGCGTAGAACGCCCGCGTCCCTCGCGTACGCCGGTAGATCCGGGCCACGCGCGCCTTCAGGCCACCCTCCCGCATCAGCCGAGCCACCCGCTTCCGACCCACCCGGGACCCGGCCGTCTGCAGCGCGGCGAGGATCCGCGGGCTGCCGTAGGTGCCCTCGCTCGCCCTCCACACGGCGGCGATCCGCGCCGACAGCCGCTCGTCCACCCGCTCGTGGCTCGAGATGCCACGGCGCCGCCACGCGTAATACCCCGCCCGCGTCACCCCGTACCGCGCGCACAGCCCCTTCACCTCGAACCGGCCCTGCTCCGCCGCGATGAACGCGAAGATCTCGCTCTTCGAGCGGAACAGAACCGAATGGCTTTTTTTAGCAGCTCGTGCTCCTCCTTCAGCAGCGCGTACTGCCGCTTGAGCTCCGCCAGCTGCCGCACCTCTCGCTGCGCTCGCGCAGCCGGAGCTACCCCGACCCGCGCCTTCAGCAGCCCCTCCCGCGCTTGCTTCCGCCACTTCGAGAGCATGAACGGGTGGATATCCAGCGCGTCCGCCACGTCCTGCACCTGGACGCCCTTGAGCTGGCTCAGCTTCACGGCTTTGAGCTTGAACTCCACGCTGTACCGCTGGACCTTCTTCGGACCGAGGGTCTTCGCCATTCTGCCCTCCAACCCCTGTTAGGTCGGAGTGTCTACTTTATCGGGGCAAGGTCCGGGACGCACTGCAAACGGTTGTTAGGCGGCAGCATTGCGCGTTCCGATACGAGTCGCTAGCCAGGCAATGGGGAGATCGACGATGAAGACGCCTAGTGCCACCACGAAGGGAACCCACCACTGCGTGGACATGATCAGATCGCGGAGGTAGCCGCTCGCGACGATCAGCATCGCCACCAGGACGAACGACAGGCCATAGACAACGCCCCACGCCGTGGCGAGGTCAGATGTTGGCTCTGCACGCAGAAGACGAAAGACAAGTACAGCACATGGGAACGCAGCCACGGAGAAGAGCAGCAGGTAGGCCGGTGCGACAAGCGCCGCCCCGGGCAGCGCCAAAACTTCAAAGAAGGACATCTTCGAGGCGCGTGTCGCGAGCTCCGCCAGAAAGCCCGCGACACAGATGGCAAATAGCGCTGCTGAGGAGGAGATGAGAGCCACAGCCGACGTCCGACCGGCACGACGCAGTGGCGAGGGGCCATCCTCAGACAGAACCAGACTGCAAAGGAAGCCAACGAGGCGCGATCGTCTCCGGGCCGGACGATCAAGCCCGCCCTCCTCGCTTTCTAGCCACCCCGCGTCTTGCGCCGATTCAGGTGACCTGGTGCGAAGCGGTGTCTGACACCTCGGGCAGACGAGAACGCCATCGCGGTACTGGCCTCTGACGCCGGCGGCAGCGAAGTCTGGGCAACCGTCGTTCGGGCAGTACACCCTACCGCCTTTCTAGCTTCTGCCGCCTAACGCTGCGCTTCAGGCGCGCGCCCACCACCGCAATGGCTGCTGGCACGGCACGATGATGCGCCACGATACGGCCGCCGAGCAACCTTGCCCCCGGGCGCGCCGCCTGTAAGCGCGGGTTAGGCCTCACGCCACGCACCTCCCACCTACCTACGGAATGAACAGCACGGCCAAGAGGACGGCCAGGGTACACGGCAACGACACCGCGAAGCGCACCACGCGGCGCCCGTGCAACATCCGGAGAATGAGCGCATACGGAACTAGCCAGAGACCCACAACGGCGAGCCCAAGAGCGAGCCGACCATGGGCCGCGAAAAGCACGCCGAACACCCCAGGAGCCAGCGACCCCGCTACCAGGAGGACTAGCAGCTGGTCGGGCAGCCACCAAGGCCATTCACCCGCTTTTGCCTTGCTAGCCTCAGTCATTGGGGTGAGGCCTAACGCTCGGGTTCAGTGACGGCGCGGATGACCGATCGGTGCACGGGACACCACGGAACATGCCACGAGGATAGACCACCGAGCCCGTCAGGCGTGACAGCCGAGTGGGGGATCTTGACCCGATCTGGTTGACACTCCATAGAGCCATCCTCACGCTGCGGCACGTTCATAGTCAATGGGCGCCCGGTTCCCAAGGCTCGAGTGCAGTCGGCTCCGGTTGTATCGGCAGATGAAGCGCCGGACCGCGTGGCGGAGCGCACCCTCGTTCGAAAACGTCGTGCCATGGATCGCCTCGCCCTTCATCGAGTGGAAGAACGATTCGATGAAGGCGTTGTCACCGAGCTCCCGCGGGCGCTTCATGCTCTGCGTGATCCCGAGCGCCGCCAGGCGGGCGCGGAAGGCGTAGGCGCCGTACTCGGAGCCGCGATCCGAGTGATACGTCAACCCGTCCACCGACCGCCGGCGCCGCACGGCGTGGTTGAGCGCCGCCAGGGTGAGCTCGAGGTCCCGCTGCGCCCTCAGGCTCCACCCCAGAATCCGCCGGGAGTGGCGGTCCATGACCACCGCCAGGTACCGCCACCCCAGTCCGGTCCTCAAGAACGTCACATCGCCCACCCAGATCTGATTCGGCCCATGGGTCGTCACACCCAGCACCCGGTTGGGGATCTCCGCGTAGAACGCCCGTGTCCCTCGCGTGCGCCGGTAGATCCGTGCCACGCGCGCCTTCAGCCCACCCTCCCGCATCAGCCGGGCGAACCGCTTCCGCCCCACCCGGTACCCCGCCGCCTGCAGCGCGGCCTGGATCCGCGGGCTGCCGTAGGTGCCCTCGCTCGCCCTCCACACGGCGGCGATCCGCGCCGACAGCCGCTCGTCCACCCGCTCGTGCCGCGAGATGCCGCGCCGCCGCCATGCGTAGTACCCCGCCCGCGTCACCCCGTACCGCGCGCACAGCCCCTTCACCTCGAACCGGCCCTGCGCCGCCCCGATGAACGCGAAGAGCTCGCTCTTCGAGCGGAACAGAACCGAATGGCTTTTTTTAGCAGCTCGTGCTCCTCCTTCAGGAGCGCGTACTGCCGCTTGAGCTCCGCCAGCTGCCGCACCTCCCGCTGCGCTCGCGCAGCCGGAGCCACCCCGACCCGGGCCTTTAGCAGCCCCTCCCGCGCTTGCTTCCGCCACTTCGAGAGCATGAACGGGTGGATGTCGAGCGCGTCCGCCACGTCCTGCACCTGCACGCCCTCGAGCTGGCTCAGCTTCACGGCCTTGAGCTTGAACTCCACGCTGTACCGCTGGACTTTCTTCGGACCGAGGATCTTCGCCATTCTGCCCTCCAACCCCTGTTAGGTCGGAGTGTCTACTTTATCGGGGCAAGGTCCGGGACGGCTGCAACCGCTGGTTAGGCTGCACCAACAGCCTCCGCGACAAACGTGCGCAACTGGCTCACCAGGCCCGGAAGGAAGCTCTGGTCGATTGTGAAGGGGCCCTGGAGAACTGGGCCATCTCCGAGCAGTGCGTTGAACATGAACGTGCCCGAGATTTTGCCTGTGTGCTCCGGAGAGAAGTCCAGCGCTACATTCGGCTCACTTGGCCTAAAGCTAACCGAGCCCGCCTTCGACATTCTGCCGTGGAGGCGCTCAAGATCGTCCGCCAAGCCGCGCAGCTCAGCGGGCATGACGCTCCAGCGCAACTGACCGACGAACGACGGCACCGAAACACGCACATCGCAGTGAAGCCACTCGATGCGCGAGACCCCAGCACCCTCTACCTGGTGACTGAGGAGGCCCACACCAATCTGCAGGTCCCCAAGGTGGAGGTCAACTTCAATCATTTGACCCTCTCTCGGCGTGCAGCCTAACGCCGCCGTTCAGTCGCTGGCGCGAGCCTGCCCGGCGCGCAGCGCCGGCTTGCGGGCGAGTGCCAGCCGACTGCAGCGCGCCGTTAGGCCGCGTCATTCAGACCTCCAAGTGAATGTCGTCTGGGAACTGCCGCCACCGTGCGAAATTCTCTGGTGAGCACTCGCGCACGACGGCCTCGGTTTCGTCCCGCGAGTTCCAGGCCGTGTTGAGGTGATGATACGTGTGGCTCATCGCCACCACAAATTCCCCGTATCCGAAATTCGGTGTGAGTTCGATTTCTGCGATCGTCCGCCTGAGCTCCTCTTCGGCCTCCCGCAAGTTCTGGAGAACCCAGCCTCGATTCATGTCCGATCCTCCCCAGCGTCCGTTGGTTCCATGGCCTGGCTTCCCGTCCGGCGGCCTAACGCTGCGCTTCAGGCGCGCGCCCAAGATCGCGATGGCTGCTGACACCGCACGATGATGCACCACGTCACCACCTCCGAACAACCTCGACCCCCGGGCGCGGCGCCTGCAAGCGCGGGTTAGGCGTCAGGGGTGGGGCGTGATCTGCGTTAGGGCGGTCGGAAGTCGGTGAGGTGGCCCGTCGTACCGCACCGTAAACCCAACGCAGAACTTCGCCGGACTTGTTCCAACCCTGCCAGGCGTGAAGTTCCACTCCTTCAGGGCGGCAACAGCCGCAGCGTCATAGGCCGGCTGGAGCGAGCGGGATACTTCGATATCTCGGAGCCTTCCAGCTTCGTCTACTACCCCTCCCAGAATCAGGAGGCCAGGCTTAACGTCAGTGGGCCGGAGGCCCGGTGGTATGACAACCCGAGCCCGCCGGATGACGGCGGGTGGTATGGGAACCGGTGGTGTTTCTGTTGGTACCGGGGTCGGCCAGGAAGGCTCGGAGGACATGTCAGTCGGGGCCGGAAGTGACCTCGAACCTCGCGAGATAAGCAGCCGGGCGCCGATCCATGCCCCGGCGCAAGGGACAATGCAAACCGCAACGATGGTGGCGAATCGCTTCCGCTTCATGGGAGCTCTGCGCTCGGGCCTGTACGCCTAACGCCGCCGTTCAGCCGCTGGCGCGAGCCTGCCCGGCGCGCAGCGCCGGCCTGCAGGCGAGTGCCAGGCGGCTGCAACGGCATGTTAGACGGCACCTTGGACACGTGTATAGCGTGCCCCCAACTCACCGCAGAAACTGGCGACCGCTGGCTCTGGCACTTCGATGTTGACCATCAGAGGATCGCAGAAGGCATCGTGCCAGACGAAGACCACGCGGTTCCCGTGGTAGCCGTGGGCGTGGATGCAGACCTCGGGCTCCGCCATGTGTTGGGCTTGTTCGGCGAGCGAAGAGAGGAGCGCGTTCGTGACTGCAAGATGCACCGTGCACGGGCGCGGCCACACTGTGGAGAGAGGGATATCCATCGTGGGGGCACATGCGTGCTGGGTGAGAAAGTGCCGGAACCGCTCTGAATGCGCGCCATCTTCTAGGTAGAGGATGCTACCCGGCTTCATCAGGTGGTGGAGACTGCGGAAGAAGGTAGCCGCTTCACGGATGCCGGAGACTCTCCAGTACTGAGCAGGGCCGAGATTCAGCCGAGGTAGCGAGGTGGGTCCGGATTCCATGACCTAGCCTCTCTTCTGGGCGGAGTGCCGTCTAACGCTGCGCTTCAGCAGCACGCCGGCTGACCCTTCGAACTTCGGCCTGGCACGATGATGGACCGACGCAGCCCGCTGCACAAGCACGCCGGCCGGCGTGCCTGCTGCAAGCGCGGGTTAGCTGGCAACCACGTAATGCTGGAGGCGAGGGCGTTCCTACGGGACAGACTGAACCTACCCTCTGTCCCGTCCCCGTCGCAGTGGGGCAATTCCACACGCTACCCCACCGACCAGGAGAGCGGCACCGACGATGACCAAAATCGCGCTGGAAGTTCGTGACGGCGGCGGACCAAACGGGTCGTTGTCATCAGAACCCTTGACACCGACCGGATCGATGAAAGCCACAAGGTTGACACCACCGAGCACGACGCCGACGAGAACTAGCAACGCGCCGAGGGCGCCTCTGAATACGAGCGCCTTCCGCGTCACGGCACACGCTCCTTGGGTTGCGCGATTGTCCAGCTAACGCTCGCGCTGACCTGCGGGACGGACTGGCGCGCCCGTTGCGCCCCTGCAACGGGCGTGACAGGCCGGACCGTCAGGTCCAGCGCGCTGTTAGGCGGACGGTTCCATTCAGCGGAGTTCATAACGGAACGTCGCGCGAAGCCGGCGCGTCGGCACGCTATCGCCCGCCGGCAGGCCCTCGAAACGAAGACCGCAGAGGCCCCTGAGTGCTGCCTCGTTCAAACCCATCGGAAGGCCACGCAACACGATTCCATCCCCCACCGATCCATCTTGCGTTATGTATCCCTCAAGCTCCACGGTGCCTCGGACTCGTGCTGCGATGGCAGAGACCGGGTACTCGAACTGAGGTAGCGGCGCCGCCAGGTACGACCAAGGTCCTCCGGAAGAGATCTGGGCGTCCACAAACTGGAGACAATCGAGCTCTACCGTTCCCTCAGGAGGTGGAAGGCGCAAGTCGATAGGGCAGGTCGGAACCAAGATGACAGTCCGGTGGACGCACCCAGCGAAAGCAAGAGCCACCAGAACCACTAGAAGGAGCCTCCGGAGGTCCCGCCTAACGCCGCGCTTCAGGCGCGCGCCCACAACCGCAATGGCTCCTGGCACGGAACGATGATGCGCCACGTTGCCCCCTCCGAGCAACCTTGGTCCCGGGCGCGGCGCCTGCAAGCGCTGGTTAGACGGCAGCGGTGTCAAGACGACCTACCATAGCCAGAAGTGCGGATCATCAAAACGGATTAGAAGCGACTTCAGCTCTTCGCTCCGGACGAGCGTCAGGACGACCTCGTCGTTCGCGCTGAAGTAGAGAGCCCGAGCGGCCGACCGAGGGTCGGCGACGAGATGGTCGATGTCGGCGGGCGGCGTAAGGCTAGGTGGAGGCGAGGCCAGCGGACGCTTCGCCTCCACGGCAGTAATCGAGAAACCGCGAAGGAGTTCTTCGTTGTCCCTTATCAGTCGCTCGAAGATGGCAATGAACGCGTCGGTGTGCGCTTCGTTTGCCAGGTGATGGATGGGGACGTTGACTCGTCCGGCTGACAAGTCGAGACGAGGGAGTTCGGCTACGTTGAACGGACACGTTGGTTTGCGTCTGAACCACATGCTAGGACCCAGTTTGCTGTCGTCTAACGCTCGCGCTGACCTGCGGGACGGACTGGCGCGCCCGTTGCGCCCCTGCAACGGGCGTGACAGGCCGGACCGTCGGGTCCAGCGCGCGGTTAGGCGTCGCGTTAGCCCTGGGCGATCGCTCCAGGGCGACTCTGCCGGCCTTCCGGACTAACGCCACTGGCCACCGACCGGTGGATGGGGGTGCCGTCTGAGCCACTCCTTCTCGGCGCCTATGCACGCCGCGCACGCCAGCACCTGCCTCGTCTCTCGCCGATCGGGGACTAGGCAGCCACCCTCCGGCCAGTCAAATATGGTAAAGGGGAACAGGCTCGGCACTGCACGATTCCATTCATTCCACCACCGGATTGCCTCCGGCGTGACCTCGGTCGCCTCGGGCAGGCCATACCGCACCTGCACCGGTATGTACTCCAAATGGCGCTTGTGTATGGGGCATATGGTCGCGACCGTTCGCGCGGCGAAGTAGCACTTCTCGTAGCCCTGATAGGCGACAGGATCCGTCCGAGCGTCTGTGGCGCGCGTAGGATTGGTGTTCGAGGTCGACTGACAACTCCCGGCCGCAACAACGACGACCAGAAGGCGCGTCACGTGCGCAATAGCTCGCCACACCGTGCGACGCCTAACGCCGCCGTTCAGCCGCCCGCCGGCTGGCGCGACGCGTGCCGCTGCACGCGGCGTGACAGCCGAGTGGGACGGCTGCAACGCGCTGACACTAAGTAGAGGCGACCCCCTTGGGTGGCACCATGCCACACATGGACTCCCGTCAACGTCTCTGGGAAAGGAGGTCACCGATGGGATTCTACTGTGGGATCGACCTACACGCGAAGGTCTCGCAAGTGGCCGTCATGGACGAGGAGGGCAAGGTGCTCCTGAACCGCCAGACGCCCAACCGCATCGACGGCATCCTCGCGCTGCTCGAGCCGTTCGGGCCGAGGATCCACATCGCCGTCGAGAGCACGTTCAACTGGTACTGGTTGGTCGACGGCCTCCAGGCCGCCGGCCACGACGTCCACCTCGGCCACCCGCTCAAGCTCGCCTGGATCGCGAAGGCCAAGGTGAAGACCGACCGCCGGGACGCGGTGTGTCTGGCCGAACGCCTGCTCAAGAACGACTTCCCGGAAGCGTACATCTACCCGAAGGCGACCCGTCCCCTGCGCGACCTCGTCCGCCAGCGCGGCCGCCTGGTCGTCGCCCGGGCGCGGGAGTACGCGGGCATCCGCATCCGGCTGTATCGAGAGGGCATCCTCGAGCACTCGCGAAACTCGGCGAAGACGATCACCACCGAGGAGCTCGATGCCCTGCTCCGCCACCCCCACGTTCGGCCGCTCGTTCACCAGGAGCAGGCCCGCATCCAGCTCCTCTCGGCCCAGATCCTCCAGCTCGAGGGCGCGATGCTCGCCGCCCTCGCCGGCGAGGCCCGCTACCAGCGCCTGCGCACGCTTCCCGGGGTCGGCCAGGCCTTGGGCGCGGTGATCCTGCTCGAGACCGGCGAGGTGTCCCGCTTCGCCTCCGCCCGCCACTACGCGTCCTACTGCCGACTGATCCCCGGCTGCGCCGAGTCGGCCGGCAAGGTCAAGGCTGGACGAGGCCGGAAGCAGGGCAACGCGTACCTCAAGGCCGCCTTCACCCAGGCGGCCACCCACGCGGCCCGTACCGACCCCAAGGTGCGCGGCCTGTACGACCGGCTCAAGGCACGGCATCCCGGCCGCGGCTCCGTGCCGATCGCGACCAACGTGGTTGGCCACAAGCTCGCCCTGGCCGCCTACTTCATCTTGAAGGAGGGCACCGAGTATCAGGAGCACCTGCTGTTCGGAAACTGACGACCATGGCCCGGGGCGTGATCCCCGACGTTCTAACTGGGACGATCCCGCCGCGCTTGACTGGGAGCGCCCCGGGCCTCACGAGATGGTGGTAGCGTCTGCCCGCACGGGGATCGCGAGACTAACTGGGACGCCCACGTTGGCCATCCCCCTCGCTCTTGACTGCGACCCGCTGCGGCACGACCTGGCTTCTGGTGCGGTCACGCTCCGGCGTGACCACGTGCCGGCTCCGGCGCCCGCAACGGCGCCTCCGCCGGCACGCTCAACCCGTTTGGGTGTTTGGTGCAGGCGCACTCGCCTGTCGCCCGAACTGAAGCGCATCGACGTGGACGTGACCACCACACTCGGCACCCCGCACCGCCTGCCGGTGCTCTCACGCCCCCCGCCGCGGGACGTCAAGAGACGGGGTTTGCCTCTTGACAACGTCGCCTCTATTGGTTGTTAGGCGCCCAGTTCAGCGCATCCACCAGTTACTCCCGCCATCAGGCCTTCGGCCCCTCATATCGGATAAGCACACCGCCCCAGATCCCGACTTCAGGCGGCGGGTCGTCCATGCTCTTCCGCGATCGTTCGCCCCTGATCGTCAACGTCCTCCCACTCCAAGACAGGTGCAGCGAGGGACTCCCGTTGAAGTACAAGATCGGGGAGGTTGCCCAAGGAAAATGGCGTCGTGCTAGAACAACGTGCCGGTTTGTGCTGCTCATGGCGCCGCAGTCCAGTTCAAGCACGGTTGCTCGATATCGCCCGTTGGGCGAAAGGGCCTCTTCGAAGGTTGTGGTCTTGCAGAACGCGGCTTGTGTCAGGGAGACGCAGGCTGAGGGAACCGCCAGAACTGCTAGAACGATCGCCCCGAGGGAGGATGCCACCGCACCGGCGATCGCTGAACCGCGAGAGAACCAGGACCGTAAACGTTCGTCCCTACGCAGTACCACGCGCCAGGTAGCGAACGCTGCCAGGCCCAGGACGACGCAAACCAGCTCGGGTGCAACCAGCCAGACCACGAGAAGATAGTCGATCGCGTTCCACAAAGCGGGCGGAACGGCTGATTCGCCGAGGTGGGTTGCGCGTTCGGCGATTGGGGGGCCAACAAGATACGGAAGACCAACCACAACACCAACAGCAGCGACAACAGCCCATGACCAACATGCCGCCCTGGTCCGGCTATTGGCTGGGAGCCGTGTCAAAAGGCGGCGCCTCGTCAGCATGACCTAGGCTTTCTGCTTAAGGTTCGCGGACGCCTAACGCCGCCGTTCAGCCGCCCGCCGGCTGGCGCGACGCGTGCCCCTGCACGCGGCGTGACAGCCGAGTGGGTCGGCTGCAACGGCAGGTTAGACGGCGCGAACGCATTCACCGCTTGACGTACGGGCATGGGCGTGCACGCTTTGCGTCCCCTCGGAGCGATACGGTAAAGCACACGCAGAAGCTGTTTGCTGGAGGGCTATCGTTGTGTCCGCTAATGCGCACCAGCAGCGTGTCGTTGGATCTCCATCCAAGGGCCTCCACGTAGACGTGGCCATCTTTCGAGACTTCGGGTGGGGCGCCAAGGGTGGTCCAGATGGCCCTCTCAGGATCGAAGGCTGGCTCACCGCCGTTCGCGGCATATACGCGTACGAACGCGATGTTGCTGCCGGCCCAGAAGGTGACCGCTGCATCCCGGCTATCCGGGGACCAAGCGACTCCCACACCCCGTTCAAACTGCTTCTCCAAGACGGTCGTGGCGTGCGCCTTGCGATCTTGCAGGACCAGGCTGTACGTGTAGTCCTGGCCTTTCACCGGAACACACACCACGGCGAAGCGACCGTCTGGGGAGACAGCCTCGCAAGGCGTGGCCGGGAGGTTGACCACTTGGGCCCCAGCTGAGGAAGCGATCAGCAACGCGCAGCTTATGGCCAGTGTCAGGCAACGAGTGCGCCGTCTAACGCTCGCGCTGACCTGCGGGACGGACTGGCGCGCCCGTTGCGCCCCTGCAACGGGCGTGACAGGCCGGACCGTCAGGTCCAGCGCGCTGTTAGGCGGACGGTTCCATTCAGCGGAGTTCATAACGGAACGTCGCGCGAAGCCGGCGCGTCGGCACGCTATCGCCCGCCGGCAGGCCCTCGAAACGAAGACCGCAGAGGCCCCTGAGTGCTGCCTCGTTCAAACCCATCGGAAGGCCACGCAACACGATTCCATCCCCCACCGATCCATCTTGCGTTATGTATCCCTCAAGCTCCACGGTGCCTCGGACTCGTGCTGCGATGGCAGAGACCGGGTACTCGAACTGAGGTAGCGGCGCCGCCAGGTACGACCAAGGTCCTCCGGAAGAGATCTGGGCGTCCACAAACTGGAGACAATCGAGCTCTACCGTTCCCTCAGGAGGTGGAAGGCGCAAGTCGATAGGGCAGGTCGGAACCAAGATGACAGTCCGGTGGACGCACCCAGCGAAAGCAAGAGCCACCAGAACCCATAGGGAGACCTGGAGGTCGCGATGACGTAGCCAACGATACCTCAGGCGAGCTCTCAAGCCTTGGTCCTCGGCCGGCCTAACGCAGATTAGACGGACTAAGGGAATGAGGCAGACCGAGAGTCGAGGGCTGCGTTTGCGTTGTGGGCCGGGGTCCATGGCGCCCTCCGATCGTTCAGCTAGAGCACATTATACGCCCCCCGCGGGCGCGTGGGGGCTCGCGAGATAGGCCGACTCGGAGGCGGCCTAATTCGTCCACAGGGGCGCACTCGCTGCCGTGTCCGGCCCGGCGGTTCGTCCCCTTCCTGGCCCCGCGGCTCGCTACGTCCCCGGCCACCAGCCTCACAGGCCGTCGACCGGGCTCCGCACGCCGCGGCCGCCGACCCTGTTCAGCACGTGGGTGTAGATCATGGTGGTCGAGACGTCCCGGTGCCCCAGCAGCTCCTGGATCGTCCGGATGTCGTAGCCGTCCTCGAGCAGATGGGTCGCGAACGAGTGGCGGAGGGTGTGGCAGCCCACCGGCTTGGTCAGCCCGGCTTCCAGCGAGGCGGCGTGCACGGCCTTCTGGACCGCGCTTTCGTGCAGGTGGTGGCGCATCCGGGCGCCGCTCGCGTCGTCTCGCCACACGGTCCGGGCCGGGAACACCCACTGCCACGGCCACTCCCGTCCTGCGTTCGGGTACTTGACCGCGAGCGCGCCCGGCAGCCGCACCTCGCCCGCGCCCGCCGCAAGGTCCGCCTCATGGAGCGTCCTGACAGCGGCCAGGTGCGTCTCCAGGGGCGCGCGCAGCGAGGCCGGCAGCACGGTGTGCCGGTCCTTGCCGCCCTTCCCGTCGCGGACGATGATCTCGTTGCGCTCGAAGTCGACGTCCTTGACTCGGAGGCGCAGTCCCTCCAGCAGGCGCATGCCGGTCCCGTAGAGGAGCCTGGCGACCAGGTTCGGGGCGCCTCGCACGCCGGCGAGGAGCCGCCTCACCTCGTCCCGGCTCAGGACGACCGGCAGCCGCACCGGCTTTCTCGCGCGCACGAGGCACTCGAGCCACGGAACGGTAAGGCCGAGCACGTCCCGGTAGAGGAACAGCAGCGCCGCGAGCGCCTGGTTCTGCGTCGAGGCGGCGACGTGTCGCTCGAGCGCGAGGTGGGAGAGGAACGCGTTGATCTCCGCGTCGCCCATGTCCTTCGGGTGCCTCATGCCGTTGAAGAGGATGAAGCGCCGGATCCAGCCGACGTACGCCTCTTCCGTGCGGATCGAGTAGTGCCGCGCGCGCAGCGCCTCGCGGACGCGGTCGAGCAGCCGGGTGGGGCGCGGGGCGTCGGATGTGGTCGGGAGGTGAACGATCTTCACGCCGATCGGGTCCATGGGGATGCTCCTTCCCGATGGCGTGGGCGGTGCCGATAATCTCGCTCCTCCGCCGCCGCCCGTCAAGCGGCCGAGCGGTCCGGGAGGTTCGCGGGATGCCCGCGTGGGCGAAGACGCACCGCCGAGCGACGGTAACGATGCCCGGTCAGCGGCTCGACGGCCGCCGACGCGATGGCCTCAGGCGGCAGGCCGAAGCTGCGCCCTGAACCGCCAGTTGAGCCAGAACAGCGCGCCGGTCAGCACCGGAGGTCCGGCCATCGCCAGGAGGACGTACCACCTGGCGAACGGCTTGTTCCACGCCCAGAGGACGTACAGCGCGCCCAGCACCACGAACAGAGCCCCGCCGATCCACTCACGGCGCCATGAGGCCAGGAGCACCGCGAGGAGGACGAACGTCGGGATCAGGTGCATCAGGAGGGCCAGGGCCGTCGCCCAGAATCCTCTGGCCTCCTCGAAGACGTCGAGGGCGAAGATGCTGATGAACGCGGCGAACACGACGCACAGCACCCTCGGTGTCCAGTAGAGCGACGCGCCGAACCGGTCGCTCCATGGCGGTCTCCCCTTCCGTACGGCAGCCGGCCGTCCGGTCCAACCGATACTCCGAGTGGCCCGTATCTCCGACGACGCCAACTGCGGATTCGCTGGATTCCAGTGCTGACTATAGCGGCTTCCGAAGGCGTCCGTTGTGTCTGTCAGGCTCTGCCGATTCGTGCAGGGGCTCCAGGTCACTCTTCCTTGGCCTTGGCCGCAGCGGCGGCGCGGGAGCGGGGCGCCGCATGATGCTGGGCTCTTCGGAGTCGTCCAGGGCCGTCCCCTCGAGGTGCGCCGCCAGGAACCCCACCAGGCCCGTTCGATCCCTCGCCAGGTCCTTGGGAACCAGCTTGTCCCCGACGAACCGCATCGCGAGCGTGCCGTCGGGACGGACCGAGTAGCGGGCGAAGTAGAACGACGCCGAGCCGGCGTCGCCCTTGACCTCGTTGCAGTTCAGGAACGGCTCGCCGCCGATGCGGACCGTGTAGACGCGGTAGCGCTCCGGTTCCCTGCCCTTCTCGCGCAACTCGACGTAGTACTCGTTCTCGTTGAACGGCATGAACTCCGCTTCCCCGACGTCGACGCCCTTCTCGACGGTGACCCAACGCCCCTTCAGCGCGGGGTCGAGCGACCCCGGCCCGGGGATCCCCAGCGGGACCTCCGATTCGAACGGGCAGCCGGTCGTCAGGACCACCGCCGCGAATACCGGAACGAGAACCCCCGCGTGCCTCATGCTCCTCCTCCCCAAGTTCGATGCACCTCATCCGCCCCGACGTTCAGCGTGGTCTGGAGCATATCGTACGCCTCCGGGCCACGCCGAGCGTGGCGTCAGTTCTGAGGTTGTCCCCATTTCTGTGTGTAGCGGCCGCCCGCCGGGCGGCCGGTCGTCGTCCGGCGTCGCCGGGCCCTGAACGGCCGGCCAGCGGCCGGCCGCTACGTACGACGTTGCGCCTATCTCGTCTCCCCTTTGACCTCTGACCTTTTCCGTTTGACCCTTCCATTGTCCTGTCTCTCAACTCTTCACTCTCAACTCTTCGCTGTTAACCTTCGAACTTTCGAACGCTTCGAACTTTCGAACGTTCCTCAGTGGAAGTCCCTCGAGGGCGGCACGGGCGCGCCGGCGAACAGCGGTGTGCAGCGGCCGGCGAGCACGGTGACGACGCCGTCGCGCGCCTGCGCCCGCCCCTCGATCTCGAGCAGCGCGCTGCCGGTGATCACCGCGCGCTGCAGCTCGAACGCGTTGGGGGCGAGGGCGATGTTGGAGAAGCCGGTCTCGTCCTCCAGGGTCATGAAGCACATCCCCTTGGCGGTGTACGGGCGCTGGCGGACGATGACGGCGCCGCCCACCCGCACGAGCGCGCCGTCGCGGACGCGGGCGAGCTCGGCGGCGGAGAGGATGCCGCGCGCGGCGAGCTCCTTCCGGCGCATCGCCAGGGGGTGGCGGCCGACGGTCATGCCGGCGCCGCGGTAGTCGGCGACGTAGCGCTCGGCCAGCGTCATCTCCGGCAGCGGGCTCGGCGGCGGGTCGGGCTGCATCGCCTGGGCGAGCGGCGGGCGGCGGCCGTCCAGCGCCGAGACCTGCCAGAGCGCCGAGCGGCGGGTCTGGCCGAGGGAGGCGAACGCGCCGACCTCGGCGAGCGCCGCGAGCTCGTCGTTGCGCAGCGCGCAGCGCGCCTCGACCTCGCGCACGGAGGCGAACGGCCCCTTCGCCGCCTCCGCCTCGATGCGCTTCGCCGCCTCGGCGCGCAGCCCCTTGACGAAGCGCAGGCCGAGACGCACGGCAAGCCCCCCACCCACCCGCCCAGGGGTCAGGGACCAGGGGTCAGGGGTCAGGGAACGACTGCTCGAGATCGTCTCCGTAGGCTTTGAACGAGACCTGAGAGGGCCATCCGCAGTTCGCGCGCGATCGCCTCCACCTCGTCCAGCTCTTCTCTCGTCCAGTACGCCAGCCGCTCCCCTACCAGTAGGAGCGTCGTCAGCTCTGCGAGGCTGCCTCTGGCCACCGAAAGATGCTGGATGAACTCTCTCGTGTGATGCCGTGCGTGACCCTCGGCGATATTCGCCGGCACACTGACCACCGCCCGTCGGATCTGACTCGCGAGTGCAAATGTCTCCTCCCTCGGCAGCTTCTTCGCCAGCCGGTATGCGGTGGGAACAAGTTCCATCGCTTTCTGCCACACCTGTAAGTCCTGAAAGCTCTTGATCGCCTGCGCCATTTTCCCCTCCTCCCCTGACCCCTGGCCCCTGAGCCCTGGCCCCTGTCTCGTCTTCTCTGACCCCTGACCCCTGACCCCTGGCCCCTGTCTCTCGCCTCTCCACTCTGCACCCGAACCCTGACCAGTTGACGTCGATCGGAAGGACGCGCACGCCGTGGCGGCGGGCGTCCTGGACGAGCGTCGCCGGGTGGTAGAACCCCATCGGCCAGGCGTTGAGCAGCGCGGCGAGGAAGCACTCGGGGTGGTGCGCCCGCAGGTAGGCGGAGGCGTAGGCGATGAGCGCGAAGCTGGCGGCGTGCGACTCGGGGAAGCCGTAGAGCGCGAACGAGGTGATCCCCTGCACGATGTCGTCGGCGGCCTTGCCGGTGATCCCCCGCTCCGCCATCCCGTCCCGCAGCTGCCGCTCGAGCCTGGACATCCGCTCGACCGAGCGCTTGGCGCCCATCGCGCGCCGCAGCTCCTCCGCCTGCCCGCCGGAGAACCCCGCGGCGACCATCGCGACGCGCATGAGCTGCTCCTGGAACAGCGGCACGCCGAGGGTGCGCTTGAGCACCGGCTCGAGGTCGGGGTGCGGGTAGGTGATCGGCTCGCGGCCGGCGCGGCGGTTGAGGTAGGGGTGCACCATCTTGCCGACGATCGGGCCGGGGCGGATGATCGCGACCTCGACGACGAGGTCGTAGAAGCGCTTCGGGAGCATGCGCGGCAGCGTCGCCATCTGCGCCCGGCTCTCGATCTGGAAGACGCCGGCGGTGTCGGCCCGGCACAGCATGTCGTAGACCTTCGGGGTCGTCGGGCGGCAGGTGGGCGTAGTCGATCTCCACCCCCTCGTGCTCGCGGATGAGCGGCACGACGTCCTGCAGCGCCTGCAGCATGCCGAGGCCGAGCAGGTCCACCTTGATGATGCCGAGATCGCCGCAGTCGTCCTTGTCCCACTGGATGACGACGCGCCCCGGCATCGCGGCGGGCTCCAGGGGCACGACGTCGTCCAGGCGCCCGGCCGCCAGCACCATCCCGCCCGAGTGCTGCCCGAGGTGGCGAGGCAGGTGCATGATGCGCGCCACCAGCTCGACGAGCAGGCGCGAGCGGCGCTCCTCGGGGGCGAGGCCCGCGATCGCGAGGTGCTCGCGGGAGCTCCTCGCGCACGTGCGCCGCGAACTCCCAGCTCCCCGACAGCGACGACAGGCGGCCGAGGTGCTCCTCGGAGAACCCGAGCACCTTGCCCACCTCGCGGATCGCGCTGCGCCGCTTGTAGGAGATCACGTTGGCGGTCATCGCGGCGCCGCGCTGGCCGTACGTGCGGTAGACGTGCTGGATCACCTCCTCGCGCAGGTCGCCCGACGGCAGGTCGATGTCGATGTCCGGCCACTCGCCGCGCTCCTCGGAGAGGAAGCGCTCGAACAGCAGCTCCATGGCGACCGGGTCCACCGCGGTGATCGAGAGCGCGTAGCACACCGCCGAGTTGGCCGCCGAGCCGCGCCCCTGGGCGAGGATGCCGCGGGCGCGGCAGAAGCGCACGATGTCGTGGACGACGAGGAAGTACCCGGCGAGGCCGAGCTTGGCGATGAGTACCAACTCGCGCTCGAGCTGGGCGCGCGCCTTCGGGTTGGGGTCGCGGTAGCGCTCGCGCGCGCCCTCGGCCACGCGGGCGCGCAGCTCGGCGGCCTCGTCGCGCCCTGCCTCCAGCCGCGCCGAGGGGAAGCGGTACGGCAGCTCGTTGAGGCGGAACGGGCACGCCTCGGCGATGCGCGCCGTCTCGGCGATCGCCTCCGGGAGGTCGGCGAACATCCGCGCCATCTCCGCCGGCGAGCGCAGGCGGCGGGCGCGGTTGGGCTCGAGCAGCCGGCCCGCCGCGTCGAGGGTGCGGTGCTCGCGGATGCAGGCGAGCACGTCGGCGAGCGGGCCGTCCTCCGACCTCGCGCAGAGCGCGTCCTGGGTCGCGACCACGCGCACGCCGGCCGCGCGCGCGAGGCGCACGAGGGCGACGTTGCGCGCCTCCTCGCCGCGGCGCTGGTGGCGCTGGACCTCGACCGCGAGGCGGTCGGTGCCGAAGATGCCGGCGAGCCTCGCGAGCACGGCGGCGGCCGCCTCGCCGCCGCCCTGCCGCCACGCGCGCACGAGCGGACCGCCCTCGCCGCCGGTGAGCGCGAGCAGGCCCGCCGCGTGCGCCTCGATCAGCTCCCAGCTGGCTCGTCCCTCCCCTTTGCGTGGGGGTGGCAACGCCGTGTCCCTGGTGAATGGCCCCTCACCCTGTCCCTCTCCCCCGAGGGGAGAGGGAACCTGGTTTGGGGCGCCCGACGAGCGCGCGTATCCCTTGCCGCCTCCCTCTCCCGCGTGCGGGAGAGGGCCGGGGTGAGGGCGTCCCGGTCGTCCCAACGCGACATCGGTGAGCAGACGGCAGAGGTTCGACCAGCCGCGGGCGCTCTGCACGAGCAGCGGCAAGCGGGCGCCGTCGGGGAGCACCGCCTCGGCGCCCACGATCGCCCCGACGCCCGCGGCCTTGGCGGCCTTGTGGAAGCGCGGGATCCCGTAGACGCCGCCGCGGTCGGTCACCGCCACGACCGGCAGGCCGAGCGCCGCCGCGCGCTCCGCCACCGCCTCCGGCTCGCTCGCCCCCTCCAGGAACGAGAACGCCGTGTGCGCGTGTAATTCGCAATACAGGGGTTCGGGGCTCGGGGCACGGTCTCTGCATCGTGGAAGCCTCGTGTGCCGCGGAGTGCTGCGAACTGATCCGAGATTCGTGCCTGGTTGACTGGATCCACGACGCTCCACGAGCGCAGGGACAATCCGAAGATGAGTCACGGGGACGACCGTCTTGTCCGTAGACTCCCTCTCCCGCTTGCGGGAGAGGGTCGGGGTGAGGGCTCCTCCAACTCCCCCATGATCACCTGCAGCACCCCACTGATGTTCGCCAGAACCTCGTTGTTCCAAAAGCGAAGAACCCTGTACCCCTGCTGCGCGATGGCAGAATTTCTCACCTCGTCTTTCTCGCTGCCTGCGTGCTGCCCACCATCAACCTCAATCACCAATCTCCGCCCGACGCAGACGAAGTCCGCAATGTAGTGACCGAGAGGATGCTGCCGCCTGAACTTGTAGCCGGTCGCCTTTCTCCTGAGCACGTACCAGAGAGCTCGCTCCGCGTTCGTCATCCGCCTTCGAAGCTCTCGTGACCTTTCCCTTTGCCAGGAAGTTGGGCCCCCCTCCTGGCCTCCCCCCTGCGGGGGGAGGGACCTGCTGTGGAGTGGCGAGCGGTCAGTCATAGAATCCATCCGCGAACCAACGGCGCTCGAGGCGGTCGAAGTGGACGCGCAGCAGCGAGCCGTCGGTGGTGGCGACGTCGAAGTCCTCGCGCGCGAACGGCTCGTCGCCCCACCAGTCGCCGACGAAGCGGTACGGTCCCGCCCAGCCGACCACGATCCCGCCGAGGGTGTCCACCCACACCACGACCGGCCGGCCGTTGACCGCGTCCACCCGGGCCGCGCGCGGCGGACGGAATGCCTTCAAGACGGGATGAGGCGTGGCCGGTGGTCGGTGGCCGGTGGCCGGAGAGACGAGAGACGTGGCCGGTGGTCCGTGGTCCGTGGTCCGAGCAACCGAGTCTGCGGGTGTTGTCGCTGGACCTTCGAACCTTCGAACCTTGGAACCTGTTTCTTCGTCTTCCCTTTTCCCTTTTCCATTTTCCCTTTTCCCTGCCGCTGTCGAACCTTCGGACCTTCGGCAGGTGGTTGTGTCCGGCAATTCGCAACTCTTCACTCTTAACTCTTCACTCTTAACTGTTCTCGCCGGACCTTCGAACCTTCGAACTTTCGAACCTTCGAACTGTCCCCGCCCCCCCGCCCCTCCGCTCCTCTGCCCCTCCGCTGCATTGCCCTCAGGTAACGAAAACGGCGCGAGCCTCCACACGCCGGGGCGGTGGGTGTCGCCCACCGCCGGGGCCCCCACCCGTTCCGGCCCGACCAACGCGGCGAGGCGCGCGAGGGTGGTGGAGAGCTTCCCCGGCGCCGGCATCGGGGCGCCGAACAGTGACCCCTGCGCGAGTCGCACCCGGCCGGGGGTGACCAGCGCCGTCACCCCCTCCACCGGCGCGCCCGGCGGGTGCGCCTCCAGCTGCAGCCGGGCCAGCGAGAGCACCGCGGGCACGTCGCGCGTCGGCGCCACCAGCGAGAAGCGGACCTCGCGGTGCCCCGCCCCCTCGAGGTGCAGCTCGAGCAGCACCCCGGCGAACCCCTCGCCGCGCAGCTCGAGGCGCCGCGCGAGGCGGGCGAGGATGCCGTTCGCCACGAACATGAACGGCTCCAGCGTGGCGAGCGGGAAGTCGAGCTCGACCCCCTCCCGCAGCACCTCGCGGATCGGGTCGGGGACGAACGCTTCCGCCTCTTCCCCGCAGGCGAGCCGGTGGAGCGCCACGCCGCCGGGGCCGAGACGCAGCCCGACCTCGTGCCGGGTCAGCCGCGCGAGGTCGCCCGCTTTCGTGAGCCCCCAGCGCACCAGCGTCGCCGCGATCTCCGGCTCGGGCTCGAGCAGTGCCAGCGGCTGCGGCGCCATGAACGTTCGCTCCTCGCCGGAACGGACCACAACGACGTCGCAATCCGATTCACGGGCGGGGGCAAGCCCCACCCCTACATTTTCTTTGCGTGCCGCAGCCGCGTCGCTCTCGCTACAGGCGACATCGTAGGCACCGTGCTCCGACACTCCGCGCGGTGCCGCGTCGTGCTCTTCTGTAGCGGCCGGCCGCTGGCCGGCCGTGTGGGCCATCGCGACGCGGAACGAATGCCGGCCGCCCGGCGGGCGGCCGCTACGGAAGACACCAACTTCGGTGCTGCGTTCCGTCGTTGCCGGCCACCGGCCACCGGCCACCGGCCCCGCCTCTTCGGCGCATCTCGCGGCGACGCGGGCGACGCCGAGATTGGAGGCGATGCCGACCCGCGCTTCCAGCCCGACGTGGCGGCAGGCGCGCAGCAGCTCGTGGGCGACGGCACCCTCGCTGCCGAAGCGGGGCGCCAGACCGCCGACGTCGAGCAGGACCTCGCCGGGCAGCCAGCGCTTGACCCGCGGCGAGAAGCCGCTCGCCACGTCGGCGAGCGCCTCGTCCGCCGCCGCCGCGACCGCCTCGGGGGTCACCCGCACCTGCACGCCCGGCGCCACGTGCCGCGCCTGCGCCGCGGTCATGCCGGCCCGCACGCCGAGCTCCGCCGCTTCCGCCGACACCGCGACGATCGCGTCGCGCGGCAGCGGTCCGGCGGCGATCGCGAGCCGCGCCTCGGCGAGGTCCGGGGCGCTGCGCCGCAGCGCCTGCAACGGGAAGTCCGGGACCCGGAGGCAGGCGATGCGCACGGCTCATGCCCCGAGAGCCGCCTCGGCCGCGGGTTGCCCGACTCCGATGTCATCCTGAGCGCGCGCAGCGCGCGAAGGATCCCACGGAAGCGCGAGCGACCCTGCGGGCGGTGCGATGACGGGGGGATCCTTCGTCGCGGCGCCGGCGGCGCCGCTCCTCAGGATGACAGGGGTTGCGGAGGGTGCCACCCGGACGACGACGTCCGCTTCGCGGGCGGCCGCAGGAGGGTTCCCCACACCGAGACGGCCAACCGCCGCGTCGTCGGGGTAGGGGCGGGGCTTGCCCCCGCCCGGGTTGTCATCGCGAGGCCGCGGAGCGGCCGAAGGATCCCACGGAAGCGCGAGCGACCCCGTGGGTGGTGCGGCGTCTGGGGGATCCTTCGTCGCGGCGCCGGCGGCGCCGCTCCTCAGGATGACAGGGGTTGCAGAAGGGTGCCATCCGGACGACGGCGTCCGATTCGCGGGCGGCCGCCTGGTCCCCCGCCCCCACGCGGCCGCGCTCCACCTGCGCGCTCAGGACGACCCCATCGAGCCAGCGCGGCTCGCGGCCCTCGCCGCCCCAGTGCGCCTCGCTGCGTCCAAGCGCCACCGTCACCCCGGCGAGAGTCCCCGCCCATGGACGCTCCGCGAGCACGAGCGCCACGGCGCCCGCCCGCTCCGCGGCGCGCGCCAGCCGGAGGCGGAGCGCCCCCTGCCCCCGACGGCGGCCGATGGCAAACCCCGGCCCGACACCACCGCCCGTGCCACTCGTCGCACGGGCGGCCGCAGGAGGGGTCCCCACACCAAAGGAATCATCTGTTGCGCCGTCGATGTAGGGGCGGGGTTTGCCCCCGCCCGCACGGTTGGATGCGACGTCGCGGTTCGATTCAAGGGCGGCCGATCCGAGGTCGAGGACCACGACGGTGAACCCGCCGGTCTCGAGCACCAGCTCGGCGGCGCGCACCGTCTCCTCGATGCCGCGCGGGCGCACCCACAGCACCCGGGCGAGGTCCACGCCCGCCGCGGCCGCGGAGACGGGGTCGAAGGCGTCGGCGGGGTCGAGCCACGCCGTCACCTCGCCGCGGGCGGTGGCCGCCGCCACCGTGGCGGCCGCCACCGCCGACCGCCCCGAGGAGGCCCGCCCCGTCAGCTCGCCCACCTTCCCCTGCGGCCAGCCGCCTCCCAGCCGCGCGTCGAGCATCGCCACCCCGGTGCCGAGCCGGGGGCGCGTCGCGCTCCCTGCGCACCCAGCGCTCGCTGGCCTGCCGGAGCCCCGCCAGGGCCGGCGGGATGGGCGCGGAGGCGTGGGCCATCATCATAGTCAGTTAGAATGTAAGTCTGATATTTATAGTTGTCAATACCGAAAACGGGCCGTTGCCCGCCGGAATCGACATCCAAGCGTTTCATTGTCAGCTCATTGCGCCGAGACATGGCGGCCGGATCGCCGTTCGCGGCGACAGCGCCGGCACCCCATTCAGTTGACACGAGCCGTGCAACACATTAGATTGACAACAGGAGTTGTCGAATGGGGATCGAAGAGCTCGGAGCCTCGCTGCGTCAGACCCGCATCCGCCGGGGGATGAGCCAACAGGCGCTCGCCGATCGGGCCGAGCTGTCGCGCAACTTCGTCGCCCAGGTCGAACGCGGCGAGTCCGCCCCGACCGTGGTCACGCTCAGCCGCCTCGCCGCCGCCCTCGCCACGACGGTCGGCGAGCTGCTCGGCGAGGAGTCTACGGCCGGCGAGCCCGCGGACGCGGTGGCGGTGCCGCTGGTGGCGGACCGCATCGCCGCCGGGCCGCCGCTCTTCCTCGCCGACCACATCGAGGGGCACGAGGCGCTCCCGCGCGCCCTCCTGCGCACCCTCGGCGTGGACCCCGCGCAGGCGATGCTGGTGCGCGTCGGCAAGGACCAGGACTCGATGGCCGAGACGATCCCGCCGGGTTCGACCGTGCTGCTCGACCGCACGCCGCTCCGCGACGTGCAGCCGCAGGGGATCTACGCCGTGCGGGAGGAGACCGGCGGGGAACCCGGGTGCACGATCAAGCGGCTCGTCCTCGACGGCCCGTCGCGCGTGCTGATCCTGCTCTCCGACAACCCGGCCCACCTGCCCAGGGCGATCCGACTCAGGTCGGGGCAGGCCCTTTCCGACGTGATCGTCGGTCGCGTCGTGTGGTGGACCCCGCCCTCGCCGTCCCGGCGCTGACGGCCTTTCGGGTCTGCCTGCCGCGTTGGCCCGCCGCACGCGTCGCTCCGGCGGGCCTCGCCGCCCCTGCGATCTCCCCGGCGGCCGGAGGCTTCGCGAACACCAAGGGGCGCTCCTGGCGGTTCACCGTGAGCTGGAAGACGTCCGGGCGGGCGTAGTGCCCCGCGACGTCGAGGATCCAGCGCGACCCCCGCAGGCGGCCGAGGTCCACCGACGCGACCACGAGGTCCTGGTGCTCGAGCAGCGGTCCGGCGATCAGGCGGCCGTCGGGATCGGCGATGGCGCTCCCGCCCGGGTTGACCCACTCCCTCCCCGCCGGGTACAGCGCCTTGAACGCGAAGCGGTCCGGGATCTCGGAGAGCCGCATCGCCGTGCAGCAGCCCACGACGTACGTCCGCCCTTCCTTGGCGATGTGCCGGAGCGTTGAGACCCACGGCTCGCCGTGGTCCCAGGTCGGCGCCAGGTACAGCTCGACGCCCGCGGCGTAGAGCGCGAACCGCGCGAGCGGCATGTAATTCTCCCAGCAGATCAGCCCGCCCACACGTGCCGCGCCGATGCTCACGGTGCCGAGCGTGTCGCCGTCGCCCTGCGCCCAGACGAGACGCTCGCCCCCAGTAGGGACCAGCTTGCGGTGGCGCCCGAGGACCTCCCCGTCGGCGCCGATGTAGAGCAGCGTGTTGTAGAGGCTGGTCCCGCTCCTCCCGTCGTTGCGCTCCGAGAGGCCCATCGCCACCGCGACGCCGGCGCGCCGGGCGGCCCGGCCGATCTGCGTGGTGGCCGGGCCCGGCACGACGACCGCGTTCGAGAGCAGCCTCGCGTACATCTCCTCCAGCGTCGCCTTGTCGCGCGCGGGGACGAGCCACACCCAGTCCGGATAGCCGGGCAGGAACGCCTCAGGAAACACCACCAGGCGCGCGCCCTCGCGGCCGGCGGCGGCGATCAGCTCGCACGCCCGGTCCACGCTGCCCCGCAGGTCGAGGAACACGGGCGCGGCCTGCGCAGCGGCCACGACGAAAGCGGCCTCGTCGGCACCACGCTTCACAGGCCCTCCGGCTCCAAGCCGGCGCCCGTCGCCCCGCCTCACCCGGCCTGGCCCGATCTCCTCGAGCGAGGGCCCCGTGTCTCGGCGCCGTTAAATCCTGGAACTGATCTCAATCTAAGTCGCGGCGGGCGGATCGTCAAGGACGCGCCGGCGGGCGCCGGTCGCGACTCCGCTCCCCCGCGCTTCAGAACCCTTCGAGGATCGTGACGACGAGGCCACGCGCAAAGTCCCGCGAGAGCTGATCCATCGCCTCGACCTCGCGGTCGAAGTAATCCGTGGCGTTGACGTCCACCTGATAGGCGACGCTGCGTGAGAAGCGCTGGTCGCGCCAGAGCACCACGGGTTTCGCTCCGGTCCTGTCGACGACCTGGACATCGGCCACGACGGTGAGCTGGTACTGGGTGGCCCGCCCGCGCTGGTCGAACTGGACGGGCGCGCTGGCGGCCGCGCTGACCGTCCCGGAGAGCACCGCGTCGGCCTGGTCGGCGCTCGAGACCAGCTCGAAGCGGCCGCGCCGCACCCACTCCTGGGTGATCTCCTCCACGAGGCGCTGGTCGAGCTCGGCCCGGCCGGTCTGGTTGACGAACGGCGCGACGTAGAGCTTCTTCAGCGTGGCCGGGAGCGAGCTCGACTCGCCGACGAGGTGGTACCCGCATCCCGCGACCAGCAGCACCGTCCCAACCACGCCCAGCAGCCGGGTCCGCCCTGACCCCTGGCCCCTGACCCCTGACCCCTGCTTCATCGCACCACCAGCGACACCATGCGGTCCGGGACGTGCACCACCTTGACGACGGTCTTGCCGTCGAGCCATCTCGCGACCGCATCCTTGGCTACGAGACCGGCCGCCTCGGCGTCCAGGCCCGGCTCGACCTCCACGGTGGCCCGCAGCTTGCCGTTGACCTGGACCGCAATCGTGAGGCGCTGGCGGCGCAGCAGCTCGGCGTCGTACGTCGGCCACCCGGCGCGCAGGACCGATTCCTGGTGACCGAGCTTGCGCCACAGCTCCTCGGTGACGTGCGGCGCGAACGGGTGCAGGAGCCGGAGCAGCGCCTCGTCGGCCTCGCGCAGCGCGGCGCCGCCGGCGCGCTCCTGCGCGGCCGAGATCTCGTTGACGAGCTCCATCATGGCGGCGATCGCGGTGTTCGCGTGGTAGCGCGAGAGATCGTCGTGGACGCGCTTGACCGTGCGGTGCACGGCGACCCGCAACCGCTCGTCCTCGGCGGCGCTCCCGTCGCGCCCTTCCGCCGCGGCGAGGACGTCCTGAATCCCCCACACGCGCTGCAGGAACCGGTGGGCGCCGAGCACGCCCTCGTCGGTCCACTCGGCTTCCTTCTCCGGCGGTCCCATGAACAGGGTGTAGACGCGCTCGGTGTCGGCGCCGAACCGGGAGATCAGGGCGTCCGGCGCGACGACGTTCCCCTTCGACTTCGACATCTTCTCGAGCTTGCCCGAGGCCGCGCTCTTGGCGGTGATCATCCCCTGGTTGAACAGAACCGTGAACGGCTCCTCGCCGGGGACCAGGCCGAAGTCGTGCATGACCCTGTAGAAGAAGCGGGCGTACATCAGGTGCAGGATCGCGTGCTCGACGCCGCCGATGTAGAGATCGACCGGCATCCAGCGCGCCACGCGCTCGCGGTCGATCATCGCGTCGTGGACGTGGGGGTTCACGAAGCGCGTGTAGTACCACGAGGAATCCACGAACGTGTCCATGGTGTCGGTCTCGCGGCGCGCCTTGCCGCCGCAGCGCGGGCAGGTGGCGGCGAGGAACGACGCGCTCCGCTCGAGCGGGTTCCCCTCCACGGTGCCGAAGTCGACGTCGGTGGGGAGCACGACCGGGAGCTGGTCGTCCGGGACGGGCACGATCCCGTCGCGCTCGCAGTAGACCACCGGGATCGGCGTCCCCCAGTAGCGCTGCCGCGAGATCAGCCAGTCCCGCAGGCGGTACCGCACCTTGCGCGTACCGAACCCCTTCTCCTCGGCGAAGACGCCCATCTTCGACTTCGACTCCTCGCTCGCGAGGCCCGTGAACGGCCCGGAGTTCACGACGGTGCCCGGGCCCGAGTACGCCTCGGCGAGCACGGTGTCCGGCCCCATCCCGGGGCCCGCGATGACGATGCGGATCGGGAGGTTGAACTTGGTGGCGAACGCGAAGTCGCGCTCGTCGTGGGCGGGCACCGACATGATCGCGCCGGTGCCGTACTCCATCAGCACGAAGTTGGCGACCCAGATCGGGATGCGCTCGCCGGAGAACGGGTTGACCGCGTACGCGCCGGTAAACCGCCCCTCCTTGTCGCCGCCCTCCGACTCGCGCTGGAGGCGGGTCTGGTTCTTCAGGCGGTCCACGAACTCACCGAAGTCGCGGTCGGGCGCGCCGGACCGGAAGCGCTCCACCAGCGGGTGCTCGGGGGCGAGCGCGACGAAGGTCGCGCCGTAGATCGTGTCCACCCGCGTCGTGAACACCGTGAGCGGCTCCTCGACGCCCTCGACGGCGAACCGGAGATCGCAGCCCTCCGAGCGCCCGATCCAGTTGCGCTGCATCACCTTGACCTTCTCGGGCCAGTCCGGCAGGAGGTCGAGGCCTGCCAACAGGCGATCGGCGTAGTCGGTGATCCGCAGGAACCACTGCTCGAGGTCGCGCTGCTCCACCGCGCTGCCGCAGCGCTCGCACGCCCCGGCGACCACCTGCTCGTTGGCGAGCACGGTCTTGCACGACGGGCACCAGTTCACCGGCGACTTGCCGCGGTAGGCGAGGCCCTTCCCCAGCATGCGGTTGAACAGCCACTGGTTCCACCGGTAGTACTCGGGCTCGCAGGAGGTGACCTCCTTGTCCCAGTCGTAGAGGATCCCCCAGCGACGGAACTGGTCCTTCATGCGGGCGATGTTGGCGACGGTCCACTCGCGGGGGTGGCTGTTGCGCTTGATCGCGGCGTTCTCCGCCGGCAACCCGAACGCGTCCCAACCCATCGGATTGAGGACCTTGCGACCCTGCATCAGGAACATGCGGAACAGGCAGTCGCCCAGGATGTAGTTGCGACCGTGTCCGACGTGGAGGTCGCCCGACGGGTACGGGAACATCATCAGCATGTACAGGTCCTTCGCACCTGCCGTGTCCATCGCGGCGAAGCGCCCCTCCGCCCAGTACGCCTGCCAGCGCGGTTCGATCTGCTGCGGATCGTACGGCTCGGCCATCACTTGCCTCCGCGCGGGATTGTAGCTGACTGCGAAAGACGTGGCCCGTGGTCCGTGGACCGTGGACCGTTGCCGATGACGTCGCGGTTCGGTTCCCGGGCGCCCGCCGGAGGCACCCCTGCAGCACGACCCCAACCCAGGGGCAGGGCGGGTTCGGGGGGATCCTTCGTCGGACCGCCTGCGGCGGCCCTCCTCAGGATGACATGAGGTCCAAGGGCGCGCGCGACGGCCGCCCCGTCAACGACGCGCTACAGCCCGAGGAGGGAGCCGGAGCGCGCGAGGACGCCGGCGAGCGCCTCGCTCCCCCCGCCCGCCTCCACCGGCTGGTCGCCGAGGAACAGCGCCTGGCACTCGCCGCCCGCGAGGATCGGGAGGACCTCGGCCCTGTCGAGGCCGGTCCGACGGCCGAGCGCCGCGCCGAGAGCGGCGACCGCCTCGGCCGGGTAGGCGTCGAGACGCGCGGGGCGGCGCTCGACCACCACGTCCTCGAGAGCGGCGAAGCCGCGCGACACGCGGAGCGGGTTCGAGAGCGCGAACCCGTAGCCGCCCACCGATTCGAAGACGGCGTCGCGGATCTCGAGGAGCACCCCCCGCGCGAAGAACGTCCCCGCGAAACGCAGGAGCGACGCGCGGACCTCGGCCGGATCGGCGTCGACGTGGAGCGCCAGGAAGAAGTCGCGGAACGCATCGGCGTCCCCGATCGCGGCCGCCGCCCTGCGGCTGAGCAGGCGATCGGCCAGCAACGTCAGGTCCTCGCGGAACCAGCGCGCGGCCTCGCCCGCCTCTCCGGCCGGCGCCGGGGTCATGAAATCGACGCCGGCGCTGATCGCCTCGTGACGCAGGGATGGGTCGCCGAGCCCGCCCACCCAGATAACCGGGACCGGTGGGCGCTGGGCCGCCGCCCGCCTGACCAGCGCGAGCCAGGCCTCGTCCTGGCCGGCCAGCGCCGCCGCGGGCGGCAGGTGCACGATGACCAGGCGCGGGGCGGCGCCCTCGGCCCACCGCGGCGCGTCTATCAGGACGACCTCCCACCCGCGCTGGCGCCAGTCCGGGATGAGCGTCCGGTAGGGACGCGGGTTGGCCGTCGCGATCAGCACGGTTGCCGCGCCGCCCGGGATGGGGATCTCCGCGAGCGAGTCCCGCAGCTCCGCGAGGGGGTCGGCCACCGAACCCGCCGCGGCTGCACCGCCGCCGCTCCCGGCGGCCGTCTTCGCCTGGGCGTCGAGCCTCGCGAAGAACTCCTCCTGCGGCACCCACTCTCCAGTCTCGCCGCTGCCGCCCGGCCGGAAGCAGTACGTGCCGTCCCGCGTCGCGTACGCGGTCACCAACGCCGGCGCGATCTCACCGGAGAGGTGGCCGCTCCTGAACAGCACACGCGCCGGCCCGGCCGGGCCGTCGACCTCCAGCACACCCTCCGCCCCGGCCGCGGTGAGCAGCTTGCTGATCTCCCGCAGGCCGAGCTCCGAGAGCCGCCCGAGAATGGCCTTCACGTGCCCGCCCTTCCCCCGGCCCCCAGCTCGACGAGCACCTCGCTCACCGCACCGAGGGACACGTCGAGCGCGCCGGGCCGGCCGCTCCCCCGCCAGAAGATCCGGTAGCGCCCGGGCAGCATGCGCTCGAACACCAGCTCGCCCCGGCCGCGACGGGCCCAGCGGGAGCCGTCGGGGGCGATCAGCAGGGCCGTGCTCGGCGACGCCGACGCGGGCGTCACGCACCGCAGCGTCACGCCGACTGCGGGAAGGACCCGTACACCGTTCTGGGCCGCCACGCCGAGGTAGCCGCGCTCCTCCAGGTGCTCGAGCCGGATCCCGCCGAGCGAGACGTCAGCGTCGGCGCCCGACAGAGGCAGGTAGCGGACGCTGACCAGGCCCACCGAGGCGCCAGGGTCGAACGGCACCCACCCCACCGTCCCCAGCCACGCCTCCCCCCACCGGTGCCAGCGAGCCCCGACGTTCTCCAACACGATCCCGTGCGCGACGCGGGCCGGGATGCCGAGCCGGCGGAGCAAACCGACGGCCAGGTTGGCGCGGCCGGAGCAGCGGGCGCGGCCCCGCGCGAGCACCGCGACCCCATCCTGAGGCGCCGTGTCGGCCTCGTCGAGGGCGACTCGCTGCGTGACGAACTCCACCACCGCCGCGAGCACCGCGAGCGCCGAGCCGGGCCGGCGCGACAGGCCGGCGAGATCGACCGGAAGCGCGAACCCCGTCGGCACGGCGAGCGCCTCGATGTCCCCGCAGCCGAGGCGGCCGGTGACCGGGTAGACGGGGTCCAGCGCCAGCGCGCGCACCGACTGGCTCACCGTTGCCAGCGCGCCGCCGGGCGCGGCCTCGAGCGAGACGGAGAGGCCTGAGTGGGTGCCGGCCACCACTCGGGCGGCCAGCGCGGTCGGCAGGGCGATCTCCGCCTGATCGGCGTGTGCCACCGGCGCGACGAACAGTGACACCGCGAGGAGGCCGGCCGACCCGCGCATCAGCCGCCCCCGGCCGCCTTGCCGCGGTGGAGGAACCCGTCGAGCACGCCGTTGACGAACTGGCTCGACCGCTCGCTCCCGAAACGCTTGGCGATCTCGACGGCCTCGTCGATGACCACGGCGGGCGGAGTATCGCCCGCGTACATCAGCTCGTACATCGCCAACCTGAGGATGTTCCTGTCGACGGCGGCCATCCGTTCCAGCCGCCAGTTGTCGGCCTGGTCGACCAGACGGGTGTCGAGGTCCTGCAGCTGGGCGATCACGCCCCGCGCCAGGCTGACGGCGAAATCGCGGGTGGCCGGCGGAGCCTGCTGGAGCTCCTCGAAGGAGACGATCATCGCCTCCACGTCGGTGCCGGCGAGCTCGTGCTGGTAGAGCATCTGCAGCGCCAGCTCCCGCCCACGCCGCCTCAGACCCATCCGTCACTCCCCGAGACGGCGGTAGAGCTGGACCATCTCGATCGCCGACATCGCGGCCTGCCACCCCTTGTTTCCGGCCTTCGACCCGGACCGCTCGAGCGCCTGTTCCAGGGTGTCGCAGGTCAGGACGCCGAAGGAGACCGGGATCGTGGAGGTCAACCCCACGTGCGCGAGGCCCTTGGCGGTTTCGGCCGCGAGGACCTCGAAATGCGGGGTCGCGCCGCGGATCAGCACGCCGAGCCCGAGGACGGCATCCACCTTGGCCGACGAGGCGAGGCGCTCGGCGACGAGGGCGATCTCCCAGGCGCCTGGCACCTTGACGATCGTGATGTCCTCGTCCCTCGCGCCGTGCCGCACCAGGCAATCGAGTGCGCCCTCCACCAGCCGCCCGGTGAGGAGCTCGTTGAAGCGGCTCACGATGAGGCCGAACCGGAACCCCTTGGCGTCGAGCACTCCTTCGTAGGTGCGTGGCATGCCCTTCTCCTTTCGGGCATTGTAGGCTGCGCCCAGGGTGCGAACAAGGCGACACGGGTTGCCGCTCCCGGTCCCGGCCGCCCGCGGACTTGCAATGACGCCGTTTAGGTGTTAGGTTGCTCTTGTGAAGGTCTTCACTTTGCGAAACAACATCGCTGGTGAGGACTCACCGCTGAGATTGACAAAAAAACTTCCCCGGTGGGGCGCCCCGCAGGGTACCGCCGTTGGATCTCCCCCCCAAGCCATCCGACACTCGGTCCCCACCGCCCCGCCGGGGGGTTTTTCTTTCTAGGCCTCATGCCCAGCGTCGCCGACGTCCCGAGCGATAAAGTGGTGGTGCCGTCGCTTCGGGCGGCGCCGCGCGCGGACGGCGGCCGGGCAGCCGTATCGGTAGGTGGGCCGGGAGCCAACCACCGGGAGGAACCCCAGTGAAACGAGTGCTCTCAGGAAACGAAGCGGTCGCTCGCGGCGCCTGGGAGGCCGGGGTGAGCCTGGCCGCGGCGTACCCCGGGACACCCTCCACCGAGATCCTCGAGGAGCTCTCGCGCTTCCCCCACGTCTACTGCGAGTGGTCGACCAACGAGAAGGTCGCCGTCGACGTCGCCGTGGGGGCCGCCTACGCCGGCCGCCGCGCCCTCGCAGCGATGAAACACGTCGGCCTGAACGTGGCCGCAGACTCGTTCTTCTACGCTTCGTTCACCGGCGCCGAGGCGGGCCTGGTCATCGTGTCCGCAGACGATCCGGCGATGCACTCCTCGCAGAACGAGCAGGACAACCGGCGCTTCGCGCAGTTCGCCCGGGTGCCGTGCCTGGAGCCCGCCGACTCCCAGGAGTGCAAGGACTTCACGATCGCGGCGTTCGACCTCTCGGAGAAGTTCGACACGCCGGTGCTGCTGCGTACCACCACGCGGACCAACCACTCCTCCACGCCGGTCGAGCTGGGCGAACGAGGCGACGTGGCGCCGAAGCGGGAGAAGTTCCCGCGCGATCCGGCCAAGTACGTCATGATTCCCGCCCACGCCCGCAAGCGCCACCCCATCGTCGAGCAGCGCATGCGCGACATCGCGGCCTGGGCCGAGAAGTCTCCGCTCAACCGCATCGAGTGGCGCGACCGCAAGGTCGGCATCGTGACCGCCGGGATCGCGTACCAGTACGCCCGCGAGGTGCTGCCCACGGCCTCGATCCTCAAGCTGGGCCTCGTCGTCCCGGCGCCCGAACGGCTGATCCGCGCGTTCGCGGCGGGCGTCGAGCGCCTCGTCGTCATGGAGGAGCTCGACCCGGTGCTCGAGGAAGCGATACGTCTCCTCGGCATCCCGTGCGAGGGGAAGTCGATCTTCCCGCTGTGCGGGGAGCTCGACCCGACCGTGGTCCGCGCCGCCGCGGCCGCGGCGGGGCTGCCCGTGGACCGGCCGCCGGTCAGCGCACCCGACCTCGAGCTGCCCGAGCTGCCCGCTCGGCCGCCGGTCCTCTGCGCCGGGTGCCCGCACCGGGGCGTCTTCCAGCTCCTCTCCAAGAAGAAGGTCGCCGTCACCGGCGACATCGGCTGCTACACGCTCGGCCTGCTGCCGCCGCTCTCGGCGATCCACACCTGCGGCTGCATGGGCGCGGGGATCGGGGTCGCGCACGGCGCGGCGAAGGCCGGCATCGGCGAGCGCATGGTGGCGGTGATCGGAGACTCGACGTTCTACCACACCGGCATGGCCGCCCTCGTAAACGTCGCCTACAACCGGGCCAACGTGCTCACCATCATCCTCGACAACCGCATCACCGCCATGACCGGGCACCAGCAGAACCCGGGCACGGGCCTCACGCTGCAGCACCAGGACGCCGAGGTGATCGAGCTCGAGCCGCTGGTCCGCGCGCTCGGCATTCACCACGTCGCGACCGTGGACGCCTACGACGTCGACGGCCTCGAGACGGCGTACAAGGAGCTCATGGGGTTCGACGGGCCGGCCGTGCTGGTCGCGCGCCGCGAGTGCGCGCTGCTGCCCGAGATCCGCAAGCGCTGGGTGCCGCTCGAGGTCGTCGAGGAAGCGTGCACCGGCTGCGGCATATGCTTCCGCATCGGATGTCCCGCGATCCTCAAGAGCGAGGAGATGGACGCGAAGTCCGGCAAGCCACTGGCGCTCATCGACGCGGACGCCTGCACCGGCTGCGAGGTGTGTGCGCAGCTCTGCCCGCACGACGCGATCCTGACACGCGATCAGATGCGGCGCGCCGAGGAGCACCAGCCGGCGAGCTGCACGCCGCCGGTCACCGGGGGGAGCTCGCGATGAGCCAGGACCGCGCGTACTCGTTCGTGCTCGTCGGCGTCGGCGGCCAGGGGACGCTGCTCGCGAGCAACATCCTCGCCGAGGTCGGGCTGGCCTCGGGCTTCGACGTCAAGAAGTCGGAGGTGCACGGGATGGCGCAGCGCGGCGGCAGCGTCGCCTCTCACGTGCGTTGGAACCGCGAGAAGGTGTTCTCCCCGCTGGTCGGCCTCGGTGAGGCCGACGTGTTGCTGTCGTTCGAGAAGGTGGAGGCGCTCCGGTTCGCGGAGTTCCTGCGCAGGGGCGGGACCGTCGTCGTCAACGACCAGGCGATCGTCCCGGTCACGGTGTCGTCGGGCTCCGCCGTGTACCCGGGCGACGAGCATCTCGCGCGGGTCTTCGACAAGCTCGAGGCGAGGCTCGTGCTGGTGCCGGGCGAGAAGCTCGCGCTGGACGCCGGCAGCGCCAAGGCCGCGAACGTCGTGCTCCTGGGCGCGGTCTCCCGCCTGCTGCCGCTGCCGGAAGAGGCGTGGTGGGACTGCCTCGCCGAGCGCGTGCCCAAGAAGTTCCTCGAGCTCAACCGCGTCGCCTTCGCCTCCGGCCGCGCCGCAGTACCTACGCCGGCGCACGTGGCACCGCGCTAGACTCGGCTCGCGCCCTGCGGGCTCGAGGGGAGGCGCGATCGGTGGGGGATCGAGGCGTGGCTCGCGTGTGTGCCCTGGCGATGACCGCCACGGCGGCCTCGGCGCTCGCCCTCGACCTGCCCGGTGAGCGGACGAAGTGGGTGACGCTGAAGTCCGCGCACTTGCAGCTGATCTCCGACGGTGCGCCCTCCAAGGCCCACGAGGTCGCGCTGGACCTGGAGCGGATGATCTCGGCGCTCGGTCAGAACGTCGGGGTCGAGATCCGCCTCGAACCGCCGACCAAGGTGCTCCTCTTCAGCTCGCCCGACACGTTCCAGAGCTACTGCGCCGTCCTGATGGGGCGGAGCTGCGCCGACGTCGGCGGGCTCTTCGAGGCCACCCGGCACGCCGCCTACCTCCTGATGCCGGTCCGGCGCTTCGAGGATGCGAGGCGCGTGGCGTATCACGAGCTGACCCACGCGCTCATGCAGAACTCGCTGCGCTCCGTTCCTCTTTGGTTGGACGAGGGGATCGCCGAGTTCTACGGCTCCTTCTACGCCTCCGGCGGCGAGATCCTCATCGGGCGGCCCGACGCCGAGCACCTGTCGACGTTGCACTCCACCGGCCTTCTCCCGACCGCGACGCTGCTCGCCCTCAACCACGACTCGCCGGAGTTCACCTCGCCCTCGACCCGCTCGACCGTCTACGCCCAATCGTGGCTGATGGTGCACTACATCCTCGTCGGCCTGCCCGGCGGCCGGGCCCGACTCACGGACTTCCTCGTCCGCCGCGGGAGGGGCGAGCCGGACGAGCAGGCCTTCCGGGCCGCGTTCGCCGTCACCCCCGAGGAGTTCACCAAGGACCTCAACGGGTACCGGCAGCGCAGCGTCATGGCCGCGCTGCGCCTGCCGGCGACCTCGGTCAGCGTCATCGACCCCGGCGCTCCGGCGCCGCTGCCCCGCCACGCGGCCCTCGCCGAGCTGGGGCGCATGCTCGCGGCGTGCGAGCGTTGCGACCCGCTGGTCGCCCGCCCGTTCGTCGAGGAGGCCCACCGGCTCGATCCCGGCTCGGCGCACCACACGGCGGTGCTCGCGTGGGTCGCCGCCAGACAGGGGCGCGCCGAGGAGGCGTCGCGCCTGTTCGCCCAGGCGGCGCAACAACCCGCCGACGAAACCGCCGCGCTCCTCTACGGCGAATACCTACTCAACCTGGCGACGGAGCAGGCGCGGGGCGGCGGCGCACCCTCGGAACCGCTGGTGTTGCGCGCTCGCGAGCAGTTCGACCGGTGCCTGGGGTTGCAGCCCGACTCCGTGGCGGCGTTGGTCGGGCTCGGCGAGACCTATCTGCTGGCGGCTCGCGCGGACCTCGCGCCGGGCATCAAGGCGTACGAGCGCGCCCTCGCGCTCGCGCCCTCCCGGCCCGACGCCGCGTCGGGACTCGCCCAGCTCTGCGTTCGCGCCGGCGACGCCGCGCGCGCGAACCAGGTCATCGCCACCTACCTCGCCGACTCCCGCGACCCGACGGTCCACACCCGGCTTCCCGAGCTGCTCGCCCGCCTCGAGGCGGAGAACGCCAGGACCGCGGTCTCTCGCGGCGACCTCGCCGAGGCGGCCGCGGCCCTCGAGCGAGCGCTCGCCAGATCGAAGGACGAGGGCTTCCGGCTGCAGCTCCGGTCCCAGCTTTCCCTGGTCCGCGAGAACGCCGCGCTCAAGGCCGCCGCGGCGGAGCTGAACGCGGCCGCGGCGGAGTTCAACGCCGGCCGCCTCGCGGATGCGTCCGACGCGCTGCAGCGGCTGATCCCGACCATCAACGACGCGACACTGCGCGCCCAGGCGGAGGCGCTCCGCGACCGGATCGCGGCGTTGAAGTCGGCCGGGCCGGCGGATGTTTCGAAGGGCGCCGGCGGGGCCGCGCCCGCGGACCCTGGCTCGAGGCGCGCGCTCGCGCTGCGTCGTGAGGACGACGCTCGGCGCGAGGCCGACCGTTACAACGAGGCGGCCTCGCTCGCCACGCGGGGGTACCTCGTGGCGGCGCTCAAGATCGCCGAGGACCTGGCGGCCAACGCCCACAACGCCGAGGTCCGGAAGGCCGCCGCCGGCCTGCGCGACCGTCTGCGCGCCCGGCTCGCCGGCCGCGCCGCCTTCGACGGAGTTGAGAGTGAAGAGTTGAGAATGCAGAGTTGACGACGAGACTAACGACTGGGGACGAGCGCCTGCGGCGTCGTTGACCTGCTCCCTTCTTCGTCTTCAACTCTTCACTCTTCAGTTGTCACTCTCAACTTCCGTTGCGCGCCTCAGACGACCAAGACGAAAGCGCCCGGGTTGCCCCAGGCGCCTTACTGGTCGTGTTGTTGTAGTCCCGGACCCCGGATCCCGGGCCCCGGACCCCTGCCTCTAGTCGCTTCCCAGCTCGTCGTGCGTGATCGCCTTCGAGGCGACGTCCTCGAGCATCTTGGTGGTGAGCGACTTCGGGCGCTCGATGGGGTAGCCGAGGGCGCGGTCCCACGTGGTGTTCGCGAGCACGCCGATCGCCCGCCCGACCCCGAACAGGACCGTGTAGAAGTCCCACTCCTTGAGCCCGTAGAACCACTGGATCACGCCCGACTGGGCGTCCACGTTGGGCCATGGGTTCTTGGTCTTGCCGTGCTCGGTGAGCACGCCCGGCGCCACCTTGTAGATCATGTTGACGAGCTTGAACAGCGGGTCGTTGGGCAGGTGCTTCTGGCAGAACTCCATCTGCGCGACGTAGCGCGGGTCGGTCTTGCGCAGCACCGCGTGGCCGTAGCCGGGGATGACCTGTCCGGCCTTGAGCGTCTCCCACAGGGCGGCCTTGACGTTCTCCTCCGTCGGCTCCTTGCCCCCCAGCTTCTCCTGGAACTTCATGATCCAGCGCAGCACCTCCTGGTTGGCGAGACCGTGCAGCGGGCCGGCGAGGCCGTCGATCCCGGCCGAGAGCGCGTAGTAGACGTCGGAGAGCGCCGAAGCCACGAGGTGGGTCGTGTGCGCGGACACGTTGCCCGACTCATGGTCGGAGTGGAGGATGAAGTACATGCGGGCGACGTCGTCGTACGGCTTGGCGATCCCCATCTGGTGCGCGAAGTTCCCGCCGAAGTCGAGCTTCGGGTCCGCCGGTATCTGCGCGTCGCCCTTGTACTTCAGCCGGTAGATGAGGGCCGCCACCGACGGCAGCTTCGCGAGGAGGTTGGTCGCGTCCTCGTACGTCGCGTCCCAGTAGGCGTCCTTCTTCATCCCTTCCGTGTAGCGCTTGACGAACACCGACTCGCGCTGCATCGCGAGGATCGCCGTCGAGAACATCACCATCGGGTGGGAGTCCTTCGGCATCGCGCGGAGCACGTCGCCGACGTAGCTCGGCACCGCCCGCCGAGCCTGGAAGTCGGCCACGGTCTCGAGCGTCTCCTCCTTGCTCGGGATCTCGCCGGTGAGGAGGAACCACCAGAACGCCTCGACGTACGGGTAGTCGGAGCCCGGCACCTTCGCGAGCGCCGCGAACGTCTCGGGGATCGTCTTGCCGCGGAAACGGATCCCTTCGAACGGGTCGAGGTAGGAGATGTCCGTGACGAGCATCCGCACCCCGCGCGCGCCGCCGATGGCCTGCCCGATCGTGACCTCGCCGATTTTCACATCGCCGTGCTCTTTGAGGAGCTTCGTGGTGCGCGGACGCTGCTCCTCGATCTTCCCCTGCAACCGGTCCTTCAGCTTTGCCATGTTCCCCCCTTGCAGCGCTTGCACGGGCCGAGCGGCCCGGCCGCCTCGGCGCCGGCCCCGGTCGAGGGAACGGGCGCCCGCGTCGAAATGGTCAACGTTGAGCTGGTGTGGCCTGCTGGCAACCCCCCCGCCGTTGCCGGCCGATTCCGCTTTCGCGACAACAAGACCGGTCCATCATACCCGATGTCGTCTCGGCGCGAGCGGTCGAGGCCGCCTCAGGCCAGCGGCGCCAGGGCCTCGCGCTCGTACGCTTCGAGGCTCGGGAACGTCGGGATCCGCTCGGAGGGCACCATCACCGTGGGAGGCCAGACCTCCGCGCCGGACGCGGTCGCGATGGTCCGGACGAGGTGGCGGAACGCGTCGAGCGGCGGCAGGTTGGGCTTCGCCGTCAACCGGCGAGGGTCGAACTGGGTGCTCAGCAGTCGTTGCACCCGCCGCGGCTGACCCGGAGCGCGGGGGAGCAGGAGGTCGAGGACCAGGAACGGCCTCGGCGCGGCCGTGATGCCCGCGACCGCGATCTTCTCGACCGTGGCGAACGGCAGCAGATCGGCGCCGCCCTGCGCGCCTCGGAGGAGGAGGCCGTCGGCCTGGAGCGCCTCGGCCGCACACTCCTCGACTTCGAGACCGCCCGCCGAGGGCGCGCCCGGCGCGCCCCCGCCGGCGTTCGGACTCCAGAACGCGGGCGGCGGCGGCGGCGACGCAATGGGCTCGACGGGAGGCGCCCCGACCGGAAGCGTCGCGACCCCCGCCATCGACGTCGCAAATGAGGCGACCGGTACTGCGGCGCTGGGGACACGCCTCGTCCCGGTGGCGGGTAGGACCGGCTCCCCCATCGCTTCGAGGCGCCGCGCCGCCTTGTCCGCGAGCACCCCGGCGCCCGCGTCGGCCGCCAGGTTGCGCAGCACCTCGATCGCGCCGGTGCGGTCGCCGGGCTCGGCCGCGGCGGCCAGGCGCCAGCGCAACGCCGGAGGACCCGGCTTACGCGAACCGGTCATCATCTCGCGCCAATGGTCGAGCGCGAGGCCCGCTTCGTTCCGTCTGAGCTCCTCGTCGATCGCCCTGGCGAGAAAGGGCGCGCCCGCCTCGGCCTTGTCCTCCTGACAGTACGCCTGCCACACGGCGATCAGCGCGTCGGGGTTGCGCGGCTCGACCGCCAGGACTTTCTCGAACGCCGAGCGGGCCGCGGCGGCCTCGCCGCGCGCGAGCAGGTCGAGCCCCTGGTCCAGGCCGGGGTGCTGCGTCACGGAGATCCGCCTCTCGATCTCCGGCGACACGAATCGCTCTTCCACCTTCAGCCACCGCACGACGAGCGCCACGCCGAAGCCGAACGCGAAGCCGCCGATGTGGGCCCGGTACGCCACCCCGCTCGACCCGGCCAACCCGGCAAAGAAGAGCTGCTCCAGGAGCCAAAGAGGCAGGACCAGCCATGCAGGCAGGTCCACGGTGCCGACCCAGACCATCAGCCAGTAGAAGAAGCGGATCTTGGCCCAGGCGAAGCGGACGAGGAACGCACCCATGATCCCCGCGATCGCGCCGGAAGCGCCGACCAACGGCGCCTGGGACGTGGGGAACGCGGCGACGTGCACGAGGCTCGACACGATGCCGGAGGCGAGGTAGAGCCCGGCGAACAGAGGCCGGCCGAAGGCGTCCTCGAGGAACGGTCCGGAAAGGTAGAAGAACAGCATGTTGCCGAGGAGGTGCAGCCAGCCGGCGTGCACGAACATGCACGTCAGGAAGGCGAGGGGTTTCGGGCTTGCAGGCACGAGACCCAACGACATGAACGGGTTCGACGCGACGGCCTCCTCGAGGCGGTCGACGAGCGCGTCGAGCTGGCGCTGCTCTTCGGCGCGCTGCTCCTGGCTCTCCGGCGCGTGTCCCGAAACGCTACGCAGCGCCTCGGCGATGAGCTTGAGCCGCTCGCGCTCGCCCTGGGGCACGGCAGACGGCGGCGCTAGGTAGGGGTGCCGGACCCAGAACGCCATCGCCTCCTGCTGTCGCAACTGGATCTCCTCGTTGGCGCGGTGGACGCCGGCGGCGGTAACGAGGAAGACGGCGAGGTTGAGCCCGATGATCGTGATGCTCACCCACGGCAGGCGCCGGACCGTCGTCTGGTCGAGCCCGATCGGGATGAACATGGGGGGTCCCTTTCTTGTGGACATCATACGGGGGTTCCGGCGCAACCGGAACCCCCGTCCTGCGACGACCCCGGCCGGCTCCCGCCGGGCCCTCCGCTACGGCTCGGCGCCGGCGAGACGGCCGAGGTCCAGCACGGCCGCGAGCTCGCCGTCAGGCATGACGCCGAGTCGGCGGGCCGCGTCCAGCACGCTCTCCCCGGCATTCTCGGCCGTCTTCGCGACCTCCGCCGCCCGCTCGTAGCCGATGCGGGCCGCGAGCGCCGTCGCGAGCGCCGGGCTCGACGCGGCGAGCCGGCGGGCGCGCTCGACGTTGACCTCCAGGCCCGCGAGGCATCTGGTCTGGAGGACGCCGCATGCCGACGAGATGAGGCGCGCCATCGTGTCCAGGTTCCAGGCGAGCAGCGGGTTGGCATGGGAGAGGTCGAGCTGGTGCATCGTCGCGCTCGCCCGGCAGGCGCCGGCGAGGCCTTCCACCTCGAGTGCGACCTGGACGACCGCCTCCGGGATGACGGGGTTGACCTTGCCGGGCATGATCGAGGAACCGGGCTGGACCGCGGGCAGCTCCAGCTCGCCGAGCCCGCCGAACGGTCCCGACGCGCGCAGCCGGATGTCGTTGGCGACCGCGAGCAGGACGCGCCCGACGCCGGCCAGCGCGTCGGCGAACGCGATCGGAGCGTCCTGCGCCGATATCCCGACGGCCGTGTTCGGCTCGAGCGTGAGCGCCAGCCCCGCGCTCTCGGAGACAAGCTGCACGGCGCGCGCAACGACCGTGCGGTCCGCGTTGATCCCCGTCCCGACGGCCGTGCCCCCGAGCGGGAGCCTCAGCAGGTACGACACGCACTGGTCACCGCGGTCGACGGCCGAATCGAGCCGGTCGGCCCAGGCACCGAAGACGCGTCCGTAGGTCGTCGGGACCGCGTCCATCAGGTGGGTCCTGCCGAGCGCCACGGTCGCGCGGTGCTTGACCGCGAGGCGCACCAGCCCGTCCTGAACACCCACGACGGCGGGCCGCACGCGGTCGCGCCAGGCGACGGCCGCCGCGATCCGCAGCGCCGCAGGGATCGTGTCGTTGGACGACTGCCCGAGGTTGACGTGGTCGTTGGGGTGCACCGGCCGGTGCGTGGTCGGATCGCCGCCGAGCCCGAGGTTGGCGAGATGCGCGAGCACCTCGTTCATGTTCATGTTGGTCGACGTCCCCGAGCCGGTCTGGAACACGTCGAGCGGGAACTGGTCGGCGTGCGCGCCCGAGGCGACCTCGTCGGCGGCCGCCGCGATCGCGCCCGCGACCTCGGGCGCGAGGAGCGCCCGCTCGCCGTTGGCGCGCGCGAACGCCGCCTTGATCCGGGCGAGCGCGGATAGGAACCCCGGAGGAAGGCGCCACCCGCTGATCGGGAAGTTCTCGACGGCCCGCGCCGTCTGCGCGCCGTAGAGCGCCCCGGCCGGAACGGCCATCGCACCGAGCGTGTCGCTCTCCACCCTCACCGCGTCGCCCCTCGGTCGCTCGCCCATCGCGCCCTCCCAACCCGCAAACCCGGACCATTGTCGCCCGCTTCCGCAGCGACGGTCGAACGTGCGCCGCGTCACGCCTTGACACGCCTCCGGGCGCTTGTTAGGTTCCGGTCGAGCCTACCCAGGGGGTCGCCAATGGCGCACATCGAGTTCACCGACAACGTTCAGGACCTCTCCACCGACACCGGGTTCCAGTTCAAATTCTACTGTAAGTCCTGCGGGAACGGGTACATGTCGAGCTGGCAGGCGAACAAGGCCGGCATCGCCGGCGACGTCGTGCGGGCCGCCGGCAGCATTTTCGGCGGGCTCTTCGGCCGGGCGTCCGCCGGCAGCTACGAGATCCAGAAGGCGGTCGGCGGCCCCGAGCACGACCACGCCCTGGAGGCCGCGGTGGCGGAGATCAAGCCGCTGTTCCTCCAGTGCAAGCGGTGCGGCGCGTGGGTGTGCCGGGACATCTGCTGGAACGCGGAGCGCACGCTGTGCAAGGCCTGCGCGCCGATCCTGCAGCGCGAGCTGGCCGCCAAGCAGGCGTCGATCACGGTCGAGCAGGCCGAGCAGAAGCTCCGCGCCCAGGACCTCACCGAAGGCGTGAACCTCACCGCCGAGGCGACCGTGCTCTGCCCCTCGTGCGGCAAGGAGACCTCGCCAGGCCGGTTCTGCAGCGAGTGCGGCGCGGCCCTGAAGCCGAAGACCGAGTGCCCGAAGTGCGGCGCCAAGGCCGCCCCGGCCGCCAAGTTCTGCCCCGAGTGCGGGGGCAAGCTCGTCTGATGCGCGGCTCCGGCTGGCTCGCCCGCGGCGGGACGGCAGGCCGCTGCACCTGGGCGCTCGACGGCGAGACGCTGATCCTGACTCCGGAGGGGCGCGCCCCGGAGGCGTTACCGGTTCGCGAGATCCAGGGGATCGGCGGCGACGACTACGCGATCGGACTCGCGGTGGACGGGGCTACGACGACGCTCTCGCGCCTGGGCGCCGACGGACCTCCCCTGCGCGAGGCGCTCCACCGCATGTGGCTGCCGTTGCGAACGCAGGCGCTGCGGCTGACCGGGGCCGGCGACGCCGTCCCCTTCTCCGGCGCCGTCGCCCTCGGAGGCGACGTTCGGCGATTCGCCGCGCTGCTCTTCGACGACCTGCTCGCGTTCGCGACGACCGGCGACGACGTCGCGCCGCTGTTCCTGGGGCTGGTCGCAGGGATCGCCTTCGACGAGGCGGCCTACACGGTCAACGTGTCCGGCTGGGACGGCGCCGTCGCCGTGTTCACCAAGCTCGCCGGCCGGACCGAAGCGTTCGTCCGAGCGCTCCGGGAGCGGCGGGCCGCCCTCGCCGCCGAAGCGGCCTCGGCGCTCGCGGCGCACCTCCCGACGCTTCCCCTCGCCCCGCGCACCGCGCTCTCGGCCGTGTGGACACCCGGCCGGGTCATGGCGCTCGAGCAGCTCGACGCATCGGCGGCCGGATTCACGAAGGCGCTCGCCTCGAGTTGGCTTCGCATGCTCCCGCGCCGGCGCGAGGCCGACGTGCTCCTCGGCTGGGCCGCGAACGAACAGACATTCGTCGGGTACTCCCGCCCCGGGAACGCCACGGGTCCGGGTGCTCCGCAGCCCGGTGGCCCGGACGCGGCGCCGGAGGCGGCCGCCGAGCCCCGCGCCCAAACGAGCCCGACCGTGCCGGACGACCCCACGGCGCCGCTGTGGCTCCTCGTGGGCCGGGGCCGCTCGTGGCTCCTCGAGTGCCTGTCGCTCGGCGACCACGCCACCTACCGGTTCAGCGCCGGCGACGAGATGCCGGGCCTCGCGGCTCAGCTGCTCTGCGCGCCGCAGTTCTCCCGCGAGGCGCTCTACGAGCCGCTGACCGCGCTCGCCGGGGAACGCGCCGAGTTCGCTCCGGCCGCCCGCGACCTGCCGTTCCTGCGGGCGCTGCGGGCGCGTTTCGCCGGCCGGATCATCCACTCGAGCCTCGAGACCTGGACGAAGGCGATCGCGGCGCCGGCCTAGTTGTCGCGACCGGCCTTGCGGGCGCCGGTGGCCGGGATCAGCAGCGAAGCCGCCGTCGCCAGACCGAGGATCATCGCGATCACCGCCAACGACACTTCGGTCGGGACTTCGACGACCTCGGAGAGCAGCATCTTCACTCCGACGAGGCCCAGGATGACCGCCAGCGCCGGGCGCATGAAGCGCAGCGACCGCAACGCCCCCGCCAACACGAAGTACAGCGCTCGCAGGCCGAGCACCGCGAACACGTTCGAGGTGTAGACCACAAACGGGTCCCGTGAGATCGCCAGCACGGCCGGTACCGAGTCCACGGCGAACATCACGTCCGTGCTCTCGATCGCGATCAGGACCAGGATGAGCGGCGTGAACCGGAGTCCGCCGGCGGTCGAGACCACGAACCGCTCGCCGTGGTAGCTCTTCACCACCGGTAGAACGCGGCTGGCCCAGCGGACGACGGGGTTCTTCTCGGGGTGGACCTGCTCGCCGCCCCCCAGTCCGAGCTTCCCCGCCGTCGCGACCAGGAGGACGCCGAGAACGTACACCACCCAGTGGAACCTGGAGATCAGCGCGACCCCGGCGAAGATGAACGCGCCCCGAGTGACGACGACCCCGAGGATGCCCCAGAACAGCACGCGGTGGTGGTGCTCGTGCGCGACGCCGAAGTAGGCGAACAGCGCGACGAAGACGAAGAGGTTGTCGACGGACAGCGACTGCTCGATGAGGTAGGCGGTGACGTAGCTCAGCGCGGCGTCGTGGCCGCGGGCGAAGCCGACCACGACCGAGAACCCCAGGCCCAGCGCGATCCACACGGCGCTCCACGCGAGCGCGCGGCGCGCACCCTCGCGGCCGGGCCGCCGGTGAAAGACGAAGAGGTCGAGCCCGAGCAGCGCCGCCACGACGGCGCCGAACCCCAGCCACCACCAGTCGCTCATGGTCCAGCCTCCGTCGTCACGCCGCCTCCCCCACCCGCCGTCCCCATCGGGGCGTCAGTACGCGGGACCGAAGAAGACGGCGTTGGCGAACAGGAGCATCGTGGCCCGCGTGAGGCCCCGCGCGGCCGGGTCCTCGGCAAACGCCACGACCTTCCCCCGCTTGGTCTCCTGGAGCATGAGGTACGCCTTCTTCGGGAGCTGCTCGCGCGATGCGGCAAGCACGAACCCCGCTTCCACGAGCGAGCCAGGCCCCGCGTAGACGCCGACGTTGCTGCCGCGGTCCAGCTTGAGCGGGGCGAACACGCGCCTCGAATCGGCCAGGACGTCCACGCTGCCCCCCGGAAAGCCGGCCGCGAGCACGCTCTCGGTGTCGAGATCGACGCGGAGGATCGAGCCCGGCACGAGCGGCGGGTCCTCCTCGGCAGGCCGGATCGCGCGCTCGTAGTCGAAGGCCCGCTCGCCGGCTGCAGGTGCGTCGTCGCCCTTCTCGACCTTCCCCTTCTCGGGCGTCGGCTCGGCGCCCTGGCGCTTCTCCAGCTTGGAGGCGAGGAGGCCGACCTTGTCCGAGGTCAGGAACCCCGCCCCGTAGCCCACCGCCACCAGCACCCCCCCCTCGCTGACCCACGAGGCGAGACGCTTGGCGCCGTCCTCGCCGAACACGGACGCGTACGACCCCCCGTGCTCCCAGCTGTCGGGGAGCACGATCACGTCGAACTGCGACAGGTCGGTCTGGGCGAGCGACGAGGTCCGAACGGCCGACACGGGATACTCGAGGTGGCGCTCGAGCGCCCACCGGAGATCGCCCGCGCTCTGTGCCGCGGTCGGGACATCCCAGGCCACGGCGATCCGAGGCGCCTTGAGCGACACGACGCTCGTGGACCCGAGGTCGACGCCCGAGTCCGCGTACCCGGTCTCGGTGCCGACGAACGTCGCCCCTGTCGCGCGAGCCACGGCCTCGAGCCGTTCTTGCAGTCCGTCGCCGTTCGCTGCGCGCCGAACGACGATCGTTCCCCGGTCGAACGCCCGGCCCCCGAGCGTGAACGGCTTGGTGGCCACCGCCACCTTGACCCCCTGCCGCAGGAGCTGCGAGAGCGCTCTCGCGGAAGCGTCCCCCGTCCACGCCATGAGGAACGCGACTCGACCGGGGCCGTTGAGCGAGCCTTCGATCGTCTCGCCGCGAGCGACAGGTTCCATCCCCAACCCTTGCGGCAACGACGCCAGCGGCTTCGCGGGGGTCGCCCAGAGGAGCGGCAGCGACCACGCCGTGACGTCGTAGATCTCGTCGGACATGCGCTTGGAGTCGCGCCGTTCCTGCTCCTTCTCGAAGGCCGCGCCCATCGAGGGGCCGCGGTCGAGCAGCGCCCGCGCCAGGCGCCCCAGCGGCTGCGCGAGCGGCACGACGTAGCTCCCGATGGGCACGCCGCCCGCCTCGGCCTTGACCCGAAATGCCTCGATCCCCTGCCGCGTCAGCTGCTCGGCGAGCTCGGCGGCCTTGAGGGCGTCCTTGCCGTCGCCGATCTGGTAGGCGCGGACGGGGCCGCGCTGGCCCTCGGCGACCGCGGCCCGCCGGTAGTCGTACCAGGCGCGCAGGAACCGCTCGCGGTTGTCGGCGGTCGTCAGGCACGTCGTGAACGCGGCGAGCAGGTGGCGCTCGACGCCGTCCGCGTACGTGAGCGTCGTGCCGTCCTTCAGGCGCGTCGCGAGGCCGCGGCTCGAGGCCTCCTCGAAGGTCATGCCCGCGGCGCCCGTCAGCGCCGGCCAGGAGTCGCCGTAGCCAGGGTAGAACGCGTCGAACACCTCGCGCGTCCAGTAGCGGAAGCCTCGGGCGTCGAACGCCGCAGCGTTGGCGCGGCCGAGGACGTCGAGCAGCGCGAACGCAGGCCCCTCGAGGAGCGGGTGGCGCGGCTCGGCCGGCGGAGCGAAGTAGTACCCCATCTCGGGGCCCATCTCGTGCAGGTCCGCGGCGACGGTCGGGTGGTAGCGCAGCATCGCGGCGACCCGCGCGACGGTCTCCGGCTGGCTGAGCGCGAACCAGTCCCGGTTGAGGTCGAAGAGGTCGTGCGACACGCGGCCGCCGGGCCACGGCTGCACGTGCTCGGCCGCGGCCGGCTCGGGGTCCGGCCGGGGACCGCGCGCGGCGCGGACCGACCCCACGAAACGGGCGCGGCCGTCCGGGTTCTCCATCGGGTCCACGAACACGAGCGCGCCGGCCAGGATCCGCTCGATCTCAGGGCCGGTCCCCGACGCGAGGTGGTAGGCCAGGGCGAGTCCGGCGTCGGCCCCGGACGCCTCGTCCCCATGCACGGAGCACTGGATCCACACCACCGCCGGCAGCTCGCGGACCGCCTGGTCGGCCTGTGCCGAGGAGGTCGAGCGAGAGTCGCCGAGGCGCTCGAGCGCCGCCTCGAGCGCGTCCAATCGCGCGAGGTTCGCCGGCGAGCCCACGACCAGCAGGACGAGTGGACGGCCTTCGAGCGAACGGCCGTAATCCAGGAGGCGGACCTTGGCCGGGACGGAGGCGGCCAACGCCTGCGCGTACCTGCCGATCTGGTCCGGGTCGGTGATGTCCTCGCCCCACGCGAACCCGACGACCTTGTCCAGCGTCGGCACGCCGCCGTCGTGCCCCGCCGGCGGCAGCACGTCAAAGACCGTGGCCGCGTCCATTCTCCAGCCGGCGAGGATCAACGTCGCCACCGCCACCGTCAACTTCCTCATCGTGCACCCCCGAAGGCCCAGCGACCGACATTCTACGGCCATCTCGGCGCCGCCGTCCGGGCGCTTCGGCCGATTCCGAGGGTGAAGCGGCACTCCGGGTGGCCGGCAGCGCGCGAATCGGGTTGACAGGTGCGGCCGCTCGCGTAGAATTCTGGAAAACGGCGTCTCGGTCGCAGCGTCCAGCGCGTCCGTCGCGGACGCCGCTTTCGAAGGGAGACACGAAGATGCGCAACGGCATGCGAGTCGTTTTCCTGGCCGCGATCGCGGCGAGCCCGGCGTGGGCCGGCATCGAGTTCACGATGGTGACGAAGAGCGAGGGCGGTCGCGGCGCCGGAATGGGGGACATGGTCATCGTCGCCCAGGCCGAAGGCGGGCAGGCCCGCACGGAGTTCAGCGAAACCAAGAACCCGATGTTCGCCAAGGGTACGTACATGCTGGTGAACGCCAAGGGCGAGATGACGATCGTGAACCCGGAGAAGAGGACATACTCGAAGCTCGACCTCGCCGCGATGATGGAGGGCGCGAGCGGCGCCGGGGATGCGATGGCCAAGTTAGGCTTCAAGATGGAATTCGAGAACCCCAAGGTCGAGAAGCTCCTCGAGGAGCCCGGCGGCGACATCCTCGGGTACCCGACGACCCACTACCGCTGGCACACCACCTACACGATGGTCATGCACATGCCGAAGCCGATGAAGGACAGGTCATCGGCCGCGGACTCGGTCGAAGACGTCTGGACCACCACCGCCATCGGCCTGCCCGCGCAGACCGTCAAGGCGTTCGAGGGCATGGGCCAGGGCCAGCTGATGGGTGAGATCAAGAAGATCGTCGAAGCCGCCAAGGCGAAGATGACGGGGTTCGCGCTCAAGCGGGTCGTCGTCTCGACCTCTCCGGGCGGGAAGGGCGGCACCCAGACAACGACGACCGAGGTCACCAAGCTCCGCAAGGCGGACATCCCCGCGTCGACGTTCGTGATCCCGGCGGACTACACCGAGACCGACCTGATGCAGCCGCAAAAAGGGCCTGCGATGCCGGACCTCAACAAGGAGTAGCGGGCCGCAGGCCGCCGGGGGGAGGGCCTGACCATGGGTGTACGGAAGCAGCTGTTCGCAGGTGGAGTTCTGGCCGCCGCGTGCGTCGTCGCCGGGGCCGCGTCCGCGGGCGATGACCCGCTCGACAAGCTGCTGGCCGAGGGCTCGCTGGCCAAGACGCGCAACCCGGTGCCGGCCAGCTTCGTGCTCAACGAGGGCGGCAAGCACCTGACGGCCGACCAGCGCGCCTCCGCGGTCGAGCAGCTCCGGGCCGCACTCAAGGTCCAGACGAACGCCTTCCGCACGTTGATGGAGGGGGCCACCGGCGCCATGAACACCGACTCGGTCAAGCGACAGATGGAGCAGGCCCAGCATCAGAGCACCGGAGGCTCCATGCTCAAGAGCATGCTGGGCCTGAGCCCGCCGCCGCCGCCGCCGGACAACCCACAGAAGATGCAGCAGGAGATGAAGCAGGCGATGGTGGATCCCTGGGTTCGCGGGATCGAGGCCGCGCACGCGCTCGCCGCGGCCGGCGACGCTCAGGGCGCGGCTACCTTCTATGTGAACTGCCTTCAGATGCTCGAGGCCGACTGGGTGCCGAGCGCCTGCGTCGACGGCATCGTCGACCTCGGCACCAGGCGGGCCGGGCTGGTGCTCAACTGGATGATCGACAACGCGGACACCGTGTCGATCACCAGCGGCGGCGGCTTCGGCCAGCCCCCCGCGCCCGCCAAACGCGGCAAGCATTTGCCGGACCCGGGCGCCCTGCAACTGCGGGTGGCGGCCCTCGAGGGACTCGGGGCGCTCGCCGCGCCCGGCCAGCTCGAGGGCGAGGCCCGCGAGACCGCGATGACGAAGATCCTCTCGTACTCGACCGGGAAGGAAAACGAGCCCTTCTACCGCGGCGCCGCGCTCGGCCTCGGGCGCTCGCGCGACCCCCGCGCGGTGGATCCGCTGCGGCGACTCGCCAAGGACTCGCGCCAGGACGTCAGGCTGGCGGCGTTGCGGGGGCTGGCCGTGGCGTTCCGCGACGACGCCGCCGTCAAGGCCTTGCGGTCGGAGCTCGGCGCCCGCGATCTCGAGGAGCAGCTGAGGGCCGCCCAGGTCCTCTTCGAGGTCGGAGATGACGCCGCGTTCCGCTGGGCCGTGGACACGATCGGCCACCGCCGGACCAGCGAGTCGAAGCAGGCCGACATCCGCCCGCAGGTCGTCCGGAGCCTGGTCAACCTCGGAGGCGAGCACGCGCGGCCCACGCTCGAGCAGGCCCTGGCGGCCGGCACGGGCAACGACTGGCTCGAGGCGTGGGTCCGGGTCGCGCTCCTCGAGCTGGGCGACGCCAGCCAGCTGGCGGCGGTCCAGTCGGCGCTCGCCAAGGAGGACTGGTCGCTCGACCCGCGCGGTTTCGCCTCGATCTGGCGCGCGATCAAGCCGCTGATCATGGCCGCCGCGCAGACCGTGCTGACGGGGGGGATGGCCGCTCCGAGCGCGTTCGACCAGGCAAGACGGGCCGTCCAGCTGATCAGCAACTTCGCGTCCGGCGAGCGTGGACACTACCTCGCCAACGCCGACGCGCGAAAAGCGGCGATCGCACAGCTCCACTGGCAGACCGCCGACGCCCTTGCGGTCGCGCACCCCCCCGGCGCGGCCGCAATCCTCGGGCGATTGCTCGACGACCCCGTGCCGGCGGTGCGCCTCTCCGCCGCGCGGGCCCTGGCTGCGCTCGACTCGCCGGAAGCGCTCGACGGGATCGCCGCGGCCTTCGGGAAGAGCTACGGCGACGAAGGCGGGATCTCGCGCACGGCCGAGGTCCGCGGCGCGTTGTTGCGGGCCGCCCTCATCCGGTTCCCGCACAGTCCAGCCGTTGGCAGCCTGCTCGCGAGCGGGGCCTCCGACGCCGACCCCGGTGTGCGGTTCATCGCGCTCGCCGGGCTGAGACCGGCCTCGTAGCGACAGGCGCCGGGGCCCAGGGCCGGAACACGGGCTGCTCGGTCGAGGTGCGCGGCCGGGACCAGGCAGGGGCGAGACTCATGAGGAGAGCGAGGCAGGAGGTAGCGAGGCTGCTGCTCGTGCTGGCCGGAATGCTGGCCGTCGCAGGCGTCGCCCTTGTCGTGTTTCGACGTTTGGGGCTTGCGCACGTGCCGCGCGACCTCGTGGTCCGCGGACGCCACGTCACCGTCTACGTGCCGATCGTGACGAGCGTCGTGCTGTCGCTCCTCCTCACCGGTCTCATGTGGTTGCTATCCACGAGGCGACGCTGACACGGCCCGAGCGGACAACGAGGGACGCTCTCTCCGGCCGGATGGCCGCCCCGACGGGCCTCCTAGACGCTGACGACCTGCCGAATCTCCGGCACCCGCTGCTTCAATCTCTCCTCGACGAATCCGACCAGCGTCATCGTCGCCATCGGGCACCCGCCGCATGCACCCAGGAGACGCACCTGGACGACGCCGTCCTCGAAGCCGACGAACTCGACGTCGCCGCCGTCCATCTTCAACGCCGGCCTCAACTCCTCCAGGGCGTCCCGCACCTGCTGCTCGATAGCCACGATCACGTTCGTCATCCGCTCTTCCCCCTCCCGGCATTGTCCCACGCGTAGCAACAAACGTGCACGCCCGCGCCTTCCCCGTCGCAGCACGCGCCGTTCTCTGCTACCGTAGCCGGGGCGGGGCGCGGGCGAACCGAGAACCCGGGCACCGCGGTTTGCGTTGGACAGGGCGATGAAGGACGAGGGGCTTGAGCGCATCGTCGAACGCTGCCGGGCCGGCGACCAGTTGGCCTGGGAGCAGCTGGTGGACGCCACCGCCGACGACATCTTCCGCATGGCGGTGAGCTTCACCCGCCACCGCGGCGAGGCCGAGGACCTCACCCAGGAGGTCTTCCTCAGGCTCTGGCAGAACCTCAATCGGTACACGGCGGGCTCGTCGTTCCGGGCGTGGGCGTACCGCGTCGCCCGCAACCTCTTCGTCGACGCCTACCGCCGGTCGCGCGAGCAGCGCAAAGCGACCTGGGTCGATCCCGACTTCCTGGAGTCGCTGCCCGGAGGCGAGGATCCCCACACCCACGCCGTGCGGCGGCAGCGCCTGGAGATGGCGAGGTCCGCGCTCGAGAGGCTGCCCGAGGAGCTCAGCCAGCTCATCATGTTGCGCGATTTCGCGGACTGGAGCTATGAAGAGCTGGCGGGTGAACTGGAGCTCCCGCTCGGAACCGTCAAGTCCCGCCTCAACCGCGCGCGGCGGGAGCTGGCGGCGGCGGTCGCGGTCCAGCTCGCCCCCCGGATTCGGGTGGCGCCGGCCGGAGCCGAGTCATGACGCCCTGCGAAGCCCTGCTCGACCGGCTCGACGCGGCGCTCGCCGGCACGCTCCCAACCGAGCTGGCGGCCCACGTCGTTTCGTGCCCGGACTGCCGGATGGCGGTGGAGCGCGCCCGCGCGCTCGCCGAAGGAGAGCGGCTGCTGCGCTCGGTGCGCGCCCCCGAGTCGCTCAAGGCTCGCCTGAAGGGGGTCGTGCGCCTGGCGCCGGCGTGCGAGCGCGCTCTCGACCTGCTGACGTCCGCCCTCGACGGTGAGATCGACGACGACGCGCGCGGGGAGCTGCTCGCTCATCTGCACGCATGCCCGTCCTGCCAGGGCGCCTGGGAGGCCTTCGCGACGCTCCACGAGGTCGGAGCGGAGACCCGCGTCTCCCCGCGCCTCCGAGCCGCGCTGGCGCTGCCGCCGTCGCAGCACATCGCCGTGCGCCGGAAGCCGTCGCGTTTCTTCGATCTCCGGCTGGCTACGGCGGCCGCGTACCTGCTCGCCGCGCTCACGGTCGTGCTTCTCTCCAACCCGGCGACGGTGGCCCGCGCGTCCAGCGAGGGGATGGACCGTGCCGCCCTGTACGCCCGCGCGGCCGTCGAGAATCGGGTTTCGAGCTATTCACAGCGGATCAAGGAGTCGGTGGTCGCGACGGAGGGCTGGGTCCGCGACCGCGCCGTCGACGTCTGGGACGCGGCCCGGAGCCTCGTAGGGGCCAAGCGTCAGAACCCCGACGGCCACGGCCGCGTTGTAGAGGGTGAAAAGGGAGGACGGAAATGAACACACAGGAAACCAACCAGACGCCTGACGCAGCCGCTCAGGCAATCGCGACGGCGGCGCCGGTCGCCCCGCCGGTGCCGCAACCCGTGGCGGCCGCGCCGGCGGCGGGCCTGGTCCGCCGTTCGCCCGGACTCGCCGTGGTGCTGTCGTGCTTCCCCGGCCTCGGACACCTCTACCTTGGCCTGTATCAACGGGCGCTCGCGATCTTCGCGTCCTTCGTCTTCGCGATTTGGCTGTCGGAGCACTCGACCCTCGGGATCCTGATCGCCGGCGTCGTCCTGTTCGGATTCGTCGACGCCTATCGGCAGGCGCAGGCGCTGAACCTCGGCCTGCTCCCGGAGCCGCTTTCGGGGATCGCGGCGAGGCCGGCCGAGAGGAGCGGAGGCAAGCTCGGATTCGGGATCTTCCTCCTGTTGGGCGGACTCCTGCTCCTTTATGACCGGTTCTATCCGATCGACTTCACGTTCCTCGAGGACTGGTGGCCGCTCATCCTCGTCCTCTTCGGCGTGTACCTGGTCGCCGCGCACTTCCTGCAGAGGCAACGCCAGGCGAGGCGCGAGGCCGACCTCGAGGTCCCGCACGACCCGACTCGCGGCATGTAGGTCGAGCGCGAATTCCGGCGCGGCGTAGTCGAGAACCCCGCCCGAACGGCGGGGTTTCTCGTTCTCGGCCAGGCGAGCGCCGGCGCCCGGTTCTCAGCGTCTTCCCTGTGCCCTGCGCCCGACCTCTAGCCCCACCCGAGGCCGCACACCCGCCGGCAGTCGGCCATGACCCTCGCGATGATCTCGCTGGCACGATCGCGCCCGTTCCGCAGCGCGTCCTCGACCAGCGAGCGGTCGCGGTCGAGCTCGGCACGGTTGGCCCGCGCCGTTCCGAACGTCTCGAGGATGACGGCGAGCAGTCGTTTCTTCAGCTCGCCGTAGCCGGTTCCGCCCTCGGTGAACAGCACCTTGGTCGCCGGCCAGTCCTCCGGCGGCGTGAAGACCTTGAGCAGGGCGTAGAGGGTGTTGCCGCGCGTGGGCTTCGGGTCGGCCACCGGCGTCGAGTCGGTGACGATCGACATAACGCGCTTCTTCAGCTCCCCCTCGGGCGCGAAGATCTCCAGCGTGTTGCCGTAGGACTTCGACATCTTCTGCCCGTCGATCCCGGGGACCACCGCGACCTCGGGGAGGATCAGCTCGTCGGGGACGCGCAGCAGTTCGGCGCCGTACGTCTGATTGAAGGCGGCCGCGATGTCGCGGGTCATCTCCAGGTGCTGCTTCTGGTCGTGTCCCACGGGGACCTTGTCGGCCCGCACGATCAGGATGTCGGCCGCCATCAGCACCGGGTAGGCGAAAAGACCGTGGTTGGGTGCGATCCCCTTGGCGACCTTGTCCTTGTAGGAGTGCCCTCGCTGCAGGAGCCCCATCGGCGTGACGGCCGACAGCATCCACGCCAGCTCCGCCACCTCGGGCACGTCGGACTGGCGGTAGAGGACCGAGCGGGCCGGGTCGAGTCCGAGCGCGATGAAGTCGGCCGCGACCCGGTAGGTGTTGTCACGCAGCTCGCGCCCGTCCTTGATCGTGGTCAGGGCGTGAAGGTCGGCGACGAAGTAGTAGCACTCGTTGGCCGGGTCGCGCTGCAGCTCGACGAACTGGCGGATGGCGCCGAGGTAGTTGCCGATGTGGAGCTTCCCGGTCGGTTGAACACCCGAAAGGATGCGCATCGAGCCTCCTGGGGCCGCATACTATCAGCTGACAGCCGACAGCTCACAGCCAACGGCTCACGGCCGACGGGACTCCCATATGCAGTTCGGCGGGGCCGGTGTCCTGCCGTTCGTCGTTGGCTGTCGGCTGCCGGGTCGGGCGGGGGCGAGCTGTCGGCTGTGAGCTGCGAGCGGCTTCACCGCAGCCCGAGCGGCCGGGCAAGGACCGCCTCGCCCGGATGGTGGACGTTAGAGATCATCGCCCGGCCGTCCTCGGCGGCCAGCTCGACCGGGTGCGCGCGCCGCGCGGGCCGCCCGAAGCCCCCGGACAGCGTGGACATCGTGGCGTCGCCGCGGTAGGCCATCAGAATCGCCTTCACGTAGTTGCGCGTCTCGTCGTACGGCGGGACGCCGCCGTGGCGCTCCACGGCCTTAGGGCCTGCGTTATACGCGGCGAGCGCGAGCGAGATGTCGGAGTTGAACCGCTCGATCAGGTCGCGCAGGTAGCGGACGCCGGCCCGGATGTTCTGCAGGGGGTCGAACACGTTGCGGACGCCGTACAGGCTCGCCGTGTCGGGCATCAGCTGCATCACCCCGCTGGCGCCCTTGGCGCTGACGGCGCGCGGGTTGTAGCCGGACTCCATGCGGATCACCAGGTCCACGAGGCGGGGATCCAGGCCGTGGGTGCGCGCGGCGTCCTCGACGGCGGGCCACAGCGCGGTTCGCCGCTCGGCGGCGCCGGCCGGGATCTCGATCGTGCCAGGCCCGGCCGCGGGGACGTTGACGACGCGGCGGGTGCCGTCGGGCGCCGTGAATATGAACACGCCGGACGTCCGCTCCCCGAGCGCCCATCCGGCCGCGAGCGCAGCCACCATCGCGATCGCAATGCGTCTCACCCCAGCAGCTCCTCCACCACCTTCGGCACGAGTCTCAGCGCCTCCGGCAGCTTGCCAGGCGCCTTGCCGCCCGCCTGGGCAATGGCCGGCTTCCCGCCGCCCCGACCCTCGACCACCGGCGCCAACCTCTTGACGATCTCGCCGGCGGAGATCCGGCCCACCAGATCCTCGGTGACGGCCGCGAGCAACGTGGCGGCGTCGCCGCTCGCCATGCCGAGCACGACAATGCCGGACTTGAGTTTACCACGCAGCGTGTCGGCCAGCGTTCTCAATTCGGGCACGGCCATTTCCGGCGCCTCGCGAACGAGGACCTTGATCCCCCGGACCTCGGTCGCCTCGGCCGGCTCGCTGCCGCCGGCCGCCAGCTTGAGCTTGAGTCCCTTGGTCTCCTGTTCGAGCTCCCGCACCCTCCGCTCCTGGCCCTCGTACGCGCTCGGGAGGCTCTCGACCGGAACGTTGGCGATGCCCGCCGCGTGCCGGAGGACGCGGTGGTAGCTCTGGAACAGCTCGACCGCGGCCCGGCCCGTCACCGCCTCGATGCGCCGCACCCCGGCGGCGATGCCGCGCTCGACCGTGATCTTGAACGCGCCGATATCACCCGTCCGCCGTACGTGGCACCCGCCGCAGAGCTCGCGCGAGACCGAGCCGTCTCCGACCGAGACCACCCGCACGACCTCGCCGTACTTCTCGCCGAACAGCGCCATCGCTCCGGCGCCGCGAGCTTCCTCGAGCTTCATCTGCTGCGTGGACACCGCGTAGTTCGTGCGCACGTTCTGGTTGACGATTGTCTCGATCGCCTCCAGCTGCTCGGGCGACACCGGCTGCGCCCAGGCGAAGTCGAAACGGAGCCGCTCCGGTTCGACGAGCGAACCGGCCTGTTGCGCCGACGGGCCGAGGACGTGGTGCAACGCCGCGTGCAGCAGGTGCGTTCCGGTGTGGTTGGCCTGTGTGTCCAGGCGGCGGCCGCAGTGCACCTCGGCGCGGACGGCCCCGCCGCGCCGCAGCGCCCCCTGTTCGACCGCCACGCGGTGGATGATCAAACCGGGCACCGGTTTCTGGGTGTCGCGCACGACCGCTCTTCCCCCGCTCCAGGTCAGCACGCCCTGGTCCCCGATCTGGCCACCCGACTCCGCGTAGAAAGGCGTGCGATCGAGCACCACCTCGCCTTCGCCCGACAGGACGTCGACCTCGCCCTTCGCCCCGAGCAGCGCCTGCACCTTGGCGCTCTCGAGGGCGAACTCCTGGTAGCCGACGAACTCGCTCGACACGCCGCGCGCCATCAGCTGCTCGTACTCCTCGCGGAAGCGCGCCACGAGGTCGCCCTTCCAGCTCTCCTGACCGCGCGCCCTCGCCGCCTCGAGCTTCGCCTCGAACCCGGCGCGGTCGAGCGCCAGCCCTTCCTCCTGGGCGAACTCGTCGAGGATGTCGAGCGGGATCCCGTGCGTCTCGTAGAAGTAGAAGGCCGCCTCGCCGGACAGCCCGCGTCCGCCGGCGCGCTTGATGCGGTCGAGCTCGCGGCCGACCACGTCCGTCCCCACGTTGAGGGTCCGCGAGAACCTCTCCTCCTCGGCCCTGAGCACCTGCTCCACCACGGGCCACCGCTCGACCAGCTCCGGGTACACGTCGCCCATCGCCGACACGACCGCCGGTACCACGTCCGCGAGGAAGACGCCGTCGAACCCGAGCTGTCGGCCGTAGCGCAGCGCGCGCCGCACGATCCGGCGGAGCACGTAGCCGCGCCCTTCGTTCGACGGCATCACGCCGTCCGCGAGCAGGAACGCCGCCGCGCGGGCGTGATCGGCGATCACGCGGAACGCCGGGCCCAGCTCGTCGGACGGGTCGTAGGGGCGCTGCGCGAGCTCGACGACCCGAGCGATGATCGGCGCGAACAGGTCGGTGTCGTAGTTGGACGGCGCGCCCTGGATCACCGCCGTCAGCCGTTCCAGGCCGGCGCCGGTGTCCACGCAGGGCCGCGGCAACGGGTGCAGGTGGCCGGCCGCGTCGCGCTCGTACTGCATGAACACGAGGTTCCAGATCTCCAGGGTTTCGTCGCCGGGGCCGTTGACCAGCTCGGCGCGGTTCTTCTTCAGGTTCTTCCCCTGGTAATAGTGGATCTCGCTGCACGGGCCGCAAGGGCCGGTCTCCCCCATCGCCCAGAAGTTGTCCTTCTCGCCGAAGCGGAGGATCCGGTCGGGCGCCGCGCCCGCCTCCTGCCAGAGGCGCGCCGCCTCGTCGTCCTCGGTGTAGACCGTGAACCAGAGACGTTCGGTCGGGAGCCCGTAGACGCCGGTCAGCAGCTCCCAGGCGAAGGCGATCGCCTCGGCCTTGAAGTAGTCCCCGAACGAGAAGTTGCCGAGCATCTCGAAGAACGTGTGGTGGCGCGCCGTGTAGCCGACGTTGTCGAGGTCGTTGTGCTTGCCGCCCGCGCGAACGCACTTCTGACACGAGGTCGCGCGCGAGTACTCGCGCTGCTCCCGCCCGAGAAACACGTCCTTGAACTGGTTCATACCGGCGTTTGCGAACAACAGCGTCGCGTCGCCGGCCGGGATGAGCGACGAGGACGGCACCACCCGGTGGTCGCGGGCGGCGAAGTAATCAAGGAACGTCGTGCGGATCTCCCGCGTCGTCGGCTTGCTCGCCATGCGGCTCCTCTCCCATCACTGCGAGGGCGCGGCGGACGTCGTCCAACCCGAACCCGCGCGCGAGCAGATACCGTATCACCTTCCGCCGCTCCGCAGGAAGGCGCCGCCAGAACCGGTGCTTGGCGGTCACCTTCGCGAGGGCGGACTCGAGAGCCACGCTCTCGGCCTCCGCGCCGTCGAGGTCCGCAAGAGCCGCCTCGGAGGCCTCCCTGGCGATCTTCCGCCTCTTGAGCGCGGCGATCACCGCGCGGCGGCCCCGGCCCGCACGCAACTCCGCCCGACAGACGGACCGCGCCAGCAACGCCTCGTCGAGGAGGCCCGCACGTTCGAGCCGGGCGACCTCGGCGCCGACCGCCGCCGGCTCGAACCCGCGCCGCCGGAGGCGCTCGGCGACCTCGGCTCGGGACAGCGCGCGCCGCGCCAGCATCCGCAGCGCGGTCTCGTGCAGCGTCTCGACGCTCGGCGGAACCGCTGCAGCCCCGCGGGGACGTGGTCTGGTGCGCATTTCGGACCCCGGATCCCGGGCCCCGGACCCCTGTCTCTACGTGCCGCTCTCCTTGTTCCCGAACTCGAACGGGCTCCCGCTGGCGAACGGCTCGGTGCCCGGACTCCCCTCGAGTGTGGCCTCCATCTCCTCGCGGGAGACGTCGGACGTGGACTGGATCCCCTGGATGCGCAGCTTGAACTCGTCGGGGTTGGAGGCGCGGCGGACCGCCTCGTCGAGCGTGATGAGGCCCGACTTGTACAGCATGTACAGCGACTGGTCGAACGTCTGCATCCCGTACTGCGAGGTGCCCGACGCGATCGCGTCGCGGATCAGCTTGGTCTTCTCCTTCTGCTCGATGCACTCGCGGATGTAGGCGGTCGACACCAGCACCTCGACAGCGGGGACGCGGCCGAGCCCGTCGGCGCGCGGAAGCAGGCGCATCGAGATGATCGCCTTGAGCACCGCGGCGAGCTGGATGCGGATCTGCTTCTGCTGGTGCGGCGGGAACACCGCGATGATGCGGTTGACGGTCTCCGTCGCGTCGAGCGTGTGCAGGGTGGAGAGCACGAGATGGCCGGTCTCGGCGGCGAGCAGCGCCGTTTCGATGGTCTCGTAGTCGCGCATCTCGCCGACCAGGACCACGTCCGGGTCCTGGCGGAGGCCGGAGCGCAGCGCCACCGAGAAGCTCCGGGTGTCGACCTCGACCTCGCGCTGGTTGATGATGGCCTTCTTGTCGCGGTGCAGGAACTCGATCGGGTCCTCGATGGTGACGATGTGGCAGTTGCGGATGCTGTTCACGTGGTCGATCATCGCCGCCAGGGTCGTGGACTTGCCCGAGCCGGTCGTGCCCGTCACCAGCACGAGGCCGCGCTCGTCCTCGGCGATCTTCTCGAGGACAGGCGGCAGCAGGAGCTCCTTCACCGAGAGGATGCGGGCCGGGATGAGCCGCAGCACCAGGCCCACCGACCCCCGCTGCTGGAAGATGTTGCAGCGGAAGCGGCCCAGGCCGGGGACCGAGTACGCGATGTCGATCTCCAGGAACTGCTTGAACTTCTCCTTCTGCTGGGTGGACATCATCGAGAACGCCATCGCGATGGTGTCCTCCTGCATGAGGCGCTTGAACTCGACGAGCGGCACCAGGGTGCCGTCCACGCGGATCAACGGGTGCGCGCCGACCTTGAGGTGGACGTCCGACGCCTTCCGCTCCGTCGCGGCCTTGAGGATGTCATTGATGTGCATCGCCTTGTCTCCCTACCGCCGAATCGGGCGTTGTGCTCCCCACTCACGTTAGCCCGTTGTACACGGAGTGTCAAAGCGGCGCGATTCTGCGTCCGCTTCACTCGAGCTTGAGCGCGGAACGCAGCCCGTCCTTGTCCACGGCTTTGCTTAGCGCCTCGGCGGCCTCGACCTTCTCCGCCTTGACCAGCTCGGTGAGCGAGTCGTTCAGGGTCCGCATCCCGAGACGCTTGGCGGTCTGCATGACGGTGGCGATCTGATGGGTCTTGCCCTCACGGATGAGGTTCGAGACCGCGGGGATCCCGAGCAGGATCTCGTAGGCGGCGATCCGGCCGCCGCCGATGCGCTTGAGCAGGATCTGCGCGATCACCCCCTTGAGCGACTCCGCCAGCATGACCCTGATCTGGGCCTGCCGGTCGGGGGGGAACTGGTCGATCAGCCGGTCGATCGTCGAAACCGCCGTCGTCGTGTGCAGCGTGGCGAACACGAGGTGGCCCGTCTCGGCGGTCTCGATCGCGATCGCCATCGTCTCGAGGTCGCGCAGCTCCCCGACCAGCACGATGTCGGGGTCTTCGCGCAGCGCGGCGCGGAGGGCGCGCTTGAACGACTCCGTGTGCGAGTACACCTCGCGCTGGTTGACGAGGCAGCGCTTGTTGTCGTGGACGAACTCGATGGGGTCCTCGATCGTGATGATGTGGTCGCTGCGGGTCGTGTTGACGAGGTCGATCATCGTCGCGAGCGTCGTGGACTTCCCCGATCCGGTCGGCCCCGTGACCAGCACCAGCCCCTTGTTGAGCATGCACAGGCTCCTGACGCACTCGGGCAGTCCGAGCTGCTCGAAGCTCAGGATCTCGTGCGGGATCTGGCGGAACACCGCGCCGACGCCGTGGCGGTCGCGGAAGAGGTTGACCCTGAAGCGCGCCAGACCCGGGATCTCGTAGGCGAAGTCGGTGTCGTTGTCCTCGCGAAACTCGCCGCGGTTGGCCGCCGGCGCGACCTCGTCGCACATGAGCAGGATGTGCTCCGAGGACAGCGGCGTCGCGAAGTCCGGGATGGGCGCCATGTCGCCGTGCAGCCTCACCATGGGCGGCATCGACGACGAAAGGTGCAGGTCCGACCCGCCGAGCCCGACGAGCCGGTTGAGCATCCGGTCGAGCGGGCGCTCCAGCCCCGTCGGCGCGGCGGCCGGCGGGACCGGATGCGCGGCTCGGACCGCCGGAGGCAGCGGCGGCGCGGGCGCCGGCGCCGCCTCGGACGCGACGAGGTCGATCGTGGCCTGCGGGTGCCCGTCCACCCGCGAGGCCCTCATCTGGAGGCGCGAGCCGCCGATCTCCACCTCGGCCCTGATCTCCTCGCCGAGCTCGAACGCGACCCAGCGCTCGGCGCCGACCTTGGCCTCGAGCCAGCGCTCGAGCTCCTCGGCCTCGAGCACCGCCTTGCCGGCCTGGAGGAGGGCGCCGCCGCTCACCAGCACGGCCGGCTTGCCGCCGCGCAGCTCGAGGCGCTCGCCGCCCTTCTGCCTGGCCGCCTTGATCACCCGCTCGATGAGCCCTGCGTCGGCCACGTCCCAATGGTAGTCTCGACGGCCGACATCCACCAGGGGATTATTCGGCCACCGATTCGGCCTTTTCGGGACCGGAGGAACTCATGAGACTCTCGACCGCCCTCTCTTTCGCCACGCTTGCCGTCGCCGGTCTCGCCGGACTGGCGGCCGCGGGACTCTCCGGGCCAGCGCCGGCCGCCGGGATCGACCGCTTCCCCATCCGGCGGACCCCCGACCCGCGCGAGCGCCATCTCGCGAACCTCCGCCAGCTCACGGACGGCGTCCAGAACGCGGAGGCGTATTTCTCGTTCGACGGCAAGCGCCTCATCTTCCAGTCGACGCGGCCGCCGTACGAGTGCGACCAGATCTTCACGATGAACCTCGAAGGCCACGACGTCCGCCTGCTCTCCGCGGGGCTCGGCCGCTGCACGTGCAGCTACTTCTTCCCCGACGGCAAGCACTACCTCTTCGCGTCCACGCACCTGGGCGGACCCGCATGCCCGCCCCCGCCCGACATGTCCCACGGCTACGTCTGGGCCGTGTACCCGAGCTTCGACATCTTCACGGCCGCGCTCGACGACCCCACCCCCCACCGCCTCACCGACACCCCCGGGTACGACGCCGAGGCCACCATCTCGCCGCGAGGCGACCGGATCGTGTTCACGTCGTTGCGCGGCGGCGACCTCGACCTCTACACGATGAACCTCGACGGCAGCGACGTGCGCCAGATCACCCACGAGATCGGGTACGACGGCGGCGCGTACTTCTCCCCCGACGGCAGCAAGATCGTATGGCGCGCGAGCCGGCCGAAGCCCGGGCCCGAGCTCGAGGAGTACAAGACCCTGCTGGCGCAGGGCCTCATCAAGCCGCACGCGCTCGACATCTACATGGCCAACGCCGACGGCACCGACGTCCGGCGGCTCACGGACAACGGCGCCGCCAACTTCGCGCCGTTCTTCCACCCGTCCGGCAAGAAGGTCATCTTCTGCTCGAACGTGGACGACCCGCAGCGGAGGACGTTCGACCTGCACCTCGTCAACGTCGACGGCAGCGGCGTCGAGCGGGTGACGTTCGGCGGCGGGTTCGACGGCTTCCCGATGTGGTCGCCCGACGGCAAGACCCTCGTCTTCTGCTCCGGCCGGTCCAGCTCCGGACCCCATCAGACCAACGTCTTCCTGGCGGACTGGGTGGAGTGAGAGACCGGGGTCCGGGATCCGGGGTCCGGGGCCCGGAAAGACCAAACGCGACCCAGGCCGTGGCGGTCAGGGCATGACGCGAAGAGCGGCGCTCTTCGCCGTGATGGCGACGGCGGCCGCGGTGGCGCTCTGGTTCGTCCAGGGGCGCGAGCGCCCGGCGCCGCCGGCCGCGCGCCCGTTCCTCCACGCCCGACCGGTGACCGCACAGCCGCAGTCCCCGACCGCCGACCTCGCCGCTCGGCCGCCGCGCGAGACGACTCGACATCACACGGACGTTGTTCCATGGGAGGCCGAACCGGCGCGCGAGCCGAGGCCGGAGGCGAGCCCGGTCGAGGCCGACGAGACGCCGACGCCGCGGGCCGGGCCTTCCCCCACCCCGGCGGTTCCGGAGTGCGTCGCAATCGCCTGGTCATCCGGGATGTCGCCGGTGAACATCGCTCAGGTGCTGGTCGAGATCCAGGCCGCCAACCGCTGCGGCCGCGACCTGGCGCCGCTCGAGGTGTGGTTCGACATCGGGGGGTACCGGAACGGCGAGCGGATCCAGACGGCACGCGGCCATCTCCTTGATCCGCTACCCGCCGGATCGTCCGGCAAGGCCGTGATCGCCCTTCCCGGCTCCGCCGACTGGTACGACAGGATCGACGTCGCGGTCGCGGGTCTCACCACGCCCTGAAATGGCGTCGCCGGACGCGCGGTTGCACCGGCTGTGCGCGCCTGGTTCCGAGCGTCGTTGAACGTCGCGCTCGCGATCGCGGCCGCCGCGCAGCCGGGTATCGCGACAGCGCGCACGAGCGAGGCCAAGGTGAACCAACCCGCGTACAGCAACCATCTCGCCCGCGAGACGAGCCCCTACCTCCGCCAGCACGCCCACAACCCTGTGGACTGGTACCCCTGGGGCGAGGAGGCGCTGGCGAAGGCCAAGGCCGAGGACCGGCCGATCTTCCTGTCGATCGGCTACGCCTCGTGCCACTGGTGCCACGTCATGGAGCACGAGTCCTTCGAGGACCCGGCGATCGCTGCGGTGCTCGCCGCGCACTTCATTGCGATCAAGGTCGATCGCGAGGAGCGCCCCGACCTCGACGCCGTCTACATGGCGGCGGTCCAGGCGATGACGGGGTCGGGCGGCTGGCCGCTCACCGTCTTCCTCACCCCCGACCGCAAGCCGTTCTTCGGCGGGACCTACTTCCCTCCGGAGCGCCGCTGGGGACAGCCTTCGCTGCGCGAGGTGCTGCTCTCCGTGGCCGACGCGTGGGAGCACCGGCGCCAGGAGATCGACGGGGCCGCTGCCACGCTCACCGGCCACCTGGCGCCGGCCGAGACCCGCGGCACGGGCCGTGTGGACGCGCCCGCGGCGGCCGCCGCGGCGTCCTCCGCGCTCGCCGCCGAGTACGACCAGCACTGGGGCGGGTTCGGCTCCGCGCCGAAGTTCCCGACGCCGTCGCGCCTGTTCTTCCTGATCGCCGAGGCGCGGAGGGACGACAAGGCCCGTGCCATGCTCGCGCGGACGCTCGACGCGATGGCGGCCGGCGGCATGTACGACTGGCTGGGCGGCGGGTTCCACCGCTACTCGGTGGACGAGAAGTGGCTCGTCCCGCACTTCGAGAAGATGCTCTACGACAACGCGCTCCTCGCCCGCGCCTACGGCGAGGCCGGCGTCGCCTTCGACCGCCCGGACTGGCTCCTCGTGGCGCGCGCCACGGCGGAGTATCTGCTGCGCGAGATGCGGGGCCCCGACGGGGCCTTCTACTCGTCCACCGACGCCGACAGCGAAGGGCACGAGGGCCGGTACTTCACGTGGACGGCCGACCAGGTCCGGGACGCACTGCCGGCGGACGAGGCCGGCGCGATCATCGCCCTGTGCGAGCTCGGCCCCAAGGGAAACTTCGAGGCCGGCGCCAGCGCGCTGCGCCCCGTCCGGACGTTCGCCGAAGTCGCATCGGAGCTGAAGGTCGGCCAGGCCGTGGTGGCGGCGAGGGTCGACGCGGCGCGTCGCGGCCTGCTCGCGGCGCGCGCCAGGCGCACCCCGCCGGCCACCGACGACAAGCGGCTGGCAGGCTGGAACGGAATGGCCGTCTGGTCGCTCGCCTACCTCGGGGCGGCGCTCCCGGAGCCGCGCTACCTGGACGCCGCACGCGCCGCCGCCGGCGCGATCCTCGCCCACGAGGCGCCCGGCGGCCGTCTGATCCGGTCGTGGCGGGACGGGTCCACGTCCGGCGTCGAGACGCTCGAGGACGTCGCCTGGGTCGCCGCCGCGCTGGTGCAGCTCTACGAGGCGGACGGTGACGTCCGCTGGCTGACGCGGGCCCGGGCGCTCTTCGAAGCGAGGGCCGCCCATTACCAGGACGCGTCCGGCGCGCTCTTCGACACCCCGGACGACGGCCCGCCGTTGCTGACGAGGCCGCGTGGGCCGACCGACGGCGCCACGCCCTCGGCGGCCGGTGTGCTCGCGGCAACCGCCCTCCGGCTCGCCGCCCTGACGGAAAGCGACGGCCTTCGCGCTACCGCCGAGCGGGCGATCGGCGCAGACGCCGGCCTGTTGGTACAGGCGCCCGAGGCGTGCCTGGCGCTGCTCCAGGCGGCGCAGGTCGGCGCCAAGCCCCCGCTGACGCTCGTGATCGTCGGCGACCCGGCGTGGCCCTCGACGCGCGCGCTGGAAGCGGCGGCGTGGCGGTCCAGGCCGTCCGGCTGCGTACTCGCGTCGAGCGCGTCGGTCCCGGTCCCGCCTGCGACGGTCCGGACCGTGCCGCTGTTCACCGGCCGGGAGTCGGTCACGGCCGATCGGGCACGCGCCTACCTCTGCGAGGGCGGGGCGTGCCGCTTGCCGGTCGAAGAACCGCAGGCGCTGGTGCGCCTCCTGGTCGCGGCCCGCTGACCTCGAGGAACTCGGGCTAGGAGCCTGTCTGGGAAATGGGGTGGGTCGCGCGCAGGGGGCTTGCGAGGCGCAGGCAAGGCGCGAGGAGGCGGGCGATGCCGGCGCCATCGCGGCCGACGAGCAACGCAGCATGCGCCCGCAACCCCCCTGCGCCCTCCGGGTTGCGGCGGCGCGGGGCGATCTGCAGCGTTGCCGCGCCTCGGCGATGGATCCACATCGCCATCGGCGCGTCGCCTTGCATCTCGCCCCGCGGCGCTCGCAACGCGGCCCTCCCGCTTTCCCAGACAGGCTCCTAGGCGGTCGGGGCGCGCCCGGGGAGCAGCCCGCGGACAAGGTGGTACATGGCGAACAACGCGAGTGCGAACGGCGCGAAACCGAGGAACCCCAGGACGGGCATCTCGTAGACCTTGAAGCGCTCCAGGAACGGGACCGTGTAGCTCCATCGGGAGGTCGCCAGGGCGTTCCAGCTCTCCCAGAGGACCCCGCAGGCGATCCCCGCAGCCAGGAGCGCCAGCGGGCGCGAGCGTCGGCCCTCTTCCAGATCCCCGAGCAGCGACGGGCGGCCGTTCCGCTGGTTGATCGGGTCGAGGAGCAGCGGCCAGGCGAGCCACACGTCGGCCGCGAAGAACGCCGACGGCCAGATCAGCGGGATGGCCGCGAGCAGCGCTCCGAGGCATGCGAGGGCCGCTCCCAGCTCTCTCGGCACGCGGCCGCCGCGGCCGCGGCCGCAGAGGCGCCCGGCCGCCGGCTCGAGCAGCTGCGCCAGCAGCAACACGGCCGGGGTGATCGTGGCGAACGACCACCCGTAGCCGAGCGCGCGCCATGGCCACGGCGGCAGTCCCGTGTAGTGCCACCAGAGCTCGGGGCCGCCGGCCGCCCAGAGCCTCGGCCGGTTGTAGAGCTCGTAAAGCAGCCAGCACGGGATCGAGATCGCCGCCATCAGGGCGAGCTCCCCCGGCGCCTCCGACAGCCAGGACCGGCCCCGGATCTCCAGCAGCCCGTCGACCGCCAGGACGAAGCCGGTCCAGCACAGCGGCGTGAGGTTCTCTGCGAACCATGCGACGCCCGCCAGCGCCAGCGCCATCGCGATCGCGATGGTCCCGACGCCGCACCAGAACCACCAGGCCGGCCGCGTCACGCCCGGATTGTACCTGCGATCCGGGGCCTCAGCGCGCCGGCAACGCGACGTCGGCGAGCGGCGTGGTGCACGGTGGGCCGGGCGCGAATCGGTAGGTCACGACGTCTCGCCCCCGCAGCACGATCAGCGACGAGCACACAGTGCCGTAGAGCTCGCCGTGACGGCACAGCGGGTCGTCGCCCTCGTGGTCCGCGAGCAACCGCTCCAGCGCCGCGGTGAGCTCGGGTGCGGGCAGCTTCGCCAGGGACCGCGCGCGCGCCGCGGCGTCGACGACCCGCGCGCCCGGCGCCGAGACCGGGTCGTTGCCGATCGCCGACAGCGGCGACTCGTCCTTCGCGATCCGGGGACCGGGTTCGTTGGTCGCGAGCCACCTGTCGCTGGTGTCCCCCAGGAGGAGGTTGAACTTGCCGTAGCGCGCGAGGTCGAGCTCGGACAGGAGAGCGACCGCCGCGGCCGTCGTGCGCTCCGCCGCGAGGTCGACGACGAGCCGCCCGCGCGAGCGTTCCGCGGAGGGCGCACCGCGCCTCGCGTTGGTGACGCCGACGACGAACCCACTCTCGAGGTTGACCGCGAGCCAGCTCCCGCCGCCGACGAGGTCGCGCCCGCCGAAGACGGGCGGGTCGGGAACCAGCAACCGGGGCGTTTGCCAGGGCCGATCGAACCGCTCGTCACGGTTGGCGGCGATCCAGAGCTCGCGCGGTCCCCGCCCGCGCCCGATCGCCAACAGGATGCACACCCGGCTAGCTCACCAGGCCGACGTTGCGCACGAAGCGCCGCTGCCCGCCGGCCGCCTGCCCCTCGACGAACCCCAGGCTGACCAGCAGGCCCGCCGCCTCGGCGAACTCGGCCGGCACCGCGCACGCGAGCGCCACGGCTCCTGCGTCCTGGACGCTCCGGAGCGCTCGCTCGACGAGCGAACGCCCCAGCCCGAACCCCCGCCACTCCGGTGCGAGGAACAAGGAGTGGAGCTCCCAGGTGCCGTCGCCGGACTCCCGCACGCCGCAGCAGCCCACGATCTCGCTCCGTCCGGCCTCCACCACCCACATCAGCTCGCCCGGCCGTCCGGACGACGACGCCTCCTGGCCGCGCACCGCCAGGTGGAACTCCCGCCTGACGCGGCGCGTGAGCTCCCGGACCCCCTTCAGGTCCGTCGGCCTCGCCGGCCGAACCCAGTACGAGGTCATGCCGACTCGGCCAACTCGTCGATGAGCGCCATGAGCAGCCTGACGCCGAACCCGGTCGCGCCGGGGGGGAGACCGTTGTGACTGCGCGAGGTGTAGGCGACGCCGGCGATGTCGAGGTGCGCCCACCGGACCTTTTCGGGCACGAACCTCGCGAGGAACGAAGCCGACGCGGGCAGCGCGCCCCAACGGCCGGAGCTGTTCTTGATGTCGGCCCATTCGCTGCGCAGGAGCTCGCGGTACTCGGGCAACAGCGGCATGCGCCACACACGATCGCCGGTGCGATGCCCCAAGCGCTCGAGCTGCTGCGCGAGCGCGTCGTCGTTCGAGAAGAGCCCCGCGACCTCGGTGCCGAGAGCGACCTTGCAGGCGCCCGTGAGGGTCGCCAGGTCCACCACGACGTCGGGGTGGAACCGGGCCGAGTAGGCGATGGCGTCCGCGAGCAGCAGCCGTCCCTCGGCGTCCGTGTTGTCGATCTCCACGGTTGCGCCGTTCACCATCTTCAGGATGTCGCCTGGCTTGACGGCGCTGCCGGAAGGCATGTTCTCGACCAGCGGCACGAGGCCCACGACCTTGAGCGCGGGCCCGCGGTCGGCCACCCTCCGCATGGCGGAGACCACCGCGGCGGCGCCGGCCATGTCGTGCTTCATCTCGCCCATATCCGCCGCAGGTTTGAGCGAGATGCCCCCGCTGTCGAACGTCACGCCCTTCCCGACGAGCGCGAGCGCGGCGCGGGGCTTCTTGGCCCGATACTCGAGCCGGACCATGAGGGGCTCCTGGACCGACCCCTGCCCGACGGCGAGGATCCCCCGGAGCCCGTCCTTCTCCAGGTCCTTGCGGCCCATGACCGTCGCGCGCACGGATGTGCCGGTGAACATGGAGACGATCTCCGACGCGAACGTCTCCGGCGTAAGGTCGTTGCCGGGTCGGTTGCCGAAGTCCCGCGCGAGTCGGACGAGGGTGTCCAGGCGGCGTGCGCGGTCGAGGAGCTGGCCCAGCCCCTTTTCGTCCTCGCCGGCCAGCGGCACGACGTGAACGCCGTCGACCTTGGTGGTCTCGTCCGTACGCGAGCGAAACCGATCGAAACGGTAGTCGGCGATCGCCGTCTCGGCGAGCGTCACGAACCGCGCCTGCTCAGGGTCGACGTCGCACGGGGACACCCCGAGGGCAACCGCGATCTGGTACTCGCGGTTGCGCCCCGCCTGCTCGAGCATGCGCCGCAGCAGCTTCCGCAGCGCGTGAACCGTGAACGCCTCGGGCTTGCCGATGCCGAAACACGCGATGCGGCGGAAGTCGGGGCTGGGGCTCGCAGTGACCAGGACCTCGCCCTCGAGGCCGCGCACGCCCAGCTCGGCCATGGCGCGCCCGATCGTCTTGTGGTTGGCGCCCGGGAGTACGAGGCCCTCCATCGCGTGCATGCCCTCGGAAGTGGCGATGTAGAGGCAGTCGAGCGGGTCTTCCGGGGCGTTCCACAGCTGCACAAGGTCGGCCATTGCTACCCCCTGCGTGAATTCGCGCCCGGGAACGGGCGCGAATCTCATTCTATCACAGACGGTTCACGGCCGCCATGAAGTGCCGTGCCGTCTCCTCGTCGATGCTCACCAGCCGCACGGCGGAGACCGAGCCTGTCGGCCGCCGCAGGTGGCTCGCGACCTCCTCGGCGATCACCCGGCACCCCTGGTCCTTCGGGTAGCCGAAGATCCCCGTCGATATCGCGGGCATCGCGACCGAGCGCAGGCCGAGCTCCTCCGCACGCGCGAGCGCCGATGCGACGGCCCGCCGCAACTTCGCCTCCTCGTCCCCCTCGCCCCACCTCGGACCCACGGCGTGGATCACGAAGCGGCAGGGCAGGCGGCCGGCCCCGGTTACCGCGGCGTCGCCCACATCCACCGGCGCCTTCGCGTCCGATTCGGTTTGGATCTCGTTTCCGCCCCTGCGGACGATCGCGCCGGCGACACCGCCGCCGTGTGCGAGTGCCCTGTTCGCGGGGTTGACGATCGCGTCGGTCCGCTCCTCGGTGAGGTCGCCCGCGACGACGGCGACCTCCCCGCGTCCCACCCGGACCAGCGCCAGCACGCCGTCCATGGCTGCCTCCGTGTGCGGAAAGCCTAGCACCGCTGGCAGAAAGCGGCGCCGCCGCGTAGAATCGCCTCGTGCTTCACCTCCTCCTCCCCGTCGTCGCGGCCGCGGCGTTTGCGCACCCGCCCAACCTCGACCGTGAGATCGGCCGCCGTGCGATCCCCTGGCTTCCGCCGGACCTGGCTCGACAGGTCGTCCGTCACGAGCCCGAGTTCGCCGCCGGTGCGGCCGCCGCATCCCGGTGGCCGAGGTCGTACCACGTCCCCGGGACCGGCCCCGGCCTCGAGGGCGCCATTCAGGCCCAGTGCGAACGGCTGGCGGCCGCCATCCGCGCCCGGGCGCCGTTCGCCGAGGTCGTTGCCGGGCTGGGCGCGCTCGCCGACCTCACCGCCGATCTCAACTCGCCGTTCCTCACGGCGGAAGCCCGGGACTCGTACGCGCGCTCCTTCGCGAGCTACATCCCGACCGCTGCGCCCCGGATCCCCCTCGTCTTCTACGGCCAGCAACACCCGGTGATCACGGGCTCCGCGGAGGGCGTTGCGAGGATGGCGACGACCCGCCGCCGCGAGGCCGAGACCCTTGCCAGCTACGTCCGCGACGACCTCGATCGACTCGGCGGACCGGCCTCGTGGTCCCTCCTCGACGACCGCTCCTCCAGCTTCGGGACGGCTTCCCTCTTCCTCAACCACGCCGCGACCGATCTCGCGAATTTCGCTTCCTGGATCTGGCTGCACGCAGGCGGGATGGTTCCGGAGATCCCGGCGCGGCAGGATATGATTCTGGTCTGGAAGGGAGATCCTCAGCCCCGTGAGGCGCCAAGCCCTCGTCTCGGTTTCCGACAAGCGCAACCTTGAGGCGTTCGCACGCGGCCTCGTCGAGCTCGGCTTCGAGGTCGTCTCCACCGGCGGCACGGCTCGTGCCCTGCGCACGGGGGGGATCGCCGTCCGCGAGGTCAGCGAGCTCACCGGCATGCCGGAGGTGCTCGAGGGCAGGCTCAAGACGCTCCACCCCCGGGTCTTCGCCGCGATCCTCGCAAACCTGGACGAGGCAGGGCACCGCGCCGTCCTGGCCGAGTGGGGCCTCGAGCCCTTCGAGGTCGTGGCGGTCAACCTGTACCCTTTCGCGGCGACGGCTGCGCGCCGCGGCGTGACGGCCGACGAGGTGATCGAGAACATCGACATCGGCGGCCCGTCGCTCCTGCGCGCCGCGGCGAAGAACCACCGCCACGTGACCGTCGTGGTGGATCCTGACGACTACGAGACCGTGCTCGCGGCGCTGCGCACCGGCGCCGCGGATGCCGATCTTCGCCGGCGACTCGCGGTCAAGGCCTTCCGGCACACCGCCGCCTACGACGCGACGATCGCTGCGATGCTCCCCGTCCACCTCGGTCTCGACCCCAGCCTGCTCGTGCAGGGGCTCGCTCCGTGGCTGGGCGCCGAGGAGGTTCCCCTGCGATACGGCGAGAACCCGCACCAGACGGCCGTTTTCGCCAGGCCCGACGACGCCGCCGGGCTGGCCGCGTTCGAGCAGCTGCAGGGCAAGGAGCTCTCCTACAACAACCTCATGGACGCCGACGGCGCCTGGCGCCTCGTCCACGACCTCCCGGGCCCCGGCGTCGTGATCGTCAAGCACGGCGGCCCGTGCGGCGCCGGTCTCGGGGAGCAGGCCGCGACCGCCTACGTCCGCGCGGTCGCCTGCGACCCGGTATCCGCGTTCGGCGGCGTGATCGCGTGCTCGCAGCCCGTCGATGCCGAGGCGGCGACCCGGATCGTCGAGCTCTTTGCCGAGGTCGTGATCGCGCCCGGCGTCGACGCCGACGCCCGCCGCGCCTTCGCCGCCAAGAAGAACCTGCGCGTGCTCGTCGCGCCCCGGCCCGCCGCTCCGGGCCCGGGCCTCCGGGTGATCGACGGGGGGTTGCTGGTCCAGAGCGCGGACGTCGGCTGGGACGAGCAGTGGCGGGTGGTCAGCGAACGCGCACCGAGCGAAGAGGAGACGCTCGCGATGGGACTGGCGTGGCGGGTGGCCAAACATGCACGGTCCAACGCCGTGGTCGTGGCGAACGCGACGGCGACGGTCGGGATCGGGGCAGGCCAGCCGAGCCGCGTCGACTCATGCCGGATCGCGGTCGAGAAGGCCGGCGCGGCCGGCCTCTCGGTCGCCGGGGCGGCGGCCGGCAGCGATGCCTTCTTCCCGTTCCCGGACGGCGTCGAGCTGCTGGCGGCCGCAGGCGTGACCGCGGTCGCTCAACCCGGCGGTTCGCTCCGCGACCCGGAGGTCATCGCCGCCGCGAATCGCCTCGGCCTCGCGATGGTCTTCACCGGCCGGCGTCACTTCCGGCACTGAGGCGCGATGCTGGGCCTGCTCCTCGCCTTCGCCCTCTCGACCAGCGGGAGCACCGACGCGCTCGATCGGCTCGCAGCGGCGCTCCACGGCGCCGCCGCGTGGCAGGCGCGGTTCGTCCAGCGCTACGTCCCCGAGGGGCTCCAGACCGGGACCACCGAGGCCGGCACGCTGACCCTCGTCGCCCCCGCGTCGCTGCGCTTCGACTACTCCGGCGCTTCACCCCGCTCGTTCGCGACCGACGGCGCCATCGCGCGTCTCGTCGACCAGCGTGCCGGGACCTGCGAGGCCGTCAGGCTCGATGCGGGCACGTGGGCGCGTCTGCCGCTGGCCGTCGTGCTCGACCCGGCGGCAGCCCGCCGAGCGTTCGTGGTGGACGCGCGGGCCGCGACCGTCCACCTCGTTCCGAGGGTGCCCGCGCCGGAGCTCGCGGAGCTCACCGTCACGCTCGGGCCCGACTCGTTGCCCAGCGAGGTCACGGTGCGCGATTCCAACGCCAACCTCAACACGTTCGCACTGTCGGGGTGGCAGGCGGTCCGCAAACCTCCGGGGACGTTCTTCGCGCCCGCGCTCTCAGGGGCACGGCCCTGCGAGCCGGAACAGTGATGACAGCGGGCCGGGTTACAGCTACGATGGGCGCCGCCGCCGGCGGCAGGAGGTTGTCGACCTGAGAGCACCCAACGATTGGCCGGGCCCGAACGCAGCGTCGTTGGCGGCCGCCTTCGAAGCCGTGCGCCCGCGCCTCGAACTCGTCGAGGGCTTCATCGCCGGCCAACTCGCCGCCGGGCCGGGTCTCGTGCAGGAAGCCGGAGCGTACGTACTCGAGGCGGGGGGCAAGCGGCTCCGCCCGGCGATCCTGCTGACGGTCGCTCGCCTGCTCGGGTACGAAGGCGAGCTCGACCTACGCTACGCCGCGATCGTGGAGATGATCCACACCGCGACGCTCGTCCACGACGACATCATCGACAGCGCCACGGTGCGGCGCGGGAGGGTGACGGCGAACCACCGGTGGGGGAACCAGCTGACCGTGTTGTTGGGGGACTGGCTCTACATCCGCGCGATCGAGCTGGCGCTCGAACTCGCCGACACCGCCGCGATGCAACGGCTCTCGTTCGCCACGACCCAGATGACCGAGGGCGAGATCCTCGGCCTTGCGCTGCAGGGAACCGCGGACGTCAGCCGGGCGCAGTACCTCGAGATCACCCGCCGCAAGACCGCCGAGCTGTTCGCGGCCGCCTGTTCGCTCCCGACCCACTTCTCGCCCTCGTTCGAGCGCCACCGGTCCGCCCTCGACGAGTACGGCCGCAACATCGGGATGTGCTTCCAGATCGTGGACGACATCCTGGACATCGTCGGCTCGCAGCAGCGTCTGGGCAAGCCCGTCTTCTCCGACCTCCGCGAGGGGAAGCTCACGCTCCCTTTCATCCTGGCCCTGCCGGCGCTGACGGACGCCGAGCGCGCCACGGTCTCCGGCGTCCTGGCGAGCGGCGAGTTCGGCGACGGTACGCCCGAGGCGTTGCGCGCGATGCTGGAGCGCCACGGCGCCGTCGACGCCGCTCGCGCGGTCGCCGGCGATTTCGGCCGCCGCGCCGTAGCCGCGCTCGCGTCGCTGCCGCCCGGCCCCGACGTCGAAGCGCTCGCGGCGGCGCCCCGGTTCGTCACCGAGCGCGAGTTCTAGGAGCCTGTCTGGGAAATGGGGTGGGTCGCGCGCAGGGGGCTTGCGCGGCGCAGGCAAGGCGCGAGGAGGCGGGCGATGCCGGCGCCATCGCGGCCGACGAGCAACGCAGCATGTGCCCGCAACCCCCCTGCGCCCATGGGTTGCGGCGGCGCGGGGCGATCTGCGGCGTTGCCGCGCCTCGGCGATGGGTCCACATCGCCTTCGGCGCGTCGCCTTGCACCTCGCCCCGCGGCGCTCGCAACGCGACCCTCCCGCTTTCCCAGACAGGCTCCTAGCCCGGCCGGTCCACGAGGCAGCCATCGACGGGCGACGGCGATCGGGCTCCACCCGCGGCACCCGTCGCGCCTCGTCTCGCCCAGTCGGCAGGCCTGTTTTCGGCCTGACGCGTCGCCTTCCGGCTCGACGCTGCCGCGGCCCGCGAGGGTCCCGACCGTGGTTCGCACCGGCGCCGCCTGGCAACAACGGGATCGCCTGCAGCCGATCGACGCTTGCCAATTGACGATTCAGGCATTAGATTGTTAGATAAGTATGGTGGCTGCTATCTTGCGCCAGGTCGTGCGACGGGAAGACGAGGTCGGAGCGAGCGATGCTCTGGTGTCGGCGTTCCGCGCCCAGATCGTTCGCGCTCTCGGCGAGGGCCGGTGGCGGTTCGCGGATCACTTCTGCGACAAGCTGCTCGTCGAAGACCCGCGCAACCTCGAGGCCTGGCTCCTGAAGGGCCACCTCGCCTGGCGTCAGTTCAAGGACGCCCAGGGGGCGCTCGACTGCTTCCGACGCGTCCTCATTCTAGGCGGGTTCGAGTCGACCAACGAGTACGTGGCACGGGCCCGTAGCTCCCTATCACAACTCCTGGAGCAGTTGAGCTGAACTCCTCGTTCACGGGCCAGATCTCGGCGGCCGTCGGGCGCTGTACGCCAAAGACGTAGATCCTCGCGACGGCGACCGGCTCGGGGTTCAGCCATCGGCGTTGACCCTTGATCCTCACTACCGGCTGCGCCGAGGCGCGCACCTCGCCGGTCTGATCGGGGCTGTTGGGGCCGCACGTCGCCACGTAGGCCGGGCCGTCTCCGGCGAACTCCAGCCATAGGTAGCCGAACACGGGACGCGGCAACACCGCCTCCCACCCGCCCTCCGGGAGCGGCCGGATCGCCGAGCCCTCGACTCGCACCGGCTCCTCGACGACCGCTTCGTCCAGCGTGCGCGGGTGCGAGAGCACTTTGGGGTACCCCCAGGGGTGACGGGGCGGGCTGCCCCACTCGACCGGAACGCGCGCATCCGAGGCGTCGTGGGCCGCCAACGTGAAGTTCGACCGCGTCGCGAACGCGCGGCCGCTCACGAGCACGTTGCGCCCGACGCCGTCGACGTCCAGAGCCAGCAGCAGGCCGCCCACCGGCGTCGGCGACCGGACCTCGGCGGCGATGACGTTGTCGCCCTGTCTGAGGAGGTGCCCGACGTCGAACAGGTCGAGACGGAAGCCGGGGCGGCTCCAGCCGCAGGCCGCCGCCGTGCCGTTGACGTAGACCACGTACTCGCGGTCGCCGCACACCTTGAGCAGGGCGGTCGGGGGCGGCGCGTCGAGCCGCAGAGATGCGACGAACAGTGCGCCCTGTGGGTGGACCTGGTCGAGCACGTCGGTGACCCAGATCCAACGCGCCGGGCCCGTGATGTGGGACAACGCCCGTTCCCAGAAACCGTGGACCGCGAAGACGGCGACCGCCACGCCCACCGCGACGCTCAGGAAGAACAGGCGCTGGGCGCCGCGGAGGTCGTGCACGGGGCCACTGTAGCAGCCCTGCGCACGGCGTTTGACACCTCGCCGGTCATGGCTTAGAGTGCCGCCACAGGATGGACAAGACCCGCGTCCTTGCCGTGATCCCGGCGCGTTACTCCTCCACCCGCTTCCCCGGCAAACCACTCGCACCGATCGCCGGCAAACCGATGGTCGTGCACGTCGTGGAAAGAGCCCTGGAAGCCGAGTGCTTCGAGGAGGTCATCGTCGCGACCGACGACGACCGGATCGCGGATGTCGCGAGCCGCTCCGGAGCTCGGGCGGTCCTCACCGGCGCCTGCCGAAGCGGCACCGACCGGGTGGCGGCGGCGGTCCGCGGGATCGGGGCCTCCGCCGTGGTCAACGTTCAGGGGGACGAGCCGGCGCAGCCGCCCGCGAACCTCCGGCTGCTCGCCGGCTTCCTGCGCGAGAACCCCCAGGTCCCGATGGTGACGCTGGCGCTGCCCGGCACGGCGCAGGATCTCGCCGACCCCAACACCGTCAAAGTGGTGTGTGACGTCGGCGGCCGCGCCCTGTATTTCTCGCGCGCCGCGATCCCCTACCCGCGCAACCCCGTCGCGGGACTCGTCCGCCGCCATGTCGGTCTCTACGGCTACCAGAAACACGCGCTGCTGGCGTTCGCTTCGTGGCCGGAAGCCGAACTGGAGCGCGCGGAAGGGCTCGAGCAACTCCGCGCCCTCGTCAACGGCATGTCGCTGCACGTCCTGACAGGTGTCGCCGACTCCGTGGCGGTGGATGTCCCGGAGGACGTGCCCAGGGCCGAGGCCGCGCTCGCCGCGCTCGCACGGCAGGTGTCAGGGGTCAGGGATCAGGGACCAGGGGGAGAACGATGATCCTCCGCTGCCCCGGACCACTGATTCGCGATCGGATCTGCGTCGTGGCGCTCGCCGCGCCGTTTCTGACCCCTGACCGCTGGACCCTGGCCCCTGTATTGAAAGGTGGTAGCTGATGGCAACGAAATACGTCTTCGTCACCGGCGGCGTGGTCTCGTCCCTCGGCAAGGGGATCACGGCCGCATCCATGGGGGCGCTGTTCGAGGCGCACGGCCTCAAGGTCACGCTGATGAAGTGCGATCCCTACATCAACGTCGACCCGGGGACGATGTCGCCGTTCCAGCACGGCGAGGTCTACGTCACCGACGACGGGGCCGAGACCGACCTCGACCTCGGCCATTACGAGCGGTTCACCAGCATGGCGACCTCGCGCAAGAACAACATCACCACCGGCCGCGTCTACCAGTCGGTGATCGAGAAGGAGCGCCGCGGCGACTTCCTCGGATCGACGGTTCAGGTGATTCCCCACATCACCGACGAGATCAAGGCCGCGATCCGGGACGTCGCTGACGACTGCGACGTCGTGATCGTGGAGATCGGGGGCACCGTCGGCGACATCGAATCGCTGCCGTTCCTCGAGGCGATCCGGCAGTTCCGGCAGGATGCGGGCCGCGGCAACGCGGTGAACGTCCACGTCACCCTCGTGCCGTACCTGAACGCGACCGACGAGCTCAAGACCAAGCCGACCCAGCACTCGGTCAAGGAACTGCTGTCGATCGGGATCCAACCCGACGTCCTCGTCTGCCGCGTCGATCGGCATCTCCCGGAGGAGATGCGCCGCAAGATCGCGTTGTTCTGCAACGTGGAGGAGCGGGCGGTGATCCCGGCGCGCACGGCGGACACGATCTACGAGGTGCCGCTCCGTCTGGCGGCGGAGGATCTCGACGGCCTCCTCCTGACGATGCTCAACCTCCCGCGCGGCCAGCGCGACCTCTCCAAGTGGCAGACGACCGTCGACAGGATCCACAACCCGAGCCGGACGGTGCGCATCGGCATCGTCGGCAAGTACGTCAACCTGGTCGACAGCTACAAGTCCCTCAACGAGGCCCTGCTCCACGGCGGGATCGCCAACGACGCCAAGGTGGAGCTCGTGTTCATCGACTCCGAGAAGCTCGAGGAGGAAGCCTACGTCGAGGAGCTGTTCCAGGTCGAAGGCATCCTGGTGCCCGGCGGTTTCGGGAAACGCGGCATCGAGGGGATGATCAAGGCCATCGAGTTCGCTCGCGGGCACCGGATCCCGTACCTCGGCATCTGTCTGGGGCTGCAGACCGCGGTGATCGAGTTCGCCCGCAACGCGTGCCACCTCGACAGGGCGAATTCGTCCGAATTCGCGCAGGACCCGCCGTACAAGGTGATCTACAAGATGCGCGAGCTCCTCGGCGTCGACGCCATGGGGGGGACGATGCGCCTCGGCAAGTACCCCTGCCAGCTCAAGCCGGGATCCCGCGCATGGGAGGCGTACGGCGCCGACACCGTCTGGGAGCGGCACCGCCATCGCTACGAGGTCAACCAGGACTACGTGTCGATCCTCGAGAAGCACGGGATGACCGTCACAGGACGCTCGCCGGACCGGATCTTCGTCGAGATGATCGAGGTCGCGGACCACCCCTGGTTCGTGGCCTGTCAGTTCCATCCGGAGCTGAAGTCCAAACCGTTCGCGCCGCACCCGCTCTTCGTCGCGTTCGTTCGCGCCTCGCTCGAGCACGGCGCGCGGCGTCTCGCGGCGGAGCGCGCCGACGCCATCCCCGCGGCCCCCTTCGACGAGCCGACCGAGGCCCACGCCGGTGAGTGATGGGCCGGCCCCCGTCCGGCTCGCGCCCGGCGTGACGATCGGCGGCGGCCGGCCGCTGGCCTTCATCGCCGGCCCGTGCGTGATCGAGTCGAGTGAGCACGTGCTGCGGATGGCGCGGATTCTCGCGGCAATCGCCGCGGAAGCGGGCGTGCCGCTGGTTTTCAAGGCGTCGTTCGACAAGGCCAACCGGATGTCGCTGGCGTCCTTCCGCGGTCCCGGGCTGGCCGAGGGGCTGGCGGCGCTCGCCGAGGTCCGGCGCGCGACGGGCCTCCCCGTGCTCACGGACGTCCACGAGCCCGACCAGGCCGCCGCCGCCGCCGAGGTCGTCGACGTGCTCCAGGTTCCCGCCTTTCTCTGCCGCCAGACGGACCTGCTCCTTGCCTGCGGGCGCACCGGGAAGCCGGTCAACGTCAAGAAGGGGCAGTTCGTGGCCGCGGACGACATGTGTCACGCCGTGGAGAAGGTGCGCTCGACCGGCAACCAGGCCGTGACGCTGACCGAGCGGGGCAGCTCGTTCGGGTACCACAACCTGGTGGTCGACCTGCGCTCGCTCCCCGTGATGCGGGCGTTCGCGCCGGTGGTGTTCGACGTCACCCACGCACTCCAGCTCCCCGGCGGCCTCGGCGGCGCCACGGGCGGCGAGCGACGATTCGCCCTGCACCTCGCCAGGGCCGCCGTCGCGGCCGGCGTCGACGCGGTGTTCGCCGAAGTCCACGACGACCCCGCCCGCGCGCTCTCCGACGCCACGACCCAACTCACGCCGGACGCCTTCCGCCGCCTCCTGACGCAGGTGCTCGCGATCCGGCGCGCCGTCGACTCCGTCGGCGATGAAAGTGAAGAGTTAAGAGTTAAGAGTTGAGAGTTGAGAGTTCATAGACGGCAACGTGTGGATAGGTCGCGGTATTGGTCGTTAACTCTTCACTCTTCACTCTCAACTCTTCACTGTGGTTGCTTCTCCACCTGTGCTAGCCTTGCCGGCCAACGGAGGCATCATGAACCTCACACCAGGCGACGTTCTCGACGGGCTCGCCGGCGAGCGGAAGCGCTACGAGAAACCGTCCGCGATCGCCGGCGTCGAGGTCTTCCCGCTGAACCGCATCGTCGACGACCGTGGCTTGTTCTTCGAGATCTTCCGAACGGGCGCCACGCACGCCGGGACCGAGCGCCTGGCCGAGTTCTTCTCGGACGTCGAGGTCGCCCAGCTCAACTACACCCTGGTGACGGCCGGCGATCACGTCAAGGGACTCCACTACCACCTCAAGCAGAGCGACGTGTGGTTCTGCCCGCCCCCGTCAAAGCTCAAGATCGTGCTCTTCGACGTGCGGCGCGGCTCGCCGACGGCGGGCGCGACGCAGGTCGTGGTTCTCGGCGACGGGCGCGACGCCTGGACGAAGATCCCGCCCGGCGTGGCTCACGGATACCGTGCGCTCACCCAGCCCTGCGGGCTCCTCTACGCCGTCACCCGGTGCTTCGACCTGACGGATCCCGACGAGTACCGCATCCCATGGGACCACCCCGCGGTCAAGGACCTCTGGACCGTCAAGAACGAGTGAGGCCGGGGTCCGGGGTCCGGGGTCCGGGGTCCGGGGTCCGGCCGAAGCAGCTTCCGCTAGGCCACAGGATTCCCAGCGCTATGTTCTTTGCCCTGTGCCCTGTGCCCTGTCTCATCACTCCGGCTTCCAGTCGTCGAGCAGCACGGGTTTTCCCCAGCTCGAGCCGGCACGCCGGGCGACGGCGAGCTCCCAATTGAGCATCCCAGGCGCGAAGGTCGGGCAACGGAAGAACAGCAGCCCGCCGTCCCTCGTCGGGGCCGCTTCGAGCAACGGCCGGCGCTGCTTGCCGGGAAGCCGGACCTCCTGGACCACCCCGCCGGCGAACAGCAGCTGTCGGTCCGCGCGGCAAAAGTACAGGCTCGTGTTCGGTCCGACCCGCGGGGCGTACTCCGGCCCCATGGTGTTGATTCTCGGCTCCAGAGGTTGGCCGGACTTGCCCTCGGTGGAGAGCCAGAGGTCGCTGCCGTTGGCCTCGTAGACGGTCCACACCAGCGCCTTGAGGTGATTGCCGAAACGCTGGGCGTCCCCGACGTCCGCCCCGCCTGCAACCGCGAGCTTCTCCGGCGCGCCCCACGGAACACCGGCGCTCGCACGCTGCGCGGCCGCCAGCTCGTGCCGGCCGCCCGCCGGCGTGAGCTCGACCAGGCACGACGTCTCGTCGTCGCTGATCCACGTGATCCGGGCGCTCGCGGCGCCGGCCAAGCCGCCGAATTCCACCGGTTGCGGCTCGCTCCACTTTCCGTGCTCCCATGACACCCGGTACGGCCGGAAACCGCCCACGGCCCATGGCGCCAGCGCGCCCTTGGCGTCGCGCATCCCAGGCCGGACCGCGCCGATCGGAGGCGCCGCCTTACCCTCGACCGCCAGACCGGGCATCAATCCCGACGCGAAGTAGACGACCTTGCCGCCCGCCGCGGGCAACGGCGTCATCTCGAGGCCGGCCGCGTTGATGCGCGCCGGGTCGCTGGGGAGGCTCGACGCCGGGGCCGGCTCCTTCAGCGAGCGCGGGAGATAGCGGAGCTGGTACGCCGAGAAGAGGTCGAACTCGGCGGCGTCGGCGAGGAGGAGCTTCGAGCCTACCATCGCGGTCGTGCCCGGCGCCGGATTGACGGCGACCTCCTGGCCGATCCGGAAGTCATCGAGGTCGCCGGCGCGGAGCCCGGCCATGCAGACGGTGTCCGCGTTGACTCGGACGCGGACCGTGACCTCCTTGTCGAGTTGCGGGATGGTCTTTCCCTCTCGGCGGATCGCCGCCTGCATGGTCTCCGGCAGGCCCGCCCTGATGTCCACTTCCCAGACGCCCTGGTCCGCGATCTCGCGGATCGCGGCGATCCGGCCCATGATGAGACCGTCGGGCTGCGGGACCGGCGTGGTGGTGTCCTGCATCCCGCAGCTCCCGGCGAGGACGGTCGACGCCAGGACGATCGCTACACGGTTGATTCGTGGCATGGCTTCCCTTCCTAGAGCAGCACGCCGGCGATGCACGCGCTCACGAAGTTCGTCAGGGCACCCGCGATCAGGGCGCGCACGCCGAGCCGCGCGAGATCGTGCTGACGGTTGGGGGCGAGGCCGCCGATGCCCCCGATCTGGATCCCTATCGAGCTGATGTTGGAGAACCCGGCCAGCGCGTACGTCGCCAGCACGGTGGCCCGATCCGAGAGGACGCTCACCGACCCGGTCGCCTTGGCGCCGGTGAGGACGAGCTTCGCGTTGTCGAGCAGGGTCTTCATGTCGAGGTAGGCGATGAATTCGTTGAGCGCCGTCTTCTTGCCGAGCAGCACGCCGACAGTGCCGCACTCGCTCCACGGGATGCCGATCAGCCAGGCAATCGGAGCGAAGAGCCGCGCGAACACCCACTCCAAGGAGAGTTGCGGCATGCCGGCGAGGCCCCCACCCCACCCGAGCAGGGCGTTGACCAACGCGAGCAGGGCCAGGAAGGCGATCAGCATCGCGCCGACGTTGAGGCACAGCTTCATCCCGTCGGACGCCCCGGAGGCGGCCGCGTCCACCCCGTTGACCCACGGCCGCTCCACGTGCGCGCGCACCGTCCCGCGCGTTTCGGGCTCGCCGTCCTCGGGGTACAGGAGCTTCGAGATCGCGAGCGCCCCGGGCGCCGCCATGACCGCCGCGGCGATCAGGTGCACGGCCGGAACGCCGAAGGAGATGTACACCACGATCACGCCGGCGGCCATGTGCGCGAAACCTCCCACCATGATGGCGTGCAGCTCGGATTGGGTGAGGTTCGCGAGGTACGGCCGGATCATGAGCGGCGCCTCGGTCTGGCCCACGAACACGTTCGCGTCGCACAGCGATTCGGCCCCGGACGTGCCCATGGTCTTCATCATCAACCAGGCGATCCCCTGCACGACCTTCTGGAGGATCCCGTAGTAGTAGAGGATCGTGGTCACGCACGAGACGAAGATGATCGTCGGGAGCACCTTGAACGCGAAGAAGTGGTCGGTGAACTTCTCGCCGAATACGAAACTCGCGCCGGCATCCGAGAAGTCGAGGAACTTCCTGGCCAGGGTCCCGAGGAAGTTGAACGCGGCGAATCCCCAGGGCGTTCGGATCACGAGGACGGCCAGCGCGGCCTGCAGCCCGATCCCCCACAGCACGGTCCGCCAGCGCACGGCCTTGCGGTCCCTCGAGAACACGTACGCGAGGCCGACGAACACTACGAGGCCGAGCGCCGAGATTCCACGTTCCATCAACCCTCCCGCGGATGGGGACGACCCCGCGTATCATACCCTGCGATGATGCGAATGAACCGCGAGGAGTTCGAACGCGTCGTGGCCAAGGCGCTCGACGGCCTGCCCGAGGAGGTCGCGGTGCACCTGGACAACATCGCGGTCGTCGTCGAGGACGAGCCCACGGACGACGACCTCGAGGACGTCGGCCTCGACCCCGAGACCGAGACGCTCTTCGGTGTCTACCAGGGGATGGCGCTGCCGGACCGCGGCGGCGCCTACGGCAACGTGCTCCCCGACCGCATCGTCATCTACCGCCGCCCCTTGCTCGAGGCGTGCGACGACCGCAACGAGCTGATCCGGGAGATCCAGGACACCGTCGTCCACGAGGTGGGCCATTACTTCGGCCTCGACGAAGAGGATCTCCCCTAGTTCATCGCCCCGCGAACTGGTTTCCGGCCCTGGCGGTTCGCGACCCCGTCGCTCGTGCGGCCCGCGGGGCGGACTTCACACCGGCCGCCCCGCCAATGACCAACCCGTCGGTGAATTCGAGTCACCAGAGGGCGGGCGGGTCTTCAACTCCGCCCTTGGCGTACAGCGGCTATTGCAACGAGGCCGCCGAGCGGCGACGAAGCGATCTCCTCCAAATCCCTGTCATTGCGAGGAGGACCGAGCGCAGCGAGGACCAGAGCCTGCCCCGAGGAGGAGCGGAGCGACGACGTGGGGGAAGCAATCCCGAGCCCAACCGTACGGCTCGGCATCGCTCCTCTTCCACGGGATTGCCACGGCTCCCGCGCACGCGCGGGAGCCTCGCAATGACAGGCACGCGGAGAACCGATCTCGCCGCGCGGAGAGGCCACGCGCCGGCGGCGCTCGCGCGTACCGATCTGCCGCGGCACCCCACGGGCCAGAGAGAAGTCTCCTATGCAATGGAAGAATCGGAGACGCTGCGGGCCGGGCGACGGAATGCGGAACGCCCTCGCGAAGAGAAAGGACCTAGAGGCCGAGGTCGCGGCGGACCATCGCCGCCGTGATGAGCAGCTTCTTCCGGCCGTCGGCCGTATCCTCCAACACGCCGCTGCCCCAGGGGTCGAACTCTATCCGGTTGATGATCTTCACGAACGTCGTCCTGAGCGCGCGGGCGCCGGTCCGGGAGTGCTTCTCGGCCTGCTCGGCGATGATGGCGGCGGCCCGGTCCTCGATCTCGAGCCCGATCCCCATCACGTCGAGGTAGCGCCGCGACCGTACGAATGGAGAGTCGAGCGCCTCGAGCAGGATGCTCTTGAGGGAGTCGACGCCGAGGTCGGAGAGCAGGACGACGTTGTCGAGCCGCGCGACGAACTGGGGGACCATGCCGTACTGGAAGAGGTCCTCGATCTTGAAGTAGTCGGCGAGCGAGAAACGCACCTCGATGGTCACCTGGCCGTCGGCGTTGCGGATGGCGACGGACCGCAGGCTCTCCCCGCTGCCCGGGTTGGTGACGCGGGAGAAGACCTGGTCGTAGAGCCCCTCGAAGGCGCCGCCGCAGATGAACATCATGCCCTTGGTGTCGATCTCGATCGTCGCAGGGCGCTCCTCCCCGTCCACGACGACGTGCGTCTTGATCGGCACCCTATCGCCTTCCATGAGCGTCAGGAGGCCCTGCTGCAGCGCGACTCCGATCGCGTTGGGCTTGCCGGCCAGGATCGACGACATCTTGTCGATCTCGTCGACGCAGATCGTGGCGCGCTCCATCGTGGCCTTCAGCTCGGCGGCGGTCGGGGGGTGGCCGATCACCGAGCGCGCCCGCTGTTCGACCGCGGTGAGGAGCCGCTCGGGACGGAACTCCATGCGGTCGGAGTCGACGAGGAGGTTGGCGTTGATGATCGCCATCGCCCGGAACCCCGAGTACTCCGCCACGGCTCCGTAGAGCCGCTGGATGTTGTTCATGATCGTCGTCTTGCCGGTCCCGGAGTTACCGATGAGGATGATGTTCCCGGGCACCTTGCCCGTGACGTGCTTGTAGATCGCCACGGACACGAACCGCAGCGCCTCGTCCTGGCCCAGGACGCCGCTCTTGAGCTCGGCCAGGATCTCCGGCGGCGTGATGCCCTCGATCGGGCGTAGTCCCGCCGCCGGCGCGGCCGTTCCTTTGGTCTCACGCTGAAGCACTTGCTCCTTGGCCACTGTCACGCCTCCTGCGGACGCCTACGTTCCCGCTGGCGGCGGCGTTGGGTCCCGTCCCAGCAGCGACGTATTTTGGCAGATTCTCCGGCCCGAGGGTAACGCCGGCGAGAACACACCCGAATCCGCGCGTCCGGCGGCGGCGCCGCGGGCTGCCACGGTTGTAAGGCGCGGCCTCACTCGCTATCCTCTGGACAGGGGGCGTGGCCCGGGCCCGGTCCGGCCGGCTCGGTGGATCCAAGCCGGCGCCGGTCGCCGACAACGACGCGCCGGTAGCGGGAGAGCCGAACGTGGAAGCGACACTGATCGAGGCGGTGCAACGCGGGCACCTGCAGGAGGTCCAAGGCCTCCTCAAGGGCGGCGTCAACGTGCTCGAACGGGACGACGAGGGCAACTCGCTCCTGATGATCGCGGCGGCGGCGGGCCAGCTCTCGATGGTCAAGCTGCTGCTCGACAGCGGCTCCGAGCTCGACGCCCGCAACCGCGCCGGCATGACGCCGCTCCTGCTGGCGACCGCCATGCGCCAGTTGGAGGTCGTCAGGCACCTGATCCAGCTCGGCTCCAACCTCAACGCAGCGGACGAGGACGGGCACACCGCATTGATGATCGCGGCGCGCACCGGGGTCGGCCCGATCGCCGACCTGCTCATGAAGAGCGGCGCGAACGCCAACGCCGCCAACCGGTGGGGCACGACCGCGCTCATGCAGGCCTCGCGCTCCTGGAACATCGGCGTGGTCAAGTCGCTGCTGAACGCCGGCGCCGATCCCGACGCCACCGACGTGCTCGGGAAACGCGCCATCTCTTACGCGAAGGAAAAGGGCACGCCGCCGGTGTTCCTGGCGCGGCTCCTCAAGGGGGAGAGCAGCCCCAAGTCGGAGCGGCCTGCCGGGGGCGGCGGCGCCGGCAAGGCCTGGTGGCGGTTCTGGGAGAAATGACCAGGTCGCAAACCGGTTGAGCTGGAGCCTAGGCGCCGGCGGGACCAAGCGCGCCGCGATTGCCGGTCGAGCCCCGATTGTCCGGCGTCACCCTCCGGCGAGGGCCTTCCACGCGGCGAAGTACCGCGCCGCGCCGTCCACGAACCCGCCGTGACGGGGCTGCCAGCCGAGCAGGCGCACCGCCTTGCTCGAGTCGGCGTGCTGGTTCAGCGTGAGGCACTCGGCGTACGGGCCCATCGCCTCGGCCGCCTCCAGGAGCGGGACGTTCTTCACCTTCCCTCCGGCGCCGGCGGCCCGGCTCGCGGCCTGCGCGCACTCGAGCACGGTCGAGCGGCTGCGGTCCGTTACGTGGACGACCTCGCCGGTCAGGTGCGACTCCACGGCGCGCAGGTAGGCGTCCGCGAGGTCCTCGATGTGGACCATCGCCCACCGGAAGCCGCCGTCGCCGATGATCCGCGCGGCGCCTTCCTTGACCGCGCTCTCGAACCACGCGGCCGTGAGCCCGCCCCGGCCGCCGTAGACGCAACCGGGCCGGATCACCAGCGTCCGCGCCTGCCCGCCGGAGGCCGCCAGCACCCGAGCCTCGTGGTCCACCCGTCGGGCGATGAACGCCGGGGGTTTGAGCGGGGCGTCCTCGTCCGCCATCCCGTCGCCCGTGTCGCCGATCACCCAGACGCCGCTCGTGTAGACGAACAGGCGCGGTCGCGCGGCGCCCGCCACGGCCGTCAGGCAGGCGTCGATCGTCTGCCGGTCGAGGTCGTAGTACCTCGCGGAGTACTCGGCCGCGCAGTGGACGACCACCTGGCAGCGCTTCGCCGCGTCCAGGTAGCTCGCCGGATCCCCCATCGAGCCGACGACCGCCTGCGCCTCGGCGGCCTCCAACCGCGCCGCCTTTTCCCTCGACCGCACAAGGCCGACGACCTCGTTCCCGGCGCGCGCCAGCGCCCCGGCAACCGCCGACCCCACGTAACCGCTCGCTCCCGTGACGAACACCCTCATCGTCGTGCCCTCCCCCCGCGCCCCACAGAATCGGAAACGGTCCCCGAGGGCACCCGCTTCCGGGAGTGTCGGTCCGCTCCGCGGGTTCAGTCGTTGTCCGCCGCTGCGACAGGGAGCGGCGAGGCCGGCATAAGGCTGCGGACGCCCAACTCGTGGACGAGACGCCCGCCGTTGTGGGCGGTGTTCGCGAGGACCACCACGCCGGCACCGTAGACGGCAAGGAATGCGACTGTGAGCACGGCAACCGGAGCGCGCGGCAGCCCGCGCTTGAGCGCCGCCGGCCCGGCGAGCAGGCCCGCGTAGACGACGGTGAGCACCGTGAACACGAGCCGCGTTCGTTCGGCGAGCTGCTCGTGATGCTCGAGGACGCGGTTGACTTCCGGCGTCCGGTCGGCGAGCTTGCCCGCCGCTTCGCCGGTGGCGACGGCCACGAACGTTCCGGCCGTGCCGAGGACCATCAGGATCAAGGCGGAGACGGCGAAGACACGGCTCCGAGCGCCCACGACGAGGCCGAGCACGGCGAAGACCGGCGCCACCATGAGGAGGGCGACCGGGAAATGGACGATCAGCGGGTGCAGGCCGTCCCACGTCGGAATTGGGGGAAGCTCGAACATGGCGATTCCCTTCCTGGCGCCGCCGTCGGCCGCCCGCCAGGCTCGTGGCCCGGCGAGCGGCCGGCGCCGCGTCGTTCAGCTCACGCTCTCGTACTTGTCCTTCGGGTTGAAGCAGGACGGGCACTTCTCGAACGTGATCTGCGGGGTCGTGTATCCGCATACCGTGCAGACGTACATCGTCTTGCCCTTGCTGCCCTTGAGCGCGTCGAGGCCGTCGAGGGAGGCCGTGTACAGCTTGGCGTGCTCGACCTCGGCGCTCTTGGCGAAGTTCAGGGTTTCGAGGGCGTCCCGGTTGCCCTCCTTGCGGGCCTGGGCGATGAACTCCGGGTACATCGTGTCGCGCTCGTACGATTCCCCCTTGATTGCCGCCTGGAGGTTCTCGCGGGTGGACTTGGGCTCGGCCGCCTGGATGTCCGCCTTGGGTGCGCCGCCCAGCTTCTTGATCACAACGGCGTGGTTGGCGGCGTGGATCGCCTCGGCCTTTGCCGCGGCGCGGAACAGGCTCGCCACGTCGCCGTACCCCTCGGCGTCGGCCTTCTGGGCGAAGGCGACGTAGCGGGCGTGGGCGTTGCTCTCGCCGTTGAACGCGGCCATGAGGTTGTCGAGGGTCGTGGCCGGGGCGGCGGGCGCCGCCTCGCCGCTGCGCGGGCCGATGCCGGCCACGGCGACCACGGCGATCACCCCGAGGATTGCTGCCACCTGGACGAAATGGGACTTGGTCATGACGGTTGGCTCCTCTCTCTCTGTCGTCGTCGGCCGGATCCCCGGCCGGGATCGGGTACAGCAAGGCGGATGCCAACCGAGGTGAGCGGGCGATCTGATGGTGAGAACTTCGCTTGCGGGTCAGGGCCCGGTCCGCGCGCGACGCGGCGTCAAGCGGTTTGAACGCCGGATGCCGTCCGTGTCAAGGAATTTGAACGGCGCGACGGATCAGCCGGCCTTTTCCATCGCCTTGAGCTTGTAGGCCAGGTGGCTGCGGGAGATGCCGAGCCGGCGCGCCGCCTCGGCCTGGACGCCTCCGGCGGCCAGCAGGGCCCGCCGGATGAGGGCGCGCTCGATCTCCACGAGGGTCGCGGCCAGGTCGACGCTCGGGCCGAGGGCGGCGACCAGCCCGGCCACGCCGGGCTCGGCCCTCCCGCCGGCCGTCGCGATCGCTCCGCCGGCGCGCAGGGGGAGGTCGTCGGCGTCGATGCGCTCGCCGCGCGCCAGGATCGTCGCCCGCTCGAGGAGGTTGCGCAGCTCGCGCACGTTGCCGGGGAAGTCGTACGCCGCGAGCTTCGCCAGGGCGGCCGGGGCGAGCGCCCGCGGCGCGATCTTGAGCTCCCTCGCGGTCAGCGCCAGCAGGTGCCCGGCCAGCTCGGGGATGTCGCCCCGCCGGGCGCGCAGCGACGGCACGGCGACCGGCACGACGGCGAGCCGGTAGTAGAGGTCCTCGCGGAACGAGCCGTCGCGCACCCTTGCATCGAGGTCCTTGTTGGTCGCGGCCACGATGCGCACGTCGACGTGGCGCGGCACCGCCGACCCGACGCGCACGACCTCCCCGTTCATGAGGACGCGCAGCAGCTTGGCCTGCAGCGGGAGCGACATCTCGCCGGCCTCGTCGAGGAAGAGCGTGCCGCGGTGCGCCGCCTCGAACACGCCCTGGCGCGGCCGGTCGGCCCCGGTGAATGCTCCTCGCTCGTGGCCGAACAGCTCGCTCTCGAGGAGCGTCTCGGTGAGCCCGGCGCAGTTGACGGCTACGAACGGCCGCTCGGCGCGCCGGCTGGCGGCGTGGATCGCGCGGGCCACGAGCTCCTTGCCGCTCCCGGTCTCGCCGGTGATCAGCACCGTCGCGCTGGTCGGCGCGACTCGGGCGATCAGCTCGCGGAGCCTCGCCATCGCCGGCCCGGACCCGACCAAGCGGCCGCCCTCGGCCAGGCGGCCGACCTGGACCCGCAGCCGCTCGTTCTCGCGGACGAGCTCGGTGCGCTCGCAAGCGCGGCTCACGACCGCGAGCACCGAGTCGGGGACGAACGGCTTCGGCAGGACGTCGAACGCCCCCTCTCGCATCGCATCGACGGCGAGCTCGACCGTGGCGTACGCCGTGATCAGGACGACCGGGACGGTGGGGTCCACCTCGCGGCAGGACGCCAGCAGCGCGAGCCCCTCCCCGTCCGGCATCCGCTGGTCGGTCACCACGAGGTCGAATTGCGAAGCGGCAAAGGCCCGTCGCGCCTCCGCGACGCCACCGGCATCGACGACGTCGTGGCCTTCCGCGCCCAGGATCGAGCCGAGCACCCGGCGCATGTTCGGCTCGTCGTCGACGATGAGAACGCGCGCCATCCCCTCACTCCTCGCCCACGGGCGCCGGCCCACCGGGGATCCGGACCGCGAAGCGGACGCAACCGTCCACGTTGGCGTCGAGCGCGACGTCGCCGCCGTGGCCGCGCGCGATCGTCCGAGCGATCGCGAGGCCGAGCCCGGTGCCGCGTGGCTTCGTCGAGAAGAACGGCTCGAACAGGTTCGGCACGACGTCGGCGGGGATGGCGGGCCCGCTGTTCTCGACGAAGAACTCGACTCCCGTGCCGCCGACCAGCGGCCGCGCGCCGAGCCTGACAACTCCGCCCGCGGCGGTCGCCTCGCACGCGTTGAAAACGAGGTTGAGCAACGCCTGCTGGATCTGGAACGGGTCGAACACACCCTCGAGCTCGGCCGGGCAGGCCGATTCGACCTCCACCCCGCTCTGGCTCGCCCTCGCCTCGGCCACGCTGGCCACGTAGCCCACGGTCGTCGCGGCGGCCGCGCGCTGCGGATCCGGCCGCTTCGCACGGGCGTACGCGAGGAAGTCGCTGGTCAGCACCTCGAGGCGGCGCGCTTCCTGGCTCACGATCCCGTACCACTCCTCCTGCTGCGCCGGCTCGGTGCGCGAGTCGTGCGCCAGCGCCAGCGCACTTCCGATCGCGGCGACCGGGTTCCGGACCTCGTGGGCGACCGCGCTCGCCAGGCGTCCTACCGCTGCCAGCTTCTCCTCGCCGACCAGGCGGTCGCGCGCTCTCTCGAGCTCCACGAGCGAGCTCCCCAGCCGGTCGCGGTCCCGCCGCAGCTGCCGGACCAGGAACGCCACGACCGTGGCCACCACGGCGTACACGAGCACGACGTTGGTCGCCTCGAAGTATTCCGTGACTCCCATCGGGGCGTGGCGCCGATAGTAGATCCACACCTCGAGGAAGGTGAGGCCGGTCGTCGCCGCCACGACCACGACGATCCCGGCCGGCGTGTAGCGGAACGCGGCCGCAACGACGGGGATGACCATGAGGACGACGTAGTGGGTCTCCTCCTTGCCGCCGACGATCGCGATCGCGAACGCGAACGCGATGTTGACCCAGACGGATGCGCTGGCGTAGGCGAGCAGGGTGGCGCCGGGGACGTTCGTCGCCGCGCCGCGCAGCCAGGCGAGCTCGAACGCCTGGATCAGGAAGCGCCCCATCAGGACCACGAAGAACACGCGGGCCGGGGTGCCGAGCGTCGGGCCGAACAGCACGTGTACGACCGCGATGGCGGCGAGGAGTGCCAGGTTGAGCAGGATCAGGACCGACTCCTGCTCCCGCACGGTTTCGGGGTCGGCAGGCGCCGCCAGGAAGGTCAGGGGAGGACGGCGACCGGGCATCGGCTCGCTCGCAGTCTAGCATCCGGTCCGGCGTGCGCCCGGTCGCTGCGTCGCGCTATTCGTAGCGCAGCGCCTCGATCGGATCGATGGCGGCGGCCCGGGTGGCAGGGTAGATCCCGGACGCCAGCCCCACCGCGATCGAGACGCCGAACGACAGCGCCACCGACCACACGGTGACCACGGTCGGCCAACCGGCAGAGACGGCCACCACGACCGCGATGAGTACCCCCATGAGCACGCCGGCGCCGCCGCCGGCCAGGCTGATCGCGGAGGCTTCGACCACGAACTGGTTCCGGATCGCCGCCCGCGTGGCGCCCACGGCGCGCCGCAGGCCGATCTCGCGAGTCCGCTCGAGCACCGATGCCAGCATGATGTTCATGATCCCGATGCCGCCGACCAGCAGCGAGATCCCGGCGATGCACCCCATCACGATCGTGAATAGCCTCTGCGTGCGGCGGCTCTGCTCGAGCAACGCTTCCGGGACCACGAGCTCGTAGTCGTCGGCCCCCGCGTGGAGGCGTTCGAGCAGACCCCTGATGGCCTCCGCCCCGGCCTGAGCCGACGCCTCGGGCGCCAGGCGGACGACGATCTCGTCGTACGCCGCCTTCATGGGGTCCCGGTCGAACTTCCTCAGGGCCGCTGAGACCGGGACGTAGATCTCACGCGTGCTCGAGCCCACCTGCACCCCGCCAACCGACGGCCCTCCGCTCTCGGCCTCGGCAAGCACGCCGACGACTTCGAACCACACGTCGCTGACCTTGACGTCGCGGCCGACCGCCGGGCCGTAGCCGAACAGGTCGCGACGGACGCCCGAGCCCACCACCGCCACCTGCGCGTGCGACCGCTCGTCGGCCGCGTCGAAGAAGCGCCCCTCGTCGAGCCGGAGGGAGAACAGCTCGGCGTGCCGCCACGAGACGCCGTACACCTGCGCCTCCGCCCTGCCGGCGGTCGACCGGACCTTGGTCGTATCAACGGTGATTCGCGGCACGACGACCTCGACGCCGGGTACGCCGTCGGCGATCGCCGCCACGTCCCGCGGCGCCAGGCCGGGCGACTTCTTCCGCACCTCCGCCAGGTCGTCGGCCTTCAGCTCCCTGGCGCGCACGAGGACGTTGCGGATCCCCAGGCGCTCGATCATCGCCAGCGCCTGCCGCTCCGCGCCCGCCCCGATCGAGAGCATGCCGATGACCGCGGCGACGCCGAACACCATGCCGAGCATCGAGAGCACCGACCGCAATCGGTGCGCCTTGAGGTTGCGCCGGGCGAGGCTCGCGGCCTCCCCGAAGTTCACACGCCCCCCCGCGGCGCCGGCGCCGCCTGGGACCGGCCGGGCGTCGGGGCCGCACGAGCACGCGTCGGGTCCGCGAGCGCGACGACGTCGCCCTCGGCGAGGCCGCTCTCCACCACCACGCGCCCCAGCGCGGCCGGCCCGAGCTTCACGTCGCGCGGCTCGAACCCTCCCAACGCTCGCCTGCGGTACACGATCTTGCCGGCGTCCTTGCCGAACACCGCCTGTCTCGGGACCACGAGAGCGGCGGCACGCTCGGCCAGCGTGAGCACCGCCCGCACCCGTTGGCCGGGTTTCATCGCCGCGGGGTCGCCGCCCGTGACGGCGAGCACCGCGCCGAAGAACTGCAGCGGCGAGCCGCGCAGGCGTGGGCGCGCCAGCGTGTCCACCTGGCGAACCGTGGCCGCGTGCGCGACGCCGGGTTGCGACTCGAGGAACACCTCGGCCTTCTGACCCACGGCGAGACCGCCGGCGTCCGCCTCGAGCACGAGCACGTCCGCCTCCATGCTGTCGAGATGCGGGATCTCGCCCATCTCGAACCCTCGCCAGACCGTGTCGCCCACCCTGGGGGTGTTCCCGCGCCAGTCGCGCCGGAGGACGAGGATGCCGTCGTGCGGTGCGGTCAGCTGCAGCGCCGCGAGGCCGCGCCGCGACTGGGCGATCTCGAGGTCGGCCTTCCGCTTCTCGATGTCGAGCAGCGCCAGGTCGGTCCTCGCGACCTCCTGCTTCGTGGTGCGGACGCTCTCGGCGTGTTCCTGGCGCGCCGAGGCGAGCGCGGCGTCGAGTTCCGATTCGATGATCTCGAACCGCGAGTAGATCTGGGCGTCCCGGCTCGCGAACGTGCGGGCGTTCTCGGCCTCCCGCGCGGCCATCGCCGCGTCCAGGTCGAGGCCGTGGCGGGTCGCGGCAGCCTCCGTTTCCGCCTTCACGATCTTCTCGTCCGCCGTCGACCGCTGCGCCTCGCTCTTGACCAGCGCCGTCTCGAACTGGGTCGGGTCGAACCGCACGATGACCTCGCCCGCCTTCACCAGGCTCCCGTCGCCGGCGATCCACGCGATCTTCGCCGGACGCTCGACGTCGCTGGCAACCGTGATGGTCGTGGCCTTGGCCGCACGCAGCGTCCCCTCGCAGGCGATGCGCACCACGAAGTCTTCGCGGCCGACACGGGCGGTCGGAACGCGCGAGCCCTGGAGCCGGCTCACCGCAAAGGTCCCGAGGAGCACGCCCGCGCCTACGGCCGATGCGCCGATGAGGACGACCCGACGCGTCATGGCCGGGTGCTCCCGGCCCGGGGCCGCGCAAGACGGTCCCCGGGCTGGAGACCGGAGAGGACCTGCACGAACTGGTCGTTGCGTGCCCCGATCTGCACGGCCGTCGCGCGCGTCCCGAAGCGCGTCCGCCGCAGCGCCGTCGGACCGTGCGGCGTCGCGATCACGGCCTCGGCCGGCGCCAGCACCGTGCTCCGAACCCTCCCGACCTCCACCTTTCCCACGAAGCGCATCCCGGGCCGCATGCGCATCCTGTCGGTGGTATCGAGGGCGACCTCGACGCTCACGACCTTCTCCAGGCTGGTGCGGGTCTTGAGCTCCACCGCCTGCGCTATCCGGCTCAGGGTGCCGGAGAACTCCACGTCGGGGTGCGCGTCCAGCCTCAGCGTGATTCGCTGCCCGAGCGCCAGCCGCCCCGAGTCCGCTTCGTCCACCTGGCCGACAGCCATCATCCGCGACAGGTCCGGAATCTCCATCACCGCGTCGGCGCGCCAGAGCGTGTCGCCGACCTTCCGCTTCTCGTCGCGCCAGTTCGCGATATAGATGACGGTGCCCGCGCGCGGGGCGGTGACCGTCATCCGCGAGATCCCGTCCTGGATCGTGACGACGCGCCCCGCGGCCCGCCGCTCGATCTCGCGGAGCCGGAAGATCTCGGCATCGGCGCCCTTACGGTCGTTCGCCTCCTTGTCCTTCAGGTACCTGACCTCCCGGGCCGCCTGATCGCGCTCGAGGGCGGCCTTCTTGACGTCCTTGCCGGCCTGCAGCTCGGGCGGGATTTCCATCTTGAGATCCGCGCGACGGAGGGCGGCCTCAGCCTCGGCGAGCTGCAGGCGGGTGTCCTGCGCCGCGACGTCCAGCTCGCTCCGCCTCTTCTGGGCCTCTTGCCGGGCCTGGTCGGCCTCGGCTCGCTTCTTGTCCAGCTCGGTCTGGAGCTCGCTCGTATCGAAACCGACCACGGGTTGACCGGCCTTCACCTCGCCGCCTTCCGGCGCCAGGAAGGCGATCTTGAAGGCCCAGAAGTCGGAGAGCTGCGGCGGGCCGATCCGCTCGCTGGCGACGGCCTTCAGCGTGCCCGAGACCGGGACCGAGAGGACGACGTCCCCGCGTGTCACGGTGAGCGCGTCGCTGCGCCGGAGCAGCCCGTCCGGGCCGACCGCGAGCCACGCTCCGACGAGCACGGCCGCCCCGACGGCCGCCACCCACAGGCGCTCGCGACCGCTCCTGGGAAGCGCCCACGTCATGGTGTTTCCTTCCGGAACATCTCGAGCCGCGTCCCCTCGGTGAGGCCGCCGACGACCACGCAGTCCTGGGCCGAGCAAGGACCGAGCGCGACCTTCACCAAGCGGCCGTTGGCGAGGCGCGCTCTCGCAAGCGCCCCGCCGGGGTCAAGTGCGGCGCGGGGGGCCAGGAGGACGTCCGGCTCGCGTGCGGTCTCCACCTCGACCTTCACCGACATACCGACGCGCATCCTCGCCTCGTCCACCGAATCCAGCGTGACGCTCACGCGGAACGCCCGGCGTCGCGAGCCGCGCGACGGCTCCTGCGCGACCGGCGAGATGCCCACGACCTTCCCCGCATACCCGCGCTCCGGGTAGGCGTCGAGCGTGCAGGCCACGGGCATGCCGACGCCGATCGAGCGGTCGTCGACGTCAACCAGCGACGCTTCCACCATCAGGCTCGCGGGCTCGGGGATGAACGCGAGGGCGAAGCCGGGAAACACCGAGTCGCCCGTCTGGAACGTCCGCCCCTCCCACGGATGCTCCGCCATCTGGAAGATGCCGTCCCGAGGCGCCGTCACCGTGAGGCGGTCGATCGCGTCCTCCGCCGTCCGGGCTTCGCGCTGTGCGCCCTCGCGCGCGATCCTGCGGACCGCCAGGCTCGCGCGGTCCGCCTTCCTCGCAGCCTCGAGCTGGTCTTCCGCCTTCACGACCTCGACGCGCGCCTTCTCGAGCTTCAGCTGCAGGTCCTGGAAGTCCCTGCGGCTCACGAGCTCCTCCGGAACCGCCGCGTCGATCTCGGCCTTCTCCAGCGCCATCCTGGCCTTCTCGAGCGCGAGCCCCTTGTCGGCGACGTCCGCCGCGCCCCGGGCTTCCTCCTGCTCCTCCTCGCGCAGCGCGGAGATCACCGCGAGCCGCTTCTCCTCGAGCCCGGCCAAGAGGGTGGAGCTGTCGAACTCGACGACCCGCTGCCCCGCCTTGACCGGCGTTCCGTCCTTCTCGAGCCACTTGATCACCAGCTGCCACTCCTCGGTCGCGGGCGCATCGATCTTTGCGGCGCGTTCCGCCCTGAGCTCTCCGGTCAGCAGCGCGCGCCCCCTGAACGTGCCGCGGTGGACGACGAGGTCACCGGAGGGCGCCGAACTTCCTCCGGCGTCCGGCGACGCGCGGCGGCAGCCGGTCCCGGCGAGCGCCACGACGGCGAGTGTGCACGCTGCGAACACCCCGGCCGCAGGGAGTCTGGAGCTTCTCCTCGCCGTTGGGCGGCGGAAACGCGTGATCGGGTCCGGCCGATACCGGGGGGATGTTCGGCGCATGGGCGTGTGTGCCTCTACGTACCTTTTGAATTCTACCTTTTCCAGATCTCCACTGACGCGACTGCGTCCCAATTGGACAATGTACTGCCTTCCGTAGGGTCGCCTTCGGGCCGTGGCGGGCGGGCGGCACCGAGCCACGGCGCCGACGGACCGGGTCCAAGCGGAGACGCTCACCTCCTGCGCACGTCGAAGGAGACCTGCCTGCCTGCCACGGGCTGGAGGCAGAACTGCGCCGTGCACGCCTGGTAGTCCACCAGCATGGTGACTCGCTTTCCAGCACCCCTCAGCTTCAGCGGGACGCTGAAGTGCCCGCTGATGTTGCCGCCCGCGGGAGTCGGGATCGCAGGCGCCTCGACGAACGTGAACGCCGAGTCTCTCGGCAGCCGAACCGCGAACACGGCCATCGCGGTTTGCCGGCTGTTGGGTGCGTAGACGTGGTATCCGGGCGCGACCTTCACCTTGAGCATGCGGCTGATCGTGCCGGCCTCCTTCAGGCCAGCCTCGTAGATCTCCAAGCCGACGGCCTGTGCCGCGTCGTCGCGGTGCGGTGCCGGGACGGGTCGCGCGCCGACAACCGACGTGCTGCGGAACTTGTACCCAGCGGCGTCCGAGAAGAACAGCCTCTTCTCGTTCTCGTCCAGCCAGCGGCGCCATTCTGCGGGCTGCGCGAAGTGCTCGTCGGTGTAGCGTGCGAGAAGGCGGTGGGCCCGCTCGGTGTCCGCTCCGCGCTCGAGGTCCGCCACACAGCGCTCGAGCAGTCTCGGGTCGTAGTTCGGGATACCCAGCGTCCGGGCGTCGCCGTCGACAACGAAGCGACCGAGGTCCTCCACACCGTCGCGGTAGTGGTACAGGAACGGACGGACGGAAAGGAACCAGGCACGGCGGGCCTCGCGCGGAAGCCACGCCTCGGCCGGGATGGTCCTACCGAAGTCGAATTGAAGCTCCACCTCGGCATCCTCCCGGGATCCGCCGTCCACGGAGACCAGGGCGTTCACGAGATCGTCTCTCGGTTCCTCCTCGCGGAACGCCAGAATCGGAGCACCCTTGAACGTCGAGACGTAGAACACCGCGTTCAGGAAAATGCGCCGGCCGGTCTCGGTCATCTCGTCCGGCGATCCGGAGAACCCCCACTGCAGGAAGTGGCCCTGTCTCGCGATCGCGAACCAGTCCGGACCCATCTCCTGGACACCACCGGCGATCACCTCGGTATCCGGAGAATCGAGAAAGCCGCTGTCGCTGGTGACGACGCCGAGCTCGGGCTCGAGGTCCCTCGGAGGCGTCTGTCCCGTCTCGTCGGGAGCAGGTGGGTACCCCTCCTTCTCGAGGATCGCGACCGTCGGAAGCGTCTTTGGGCACTCCTTGACGAACGCCAGCTTGAAGCACTGGGGCGGTGTCGGCGTGGTGTCGATCTTCATCTCGACCCGAAGAGGCCCGTGGAAGATCGGGTGCTGGGGCCGTGTCACGACGGCCCTGTTGTATAAGCAGTCTCAACCGTGGCCCCAGCCGAGCTTCAGGTCCAGGTCAGCCAGGGCCCGCGACCCGTTTGGGCCGACCATTACGGTGGGGACGGCCACCGTATCCAGCGTGATCCCGGCCGGCATCGGCAGAACCTGCGTCTCGCCGTTAACCCTGGTCACCGTCCGGCCGCCCACGATGAGCACATCGGCGGCCGAGAGGTCCGCCTTGGCGAGGTCGAGAACGGGGATCACCGTAACGCTCTTGACGTGCTTGGCGAGGAACTTCCGGAACGACTCAGTCTGCGCCGTGCCAGGGTCCCCGGCGTAGACCACGCGCAGGCTCCCCAGGCCGGGCCGCCGGAGAAGCGGGACTGCCAGTAGAGCCACCAGTACCACCACCGGGAGGAGCGCTACGAGGACCATCCTCTTCATGGTCACCCTTTCCGAGCGAGCAACGACGCACCGACAGTCACCCAAGACGCGTCTCAGTGACGAGCAGCCCGGCTGTGAGGCTATTCATTATTCTAGACCGATTTCGCGACCCGGGGGCCGACCTCGTGCCATCAGCTCGGTGGGCCGCCGCGCGCCGCCAAACCCGGGCCCAGATAGATGCGTGCCCGCCGGGGGCCGGCAGGCACGCGTTGGCAAGGTGGAACGATCGCTGCTAGCTGGCGGGCTCCCCCTCCAGCTTGGTGATCAGGGCCTCGAACGCCTTCTCCTCGGCGAAGCCCATGAACCGCACGTCGCCCTTCCGGTCGATGACCGCGACCGACGGGAAGAACGGCACGCCGTAGTCGTGCAGCATTCGCGCACTCGGGTACTTTTCCTTGGTGTCGGTAGGGACGCGACCGATCGAGACCGGCACGGTGATCCCGAAGTCCTTGACGAACTGCTTGACCAGCGGGATCTCTTCGTCCCAGGTCAGCTTGGCGTCCTTGTCGCCGCGGAGCTGCTTGCCCTCCTTGTTGAGAACGTAGCCCTGGTTCTCGGTCACGCCGATCACCACGACACCCTTGGCGGCGTGCTTCTTGGCGAACGCCTCCATCCTCGGGAACGAGGCGCGGCACGGGCCGCACCACGTCATCCAGAAGTCGAGGACGACGACCTTGCCGCGCAGCGCGGCGAGCGTCAGCGGCTCGGAGTTCACCCACGCATCGCCTTCCAGACCCGGCGCGGGCTGGTCGTGCAGCTTGAGGCGGCGGTCGGTGGTGTCGTAGTCGCGCTCCCACTCCGCCTTGGTGTAGAGGTCCTTGGCCGCCTCCAGCACCTTCAGGGCGGCGGGCGGGTCGGTCTTCTCGAGCGCCTCGACCTGCCGTCGGGTCCTGACCAGGTCCACCAACGTCACCATCTTGTCGCCGTCGTGGAGCTGCTTCGACACGTCCTCCTTGAGCTTCGCGAGCTCGTCGTTCTTCTTCTGGGCCTCGAGGGCTTCGACCAGGTAGCTCGCGGTGTCGGCGATCTCCCCGCCGTCGTTCGAGCGCCGGTTCTCGAGGTACTCCAGCGACGGCTGCGCGACCTTCTCGACGTCCGGCCACCGTTTGGCCTCGGCCAGCGCACGTACCAGCTCCGCGGTCGCGAATTCGTAGTTCGTGGCGTACGTCCGCAGGTCGTTGGTCCTGGACCGCCACTTGTAGTGCTTGGCGAACGCCTCGTACCGCGCCAGCGCGTCGTCGAATCGCTTGAGCGAAGCGTACGCCGCGATCAGATTCGCCTCGGCCGATTCCGCGTGCCTCGACGAGTCGGGCGACGCGAGGTACGCCTCGAGGTACTTCGCGACCTCGGTCATCTCCGCCGTGTCCTCGTCCTTTTCGGCCTCGGAGTCGTACAGCATCCACAGCATGCCCGCGTAGTAGGCGTCCTCGCCTTCGAACGTCTTCTTCTGGAGCAGGTCGGGCACGAGGTTGGCGAGCTTGCCGTACGCGTCGCGGTCGGGCCTGGCGAGGAGCAGGGCCTCGTAGAGCGCGCGCAGGTCCATGCCCGCCGGTTTGGGCGCCGGCTTGGCGGCCTCCTTCGGCTTCTCGGCCGGCGCGCTCTCCGTGGTCTTCGCCGCGTGCTTGACCGCACCCTTCTTCGCCACGACGAGCTTGACCTCGGCGACGTAGTCCGCCGGCGCCAGGCACACCTTGCCGTCGCACGCCTGGCAGCGAACCCGCACCGTGCAGGTGGTGGTCCCCGGCTCGGCCGTCGCCACCACCTTGACCGGCACCCAGAACTCCGCCGCGCCGGTGAACGACTCGACGTCCACTCCGAACGCGGGTTCCGCGTGCTTTTCGAACGAGCCCTGCCTCACCGGCCCGGCCGTCTGCAGCGGTCCGCACGGATCGAGCTTGACGGTGGTCGGGACCGGCCCTCCCGCGGGTTGGGTCAGCGAGTAGATGTGCCAGCCGGACGCCAGCGTCGCCTTGACGGCAATTTCGGCTGCAGACCCCGGCGCGAGCGGGGCGTCGCCGACGCTCGCCTGCACCGTGACGGGGGTCGGGGCGGCGGAAAAGGCGGGCGGGGCCGCCAGGATGAGCAGCCCCGCACCGAGGAGGGAAGTGATACGTGAGGCAGCGTGCATGGCTATCCTCTCCGTGGTTCGTGAAGCCGGCTTCGGTCCGGCGCCGGCCCCAACGGAAGAGGGACGGTTCGAAGCGACCGATCGCCTGAACAGGGGGTCAGTTTCCGCGCAATTCAAACGAGATCTCCTTGCCGGCGACGGGCTGCAGGCAGAACTGCTCGGTGCACGCCTGGTAGTCCACCAGTACCGAGACCCGCTTGCCGGCGCCCTTGATCTTCAGCGGCACGGTGAAGTGACCGCTGATGTTCCCGCCGGGGGGTGTCGGGATGACGGGTGTCTCCTCGAACGTGAACGGCGAGTCCTTCGGCAGCCGGATCGCGAACACCGTCATCGCACTCTGCCGGGTATTCGGCGCATAGACGTGGTACTCGGGCGCCACCTTCACCCGCAGCTCGCTCGAGATCTTGTCCTTCCCGCGGTAGCCCCACAGCTCGAGGCCGACCGCGCGCGCCGCGGCGTCGGGGCGAGGCGCCGCGGCGGCCTTCGCCGATGCCGAGGCTGACGCCGCTCGGAACTTGTACCCGGCGGTGTCCGAGAGGTAGAGCTGCCGGCCGTTCTCGTCGAGCCAACTCCGCCACTCGGCGGGGGTGGCGAAATGCTCGTCCGTGTAGCGGGCGAGCAGGCGGTGCGCCCGTTCGACGTCCGAACCGTGCTCGAGGTCGGTGACACAGCGCTCGAGCAGCTTCTCGTCATAGTTGGGGATCCCGAGCGCCTTGGCGTCCGGGTCGATGACGAACCGGCCGGTCCACGCGTCGCCCTCGTGGTAGAGGTAGGGGCGGATCGAGAGGAACCAGGCGCGGCGGGCGTCCCGCGGCAGTTTGGCTTCGGCCGGGATGTCCTTGCCGAATTCGCGCTGCAGCACCTCGTCGGGCTTGTCCTTGTAGAAGGCGTCCAGGAAGCCGAGCGTCAGGGCCAGGTCGTCCCTCGGGGTCTGGTCCCGCAGCGCCAGAACCGGCGCACCCTTGAACGTCGAGATGTAGTAGACCGCGTTGAGGAACACTCGCCTGCCGGTCTCGGTCATCTCGTCGGGCGAGCCGTAGAACCCCCACTGCAGGATGTGGCCCTGCCGGCCGATGGAGATGTAGTCCGGCCCCTTCATGTGGATGCCGCCGGCGATCGCCTCCGCGTCCGGGGAATCCATGAAACCCGCGTCGCCGGTCACGATGCCCGGCTCACCCTCGTCGTCCTTGGGAGGCGTCTTCCCGATCTCCTCGGGCGGCGGCGGGTACCCCTCCTTCTTCAGGATCGCCACCGTGGGCAGCGTCTTGGGGCAGTCTTTGACGAACGCCCACTGGAAGTAACCAGGCGGCGTCGGCGTGTTCTGGATGCTCATCTCGACCGGGAGAGGGCCTTTGAAGATCGGATGCTGGGGCCGTGACACGACGGCCCTGTTGTATAGGCACATTCAACCATGTCGCCAGCCGAGCTTGAGGTCGAGGTTGTCCGCGATCCTCGCGCCCATCCCCCCGATCAGCACCGTGGGGATCGGAAGCGAATCCAGCGTGACCCCCGCAGGCCCCGGCTTCATGTGGAACTCGCCTTTGGTGATCTTCATCGTCTCACCGCTGACGATCAGCACGTCGGCCTTGGAGAGATCCGCCTTGGCGAGATCGAGGACCGGGATGACGCTGACGCGCTTCACGTGCTGGGCGAGCAGCTTGCGGAACGACTCCGTCTGCGGCGTGCCGGGATCCCCCGCGAGCACGACGCGAAGCCGCGACAGCCCGGGCCGGTTGAGTTGCGCCACCACGACGGCGGTGGCGACGACCAGTACCGGGATGAGGATGAACAGAACGAGCTTCTTCATAAGCCGCCTTTCCTTGCCGGGGACCCTACGAGACCGGGTACCTCGCCCCGCATGATGGCCGGTGTCGACACGGGCGACAGCCCTGCGGGGCCGCCGCATGCGGCCCCGCAGGCGAACAAGGTGGAAGTGGTCCGATGGCTCAAGCGCTACGTCCTTCTAGAACGAGAACCGGACCCCGAACTGGGCCGAACGCCGCGGACCGTAGTGCTCGGCTGTCTGGAAGTTCTTGTAGTACACCGTGCCCGCGCTGCCGATCGGAGAACCGTAGTTGTAGGCGTAGAGACCATTGCGGTCCAGCACGTTCATGCGGTCAGTGACGTTGAACATGTCGAAGAAGGCGAGCAGGTTGGTGTCGCCGACCTTGAAGTTCTTGGCCACGCGAATGTCCCCGTCGAAGTACGACCCGATCTTCTTCTCGTTGTAGCCGCCGCCATAGAACGCGAAGTGTTCGTAGTAGCTGGGCAGCTCGTACCAACTCGTGTACCAGAAGTAGCGGCCGCCGCTGTTCCAGCTGACGCTGGGCGCGACCTGGAACCCCCACGGCAGCAGGAACACCCCGGAGAGCTTCACGTTGTGCTCGAGCGAATCCGAGAGCGGGCCCCAGACGTCCTGCGGCTGGATCTGGCCCGCCTGGTAGACGGCGTAGTTGATGGGGTCGTTGCCGGAGATGAAGTCGAACGTCGAGTTGCCGTACGCGTGCTCGTAGGTGTAGCTCGCCTGAACCATCGAGCCGTTGTTGAAGAGGTGGTGGAACTCCAACTCGAGGTCGTACACGTCGCTCTTGCCGTAGTTACCGTAGTAGGTGATGTCGCCCTTGGTCGGGTCGGGCCGGTTGCCCTCGGCGTCGGCGCGGTTGAGGGTCTGCTGGTAGAAGAGGTCGCGGCTCAGGTTTGCGAACAACGTCACTCCGGCCGTGGTGTGACTCCCGATCTGCCGTTGATAGCCGAGGACGAACTTGTAGATGTTGGGCAGCTTGATGTTGGGGTCGACGACCGTTTCGGGGACGCCCGTCGGCGGGATGATGTTGCCGTTCGCGTCGTAGTTGCCGAACAGGTACGGGGCCCGGAGCGAGCCCGTGGCGCCGATCAGATTGGAGCGGTCGTGGTAGAGGCCAAAGCCGGCGCGGATGACCTGCTTGCCGTCGCCGTTAGGGTCGTACGCGACGCCGAGCCGCGGTTCGAAGGTGTTGGCCTTGACGAGGTTGTCGTGCCCAACGCGCGCGCCGAGGTTCAGGGTCGTCTTGGGGTTGACGAACCAGTCCGTCTGGCCGAACGCATACGCGTCGGTCACCGAAGCCGAGATGTTCTCCCCGGCCTGATGCGCCCACTGGTTCCCGTACAACGGGTCGACGGAGTAGTCCCAGTACTCCGCCTGCTGCGAGGCCTGCTTGAAGTAGTCGAGGCCGACGCCGAACTTGCTGAACGCGTGGTTGGTCGCGTAGGAGAGCTTCTCGCTCCAACCGAGCGTGGAGATCTTGTTCGAGGTGTCGGGGGAATTCGTCCCGGTGCAGTAGAAGTCGATGTAGTTCCCCTGGTTGTCGTAGACCGAGGTGCAGGTGCGCGGCACCCCCGTGGAAGAGGTGAAGTCGCGATTGACGCCGGTGGCGTTGACGACCGACTCGAGCGTCATCTTGCCGTCGCCGAGCACGGCCAGGTCGCGCAGAACGCCCCCGAACGACTTGTTCCCGTAGGCGCCGTCGACGGTGTCCGAGAACTGGCGGATGCGGAAGACGGTGTCGAGCGCGTCGGCACGCTCGTCGATGTAGTTGCTGGTGAAAGTGAGGCTGTTCGACGGCGAGAACATCTCCGTGAGCTTGAACGTGGCCCGGTCCCGCACCGTGTGGTTCGCGGTGAGGTCCGACTTCGGGTTGCGGAGGTAGTCCGGAACGATGTAGCTGGGCTCCGAGAAATCGATCCCGAGCTTGTGGTCGTCGCGCTCGTACGTCCCGAAGTAGAAGGTTTTGCCCTTCACGATCGGGCCGCCGAGCGACAGTGCGCCGATGTTACGCCTGATCGTCTGTGTGCTGCCCTTGACCCAGGCGTCCCGTTGCGTCTGGACGGTCGCACTTCCCGCCAGGAGGTCGGTTCCGCTGCGCGTGATCACGTTGATGACGCCGCCGGACCCGCCGCTGCCGAACTCCGCGGCCATCAGCGAGGTCGAGACCTGCACCTCCTGGACGGCGTCGAGGCTGTAGGTCTGCAGCGCGGTGCCGACCTGGAACGTCCGCCCGGCCAGCCCCGCGGCGTCCTCCCTGGGCCCCGCGAACACGTCGACGGAGGCGATGTCGTCGTAGTTGAGGTCGCTCTTGTCGTTGTTGGAGGCGCCATCGAGCAGGAAGTCGTTCTCGTTGGTGCGGCCGCCGTGGATGCTGACGCTGTTGGCCGGTCCGCGGCTGATATAGGCGCCCGATGGGACACCGCCGGTCACGCCGGGCAGCGTCTGCAGGACATCGAGGAACTGCCGGTTCTGCAGCGGCAGGTTCTGGATCTCCCGGAAGCTGATGTACTTGTTGACCTGGGACTTGACCGTCTCGATCTGCGGCGCGGCGGCCGTCACCGCGACCTGCTCCTTGACGCCCTTGGCCTGAGCCATCTCGATGTCGAGCCGCAGCGCGCTCCCGACCCTTACGATGACCTGCTCCATCCCGCTCGCCACGAACCCTGAGAGGTCAGCCGACAGCGTGTAGGTTCCCGGGACGATGTCGCCAAACCGGTATGATCCGTTGGCGTCCGTGGTCGCGACGAGCGGGTTGGCGAGCTGGGGCGACTTGAGGGTCACCGTCACGCCGGGGAGAGGCCTCCCGTCAGGCCCGGCAACCTTGCCGAAGACCGCGCCGCTTGTCGTGTACTGCGCCAGCGCGGTCGTCGAGATGGCCAAAACGACCGCACCTATCAGTACGCTGAGAACCGCAACTCGTATCCTTGCCATGCCGCTCCTCCTTCCTGAGGACAACAGTGTTCGAGCGGCCTGCACCGGCCGCTCACTCCCCAAGGGGCGACCCCGCCGGACGCACGGCGCGTCCCGCACCCGCACCCTTCTTGTTCCTTCTCGGTTCTCCGTCATCCGAGCCGTCCGGCGCCGGCTGCGAGGCGCCGTCGCTCAGACGGGACAGCAAGAGATCGATCTGCCGGATCAACTCGTCCAGGTGCGTCACCATCGCCCGCTCCGCGGCGTCCGGGTTTCTCGTGGCGATCGCCTGGACGACCTCGATATGCTCCCCGTACGAGCCGCCGACCGTCGCCCCGAGGTGGTACATGAGGTTCTCCAGGGCCTCGGAGCTCGTGCGAACGAGATCGGCCGCGGACGCCAGGAACCGGTTTCCGCAGGCCTTGGCGAGAGCGACGTGGAACTCGACCGCCTCCTCGGCGCCTCGCCCTCCGCCCGCCAGGTCGTCCCTGTGCCCTGCGATGATGCGGCCCAGCTCCGCGATCTCCGACGGGGAGGCGTTCTCCGCGGCGAGGCGCGCGATGGCGCGCTCCAACGCCAGGCGCGCCACCATCGACTGCCGCAGCTCGGTCAATGTGGACTGACCGACCGCCGTGAGCGTGTCCTGCGTCCAGCGGTGCGTCTCCTGCCGGTGCCGCGCGCCGGCGAGCCAGTGCCGGCCGGAGGGCGTGAGCACGCGTCCCTTGTTGCTCAACCTCAGGGTGTAGCCGCGCTCGTCCAGCACCCGCAGCGCCCGGCCGAGGGTCGCCTGGCTGCCGTGGAAACCGCGCGCCGACAAACGCCGGACCAGCGCACCGGCGCCTTCGGGGTTCGGGGACTCGGCCAGGACCTCGAGGACGCGGAACTGCAGCTGATCCATGCGGCGGGGCATCTCATCGATGACCATACCTCAATGATGATCAGTGTCAAGGGGAAGCTGCGCCGCCGTGGGCCGATTCGCCAAATATCGTGCACAGCCTAATTTAGACTGAGTTCTAGCGGGATCGCACGAAGCCCTATCGCTGCCGGAAGATGGCGCCGGCTCCGGCAAACGTGATCAGCATCGCTCAGTTTGACGCATGATCGGCGGGCTGCGGGTCGCCAGGCGCGGCCGCCAACCACGCCGCCAAACCAACGCCGATCGCCGCCGCGGGCCGGGCGCTCAGATCAGTAGCGCCGCATGAGGCGTACGGCGCCCGCGTCCTTGACGGTGTGAAAGAGCTTCTCGAAGAGAACTCGGAATGCGCTCGCGGCCGCCGCTTCCCCGTTCACGGTCTCGACGACTATCGCACGCATCGGTCGCACGGCACGGGTCAGCATGACCTTGAGGAACCCCAGGTACTCCGGTAGCTGCGGGTGGTCCGCCGCGACCCGAATCGTCAGCCGCCGCCCGCGGCGCTCCGAGACGACCACGAGGCGGCGGCCGTGGAAGACGAGGTGTGAGGTCGCCGCGCGGCGCGGCAACGGCGCCTCGAGGCCGCCCAGGCCGAGGCCGCACGGTGAGGCCGGGTCGGCCGCGCTCGTCCACCAGATCCGATCCTCGGGCAGTCCGTCGCGGAGCCGCCGGAGCGCGGCGTGCGATGCGAATTGGAGCCCCGCCACGCCAGTGAAGAACTGGCCCGCGACCGCCTCCCCGCCCAACTCCATCAGGCGCAGGGCGCGGAACACCCGGGGCCACTGCAGCGCCGGCAGCTCGCGCTCGAGGAGCTCGCGCCAGACGACGCCGTAGCGCTCGAACAGGAGTCGAGCGCGGCGCTTGTCGAGCTCGTCCCGCTCGATCGGGTCCGGCGTCTCGTCGTCCGCGGCCACCCGCAACCAGGACCCCGCGAACGGCCGCGACCCGCGCCAGCGGTCGAACTGCGAGGCGCGGCCACGCCGTGACTCGGGCATCGCCGCCACCTCGGCGGGCCGGAACCTCGACGCGATCCCCCGCCGTACGGCCGCGAACGAGTCGTTCCCGACCGACCCGTTCCACGCGAGGTCCCACAACCGGCGCGTCAGTTCGGCCGACCCGAGCCGCGAGTGGGCCACCAGCTCCTCGAACGTGAACCGCCCCGGGCCGGCCGGCATCACAACGTCGAGCGCGGCCGATTCGGCGGCGGCTTCATGCTCGCCGCCCGGCGCTCGACCCGAGATCAGGTCCCTCTCCTCGTCGAGGACGAACGCGAGCCGCTCCCGCCCGCACCCCAGCCAGGCGAGACCGGTCTCCGCGAGCAGCGTGTCGAGCCATGCGGGCATGTACGGATCGAGCCGGGCGGGCAGGATCTCCTCCTCCCACGCCCCTGCGGGCGCGCCGTGGCCGAGCAGGCGCTCGAGCACCGCCTGCAGGTCCGCCACGCCGGCGCCTCGACCGCCGAGCCCCTGCCACGCGGCGAGGAACGGTGCCACCGCGTCCGCCGGCAACGTCTCGAACTCGGGGCGCGCCGCCGCGCGGGCGAGCCTGAGCAGCATCTCGAGGTTCTCGCCGTCACACACCTCGACGCCGGCCGCGCCCTCGGTGAGCTCGTCGACGACCACGCGCTGCTGGTCCGCGAGCGCCTCGACCGCGCCCCGTGCGGTATCGGGCGCGAGGCCCATCGTCTCGGCCATCAGCGCCGGCTCGACCGGCCCGTAGTACCTCAGCCACTCGGCGATCAGGTCGGCGAGCGGGTCGCCCTCCTCCTCGGATTCCACGGGTCCGTCCCGGCGGACGGGCAACCTCTCGAGCGATTCCGACGCCTCGGCTGCGGCCGCCCCGTCCAGCCTCACCGAGCTCAGAACCACGTCGGCCGGCGGACGCCCGAGCGCCCGCAGGATCCGCGGGAGGTTCTCGACCGCGGCTACCGCGACGGGCGGCGCGCCCTCGCTCCACGCCACCGCGACGACCTTCGACGACAGCGCGTCCGCCAGCGACGAGGGCTCGGCCCCGTGGTCGCGCTCGATCGCCGCCAGCAGCTCCCGCCACTCCCCGACCGGGATCACGGCGCGCTCCACGAGCCACGCGAGCAGGTCCTCCGCGGAACGCGGCGCCCAGCCGGGGAAGGTGCGCTGGAGCTTGCTCCGGAACGTCTCGACGAGCGAGCGCGCGAGGCGCGGGCGCAGGTGCGCGGCGAACGCCAGCTCGTGCAGCAGGTCGGCGCGCACCGCCGACCGTCCGCCGGTCGGCGCGTCGTCCTCGTACATCAGCTCGTTGACGCGCCTCCAGCTCACGTTCGCCGCGAACGGCGACGGCGCCGAGGTCGTGACCTGCGCCAGCTCGATGCGCCCGTCGCGCAGCTCGTCGAGCACGAGGCGCAGGCTGCCCAGGTCGAACTCGTCGTTCAGGCACGTGCGCCACGCCTCGAGCACCATCGGGAAATCGTCGAAGCGCTGCACGGCTTCGAGCAGCTCCTTGGCGCGCTGGCGCGACAGCCACAGCGGCGTGCGCCGCCGGAAACCCTCGCGCGGGAGCAGGAGTGCGCAGGAGGCGGCGGCGCGGAAGCGGGCGCCGAAGAACCCGCTGCTCTCGAGCTGCTCGCGGAGCAGGCGCTCCACGGACCCGGCATCCAGCAGCGAGAGCAGCTTCTCGGCCTGGAGCTCGACCGGCGGGTTGACCACCACGCAGTCGTCGTCGTGGATCACCTCGAGGGGCGTGCCCTCGCGAGCCTGCCAGGCGGCGCGCAGCATCAGCGCGAACGGCCGGTTGACCCGTCCGCCCCACAGCGTGTGCAGGATGAGCTGCGCTTGCCCGCCCTTGCCCTGCGGGTCGGCGACCCGCTCGGCCACCAGGCGGTGCCGGTGCGGCAGCGCGCCGGTCGCGCTCCGCTGCGCCTGGAGGTGGCGCAGCAGGCCGCTCGCGGCGCCCGGCTGCAGGCAGTGCTCGGTCTCCAGCGCCGCCCGGAAGCCCGGGTCGTCGAGCCGGGGCTCGGCCGCCTCGAGGAAGCGCCCGACGCGGTCCGAGAACTCGAACCCGCGGTCGCGCTCGTCGGCGCGCCAGAACGGCGCCATCGCCGAGCGGGCGCGCGCCGGTCGCACGAGGACGTCGTTGTGGGTGATCGTCTCGATCCGCCACGTCTGCACGCCGAGCGTGAACGTGTCGCCGATGGCGCGCTCCCAGACGAACTCCTCGTCCAGCTCGCCGAGCTGCGCGCCGCTGTCGGCGACCCTGAGGTGGAAGTAGCCGCGGTCGGGGATCGTGCCGCCCGAAAGGTACACGACCCGGTCCGCGCCGGGACGGGCGCGCACGGTGCCGTCCACCCGGTCGATCGCCAGCAGCGGCTTCAGCTCCCGGATCCTCACCTCGGCGTAGCGGCCGGCCAGCATCTCGAGGACCAGGTCGAACAGGCGCCGCGAAAGGCCGTGGTAGGGATCGCTCGAGCGCACGGCGGCGAAGAGGTCCTCTATCTGCCAGGTCCGGCCGGCGGTCATCGAGACGAGCACCTGGGCCAGCACGTCGAGCGCGCCCGCGACGGGCCGGACCGGTTCGACGCCGCCCTCGAGCACCGCCCGGGTCATCACGGTCGCGCCGAGCAGGTCGCGCGGAACCACCGGGAGGAACGTGCCGCGGCTGACGCCGCCGACCGCATGGCCCGAGCGCCCGATGCGCTGCACCGCCGAGGCGACGGACGGCGGCGTCTGCACGAGGACGGTCTCGTCGAGCGCGCCGATGTCGATTCCCAGCTCCAGTGAGTTGGTGGCCACGATCCCGCGCAGGTCCCCGCGCTTGAACCGCTCCTCGACGACCGAGCGGACCTCGCGCGAGAGCGAGCCGTGGTGGGAGTAGACGGTTTCCGCGTCCTCGTCCTCGTTGACCAGGCGCGTGAGCTTCTCCACCATCCTCCGGCTGTTGGCGAACACCAGCGTCGAGCGGTTGCGGGCGAGCGGCCGGCGCAGCTCGCCGGTGACCCACGACCAGACGGCGTCCGGGCCCGCCGGCGCGTCCGCGTCCTCGGCGCCGCCGGGGTAGCGGACCGCCAGCTCGTAGCGCTTCGGGGCCGCCGAGGCGATCACCTCGACCCGCCGCCGCGCGTAGGCCGCCGCGCGCCCCTCGCCGCGCCGCTCCCACCCGCCGACCCACTCGGCGACCCGCTCCAGCGGGCGCACCGTCGCCGACAGCGCGATCCGCTGGAACTCGCCGGAGAGATCCACCAGGCGCTCGACCGCGGTGATCAGGTGCGTGCCGCGCTTGCCCCCGACCACCGCGTGGATCTCGTCGAGGATCACGGTCGCGAGGCCGGAGAGCGCGGCGCGGCCGCGCTGCGAGGTGAGCAGGATGTTGAGGCTCTCGGGGGTCGTGATGAGGATCTCGGGAGGCCTGCGCGCCATGCGCGCGCGGTCCTCGGCCGGCGTGTCACCGGACCGCGTCAAGGCCCGGACCTCGGCCATCGTCTCGCCCGCGGCGTCGAACCGCGTCCTCAGCTCCTCCAGCGGTCCGAGCAGGTTGCGGCGGACGTCGGTGTTGAGCGCCTTGAGCGGCGAGACGTAGAGCACCCGGGTGGCGCCGCCCGGCCATGCGCCGGTGGCCAGCTTGTCGATCGCCCACAGGAACGCGGCCAGCGTCTTGCCGCTCCCGGTCGGCGCGGTCACCAGGACGTGCGCGCCCGCGGCGATGCGCGGCCACGCGAGGCGCTGCACCTCGGTCGGCGCCCCCACCCGCTCCGCGAACCACTGCCGGACGAGGGGATGGAAGAGGTCGAGCGTCGCGTCGCCGGTCGCCATGGGCAGGCGCTCAACCTAGCCGCGCCCTGCCGGACGCGTCAAGCGCCCGAGAACCCAGCTGTCAGCCGTTTTCACACGCCGGCGTGCTCGAGGTCCGCCGGCGGCGGCTCCTTGCTCTCCTTCGACAGCGAGAGCAGGAGCAGCATCGCCGCGAAAACGAGGTAGCCCAGCGCGAACTGGTACGGGATCGCGCGCTCCAGCGGGGTCGCGAGCGTCCACGGCAGGTACATGTTCCCGTCGGGAGACGCCGAGTGGATCACGCCGAAGAACGAGAACGTCGCCAATATCCCGAGGTAGAGCGCCGAGCGCTTGAGCTTGCGGTCGATCAGCTCGGCGAGGAAGCCGCCCCAGAGCATCGCCGTCAGGATGAAGCCGTTGCCGACCGCGATCGTGACCAACACCTCGGGCAGCTCCTTGCCGGCCTTCACGAGCAGCCCCGCGAGCGTGCCCGCGGCAATGAACGTCCCGTACTTGATCGCGAGCAGCCGGGCGACCGTCGGGAAATAGGCGAACGCGACCGCGGGGGCGTGGCGCGCCGGGCACGCGAGGAACGCCTGCACCATGATGTCGAGCGCGACGAAGATGAGGATCGGTGCGAGCACCGCGCGCGGGATCAGCTCCACGATGTACCCGACGTACCCGAGGATCCCGCCCAGGCCGATGAAGACCCCCGTGAGCACGGTGTAGCCGGCGCGGGCGCCCATCCCCTTGTACGCCGGCTGGCCGATGTAGGGGGTGGACTGCGCGACGCCCCCGCACACGCCGGCGATCAGCGTCGCGACCGCCTCGGTGAGCAGGATGTTGCGGGTGTTGAAGTCGTCGCCCGCCACGCGGGCGCTCTCGGTGACGTTGATCCCGCCGACCACGGTGAGCAGCGCGAACGGGACGGCGAGCGGCAGGTACTTGAGCGCGGCGACGAACCCGTTGGCAAAGAGCAGCGTGGGCACGGGCAGGCCGAGGTGGAGCTTCAACGCCGGCAACGGCGCGTACGTCCCGCCGACCCAGCCGTGCGGGCCGAGGATGTAGTACAGCGCCGTCCCGATGGCGATCGCCGCGAGCACGCCCGGGACGTTCTTGGGCAGCCTGATGCGCGCCACGAGGTTGTACAGGATCAGCCCGAGCGAGATCAGGCCGATGAGGGGCATGCCGAAGATGTCGAGCAGCGGCACGAACCCGATGAGCGCGACCGCGACCGAGGCGAGCGACCCGAGCAGCCCCGCCTGCGGCACCACCTTCTGCACCCAGCGGCCGCAGAAGGAGAGCACCAGCTTGATGATCCCGATCATCACCATGGTGGCCATGCCGATGTACCAGGTCATCATCGCCGCCGCGCGGGGCTCCATCCCCTGCGCCTTGAGCGAGACGAACGCCGGCCCGAGGACGACGAGCGCGATGCCGATCGTGGACGGGGTGTCGAGGCCGAGCGGCATCGCGGTGACCCTCGGGTTGCCGGTCTTCTTCGCGAGCCGGAACGCCATCCACGTGTAGACCAGGTCCCCGAACAGCACGCCGAACGCGGTGCCGGGGAACATCCTCGTGTACACGATGTCGGCCGGGAAGCCGAAGGCGAACACCAGGATCCCGAACAGGAACGAGAGCACCGTCACGTTGTCGAACATGAGGCCGAAGAAGCCGTTGATGTCGCCGATGGCGAACCACTCGTACCTGCGGCTGGTCTCGCTCATTCGTCTCTCCCTGGGGGTTGGGGATCGGACGCCGGTCCGCTGCGCGCCGTGTTCGGGGTCGTAGGGTGCGGTACCGACGTCAGGCGCGCGACCATCAAGGGATTGTAACAAGTTCGATGGCCACTATCGCCGCGCCCGCGCTCGCCGGGAGCGCTCGGCGCCGGCGAGGCCGCGTCAGCCGCGCACGAAATCGGTGGCCGGGATGCGGGGGATCAGGCCCGCCTCCTGGGCGCGGCGGTAGAACAGGTCGACCCCCTGCCGCCCGCGCTCGCCGTAGTCGAGCGTCGCCTCGTTGACGTACATGCCGACGAAGCGATCGCCCCTCGCGCGGTCCAACCCGCGGCCGAACGCGAGGGCGTGGGCGAGGGCCTCCTCGCGGTGGTCGAGCGCGTAGCGGATCGAGGCCTCCAGCACAGCGGCGACCCGACGCATCAGGTCGTCGCCGAGATCGCGCCGGATCGCGTTGCCGCCGAGCGGCAGCGGGGTGCCGGTCTCGCCGGTCCACCACGCGCCGAGGTCGGCGACCTTGACGAGCCCATCGTCCGCGTACGTGAGCTGGCCCTCGTGGATGATCACGCCGGCCTCCGCCGCACCGCTCTTGACCGCGTCCATCACCTTGTCGAAGGCGACGTCCTCGCAGCGGACCGCCGGCTGCCAGAGTTGCAGCGCGAGCCGCGCCGAGGTCAACCGTCCGGGTGTGGCGACCGTGGCGCCAGCCAGGCCCTCTCGCGTTATCGGCTTGCGCGCCACGAGGACCGGACCGTACCCGTCACCGAGCGATGCGCCGGAATTGAGCAGGGCGTAGCGCTCGTCGAGGTAGGCAAACGCGTGCAGGGACACGGCGGTGACCTCGTACGCGCCCTCCTTCGCCTTCTGGTTCAACGTTTCGATGTCGGCGAGCGTCTCCGTGAAGCGCAGCCCCTCGGCGGCCACCTTGCGTCGGATCACGGCGTAGTGCATGAACGCGTCGTCGGCGTCCGGCGAGTGCGCGATGCGGACCAGTGTCGACATGATGGCTCCCTCACCCCGCTACGGGAGAGGGATTCTAGCTCGCCCCGACGCCGCTCGCCGTGACGTGGGCGACCGGCGCCTCGGCGAGCAGCCGGCGCAGCGCCTCCGCGGCGCAGTCCGGCTCGACGGCGCCTGCCGGCAGGTAGGCGACCAGCCATGCGCGCCTGGTCTGCGTGCCGACACGGACGCGCTCGCTGTCGGTGATCGGGGTCCCGAACGGGCCGACCGCGTCGGCCAGAAGCGGCTTGCCCTCGAGGTCGAACGGGCCGCGCATCGAGGCCATCGTCTCGCCCGGCCGCCCGGCGCGCAGCGTGAACGGCGGCGTTGCGCTTCCCTCCGCCATCACGCAGGAGGGCACCACGAGCTCGAGCGAGAGGCAGTTGTTGAGGTCCACGAGCGGGTGAATCGCCGGCAGCTCTTCGCCCTTGAGCACGCGGCGCAGCAGCGCCTCGGAGGAGGGCCGGTAACGCGTCGGGTCGCAACCGGCCAGACGGAACAGCCGCCGCACCGCCGCCGCGGTCGGATGGGCCGCGATCCCCTCCGGCGTGTGGCTCGCCCGCGCCCTCGCCGCCACTTCGGCGCGCAGGCGCGCCAGTGCGCCCTCGGCGCCGGCCTCGAGTTCGAGCTCGGTCCAGACCAGCGTCCAACCCGGCAGCTCGTGACGCACCTCGACGCGGAGCTCATCCATCGGTCAATGCTGGCATAATTGTGGCCGGGATGCGACGGCCGTGACGAGGTGCCTTTTCGCCGCCGACCTGCACGGCCACGCGGACCGCTACGAGAAGCTGTTCGCGGCGGTCGACCGGGAGCGCCCGTCCGCCCTCCTTCTCGGAGGCGACCTGCTCCCCCACGCGTTCGCGCAGGGCGCCCCGTCCGCCTTCCTGACGGATTCTCTCGGCCCCAGCCTCGCCGCTCTCCGCAAGGGCCTCGGCGACGCCTACCCCCGCATCCTCGCGATCCTCGGCAACGACGACCCCAGATCCGAGACCGGGGCCCTCGACGAGCTGGCCGCCGAGGGGCTCCTCGAACACGTCCACATGCGCCGCGTCTCGCTCGGAGCGTTCGCGGTGCTCGGCTACGCGTGCGTGCCGCCGACGCCGTTCCTGCTCAAGGACTGGGAGCGCTGGGACGTCTCACGGCACGTCGAGCCCGGATGCGTGTCGCCGGAGGAGGGGTGCCGGTCCGCGCCGGCGGACCCCTCCGACGTGCGCTACGGGACGATCGGGCGCGATCTCGCGACGCTCGCGGGCGAGGAGGACCTCGCCCGAGCCGTCGTCCTCTTCCACGCGCCGCCGTACGGGACGAGCCTCGACCGCGCCGCGCTCGACGGGCGCACGTTCGAGCACGTGCCGCTCGACGTCCACGTCGGCAGCATCGCGATCCGCCGGTTCATCGAGGAGCGCCGGCCACTTCTTACCCTCCACGGCCACGTCCACGAGTCGGCGCGCCTCACCGGCTCCTGGCGCGAGCAGATCGGCGCAACGTGGTGCCTCTCCGCCGCGCACGACGGCCCCGAGCTCGCCCTCGTCCGCTTCGACCTCGACGACCCCGCCTCGGCCACCCGCGAGCTGATCTGAGAGACCGGGGTCCGTGGTCCGTGATCCGTGGTCCGGGACCAACGGGACCACAACGCCGAGGGCAGGGCCTCGCAGCACGGCGTGCAGCCGCGACGCCGAGAGGGCGGGATCGCCGCGCTCAGGTGGCGGAGGCCATCGGAGAACCCCCACCCGATCCCCCTCCTCGGATATCGAAGCCCTTCGCCCGCGTCGTGCCCCCCACCCCCCACCCGCACGGTGGGCCAGGTGCAGAACCCAGGATCCGCGGCCGAGGGCGGCCGCGCCACGAGAGGACAAGGGAAACCAAGGGGGGCGGGCGCCCTCGCCCGCCCGAGCGAGGCGAAGCAGATGGTCCGCTATCGGCGTCGCAACGGGAGCTCCCACGCGGCGTCGGTGACGTTCCCGATCTTCACCGCATAGCTCGACCGCCCCGCGATGTCCTCGTCCGTGACGAGGTGCACGTCCAGCAGGCCGCTGGTGCGGACGCCGGTGCGCAGGAAGTTCAACTCGTCCAGGCACAGGCTCCACCCCTCGAGCCAGGTGGTCAGCGCCTCGCGCTGCGCCGGCGTCCCGCGGAAGTGCACGAGAATGTCGATGTCGCTTCCCGGTCCTGCCGTCGCGTTCTTGGCGCTCCCGAACACGAACATCGCGACCACACCGAACCTCGGGGCGTCCACCTGGGCGGCGATCCTCTCCGCCATCCGGAGGCGCCACCGCCAGTGGCCCTCGCGCGGGACCTCGCCGGGTTGCGCCTCCTCGGACGGCATGTCGGGCGGCCGGCCTGCCGGGACCAGGATGCCGACGGCGCGGTCCTCGTCGGCGTTCATCAGCACCCGGAGGACCATGCCGGGGCACGCCTTCGGCACGTCGATCACGCGCACCACCTCGGCGAGGTTGGCGAACTCCGGCGCGAGGCTTGCCAGCTCGTTCTCCGACTCTCTCAGGAAGCGCTCGTTGAAGACGGTGCCCGGGTCGTCCGGGTACAGGGGGAGGTAGCGGATGGAAGCCTCGACGAGGTCCTGGAAGAAGTGCGTGCCGAACGAGAGGTCGGGCACGTAGTTCCCGCGCTTGCGTGCGATCTCCGCGAGCATCGCGGTGTTGTTGATGTCGGAGTACGTCACGTTGACGCCCAGCTTGATGTCGCCGCGGCTTCCCCATCTCCCGGGACCGATCAGGATGAACTGCCGCTTGGGGAGGATCGCGTTGAGCCGGCTGACGGCGCGCCCGACGGCCTGCAGCTCTGCGTGGTCGGCAAGCTCGTTGTAGCGGTCGGGATCCACGTAGACGATGTGCGTGACGTCGGGGATCCGGCCGTTCGACACGTAACGGTTGGCCGAGAACACGATGTCCTTGTCGGCGAGGTCGCGCGGGATCGCCGCCGCGACGTTCTCCCGGTTGAAGCTCTGGGGCCGGCACTGGAGCAGGTAGAAGTCGGACCCGTCCGAGGCGAACTCCATGTCGACCGGGTGGCCGAGGCTCGCCTCGAGCAGGCGCAGCATCGCGCCGACGCGCTTGACCAGGGGCGTGTCCGAGATCAGCCCGTCGAACGTCACCACCGGCTCGCCGGGCTCCAGGTCCACGAGCGCGCCGACCGGCTTGACGATCCGCGAGTCCTGCTTGAGCGACACGATCCGGTGGAGCTCGGGGTACTCCTGGCCGCACTCGGCCAGGAGATTCCTGATCTTGAGCGTCTTCAGGCAGCGATCCTCGAGGTCTACGACGTCGATCTGCTGCGGCGAGTAGCGCGCGATCTCGTCCGGCGTGACGTTCACTCTCAAGGCCGGTTGTCCGGGCGCGACGAGCACCGGGTAGTCCTCGCGGACGCGGTCCACCGCGCGGGTGCCGAGGCCCGGCACCATCCGGATCAGCCCGTCCTCGCGTTTGATCCGCTGCGACCAGCGGAACTCGTTGCGCGAGAGCGCGACGCCTGCATACGCCGGGAAGTAGTAGCGGCACACCCGCGCGCCGACCACCTCCTGGATCATGATCCCCATCTCCTCCTGGAAGTCGAGGAGCCCGCGCTCGGCGCGGTACTGGATGGGGTCGGGTCCGTGGATCGACGCGTAGACCTCCGCGATGGCGTCCATGAGGGCGTTGAGGCGCTCCCGCTTGGTCCCCTGGTTGGCCAGGAACAGACTCTTGTACTTCCCGGAGAACGCGGCGCCGAAACGGTCCTCGAGCAGGCTGGAGGAGCGCACGATGATCGGCGTCTCGTGCAGGTCGTCGAGAACGAGCGACAGCCCCTTGACCAGCTCCGGCGGGAACTCGGAGTTCTTGAAGACCTGGACGAGGTGCGGGTACTCCAGGCGCACCTGGTCGATCTCCTTGTACTTCTGCTCGTAGACCTCCTCGAGGTTGTTGTGGCGTACGAAGCCGCGCACCGCGTCGGAGGCGACGTACCAGGCGCGCGGCACGCGCACGGCGCCGATCTCGGGGTGGGTCCTCGCCAACCTGCGGAGCACCTGCTCCGCCAGGAACATCCCGGCCAGCTTGCCGCCCAGCATGCCCCGGCTGCCCGCCAGGCACACGAGGTGGTCGAGGAGGAAGAGGATCTCCTCGAGGTCCACGAACTCCTTGGCGACCCTGATGTACGCCGGTTCGCCGGAGAGGAACCGGCGGATCAACGAGACCCGTGCGATGTTGAGCGTCGGAGGTCGCAGGCCGGCGCCCTCCGGGACCAGGTGCAGGTAGCGCCGGATCGCGTTCGCAACCTCCTCCGGCGAGGCCTGCACGTTGGCCACCGTTTGGACCAGGAACGCCGAGCGGTCCTCGTGGATCCAGCGCTCGATCCGCTCCAGGAGCTCGCCGCCGGAGAGGCGCGCCTGCGCCAGCGCAACGACCTCGTCGGCCAACTGCAGGGGGTTGCCGAGAGGCACCCGCTGGCTCGGCTCGTTGGTTTCGCCGATGCCGCCGTCATCCCCGTGGCGGTCCTGGCCGAAACCCTGCAGCAGCGCTTGCGCCTCGCCGATGCCGCTCCACGCGAGGTGGGTGGCCATCTTCCGGGAGATGCGGACAAACAGGTCCTGGTCGGTCCGGCGCAGCAGGTTGAGGACGACGCGCCACTCCTCGGGCCTCTTCTCCGCCAGCGAGGCCCTGGCGAGCCGCCACTCCTGCACGACGCCGCGCAGCTGCCGGTGGAGGATGAAATGGCCCACGCGGTCCGCGATGGTGCGTACGAGCTTCCCCTCCTCCTTGAGGAACGGGCCCTCGTCGGCGTCGGGCATCGCCTCGGTGTAGTAGACGGTGACGGTTCCGACCTTCTTGTCCTGGACCACGATGTCGGCGCCCTGCGCCCAGGGCGTGCCCTCGAAGCCGGCGGGTCCGAACTTGCGGCCCTCGAACTCGATCGTGGCGACGCAGATGTCCGGATACTGCCACCCGGGCGGGATGGCCTCGATGATGCCGGCAAACACGTCCTCGAGCGCCTTCTCGGCGTCGCCGAGGAGCTCCTCGACCTCGTAGAGGCAGGCGAGCTCCTTGGCGCGTTCCTGAAGCGCCCAGAGCAGCCTCTCGTTGCCCTTGCCCTGGTCAGCCACGGTGCGCGATCACCCCCAGTCCGGTCCGCCCGTCCACCTTGATGGAGAGCGGGGCGTCCAGCCGCACGTGCCGCAGGTAGCGCGTCTCCGCCGCCGCCGGCCGCGCGTCCAGCCACCCCCAGTCGACGCGCCGGCTCTCGCCCTCGTCGAGCGAGAAATAGAGGACGCGGAAGCTGGTCAGGTTGTGGAAGAAATGCGAGCCCTGCGACGGGTCCGCGTGCATGCCCTGCGTGCTGGCCTCCACGATCGCCCGCGCGCCGGAGATCTGCGCCCACTCGACCGGCACGCCGCCCCACTGGTCGGAGGTCCCCCACCGGCCGAACCCTGCGAGCAGGTACGGCCGTCCCTCCCGCAGGAGAGAGTCGTTGATGCCCTCGAGCTCCTTCGCGATCGCTGGCGTCGCCTTGACGTCGAACGCGGCCGGCTTGACGTACACGACGTCCCGCACCGACTCGTCCGCGCCGTTGCCGAGCACCCGGTGCGAGGCCGCCAAGACGCCCGGCGCCTCCAGCTCGGCATCCCCGACCTCGACCGCCTCGCGGGCCACGACGAGCGGCCTCACCTGAAGGAACCCGAGCCGCGCCGGGCCGTCCTCGGGCAGGCTGACGGCGAACTCGATCTCCACGGGCTCGCCGACCGCCTCCTCGCACGCCGCCAGCACCTGCCGGACCCCGTCGTTCAGGGCGACCTGCCCGTACGAGAGGAGCGGGGCGAAGTTCACGAGGCGCGGCCCCGCGCCCGAGGTGCCGGCGATGATGCGCTCGGAGTCGGGGTCGTACGTCGAGGCCACGAAGCGGAGCGTGCCGTCGGCCTCGGCGTCGGCGAGGGAGCAGCGCACCAGGTGCTCCGCCTCCTTGCCGGGGTCGTACGGCGCCGCCGCCATCGTCACCGCCCAGAACTCCCGCTGCGTCGCGTCGAGCAGCTCGCCGATCGAGTTGTACGGCGGCGGCGCCTTCGGGTACGCGGGGGAGTAGCTCCAGCAAGGCTCACCGTCCACGATCGCCTTGCCGAGCCCGAGCGCGAGGCTCGCCACTCCGTCCTCCGGACGGCCGTGCCCCGACGGGTAGTAGTTGTACGAGCGTGCCACGCCGGACACGTGGGGGTAGAAGCGGCCGCCGTGCCGCACTCCGACGACCTCCTGGACGATCACCGCCATCTTCTCCTCGCCCACGGAGCGGCGCACGGTCTTCAGGTAGCTCTTCGCCTCGCGGAAGAAGGTCGACGCCCACACGAGCTTGACCGCCTCCGCGAGCCGCTTGAACCGCGAGTCGACGTCGAGCTGGTTGTTGGGCGTCATCTTGGTCGCGTAGACGCCGGCAAACGGCCGCTCGATCGCGTCCTCGAGCAGGCTGGAGGAGCGCACCGCGAGCGGCTGCTGCACCGCAGCGGCAACGGCCCGCAGGTCTCCGGCGAGCTGGGTGGGCAGATTCCCCTCCAGGAACCGGTGGGCGATGCGTTCGTCCGGCAGGTCGGACGCCGCGTCCTCGGCCAGGTCGTTCAGCTTCATGAACGCGTCGAAGTGCTCGGTCGTGATCACCACCAGCTGCGGGATGGCGACGGGGACGTCGCAGCCGGTCAGGCGCTCGGCGATCGTCCGGCGGATGAACGCGAGCCCCTGAGCCTTGCCCCCGAGTTCCCCGTCGCCGACCGCGGTGAACGGAGTCTGGGCGTTGAAGAAGTCCCGCTCGAAACGCGCCACATCCCCGCTTCCCGCCTTCATTCCGCTCCCCGTTCCCGTCGCCCTTGCGTCCCTCGGACCACGATCCGCGATGCATGAGGTCCAAAGGTGAAAGGGCAAAGGTCAAACGGAGTGCAGCGCCCTGCGGCAGCCCGCGGCCTGTCTTCCCTTTGGCCTCTCACGTTTGACCCTTCACCAGCTGTGTGAAACCTCCGCACCTTCCCTAGCCTCTTAACTCTTAACTCTTAACTCTTCACTCTTAACTCTCCACTCTTAACTCTCCACTCATAAGCCCCGGACCCCGGTCTTCACAGCCACCCCCGCGCCTTGCAGGCCCCGGCGACCCGCGAGACCGCGATCACGTAGGCCGCGTCGCGCATCGAGAGCTTCCGCTTGCGGGCGGTGTCGCTCACCGAGATGTAGGCGGCCGTCATCTTGACGTCCAGCTTGCCGAGCACCTCGTCGCGTTCCCAGAAGTAGTTCATATTGGACTGCACCTGCTCGAAGTACGAGCAGGTCACGCCCCCCGCCCCGGCCAGCAGGTCCGGGATCACCAGCACCCCCCGCGCCGCGAGTGCTTCCTCCGCCGCCGGGCGCGTCGGCCCGTTGGCGCCCTCCGCCACCACCCGCACCCGCGGCTGCACGGCGCCCACGTTCTCGGCCGTGATCTGGTTCTCGAGCGCGGCCGGCACCAGCACGTCCACGTCCTGCGCCAGCCAGGCGTCTCCCGGCAGCACCTCGTACCCGAGGCGCACGGCCTCCTCCCTGTCGATGCCGCCGAACCCGTCGGTGGCTGCCGCCAGCTCGTCCGCCCGCACGCCGCCCTCCTTGCGGAAGGTCAGCGGCACACGCTCCTTTGTGTCGAGCGCCGCCACCGCGACGACCTTGACGCCGAGCTCGTCGAAGAGCCTCACGGCATGCTGTCCGACGTTCCCGAACCCCTGCACGCTCGCGAGGGCGCTGCGGGCTGCCAACCCGATCTCCTTGAGCGCCTCTCGAACGCAGATGACCGTCCCGAACCCGGTAGCTTCCTTGCGGCCGAGCGAGCCCCCGAAGCCGACAGGCTTGCCCGTAAGCGCGCCGGGCGCCCGCCGCCGGTGAATGGCCTCGTACTCGTCGAGCATCCAGAGCATCTGTTGCGGGCTTGCCATGAGGTCGGGCTCGGGCACGTCGACGTCCGGCCCGAGGTCGCGCGCCGCGAAGCGCATGAACCCCCGGCAAACGCGCTCCAGCTCGGCCGCGCTCAGGTTGTGGGGGTCGACCACGACGGCGCCGCCGCTTCCGCCCAGGGGGATGTCCACGACGGCCGTCTTCCAGGTCATCCACATTGCGAGGGCGCGCACCACGTCGAGGCTGCTGAGCGGGTGGAACCGCAAGCCGCCCTTGCCCGGCCCGCGCGCGTCGTTGTGCTGAACGCGGAAGGCCTTGTGTACCCGCACGGTGCCGTCGTCCAGGCGGAGCGGGATGGAGAATACGATCTCGCGCATGGGATCGCGCAGGAACTCGCGCGTGGCCGGATCGAGCCCGAGCAGCTCGGCGGCGCGATCGTATTGAGACTGGGCCATGGCGAACGGGTTGAACGGCGCGGCAGCCACGGTGGCGGGCCCTCCCCGAAGACATCACGAGTGTCGCCCGCCGCGGGAACGGAGTCAAGGAAGGTCTCGCGCCGGGGGCCGCCTGAAGGTCCAGGGCAACCAGGCCAGGAGGATCTTGTGAAATGTCGCCGCAAAGTCGGCCTCGGTGTACAATTCCGGCGCCGGACGGGGAAGCCGACAGGTCGGGCCGGCTCTGACCCCCGAAGTCGCGCGGCGCTCACCCGCCCGCAGGCGGGCAACCATCAAGGAGAGAGGACCATGGCGAAACTCAACCCGTTTGAAATGGCACAACGCCAGTTCGACGAGGTGGCGGACCAGCTCGAGCTCGAGCCCGGCGTGCGCGCGATGCTGCGCCAGCCCCTGCGCGAGTTCCACTTCCGCATCCCCGTTAGGATGGACGACGGCAGCCTGAAGGTGTTCGACGGCTTCCGGGTCCAGCACAACGACGCCCGCGGCCCGGCCAAGGGCGGCATCCGCTGGGCGGCCAACGAGACGATCGACACCGTGCGCGCGCTCGCCACCTGGATGACCTGGAAGTGCGCCGTTGCGGATATCCCATTGGGCGGCGGCAAGGGCGGCATCATCGTGGACCCTTCGACGCTCTCGGTCCCCGAGAAGGAGAGGCTCTGCCGCGGCTGGGTGGACCAGATGTGGAAGAACATCGGTCCGCGGACCGACGTGCCGGCCCCCGACGTCGGAACGACCCCGCAGATGATGGCCTGGATGATGGACGAGTACTCCAAGCTGACCGGCGCCTACACCCCGGGCGTCATCACGGGCAAGCCCCTCGGCGGCGGCGGCTCATTGGGCCGCACCGAAGCCACGGGCTACGGCGCCGTCTACACCGTCCGCGAGGCCCTCAAGCATCTGGGAATCGACCCCAAGGGGAAGCGGGCGTCGATCCACGGCTTCGGCAACGTCGCGCAGTACGCCTCCATCGCCTTCATGGAGATGCTGGGCGGGATCGTCGTGTCCGTCGGTTGCTACGACCGCCACGACAAGAAGGCGTACACGTACGCGAAGGAGAGCGGGATCGACCCGCGCTTCCTGATGTCGATCACCGACCAGTACGGCACTATCGACAAGGCGAAGGCGAATGCGGCCGGCTATTCGATCGAGGACGCCAACGCGTGGATCGGCAAGGACGTCGACATCCTCATCCCCGCGGCCATCGAGGGCGTGCTCACCGCGGAGACGGTCGGCATGATCAAGCCCTCGGTCAAGCTGATCGCCGAGGGTGCGAACGGGCCGACGACGCCCGAGGCCGACGCCGAGATCAAGAGGCGCGGGATCTTCCTCGTCCCCGACTTCCTGTGCAACGCCGGAGGCGTCACCTGCTCCTACTTCGAGTCCGTCCAGAACGACATGAACTTCTACTGGTCCAGGGCCGAGGTGCTCGGGAAGCTCGACGAGAAGATGACCGTCGCCTTCCACGGCGTCGTCGACATGGCGCAGAAGAAGAAGGTCTACATGCGCAACGCGGCCTACATGGTCGCCATCGACCGCGTCGCCACCGCGATGAAGTTGCGGGGGTGGGTGTAGCGACGGCGTTCGAGGCCGTTCGGAGCTTCAGAAGCGAGTGAAGAGTTGAGAGGCTGGGGAGAGTTGCCGACAAGCGCACGGCGACCGCTGCGCCGCATCCTCGGCCTCTCAACTCTTCACTCATAACCGTCACTCTTAACTCTTCACGCTTCGGTTCTGCCCCGCAGCGCAAGAAGAAAATGGGGAGGGCCGGAGCCCTCCCCTCTGAACCTCGCCCCTCTCGAGGCGAGAGAACGCTGCCTTCTACACCAACCCCTGGTCGATCATCGAGTTCGCGACCTTGATGAAGCCCGCGATGTTGGCGCCGAGAACGTAGTTGCCGGCGTCGCCGTACTCCTTGCTGGTCTCGAGCGCGGCCTTGTGGATGCCGATCATGATGTTGTGCAGCCGCTCGTCTACTTCCTCGCGGGTCCAGGACAGGCGCAGGCTGTTCTGCGACATCTCGAGGCCGGACGTGGCGACGCCGCCGGCGTTGGAGGCCTTGCCCGGGCCGTAGAGGACCTTCTTCTTCAGGAATACCTCCACGCCCTCGAGCGTGGTCGGCATGTTGGCGCCCTCGGAGACGCAGATGCAGCCGTTGGCGACCAGGGTCTTGGCGTCCTCGCCGCTGACCTCGTTCTGGGTGGCGCACGGCAGGGCCACGTCGCACTTCACGAACCACGGACGCTTGCCCTCGAAGTACTCGCAGTGGTACTTGTCGGCGTACTGCTTGATGCGGCCGCGCTTGACGTTCTTCAGCTCCATCAGGAACGCCCACTTCTCGCCCTTGATCCCGTCCTTGTCGACGACGGTCCCGTTGGAGTCGGACACCGTGACGACCTTGCCGCCGAGCTGGTTGACCTTCTCGATCGCGTACTGTGCGACGTTGCCGGAACCGGAGACGGCCACGGTGAGGCCCTTGAACGACTTGCCCTTGGTCTTGAGCATCTCCTCGGCGAAGTACACGCAGCCGTAGCCGGTGGCCTCGGGCCGGATCAGCGAGCCGCCCCAGTTGAGGCCCTTGCCCGTGAGCACGCCCTCGAACGAATGCGTGAGCTTCTTGAACTGCCCGAAGAGGTAGCCGATCTCGCGTCCGCCGACGCCGATGTCACCGGCCGGAACGTCGATGTTCGCGCCGATGTGCTTGTAGAGCTCGTTCATGAAGCTCTGGCAGAAGCGCATGACTTCCCAGTCGGACTTGCCCTTGGGGTCGAAGTCGCTGCCGCCCTTGGCCCCGCCCATCGGGAGCGTCGTCAAGCTGTTCTTGAGGATCTGCTCGAAGCCGAGGAACTTGAGGATCCCGAGGTTGACCGTCGGGTGAAGGCGAAGGCCGCCCTTGTACGGACCGATGGCGTTGGAGAACTCCACCCGGAATCCGCGGTTCACCTGGATCTGGCCCTTGTCGTCGAGCCACGGCACGCGGAACATGAACGTACGGTCCGGCTCGGTCATCCGCTCGAGGATCTTGTGCTCGATGTACTCGGGGTGCTTCTCGAGGCAGGGAACGAGCGAATCCACGACCTCTTTCACGGCTTGGTGGAATTCGGGTTCAGCAGGGTTCTTGGCGACAAGACGGTCCATAAACCCTGCCACGTACTGGGTGACGGTCATGCAATCCTCCTTTGGTCCGGGGCGCTGCGAGAGCGTTCCGACACGAGGCGTATTCTCGTCACATTTCGTACCGGTTTGCAAGGGGGGGATCGTCTTCACAAGCGCAAGCTCCCGTCCCGTGACAGACAAGTGACTGATCCCGGACACGATACGTGCCGGCGGGCCGGTGCGCGGGCCGGCATCCCCGGGGAGCGGCCGCTCGGCCGGCGGCGGTCCGGATCGCTCGGGCCGGACCCCGTGCAAACTGGTCTCAAGTAAGATACAAGCGGGACGCCACTTGACGCCAATTCGCCCGACGCCTATCGTGCTGGCGGTATGGAGCTGCGCCGAGACCCCAGGCCGGATCGCCCGAGGTCGCCGGCGCGGCCGAGTCGACCAACCATGATGCCATTCGCTCGGTACCACCCATCGCTGACGCGCGGGCAGGGCCCGCTCCGCGAGGAAGGGGCACGATGAACGCGATTCCCGCGCCTCGCTACGAGCTCACCGACATTCAGCCCGGCTACGTGATCATCGAGCGCGAGATGCACACCAAGGCCGCGCGGTCGTACTTCTCGCCGGAGCCCGTGCCGCCCAAGGAACCCTACCGGGAAGGCACGCACGTGTGGTCGTTCTGGGAGACCGCGCAGTCCCTCCGGTTCTCCGTCCGCGACAACGTGACCGGCGAGACTGTGCGGTTCGACGAGATGCTCGGGCTGCTCTACTACGGGTGCTGCAACCCGGACAGCGAGCTCTATCGGATCGGCGAGCTGGCCCTCGCCGGCAAGGTCTTCATCTACGTCGCCGTCGCGTACGAAGCGCCGGACGGCGGCAGGCTCGACATCCCGATCGAGAAGCTCGCGGTGCTGAACAAGGCGTTCAACGAACGGTTGCGCACGAAGGACAAGAAGATCTTGATCCTTCCCGATTACTTCGGCCTGTACAAGGAGCTTTCGTACGGCCAGATCATGCTCGACTTCGGCCTCACGGCCATCGAGGAGAAGAGCTGACTCGCCCGGCAAGGAGGGCGCGGAATGAAACTGCAAGAGATCGCCGAGAAACTCGAGCTCACGAAGCTCACTCCGGCCTATGACAAAGAGGTGACCGGGGTCTACATCTCGGACATGGTCAGCGACGTGATCGCCAACGCGAAGGCGGGGAACCTCCTGGTCACCGTCCAGGTCCACGCCAACGCGCTCGCGGCCGCGAACCTCGTCGACATCTGCGGGATCATCGTGGCCCAGGGCAAGCAGCCGGCCGACGACGTCGTCCGCATGGCGACCAAGGCGGAGATCTCGATCTTCTCCACGGCGCTCTCACGCTGGCAGGTAGCGACGAAGCTGTACGAGGCGGGACTCCGCTGACGTCGCTCGCCGCGGCGTAGCGAAGGGGGGAGCGTGTTGCAGCTGCGAGAGGTGGTCGGGCTATTGGACTGCGAAGTCGTGTGCGGCGAGGGCCGCCTCGACTCTCGGCTGGCAGCCTGCTTCGCGGCCGACCTGATGAGCGACGTGCTCGCCTACTCCTCCCCCGACGCGCTCCTGATCACCGGGCTGACCTCGGTGCAGTCGGTCCACACGGCGCACGTCGCGGACTGCGCCGGGATCCTCTTCGTGAGCGGCAAGCGGCCTTCGCCGGAAGCGCTGCAGCTCGCCCGTTCCAAGGACATCCCGGTGCTGACCACCAAGCGCGGCATGTTCGAGTCGTGCGGGATCCTCCACCGGCAAGGGCTGCCGGCAGCGGCGCGGGCATGACCTCGCGAGCCTTCCCGGCGTGCCGCGACGGTTGGTCCTCGGTCCGGATTCGGCCGAGCGATCGAGGGTCGCGATGACGGCTCGGTTCAACGCCCCGACCCCGCCGCCAGGGAGCAACGACGCGCCGCACGAGGGCGACGTGCTCTACCGGAAGAGCTTCCACATCGTCGGCAACGACTTCGAGCACGGAGGCGAGGCCGCCGCCGAGGTCAAAGCGATCCTCAGACAGCTCGGGTTTCCCACGGAAGCGATCCGCCGCCTCTCGATCGCCAACTTCGAAGCCGAGATGAACGTGATCATGTACGCCGACGAGGCCACGCTCGAGCTGGCGGTGCTGCCCGACGCGGTGCGTGTCACGGTCGCGGACCGCGGCCCAGGGATCCCCGACGTCGACTGGGCGATGCAGGAGGGCAACTCCACCGCGACGGCGGAGATGCGCGCCCGCGGCTTCGGCGCGGGCCTCGGCCTGCCCAACATCAAGCGGAACTGCAACGCCTTCACCATCGAGTCGACCGTCGGCGCCGGGACCACCCTGTCCTACACCGTGGTCGCCAACGGTTCCGCCGGGAGCGCGGCGACATGAGCGGCCGAAGCCACGCCATCGTGACCGACCGCGACCGCTGCGTCGGCTGCGTGGCCTGCACGCGAGCCTGCCCGACGAGCGCGATCAGGGTGCGCGACTCGCAGGCGGTGTTCGACGACGAGCTGTGCATCGATTGCGGGACGTGCATCGAGGCCTGCAAGTACGACGCGGTGCGTCCGCGAACCTCGTCGCCCGCCGATCTCCGCAGGTTCAAGCACACCGTTGCGGTCCCCTCGCTCACGCTCTACGCGCAGTTCGGCGACGACGTGCACCCCGGCCGCGTGCTCCACGCCCTGCGGCAGGTCGGGTTCGACGAGACCTACGACATCTCCTGGATGTGCGAGATGGTGGCCGGCGCGACCGATGCGTACCTGTCGGAGTCGAAAGGGCCGTGGCCGAAGATCTCCGTCACCTGCCCGGCGGTCGTCCGCCTGGTGCAGATCCGCTACCCCGACCTCATCCCCCACCTGGTTCCGATCGAGACGCCGCGCGAGCTGGCGGCGCGTCTCCGCCGGCGGCGCCTCGCCTCGGAGCTCGGGCTCGACCCGAGCGAGATCGGGATGTTCTTCATCACGCCGTGCACCGCGATCATCAACTCCATCGAGTCGCCGGAGGGCCTCGAGGCCTCCTACCTCGACGGCGCCTTCTCGATCGCCGAGCTGTACGGGCCGCTGCTCCGGGCGATCAAGAGCAACCCGGGCACCGACTCGACCGAGATGATCAGCGCCCGCGGCCTGCGGTGGGCCATGGCGGGCGGCGAGATCTCGTCGATGCGCAACGCGAACACGATCACGGTCCGCGGGCTGCGCGACGTGATCTACGTCTTCGACCGCATCGAGTCGGGGACGTTTCAGGGCATCGACTTCATCGAGGCGTACATCTGCTCCGGGGGGTGCGTCGGCGGCCAGCTGACCGTCACCGGGCGCTACCTCGCCCAGCGGAACATCCGCCAGCTCGCCCGGCACCTGAGCGGGCAGGGCGCGGTCAAGGAGGAGAAGGTGCGCTCGATGCTGCGCGAGCACTTCTTCGACCTCGAGTCGGAGTTCCGCGCGCGGCCGGTGCGCCCCCTCGCCCGCGACCTGCGGCAGGCCATCGCGCTCAAGCGCGAGAAGGACGAGATCCTGCAGCGGCTGCCGCGCAAGGACTGCGGGGCGTGCGGCGCGCCCGACTGCGAGACCCTCGCCGACGACATCGTCCGCGGCACCGCCCGGCTCGGCGACTGCGTGTTCCTCCGCCTCGAAGCGCCGCACGGCGAGCCCGGAATCGACAAAGGAGACCATCATGCCTAAGGCCCTGCTCCTGCTCGAGCTCTCATGCCCCCACTGCAACCGCGTGCTGACCAAGGGCGAGAGGGTTCCGCTGGACGCGTTCCTCAGGGACACGCACCAGGACGGCCGGGTCGCGCTCTCGGCGCTGTTCGGGGACTACAGCATGGAGAGCGACCTCGAGATCCGCGAGGGGGCGGTCGTCGAGTTCCGCTGCCCCGAGTGCGAGGCGAGCCTCATGCTCTCTCTCCCCTGCCGCCTGTGCGGCGCCCCGATGGCGTCGCTCAACCTGACGAGCGGCGGCTACCTCGAGTTCTGCTGCCGGCGCGGCTGCAAGGGCCACGCCCTCGGCGGCGTCGGCGACATCGACCAGATGATGGACCTGATGAACAGGATGCTCGAGACGCCGTATGACTGAGCTTGGGGTCAGGGGTCAGGGGCCAGGGGTCAGCAAGAACGGAATGCTCGAACGCGGGAGCACCAGAGATGAGTGAGCAGAGAAAGTACGACTTCAAGAAGCAACACTACGCCGGCGAGGAAGGGCATCTCATTCCCCTGCTCCAGCGGGCGCAGGAGACCGACGGCTACATCACGAACGAGCGGATCGCCGAGATCCACCGCCAGTGCGGCATTCCCGTCGCCCAGATCTACGGGGTCGCGACCTTCTACGCCCAGTTCCGCCTCCACCCGATCGGCAAGAACCTCATCAAGGTCTGCCACGGCACGGCGTGCCACGTCAGCGGCGCGAACGCCATCACCAAGGCGATCGAGGACACGTTGGGGATCTGCAACGGCGAGACCACGCCCGACCGGCAGTTCACGATCGAGACCGTCTCGTGCCTCGGGTGCTGCTCGCTCGCGCCCGTGATCATGGTCAACAACACGACCCACGGGAACCTCACCGAGAAGGAGGTCAAGAAGGTGCTGAAGCAGTACCAGAAGGCCGCGCTCGGGGAGGTGCAGTGATGAAGATCACGGTCGGCCTCGGGACGTGCGGCATTGCGGCCGGCGCCGAGAAGACGTTCGCGGCGCTGGAGGCCGGCCTCGCGAGCGCGAGCCTGCCGATCGAGGTCGAGAAGACGGGCTGCCTCGGGATGTGCTACCGCGAGCCGCTCGTCGAGGTCCGAAACGACGACGGCACCCGCCTGCAGTACGGCAACCTCACCGCCGACAAGGTCGGCCGCCTGGTCGACGAGCACCTCACGCAGGGCAAGCCGATCGAGGACTGGCTGGTCTGGGCCGACGACGGGCGCGGCAGCGAGCGCGCCTACTTCACGCGCCAGACCCGCATCGTGCTGCGCAACTGCGGCAAGATCAACCCGGAATCGCTCGACGATTACCTTGCCGTAGGCGGCTATCAGGCGATCAACCAGGTGCTCGGCCAGAGCGATCCCGAGGCGCTGATCGCCTCGATCGTGGACTCCGGCCTGCGCGGCCGCGGCGGCGCCGGGTTCCTTACCGGGATGAAGTGGCGCTTCACCCGCCTCGCCAAGGGCGACCGCAAGTTCATCATCTGCAACGCCGACGAGGGCGACCCGGGCGCGTTCATGGACCGCTCGGTGCTCGAGTCCGATCCCCACTCGGTCCTCGAGGGGATGGCGATCGCCGCGTTCGCGATCGGCGCGCACGACGGCTACATCTACGTCCGCGCCGAGTACCCGAAGGCGATCGAGCGGCTCAACATCGCGATCGCCCAGGCGGAGGCGTCCGGCTTCCTCGGCGACAGCGTGTGCGGCAGCGGCTTCCCGTTCCACATCAAGCTCAAGGAAGGCGCCGGCGCGTTCGTCTGCGGCGAGGAGACGGCCCTGATGGCGTCGATCGAAGGCAAGCGCGGCATGCCGCGGGTCCGTCCCCCCTTCCCCGCCACCAAGGGTCTGTGGGAATGCCCGACCAACATCAACAACGTCGAGACGTTCGCCAACGTCCCCTGGATCGTCCTCAACGGCGCCAAAGCCTTCGCCGCTCTGGGGACCGCGAACAGCAAGGGGACCAAGGTCTTCGCGATGGCCGGGAAGATCAAGCGCGGCGGTCTCGTCGAGGTCCCGATGGGGATCTCGATCAAGGAGATCGTGTTCGACGTCTGCGGCGGCATCAAGAACGACAAGAAGTTCAAGGCCGTGAATTTGGGCGGACCCTCGAGCGGCTGCATCCCGGCCGAACTTCAGGACACCGTCATCGACTACGAGTCGATCAACAGGACCGGCTCGATCATGGGCTCCGGCGGGATGGTCGTGATGGACGAGACCACCTGCATGGTGGACGTCGCCCGCTTCTTCCTCGAGTTCACCCAGCGCGAGTCGTGCGGCAAGTGCACGTTCTGCCGGGTCGGCAGCAAGCGCATGTTGGAGGTCCTCACGCGGATCTGCGACGGCAAGGGGCGCGAGGGCGACATCGAGCTCCTCGAGCAGCTCGGCACGCTCGTCAAGAACACCTCCCTGTGCGGGCTCGGCCAGACGGCGCCCAACCCGGTCCTGACGACGATCAAGTACTTCCGCTCCGAGTACGAGGCGCACATAACCAACCGGAAGTGCCCGGCTCACAGCTGCAAGCCGCTGCTCACCTACACGATCCTCGACTCGTGCATCGGCTGCCTCATGTGCGCGAAGGTCTGTCCGACCAAGGCGATCACCGGAGAGCTCAAGAAGCTGCACGTCATCGACCAGACGAAGTGCACCCATTGCGGCGAGTGCCACAAGGCGTGCCGCGTCGACGCGATCGCGGTCGACTGAAGCGACGGAGAAACGACACATGGCGCTGGTGAAGCTCGAAATCGACGGAAGACGGGTCATCGCGGACAATTCGCAGACGATCCTCCAGGTGGCCCGTGAGAACGGTATCCGCGACATCCCTACGCTGTGCCACGACGAGCAGCTCGAGCCGTTCGCCTCGTGCTACCTGTGCGTGGTCAAGGTCAAGGGCGCCCGCACGCTCCTGCCCGCGTGCTCGACGAAGGTCGCAGGGGGGATGATCGTTGAGACCGAGAGCGCGGAGATCCGGCGCTCCCGCAAGGCCGCGCTGGAGCTCCTGCTCTCCAACCACTACGCCGACTGCATCGGCCCGTGCCAGCTCGCCTGCCCCGCCGGCGTCGACATCCAGGGTTACGTCGCGCTCGCGGCGCTCGGCAAGTTCACCGATGCGCTCCGCCTCATCAAGGAGACCAACCCCCTGCCCGCGATTTGCGGGCGGGTCTGCACGCGGCCGTGCGAGGTCAAGGGCTGCCGCCGCGGCCTGCTCGACCAGGCCGTCGGCATCGACTACATCAAGCGCTACGTCGCCGACCTCGACCTCGGCAAGGCCGAGCCCTTCCGCCCCGAGGTCGCGCCGCCCAACGGAAAGAGGGTCGCCGTCGTCGGCGCAGGGCCGGCCGGCCTCGCCTGCTCCTACTTCCTCGCGGTTCAGGGCTACCAGGTGCACATGTTCGAGGCGATGCCGGAGGCCGGCGGGATGCTCCGCTACGGGATCCCCGAGTACCGCCTGCCCAAGGAGGTGCTCGACCTCGAGGTCAACCAGATCCTCGACCTCGGCGTCAAGCTCTCGACCAACGTCGCGCTCGGCAAGGACTTCACCGTAGCCAGCCTCAAGCAGGACGGGTTCCACGCCGTGTTTCTCGGCCTCGGGGCGTGGGAGAGCTCCGCGATGCGGGTCAAGGACGAGGACGCGCCCGGCGTGCTCTCCGGGATCAAGTTCCTCGAGAACTTCGGCCTCAGGAAGAAGATCGAGATCCACGGGAAGGTCATGGTCGTCGGCGGCGGCAACACCGCCATCGACTGCGCCCGGACCGCGCTCCGGCTGGGCGCCGACGAGGTGAAGATCCTCTACCGGCGCACGCGCGCCGAGATGCCGGCCAATGCGATGGAGATCGAGGAGGCGGAACGCGAGGGGGTGAAGCTCGAGTTCCTCGTCGCCCCGACTCGGGTGGTCCTCAAGGACGGTCGGCTGGGCGGCCTCGAGTGCCTGCGGATGGAGCTGGGCGAGCCCGACGCGTCGGGCCGCCGCAGCCCCAAGCCGATCCGCGGCTCCGAGTTCGAGGTGCCGTGCGACTTCGCGATCGCCGCGATCGGGCAGGCCACGACCGTGGCCGGTCTTCTCGACGGCAAGGTCCCCAACTTCCTGCCGTTCGGGGAGACGCTCAACCTCACCCGCTGGCAGACGATCCAGGTCGCCGAGAAGACGTTCGAGACGACCGTGGAAGGCGTGTTCTCGGGGGGCGACGTCGTGACCGGCGCCGCCACCGCGGTCGAAGCGATCTCCGCCGGACGGAAGGCGGCCCACGCGATCGACCGCTACATCACGACCGGCAAGGCCGAGCCCGAGCCGTTCGAGTTCGTCTCTCGCAAGGACCTGTTCGCCAAGGTCAGGCCGGAGGACCTCAAGTCCACCGACAAGCTCCTCCACCGCCCGATGCCGATCATCCCGCCCGAGGAGCGCAAGGGCAGCTTCGCCGAGGTCGAGCTCGGGTACTCGACCGACGACGTCGCGAGGGAGTCCGTGAGGTGCCTGGAGTGCGGGTGTACCGCGGCGTTCGACTGCGACCTGCGGCGCTACGCCACGGAGTACGGCGTCGAGCTCAAGTCGTTCCTCGGCGAGGCCACCCAGTACCGCGTGGACCGCAGCCACCCCCTGATCGAGCTCGACCCGAACAAGTGCATCCTCTGCGGGCGTTGCGTCCGGATCTGCAGCGACGTCGTGGGCGTGAGCGCCTACGGGTTCATCAACCGGGGGTTCGCCACCGTGGTCCGGCCGGCGCTCGGCGGCTCGCTGCTCGACACGGACTGCGTGAGCTGCGGTTTGTGCATCGGCACCTGCCCCACCGGCGCGATCTCGGCCAACCTCCCCCTCAGCAAGCCCGGCCCGTGGGCGACCGAGTCGGTCCCCTCGGTCTGCCACTACTGCGGGGTCGGGTGCCGGATCAACCTCGAAGCCTACGGCGACACGCTCATCAAGGTCGGCCGTTGCGAGGACAACCCGGTGACGCTCGGCGGCCACTGCAAGAAGGGGCTCTTCGGGTTCGAGTACGTGCAGTCGCGCGACCGCCTGACCGGCGCCAGGATCCGCCCGGGACGCGAGCTCCAGGACACGACGCTCGCCGACGCGATCGACTATACCGGCATGCGCCTCAAGGAGCTGACGCGCCGGGTCTCGCCGGACGAGATCGCGGTGTTCGTGTCGCCGAGGCTGACGAACGAGGAGATCTACCTCGCGCAGAAGCTCGCCCGGGTCGGCCTCAAGACCCACAACGTCACCTCGTTCGCCCGCCTCCTCAACCCGGAGCTCGACTGCCCCGAGGTGATCTCCACCGCGACCTACCGCGACCTCGTCGACGCTCAGGCCGTCCTGGTCGTCAACTCCAACCTCGACGAGGAGCACTTCGTCGTGGACCTGCTCGCGAAGCGGGCGGTCCGCAACCGCGCCAGGCTCGTGGTCATCGGCGGCCGCGAGAACCGCACGTCCGCCGTGTCCGACGTGTTCCTCCGCTGCACCCCGGGCACCGAGCCGGACGTGGTGCTCGCGATCGCCAAGGCGTTCAGTGACCGAACCGGCACCGATCTCGCCGGCCGGGCCGAGCTCGCAACGGCGGTCGCGTCCCTCAAGCCCAAGGCGTTCGAGAAGCGCACCGGCGTCGCCTGGCGCGACGTCGAGACGGCCGCGGGCGTCTTCGCCGACAGCATCCTCAAGGTCGTCGTGTTCAACAAGGACTTCCGCGGGCCCCGAGTCGCAGGCGACGAGCGCGCGTTCGCCGCCGCGGCCGGGCTGCTCGGCGCCCCGGTCCTGGCGTTGCGCGAGAAGTCCAACATGCAAGGGCTCCTCGACATGGGCGCGAGCCCGACGTGGCTGCCGGGGTACCAGGCGCTCACGGACGAGGCGGCCGTCGAGGCGCTGGAGAAGGAGTGGTGCGTCGTCCTCCGCGACCTGCAGGGCCTGGGGTCCGATCTCGCACGGGCGCTCGTCGAGAAGCGGATCCGCGTGGCGATCGTCATCGGCGAGGACCCGCTCGGCGACCCGAGCGTACCGGAGGCGCTCAGAGCCGGCCTCCTGGCGGCGGACTTCCTCGTCGTCGCGGACGTGCTGGCCACCGCCACCGCGGCGGCCGCCAACGTCGTCCTGCCTCTTTCGAGCCACGCCGAGACCAGCGGCACGGTCACCAACCACGAACGACGCGTTCAGCGTGTGCGCCAGGCGATCCCGCCCCGCAACGGCATGGAGACGTGGCAGATCCTCGCCGCGATCGCGACCCGGATGGGGCACCGTTTCAAGATGAAGTACGCCGGTCCGGCCGAGATCCTCGAGGAGATCCGGCGGGTGGTGCCGATCTACCGGAACGTCAAAGTCGACGACGCCGGCGGCGATGCGATCTGGGACGCCGGCCTGCTCCCCCCGGTTCCCGCTCCGGAGCCAGACGCGGGCCGCGTCCGGCGGGCGCGGTAACCAGCCCGTCGAGACGCTGGCCCTCGACTGCCTCGAGGCGCGCTTCGTTGCGCGCTTCGAGCGGATGTTGGCCGAGGCAAGGGCCAAGCGAGAGGTTGTCGCGTCCGCCTGACCCCGCCGGATCGGTCGCGATCGGCCCGGTTGTCATTGTCCGCGTAAGCCTCGAACCACTGTCATCCTGAGGGAGGCGCAGCCGACCGAAGGATCCCACGGTCATCGTGAGGCCGGAGGGGCGCCGACGGGCAGCGCGCTTCGGGGAGATCCTTCGTCGGACGGCCTGCGGCCGCCCTCCTCAGGATGACCGCAGCTCGCGGCCTCTCCGGGCAACGCCGGCTAGGCGGAGCGCGCGACCTGTTCCGCCTCAGCCGCCCTGCTGGCCCTCGCCATCCTTGGCAGTCTCGAGGTGGAAGCGGTGCAGGACGTGGTGGACGACCGGTGCGAGCATCACGCCGGCGACCACCAGGAACACCATGCCTGCGAACAGGGCGTACAGGCCGGCCAGCCACTTGCCGGCGGTCGTGTGGAGTTGGTCCACGGGGCCCATCCCGCCGAGGAGCATCGCCGCGTTGAGAAAGGCATCGGTCCAGGAGAGCCCCTCGACCCCGTGGTAGATCGCCATACCCAGAAGGAGCGTGCCGCCTGCGAGCGGCAACAGGACGAACGCGCGCGACACCATGTGCCCGGCCAGGTGCCACGGTTGCGTCTGCGCTCTGTGGTCGTGCTCGTACACCGATCCTCCCCCCGATGACGGCCGGCCCGCGGCCCGACCGCCTCGTCCGTCTCATTGTGGCACCTGAGGACGAGGCCGTGGAGGCTCAGCGACCGTCCCAACGCAAGCCCAGCGCGCCGAGCTGATCCGCGAGCCGCGCGTGGAGGCCGCTCACCGCCGAGAAGGCCTCGGGGGCCATCCTGCGCGCCGTCGGCAGAACGCCCCAGTCGAGGCGCGCGGGCGCGCCGAAGTAGGTCCCGTCGACGAAGACGCTCGCCAGCGCCTCCCGGCCGCCGAGGAGCTCCGGCAGCATCAGGCCCACCGATGACACGCCCGGCCCGACGTACGGGACGTAGCCGAGGTCACGAACCCTGAGGTTGCACTCGCGCGCCGCCCGGCTGAGGTCGGTCGAGCGCCCCGCGTCGGGGTGAAGGACCCCGTCGAACACGACGACGTCCGCGCTGTGCGGCCCGTACGCGGCGCCCGACCGCGCGACGGCCGCCTCGAACCCTTCGCGCCGCGCCGCGGCCAGGGCCCGCGCCCACATCACGCCGAGGCCGAGCCCGGCGATGCGCTCGGGAGCGAGCCCGTCGCCGGTGAAGCGGCCCTTCCGGTCGGAGTTGCTGTCGTGGAAGGCGGCCTGCGCGAGCGCCTCGATCGGGTCGGAGACGACCAAGAACAGGCCGGCGAACCCGGCGCTCCGCGCCTCGGCGAGCAGGCCGCGCAGGATCCTCCGGTTGGGCTCGAACTGCACGGCCCGCACGTCGCCGGACGCGCCGGGCGGCGGAACCGTGTCGCAGGCCGCGAACACGAACGCGTCGCAGCGCTCGAAGATCTCCGACGGGGTCGCCGCGCGGACGGCTGCCGCGCGATCCCCGCCTCGCCAGCGCGCGATGGAGCCGAGCTCGAGGCGCCACCGCTCCTGGTTGGCCGGGATCGCGTCGTGGATCAGCAGCTCGTCGATCCCCGAGAGGCGGGAAGGCGCCGCCGCCAGTATCGTGGCGGCCACGCCGCCGACGCGGCCGAGCCCGGTGAGGCCGACACGCCACCCTTCCGACACGCGCCGCCCGGACAGTCGAGCGAGACACCGGACCACGCCCGGCACGTCCGCCAGGTAGCTCCACGTGGGACCGCGCCGCGCCGGGCGGCGCAAGGCCTCGAGGCCGGCCGCCGGCCGGTACCAGGGCGGCGCGATCCACGGCTCGCGGCGCGGGTCGCCTTCGCGCGGCGCGAGCACCACCTCGGGGTCGGGTCGCGAGCGCCGCCGGACGCCCCAGCCGAGGCGGTCCGCCGTGACGGGATCGTCCACCAGCGCGGCGGCCCCCTGTCCGAAGACCTTCACGCCTCCCTCCAGCGTCCCTGGTGCGCCGCGTGCGCTTCCGGGTGGAGGCGGGCGAGCGCCTCGAGGTCCTCGGCCACCAGCTCGCTGGGAAAGCGGTCGCGCGGCGGCACGAACCCCTGCGGCAGGGGCGGGCATCTCGGCGTGCGCACCACCGCGCCAGGTCGGCCACCGACAGCAGGCGTCCCTCCGTTTCGCGGAACGTGTCCTCGAGCGCGGCGAGCAGCCGGCGCCCCAGGTGCAGCGTCATGCGGGAGAAGTCCAGCGCCTCGCTCCCCGTGAGGCCCAGGTGGTGCGGGTGGTGGTACGGCAGGCAGTCGTTGAGCGAGGGCAGAAGGGAGCCGGTTTCCAGAGGGTCGCGCCCGAGGATGCTCCAACCTCCCACGTACGGCGTCACCGCGCTCTCGCGCAGCACGCCCGCCCACCCCGGCACGACGGAAGCGCAGCGGTACCGGATGCCTCGGAGCTCGAGCGCGGCGCGGACCGACGCGCTCGTCACGCCGATCAGCACCTCGCGGATCCGGAGACCGACCGCCTTGGCGGCCTCGGCCACGAGCAGCACGGGATCGGCGCTGTCGAGGAACGGAGCGAGCACGATCGCGTTGCCGGCCAACTCCCGCGCGACCGCGAGCTGCAGCTCGAGCGCCGGGCTCCCGGGCAGCGGGAACGTGCCGCCCTCGTACCCCTGCCAGGTCATGAACCGCTCGAGGTCGATCGACAGCGTCGGCCAGGCGCCGACGATGTCGCGCGAGAACTGGCGGCCGAGGCCGAGGGCGATCGAACGGCGGCCGGTCGCGCGGTCGCCCAACCGCTCGCTCGCCCACGCGGCGACCTGCCGCTTGAGCTGCTCCTCGTGGAGGTGCAGCAGCGCGTTGCCGGGCGAGACCCCCGCGAAGAACCCGGCGATCGCCCGGCGGTTCTCGGACAGCACACGGCGCACGGCCGGGGCGGCCGCGTAGGGCGGCTGCAGCACGCCCTCCACGTCCCAGACGAGCACCAGGGGGCTGTTGAGCCGCAGCACCGCGAACGCGTCCGGCGCTCGCTCGGGAAGCGTGGCGCCGAGCTGTCGCAGCGCGTCGCCGAGCGCGCCGCCGCCGTCGCGGCCCTGCGGCAGCAGGCCGAACAGCAGCCCCGCATCGAGCCACCGCGTGGCCGCCGCCGAGAGCAGGCGCAGGAGCGGTGACGTCCCCTCCGCCGACTCCGATGCCGCGATCGTCTCGACGAGCGCGCCCGTACCGATGAGGCGCTCGCCGCCCACCGGGGTCGCGCCGCCGAGGACGACCGGCAGCGCGGTCGCGGAGACCCGGTGCCAGGCAACCGCCGCCGCGGCCGGCGCCCCGGCATCGCCCGCCGCGATGACGCACACGGTCGCGTCGCGGCGCGATCCCTCCCCCGTTTGGGCCCCTGGGGCCTCAGCCAGAGTCCGCAGTCCGGGAGGGAGGCTCGCCGACCCGGCCCGGAACGTGACGCGGTCTTCCGGCGGAGGGATCTGCTGCTTGGCGGCCGGGTAGTTGACGTAGAGCCGCCGTTCGAGCAGCGTTCGCGCGACCAGAGGATGGCAGAGCGATTCCAGGTCGGCGCGACGGTCGAGCGCCGAGCGGAGCGCGGTCGACGAAACGGCACGGACATGCGAGGGCGCCGGCACGACCGCGACGCCGCCGCGGAACTGGCCGATGCGGTCCAGCAGGCCCTCTGGATTCGCCTCGTCCCGCATCACCACCACGTGTTGGATCTCCCAGATGCCGCTCGCCGGGTCGGCGTAGGCGCTCGCGCCCGCGAGCACGTCCGAGCCGACGACGAGCAGGACCTTGCGTCTCCCGAAAGCGCGACGGAGCTGCCGCAAGCCGGCCGCGCTCGCGAGGTTGACCGGCGGCCGGAACGGCGCGAGGAACACGTCGGGGCTCGCGGCGATCGCCATCCACGCGAGCTCCTCGCGCAGCTGGCGCGGGAGGGCGTGCTTGCGCCAGGAGTAGTCGTCCATCTGCACCAGCGCCTCGTCGGCGTCCTCGAGGGCCTTTGCGACAACGGCCTGGTGCGCGCTGGTGAACGGGTCGTACGTTCCCGGGATGAACGCAACCGACGGCCGTTCCGGGAACCGCACGGGCGGGTGGAGGGCCGCGAACGCCCTCTCGAGGTGGTTGAGCGCGGACGCGACGAGGAAGAAGCGCACCCGGTCGCCCGGCTTGTGCGTGATCATCGCCAGCAGCTTCTTGGTGGCGAGCAGCAGGAAACCGCGCAGACGCTTGTCGTCGCGCATCTGGGAGAGCCGCTCCAACACCATCGCGATCTGAGCGAAGCCTTCGATCGCCGTGGACGAGCGCGACTCGGCCAGCGCGCCCAGGAGCATGCCGGCGAGCCGCCTGAGGACGCCGGCGTCCAGCCTGGCGGCGTCGACCGAGAGCAGGACCCACCCGACGGTCTGGAGCAGGAGCCGCTGCAGCGATTCGGCGCCGCGGCGCACGTTGCCCTCGATGTCGTCGAGCGCCTCGAGGAACTCCTGCTCGGGGAGGCTCGCGAGGACGGGACCGAGGAACCGGGGGATGTAGCGTGTGACCGCTTCGACGTCGAGCTCCAGCGATCGCAACAGCTCCACCGTGAGGTCGTTGCGCTGGGGCTCCGTCAGAAGCGGCAGCAGCTCGACCAGACAGCGGCCGGCGTGGAACCGCGCGCCCTCGACCCGGCTCACCTTGAGGAGGTTGGCGAGGTGCGACGCGACCTCGTTGGCGAAGTACGAGCCCGGGTCGCGGGCCTCCTCGCGGCGGCGGTACGCGGACGCCGTGAGGTAGTCGCAGTTGACCTTCTTCTCGACCCACGCCACGCGGCTCTTGAGGTTGCGGAGCAGCACCTCGCGCAGCGGGTCGCGCCCCTCCACGCGCTGTTGGGCGCAGCGCTCCGCGATCCGCGTGAGCTGGCAGGCGTTAGCGAGCTCCTCCAGCAGGAACAGCTCCGCCACCGAGGTGCGGCCGGTAACGCCGTCCGCGAGATCCACGACGCAGGCCCGCAGCCGCTCGGAGAGGCCGGCGTCGGGCGGCGCCTCGATCGCGAGGCGGAGCAACAGCCGCCACGCCATCATCCGGGTCGCGGCCACGGGATGGCCGCTCCAGGCCTCGCCGAACGCCACGAGCCCGGGCCGCTCCGCCGCGTCGACCGACGGCAGGCTTGCCTCGAGCGCCTCGCAGATGTAGAGCCCCACGAGCGGCCGCCGGTCGCCGAGCCGGGCGGCGAAGCTCGCCTTGATGCGCGCCCATACGGCTCGCCGGAGATCCGGATCGGCGCGGCGCAGGACCCGCCGCACCACGACCGGGATCGCGTACAGCACCCGCTCCGTGGGCGCCATGTCCTCCTCGGGCTCTGGCCCCGCGCGGTCGAGCAGCGCCAGCACGCGCTCGAGCTCGTCGAGCACCGTACGCTCCGGCCGCAGGACGACGCCCTCCGGGAGGTCCTTGCGCCAGAAGTCCTCCTGGCCCGCGAGGAGGTCGCCGATGCGGTTGGCCGCGTGGTAGCGGATGTCGTCGTCCTTGTAGTCGAGCAGCTCGAGGAAGAAGTCGAGGGCGAGCGCCTTCTGCTCCTGGGACAGCGCGGGGGCGTACTCGCCGAGGATCGCGAGGTACGTGCGCAGGTCGCGCCAGCTCGCGAACGAGCGCGCCTCCTCGAGCAGCGCGCGCAGGGCCGGGAGGTCGCGCAGGCGCTCCATCACGCCGAGGTTGTGTGCGGTGGCGAGCAGGCGGCGCACCGAACCGACGCCGCGGCCCGTCGCGAGCGCCACCGCGTCGGGGCGCTGCCGCCCCGCGAGCAGGCCGAGGAGGTCCAGGCCTTTCGGGACTCTGGGCTCGGGCGGCCGCGGGCAGGCGAAACCCGGCGGGTCCAGCTCGACGCCGAGGAACTGGAGGTACTCCTCGAGATCGCGGAGCTTCCGGTACACGCCCCGATAGCGCCGGATCTTCTCCCGGTCCAGGTTCTCGAGCTTGCTCTGGATCGTAGCGAACGCCTCCGAGAGCGCGATGATCCCCATGCGCTCGCCGGCGCCGAGAGACTCCTTGACCCGGAAGTCGGCGTAGATCAGCAGCAGCGTCTCCACCGGCAGGCGCACCAGCTCGAGGTCCCAGCAGGAGTGGTTGGTCGCGATGTGGCCGAGTCCCAGCAACCCCCGGTCCTGATACCAGGTGTGGGTGTAGTAGTAGTGCAGGCGCGGGATGCGGCGGATCTCGTCGCCCACGCACGCGAACTTCCCGATGTCGTGGCCGATCGCGGCGCCGTGCAGCAGCGGCAGGTCGACCGGGACCGATGTCGCGAGCTGGCGGCCGATCCACAGCGCCAGGCCGGCGACGCCGAGGACGTGCTCGTAGGTCGAGAACCCCTGCCACTCCTGAACCATCGCGAGGCAGACGAGGACGCCGTCGTCCTCGACGTGCCGGAGCATCCGGCGGTACTCCTCGCCGGATGGCCAGCGCGCGATCTCCTCCTCGGTGAGCGGCTCGAACGGGAGGCGCGCGAGGATCCCTCCCCGCCGGCCCGGGTCTTCTCCTGCAGGACGGCGCGAGCGAGAGGGAAGAAGAAGCCGGCGACCCGCTCGACGTCGGGGCCGGGCTCCGGGAACGTGGCCGGGTACAAGCGTCGCTTCGCCTCGACGAGGAGCGGCTCGTGCCACGCCTCGACGTCGCCGTCGCCGCGCTCACCGGCGAGGTCGAGCGCCAGCCGCAGGGCCGTGTCGAGCTCGGCCGGCGGCAGGTTCCGGGCCGACCCTGCCATGCCGGGCCTCTCCCAGCCCTTCTCGGCGATGACCTCGAGGAGTGCGGATCCTTCGTCCCGCACAGGTCCCATCGAGCCGGAGTATACCGCCCGAGTAGGCGACGCCGGTCCGGATCGACGTGGCCCAACGGTCGACGGGGTGCCAGTCCGCCGACTGCGCCCCGCTGGCCAACCTGTCCCTCGGCGTTCCCTGGCCGGGCTAGGTCTTGTCGATCCCGAGCCGGCTCCAGATCGCGTCGATCTTGGCCTTCACCTCGGGCGTCATCACCATGTCGCCGGGCCAGGGGCGGGTGAACCCCTTCGCTCGGCCACTTGCGGGTCGCGTCGATCCCGACCTTGCTCCCCCACCACGGCATCCGGCTCGCGTGGTCGAGCGTCTCCGCCGGCCCCTTCACGAACTCCATGTCGCGCTCGGGGTCGATGTTGCCGAGGGCGCGCCAGGCGACCTCGGCGGGGTCCTGCACGTTCACGTCGGCGTCCACCACGACGATGACCTTGGTGAACGTCGCCTGCCCCAGCCCCCAGATCCCGTGCATCACCTTGCGCGCGTGCTGCGGGTAGCGCTTGTCGATCGCCACGATCATGAGGTTGTGGAACACGCCCTCGAACGGCATGTGGTAGTCCACGACCTCCGGGAGCATCTTCCGCATCAGCGGCAGGAACATCCGCTCGATCGCGTACCCCATGTAGCAGTCCTCCATCGGCGGCCGGCCGACGATGGTGGTCGGGTAGATCGCGTCCTTGCGGTGCGTGACCGCCGTGACGTGGAACACCGGGTAGTCGTCGGCGAGCGAGTAGAACCCGGTGTGGTCGCCGAACGGCCCCTCGCGGCGCCGCTCGTCGGGGTCGACCCACCCCTCGAGCACGAGCTCGGCGCGGGCCGGCACCTCGAGGTCCACGGAGACGCAGCGCACCATCTCCACCGGCTCGCGGCGCACGAACCCCGCGAACAGCATCTCGTCGATCCCCGGCGGCAGCGGCACCGCCGGCGCGAACATCGTCGCGGGATCGCCGCCGAGCGCCACCGCGACCTCGGTGCGCCGTCCCTGCCGGCTCGTGTCCTGGAAGATGCGCGCCGAGTCGTGGTGGAGGTGCCAGTGCATCCCCGTGGTGTTGCGGTCGTAGATCTGCAGGCGGTACATCCCGCAGTTGCGCCCGCCGCTCGCCGGGTCCTTGGTGATCACGTTGGTGAGCGTGAAGAAGCGGCCGCCGTCCTCGGGCCAGCACTGCAGGACTGGGAATGCGCCGAGGTCCACCTTGTCGCCCTGCTTGACGACCTCGTGCACCGGCCCGTCCTTGACGACCTTGGGGAAGATGCCGGCGACCTCGGCGAGCTTCGGCAGCGTCTTGACCTTGTCGAGCAGCGAGGTCGGCGCCTTCGGCTCGAGGAAGAAGTCGAGGCGATCGGCCCACGACTGCCACGACTCGACCTCGAGCGCCCGCATCACCCTGGGGACGGAGCCGAACAGGTTGATCGCCACGGGCATCGCCGCGCCCTGGACGCGCTCGAACAGCAGCGCCGGCCCCTGCTTCTTGACGACGCGGTCGGCGATCTCGGTGATCTCGAGGACCGGCGACACCTCGGCGCCGACGCGTCTGAGCTCGCCTGCCTTTTCCAGCGCCTCGAGGTAGTCGCGCAGGTCGCGGAACGCCATGGCCGCCTCCGTTGTCCGGCATTGTCGCACGGCCACGCGCTCGAAAGCGGGCAGCACCGAGCACGGCGTCGGGTCAGAGACGCGACGGGGCGGCCTCGGCGGCCGCCCGTGAGTTGGGTCGCGAGACCAGGGTGGAGATTGCGGGCCGGGGCGAGCCCCGCCCCTACACTTGGCGGACCTAGCGCTTCATGTTGATCGTGGTCGGGTCGCCGGTCGCCTGGTCGATCACCGACGCGTACGCGACGACGCCGGAGCCGGAGTTGACCGTGACCTTCGCGTACCCGGAGTCGATCCCGCCGCCCGCGGCGAACGGCTGGTCGTGCTGGAAGAACGCGCCCGGCGCGTAGTCCCGCGTGTCGCTCCACCCCGTCGGGTTGCCGTCGGCGTCGTAGAGCGTGACGGTCACGTTGGCCGTCGAGGCGCCGGCGTTGGTGATCCCGATGTTGGTGCGGTAGTAGGCGTTCTGCGTGAGCTGCGGCAGCCACGCCGACTGCCCGGCCGCGAGCAGCGAGGCCGGCTCGGCCCCGTCGTAGTCCTGACCGTAGGTGTGCGTGGGGTCCAGCTGGCTGTACGTGCGCCCGGTGAGGAACACGTCCTGGTCGGAGGTCACCTCGAGCGGACCCGAGTCGGCCGCGATCCCCATCACGCCGGCCACGTCCTTCAGGACCAGCTGCCCGTTGGCCGCGAGCGCGAACGGGCCGGCCTGCGCCTGACCCGACGGCGCGTGGACCCGGAGCGTGACGGTCGCCGTCTGCGAGGACCGGTTCAGGATCGCGACGTCGCTCCGCCACCAGGCGTTGCGGGAAGGCACGTCCTTGTGAATCACGGCCGGAATCCAGTGCGAGAACGGCGCCGAGCCGATCGTCGCCCCCGTCTTCATGTTGATCGTGGTGGGGTCGCCGGTCGCCTGGTCGATCACCGACGCGTACGCGACGACGCCGGCGCCGGAGTTCACCGTGACCTTCGCGTACCCGGAGTCGGTCCCGCCGCTGGGCGCGAACGGCTGGTCGTGCTGGAAGAACGCGCCGGCCGCGTAGTCCCTGGTGTCGGTCCACACCTGGGTGCCGGCGGCGTTGTAGAGCGTCACGGTCACGTTGGCCGTGGCCGTCCCCGTGTTGGTGATCCCGACGTTGGTGCGGTAGTAGGCGTTCTGGGCCAGCTGCGGCAGCCACGCCGACTGCCCCGCCGCGAGCAGCGAGCCCGGGTCCCCGCCGTCGTAGTCCTGGCCGTAGGTGTGCGTCGGGTCCACCTGGCTGTAGGTGCGGCCGGTGAGGAACACGTCCTGGTCGGAGACGACCTCGAGCGCGCCCGAGTCCGCCCCGATCCCCATTTGCCCGGCGACGTCCCGCAGCAGCGTCTGCGCGTTGCCGGCGAGCTGCGTCGTCATCGTCTTCGCGCCCCGAGGGCGCGTGGACCGTCAGCGTGAGGTTCGCCGCCTGCGGCGACCGGTTGAGGACCGCCACGTCGCTGCGCCACCAGGCGTTCCTCGACGGAACGTCCTTGTGGATGACGGCCGGGAGCCAGCGAGAGAAGCGGGACTGGACCGCGACCGATTTCCTGATCACGACGTTGTCCAGGTAGGCGCCTTCCTTCTGCGTGGCCCCGTCCGAGACGAAGATGAAGGCGAAATAGACCCTCGACTGGCCGAGGACGGGCGTGTTGTCCGCCATGTGCACGTCGCTCATCTTCACGGTGACGTGCTCCCAACCGTTGGTCGCACCGGCCGCCCAGTATCCGTAGTAATTGGTTCCGTCGAGCGACCACACCCACCAGACCTTGTCGGGCGAGCTGCTGGGGACGCCGCCGTTATCGATGTCGGCCCAGATGTCGAAGTCCCAGGCACCGTCCACCGCGTCGGAGAGGTCGAACGGCCCGGCGGCGAGGAACGTGCCCTGGTTGGGTGCGTACGTCGTGCACGCAGGTTGCGGCTGCCGAGCCGCCGCCCGCGCACCACGCGGCGCCGTGTCCGCCCGCGGTCTTGCAGCTCACGATGCCCCAGTCGGTCGCGGCCGCGTTCTGCGACCTGAGGATCCGCCACTTCGAGAGACCGCCTTCGAAGTCGTCCGAGAGGAGGGTGATGCCGCCCGGGCCGCCGACCGAGAACGCCCAGCTGCCGGTGGCCGGGGCGAGCGTCCGGCCGCAAGCGTTCCTGGCGGCGACGCGCCAGAAGTACGTCGCGCCGTCGGCCACGGCGACCTGAACGCTCGTCGCGGTCTGGTTCCCGAGCAGCGGGAGGTTGTTGGCGTCGGTCCCGAAGTAGACGTCGTACGACAACGCCCCGGAGGCCGCGGCCCAGGTCAGCGTGACCGAGGTCGCTCCGGGAAGGCTCGCGCCGTTGGCCGGCGAGGCGAGCCCGAACGAGGCCGGGACGCACGGGGCCTGGATGGCGACGTGGAACGAGATCGTGGCGCCGGCCGCCCCGACGTTCGAGATCGAGAGCCCGCCCGGGGTTCCCCCCTCGAGGATCGACGGCGGATCGGTGGTGTCGGAGATCGCCGTCCGCGGCGGAACCGCGTCGGCCGCGAAGTTCGCCCTGCTGATGTCGCCGTCGGCCGCCGGCGTTCCGCCCGGACGATAGACGTACACCTCGTCGGGCGGGCCGCACCTGTTGCCCTGCCCGTCGGCGGCGGTGTCGATCCGGCACACCAGCAACCCCGAGCCTGACAGGGAGTTCTCGAACGGGAACGAGCGCTTTCTGTACTCCAGGACGAAGTACTCGGTTGGCGAGTTCGGCGAGGCGATCTTGTAGCAGTTGCCGCTCGCCGAGGTCAGCGGGTTGAGCGTGTAGTCGCCGCTCGAGGTGATCGCCGGGATCGTCGGGATGAAGCCGAGGTAACGCCACTTCAGATAGGCGGTCGTGTGCTGCGGCGGGTCCCTGTCCTCGGCCATGAGGTCCCACCGGCCGACGGGGACAAGAGAGTTGGGGTTGTCGCAGTCGCTGTAGTGATAGAGGTCGGGCGCCCCGAGCGTGTGCGTCATCTCGTGGCAGAGCACGCCGACCGCCATGTTGCCGTCGAGCTGCAGGTTGTAGTCGCCGAGCTGCTTCCCGTTGATCGTCGCGGGGTAGTGCGAGCCGTCGATCTGCCACCGGTGGGGCCACAGGAGGTTCGACCAGTCGGCCGAGACCGCCGACCCGCTGACCACGAACACCACGCTGTCGATGTAGCCGTCGTTGTTGGAGTCGAGGTTGAGCGACGCCGGGACCTGCGAGGCGACCGCGGTCGCGGCCGCCTGCAGTAGCGTCCACTCGCGGTCGTTGCGCTGGTTGTCCTGGTAGCCGTCCGGGTTGGAGGTCGCGTCGTACGGCTTGTAGTACGAGCGGTTGTGGGCGTCCTGAAAGCTCACCACGGTGCTCCCGGACGGCGCCGGGTAGAACGTGCTTCCGATGGTGAGCACGCCGTACGACGCCTCGACGAAGTACTTCTGGAGGGAGCTCGACCCGGAGTCGAACCACACCTGGTAGGTGTCGGCGCTTTGGAAACCTCCGTTGGCCTCGTCGGCGAACCGGATGAAGACGACGAGGTTGTTGATCGAGGTGAACGCGGGCGCGGCCGTCATCCCCATCGCCCGGACCTGGGCGTGGCGCCTCGCTATCGGGTAGAGCTGGTCGGGCCCAGGCAGCGTCCGCGGGTCGGGCATCAACCCCGGCGCCAGGCCGGCCGCCGCGGGGTCGTCCCGCCCGGCCACGAACGCCGTCGGTTGCAGCCGCCCGTCGACCTTGATCGCGTACACGAGGACGCCCGTGACGGGATCGCGCACGATGGTGAAGTCGTTGGCGTCGTGGAGACGGTTGTAGTACTCGTCGCCGGTCACCAGGAGGTTGAGCACGGTGCCGTCGGGCTGCCTGAGTATCTGCGGGACGTTGCGCATGAACGCCGCCTCCGCCGAGACGGCCGTGAGAACGAGCAGGACGCCGAGACCCCACCGCGAGGAACGGACCGTCATCCGATGGCGTGCACGCATGAATCCCCCCTGGAACGATTTCTAGGGTACGGCATCGGCCGACGTTTGCAAGGGTGCGATCGCTACTGCTGACACGGTCTCAGGATAGACGGCGGGGGGACGCGCGCCTACAACCCGTAATACAGCTCGATCTCGTAGGGGTGCGGGCGGTTGCGGACCTCGCGGTCTTCCCAGCGCTTGCGGGCGATCCAGCGCTCGATGAGGTCCTGACTGAATACCCCGCCCTCGAGGAGGAACGCACTGTCGCGCTCGAGCGCGTTCACCGCCTCCTCGAGCGAGGTCGGCAGCGCCTTGATCGCCGCGCGCTTCTCGGGCGGCCAGGCGAAGATGTCCTCGTCGACCGGGCCGAAGCCGAGCGCCGTCGGGTCGAGACGCCGCTTGACCCCGTCGATGCCCGCCATGAGCTGGGCCGCGATCGCGAGGTACGGGTTGCACGTCGCGTCGGGCGGCCTGAACTCGATGCGGGCGCTCTCAGGGCGGTTGGCGTACTTGGGGATGCGGATCGCCGCCGAGCGGTTGCCGAGCGAGAAGATCGCCGAGATAGGCGCCTCGAAGCCCGGGATCAGCCGGCGGTACGAGTTGGTCGATGCGTTGGAGAACGCCATCACGGCCCCGCCGTGGAGGAGCAGGCCCGCGGCATAGGAGCGGCCGATTGCCGACAGCGTGCCGTACCCTGCGGCGTCGAAGAAGAGGTTGCTCTCCCCCTTCCAGAGCTGCTGGTGGAAGTGCAGGCCCGACCCCGCCTCGCCGTACAGGGGCTTGGGCATGAACGTCGCGGTCATCCCCATGGCGGCGGCGGTCATCCGGGTCACGTACTTGACCAGCATGCTCGTATCGGCGGCGACGAGCGCGGGCATGAACCGAGTTTCGATCTCGCACTGGCCGGGCCCGCCGACCTCGTGGTGGTGGTACTTCACCTCCACGCCCATGCCCTGGAGGTTCATGATGATCCGGGTGCGGGCGTTGTACAGCTGGTCCTGCGGCGGGATCGCGTGGTAGCCGCCGTGCCGGGGGATGTTGTACCCGCTTCCCAGTTTCGCGCTGCCCCAATCGGCCTCCGCCGATTCCACGCGGTAGCTCGCCACGTTCATCCCGTTCTCGTAGGACACGCCGTCGAACAGGTAGAACTCGAATTCCGGCCCCCACCGGCTCCAGTCCGCGACACCGGTCGAGGCGAGCTGCGCCTCGGCGCGGCGCGCGATGTTCCTGGGGTCGTACGGGAAGAGGTGTCGGGTGTCGGCCTCCAGCGTCGTGCACACGAACGACAGCGTCTTCTCCTCCCAGAACGGGTCTACGAACCCGGTCGTGAGGTCGGGGACCATCACCATGTCGCCGGCGCTCAGGGTCTTGAAGCCGACGCTCGAGCCGTCGAAACCGACCCCCCTCTCCATCGTGCCCGTCCCGAACCGCGCCGCCGGGATGGTCACGTGGTGCCAGCGCCCCCAGACGTCGCAGAACTTCAGGTCCACCATCGTGATCCCGCGCTCGCGCACGAACGCCTGGGCGGCTTCGAGGTTCTCGAACATCCCGGTCTCCTCCGCGCGCCGCCTCCCCCGACTCGAGCCCCGCGGCGCGAACACCCGGCAGAGCGCCGGGTGTGCGCACGCATGATATCGCGTTCACAAGCGGCCATCCAGGCGGCCCGGCAGCGGTCCGCTCGCCGGCGTTCTCAGTTAGAATTCATCTCGGACTATTTCAGCCGCAGGTCGGCGACCGTTCCTTTCTGCCGCGGGAGGTTCCGATGGCCAGAGACCACGACGACAACGGGCGAGATCCGAACAAGGGCGTCAGCCGGCGGGGGTTCATCACCGCGGTCGGTGCGGGCGCGATCGGCGCCGCCGCGGTCGGCCGAGGGCAGCCGGCCGAGCCCGCCGCGAGCGCCGACGCCGGCGAGCCGGCCCGCATCGCGCTCCGCATCAACGGGCGCACCCATCGCCTCCTCGTGGAGCCGCGCTGGACGCTGCTGTTCGTCCTCCGCGAGAGGCTCGGGCTGACCGGCAGCAAGGTCGGCTGCGAGCGCGGCGAGTGCGGCGCCTGCACCGTCCTCATCGACGGCGTGCCGCGCTACGCCTGCATGACCCTGGCGCTCGAGGCCGCCGGGCACGAGATCACCACCGTCGAAGGTCTCATGCGCGGCGAGGAGCTCGGGCCGGTGCAGCAGGCGTTCCTGGCGGAGGACGCGTTCCAGTGCGGCTACTGCACGCCCGGGCAGGTCATGGCCGCCGAGGGGCTGCTGCGCGCGAACCCGGAGCCGACGCTCGAGCAGATCCGCCTCGGCATGAGCGGCAACCTCTGCCGGTGCGGCGCCTACGCGCACATCTTCAGGGCGGTGGCCAAGGCCGCCGAGCTGAAGAAGACTGCGGGGAGGTGAGCGATGAGGATTCCGGAGCTCTACTTCATCGACGGCGCGGTCCCGGAAACCGCCGCCCCCGACCGGAAGCCGGCGCCCTGGGGCGCGACCAAGGTGGTCGGCACAAGGCAACCCCGGGTCGACGGGTACGATCGGGTCAGCGGCGCCGCCGTCTACCCGTCCGACCTGCTCCTGCCCGACATGCTCTACGCCGCGATCCTCCGCTGCCCGCACGCCCACGCCCGGGTCAAGAGCGTGGACGCCTCGGCGGCGGAGAGGCTCGGCGGCGTTCGCGCCGTGATCACGGGCTCGACGCCGATGGCCGACGTGAAGTGGCCGTACGGCCGGGAACGTCACCACCAAGCTCTTCGACCGCACTGCAGGTTCGAGGGCGAAGCGGTGGCGGCGGTCGCCGCGGAGACGCCGCAGCAGGCCGCGGACGCGCTCAACGCGATCAAGGTGGAGTACGAGGTGCTCCCGTTCGTCGTGGACGAGCGCAAGGCGCTGGAGACCGAGCGCGCCCGCCATTCACGAGCGGCGGCAATCGCGTCGGCGAGCCGGAGCGATACGAGCGCGGCGACGTCGCCAAGGGGTTCGCCGAGGCCGACAAGATCGTCGAAATTGCGTTCCGGACCGAGGCCGAGATCCACACCCCGATGGAGCTGCACGGCTGCGTCGCCAAGTGGGACGGGCCGCACCTCACGCTCTGGGAGTCCACCCAGGGCGTCTACCCGGTGCAGCAGAGGGTGGCCTCAGTGCTCGGGTTGCCGCTCTCCAGCGTGCGGGTGATCGGGAGCTACATGGGCGGCGGCTTCGGCTCGAAGCTCCAGGCCGACAAGTACAACATCGTCGCGGCCGTGCTCGCCAAGCTGACGGCGAGGCCGGTCAAGATGTTCCTCACACGGGAGGAGACGTTCCTCTGCGTCGGCAACCGGCCGCCCTCCAACGTCCGTCTCAAGGCCGGAGTCAAGAAGGACGGCACGCTCACGGCGTTCGATCTCAGCTGCGTCGGCACCGGCGGCGCGTACCCGGCGGGCGGGACCTCGCTCGTCGACTGGCTCGTCCGCGACCTGTACGCCTGCGCGAACGTACGCACGGTGTGCACCGACGTCTTCGTCAACGGCGGGCCGGCGCGCCCGTTCCGCGCTCCGGGCCACCCCCAGGGCGCGTGGGCGCTCGAGCAGACAATGGACGCCTTGGCCGAGGCGATCGGGATGGACCCGGTCGAGCTCCGGCTCAAGAACGTCCCCACGGTGAGCCAGACGCGTCCCGGGCGGCCGCCTTACACGACCACCGGCCTGGCGCAGTGCATTGCGGACGGCGCCAAGGCGTTCGGATGGCAGGAGGCTCGCCGGAGGCCGAAGAGCCGGAGCGCGGTCCGGCGCGGGGTCGGCGCCGCGGCCGGGCTCTGGGTCGCCGGCGGCGGCGGACCGCCTTCCACGATCGTCCTCAAGCTGTTCGCCGACGGCAGCGCGAACCTCAACATGGGCGCCTCCGACATCGGCACCGGCACCAAGACCGTGATGGCGATGGTGGTCGCCGAGGAGCTCGGCATACCGCTCGAGAAGGTGCAGATCGAGAACGCCGACACCGGGACGACGCAGTACGCCACGGCGTCCGGCGGGAGCAAGACGATCCCGACCGAGTCACCGGCCGTCCGCGACGCCGCGCTGGCGGTCAAGCGGCAGCTGCTCGAGCTGGCCTCCGACGAGCTCAAGGCGCCGGCGGCCGACCTCGCCGTCGAGGGCGACGAGGTCGTGTCGCGGAAGGACCCCAAGGCGAGGAAGAAGGTGGCGGACCTCGAGGGCCTCCGGCGGCGCGGCGTGCTGGTCGGCGTGGGCACGCGCGGCCCCAACCCGGACGGGAAGGTCGTCAACCCGTTCGTGGCGCAGTTCTGCGAGGTCGAGGTCGACACCCGCACCGGGCAGGTGCGCGTCCTCCGGTTCCTCTCGGCTCACGACAGCGGGCGCGTCATGAACGCCCTCACGTTCGAGAGCCAGGTCATCGGCGGGGTGACCATGGGGATCGGGCTCGCGCTCACCGAGCAGCGGGTCTTCGATCGCCAGACCGGCAAGGTCGTCAACCGCAACCTGCACGATTACAAGATCCCGACCGCGATGGACGTCCCGGCCGACATCGTCTCGATGCCCCTCAATGTCGCCGACGACGAGGCCAACATCGCGGGCGCCAAGGGTCTCGGCGAACCGGTCACGATCCCGACCGCGGCCGCCGTCGCCAACGCGGTCTACGACGCCGTCGGGGTCAGGGTCACCGAGTCTCCGATCAGCCCGATGCGCCTGGTCGCGCTTCTCGCCGAGAAGCGCGCGAGGGGGTGAGCGATGCTGCCCAACTTCACGTACGTCCGGCCCAAGACCTTGGCGGAAGCGGTGGGTCGCCTCGGGGCGCCCGGCGCCCGGGCCCACGCGGGCGGCACCGACCTCCTCGGTTGCTTGCGTGACGGCGTCTTCGCCGCCGACACGCTCGTCAGCCTCGCCGACCTCGGCGACCTCCGCGGCATCCGCCGCACCCTGGACGGCGGGCTCGCCATCGGCGCCCTCACCACACTGACGGAGGTCGCCGGGAGCGCCGAGGTGGTTGCCCGCTACCCCGTCCTCGCCCAGGGCGCCGCGTCGGCGGCGAGCCCGCAGCTGCGCAACCAGGGGACGCTCGGCGGCAACCTCTGCCAGCGCCCGCGCTGCTGGTACTTCCGCGGCGACTTCCACTGCGCCCGCAAGGGCGGCGAGATGTGCTACGCCGCCGAGGGCGAGAACCAGTTCCACTGCGTGTTCGGCGGGGAGGTCTGCTTCATCGTGCACCCGTCGGACACCGCTCCGGCCCTCGTGGCGCTCGAGGCGACGTTCCGGCTCACCGGTCCCGGCGGCGACCGCTCCGTGCCGGCGGAGAAGTTCTTCGTCGGACCCGCCACGGACGTCACACGCGAGACCGTGGTCGAGCACGGCGAGGTCCTCACCGAGGTCGTGCTCCCGCCGCCGGCCGCCGGCGCGCGCGGCGCGTACCGCAAGGTCCGGGCCCGAGGGTCGTGGGACTTCGCGCTCGCCGGCGCGGCGGTGGTGCTGGGCGTCTCGGACGGCCGCATCCGCCAGGCCCGGATCGTGCTCTCGGGCGCGGCGCCCGTCCCATGGCGGGTGCCGGACGCGGAGCGCGCACTGGTCGGGCAACGGCTCGACGCCAGGACCGCGGCACGTGCGGCGGCCGCCGCCGTCGCCGGCGCGTCGCCGCTCTCGGGCAACGCCTACAAGGTCCCGTTGCTGCGCGGCGCGGTCGAGGAGGCGCTGCTGGCGCTCGCCTGACGGCGCCGTCGCGACATGGTCTACACTGCGCCCGGCGACGCTCGGGACGCCGGGTGATCCTGGTTTTCGCTCGGGCTCCGACGGCGCCGCATGGAGACGCCTTGGTCGACCGGTCTTCGGTACACGGACTGCTCGGGATCGGGCTCGCCGCCGCGGCGTTGGCCGGCTGCGTCCACTACCGGGCGAGGCCGATCGAACCTACCCAGACGCTCGCGGCATTCTCCGGGCGCACGCTGACCGACCCCGACCTGTTGGGCTTCCTGCAGGCGAACCGCGAGAAGCCGCCCGCGCCGCCCGAGCCCTGGGGCCTTCGCGCGCTGACGCTCGTGGCCTTCTACTACCACCCCGACCTCGACCTGGCCCGTGCCGAGCTGGAGGCCGCCCAGGCGGGCCGGATCACCGCCGGCGAGCGCCAGAACCCAGCGATCTCGCCGTCGGTCGGATACAACTCCTCCACCCCGGCCCACACGATCTCGCCGTGGATCCTCGGGTTCAACCTCGAAATCCCGCTGACCACGGCGGGCAAGCGCCGCCACCGGCTCGCCGAGGCGGCGGGTATCGCCGACGCCGCCCGTTTCAACCTCGCCTCCGTCGCGTGGGGCGTCCGCAGCCGGTTGCGTGCGAGCCTCGTGGAGCTGGACGCCGCGACGCGGGCCGAGGGCCTGCTGACCGAGCAGGAGTCCGTCGCCGCCGACAACGCCGGTTTGCTGGAGCGCCGGCTGGAGGCCGGCGAGATCTCGTCGTTCGAGGTGAGTCAGGCCCGCCTCGCGCTGGCCTCCGTCCGTCTCGCGCTTCGCGACGCCACGGCCCGGCGAACGGCGGCGCGCGGCCAGCTCGCGGAAGCGCTCGGCGTACCGGTGGCCGCGCTCGAGGGCGTGCCCATCTCGTTCGAGGGACTGGGCGGCTCCGCCGACATCCCGACGCCGGAGGCGTGCCGACAGGCGCTCCTCAACCGGGCGGACGTCCTCGGCGCCCTCGCCGAGTACGCGGCCAGCCAGGCCGCCCTCCAGCTCGAGATCGCCCGCCAGTACCCCGACATCCAGCTCGGCCCCGGCTACGAGTTCGATCAGGGCGACAACAAGTGGTTCCTCGCGGATCTCGCTGCCGCTGCCGCTGCTCAACCGCAACCGGGGGCCGATCGCGGAGGCGGAAGCCGCGCGCAGCGCGGCCGCCGCCCGGTTCACGGCGGTGCAGGCGCACGCCGTAGCGCAGGTCGACCAGGCGATCGCCGGGTACCGGGTCGCGCTCGAAGGGGCGGCGACAGCGGAGCGCATGGCCGCCGACCTCGACAAGCAGGAACGGACGGCCCGCGCCCGCTTCGACGCGGGCGAGATCTCGAGGCTGGAGTTCGGCGAGGCCCGATTGGAGCGCGTCACTGCGTCCCTCGCGCGACTGGACGCGGAGGTGAAGCTGGAAGCGGCGCTCGGACAGCTGGAGGATGCCATGCAGCGCTCCGCGGAACCGCTCGACTGGCTGTCGGCGACGCCGCCACGAGCCATCCCTCCGGCGACGGGCACGGGGCCCGGCGGGCGATGAGCGCCCGCCGCGGCTGGCTTGGCCTCGTGGCCCTCGCGGCCGTCGTCGTCGCGGTGCTCGTCGTGTGGCGCCTCGAGCGGTCCGGCGCCGGCGGCGAGGAGGAGAAGGTCGTCACCGAGGTCCCGGTCCGCGTCGGCGCGCTCACCCGCGCCACGCTCCAACGGTTCGTCGAGACGTTCGGGTCCGTCGAGGCGTCCCCGGCCGAGGCCGGCCGGTCGGCCGCGGGGGCGCGCGTGGCCTCGCCGGTGACCGGCACCGTGGCGGCCGTCCTCTGCGCCGAGGGGCAGCGCGTGGCGCGCGGCGCCGAGCTGATCCGACTCGACACGCGGGTGGCCGACGCCCAGGTGGCGCGCGACAAGAAGGCGGTGGCGTTCGCCGAGCTGACGTTGGCCCGGCAGGAGAAGATGCTCGCGTCGGAGGCCACCTCCCAGCGCGCGCAGCAGGACGCGGAGCAACAGCTCGCCGCCGCGCGAAGCGAGCTGGCCGCCGCCGAGGCGGAGCGCGGACTCCTCAGCATCGCCGCGCCGCTCGCAGGCACCGTCCTGAAGATCAACGTCCGGCCGGGGGAAGCCGTGGACCCGAGCGTGGCGCTCGTCGAGCTCGCGGACTTCGGCCGGCTCGTGGTCGCCTCCGGCGTCCCGAGCGCCCAGGCCGCGCTCGTGAAGGTCGGCCAGTCGGTCCAGCTCTCGACCGGGACCGCATCGGGCGACGCGCCGGCCGCCACCGGGACGGTGGTATTCGTCGGGTCCGGGATCGACGCCCGCACGGACACGGTGCCGGTGCGCGTGGCGGCGCCCGCAGGCGTCGCGCTCGTCCCCGGCGCGTTCTTCGACCTGCGGATCGCCGTCGAGACGCGGCGCGACTGCCTCGCCGCGCCCGAGGACGCGGTCGTCCGCAGCCCCGAGGGCGGCACTTCCGTCGCGGTCGTGGACGGCGACCGAGCCGTCCTGACGCCGGTGCAGGCGGGCGTGCGCGACAAGGGGCTGGTCGAGGTGACGGGCGAGGGCCTGAAGGAAGGCACGCCGATCGTCGTCGAGGGCGCCTACGGGTTGCCGAAGGAAACCAAGATCAAGCCCATGGGGAAGTAGCGTGGGGACGCCGCGACGCCTCCCGTGTCCCCGATGAGCGTGCGCAACGCCCTCGCCGGCATCGCGACCCGCCACGCCGCGGCGATCGTCTTCCTCTGTGTGGCGCTCTGCGTCGCGGGGATCTGGGCCGCGCTCACGCTGCCGTCCTCGGTCTTCCCGCAGACCGATTTCCCGCGCGTCATCGTCCTGGTCGACAACGGGGTCATGCCGGCGGACGAGATGATGGCCACGATCACCCGTCCGATCGAGGAAGCGATGAAGGACATCCCGGGGTCGGTGACCGTGCGCTCAGCCACCGGCCGCGGCTCCGCGGAGATCAACGTCTTCTTCGACTGGAAGACCGACATGGTGCGGGCGGAGCTGTACGTGCTCGGAAGGCTGGCCGAGATCCGCGCGTCGCTTCCCGGCGAGCGCGGTGACAGCCGTCCACCGCTTCACGTTCTCGGTGTTCCCGATCATCGGCATCAGCCTGACGAGCCCCGCCCGGGACCTCACGCAGCTCTGGGAGAAGGCCCGTTACGATCTGAAGCCGCGGTTCCTGCGCATCCCGGGCGTCGCCCGCGTGGACCTCGTCGGCGGCCGGGCGCCGGAATTGCACGTGGTCGTGGACCCGCTGCGCCTGCTTGCCGCCCGGCTCGCCCTTACCGACCTCAACGACGCCCTCGCGCGCAACAACCTGATCGTGTCGGCCGGGATGCTCGAGGAGAACCACACGCTCTACCTCACGGTGGTGGACGGCCGCGTCCGCACGCCGCCCGAGATCGAGGCGCTGACCGTCGCCGTCGTGGACGGGCACCCGATCCGGATCGGCGACGTCGCCCGCGTACAGCGGGGCCCGGAGCCGGTCTTCAACGTGGTCACCGCCGCCGGCGTCGAGGCGGTGCTCCTCATGGTCCAGAGCCAGCCCGACGGCAGCACGCTCGACATCGCGAGCACGCTCAAGGGGGACCTGGCCGCCCTGCGGACCGAGCTGCCGCCCGACATGAAGCTGACGTTCTTCTACGACCAGTCGCTGCTCGTGCGCGACTCCGTGCACAGCGCCTGGGAGGCGATCCTATTCGGGCTGCTCCTCTCGGTGGGAATCATCTATCTCTTCCTGAAGGACTGGGGGACGACCTGGGTCGCAACGCTCGTGATCCCGGTGTCCGTGCTGGTCGCGTTGGTGGCGATGAAGGTCGCCGGGCTGTCGTTCAACCTCATGACGCTGGGAGGCATCGCCGCCGCGATCGGCCTCGTGATCGACAACGCGATCGTCGTCGTGGAGGCGATCCACACGACGCTCGCGAGCGGTGCTGAGCGCCGTCTCGCCGTACAGCAGGCGCTCGCGGAGATCCTCGCCCCGCTCACGGGCTCGACGCTCACGCCCGTGGTCGTGTTCCTCCCGCTCGCCTTCCTCGAGGGCGTCCCCGGAGTGTTCTTCCGCGCCCTCGCGCTCACCATGGTCGTTGCCTTGCTGACCTCACTGGTGCTGGCCGTCACGCTCACCCCGTCGCTCGCCGTCTGGCTATCGCCGCGGCGCGAGGCGTCGAACGCCGAAGCCGGCGCGGAGGGCGGGGCCCTGCTCTCGCGCGTGCGCTGGGCGTACGAGAAGGCCGTGCGCGCCGCGCTCGCTCACCGTTGGATCACACTGTCCGCGTGCGCGCTCCTGCTGGTCCTCGGCCTGGGCGTCACCCTGCGCCTGGAGAGCGAGTTCCTGCCGCCCATGGACGAGGGCGGCTTCGTCATCGACTACATCGCACCGCCGGGGACTTCGCTCACCGAGACCAACCGGCAGATGCTGGTCGCCGAGTCGATCATCCGGAAGACGCCGGAGGTGGAGAGCTACTCGCGGCGCACCGGCGCGCAGCTGGGCCTGGCGATCACCGAGCCCAACACCGGCGATTTCCTCCTCAAGCTCAAGCCGGGGCGGAAACGGCCGACCGAGGAGGTGATCGCGGAGCTCCGTCGCGAGTTCGCCGCCGCCCTCCCCGCGGTGCAGTGGGAGTTTCCCGGCATCCTCGCGGACCTGATCGGCGATCTCCAGGGCGCCCCGCAGCCGATCGAGATCAAGCTCTTCTCGCCGGACACCGAGGTCCTGAAGCGGAAAGCGCCCGAGGTGGCGGCGGAGATCTCCAAGGTGCGCGGCGTGGTCGACGTCTTCGACGGGTTGATCTACGCCGGTTCGACGCTCACGCTGCGCCTGCGCGAGACCGATGCTCGCCGTTTCGGCCTCACCGCGGACGACGTCGCGACCGCGGTCAACACCGCGATGCTCGGCGAGACCCCCTCCACGGTCCTCCAGGGCGACCGCGTCGTCAGCGTGCGCGTCCGCGTCGCCTCGGCGCGCGTGGCGCGGTCCTCGGCCCTCGCCGCCCTACCCCTCCGCACCCCCGAAGGAACCGTGATCCAGCTCTCGCAGGTCGCCGACATCGTCGAGCAGCCAGGCCAGCTCGAGCTGCACCGCGACGACCTGCGGCAGGACGTCTCCGTGACCGCCCGCCTCGAAGGGCGCGACCTCGGCGGCGCAATGGCCGAGATCAGGCGCGTCCTCGCCGCCGACCCGTCCCTGCCGGCCGGGATGGTCGAATACGGCGGCCTCTATCAGCAGCAGGAGCAGTCGTTCCACAACCTCCTGGGCGTCCTGGGCATGGCCATCGTGCTGGTCTTCACCGTGCTGCTCTTCGAGTTTCACACCTTCCGTGAGCCGGTGGCCATCGTGGCGGGCGCCGTGCTCGCGCTGTTCGGGACCGTGGTCGCGTTGTGGATCACCGGGACGTCGCTGAACGTGGTGTCGTTCCTCGGCGCGATCATCGGCGTGGGGATCGTCGCCAAGAACGGCATCCTCATGCTCGATCTCGTGGACCGGCTCCTCGCCGAGGGGCTGTCGCTCGTTGAGGCGCTCGTCCGTTCGGGAAAGCGGCGCCTGCGGCCGGTGCTCATGACGTCCCTCGCCGCCGCCCTCGGGATGCTGCCGCTCGCCTACGGTGTCGGCTCCGGCGCGGACATGCTCAGGCCGCTGGCGATTGCGGTGATCGGCGCACTGTGCACCTCGGTGCTGCTGTCGCTGGTCGCCACCCCGACCGTATACCTCCTCATGCGGCGCCGATAGACGCACCGCAGCCGCTCCCCGGGAGCGACCGCGGCGTGCGGTTCGGCCCGCCGCCGACGTTGACGGGGTGAGACGGCGATTCCGCCCGCGGCCCCGCCGCGGGGTCGCGGATGGGCCGTCGCGGGATGCAGTGGGCTAAGGCCGCTTCGGCCTGAGGAGGTCCTCATGGCGAGAGACGTTCGTGTATGGGCGAAGCTTGGTTGTGCCGTGGTCGTCACGCTGCTCGCATCGACGCTTGCGATCGCGCAGGCTCCGGCGAGCGTGGCGCCGGCGCCGACGATCGTCGCCAAGCTCGTGCCGGACCTCGTGGTGACCAAGGTAGGCTTCCAGTTCGTCAAGCACCTCACCGGGAACGTCGGGACGTGCGACCTCTTCAACGTGGTCCCGACCATCGCCAACCTCGACAAGGGATCGGCCAGGGCCTTCAAGGTCCTGCTGGAGTGGAACCGGGGCGCCGGCGGCGCCTTCGTACCGGCGTGCCCTGCCTGCTTCTGGGAGGTCCCGGGGCTGGCGGGAGGCGCGACGCAGACGCTGGAGCCCCGCCAATTCAACAACTGCGACGGAGCGCTGACGTTCAAGGTCACAGCCGACAGCGGCAACGCGGTCCTGGAGTCCAACGAGCACAACAACTCGAAGGTCGCCGCCTACATCGCCCGGAACGTCAGGCAGCGCTGAGCCTCACCGGCGGCGGACGACGAGCTCGATCCCGTTCGCGGTGAAGCGCCGTGCGACGACGGTCTCCTCCTGCAGCGCGCGCTGCAGCGCCTCGCCGCCGGCAGCGGGAAACCGGAGGGTCTCGAGCCCGGGTTGCGAGAGGACCGCCTCGCGCAGCCCGGACTTCAGGGCGTCGACGCCCTCGCCGGTGAGCGCGGAGATCGCGACGACCGTCCGATCCAGCGGCGACGGAGGCAGCGCACCGTCCAGGCGGTCCACCTTGTTCAGCGCCACGATGCAGCCCTTCGGCTCGACACCCAGGGAGGCGAGCACCTCCTCGCCGACCGCGAGCTGGTCGGCCCAGTCGGGGTGCGAGGCGTCGACCAGGTGCACGACGACCTGAGCTAGCGCCGCCTCGGCGAGCGTCGCGCGGAACGACGCGACGAGGTGGTGAGGGAGCTTGCGGATGAACCCGACGGTGTCCGCGACCGCGATCGCCACGCCGTCGCCGACCTCGGCGCGCCGGGTGCGCGGATCGAGCGTCGCGAACAGGCGGTCCTCGACCAGCGTCGAGGCGCCGGTCAGTCTCTCGAACAGCGTGCTCTTGCCGGCGTTGGTGTAGCCGACGAGGGCGACCGCGGGGAGCTGCGCCCGCCGCTTGCGCTGAACCTCGCGCTCGCGCTCGACCAGGTCGAGGCGCTCGCGCACCGTGGCGATGCGGCGCCGGATCACGCGGCGATCGGTCTCGAGCTGCGTCTCTCCCACCCCGCGGGTGCCGATCCCTCCCGCCTGGCGCGAGAGGTGCGACCAGCGCCGTGTCAGCCGCGACATCTGGTACGTGAGCTGCGCCAGCTCGACCTGGAGCTGCGCCTCACGCGTGCGCGCCCGCAGGGCGAAGATGTCGAGGATCACGCCAGCGCGGTCGAGGACCTTGACGTCGGCGGGCAGCGCCTCGTCGAGGTGGCGGGCCTGCGAGGACGAGAGGTCATCGTCGAAGACGACCAGCCTGGCGCCGTGCTCCCCGGCGAGGGCCGCCAGCTCGGCGACCTTGCCCTTGCCGATGTAGGTCGCCGGGTCGGGCGATTTTCGCTCCTGCACCATGCGCGCCACGGCCTGCCCTCCGGCCGTGTCCACGAGCTGCCCGAGCTCGTCGAGGTGCGCCTCGACGACCTCCCGCCGCAGCCCCTGCGTCGCGACCCCGACGAGAACGGCCCTCTCGCGCCCACCGGGCGGCACGCTCTTGCGGGCCGGGGGGCTCGGCGCATCGCTCGTGGCTGGTTCCTGCCCGGGGCGCACCGTGGCGCGCGGCCCGCGGTCGCGGCCGTGTCCGTCTCTCAGACCCTGTCGAGGTGTGCCCCTCGCCTGACGCGGCGCCACGGGTCGTATCCTAGAAGGCAGGCGGAATGAGGTCAAACAACCGCCCGCGGCGGTTGCGCCGGGCAGACGCAGGCAAGGCCTGTCCGGCCGGAGGGCTCGGCTCGTGACAGGGGAGGCGATTGCCCGGTGGCTCGCCGGGCGGACGCGGGTCTTGGACGGGGCGACCGGGAGCGAGCTGATACGCCGGGGGGTCGGCGCGGCCGGCCGGTTGTGGGGCGTCGGCGCGCTGATCGAGGCGCCGGAGGCCGTGCGCGCCCTCCACGCCGGCTACGCCTCGGCGGGTGCCGAGGCGCTGACCGCGGCTACATTCCGCGTGGCGCCGTACTCGCTCGCCCGGCATGGCCTCCGCGAACGTGCGGCCGAGCTCGCTGTGACCGCCGTTCGCCTCGCCCGGGAAGGTGCGCGCGACGCCGGGCGTGAGGCGCTGGTGCTCGCCTCCCAGACGACGCTCGAGGACTGCTACCGCCCCGATCTCGTGCCGACTGACGATGTCCTCGCTCGGGAGCATGACGCGACGGCACGGGTCCTCGCCGCGGCCGCGCCGGACGCGCTGCTGCTGGAGACGTTCAACACGGTCCGCGAGGCGGCGGTCGCCGCCCGCGCCGCGACTGCGACGGGCCTCCCGGTACTCGTGAGCTTCGCGTGTCGACCGAATGGCCGCCTCCTATCCGGCGAGGACGCCCGCGCCGCGGCGGCCGCGGTGATCATCCCCGGGGTGGTGGCCGTCGGCGTGAACTGCACGGCCGTTCCCGACGTGATGCCGGCGCTCGTCCGCCTCGCCGAAGGCTGCTCGTTGCCGCTCGTCGCCTACGCGAACAACGCCTGGTCGGCCGCCGACTCGCCGTGGCTGGCGGCCGAGCCTCTGACCCCCGAAACCTACGGACGGTGGGCGCTCGCATGGGCCGCGGCGGGCGCCAGGCTCGTGGGGGGGTGTTGCGGCACGGGTCTGGCCCACGTGGCGGCGGTGGCGTCCCGGCTGCGATAGTATTGCCGCGTGCCGCCCCTCCCCGAGCCGTACGCGACCCACCTGCCGCCGCTGCTCGCGGCGGCGTTCGCGGAGGACCTGCCGGACCTCGCCGGCGAGGCGCTGTTCGCGCCGGCCGACCGCACGAGTGCCGTCCTCCTCGCCAAGGCCGTCGGGGTTCTGGCCGGACTGCCGGCGTTCGCCGCGGCGTTCGGCTTCCTCGACGGCCGGTGCACGGTCGACCTGGCGGCGAGCGACGGCGAGTCCACCGCGGCGGGCAAGGAGGTCGCGCAGGTCGCGGGGCCGGCGCGCGCGATCCTGGCGGCCGAGCGCACCGCGCTCAACTTCGTGACCCGCCTGTCGGGGGTGGCCACGCTGACCCGCCGGTACGTCGACGCCGTCGCCGGCACCCGCTGCAGGATCCTCGACACCCGCAAGACGACGCCCGGCTGGCGCGCGCTCGAGAAGCACGCCGTGCGCTGCGGAGGCGGGGCCAACCACCGGATGGGGCTGTTCGACGTGGCCATGCTCAAGGACACGCACATCGCCGCGGCGGGAACGATCACCGCGGGGGTTGCAAAGGTGCGCGAACGCTGGGGTACCGCGGTGCCGCTGGTCGTCGAGTGCGCCGACCTCGCGATGGTCGAGGAAGCGCTCGCGTGCAACGTGGGGCACATCATGCTCGACAATATGGACATCGAGACCGTGCGCCGCGCGGTGGGGCTGGTCGCGGGACGCGCCCGGCTCGAAGCGTCCGGCGGCGTCACGCTGGACAACGTCCGCGCCCTCGCCGAAACCGGCGTGGACTTCGTGTCGGTCGGCGCGCTCACCCATTCGGCGCCGGCGCTCGACCTCTCGCTCAAGGTGCGCCAATGACGCTCGCCGGCCGCGAGCGCTGCGAGGTGCTGATCCTCGGCACCGGTGTGGCCGGCCTCGCGGCGGCGCTCACGGCGGCGCGGCGGGGCGCCGACGTGATGCTGATCTGCCGCTCGAACGACGCCGCGGCGACCAACACGGCGCGAGCGCAGGGCGGCATCGTCTTCCGCGGCGAGAAGGACTCCGCGGAGCTCCTCCAGAAGGACATCCTCTCCGCCGGCGCCGAGTACGGGTTCGCCGAGGCGGCGCGCTTCCTTTCCGAAGAGGGGCCGCGGTCCGTGCAGGAGTGGCTCATCGACCGGCTCGCCGTGCCGTTCGACCGGCGCCCGGACGGCGCCCTCGATCTCGCGCTCGAGGCCGCCCACTCCGTCCCGCGGATACTGCACGCCGCCGACCGCACCGGGGCGGCGATCGAGCACGCGCTGCTCGCGGAGGTCCGCCGGACGGAGGGCGTACGCATCGTGACCGGCGCGCAGGGCGTGGACGTCCTCACGACGCACCACCAGTCGCGGCGCGCCGTGGACCGCTACGCGCTCGACAACCGCTGCCTCGGCGCGTACGTCATGGATGCGGCCAGCGGCGAGGTCCGCACCGTGCTCGCCCCGACGACCGTCCTGGCGACCGGCGGCGCCGGGGCGCTTTACATCCACACCTCCAACCACCCCGGCTCGATCGGATCGGGCGTCGCGATGGCGTCCCGGGCCGGCGCGCGCCTGCTCAACCTCGAGTTCATCCAGTTCCACCCGACCTGCCTGTTCGTCCCCGGCGCGCCCCGGTTCCTCATCACCGAGGCGCTCCGCGGCGCCGGCGCCCGCCTCGTCAACCGCGACGGCGAGCGCTTCATGGAACGCCACCACCCGCTCGGCGAGCTGGCGCCGCGCGACGTCGTGGCACGGGGGATCGTGGACGAGATGCACCGGACCGACTCCGAGTGCGTATTCCTCGACCTCGGCGGGAGCGGCAAGGAGCTCGCCAAGCGCTTCCCCAACGTGGCCGAGAACTGCGCGAAGTACGGCATCGACATCCGGCACGAACGGATCCCCGTGGTGCCCGCGGCGCACTACACGTGCGGCGGCGTGGTGTCCGACCTGTCCGGCCGGACTACCATCCCCGGCCTTTACGTGGCGGGCGAGGTCGCCTGCACGGGCGTGCACGGCGCCAACCGCCTCGCCTCGACCTCCCTGCTCGAAGGGCTCACGTTCGGCCTCGCCTCCGGCGAGCACGCCTCCCAGCGCGCGCACCGGCATCCCATCCCGGCGAGCCTCGCCGGCGTGATTCCCGACTGGGAGCCGGTCCCCGGCCCCTCCAACGAGGACCCGGCGCTGATCGCGCAGGACTGGTCGGCCCTGCGCAACACGATGTGGAACTACGTCGGGATCGTGCGCACGACCGAGCGGCTCGCTCGCGCGGTCGCCGACCTCCGCCACCAGCTCGGCCGCCTCACCGAGTTCTACCGTTCGACGCCGCTCTCGGCGGCGCTGGTCGACCTCTTCCACGGCTGCACGGCGGCCGGTCTCATCGCCGCCGCGGCCCAGCGCAACCCCAACTCGGTCGGCTGTCACTACGTGATCGGTGCGCCGGTCCGCGCCGCCTCCGAAACCTAGAGACCCATCCGAAGGCTCGCACGTTCGAAGAGTTCGAAGGTTCGGCAGGGCTAGGTCAAAGGTCGAAAGTCAAAGGTCACAACAGGAAGCCTATCTGGGGGAGACCGTGGTCGGTTGTGGTCCATGTCTTACCTTTGACCTTTCACCTTCCCCTTCGTACCCTCGCCACTCTCCGAACATCAGAACTCGAGGACCTTTGAACGTTCGAACCTCTGACCGGTGAACGCGTCGGTGCTTTGCAGTGCGCTGCCGCTGCGGTACGCTCCTCGCATGGCCTACGATCGCGCCGCCGCCTGGACGCTGCTCACCCAGTGGACCGAGAACCCCAACCTCCGCAAGCACGCCCTCGCGGTCGAGGCCGCGATGCGCGCGCACGCTCGCCGTCTGCACGCCGACGAGGAGGCGTTCGGCATCGTCGGATTGATTCACGACTTCGACTACGAGAAGAACCCCACCGCGGACACCCACGTCTGGGTCGGCGCCAAGGTGCTGCGGGAGGCCGGGTGGCCGGAGCCGTGGGTCCGCGCGATCGAAGGCCACGCCGACTACACCGGCGTGCCGCGCGACACCGACATGGCGCGCTGCCTGTACGCCGTGGACGAGCTGGCCGGCTTCCTGACCGCCGCGACGCTCGTCCGGCCGGACAAGGCGATCGCCAACGTCCCCGTCGAGTCGGTCCTGAAGCGGATGAAAGACAAGGCCTTTGCGCGTTCTGTCAACCGTGAGGACATCCGCCATGGCGCCGAGGAGATCGGAATCGAGATCAAGGAGCACATCGCCTTCGTCCGCGACGCGATGGCATCGATCGCCGCCGAACTCGGGCTCGCCGGTGCGCCGTAGCTCCGCAGCGGCCGCGCTGGCCGTAGTCGCCGTCGTGGTGGCGTGCACCCGACCGGCGCTGCCGCCGCGCCTCGCGGGGCTGCACCGCACCCGGGTGTGGACCGGCGCGCGCGCCGCGCGCATGGTGGCCGATCTCCACGGCCGCGACGTCGCCCCGCACGAATCGGTCGTCGCCGATTACGGCCCGTCCGGCCAGCTCCGGGTCTGGCTGGCCCGCTACCCCGACGGCGTGGAGGCGGTCGAAGTGCTCACTCGCATGGTCGAAGGGATGCGGGGCGGCCGCACGCCGTTCTCCGAACCGCACCAGTTGCCCGACGCGCCCGGCCGCTGGGTGACCGTCGGACCCGGCGGCCACAGCGTGATCTGGGCGAGTGGTCCCCTCCTGTACTGGCTGCAAGGCGAGCCCGAGACCGTCCTGCGAGCGGCGGACGAGCTCCCGCCCCCCTCGCGCGGCCAGCTCACGTAGATCGGAGACCTCCGGGCGCCGCCTAACGGCTCCCGGCGTCGCTCCCGCGAAGCACTTCATCCACGAGGATCCGCGGCAGGAGCCCGGGGCGCAAGGAACCTCGAAGCCGTTCCGCCTCGGAGCGTGCGCGGCCGACGCTGCCGCCGGCGAGTTCGGCCTTCGCGTGCATCGCTTCAGCGAGATCGAGAATCTGGCGGTTCATGAAGTCGTCGCGGGAGTCGGGCTCGAGGGCGTTGATCAGACTCTCCAGCGTCGCCTGCGCCTCCGCGGCACGGTCGAGGCCGAGTTGGGCCGCGGCGAGCGCGAGGTGGCCCTCCCAGACGGCGTCGGCGCTCACGGCGATGAATCGCCGCATGGCCTCGGGGTCGCCCCGGGACGTCCGCGCTCGCCTCCAGCGCGCCAGGCACGCGATAGCCTCGCCTTCGGGCGCGTAGCTCATCGAGGCCGCCGAGAAGTCCGCCTCGGTAGGGTCGTCCCACCACAGGTGCGCCCGGGCCCACAGCGCGGTCGTGAGCTGGCTTGCGGCGTCCGGTCCGGTGTCTCGCCATATCCCGACTCGCACCAGCGCGCGCCGCAGCAGCTCCGGGTCGCGCAACTCGATCGCGACCCTCATGAGCAGGTGGTTCCCGTCGTAGGTCCCCCTGGAGGTGATCGGCTTGTCGAGCAGGCTGGCATCGAGCGTCGCGGCTTCCTCGAGATTCCCCGCGATCGCCTCGAGCTGGGCAAGCCGGTAGATCACGTCCTGGTAGGGTGTGTCCGCTCCCGTCGCTCTGAGCTCACGGATTCCGCCAGCAAGGTCGCCGGTACGGGCCAGGGCACGGCCGAACGCGAGTCCGATGATCGCCCGGTAGGGCGCCTCGGCGAGGAGCGGTGCGGCACCCTTGCGCATCTGCGCCACGCGCGCGGCGAGAACGGCAGGGCTGAGGTCGAGCTGGCGACCCGACAGCGTGGCGACCTCTCCGAGGATCCAACCCCGCATCGCGGTGAGGTCGTGGCCCTCGTTCGGGCCGGGCGAAGGGTTGCCCCAGCGGTCAACCCGAATGGTCCGGTCGGTCGCCGCAATCCGGGATGTCAGGTCGTTCTCGACGGTCAAACGGTCGGGGATGTACCCCTGCGCCAGCGGCGTATACCAGGCGAAGTTGTAGCGCTCCGTCCTTGCCCACGCCACGTCCGGGGACCCCAGCGCCACGCTCTGGGCAACTGGCGACGGCGCGATCGGCGGCTCCATCCGAACCTCGGCGACGACCGGCAGCTCGCACAGTCGGTTGTTCACCCCGACCAGTCGGAGCCTTGGCGGGTGGGCGCCTGGGACCGTCTTGACGTCCATGAACCAGCCGGAATGCACGAGTGCGCACTCCCACAGCCCCTGGCGCGGCCAAAAAACCTCCAGCGCGAACGGGTAGAAGTGACGATCGCGACACAACAGGACCACTTCCAGACCGCCGTCGCCGGCGATGTCCAGGAAGCGGGGCTCCACGGTGAATCCGATGGGGTATCCCGGAAACCACCCCGGCGGCACGAGGTCCTCCGGATGGATGCGCGAGAGCACGACGCCGTCGGGCCTGACGATCACGACCTCGGACTTGGCCATCGAGGCGGCAGACCGGTCCATCGTCAATGGAAAAGCGGCGACGACGGTCTCTTGTTGTCCGTCACCGTCGAGGTCGGTCCGCTCGACGTTCTGGACCGGGACGCCCAGGTCGAGGTGCCACGTCTCCCGTGCACGCGCGTCGAGTCCGCGGACGGTCGTCCCGACGGCCTCCACCTTCACGGTCTCGCCGCGCCGAAACCGCGGGTACACGACCATTGTTCCGACCGCGACGATGGCGGCGATAAGGGCGATGAGACCTGCCGCTGCGACGGCGTGCCGGCGAACGCGCGGCGAGGCGAGGCCGGCCCGGCGCTCGAACGCGCGGCCCGCCGCCTCCGCGTCCGGCCACCGATCACCCGGCCGCTTCTCGAGCAGCCGGAGGACGAAGCGCGCCAGCCAGCGCGGACAATCGGACCGCAGCTCGCGGGGGTCCCTGACGGGTGCCGCGAGGTGCTGCGTCGCCACGTCGTAGTTGGACTTGCCGGCAAACGGCAGCCGACCGGTCAGGAGCTGGTAGAGGGTAATCCCGAGGCCGTACAGGTCGGCCGCCGGGGCCGGCGGCTCGCCGCGGACCTGCTCCGGGCTCATGTAGGCTGGGGTACCTACCGTCATGCTGCTCCGAGTGAGGTCGTCAACGCCCTCGAGCGGCCTTGCCAAGCCGAGGTCCGCCAGCGTTACGCCATCCTGCGCGTCGAGCAAGAGGTTGGAGGGCTTGACGTCACGATGCACCACGCCCTGACGGTGCAGGTACGCGAGGGCGTCGAGGACCTGCTCGGCGATGCCGACGACCTCCGCGATCGGTAGCGATCCGACCTCGAGGCGTTGCGCCAGACTGCCGCCCGGGAGCCACTCCATCACGACCGCAAGCCGGCCGTCGCTCTCGATCAGCTCGAACAGCCTCACGAGGCGCGGGTGCTCGAGCGTCCGGCTCAGTCTCACCTCGCGGCGCAGCCGCTCGCGCGCCTGGTCCCCGAGGTCCGACCGGAACACCTTCACCGCCACCCACTGCGTCAGTTCCAGGTCCTCGGCGAGCCAGACGTCGGCCTGACCCCCCGAGCCGAGCAGCCGGCCCAGGCGCCACCGGGCGGGCAGCGCGACCTGCGGGTCGGCGCGCGCGCTCGCGGGCCACGTGCCGGTGGGATCCGGGCGCTCGGGCCCGTTGTCGTCCATTCGAACGGATTATAGTGACGCTCCGGATGGCGGCCGGGAGGCGTGCCGGGTCTCGCGTCGGCGACCCAAAACCCGCGGCGCCGCTGTAGAATGAACCCCGGGAAGGCTTGGCGGATGGGGGAACAGAGCTCGACGGAGCACAAGATCCGGTTCGTGACGGCGGCCGCGCTGTTCGACGGCCACGATGCCGCCATCAACATCATCCGGCGGCTGCTCCAGGCGCACGGCGCCGAGGTCATCCACCTCGGCCACAACCGCTCGGTCGCCGAGATCGTGGACGCCGCGGTTCAGGAGGACGCCCAGGGGATCGCGGTTTCCTCGTACCAGGGCGGCCACGTGGAGTTCTTCACCTACATGCTCGACCTGCTGCGAGCGCGCGGCGCGGGGCACATCAAGGTGTTCGGCGGCGGCGGCGGGGTGATCGTCCCCGAGGAGGTCGCCCAGCTCGAGGCGTACGGCGTGACCCGCATCTTCTCCCCCGACGACGGCCGCCAGCTCGGCCTCGACGGGATGATCCAGGCGATGCTCCGGGCGTGCCTGGATGGAGACGGGGTCAGGGGTCAGCGGTCAGGGGTCAGGGAGGAAAGATCCCTGCTCCCGCAGGGCGCCGGCGAGGCTGATTTCGGCGTGGTAGCGAGGCTCATCACCAAGGCGGAGGCCGGTGAGCTGGCGTCATCGTCTCTTCTGACCCCTGAACCCCGACCCCTGGCCCCTATTGTGGGGATCACAGGCACCGGCGGCGCCGGGAAGTCGTCACTGACCGACGAGCTCGTGCGGAGGTTCCTTGCGGACTTCCCAGCGCTCACGATCGCCGTCCTCGCGGTCGACCCGACCAAACGTCGCACGGGCGGGGCGCTCCTCGGCGACCGCATTCGCATGAACTCCCTCGGCTCCGATCGCGTCTACATGCGCTCCCTGGCCACCCGTCAGGCGCACCGCACGCTCTCGGCCCACATGAGGTCGGCGATCGACGTCTGCGGCGCCGCGGGGTTCGATCTCGTGCTCGTCGAGTCTGCGGGCGCCGGACAGGCGGACAGCGAGATCGCCGACCTCGCGGACCTGTCGGTCTACGTGATGACCCCCGAGTACGGCGCGGCGATGCAGCTCGAGAAGATCGACATGCTCGACTTCGCCGACCTCGTGGCGATCAACAAGTTCGACCGGCCCGGCGCGCTTGACGCCTTGCGCGACGTGCGCAAGCAGCTCCGCCGCAACCGCGCCGAGTTCACGATGCCCGACGAGGGGCTGCCGGTCTTCCCGACCTGCGCGCACCAGTTCCACGACCGCGGCGTGAACATGCTCTACCTCGCACTGGTCTCGCACCTCGAACGCGCCTCAGGGGACCGGTGGCACCTCGACGCCACGCACGCCCAGCCGGCCGGCGCGCCGGAGCGACATCCGCTCATCCCCGGCGGCCGCGTGAGCTACCTGGGCGACATCGCGACCGCCTGCCGTGACGCCCGGGCGCACGCCGAGGAGCAGGCCCGGGTCGCGCGAACGTTGTATCAGCTCGTCGGCGCGCGGGCGGCGTTGGCAGGGCCGAGGTCCGGGGTCCGGGGTCCGGGGTCCGAGAACAGCAACCACGAGGCGCTGTGGGGGCTCTTCGAGGAGATCACATCCGGCTCCGGAGTAGGGGCGGGGCTTGCCCCCGCCCGTGCCACGCACAGCGAGCGCCAGCCCGCGGCGCTGGCGGCGCTCGATGACGAGATCCGCCGCGTCGCGGCCGACCTCGCTCCGGATACCCGCGAGCGGCTGGCGACATGGACGAGGCTCCGCGGGGACTACGGCGGCGACACGTTCACCTACACGGTGCGCGGCAAGGACGTGACCGTGCCCCTCACCTCGGTCTCGCTGTCCGGCACCCACGTTCCAAAGGTCGCGCTGCCGGCGATCGAAGACTGGGGGGATATCGCGAGCTTCCTCGCGGTCGAGAACGTGCCCGGCGCCTACCCCTACACCGCCGGTGTGTTCCCCTTCAAGCGCATCGAGGAGTCGCCCACGAGGATGTTCGCCGGCGAGGGCGGCCCGGAGCGCACCAACGCGCGCTTCCACTACGTCTCGCGCGGGCAGTCGTTCGCGCGCCTGTCGACGGCGTTCGACTCGGTCACGCTCTACGGCGAGGACCCCGCCGAGCGGCCGGACATCTACGGCAAGGTCGGCGAATCGGGCGTGTCGATCTGCACCGTCGAGGACATGGAACGGCTCTACGCGGGGTTCGACCTGTGCGCGCCCAACACGAGTGTCTCGATGACGATCAACGGGCCGGCGCCGATGATCCTGGCGATGTTCTTCAACGTTGCGGGCCGCCAGGAGGCCAAACGCCGGCTGATCGCGGCGGGCCGCCTCGCGGCGAAGCCGGAGGACGCCCTTCAGCCCGTGCTCGACGGTAAGCGCTGGGACGACGTTGCCGCCCTTCTCGCCCCCGGCGAATGGGAGGACGCCCTCGCCTACGCCGTCGCCCAGGTGCGCGGCACGGTCCAGGCCGACATCCTCAAGGAGGACCAGGCCCAGAACACCTGCATCTTCTCGACCGAGTTCGCGCTGCGGATGATGGGCGACATCCAGCAGTGGTTCGCCGACCACGACGTGCGCAACTTTTACTCCGTATCGATCTCCGGCTACCACATCGCCGAGGCGGGCGCCAACCCGGTCTCCCAGCTCGCATTCACCCTGGCCAACGGCTTCACCTACGTCGAGTACTACCTTGCCCGCGGGATGGGGATCGACGACTTCGCGCCCAACCTCTCGTTCTTCTTCTCCAACGGGATGGACCCGGAGTACACGGTGATCGGCCGCGTGGCGCGCCGGATCTGGGCGGTCGCGATGCGCGAGCGCTACGGCGCCAACGAGCGCTCGCAGAAGCTCAAGTACCACATCCAGACGTCCGGGCGCTCGCTGCACGCGCAGGAGATCGCATTCAACGACATCCGCACTACTCTGCAGGCGCTGCTCGCCATGGCCGACAACTGCAACTCCCTCCACACCAACGCCTACGACGAGGCGATCACGACGCCCACCGAGGAGTCGGTGCGGCGCGCCCTCGCGATCCAGCTCATCAACGCCAAGGAGTTCGGCCTACTCGCCAACGAGAACCCGTTCCAGGGGTCGGCGTTCGTCGAGTGGCTCACCGACCGCGTCGAGCGGGCCGTCCTCGAGGAGTTCGGGCGCATCTCCGAGCGCGGCGGCGTGCTCGGCGCGATGGAAACCGGCTACCAGCGCTCGCGCATCCAGGAGGAGTCGCTGCACTACGAGCGCCTCAAGCACGAGGGCACGTACCCGATTGTCGGCGTCAACACGTTCCTCGACCCCGGCCGCACCGCCAACGTCCTCGAGGCTTCGGCGCTCACCCGCTCCACCAAGGAAGAGAAGGACGCGCGCCTCGCCCACGTGCGCGACTTCCAGGCGCGACATGAACAGGGGTCCGGGGTCCGGGGTCCGGGGTCCGGAGAAGCAGTCGTCGATGCCGGGCGGCCGCAAAGGGCGCCCCTACACACGATGGCAACTACCGGGTCCGATGTAGGGGCGGGGCTTGCCCCCGCCCGCTCCGGGAACGACGCCCCCAACTTGCTGTCATCGCGAGCCCGAGCCGAAGGCGAGGGCGTGGCGATCTCGTCCCGCCCGGAGGGCATCCCCGACCCCTCGCTCGACGCTCTGCCCCCATGGCAGCGGCCATCGTCCGCCGCGCTCGCCCGCCTCCAGGCGACCGCCCGCGCCGGTGGCAACGTCTTCGCGGAGCTGCTCCAAGCGGTCTGCTCCTGCTCCCTCGGCCAGATCTCCCACGCCCTCTACGAGGTCGGCGGCCAGTACAGACGGAGCATGTAGGGCCTCCAGTCACGAACGGGGGTCACACCTGGAAGGTGCTCCGACGGAAGCGTGAGCATGACGGCGGGGTGCGAGGCCTGTGTCTCAGATCCTTGGCTTCTCGTCGGCGGAGGGACCGTAGCTGCCGGGAATCGGGACGTCGAGGAGCCGCAGGTACACGCCGAGCTGAGCGCGGTGGTGGATCGAGTGCGAGAGCACCAGGGCGCGGATCGCCGCGATCCGCGGCAGCTCGAGGGCGACGCGGTCGCCGACCTTGAACCGCCAGGTCTCGAGCAGGCGCGCTTCGGAGCATTGGCGCAGCTTCTCCGTGAACTTCGCGGCCGAGGCGTCGAACACCGATTGCGCCTCTGCGCTCGAATGGGCGATCCGCGGCTCGCGCGGCTTGCCGCCGACGAGTTCGTCGGCGTCGAAGATCCCGCTGAAGAAACCCGGGATCTCCGAGATGTGCATCGCGAGCCGGCCCAGCGACATCGACTTCGCGTGCGGCTTCCAGTCGGCCTTCCCCTCCGGGAGCCGCTCGAGCATCTTTCGGGTGGTCTGCGCTTCCTTCGCGAACTCCGCCAGGATCGATTCTCCGAGCCCCATGGTCGTTCCTCCTCGCCCTCAGGCGGGCCGGGCCGAGTTCGGTCCGACTGGCGGGGTGTCGGCCGACCCCGCCTGGGGGAAGGCTACCGCCGGGGCGTCGGGCGCGCAATCGGCCGAGACCGGCGCGCGAGGCGGTGGCACTCGTGACCGCTCCGGCCACGCCGCGTGGAGCCGACACGCGCTCTCCCCGGTCAACGTGCCGTTGCGAGAGGCAGAACGACCGGACGGCCGGTGGGAAGCGGCGTCCAACCCCGCCCGTCGAGGGGCTGCGAGCAGACGATCGCGAGGCCATCGTCCTGGAGGTGGTGGAGCCGGTAGTACTCGGCATGGGACTCGAACCGAGACAGCGCGACGATCTGGTCCGGACAGGCGATGGCGAGATCGAGCGCGTCGACGCGGCGCGCGCGCTGCTCGAGAAGGCCGAGGAGCCGCGTGACCGCGTCAGGTCCCGACTGCCGGCGGAGGAAGGCGCCCAGGAGCGCGGCGATCCTCTGTGCGCCGATCTCGCCCTCGCGGCGGCCGGGGAGCGACACGCCGGAGAGCAGGCCGTTGAAGACGAACACGTGGCTCTCGAGCCAGGAACGGCTGGTTGTGCTCGATTTCCCCGCGGTCGCCGGGGAACGAGGCGCTGCGCGCGTGCACCGCCAGGGCGCGCGTGAGGCGCGGGCCGACCCGGTCGGCGCGCTCCTCCCAGATCGGCGCGAGCGATCGGTGGCGCTGCCAGTGCCCGTCTCCGTCAAGCCAGGCGATGCCCCAGCCGTCCGCCTGGCGGTCGCCGTCCGGCGAGCGGGAGGCCTCCGCCATCGCCGTGAACGCCGCGAGCAGCTCCGCGGGCGCGAACGGCGCGGACGCGACGGCCACGAGGAAACGGCACATCAGCCCCTCACGTTCGCTTCAGGACGTCGGCGAGTACGCCGGCGGCGCGCTCGAGGTCGGACGGCTCGACCACGTACGGTGGCAGGAACCGCACGGCCGAGGCGCCGGCGGGGAGCGCGAGCACGCCCTCGCCTTGCAGCTCCCGCAGCACCCGGTCGCGGTCGGCGGCGAGCTCGACGGCGACCATGAGCCCGCGCCCGCGGACCTCGACCACGCGCCCGCCGTCGATGGCGCGCAGCTGACCCATGAAAACGTCGCCCTTGGCCGCGATCTCGGCGAGAAAGGCGTCGGTGAGCACGGCGAGCACCGCGAGGACGCCGGCGGCCGCGAGGGGGTTGCCGCCGAACGTGGAGGAGTGCGCACCTCGGAACGCGTGCGAGGCGACGGCCTCGCTGACGAGCGTCGCCCCGGCCGGCAGGCCGCCCGCGAGGCCCTTGCCGAGGCAGACGATGTCGGCTCCGACCTCTTCGCGATGGCAGGCGAGGAAGCGGCCGGTGCGCCCGATCCCGGTCTGCACCTCGTCGAGCACGAGCAGCGCGCCGCTCGCGTCGCAGATTTCCCGGAGCGCGGCCAGGTAGCCGTCGGGCGCCGGCCGGACGCCGCTCTCCCCCTGGATCGGCTCGACGACCACCGCGGCGGCGCCCGATACCGCGGAGGCGACCGCCTCGGCGTCGCCGAACGGCACGTGAACAACCTCCCAGAGCAGCGGCTCGAACGCCGCGCGGTAATGAGGGTCGTGGGTGAGCGAGAGTGCGCCCAGCGTCTTGCCGTGGAAGCCGCCCTCGCACGCGACGACACGCCGCTTCCCCGTCGCAAGCACCGAGAGCTTGAGCGCGGCCTCGACCGCCTCCGCGCCCGAGTTGCACCAGAACACGCGCCGGAGCGGGGTGCCGGCGCGCGCGAGCAGGGCTCGCGAGGCTTCGACACGGACGTCGTTGGCGAACGAGCAGTGCAGCACGTGGAGCGTCTCGAGCTGACGAGCCAGCGCCTTCGTCAGCTCGGGGTGTCCGTAGCCGAGGACGGCCGTGCCGTAGGCCGAGGTGAGGTCGAGGAACCGCCGCCCGTCCTGGCCGAAGACGTACGCGCCCTCGCCGCGCACGATCGCGAGGCCGCGATTGACGTAGGTGTCGACGAGGACGCGCCTTTGCAGCGCCGGGATGTCGGTCATGACCGCGCCCTCACGTGATCACCGTGCCCTTGCCGGCGAGCGCCTCGGCGAGCGGATGCGGGCCGCGCCCGTCCGCGATGATCACCTCCGGGCCGCCGTCGGCGCACAGCTTCCGCAGCCCGGCGATCTTCCGCTTGAAGCGGCCCTCGGCTCGCGCCTCCCAGTCGGCGAGGCGATCCTGGTCGATCCGGGCCACGACCGACGCGGGATCGCCCGCATCGGCGAGGAGGCCGGGGGCCTCGATGAGCTGGACCACCCGAATGCACCCGAGCGCATGGGCGAGGACGGCGACCACGTCGTCGTTCTCGCTGTTGATCGCACGGCCGGTCTCGTCGGCGATCGGCACCGTGAGGACGGGGACATAGCCGTGATCGATGAGGAGGCCGAGCAGTTCCGCGTTCACCCCGGTCGGCTTCCCGGAGTTGTCGCGCAGGAGCAGTGTCTTGCCGCCCTCTCGGACCCGGATCCCCGCGTTTCTGCGTCCTTGCACGGCGCGCCCGTCCAGGCCGGAGAGGCCGACCGCGTTGACTCCGCGCTCCTGGCAGAGCTCGACGATCCGCTTGTTGCGCAGCCCGGCGTACGCCATCAGGAGAACGTCGATCGCGTCGTCGTCGGAGAAGACGCTCGCGTAGCCCGACACCGACGTGACGATGCGCGGCGGCCGCCCCAGCGCCGTTGCGAATCGGTCGCGCGCGGCGTTGGCGCCGTGGACGACGACGGACGCGCTCGGTCAACCCCGCCAGGTCGTCGGCGATCCCGGCGACGTTGATCGCGGCGCCCCCTCCGATCTTGACGATGATCACCGGCCCGCCTCGCTCACACCGGGTGCAGGCCGGGAAACTCGAGCCCGGCGGTCTCGGGCAGGCCGGACGCCACGTTGAACGCCTGCACCGCCTGCCCCGCGGCGCCCTTGCCCAGGTTGTCGATCGCGCTCATCACCACCAGGCGCCGGGAGTCGGGGTCGCGCTCGAAGCCGATGTCGCACCCGTTGGTCCCCCAGAGCAGCTTGGGCTCCGGGTAGCGGTAGTGCCCGTCGCGCTCCTTGACGATGCGGATGAACGGCTCGGCGCCCCACGCCTCACGGTAGATGCGCCAGATCGCGCGCTCGTCGAGGTCCTCCTTGAGGAACACATGGGCGGTCGCGAGCAGCCCGCGCACCAGGTCGATCGCTGTCGCGGAGAAGTGGATCTGCCGCCGGCGTGCCGTCGGACAGCTCCTGGACGATCTCCGCCACGTGGCGGTGCGCCGTCGGACGGTAGGAGCGGACCGAGTGGTGCCGCTCGGGGTGGTGCGTCGCGGGGCCGGACGCCGCGCCGCCCTCGCTGGAGCCGACTTTGACCTCGACGACGGTGCGGTCGCGCTCGACGACGGCGGCGCGGTAGAGGGGGGCCAGCGCGAGCAGCGTCGCGGTCGCGTTGCAGCCGGCCCCGGAGATCAGCCGGGCGCCGCGCAGGCGCTCGCGGTGGAGCTCCGGGATGCCGTAGACGAATTGGGCGAGGAGATCGGGGCGCGGGTGGACCGTGCCGTACCAGCGCTGATACGCGGCCGGGTCTCGCAGTCGGAAATCGGCGGAGAGGTCCACGACGCGCTCCGCGAGCGGCAGGAACGCGTCGATGCGGCCCATCGCCTCGCCGTGCGGGAGGCAGAGGAAGAGCGCGTCGCACGGCTGCAGCTCGGCGATCGTCGAGAAGCGGAGCTCGGTCCGCTTGCGCAGGTTGGGGTGGAGGCGCCCGACCGGCTCGCCGGCGTGGCGCTCCGACGTCACCTGGGCGACCTCGACGTTCGGGTGGTAGAGCAGCAGCCGGAGCAGCTCGCCGCCCGAGTAGCCGGAGCCGCCCACGATCCGGCCCGGAGCCGGCGCGGGCCGTCCGAGCGCGCCGCTAGGCATGGCCGGCACGCCGCGCCACGCCCAGCGCGTAGTCGACGATGGCGCCCGCGATGTTGACCCCGGTCGGCGCCATCGAGTTCTTGAACTCCATCGTGTAGTTGATCTCGTTGACCAGCAGGCCGTCCGGACCCTCGAAGATGTCGAGCGCCACGATCCCGCCGCCCACCGCGCGCGCGCCGCGCACGGCGAGCGCCGCGAGCTCGGGCGTGACCGGGCAGTTGGACGCCTTGCCGCCGCGAGCCGTGTTGGTGATCCAGTGGTCCGACGTCCGGTAGATCGCCGCGATGCACTCGTCCCCGACCACGAACGCGCGGATGTCGCGCCCGCGCTTCTCGACGTACCGCTGGATGTAGAAGATCGAATGGTGGTAGCTGCCCAGCACCGTCTTGTGCTCGAGCAGCGCCTCGGCGGCGTCGCGGTCGTTGACCTTGGCGAGCAGGCGTCCCCACGAGCCCACCGCCGGCTTGAGGACCACGGGGTACCCCATCTCCTCGATCGCCTGCAGCGCCGTGGCTTCCGTGAACGCGACGCGGACCTCGGGCTGCGGCACGCCCTGCTCGGCCAGAACCACCGACGTGAGCAGCTTGTCGCCGCAGGTCGTTGCCACGTGGTACGCGTTCACGCAGGTGACGCCGACGCTCTCGAAAAGACGCAACGCGTGGAGCGCGCGCGAGTGGTTGACGCAGCGCTCGAGCACGACGTCGACCCCGAACCCGTTGCGGCCGAGCGTGAACGCGAGCTCGCGGTCGTCGAGCATGACGACCTCGACGCCGGGGCGTGCCGCGAGCTCAGCCAGCAGCAGCTTCTCGTCGGTCCGGACGATCGAGTGCAGGAACCCGAGGCGCATGTGGCTCTCCCCTGAATCGCAGGTAGCGGACGATGTACGCGAGCTCCGCGTCGTCGACGGCGCGGCCGCGCGCGCCCACCTCTTTGACCTTGGCGAGGACGAGACGCGCCAGGTCCGGATCGAGGTCGTGCTCCCCTATCCGGTCGAGGCAGTAGCGGAGCGTGGCCATGCCCGACATGTGGTCGAGGGCGATCTGCGAGCGCCGGCCGAACGGCTCCGGAGGCAGGCTCTGGTAGTGGAGCGGGTTGCGGATGGCGGCCTGGGTATGGACCCCGGCGCAGTGGGTGAAGGCGTTGGCGCCGCACACCGGCAGGTTGGCCGGCACGGGCATGCCGGCGTAGCGGCTCACGAGCGCGTACAGCTCCGGCAGCTTGGCCAGGTTGAAGCGGTTCTCGCCCATGTCGATGGCGAACACCGACAGGAGGGCCGCCAGGTCGACGATGCCGGCGCGCTCGCCGAGCCCGAGCACCGTCGCGTCCACGATCGTGGCCCCGGCGCGGATGCCGTCGAGGGCATTGGCCAGGGCGAGACCGCGGTCGTTGTGGCAGTGCACGGCGAACCGGGGCGCAAGGCCGCGCCCGGCGAGCCGCTCGATCAGGCGCGCGACGAAGTCGTACAGGCTGCGAGGCGTGCCCGGGATCGTCGTGCCCGTCGTGTCGGCGACCGAGATCACGTCGGCGCCCGCCTCGACGGCGGCGGAGGCCGCGGCGACCACGTTCTCGAACGGCGAGCGCACCGCGTCCTCGGGCGTGTAGCGGATCACGAGGCCGGGTTGCGCGGCACGGGCGCGTGCGATAACGCCTGCGATCTGGTCCACCGCCGACCGCAGCGTCGTCCCGTGGTCGCCCAGACGATCGTCCGAGACGCAGTAGAAGATGCCCAGGAAGCCGACGCCGCACTCGAGCGCGAGCTGCACGTCGCGGTCGAGCGAGCGGGCGTGCGCGGCGACCGTCGCGCGCAGGCCCCGGCGGGCGAGCGCATCGACCGCGGAGCGGATCTCGTCGCTTACCACCGGGTGTCCCGCCTCGATCACGTCCACGCCGATCTCGTCCAGGAGGTCGGCGATCGCGAGCTTGATGTGAAGGTCGAAGGCGACGCCGGGCGTCTGCTCGCCTTCCCGCATCGTGCTGTCGAGGACCGTGATCATCTACTGCCCCCAGTCCTCTTCCTCGGCGGGCGCCTCGGCCAGCGACGGAGGCGCCAGCGACACGACCTCGAGCTCGCTGCCGCAGTCCGGGCAGCGGATGATCTCGGAGACGGCGGCGTCGGCCGCCAAACTCACCGGGGCGTCGCAGATCGGACAGATGGATCCCGCCTCGCTCATCTCTCCCCCCTTCTTGATACCCGGTCTGAAACTCTGCGGGCTGCCGCGGCCGTCGTCAAATTTCTCGCGCAATCTCACAATTCAGGCGCGCGATGTTAAATTCTCGACATGATCACCGTTCCCGAGGCCGTCGAGCGCATCGTGACCCACACGCCGTTCATCGAGGAGGGCCTTCGCGACGGCCTGCTCAACCTCTCGGCCGTCGCCCGCCGGTTGCGGCCGGAGGTCGAGAAGCGGCTCGCGCACGAGGTCTCCGAGGCCGCGATCATGATGGGACTGCGCCGGCTCGCCATTCGCCTGCGGAAGCGCTCGCGTCCGCTGGGCAACGTCCTGCGCCGGATCGGCGACCTCGCCCTGCGCTCCGACCTCGTGGAGTTCACCTTCCAGACCTCGGCCACGATCCTCGATCGGAAGCGACAGCTCCTCGACGCGATGGCGAAGCGCCGCGACACGTTCGTCGCGATCACCCAGGGGATCTCCGAGGTCACGCTGATCGTGAGCCGCACGGCGGCCGCCGACGTGGCCAGGCTGTTCGCCGGCGAGCGCGAGGTGGCGCGCCTGGAGGATCTCTCCTCGATCACGGTCCGCCTGCCCGAGAAGGCGGTCGGCATCCCCGGCGTCCACTACTCGATCCTCAAGCAGCTCGCCTGGCACGACATCAACGTGGTGGAGGTGGTGTCCACCTACACGGAGCTGTCCATCGTCCTCGCCAACGCGGACGTGGACCGCGCGTTCGTCGTCCTCAAGGGCTTCCTCTGGGGGTGAGCCGTCAATGCGGTGCACGCGGACGAGTGCGGCCGCGCCACAAGGAGATCGACGAAGGGTCGGGGAGCGGGCGCCCTCGCCCGCCCGAGCGAACCGAAGCGTGCGGCCCGATATTGGCGGCGCACGCGAGGCAGGCTTGTCGCACGAACGCGGCGCGGCTACCATCGAGCTCAGCTGGATACCGGTCCTCGTGAACCCATGAGTCTGACCCCGGGCACCCGCCTCGGACGTTACGAGATTATCGCTCCGCTCGGTTCCGGCGGGATGGGCGAGGTCTGGCGAGCACTCGACACGCGGCTCGACCGCGAGGTCGCGCTCAAGTTCCTGCCGGAGGATTTCGCCGCCGATCCCGACCGCCAGGCGCGCCTCGAGCGCGAGGCGAAGGTGCTGGCGTCGCTCAACCACCCGCACATCGCGACGTTGTACGGCCTCGAACGCGCCGACGGGCGGTACGTGCTGGTGATGGAGCTGGTCGAGGGGGAGGACCTGGCCGAGCGCCTCTCGCGGGGGCCGATCCCGGTCGAGGACGCGATCCCGATGGCCCGCCAGGTAGCCGATGCGCTCGAGGCCGCGCACGAGCGGGGGGTCGTCCACCGCGACCTGAAACCCGCCAACGTCAAGGTGCGACCGGACGGGACCGTGAAGGTCCTCGACTTCGGGCTCGCGAAGGCCTACCGCCAGGACGACAGCGGCGTCGGGGACGCCGACCCGGCTCACTCCCCGACGCTCACCGCTGCGGCGACGCAGGCCGGAATCGTGCTGGGCACCGCTGCGTACATGAGCCCTGAACAGGCGCGCGGCAAGGCGGTCGACAAGCGCGCCGATATCTGGGCCTTCGGGACCGTGTTGTACGAAATGCTCACCGGTCGGCGGCTGTTCGCCGGCGAGACCGTCTCCGACACGCTCGCCGCCGTCCTGCGTCAGGAGGTCGACCTCGATCGTCTGCCCGCCGCGGTGCCTCCGGCCATCCGACGCCTTCTCGCGCGCTGCCTCGAGCGCGACCCGCGTCGCCGCCTGCGCGACATCGGCGAGGCGCGGATTGCACTCGAACTTCCCGGGGACGCCCTGGCCACGGCCCCCGTTGCGCGCCGCCGCTCCGTGCCGCGCTGGGCGCTGGCCGGCGCAGCTGGCGTCGTTTTGGCGGCCGCCGTCGTGGCGGCCTTCCGAGCCGGCCGCGAGGCCGCATCGGGCGCGGCCGAGGACCTGACGATCACGGGGCTCACGTTCCGGCGAGGTTCCGTTCTGACCGCTCGCTTCGCTCCCGACGGCCGGACGGTGGTGTACGCCGCTTCATGGGACGGCGCGCCGAGCCGGATCTTCAGCCTGCGGATCGGTTCCCGTGAGGTCCGGACGCTCGGTCTCCCGGGGGCGGACGTTCTCGCCGTCTCGTCCACGGGTGAGCTCGCGGTGTCACTCGGCCGCCGGTTCACGGTTGGCTGGGAGGGCGCCGGGACGCTGGCGCGAATGGCGATGGACGGAGGCGCCCCACGCGAGATTCTCGAGGGCGTGCAGGACGCCGACTGGTCGCCGGACGGGGCCTCGCTGGCCGTCGCCCGTGACCTCGGAGCCAAGCGGCGGCTCGAGTATCCGATCGGCCACGTGCTGTACGAGACGGGCGGGTGGGTGTCCCATCCCCGCGTGTCGCGCGACGGGCGGCTGGTCGCGTTCCTCGATCACCCGGAGCGCGGCGACAACCAGGCTTCCGTGAAGGTGGTCGACCTCGATGGCGCCGTGCGCCAGGTTGCGCCGACGGCGTTCAACGGCCTTGCATGGACGCCCGCGGGCGACGACCTCGTCTACCCCACGGGAGCCGCACTCCTGAGATCGACGCTGAGCGGCCGGGCACGCGTCATCTTCCGCATCATGGGCAGCATCTTCCTTCACGACATCTCGACCGACGGGAGCGCGCTCGTCAGCCAGACGACAATGCAGCGCGAGATCGTCGGCATGGCGCCTGGCGCGACGGCCGAGCGCAACCTGTCGTGGCTCGACTGGTCGTTCCCGGCGGCGATCTCCGAGGACGGACGCACGGTGTTGTTCCAGGAGGGCAACACCGTCAGCGCCGAGGGGGACTACGCGCTCTTCCTGCGGTCGACGGACGGCGGGCCGCCGGTCCGTCTCGGGGACGGGCGTGCCTATGCCATCTCGAGAGACGGAAAGTGGGTGCTGGCGGCGACGCACATCGATCGAGCCCCTGAATTGCTGGTGCTCCCGACCGGTCCCGGCCAGACCCGGTCGTTGGGTCGGACCGCAGTCATCCCGTCCGCGGCCGCGTTCCTGCCCGACGGCGCGCGGGCGGTCGTGGCCGCCCACACCTCGGGGGAGGGCATGCGGCTCCACGTCCTCGACATTTCGTCGGGCACGCTGCGCCCGATCAGCCCGCAGGGGATCGCCGACTACTTCTGCGACATGGTCTCGCCGGACGGCCGCCTCGCGTTCGCGACCGGCCCGGACGGGGCGCTGACTCTTTACCCCATCGACGCCGGCGACCCGCACACCGTCCCGGGCACGTCGCTCGACGACATCCCGATCCGCTGGTCGGCCGACGGGCGCGCCGTGTTCGTTCAGCGTCGCTCGGCGTTGCAGGCGGCCGTGGACAGGGTCGACGTCGCGACCGGAGCGCGGACGCCCTGGAAGGAACTGGTACCGCCGGACCCGGCCGGCGTGCAGGGGATCGGACCCATCCAGATCAGCGGCGACGGCCGCAGCTACGTCTACTCCTACCGCCGCAAGCTCGACCAGCTCTTCATCGTGACGGGTCTGCACTGATGGCCGCGGCCGGGGGCGGCCGCGCCACACGTAGATCGACGACAGGGTCGGGGGGCGGGCGCCCTCGCCCGCCCACTCCTCTCTTCGTCACCCCCGCGGAAGCCCGCCCCGGACCCTGCTCTGGGCGGGTCCCGACTTCTCAACGAGAAAGGCCCGGATTCCCCCGTTCGCCGGAATGACGGGCAAGACCTCGTGAGCGCGGCCGGTTCCCTCCGGCCGGCCCGAGGCACGCTGCGCCCCGTGACCCCGCAGCGCGCAATCCCGATGTCCCCAATGCCCCTCGTGTCGTTACGAGTCGCCGCCGATCGGCTTGCGCCGTTCCCGTCGGAATCGTCGAGCGGGGCCCTCGAACACCGGGGTTGTAAACTGACCAGTAACGACAAGGAGGCCGAAATGCACCACAAGGCAATGCTTGGCGTTCTTCTCGCCGTACTCGTCGTCCTCGTGGCGACGCCGGCGACCGCGCAGAACACGGTCAAGGGTACGCTCGTCGTCGACGGCAAGCCGATCCAGCTGACCCACGTCTACGCCTACGCCCAGGAAGGCTTCTTCGACAAGAAGAAGCAGGACGTGGTCGTCGTCATGGCGGACGCCGAGGTGCCCGCCACGGCGCTGCGCGACCACTTTGCGCTCGCCGACCTGGCGAAGGAAGGCAAGCTCCACTACGTCCAGCAGACGATCAACACCGAGGGCCAGGTGATCAACTACGAGGTGAGGCACCAGGTCTTCAAGACCCCCGAGAGCGGCGGCTCGACCGAGCACGTTTTCGAGCCCAAGACCTTCGACAAGAAGCTCATCGCCGGGCGCTCGTGGACCAAATCCCCGCAGAAATCGTTCGATGACATCCCCTACAGCTACGACGTCACGTTCAGCGCTGCGATCGAGCCGATGAAGTAGCTGCCCGCATCTGACGGATCGCGCTGTCGGTCGGGGGCCGGCGCCCTGCGCCACGTCGGTGAACGGAATCGGCACGGCCGGCCAGGGCGCCGCTCAGTACGCCCACTCGAGCGCGAGCGAACGGCTCCCCTACTTGGGCCCAGCCGCCCGCGCGAGCGCCTGCACGTACGTCACGAGGAGCCGGTTGAACTCGGCCGGGCGCTCGAGCATCGGGTAGTGGCCCGCGCCCTTCATGATTACCGCGTCGAAGTCGGGCGTGATCGTGCGGTTGACGTCGGTCCGGGTGGGCCAGAGGTCGCCGTTGATCGCCCGGATCGGGACTCCGGCATTGCGGAACGCCTTCGCCATGTCGTAGCCGCCGAACCCTTCCAGCATCGCGACCGCCACCGCAGGGGGCGCGGAGCACATGCGCTTCTCCGCCCATGCCTTCAGCTCGGCCTGCGTCCCGGGGTGGAAGAGCGCCTCCACCATCGCGTGGCACGTGCCTGCCGGGTCCTTGCGGAACGCCTCGGCCTGGGCGTGCGCCTGCGACACGGGCATCCCCTGAGTTGCGAGGTGGAGGGTGTCGACGCCGATTACGCCGATCGCTCGGCCTTTGAGCAGTGCGGCCGCCTCGAGCGCCACCGGCCCGCCGAGCGAGTTCCCTACCAGGACCACGCGGCGCATCGCGAGCGCGTCGACCACCGCGCGCACGTCGCCGGCCCACGCGGCGATCGTCATCGCCTCGCGGTTCCGCCCCGACGCCCCATGTCCGGCCAGGTCGAGCGCCACGAGTCGGTACCGACCGGCCAGCGCCGCGAACTGCTCGGCCCAGAAGCTGCGGTCGGCCAGGCCGCCATGGATGAAGACGATCCCGACCGGACCGCTTCCCTGGTCCGTGTATGCGATCTCGACGCCGTCCGCCGAGCGCACGCGCCCGGTGACGGGCAGCTCCCGCTCCCCCGCCATCGCAACCTCCCCGAGCGCCAGCGCGCCCGTCGCTACGATGGCGAGCGCCACGCAGGTCGCCCGTGTACTGATGTCCATGGTTCACCTCCGGTGGGAATGCTTGCTGATGATCATACGCCCTGAGGCTGGAGATGGTCCAGCGCGTCGGCGCGGCTCGCTCGTGGCAACCTGCGCTCGAGCCGGTCCTTCGGGCCGTCCTCGGCCAGTGACCTGATCGGGAGCTCGCGCTTCACCGCGCCCCGGTTCACCGGACCAGCACGTGAACGATCGCCAGGTGGTGGTCGTCGTGCTCGGCGGCGAAGAACGCGAGGTCCACGAGGCGCATCGGGCGGTTCAGGCGCGGATGGAGAGCGACGCGTGCTGCGGCTTCGAGGTCGAGCCCGTCGAGGATATTCACGGTGGCGGACCGGGCATGACGGAATTCCTCGAGGATCGCGGCGATGGGGCGCTCGTTGTACCGGCTCTCGTTGGTCAGGTGGTTCTCCATGTCGGCGGCGGTGAGTGTCGCCTCGCCGCGTGCGTACTCCTCGAGGCGCGCGTGCCACAGGCGTTCCACGCTGATCAGGTGACCCGCATGCTCTTGCGCGGACCACGCGTCGCCGGGCCGACGAGCCAGACGATCGGGAGAGATTCCCCGCGCCGCCTCCTCGAGGCGGGCCGGAGTCCCGCGCGCCCGTTCGACGATCGCGCGGAACATGCCGACGGGAAAGTCGAAGCGCCACTGGTAGTTCAGCCACGGCAAGACGTCCGACACCGGCGTGCCCTCCCCGCTCGATACGCTCGTCCCCGGCTACGGGTTGCGGGAAACTCGTAACGACCCGCCCATCCGACCGGCCGCGAGCCGGCCATGTTGACACACAGTCTCACGCGCTCCAGAATCCAAGTCGGGAGGACCCGCCATGCGACATACCACCGTTGTCCTGATCGCAGCTCTGTCTGTGTGGGTCGGCGCCGCAGCCGCCGAGGAGCCCGGGATGCAGACGTCGAAGGTCGTCAGCACGCCGCAGTGGGAGAGCATCAAGTCGCTGGTCGGCGAGTGGGACGGCTACCACATGGAGGGCAACAAGAAGATGTCGACCCACGTCTCGATCCGGATGACCGGCGACGGCTCCGCCGTCATGCACGTGATCGACGCCGGCACGCCGCACGAGATGGTGACGATGTTCCATATGGACAAGGACACCCTGATGGCGACGCACTACTGCTCGGCCCACAACCAGCCGCGTTTCGTCGCCGCGCCCTCGACCGATCCCAAGAACGTCGTGTTCGAGTACAAGGACGGCACCAACATCCGCCCGGGCGACGGGCACATGGCCCGCCTGGGCATCACGCTGGTGGACGCGGACCACCACAACGAGGACTGGGGTTACGACCAGGGCGGGAAGATCTCGAGCGGCACGTTCTACATGACGAGGTCCAAGGCCGCCGCCGCGCAGTAGTGGGCGGACCCGTCCTCCGCGCTCAGTAGCCCCGGCCGAACTCCATCTCGGTGCCGAGGCCGAGCGTGACCGACCCTCGCCGAGGATCCACCGGAAGCTGTCGGAGCCAGCTGTAGCCCAGCAAGGCCTCGGCGAACAACCAACGGCGGAAGACGCTCTGGCGGTAGACGACGCGTGCGCCGTACTCCCCCAGGTCCACGCCGGTGCCTGTCTCGCCCCGTAGGAACGCCTCGTACGCCATGGCGCGGATCTCGTCGAGCCGGTGGTAGAGGACGACCGCGCTTCGCCAGTCGAGCCCCTTGAAACCCTGCGACACGGAACCCACGGTTCCCCATCGCACGAGCGTGGCGTCGCTCACCACGTGGTCGTAGTCCGCGCTCGACGTGAAGCCGAACCCTTCCCGGCTCCTCCAGAACGGGACCTCGCGGAGCGTCCACAGGTCGCTCGCCCCCGGTACGACGTTCCGTTGGTAGAGCCCCTGCGCGAACACCTGCGGCTGGCGGCCGGCGCTGCCGCCGACGCGAAAGCTCATGCGCTGCGTCGCCGTGCTCGGCGGTGCGTAGCCGATGCCGGCGAGCCATTCCTGCTCGTTCTCGAGCCCCACGAACTGCGACCGCAACGCGAACCCCTCGCGGCGGTCGCGGATGTAGTCCTCCGGGTTGTCGCGCCCGATGAACGCGTTGAGCTTCTGCTGGAGGTGCGGGAGCGTCACGTCCACGTCGACCGACGTCCGCACCTTGGCCCCCGCCACCTTCGAGCCCAGCCCCGAAAGCTCGATCCTCCCGTTGGCGCTCCTCGCGGCGATCGTGCTCCCGCCCCGTCCGAACAGGCCGTCGAACCACACCGCCGCGTTGCACAGCGTCTCGTAGAGCCCCCGGCGGGTGGCGTCGATCATCGCGCCGCCGCTCTTGGCCGGCTCCGAGCACGGGTTCACGATCGCAGGCGTCGGCGCGGCAGTCGCCGCAGGCGTCGGGGTCGGCACGGCGCCGTCCGGCGCGGGCGTCGGTCCAGCGGTCGGGGTGGGCGTCGGGGTCGCGGGCTGGGGCCACGCCACGCTCCCCCAGGCCATTGCGATCACGACGATCGCGCACGACTTCACCCACGCGCCCCGACCGCTCACGGCCCGCGATCCCCCGTCATGCGGGCCGGACCGCCCGGCCGGCGAGCTGGCCGCAGACCAGCAGCACCCACGCGTTGGCGTAGGACCAGAGCAGGAAGAGCACGAAGGTCCCGAGCGCCCCATACAGCGATTGGGCGCCCCAGAGCGAAGGCAGCAGCCGAGTCACCGTCCACCCTGCGACGATCCACCCAGCCGTCGCGAGCGACGCCATCAGCCACAAGCGCCGGCCGCGGGCGTTGAGGCCCGGGATCGCGACGTAGGTCAGCGCGATCGCGAGGAGCAGCACGACCACCGCCATGGCTCGCGACAGCGCGGCGGTCGTCGGCGCTCCGTGCCCGAGCAGCCCGCTCTCCCCGAGAGCGCCCTCGAGCGCCGGCGCCACCAGGATGACGAACGACAGGAGCAGGAGCGCGAGCATCCACACGAACACCAGGAACATCGCGCTCGCTATCGAGAGGAGCCGATGGCGCAGGTCCTCGGGATCGCCGCGGCCGAGGCTCGCGAGCCCCCGCACGCACGCCGCCATGAACCGGAACGAACCCCAGGCGGCCAGGAGCACCCCCGCCGCGAGCCACCCCGAGCTGTGGATCGAGCGGACCCATGCGGCGATCGCCGCCGCGTCGACCCCGGCCTCCGGCGCGAACACCTGGATGAGCGTGTCGGCGAGCGGCCCGCCGAGGTCCGCCGGCAGCCACGTCACCGCCGCGACCGCCGTCAGCCCAAGGAACGGCACCAGCGAGAGCGCGAAGTAGAACGCCATCTCGGCCGCGGAGCCGCCGAGCATGGGCAGCCGCCGGAGGAACACGGCCATCGACGATGTGCGCGACATTCTCCGACCTGTATACCAGACCAACGCCCGCCCAATCCAGCACCCGGTCTTCCCGACTCGCTGTCATTGTCCTGACAGCCCCGCGCTGTACGCGGGCGGGGCCACGCGGCGGTCCGATGTGGGGCCGGCGCGCCGCGCCGGCGGTATCTTGGCCTTCCGACGACAACGACGGCGCGCACGGCGTGCGCGCCCTACATAGGACACGACCTCCGAGACTCTCACTGCAGATGTGGGGCCGGCGCGCCGCGCCGGCGGTCTCTTGCCCTTCCGACGACAACGATCGCGCGCACGGCGTGCGCGCCCCACATAGGACACGACTTCCGAGACTCTCACTGCAGATGTGGGGCCGGCGCGCCGCGCCGGCGGTCTCGTGGCCCTCCGACGACAACGACCGCGCGCACGGCGTGCGCGCCCCACATAGGACGCGACTTCCGAAACTCTCACTGCAGATGTGGGGCCGGCGCGCCGCGCCGGCGGTCTCGTTGCCCTTCCGACGACAACGACGGCGCGCACGGCGTGCGCGCCCCACACAGGCCACGACTTCCGAAACTCTCAGTGCAGATGTGGGGCCGGCGCGCCGCGCCGGCGGTCTCTTGCCCTTCCGACGACAACGACCGCGCGCACGGCGTGCGCGCCCCACACAAGACCCGACTCCCGAGACGCTCGAGTGCAGATGTGGGGCCGGCGCGCCGCGCCGGCGGTCTCGTGCCCTTCCGACGACAACGACGGCGCGCACGGCGTGCGCGCCCCACATAGGACACGACTTCCGAGACTCTCACTGCAGATGTGGGGCCGGCGCGCCGCGCCGGCGGTTTCTTGCCCTTCCGACGACAACGACCGCGCGCACGGCGTGCGCGCCCCACACAAGACACGACTTCCGAAACTCTCACTGCAGATGTGGGGCCGGCGCGCCGCGCCGGCGGTCTCGTGCCCTTCCGACGACAACGACGGCGCGCACGGCGTGCGCGCCCCACATAGGACACGACTTCCGAGACTCTCACTGCAGATGTGGGGCCGGCGCGCCGCGCCGGCGGTCTCGTGCCCTTCCGACGACAACGACGGCGCGCACGGCGTGCGCGCCCCACACAAGACACGACTTCCGAGACTCTCACTGCAGATGTGGGGCCGGCGCGCCGCGCCGGCGGTCTCGTGCCCTTCCGACGACAACGACCGCGCGCACGGCGTGCGCGCCCCACATCCGCGCGCCTGACTGACGCCGGGGACCCTACCGCGAGCGCCCGCGTCGGTATCGCCACGACACTCGACTTCCCACCGTGGCCGGTCAGGGGTGAGGCCAAGGCTCACAACGATTGCGACTCGTCCCGCGAAGCCAGGATTCCTTCCGAGTGACTGTCATTGCGAGGAGCCCCGCCCGGGGCGAGGGACAACGAAGCAATCCCCTCCCCAACCGCACGTCTCCGCATCGCTCGTCTTCCACGGGATTGCCACGGCTCCCGCGCGCGGCGCGGGAGCCTCGCAATGACAACGAGTGGCACTGTCCGCAAGTTGAGGCCGTGTCGCGGCCGCCCGCTGGGCGGCCGGGTCCCGGTCATGACGTTCATCCGCGGCAACGGCCGGGCCGGCGGACGGACGGACCTTCAAGACCATGGCCGCCACAGCGCGCCTCCCGGAATATGCGGCGCCGGCCTGAGACTTCCCGGGAGTGTCGGTCAGCGGGAGCACGCACGTGGCGACGAAAGCAAGCAGCGCCGCAGAGGACGCCTCCGATCGCGAGATCGTGACTACGCGCGTCATCGACGCGCCTCGGGAGCGCGTGTTCGACGCGTGGACCGACCCGGACCGTCTGGCGCGCTGGTGGGGGCCGAACGGCTTCACGAACACCTTCGAGGAGTTCGACCCCCAGCCCGGCGGCGTCTGGCGGTTCGTGATGCACGGGCCGAACGGCGTCGACTACCCGAACCGGAGCGTGTTCGTCGAGGTCGCGAGGCCCGAGCAAATCGTCCTCGACCACGTCTCGCGCCCGCGATTCCGGCTCGTGGCCACGTTCGACGGATCAGCGCGGCCGGACTCTGCTCACGTTCCGCCAGCAGTTCGGGTCGGCCGCCGAGTGCGACAAGATCAAGACGATCGCGGTCGAGGCCAACGAGCAGAACCTCGACCGCCTCGAGGCGGAGCTGAGGAGGATCGTTTGAGCGACGCACAGGTAGGTGGTGGGGGCCGGCGCGATGTCCGCGAAGGCGGGAGGGGTGACCGATGAGCGAGCGCAGTCTCGTAGCGAGGTGGTCCGGTTGGGGTCCGCAGTTGCAGGCCGTCCTCCGCATCGTGGCGGCCGGCATCTTCTTCCTGGCGGGTACGATGAAGCTGTTCGCGTTCCCCGCCGGGATGCCGCCGAACGGCGGCACCGTGACGTTGATCTCCGAGTTGGGGTTGGCCGCGGTGCTCGAGGTGGTCGGCGGCGGCCTCCTGCTCATCGGCCTGTTCACCCGCCCCGTCGCATTCATCCTCTCCGGCGAGATGGCCGTGGCGTACTTCCAGGTCTTCGCGCCCAAGGGGTTCTGGCCGATCCTCAACGGCGGCATCGACCCCGTGCTCTACTGCTTCATCTGGCTCTTCTTCTCCGCGGCAGGTGCGGGGGCCTGGAGCCTCGACGCGGCACGGAAGAAGTGACCCGGCCCGCCCGCGCCCTCGGCAACAAGGGTCAGTCAAGAGCCGTCGCCGCCCTCGAGCACCTGCTCCAGGCGGGTCCGCAGCGTTCCGTCGGGAAACGGCTCCACGCCCGGCGGGCCCCTGCGCGGTCCCAGGCCTTCCGGGCGAGGCGTCGGGAGCGCTTGACCGGCGCCGCCCATGCGCTATGATGCACGCGAATGAGACTGAAATCCGGTATCTGTGAACCATGGCCTCTCGGAAAGGAGAAACCATGAACAGCACACGCGTCCTTGCAATCGCAGCTGCTGCCGTGCTCGTCGCCGGTGTCGCGGCCCGCGCCGAGGAGAAGGCACCCGCGGCTCCCCATCCCGCCCCGGAGATGTCACAGCTGAAGGCGTTCGAGCACAGCTTCACGTGCGCCGGGCAGGCTGACGCCTCCTCGTTCGGTCCGGCCCACGCAACCTCCTCACAGGTCCACGCCCACGGCGACCTCGGCGGCTTCTGGGTGTCGGGGATGGTCCGGGAGACCAAGACCGCGGCGACCCCGATGCCGATGGAAGGCATGTTCCACATGACGTGGGACCCCGGCAAGAAGCAGTTCATGATGCTGTGGGTGGACAGCAGCGGGGGCTGGTCGCAGGAGACCTCGCCCGGTTGGAACGGCGACACGATCGTCTGGACGGGCGAGGGCTGGATGGGTGGCCAGAAGCTCGAATCGAAGGACACCTTCACCAAGAAAGGCGCCGAGGCGCTCGAGCACTCGTGGGAGCTGAATCTGAGCGGAACGTGGACTCCGCTCGGCCACGAGACGTGCACCGTCGCCGCCCCGACCGCGCATCAGATGATGAAGCACTAGCGGCCCGCGCCCCTGGCGACGGCCCGAGGACTGCGGGCGCGGCGGCGCGACCGGCCCGGCACGGGCGCGCCATGGATCGCCCGGCTACGGCCGCAGCACCCTGAAGGTGTGCACCCAGTCGTTCTTGAGGAACACCGGGATGCACCTGTCGACGCACCGCGGCCTGAATCGAGCCGCTGCCGGCAAGCGGCCCAGCCTTCTTCGCCTCTCCGGCGAGCTTCTCGGGCTCGCGGCGGTTCTCGAGGTCGCCGGCGGCGCGCTCCTCCCGGCAGGGCTGTACACCCGGCCCGTGGCGTTCATCCTCTCCGGCGAGATGGCCGTGGCGTACTTCCAGGTCTTCGCGCCGAAGGGGTTCTGGCCGATCGTCAACGGCGGCATCGACCCGGTGCTCTCCTGCTTCATCCGGCTCTTCTTCTCCGCGGCAGGCGCAGGGGCCTGGAGCCTCGACGCGGCACGGAAGAAGTGACCCGGCTCACTCGCGACCCGGTCCGGCTGACGATTCTGGCTGCGCCGCCCGGATACTGGGAACGTCGCACGCCGAGGCCGCGTTTCCAACAGCCATGAAGGCCCTAGCCCACTCCAGCCACGCGGAACACGCTGCCCCTGCGCAGCCTCACCGACAGCTCGCCTGCCTCCCGTCGCCGCCCGGCCACGACCAACCGACATGTCGATTTCGGGGCGACTCATCCGTCGTACCGGTAGAGCGAGGGTTCGGGTGGAGTCGCAGAATCCAGGCGGGCCGCCGGTAGACCCAGAGCCGAGAGGAGGCAACGCAATGCGATTCATGATGATCGTCAGGGCCACCAAGGCCTCGGAGGCCGGCGGTCTCCCCAGCAAGGAGCTTCTGGCCGCGATGGGGAAGTTCAACGAGGAGATGGCCAGCGCGGGCGTCATGCTCGCGGGCGAGGGGCTGCAGCCGAGCTCCAAGGGCGCGCGGGTCAAGTTCTCCGGCTCCAAGCGGACCGTGGTCGACGGCCCGTTCACCGAGACCAAGGAGCTGATCGCCGGCTTCTGGTTGATCCAGGCGAGCTCGAGGCAAGAGGCGATCGAGTGGGCCAAGCGCTCACCGCATCCGTTCGAGACCGGCGAGGCCGAGATCGAGATCCGGCAGCTCTTCGAGGCGGTCGGACTTCCCGCCGGAGCTCTTCGCGCCCGAGAACGCGGCGCGCGAGCAGAAGCTCCGCAAGGACCTGCAGAAGAAGAGCGCAAGGCAGTAGCGGCGATCCCGAGGCCATCGCGGTGGCCTCGGGTTTGCCTCGGCCCCTCCGCGCCCGGAACGCCTCAGTCCGTGGGAGCGGCTTCCAGCCGCGACCCCGGAGCGGTCGCACCTGTCGTCATTCCCGCGCACGCGGGAATCCAGAACGTCGCAGCTGCAGGGCGGGGACCCCCGCCCCGGATCAGTGTCCAGGGCAGGCCCGCGCGGAGGTGACAGCGACTACGCGGGCGCCCGCGAGGGGCGCCCCCACACCGGGACGAGCAGAGCGCAGCATCATCGTTATAGGGGTGGGGCTCGCCCCCGCGCGAAGGCCTCGGCTCCGAGAGGCCCTTCCTCCTACGTCGTCATTGTTCGGAGATTCCCCAAATCACTGTCATCCTGAGGGAGGCGAAGCCGACCGAAGGATCCCCTGGAGGCCGTGCGATGGCCACGGGATCCTTCGCCTCCGCTCCGCTCCGGCTCAGGATGACAGCCACTTTCATGGTCCAGGGCGAGTCCAGGCTCATGAGGATTCCCGCGAACGCTGGAATCCAGAACGTTGTACTTCCAAGGCGTGGACCCCGCCTCGGATCGGAGTCCGGGGCAGGCCCGCGCGAGGGTGACCGCGACTACGCGGGCGCCCGCGAGGGGCGCCCCCACACCGGGACCAGCAGAGCGCAGCATCATCGGCGCAGGGGCGGGGCTCGCCCCCACGCGAAGGCCTCGGCTCCGAGAGGCCCCTCCTCCTGCGTCGTCATTGTTCGGAGAGTCCCCGAATCACTGTCATCCTGAGGGAGGCGAAGCCGACCGAAGGATCCCCTGGAAGCCGTGCGATGGCCACGGGATCCTTCGCCTCCGCTCCGCTCCGGCTCAGGATGACAGCCACTTTCATGGTCCAGGGCGAGTCCAGGCTCGAGAGGATTCCCGCGAACGCTGGAATCCAGAACGTTGTACTTCCAAGGCCTGGACCCCGCCTCGGATCGGAGTCCGGGGCAGGCTGTCGCGGGGGCGAAGACACGTACGCGGACACCGGCGGGGCTCGCCCCGGACCGCCCATGTCATCCTTCGCGCCGCCGCCGGCGGGCCGAAGGGAGCTCCCTGTCATCCTGAGGCCCGTTGCAAGCGGATCGAACGGGGCCCCTTGTCATCCTGAGGCCCGCCGCCGGCGGGCCGAAGGATCCCACGGAGCCGCGAGCGACCTCGAGAGCAGCCCGGGCGCGGGGGCTTGACTGTAACATATGTTTCATGAAACACTCGTTTCATGAGCGAGCGACGCGAAGAGCTGATCGACAAGGCCCTAGCCTACTTCCTCGAGCGCGGCGTGGCCGGGCTTTCGTTGCGCCCCCTGGCCGGCGAGATCGGAACCAGCGCGCGCCTTCTCGTTTACCACTTCGGCTCAAAGGACGGCCTCATCGCTGCCGTCATGGACGAGCTCCGGGCCCGGATCCAGCGGTCGTTCGCCGGGCTCTCCACGGCCTCGGGCGCGAGGAAGCACGGTGGCGCGATGCAGGCGTTCTGGGCGTGGGCGATCCGACCGGCGAACCTCCGCCACATCCGGCTGCTGTTCGAGGTGCAGGTGCTGGCGATCCAGGACCCGGCGCGGTACGCGCACTACCTGGAGGGGACGTCGTCCAGCTGGTTGGATCTGATCGAGGCGTCGTTGCCGCCCTCGAAGGCGAGCCGCGCCGCCGCGACGCTGTGCGCGGCGGTGATCGACGGGCTGCTGCTCGAGTACATGGCTACGGGCGAGCGCCAACGCACGACCGCCGCGCTGACGCTGTTCGGCGGGCTGTTGGCGGGGAAGGCGTCGCCCGCAGGGCGGCCGCGGCCCGCCGCGGCGGCGCGACGCGGGCCGGGATCCCGGGCGTCGGCCCGGCATGGGGAGGTGTCCGGTGGACGGTGACGCGATCAACGGTGTCCCGGAGCGCGAGCCGGTCGCGAGCTTCCGGCATTCGCTCGTCTTCGTCGCGATCGTGGCGATCGTCGTGGCGGCGGGCTATGCGGCGCAACATCGCCAGGTCGCGGGCGGTGGGCTGGCCGAGTCGCACGCTCACGTGATCCCGATCTACGTGAGCGCCGCCGTACTGGATTGGTTGCTCCTTTGGTTCGCGTGGAGCGGGATCCGGAGGCGGGGCGGCACGTTCGGCTCCGTGATCCGGGGACGCTGGGCGAGCGGGCTCGACGTCGCCAGGGACGTCGGAATTGCGGCGCTGGCCTGGGGCGTGATGTCGCTGGCCGGCATGGGCATGGAACGGCTGCTCGGGCACGGCCAGGAGAAGTCGCTGGACATCCTCCTGCCCCGGACCCTGCTGGAGGTCCTCGTCTGGATCGCGACGTCGGCCTCGGCCGGGTTCTGCGAGGAGTTCGTATTTCGAGGCTACGTCCAGCGACAGCTGTTCGCCTTCAGCGGCAGCGCCGCGGTGGCGCGTGCTCGGCCAGGCGGTCGTATTCGGCGCGATGCACGCGTACCAGGGGTGGCGGCCCGTCGTCCAGATCGCGGTCCTCGGCCTCCTCTTCGGAGTCCTGGCGGCATGGCGGAAGACCCTGAGGGTCGGGATGGTGGCCCATGCGTGGACAGACGTGTGGTCGGGCTGGCTCGGCGCTGCCCTCTTCCGGTAGGTAGCGAGGCCCGTCCCTGCGAGTCACCGTTATCCTGAGGCCCGAAGGGCCGAAGGATCCCATGGAAGCGTGAGCGACGCCCGCCGGGGCGCGGTGCGGGCTCGGGGGGATCCTTCGTCGGCCTTCCTCCGGCAGGCCTCCTCAGGATGACAGGAGGAGCCGGCCGGCGAGCGCAACGCCGGCGGGCGCGGGTACACTTCGCGCATGGCGAGACAGGACGAACCCAACAAGGTGATCTACTCGATGGTGGGCGTGGGCAAGGTCCACGGCACCAAGCAGGTCCTCAAGGACATCTACCTCGGCTACTTCTACGGCGCCAAGATCGGCGTCATCGGCCTCAACGGCTCGGGCAAGAGCACGCTGCTGCGGATCATGGCCGGCGTCGAGACGTCGTTCATCGGCGAGGTCGCGATCTCCCCCGGGTACTCGGTCGGGTTCCTCGAGCAGGAGCCGAAGCTCGACCCGGCCAAGACCGTGCTCGAGGTCGTCAAGGAGGGCGCCGCGGACACCGTCGCGCTGCTCGCCGAGTTCGAGGCGATCTCCGACAAGTTCGCCGAGCCGATGGAGCCCGACGAGATGGACAAGCTCCTCGCGCGCCAGGGCGAGGTCCAGGAGAAGCTCGACGCGCTCGACGCCTGGGACCTCGACTCGCGCCTCGAGCTCGCGATGGACGCGCTGCGCTGCCCGTCCGGCGACACGCCGATCAAGGTGCTCTCCGGCGGCGAGCTGCGCCGCGTCGCGCTCTGCCGCCTGCTCCTCCAGAAGCCCGACATCCTGCTCCTCGACGAGCCGACCAACCACCTCGACGCCGAGACCGTGGCGTGGCTCGAGCAGCACCTGCAGAAGTACGAGGGCACCGTCATCGCGGTCACCCACGACCGCTACTTCCTCGACAACGTCGCCGGCTGGATCCTCGAGCTCGACCGCGGCGCCGGCATCCCGTGGAAGGGCAACTACTCCTCGTGGCTCCAGCAGAAGCAGGAGCGGCTGCGGCAGGAGCAGAAGCAGGAGACCGAGCGCCAGAAGACGCTGCAGCGCGAGCTGGAGTGGATCCACATGGCGCCTAGGGCCCGCCACGCCAAGGGCAAGGCGCGCATCAACGCGTACCAGCAACTGCTCACCGCCAGGCAGGAGGACGTCGCGCGCGACCTCGAGATCTACATCCCGCCCGGCCCGCGCCTCGGCGACGCCGTCATCGAGGCCAAGGGGCTGCGCAAGGGGTTCGGAGACAAGCTGCTCATCGACGGCGCCGAGTTCCTGATGCCGCCGGCCGCGATCGTCGGCGTGATCGGCCCCAACGGCGCCGGCAAGACCACGCTCGCCCGCATGATCGTCGGCCAGGAGAAGCCCGACGCCGGCTCGCTCAAGATCGGCGACACGGTGCAGATCGCCTACGTCGACCAGTCCCGCGCCGACCTCGACCCCGAGAAGACCGTCTACGAGGTGATCTCCGAGGGCCTCGACGACGTCCAGCTCGGCAAGGTCAAGATGAACGCCCGCGCCTACTGCAGCCGCTTCGCCTTCTCCGGCGCCGACCAGCAGAAGAAGGTCAGCCAACTTTCGGGCGGCGAGAGGAACCGCGTCCACCTCGCGCGCATGCTCAAGGAGGGCGCCAACGTCCTCCTCCTCGACGAGCCGACGAACGACCTCGACGTCAACACCCTGCGCGCCCTCGAGGACGCCCTCGAGCAGTTCGCCGGCTGCGTCGTCGTCATCTCCCACGACCGCTGGTTCCTCGACCGCATCGCGACCCACATCCTCGCCTTCGAGGGCGACTCCAAGGTCACCTTCTTCGACGGCAACTTCACCGAGTACGAGGACTGGCGCAAGCAGCAGCTCGGCGACGCCGCCACCCGCCCGCACCGGATCACGTACCGGAAGCTGACGAGGTAGGAGCAGCACACAAGCGCAGCGATCTGGGCTATTCTGGGGTTACGGGAGCGAACGATGGAGAGTCTAGTCGCCGAACGCACCGAGCAGATCACGGCCTTGTGCCGTCGGTTCCGTGTGCGGAGCCTCGATTTGTTCGGCTCGGCGGCGACGGGCTCGTTCGACCCTTCCTCGAGCGACCTCGACTTTCTCGTCGAGTTTCACGACCTGCAGCCGGGTGAGTGGGCCGATGCGTACTTCGGCCTCCTCAGCGGGCTCGAGCAGCTGTTCGGCAGGCCGGTCGATCTCGTGATGCCGAGCGCCGTCAGGAACCCCTACCTGCAGCGATCCATCGCGGCGACCAGGGCAGTGCTCTATGCAGCCTGAGAGCGCCAAGTACCTTTACGATGTCCGCGAAGCCGTGGACAGGATCGACAAGCCAGGTCATCGTCTATGACGCAGCATGACGTTCGTGCCCTCCTCCTCGACCTCGAGCAGGCTGCTCTCTGATCGATGGGTTCGCTTCTACCAAGAGCGTGGCGGACCATCTCGCCGGTCCGATGGGAATCTTGACATGCACATGCATGTTGTCCTAACCTGCCAATGGAGGGCCGAAGCGTGCGAACCACAATCGAGTTGCGCGACGAGTTGAGGGCCAAGCTGCTCGAGATGGCGGCGCGGCGGGGCGAAAAGGGGTTCTCGCGCTTGGTCGAGGAGGCGGTGGATCGCTTCATCTCCGAGGAACACGCCAGGACGAAGTCGCGCCGCGTCGCGCTCGCCGCGCGCGGGTCTCTCCCTCGCGCCGAGGCGACAGAGCTGGCGGCGCGTGTGGCGGCGATCAGGGAGGACTGGCGATGACCGTCGCCGACACCGACGTGCTTATCGACTTCCTCGCCGGCGCGGAACCGGCCGCCGGACGCGTCGGGCAGGAACTGGAGCACGGCGATCTGCACACAACGGTGATCACGCGTTTCGAGCTGCTCGCGGGGGCGCGCTCGAAGCGCCAGAAGATGGCCGTCCGGGATCTCCTCGCCGCGCTTCCTGCCTTGACGTTGGACGAGGCGGGCGCCGATCGAGCGGCAGGCGTCCGGCTCGCGCTGGAATCGAAGGGCGGGCCGATCGGCATGGCCGACAGCCTCATCGCAGGAATCGTGCTCCAGAACGGCGGCATGCTCCTGACCCGCAACGTGCGGCAGTTTCAACGGATCGAGGGCCTTGCCCTTGTCCCCCTCCCCGCATAGGCAACCTCGTAGGGCCATTGACGCTCCGGGTGTCGGGTCTTCACCGAGCCGAACTCGCCCCCGCGTCTCCAGGTCGGCTCGATCCATGCCATGCACCCATTGCTTCAGTGAGTACGAAGAGTCGCGCAAGCAGCAGCTCGGCGACGCCGCCACCGGCCCGCACAGGATCACCTACAGGAAGCTGACGAGGTAGAGGGCAGGCGCTTGAAAAGTCGGGCGTTTGCATTCGTGTAGTGTCTGTATTACATTGACACTGGAGGGTGCCATGGCGGTGCAGACGGTACGGTTGCCCGAGGCGATAGCCCGGCGTCTCGAGAAGCTCGCGAAGAGCACCAGGCGCTCGAAGTCGTCGTTCATCGTCGAAGCCCTGGAGACGTATCTCGACGAGCGCGACGACCTCGAGACGGCGCTCGGCCGCGTGCGCGAACCGCAGGCCGAGTACGTCGATCACGACGAGGTCAAGCGTGGCCTCGGCATCGATTAGGTGGGAGCGGCGGGCGGTCAAGGAGCTCGAAGCGCTCCCGCGCGCCGCACAGCGGCGTATCGTCGAGGCCGTGGAATCGCTCCGCGAAGAGCCGTTCAAGGGCGAGCAGCTCGCGGCCGAGTGGAAAGGGCTGCGCCGCCTCCGCGTCGGGAGGTACAGGGTCATCTACGCATTCGACGGCAGACAGTTCCTCATCCTCGTGGTGCGCGTAGGCCACCGCAAGGATGTGTATCGGCAGGGTTGAGATGCGTTCTCTCATGTCCGCAGGCGACAGCTGGCGCGGGTACGAGGAGTGGCGCAAGCAGGAGCTCGGCGAGGCGCCCACGAGGCCGCACAGGATTACGTACCGGAAGCTGACGAGGTAAGGAGGCAAACGTGGATCGCATCACCAAGTCTCTCCTGGACGAGTTCTCACGCAATGCTGACCTCCTGCATCTTCCCGAGGATGCGCGCTTTGAACACTTCGCGTCGTACTTGGCGGCCAACCGGTTTCTTTCCGAGAGCTTTGAGACCACCGAGATTGTCACCACCCAGCCGGACGGCGGGATCGACGGTATTGCCGTGGTTGTCAACGGCGCGCTTGCCACGGATGCAGAGCTCGTCGAGGAGTTCGAGCACGCGAACGGCTATCTTGATGCCACCTTCGTCTTCGTGCAGGCCGAGCGTTCGGCAGCCTTCGATTCAGCTTCGATTGGCCAGTTCGGGTTTGGCGTACTCGACTTCTTCAGCACCAGCCCCCAGCTCCCTCGTGGGTCTCGCACGGTCAGCGCAGCCGCTGTCATGACCGCGCTCTACGACCGCTCTCGGGCCTTCCGTAGGGGGAATCCTGCCTGCCGTCTCTACTACGTCACAACCGGGAGGGCTGTTCCTGACGCGGTCCTGGATGCTCGCCGCAACGGCGTCACAGCGGACCTGCGCCAACTCGGAATCGTTCGGGACGTGGAGTTTGCCCTCGTCGGCGCAGACGAAATCCAGCGCCTTTACAACCAGACACGCAACGCCATCTCAAGGGAGTTTACCTTCGAGAAGCGGACGGTCATGCCCGAAATGCCCGGGGTCAGCGAGGCGTATATCGGGCTGATTCCGGCCTTGGACTTTGTAGGTCTGCTCGACGACGGAAGTGGCGGGATCCTCAAGAGCCTCTTCTATGACAACGTCCGGGACTTCCAGGACTATAACCCCGTGAACTCGGAGATGAAGACGACCTTGGAGTCCGGGGCGGACCGCGCCCGGTTTGCGCTCATGAACAACGGCGTAACGATTATTGCTAGGACCCTCCGCACGACTGGAAACAAGTTCTTCATCGAGGACTTCCAGGTGGTGAATGGCTGCCAAACCAGCCATGTCCTGTTCGATCACCGCCAGCTTCTTGACGAGGGTGTGCTTGTGCCTCTCCGGCTCATCGCCACACAAGACGACGCCATCCTAGCGTCTATCGTGAAGGCAACGAACCGACAGACCGAGGTGAAGGCCGAGCAGCTCATCGCCCTATCCGACTTCCAGAAGAGGCTCGAGGCCTACTTCCGGACCTACCCTCCTGCGCAGGAGTTGCTCTATGAACGCAGATCCAGGCAATACAACCGCGCCGCTAGCGTCGAAAAGACTCGCATCATTACGCCATCGAGTCTCATCAGGGCGTACGCAGCCATCTTTCTAGAGGAACCTCACAGAACAACACGGAGCTACACGCGGCTCCTGGATAGGATCGGCACATCTATCTTCGGGCCGGGCGATCTGCTCGAGCCCTACTACTACGCCGCATCAGCCCTCTACAGGCTCGAGTTCCTCTTCCGGAACTCCCGTATCGACGTCCGGTTCAAGCCCGCTCGCTACCAGGTCCTGCTGGCGGCGCGGCTGCTTCAAACAACAATCAAGCCACCCCGGGCCAACTCCCACGAGATGGCTCGCTACTGCGACCCGCTTATCCGACTTGTCTGGGACGCTGGCGCAGCGGAAGAGCTGTTCGCGAGGGCGACAGCGGTGGTTGATTCCACTGCCGCAGGCAACTTCGACAGCGACCGGATCCGGACGCAGCCTTTCACCGAAGAGCTTAGGAGGAACTGTCTGTTGCCTGAGGCATAGCCTGCGACCTCGGGACCGCAATCAGTACTCGATCGCTTGAGTAGGTCGGTCTCGGAGTTCACAGTCTGGCGTAGAGCCCGCCAAATTGACTGGGAAGGGGTGCCAGGTACGCAAGTAGCTGAATTGCGAATCGCGCCCCAGTGAGAGGCCTGGACGCGGATCTGCTCGCGTTGCTGCTGAGCGTGCTCGCATCGGTACCAGTACGAGTGCCAGGTGCGCAAGTAGTTGAACTGTCGTGGCGTGGGCTTGTTGTTCTGCTAGATGCGTACCTGGCACTTGTACTTCTGGCCCGTCAGGTCACCGCTTCTCCTTGTCTTCGGAATGAGCGACCCACTCCCGCGCACGTCGCCGGGCCTCGGCGATCTGACCTGGAGTCATGTTGTGGTCGATCCTGTCCCTTTCCTCCTGTGCGGCCAATGCGACTGATTCCCCACTGGCGGCTGCAAGATAATTCCACTTATACGCCTCGACAAGGTCGCGTTGGACGCCCGTACCAGTCTCGTACATCCCTCCGAGTGTGAATTGTGCCTTGGCGTTGCCTTGGTCCGCGGCTTTGCGAAACAAACGAGCCGCCCCGGCTTGGTCCTTCGGGACGCCGCTACCGTTGAGGTACAGCACCCCGAGGTTGAATTGTGCGGTCGGGTCGCCCTGGTTTGCGGCCTTGCGATACCAGCGGATAGCCTCGACACCGTCCTTCTGGACACCCTGGCCGTTGGCATACATCGCCCCAAGGCCGTTTTGTGCGCGGGCGTTGCCCTGGTCTGCGCCTTTGCGAAACAAACGAACTGCCTCGGCCTCGTCCTTCGGGACGCCGCTACCGTGGAGGTACATCAACCCGAGGTTGAATTGTCCGGGCGCGTCGCCTTGATCGGCGGCCTTGCGGTACCAGTGGACCGCCTCGACCGCATCCTTCGGGACGCCGCTGCCGGACTCGTACATCGCCCCAAGGCCGACCTGTGCCCGGGCCTCACCCTGGTCTGCACCTTTCCGAAACCAACGAACCGCCTCGGCCTCGTCCTTCGGGACGCCGCTACCGTCGAGGTACATCAACCCAAGGTTGAATTGTGCGGCCGGGTCGCCTTGGTCTATTGCCTTGCGGTACCAGTGGACCGCCTCCACCGCATCCTTTGGGACGCCCTGGCCGTGGGCGTACATCCAGCCGAGCATTTGCTGCGCATTGGCATGCCCTTTGTTGGCGAGCGGCGTCCAGAACGCGATGGCGGCTTGGTAGTCGCCGGCCTGGTACGCCTTCTTGCCCCTCCAGTAGTCCCACCTTGCACACGAGCAAACAAGGAGAAGGGCCAGCGCGGCGACTCGCGTCCAGGGCCTCATGCTATCCCTCCGAATCGGGTCCATCCTGCACTCTCCTGATATGGACCATCAAGGAGGCCCGGCGGTAGTCATGCGAGGTCGTCGCCGTGGCCTTGGGAACGGAAGGTGTGCCAGGTACGCAAGCAGCTGAATTATCGTGGCGTGGGCTCGCTGTTCTGCTAGTTGCGTACCTGGCACTCGTACTCACGCCGCGGCGCGGTCAGTCAGTGCTCCAGACGTGGCCGCCTGGGCCTGTGTGGTCAGCATCCACGTCACGAAGGCCCCGAACAGGAAGTTCGACGTGCCCACTTCGCACAGATGCGCCCACCGTGCGAAGGCCGGCATGAAGGGGTTCGGCACGAGCAGGTCCGACGCCGCGAAGACCGACAGCGCGAGGCCTCCCAGCAGGATGGTCACCCCTCGGGCGCCCCGCAGCTCGTGCGCAAGCCACGCGAGCAGCGCGACGAACACGAGTCCTCGCCCAACCTGCATGGACAGGATGGTCCCCATCGCGGGCATCACGCGCTGCTCGTAGAACGGCCGCACGTACGGCCAGACGATCATGCCCGCGGTGACGTAGACGACGACGTAGGCCAGGTCGCACGAGAGGACACGAGCCAGCCAGCCGGCTACCCCCCGGCGCACGGGCCAGCACGTTGACTGCGCGGGGCCAGGACTGACCCATGCATCGACCGCTGCCGCGACCACTGCGGAGAGCAGGCCGACCTTCAGGAGGAGCGTTGGAATGAGCCGCGCCTGCATATCGAGTGGGAAGATCAGCAGCTCGACGAAGTTGTTGACCCGGGGCACGACCAGCAGCGCGAAGAGCGTGAGCGCGCGCCGGAGCCCGCGGCCGGTGAGGCGCGGGGCGATCACGACGGTCGCCGCCACGAGAATTGCATTCGCCAGCAGCGACGCCGGCATCGCCCCGGGCGCGCTCGGGGTGCCTCGGAGCAGCACCAGCGCCAGGAGCATGTCGGTCAGCTCGTAGGCCACGAAGACCGCCGCCCAGATTCCGAGTTTACGCATCATGACACTCCTCCCTTCTTCCTTCCCCGGCCGGACCTGCCGCCGGCCAGGGCCTTCGCGGAACGGGCGCACCAGGCCACGGCGTGGCGGATGTCGTCGATTCCGTGCTCGAACACGAGCCGCCCGGTGGGCGGCATCGCATGCCTCGCGTGCGCGTGGTAGCGCTCGAGCCCCTCGAGATACGCTTCGAGCAGTCCGCGCAGCGAAGCGAGAAACCGCCGGGGCACCGCCGCCGGCACCGCCTGGCTCATGAAGGCGAAGCGCAGGTAGAGGGCCCCCATGTCGTGCACGATCTCGTCCTGCGTGGGCGGCTTCATCAGCCACGCTCGAAAGCAGCGCGAGCCCACGGCTGTCAGCCGCAACGCACGGCGCCCGCGCCCGTTCGTCGCCGCACCGGCGAGCGGCGCGATCCAGCCCCGGGCTTCGAGGCGACGCAGCGCGGGGTAGACCGCGCCCGGGCTGTCGCTGTAGTGCGTGAACGGCGTGGTCGCGAAGATCCGGCGAAGGTCGTAGCCCGACAGCGGCCCCTGGTCCAGCAGGCCGAGCAGAGCGAATTCGAGCGTGGTCGGGTTGCCTCTCGTCTCCGGCATGTGCGGACGATAGTACGTCGCGTACTATCTGTCAAGACCGCTTCGGCAATCGGTGTCAGGTACGCACGTAGCTGCATTGCGATAGGTGGCAGGCACGCGGTTGCCGCGGTTCGCAGCGCGCGTCGGCAGCGCAGGCGCGATAACCGCGTGCCTGGCACGCATCCGGACGCCAGGCCCGGGGCCGGCTTGGGACGGTGGCACCGGCGGGTGATAATGAGCACCCGGGCGGCCGCCGGCCTCACTCCGGCGTTGCCGTCAGCGGACGAGGGAGACAATGAACGCCGACCATGGCCCGGACCTGAAAGCGATCCTCGCGTTCCCGTGGCCACTTCACGACTACCTGCGCTGGGTCGCCTCGTCGGCCGCCGAACGGCCTGCCCCGACCCCGGCCGGGCCGTCGGGGGACGAGCCGACCCGCTTCCTGGCCGAGCCCGCGGACGTGCCGGTCCTGGCCCCGGAAGTCGACGTCCAGTCCGGCCCGGCCGGCCTCCTCACCCTCGCTCCGGCCAGGGCGGTGATGCTCGGCGGCATCTCGGCCGAGCGCGCCCACGCCGTACTCGCCGCCATCGACGGCCGCCGCACCCTGACCGAGGTGGCCTCGCGGGTCGGAGGCGAGGCGGCCGAGCTGAATCGCTTCCTCCGTCTCACCGTCGGAGCGCTCGTCCTGGTGCCCGGGGCGGTGGCCGCCCTCGAGGACCAGCTTCCCGGCTGGGAGATCGCCCGTCTTCCCACCTCGCCCTACGCCATCGAGCGCAGCTACTGGCGGAACATGATCGCCGTCCGGCGGGCGCTGGCCGACTTGCCCGCCGCGCTGGCCGCGGTCGATCGCTTAACGGTCTTCCTGCGCACGCTCCACGTGCTCGCGCTGATGGGTGAGGACCTCTGCTCCTTCTACCGGCCGGCGAGCGAGGTCGCCGACCATCTCATCCGGCCAGGCGCCATCCGTGCAGCCGGTGCGGAGGGCGCAGTTGCCGTGCGGCTGGGCCACGACGAGGTCGAAGGCTACTACCGTCTCCTCGCCCACACCGTGGGCGATCCCTACGCTTCAGGAATGGGACCGGACAGGGCCGGCGGCACCGAGCCGGGCTGGGGCCGGATCATCCGCGCCGAGGTCGGGGGCGAGCGTCGCCTCCTCTTCCTTCCCCCGGCGACGGTCTCGTCGGCCCACCTCGAGGAGTTGGCCGCCCTGCTCGGCACCGCCGTCGGACGGGCCGCGGCCGCCGACCGCCCTGGAAGCGCCGCGGCCTTGGCCCTCTTCCACCACCGTTTCGTCCGTCTCCACCCCTTCGCCGGCGGCAACCAGTCGCTGGCAATGAACCTGGTGAACTACGTCTTGCGGCGCTCTCATGCCGGGGCGCTGCCTCACCTGCACCTCGACCTCTGCGCCCTGCGCTTCTCTGCCGCGGGCTACCAGGAGGTCTTCGCCCGCGCCGTGACCGAGCACCTCGGGCCGCTGGGCGCCGGCGGTGACGTCTACCTCGAGCATCGCCGGAAGCTGGCCCGGTCCCTGGCTCTGGCTGGCAAGCTGGGCGCCTGCGGCTCGCAGGCCGAGGGTCTCGCGCTCGCATCCGAGAGCCCGGTCGAGGCGAGAATCCTCCTGCTCCGCGCCTGAGCCGGCCCGCATCGGGACCAGGGATCACCATCTCACCCTTGCGCCTGAGACGACCGATGTAGAGGATCCCCGCCCAAGTTGCCGGCCAGGTCACCGACGGCCGCGGTCCACCGGAGGCCTTCCCGACCACCGGCCTGCGGCGTGAGGCACGACCTTGCCACCGCGGGCGGGTCCCAGTCGCCGCCGGTCCGCCTCACCGCTTGCATGACACGGGCGCGATGGCGAGAGCCTTGCCCGAGTCTCGCTCGCGCAGCCGCGCTCCGCATCGAGGGCGCCGGCACCTGCCCAGCCGCTGCTTTCGTGAATCGGTCGGCACCCGGGGATCGCGTCAGACGGTGGTAAGGTCGCCGCGATGCCCGAGCACCTTCTTCGTCGGTTGGGCGCGGTGGCCGTCAAGATCGCGGCCTGGGGGTGGCTGCTCGTCGCGGGGGGCGGCGGCTTGGGCCTGCTCATCCTCCAGGGGCCCTGGCCACCCACCAACGGCTGGTTCGCGATGTCCTCGGGCATCGCAGCGTGCCCGCTGTGGCCCGCGTTTCTGAGGAAACGCGCCCACGTGATCCTGCCGGCCACGGCGCAACTGGCCATCGTGATTCTCCTCGTCATCGCCGGTCGCGTCGCGCTGGTCGTGGAACGGCACCTCGGCGTGCAGCTGCCGCCGCCGCGTTGATGGGTGCCTCATCGGTCTGCATCGCCCCATCAGCCCCTCCCCGACGCTTGACTGAGCCTTCCAGGCTGCTACGATCGGCCAAGATGAGAAAGAGAATCTCTATCCTTTTGCGTCCTCGAATCGGATTCGTCAGGCACACCGGGAGGCGTGACTCATGACAGACTTCGAGAAGCGGCGTCAGGTCTTCCGCGACCTTCATCGAGAGGGTTGCTTCGCCCTGCCGAATCCGTGGGACGTCGGCACCGCGCGCTATCTTCGACACCTCGGCTTCGCGGCCCTCGCCACCACGTCGGCCGGGTACGCGTTCTCCCGCGGCGTTGCAGACGGCAGCGTGGGCCGCGACGAGATGCTCGCTCACATCAAGGAGCTGGTGGAAGCGACCGACCTTCCCGTGAACGCCGATTTCGAGAACGGCTATGCCGACGATCCCGACGACGTCGCCGCGAACGTCCGTTTGTGCGTTGCCACGGGCGTTGCGGGGCTCTCGATCGAAGATGCGGCCGACCGGCTGGACAACTCGATCTACGAGTTGCCGCTCGCCGTCGAGCGGCTTCAGGCCGCGCGCGAAGCGATCGGAGACTCTGGTGTGCTGCTCGTGGGTCGCGCCGAGGGCTTCTGGGTAGGCCGCGAAGGGTTCGACCAGGTGCTCAACCGCCTTCGAGCGTACGCCGCTGCCGGTGCCGACTGTCTCTACGCACCCGGCCTTCGCGAGCCGGAGCACATCCGCGCGATCGTGGAGGCCGTGGCGCCGAAGCCCGTTAACGTACTCCTGAGCGGGCCGGCGAGCCTGACGGGCAGCGTGGACCTGACCATGGCCGATGCCGCGGCGTTGGGCGTGCGACGGGTCAGCGTCGGCGGCGCGCTCGCCCGCGCCGCGTGGGGCGGCTTCATTCGGGCGGCGACCGAGTTGGCTACGCTCGGCAGGTTCGACGGTTTCGCCGGCGCCGCCCCGCACGCGCAATTGCAGAAGCTCTTCGCCGCGGCCGGCGACTGAGTCGTCGCCGGCCCATTCCTACCAAGTGTCGACATCTCACCTGTTTCAGCGGGTTTGCCGGCCTCGACTGCCACCCGGTACCGCGCGGGAGTAGGGCGATCCCAGGAGGTGCCTGGCACTCGGTGGCCACGGGTCCTCGGGGGCGAGGTGGCGAACGCCACAGTTCGGCGAAGCCGCCGCGCGGCCTCACCGGTCCACGTTCAGGACGCCAACGAGGTCAAGAGGGCCGGATGGCGATACCCGGAACCGCTGCGTTTCCTTCCCGGAACAGCTGACCGCGTGCCTGGCACGGGATGATCCGAGGCCCGGTCAATGGGACGGGCTCGTCCCGTCCGCGGCCACCCGCGCGACGTATATTTCGCAGTCGCTGCCGGTATCGGCCTTGAGGCACACCGGAAAGAACAGCCGGGTCCCGTCGTGACTCCACTGGGGCGCCGTCGCGCGCCCCTCGGTGTTCGCCACCAGCCGCACGTCCGATCCGTCGGGCCTCATCACGTACACCTGGTAGTTCGCGTTCCGGTTGGATGCGAACGCGATCCGGGAGCCGTCCGGGCTCCACGCGGGCCATCCGTCGAACGCCCACAGGTTCGTGAGGTTGCGGAGATTCCCCCCGTCGCTGTCGGCGACGAACACCTCCGAGTTCATGTCGCCGACGATCTTCCGGAACGCGATGCGCCGGCCGTCCGGCGAGAGCGACGGATACGTGTTGATCCCGCCGGTGATCACCGTGCGGATCACGCCCGTCGTCATGTCGATGAGGCGGATGTCCGCGTCGTTCTTGCGCGGCGGCGCCAGGTCATCGTCGGTGCAGTACGCCAGCCACCGCCCGTCCGCGCTCCAGTTGGGGTGAATCCCCTTGCTCGTTTCCGGCGTGAGGCGTCGCACGTTGGCGCCGTCGGCGTCCATGACCGAGATGATCTCGAGCGAACCCCGGACGTAGACGAACGCGATTCGCTTGCCGTCGGGCGACCAGGCCGGATCCTCGTGGTTTGCGTCGTCGGTGGTGAGCTGGCGTGATTCCGTACCGTCCACGCTCGCGACGAACAGCTGCTCGCGACCGGACACGACGGAGATGTAGACCATCCGGCGATCGTCCGGCGAGAGCGATGGGTCGAAGTTCTCGGCGTGCGTGACCTGTGTAGCGTGGTCCATGGCTCGGCGCTGCGCCGCGGCGGGCGCGGCGGGCGCCGTCAGCACGACGCCGAAGAGCAGTGGGCACAACAGTGGGTTGCGCATGCGCTAAGGATGGCACACTCGTTTGGGTGCCAGGCAGGGACTTGCCGCGGTTACGGTCCTGCCCGAGTTCGGGATCACGAGCCGCGCCGGGTTCGGGTAGGTGGCGTTGTCGCGTTCGCGCGACGACCGGATCCCCAACAGACCACGCCAACCGCGTGGCTGACGCTTATCGGGCGATCGTGTCATCCTGGCCTGGCCTCGGGAATCATCCCGCCGTTGGTTCACTTCGCGTTTGGTGAGGGCAACGTGTTCGCGCCACGGCCATTCGGGAGATCCGGTGACCCTACCAGGCACCCATGTCGCCATGCACACCGGGGGCCAGGGTGCTCCAGAAACCGGAGCCGATCGCCTGGCGGCGGCTTCTCGGCAAACGTGAAGGACGCGGGGCTTCGAGGTCGGACTCGTCGGCCCGAGCGCGCGAGAGGAGACACGGTCATGACGGACGACAAGCTGGTCACCTGCATGTGGTTCGACCGCGGCGAGGCCCGCAAGGCGGCCGAGTTCTACGCTGCGACCTTCCCAAACAGCCGTGTCGGCGCACGGCATACCGCGGCCTCCGACTATCCCGGCGGCAGCACCGGCGATGAGCTCACCGTCGAGTTCACCGTTCTCGGCCGGGCCTTCCTCGGCCTCAATGGCGGGCCGAACTTCACGGCCAACGAGTCCGTCAGCTTCATTGTCCTGACCGACGATCAGGCCGAGACCGACCGCTACTGGGATGCGATCGTCGGGAACGGCGGGCAGGAGAGCGCCTGCGGCTGGTGCAAGGACCGCTGGGGCTTCTCGTGGCAGATCACGCCGCGCGTTCTTATCGAGGCGACGACCGATCCCGACAGGGCCGCCGCCAAGCGCGCGATGGAGGCGATGATGACCATGCGGAAGATCGACATCGCCACGATCGAGCGCGCCAGGGCCGGCAACCCGGTGACGTGAGAATAGGCCCCTGATCGGATGAGCAGGTCGGTCTCCCGGTCTGCGGCGTGGCGTCGAGCTCGACGCTGAAGACCGTACGGGCTCGAAGTCCAGGGACGAAGCGGAAACGGACCGTGGAGAGTTGTGGCCTCGACCTGCACCTGAGTCGAGCGAGGTCTCTGTGGTGGACGAGACCGACGAGACCAGCGAGCGCGCCACGATCCCAACCACCGAGAGGTCGTTCGTGCGGCGGTTCGACGGCCGGCAACAGGTGTCAAGTACGCATGTAACCCAGTGACGCGCTGTGCGCTCCCACGTCTCTCGCGAGGCCCTATCCGTTCTTTCTCTTCGGCAGCTTGTCCTGCCTGACCTTGGCGTCGTGCTGCTTCTGGTCGGTCTTCTGCTTCTGTTCCTTCTGCTTGTCCTTCTTGCCGCCCTTGTCTCCCATCGTCTCACCTCCCACTATTTGGCCGCAGAGTCCGAGCGATCCGAGTGTTAGCGTAGCAGATAGGATTCGTGGATGATCGGTACTTCATTGTATGTGAAGCGCGGTCTCCCGGCTTGCGACAGGTGCCTGGTACGCATCCAGCGGACTTGTCGGCCTCCTGCCGCACAACCCCGCGAAGCATGTGGCACTCGTACCGTCCTTGACTGAGCCTCCAACGCTGCTAGCATGCCCCAGTTGAGAAAGGACATCCCCATTCCCTCGTCACCGTACGCGGAAGTTCTGTGAGGCGGCCCAGGCAATCCCTGAAGCACCACGTATTCACGAACACGACATCGCTTCACGTTCTACTGGAGGTGCCATGAGGTCGCTTCTGTGCGTCGCGCTTCTCTCGCTCTGCCCAGCGCTTTCGGGCCAGACCGTGCCCTCCCAGGGCGCCGTGGCCGGGCGGCCCAAGGCTACGCCCATCCAGTTGGGCGAGGCACTCACGGTGCACTCGGCGATCCTCGGCGAGGAACGCGCCGTCAGGGTGGCCCTGCCGGACGGGTACGACGCCTCGACCGAACGCTACCCGGTGTTCTACCTGGTGGATGCCCAGTGGAACTTCAACCTCACGGCCACGGCGATCCATGTGCTCTCCGCCAACGGCCTCATCCCTCCAATGATCGTCGTCGGCATCGACACGGAGGCCAACCGTGAACGCGATCTCCTGCCGGCCCAGGACGAGGATCGGATGGGCGGCGGTGCGGACGCCACGTACCGGTTTCTCAGCGCAGAACTGATCCCCTTCGTGGAACAGGCCTATCGTACGCAACCCTACCGCCTGTTGGCCGGCACTTCGTACGGCGGCGTGTTCGTCATGCACGCGTTCATGGCGGACCCCGGCCGCTTCGGAAGCTACCTCGTGATGAGCCCCGCCATGCGGTGGAACCGCGGCGTCATGCTCAAGCGGGTCAAAGCGTTCCTGCCCAAGAACCCCTCTTTGAGGAACCCCTCTACGTGACGGTCGCCAATGAAGGCTCAGGCATGGGCGTGAACGCCCTGGCCGCCTTGCTGGACCGGCTCGCGCCCAAAGACCTGAGGTGGAAGTTCGACGCATATCCCGAAGAGGTGCACGGCACCATCTGCTACAAGTCCACCTACAACGGGTTGAAATTCGCGTTCGCCGGGTGGAGCGCCAAGGTGCCGGAATTCACAACCGTGGGCGGACTGCTGAATCCGGGCGACGTGGTGCTGGTCCGCATCCAGAGCGACAGCAAGGAGGTTCGCTATACGCTGGACGGCGCCGAGCCGACCGCGCAGTCCCCGCCGTACGACCGGCCTTTGAAACTCACCCAACCAGCCACCGTGAAGGCAAGGCCGTTCTACGGTTACGGTGTTCCGGGTTGCGTCGGCTCGCTGGAGGTCCGCCCCGTGGCCCGGTTGAACGCCGAAGCCCGGCCTCCCGCGCTGAAGAGCGGCTTGACGTACGCCTACTATGAAGGCCGTTGGGACCGTCTGCCGGATTTCGAGAAGCTGGTGCCGGCGGCCAAAGGGGTGACCGCCGGCTTCACGTTCGAGGGGCGCCGGAGGCCCGAGGACTTCGGGTTTCTCTACAGCGGCTACCTGGACGTTCCGGAGGAAGGGCTCTACACCTTCTTCCTGCTTTCCGACGACGGCAGCCGTCTGATCCTCGACGGCCGGACGCTGATCGACAACGACGGCCTGCACGGCAACGTCGAGCGGCGCGGCCAGGCCTTCCTCAACAAAGGAAAGCACCGCCTTGCGGTGTCGTACTTCCAGCAAGCGGGAGGGGCTGCCCTGATGCTCGGGTACGAAACGGACACGATGACTCGACGGGAAATCCCCGCGAAGGCCTTGTTGCACGCCGAGTGAGGCGCTGCCGGCGTCCGGCGGGTGCGGTCGCGTCGCGGCGGCGACGCAGTCGCCAACTGGCTCGTTCGTGACCTATGTTCGCCGCCCGACGTTGTACGATGGCGTTCGTGGCCGGCCGTCCCTCCCCTTCCCCGAGCGCAGCGTCCGCAGGCGAGCGCATCGTCCGGGTCGGTTGTCCCGCGCACAACTGCGGCGGGCGCTGCCTCCTCATCGCGCACGTGCTGGACGGACGCATCACGCGCCTCGAGACCGACGACCGCCCCGGCGACTCCCCCGCCGATCCCCAGCTGCGGGCGTGCGTCAGGGGCCGCGCGTACCTCAAGCGCCAGTACCACCCCGACCGCCTCACCCATCCGCTCAGGCGCGTCGGTCCCCGCGGCGGGGATCGGTGGGCGCGCGTCTCGTGGGACGAGGCGCTCGACCTCGTGGCGGGCGAGATGCGGCGGGTGCGGGAGCAGGTACGGCAACAGCGCCCTCTTCGTCCCCTACGGCACCGGCAGCTACAGCCAGACCAACGGCCCGCAGCCGGCGCGCCGCCTGATGAACCTGTTCGGCGGCTGCCTCGGCATCTGGAACAGCTACAGCTGGGGCTCGACCAACGTCGCCACGCCCACCGTCTTCGGCACCCTCGAGACCGGCAACCAGCGCCAGGACTGGCTCAACTCGAGGTACATCCTGATGTGGGGCTGGAACCCGGCCGAGATGCGGGACGGCACCAACAGCGACTGGTTCGTGAAGCTCGCGCGCGAGCGGGGCGCGCGCACCGTGTGCGTCGATCCGCGGATGAGCCTCTCCGCGGTCAGCCTCGCCGACGAGTGGGTCCCGATCCGGCCGGGGACCGACGCGGCGATGATGACGGCGATGGCGTACGTGATGATCGACGAGGGGCTGGTCGATGCCGAGTTCGTCCGCACCCACTGCGTCGGTTTCGACGCCTCGCAGATGCCGAGCGGCTGCGAGGGGCAGGAGAGCTACCGCGACTACGTGCTGGGCGCCCGCGACGGGGTGCCGAAGACGCCGGCGTGGGCGGAGCCGATCACGGCCGTGCCGCGGGACGTGATCGCCAGGATCGCGCGCGAGTACGCGACCACGAAGCCCGCCGTGCTCTACCAGGGGTACGGGATGCAGCGCCGCGCGTACGGCGAGCAGGTCGTGCGCGCCGGTTGCGTGCTGGCGGCGATCACCGGCAACGTCGGGGTCCCGGGCGGCTGGGCGAGCGGCCTCGCCAACCAGCCCGACGGCGGCGGCCGCTGGAACGTCTTCCCGACCGGCGAGAATCCCGTGAAAGCCAGCATCCCCGTGTTCCTCTGGCCGGAGGCGGTGCTCCACGGGAAAGGGATGGGCCGCGAACACGGCGTGATCGGCGTCGAGCGCCTCGAGGCCGACGTCAAGCTGATCTACGCGGTCGCGACGAACTGCCTCGTCAACCAGCATGCCAACGTCAACCGCTCGGTCGAGATCCTCCGCGACGAGACGAAGGTCGAGTTCCTCGTAGTGCAGGACCAGTTCCTCACGCCGACGGCCCGCTTCGCCGACCTGGTGCTGCCCGCCTGCACGCAGTTCGAGACGTGGGGCGTGGAGGACGGGTGGAAGTACGGCGAGGAGGTCCTGCTGATGCCGAAGCTCGTCGAGCCGCCCGGGGAGAGCGCGGAGCGACTACCGCATCTGCGCCGACATCGCCCGTCGTCTCGGCATCGGCGACGCGTTCACCGAGGGGCGGGACGAGCGCGGGTGGGTCGAGTCGTGTCTCGAGGAGTACCGCAAGCGCTTCCCCGAACTGCCCCGACTCGAGGAGCTGGAGGCCTCCAACGCGGGCGTGTACTCGCGTCCGGTCGCGCGGCCGGCGGTGGCTTTCGAGGATTTCCGCCGCGACCCGGAGGGGCACCCGCTGCGCACCCCGTCGGGGAAGATCGAGATCTTCTCCAGGGCGCTCCACGATCTCGGCCGGCCCGACGAGATCCCGGCGGTGCCGAAGTACGTGCGCGAGTGGGAGAGCCCGTTCGGCCCGGAGGCGGAGCGCTTCCCCCTCCAGGCGATCGGCCACCACACCCTGCACCGTGCGCACTCGACCCACGACAACAACGAGTGGCTCGCCGAGGCGTTCCCGCAGCGGGCGTTCCTCAACCCGCTCGACGCCCGGGCGCGTGGGATCGCCGACGGCGACGAGGTGCGGATCTGGAACGACCGCGGCGCGATCTGCCTGCGCTGCCGCCTGACGCCCCGCATCCTGCCCGGCGTCGTGGACATCCCGCAGGGCGCGTGGTGGGCGCCGGACGAGAACGGCGTGGACCGCGGCGGCAACATCAACGTCCTCACCTCGGAGCGCTGGACGCCGCTCGCCTTCGCCTCCGCCCAGCACACCGCGATGGTCCAGGTGGAGAGGGCCTGACGTGGCGACGCGCTACGCCTTCCGCTTCGACCAGGCGGCCTGCTCCGGGTGCAAGACGTGCCAGGCCGCGTGCAAGGACCGGAATGCGCTGCCGGTGGGCGTGCTGTGGCGGCGCGTGTACGAGGTCGCCGGCGGCTCCTGGCGCCGCGACGGCGACGCCTGGCGCACCGACGCGTTCGCCTACAACGTCTCGCTCTCCTGCAACCACTGCGCGGAGCCGGTCTGCGTCGAGGTCTGCCCGACGGGCGCCATGGCCCGCCGCCCCGACGGCGTCGTGCTCGTGGACGGCGAGCGCTGCGTCGGGTGCGGCTACTGCGCCTTCGCATGCCCGTACGGCGCTCCGCAGTACGACGAGCGGTCGGGGAAGGTGACCAAGTGCGACCTGTGCGCCGAGGAGCTCGCCGCCGACCGGCCGCCGGCCTGCGTGGCCGCGTGCCCGATGCGCGCCCTCGAGCTGGAGCGGATCGAAGAAGCGGCGCCAGCTCCCGGCGCCGGAACATTCCCGCTCCCCGACCCGGCGCTCACCGGACCCGGACTCGCCGTGGCGCCGCATCGCGACGCCGCCCGCGCGTCGGAGGCAGCCGCCGAGGTCGTGAACCGCGAGGAGGTGCGCCGATGAAGGAGGGTCCGCTCGTCGCCTTCACCGTCCTGTCGCAGATGGCGGTCGGCGCGTTCCTGACGCTCGCCGCACTCGAACTGTGGGGCGGGCCGCTCGCGGCGGATCCCGCCGCGCGAGGCCTCGCGAGCGGGATCCTCCTCGCGATCGGCGCCGTGACCGTTGCGGCGCTCGCCGTGTCGCTCCTCCACCTCGGCTCCCCGGCCGTCGCCTGGCGCACGATCGGAAACCTGCGAAGCTCGTGGCTCAGCCGCGAGGTGGCGCTCGCGATCGCGTTCGCCGCGTGCGGCGCCGCGTTCGCCGCCCTGCGCGCGACGGAGCGCGGCGCACCCGGCCTGCGAGCCGTGCTCGCGAGCGCGACCGCGCTCTCGGGCGTTGCGCTCGTCTACGCGATGTCGCGGATCTACCGCGTCCGCACCGTGCCCGCCTGGAACTCGCCGCTCACCACGGCGTCGTTCTTCGCCACGACCCTGCTGCTCGGCACGCTCGGGGTCGGCGCCGGGCTCGCGCTCGCGCCCGACGTCCCCGCCGCGCTGCTCGCGGCGCCGCTGCGCGGGATCGCGGGAGTGGCCGCGGTAGGGTTCGCGGCTGCGGGCCTGGTCGCCGCGCTCGCCGCACGCGGGCGCGGGATCCTCGACCTCACGCGCCGGGCCCTGCTCCTCGTTGGGCTGGCGCTCGTGGCCGAGGCCCTCCTTGGCGCCGGCCACGCCCCGGCCATGCTTGCCGCCGCGTTCGCCGTGGCCCTCGCGGCCGAGGCGCTCGGCCGCCACCTGTTCTACCTGGAAGGTCTGCGCAGGCCGCTCTGAGGCCGGGCGGCACGTCGCGGGCTCCCGGGCGACAGGCAACGTCAGCGGAGCATGGGGGCGCGGCTTCCATCACCGCAGGTATCCGAGCGCGCCACCCTCTCACGTTCTTCGAGTACCACACCTGGCGCGACCAGCAGGTCGGCGACGCCGCAACCCGCCCGCACCGGATCACGAACCGGAAGTCGTCGAGGCGAGAATGGTGCGATCGTGATACGCGGTACCGATGCGCTCACTCCTCGACACCGAGCACGCCCGCTTGGGGAGGATCGCTCGCTACAATCCGCTGCATGACGGCGCGCGGCCAGACGGAACTCTCGGCGGGCGACAACGCCCGCGTGCTCGAGGCGCTGCGGCAGTACTGGGGGTACGAGACGCTGCGGCCGCTGCAGGCGGAGGCGATCGCGTCGGCGATCGCGGGACGGGACTCGCTCGTGGTGCTCCCGACCGGCGGCGGGAAATCGCTCTGCTACCAGATCCCGCCCGTCCTCGACGGCACGCTCGACGTCGTGGTCTCGCCGCTCATCTCGCTCATGAAGGACCAGGTGGACGGTCTCCTCGCGTCGGGCTATCCGGCGGCGGCGCTCCACAGCGGGATGGAGGCGGCCGAGCGCGAATCCGTGTTCGCAGCCCTCGAGCGAGGCGAGGTCCGGCTGCTGTTCGTCTCGCCCGAGCGCCTGGCCACCGGCGAGTTCCTCGCGACCCTCGCAACGCTCGGGGTGCGCCGCTTCGCGATCGACGAGGCGCACTGCATCAGCCAGTGGGGGCACGATTTCCGGCCGGAGTACCGGCAGCTCGCTCGCCTGCGCGAGCGGTTCCCGGGCGCGAGCGTCCACGCCTACACCGCCACCGCGACGCCGCGGGTGCGGGAGGACATCGCCGGGCAGCTGCGCCTGACCGACCCCGCCGTGCTGGTCGGCCGGTTCGACCGCCCCAATCTCGTCTACCGCGTGCTCCCGAAGAGCGACATGAACGCCCAGACCGCCGAGGCGATCGCCCGCCATCCCGGCGAGGCGGTGATCGTCTACTGCCTCAGCCGCAAGGAGACCGAAGGGCTGGCGTCGTGGCTCGCGGCGCGCGGCGTGAAGGCGGCGCCGTACCACGCCGGCATGGAGAGCCAGGCGCGGCGGCGCACCCAGGACGCCTTCGCCGAGGAGAGGCTCGACGTCGTTGTGGCGACCGTCGCGTTCGGCATGGGGATCGACCGCAGCAACGTGCGCTGCGTCGTGCACACCTCGCTGCCCAAGACCGTCGAGCACTACCAGCAGGAGACGGGCCGCGCGGGGCGCGACGGCCTCGAGGCGGAGTGCGTCCTCCTCTACTCCGCCGCCGACGTCATGCGCTGGAGCTTCATCCTCGACCAGCGCGACGGCGGGGCCGGCGACGACGCCGGGGGCCCGCCCGACCCCGAGCGGGAGGCGGAGGCCGAGACCGCTCGGCGAGTCGAGCGCGAGCTGCTCAGGGGCATGCAGCGGTTCTGCGCCTCGGCGCGCTGCCGGCACCGCGCGCTCTCCGAGTACTTCGGGCAGGAGTACGGGCGCGGCACCTGCGGGGCGTGCGACGTGTGCCTCGACGAGGTCGAGGAGATCTCCGACGGGACCGTGCTCGCGCAGAAGGTGCTCTCGTGCGTGGCGCGCGTCGGGGAGCGCTTCGGCGTCGGCCACGTCGTGGACGTGCTGCTCGGGGCGGACACCGACGCCGTGCGCCGCAGCGGCCACCACACGCTCTCGACCTACGGGATCCTCCCCGGCATGTCGCGCAAGGCGCTCATGGCGGTGGTGTACCAACTGGTCGACATCAACGTTCTCGCCCGCACCGAGGGCGACCGGCCGGTGCTCAGGCTCAACGAGGAGTCGCGCCGGGTGCTCCGCGGCGAGCTGCCGGTGCGGCTGCTGCGGCCCCGCGAGCGTCTGGCCCGGCGCACGGCGCGCGGCGAGAAGTCACTCGAGGGCGTCGACGCCGGGCTGTTCGAGGCGCTGAGGCAATGGCGGCAGGCGGAGGCGAAGCGGCGTCACGTCCCGGCGTACGTGATCTTCCACGACACCACGCTCGCCGAGCTCGCGCGCCGCCGTCCGACCGACCTCCCGAGCCTGCGGAGCGTGCCGGGGATCGGCGAGAGGAAGCTCGCCGAATGGGGCAACGCCCTCTGCGCCCTCATCGCCGCCCACGGGAAACGCCGAGAGCCTGCCTAGATTCCCATTGAGCCTCGAAGATCGTCGCGGCAAGCAGCAGCTCGGCGACGCCGCCACCCGCCCGCACCGCATCACGTACAGGACGCTGACGAGGTGAGAATCGGGAGATCGTGATACGCGGCGCCGATGGCTGAAGTGCCTCTGGGTACCAGGGACGCGGAGGCCTCCGCTGAGCGTGCACCTGGCCGGAGCGCAACCGCGCAAAGTACGTGCCCGGCACCCATCGGGAATCGAATTCGGGGAGCTCGGGTTGCCTCGCAAAAGGGGGAAGCATGGCTACGAAGATTCTCTGGACTCATGGCAATGCAGTCGTCGTCGAAGACCCTGGAGAGTATTCCTCGATCCGGCACAGAGGTTGGGGGACCGAGCTGAATTATAACTCGCCGAGTGAGGACGACGACGCATATCGCGTGTGTCATATTCCGCTTTCGACGCCGGCCACGATCGACGGCGTCGCCCCCACGCTGGCCAAGATCTTCATCCTGTTCGAGACTGCACCCAACGTCATCATCGGCCGCATCGACATCTGGGACGCGAACAACCCTGTTGCCCAAATCAGTCATCACGGGGAATTCGAGCCGGCCGCAGGTCTGTGGGTCGGAACCGGCTCGCACCTGACGCTCGACAGGAACAATCAGCTCCCGCTGCCGCAGCCTCATGACGTGAGCACCGGCATCGGCATATCGTTCCTGTGCAGCCTGTTTTCCGTCCTGCCGCTGCAACTCAACGTCGCCGCGGTCGGAGGGGAATTCGTGGTGCCGAATCCCGGGGTTTCCAACGCGCGTCGGCTGACCGCGTCCTCGAACGTTCCCTCGGGTGTGAAGAAGACGAAGAAAGCCGGGCACTGAGTCTCCACGAACCCACGAGTTCGCGTGCCGCCGGCAGCGGAATGGGTTCCATCTACGCAAGCATCGGTACCGCCTCGGTACCGGGTATCACGATCTCACCTTCCTGGTGGAATCCCAGGAGTGAACCTGCCGACCGGGGCGCACCTGGTGCTGCGCGGCGCCAGCCGTGAGGGGCGGTCGCGTCGCTTCCCATGCCGGGGCGGGACGTGGGAGCATGGCGCCATGACCTGGCGACCCGTGCGGCGGCGTTCGGTCCGAGGTGCGGCAGTTCTCTTCGGGGTGACGGCGGCGGGTGCGGCTCTCCTCGCGTTCGCCGGGTGCCGGCGCGGCGGCGGAGCGGCTGCGCCCGGCCCAGCGTCGGCGTGGGAGGCGAAGCTCGTCGCCGAGCGCGCCGGCAAGGACCGCGAGTTCAAGAGCTCGCCGACCTCGCCGATGGCCGGCGTCGCCCGCACCGTGGTCAAGGCGCCGGGCGGCGGCTGGGTCTCGCCGAGCGCCGACGGCCTCGGCGTCACGCCGGAGCCGCCGGCGGGGAGCGCGCTCTCGTTCGCGTTCGCCGGCGGCTGGCGCTGGCTGGGGACCCCGGCGCGGGCGTGGCGTGAGGCCGACGGCAAGGCGATCGAGCCCGGCGCGCTCCCCGAGGCCGCGCTGTTTCGCGTCGGCCGGTTCACGCTCGCGACGTACGGCACCCCGGACCAGCTCGTGGTCATCGAGTTCGACCCCGACCGCAAGGCGGTGCGCGCGTTCGAGCGCCTGCTCTACTTCCCGCCGGACCCGGCGTTCGTCGTGCAGGCCAGGGTCGACAAGGTGACGCCGCCCGAGCCGGTGAGGCTGGCGACGAGCCGCAACCTCGAAAAGCGGTACTTTCGCTGGGCCCGCCTGCGCTTCGACCTCGGCGGGACGCCGTGCGTGCTGACCGCGTTCAAGGTGCAGCCGGGCGACCCGGCGGACACGAGCCTGTTCGTGCCGTTTGCCGACCGCACGTCGGGGGCGGAGACGTACGGGTCGGGGCGGTTCATGGACCTCGAGCAGCCGGCCGGCGCGACGGTGGCGCTCGACTTCAACCGCGCCTACAACCCGCTGTGCAACTACTCGCCCGCCTACAACTGCCCGATTCCGCCGGCCGAGAACCGGCTTGCGGTCGCTGTGCGAGCCGGCGAGAAGACGTACCCGCACTGAGCGGACGCGGCGCCGGCTCGAGGGGCGCGCTCACGGCCGAACGGAGGGGCGCACCTGGTGTCTGGTGCATGTGGCGACCGTGTATGACGACCTCGCGATCACGTCCGAAGAGCATCGGTACCGGTGATCACCATCTCGCCCTCGTATCTTGCCCTTGGTGGTGGGGCCGGCCGGGGCGATCGCAGACCGGGGCCGCCTCTTCTTCTACTCGGAGCCCAGGGCTCCCGACCTCCTCGTCGGCGGTCTCTTCCTTTGACCTGGGACAAGCGGGTCACGGAACCAGTGCCCGAACGCAGCGGAACCCACCGCTGTCGACTCCGCCCGATGGCCCGATCCAGCCGCGGAGCGAGATGCGCAGGGACCCCGGGCCGAACTCCCACGAGCCTCCGCGCAACACCCGCGAGCTTCCCGACGAGGGACCTTGCGGGTCGGTCGCAGGCGAGCTCGCGTAGTACCGGTCTCCGTACAGGTCCGCGCACCACTCCCAGACGTTCCCGACCATGTCGAACAGGCCGAACCCGTTCGCCTCGAACGAGCCGACGGGCGAGGTATGCTCCCACCGGTCGCGGCCGCCGGTCCCCTTGAAGTTCGCGTTGTCGTGGCTGATCGAATCACCCCAGGGGTACTTCAGCCCGTCCCTGCCGCCTCGCGCCGCGTACTCCCACTCCGCCTCCGTCGGCAGGCGGCCGTCCGCCCACACGCAATACGCCGCAGCGTCGGCCCAGGTGACGTTCAGGACCGGGTGATCGTCGTCCTGCGCGAACGGCGGAGCGGAGCGCATCTCGCGCCGTGTCGCCTTGGCGAACCGCCGGTACTGCGCGACCGTAACCGGGGTGATCATCATCAGGAACGGCGTGCTGATCGTGACCGCGTGGCGCGGCCTCTCGTCGGCGGCGCACTCGCTGTCTGCCTGTACGCAGCCCATCTGGAACGTACCGGCCGGGATCTTCACCCAGTCGAGCCGTGTGAGTCTCTCCTTGAGGCCCGGGTTGCGGCCGTCGACGGACGCCACCCGGTCCCACGCGGCCCGCGCGGCAGGCGTGTCGCCTCGCGCCAGGGCGGCGTCACCCTCGCCGAGCCAGGCGTTCACCTGGTCCGCGCGCGCCTGCCGGCGCAGCGCCTCGAGCGCGGGCGACGCCGAGACCGCGAGCGCCGCATCGCACGACCTGATCGAGTCGTCGTAGCGCTTGTCGGCCAGCGCCCGCTCGGCCTCGCGGCGCTTGTCCTCCACCACCGACGCCAGGTAGGCGTCGGCCGGGTCCGCCGCCTGGATCTTCTTCAGCCACTCGACGGCGGCATCCCAGCCACCAACGTCGAGAATCGCCTTCGCCTTCTCACGGTAGTGAGGGATGTTGGCGCGCTCCTTCGCCAGCGCGTCCTGCCGTGCCACCTCCTCGGCCGCGGCCCGGACCTTCGCCTCCGCCGCCCGCGCGGCTTGCGCCTTTTCGCGCGCCACCGCCGCGCGCTTGACCGCCACCGGATAGTCCGGCAGGGACTGCAGCAGCGCCCCGTACAGCTTCGCGGCCTTCTCCCAGTCCTGCCGCTCCCATGCCGCGTTCGCCTGACTCAGGAGCTCGACCGGATCGTCCGGCAAACCCGAGGCGGGCGTCGGGCGCGGAGTCGCCTCCGCCGAAGGCGACGCCGCCTCCGGCTTCTTCAGCCGCTCGTCGAAGGCGACCGGCAGTCCGACCATCGGTTCGCCCTCGAACCCGGCCTCGATCTTCTCCAGCCGTGCCGCGCTCGTTTGCTCGTCGACCTTGGTCACGACAAACGAGGCGATGACCGACGGCTGCGCCGTTGCGCCCGCCCCGACCGTCTTGACGACATCGCCGTGCATCCCGGTCCTGACGCCGTCTCGCGAACCGACCGAGAGGGTCAGCACGTCGGCATTCCGCGCCGCGATCCGGCCCTGCCCGAACGCCGCTCCGGCGCACAGAGCGGCGGCAGCCATCATCGTCGCGATGCGCGCCGAGAGACAGACATCGCACATGCTTTCATTCTGGCACACGGCCGATGCGTCAAGCTCCCGCCCTGGAGAATGGCCTGCAGGGCCCACCATCTCCCCTTCCAGCCGATCCGCCGGCTCCGGGGCCCAGGCGGAGCGGAACCGCGTCGCGCGGCATCCGTCCTGCCACGGCACGTTCAGGCGGCCCGGGACACCATTCGGTACCTGATTGCATGAGGAGGTCGGTCTCCCGGTCTGCCGCGTTGCGTGGTGCTCGCCGTTCGAACCGAACGGGCGCAAGGGCCAAGGACGAAGTCCTGGGCAGGGTCCGGGGCCCCGGCTGTCGGCCTATGGTCCGTAGAGCTGGAGGGCGAACGCCTTGGTCAAGAAGACCGCCATCTGGTCCCGGCTGACGTCGGTGCCCGGACAGTAGTCGCCGCCGCCACACCCGACCGTGATCTGCCGCGCCGCGACGTAGTGGATGAACCTGCACCCCGGGTCGTCAGGGGCAACGTCTCCGAAGACGGAACTCCCCCCGGCGACACAGTCGTAGTCGCCCATTCCGGGCACGGTCCCGGAGACCGGTATCGCTCCCGTCGCGATCGCCTTCGCGAGGAAGACCCCCATCTGCCACCGCGAGACGATGGCGCTCGGACAGTAGTCGCCGCCGCCACACCCGACCGTGATCTGCTGCGCCGCAACGTAGTGAACGAACTTGCACCCCGCGTCGTCAGGGGCAACGTCCCCGAAGACGGAACTCCCCCCGGCGACACAGTTGTAGTCGCCCATGCCGGGGACGGTCCCGGAAACCGGAATGGGACCACCGGTCTTGGCCTTGGCGAGGAAGACGGCCATCTGCCAGCGGCTCACGGCGTCGGCCGGGCAGAACACGCCGCTGCCGCAACCGGCCGTGATGCCGGAGTGGAGCAGGGTCTCGATGAACCCGTAGGCCCAGCGGGAGGGCGGCACGTCGGTGAAGGACTTGCCGACGTGCAGGGAACGGGTGATCGCCTGACCGGTCGAGAGCGTCTCGGTGAAGCTCGCGTCCCAGTGGGTGGCCGGGCGCGTCGCGGGGTTGGAGACGCCGAGCACGTAGCAGTCGCCGGTCGCGACGCAGCTCGCGCTCGCGCCGGCCCCGATCGTGCCGTAATCGGCCGCTCCGTCCACGACGGTGTAGGTCGCGCCTTGCGGGCCGGCGAACGCGGTCACGCTTCCGGTCAGCGCGAGCGGCGCGCCGCCGGGGTTCAGCCACGACGGCGCGACGAGGACGGCCTCGCCGGGCTCCGCCACGCCGTTCAGGTCGCCGGTGCTACCGGCTCCGGCCGAGGTGTCGACGGACACGCCGGCCGGCTGGGTAGGGCCCACGGAGGTCGTGACGGTGACCGTGTTGTTCGCCGCGTTCGGATCGGGCTGATCGGCCGAGACGGTCACGGTGTCGCTCAACTGGCCGTTGGCCGCAGGCGTGATCACGATCGACGCCGATGCGGAGGCAGCGGACGCCAGCGCCCCGATCGCGCAGGTCACGGTCCCGGCCGCGTTCGCGCAGCCTGCCGAGGCCGAGGAGAAGCAGGCGCCGGCGGGCAGGACATCCACCAACGTGACGCCGGTGGCCGCGGCCGGACCGTCGTTGCGGACGGTCGCCGTGTAGGTCAGCGGCGAGCCGGCCGGCACCGGGTCGGGCGTCCCGGCCAACGCGACGGCGAGTCCGCGGAACCGGCCGGCAGCACCAGCAGCGTGATCGAATTGTCCGGGAACGTCGTCGTCAGGCCCGAGGCGCTGACGGCCTCGTCCGGCTCCGCGACGATCGCGGCGAGGTTCGCGGCCGAGTACCGGTAGACGTGGGCCAAGGACGCCGGGACGAACCCCGACAGCGACAGCGCCGAGGTGAGCGGAGTCGCGGTCTTGTTGATGACCATGACGGTGAGCGCGCCGTCGGCCGCGCGCGCAGCCGCGTAGACCGAGAGCCGGCCCTGGTCGGCGCTGGTCGCCTGGACCGAGCTTTCGCCGAATCCGTCCCCGTTGTCTGCGATGCGGTACATGCGGAACGCGAACGCGCCGGGCTGCGTCGAGGTCGGCGGTCCCCACAGCGTCGCCACGTCGAGGCCTTCGCGGCCGAAGATTCCGAGCACGTCGGCCTGCGCCAGGGCGCCGTTGATCGAATCGAGCGCGCCCCAGTTGTACTCGCTCACGGCGCGCTTCGTGCCCGGGTAATTGGCGTCTATCCAACCCTGCATGCGCGGCAGCAGGTAGACGGGCTGCGCGATCCAACTCTCCTCGGTGTAGGTGGTGTCCCACAGGAGCCGCGTCGAGCGCAGCCGCAGCGCCTGCAGCGCCGCGTCGCCGGCGCCCGTGAGGGCCACCGACGGCGGGTAGAAGTGCACGTCGCAGTAGTCGAGGATGCGCTGGCCGTGGGCCTGGTCGTAGGCCGCCATCTGCTGGAGGTACCACTCGACGAACGGCACGTCGCCGTGCGCGAGGCGGTCGGCGGGGTGGTTCCACCAATCGCCGCCGGGCGCCCAGTCGAGCGCCGACCAGAAGTACGCCGTCCACCCCCACACCACCGGGCCGAGCGTCTTCGCGGTCGGATCGGCGGCCTTGATCGCGGCCCCGTAGGCTTGCGTGCGGTCGCGCATCTCGTCGTAGCTCGTCGGGCCGGGGTGGACGTCGCGGTGCGTGCTGTCCCACAGCATCGGCTCGTTGTCGAGGTCGTAGTAGGCGACGCCGCCCTGCGCCGCGCCGCCGTAGAGCGAGATGAAGTGGGCGATCCAGGCGGCGTCGAAGTCGGGGCCGACGGGGATGCTGGTGTCGGTAGGGTCATTGCCGGTGATGTTGTTGCCGCTGGTGTCGACGCCGTTGCCGCAGTCGGGATCCCAGGGGTCGGTGGACTGCTGCGCACCGTACTTCGAGACCTTGAATCCGCAGTCGTACGGGTGGTTGTCGAGGCGCCGCTTGGCGACCCAGCCGGTCATCGGCATGGTCATCAGCGTGCGGGTGGCGGTGGACCGGTCCTGGGCGACGAAGGCGTCGGCGGCGCCGACCGACTGCGCGATGTTCTCGAAGTACCAATCGCTGCCGGTGTTGCTGGTGTCGATCTGCCAGTTGTAGCGGCTCGTCGAGTTGCCGCCCCAGCGATCGACCGGAAGGCGGATCTCGGCGGCGAGCGAGGCGTCGGCGAAGTTCATGCCGTAGACGTCGGGGCTGATCGCGTGTCGTGCGGCCGCCGCGTTCACCGAGAGCGCAGGCCCGGCGGTGGGACTCGGCGTAGGCGTCGGTGTGGGCGGGACCGCCCAGCCGACGAGCGTGACGTCGTCGAGCGAGAACGTCGGTTGCGCGCCGCCGGTCGTGTCCTGCCAGACGATGCCGGAGATCTGCGCCGGTGCGCCGAGGGAAGCGATCGACACGCTGACTTGCGTCCACTGGCCGGCACCCGGCGGGGTCAAGGTGACGGGCGTCGCGCCGTTGCCGCTGCCGTCGTAGAGCACGACCCGCATCTGCTGGCCGCCGGCCGTGCCGCCGTGGATCCAGAAGACGAGAGATTCGAACTGCGTCCCGTCGAGCGCGGGCGCCACGTGCAGGTAGACGCCGGCCCACGCCGCGGTGAAGGTCACGGCGATCGCGTCCGTTCCCGTGTGGACCGGGTTCGTGCTCGCCAGGTTGACCGTACTGCTCCACGACCAGTTCTGCCAGCCGGCGGCGAGCGCGTCGGTGTAGACGGTCACGTCTCCGGTCGCCGAGGCGGACAGGGGGGAGCGGGCGAGCGCCGCTGCCACACAGAGACCGGCGAGCACGGCACTCACTCGGAGGAGCTTTCGTGACGAGGCGGCCATGGGGGTCATCTCCTGGTTGGCGACTGTGTTGAGTATCTCCTGACGGCAGCGGGGCCGCATGTGACGCTTCGCACAAAGCAGGCACCAAGCTGAGGCTCGGGGTCCGGCCCGTGCCCGGGAACGAGCCGCGGAGTGAAGGCCGGCCAGTGGCCCCAGTGCGCCGGCCCGCGACCACGGTCCGCGGAGCTCGAGGACCAACGCCTCGGTCACGAGGACCGCCATCTACGAACCAGGGGGCTATGGGCGTGGGAATTTCCTGGTTCCGCAAACCGTGACCCGTGGGTAGCGAGGGAGGTGACTCGGTGAGCCAGCACGAAGCGACCGTCAAATGGGACCGCGACGGCGCGACCTTCGCGGACAATCGCTACTCTCGCGGCCATCGTTGGCTCTTCGACGGCGGGGTGGAGGTGCCTGCCTCCTCGTCGCCCAAGGTGGTCCCAGTTCCCCTCTCGGTCGCGGAGGCGGTAGATCCTGAGGAGGCCTTCGTCGCCAGCCTCTCGAGTTGCCACATGCTGTGGTTCCTGTCGATCGCCGCCAAGCGCGGCTTCGTGGTCGACAGCTATCGGGACCAGGCGGTCGGCGTGATGGCGAAGGACTCGTCGGGCCGGCCGGCGATGACCCGGGTGACCCTCCGCCCCGATGTCCGCTTCGGCGGCGCAAAGGCGCCGTCGGCCGAGGAAGCGGCCGCCATGCACCACGAGTCGCACGAGCAGTGCTTCATCGCCCGCTCCGTCAAGACCGACGTGCGGTGCGAACCGGTGGGGGTCGAGGTCGAGCACGCGCCTGGTCCATCGATCGGCACGGCATGAAGGACCTCGCGATCGCCCTCGAAGACCGTCCCGGCGCACTCGCCGAGATGGGGGAGGCTCTGGGTCGCGCCGGGGTGAGCATCGAAGGCGGAGGGGCCTGGGTCGTCGCCGGGAACGGCGTCGCCCATTTCCTCTTCGCGGACGGAGCCGCGGCTCGCGAGGCGCTGGAAGCCGCCGGCATCCGAGTCGTCGCGGAGCGGGAGGTGCTGATCCAGCGACTCAAGCAGGACGTGCCCGGCCAGCTCGGCTCGCTGACGCGGCGAATGGCCGAGGCCGGGGTGAACATCGAGGTCCTGTACAGCGACCATGATCATCAGTTGATCCTCGTCGTCGACGACCCCGAGCGCGGGCGTGCGGTTTCCGCAGCGTGGGCCCGCGAGAGGCCATCGCAAGCGTAGGCACCGCGAAAGCGAGCGGACGCGCGGCTCAGCCGGGTGCTGCGCCACCTGGACCAGCCGCAGGGCCAGAACCAGTCGTTTGTGCCCGGCACGAACCGGAGCCCCAGAGGACGATCCGAGAAGCACCGCCGGCGGGAGCGTGTGAGAATCGTCGGGCGTCGCAAGGTCAGCGCAGATACTCGCGAAAGAAGGCGAGCGAGCGCTCTGCGACTCGCCGCAGGCTCTGTGCCTCGTCTGGCCCGGCATGCGTCACCTGCGCAATCTCCGGAATCGTGGCGGCGCCGAAACCCAGAGTCGTGAAGTGGATGTGGTGCATGTCGGTGACGCGCTCGAGCACGAGATTCCGGCTGGGCAGGCTCTTGAGCAGCGTGAAGTCCGGGCGCATGAACTCGTCCAACTCCTCGAAGAAGTGCAGGATAGGCACCTCGGCTCGGGCGGAGTCGAACGACGGGGCGCCGCGGAAGCTCCCGATCGCCGTTGCCGTTCCGATGCCTCCGTCGAGACTGACCAGCGCGGCGATGCGCGGGTCGCGCATCGACACCAGGAGCGCCGCCCGAGCCCCGAAGGAGTGCCCGAGCACTCCCACACGACGGAGATCCGCCGCGGGCCGGCGCCCCGCAACGCCGAGGGCCAGCCCCAGCTCCAGGGCCTGCCGCTCGGCCGCACGGCCCACCTCCGAGTCCGCTTGCATCGGCGTCCGACGCATGGGGGACGGCGTCGTCACGACGAGATAGCCGTGACTTGCCAGGTACTCGGCGAGGACCGCCTGATCGATCGCTCCCTCCTGATTGCCCTGCGCGATCAGGATGACCGGGAAGCGGCCGCGACGGGCGCCGGCATCCCGGCGCGCCAGCAACCGGGCCCCGGCGTAGCGCTCGGCGGCATCGCGCGAGATACCGTGCTTTTCCATGAACGGCGCCAGCCCCTCGCCCGCCGGCTCGATCTCCTTGAGGAGCAGTGGCGTCCCGCCGGACACGGCCGGATACCAGATGCTGGCGGTAACGCTGTCCGCCTCCGAGAGCGTGAAGCCCACTGGGTAGCGTCCCGGGACCAGGCCGGCCCAGATACGTGGGGACGCGGCCGCGGACCCGGCATCCGATGGAGCGCGCACGTGGTCCGGCGACGCGATGCCTGACCACATGGCGAGGAGCAGCGGCAAACAGGCGCTGCGCAAGACCGATAGGCTCGACGTAGCCACTCGCAGTTCTCCCTACGGGGCCGGACCGACGGCGGAGCCGCCGTCCTCGCTCGACGACTGGTAGCCGCGCACCCGCCATCCGGCGCGTCCCGCCGTGCGCGAACGCATCTCCGGCGGGGTACCCCGCGGCGGGGCCGTGCGGGGATCGAACCCACCAACGCACGCGTAGCGAGCCCCAGCTGGCTTTGAGGACGAGTCAGGCCACCGGGCCGGATCCGCTACCGCGCCGTTGACGGCGTGTGACGAGCAGCGATGTAGCCCGGCCGGGACGCCGATGTGAATCCGTCCGCGGCGCCCCGCCGGCCCCGCGAGGAGGAGCGCGGCGGCCCCTGCGAGGAGTCCGGCGAGGAATCGGATTGGCGCCGGTCGTGTGCTCACGGTCGTGTCCCCCGTTGGCCGGTCGCCGTCAGTTCCCGAGACACCGGGCGAGGCGGTCGTTGAGGGCCTTCAGCTCGGCCTCGGGCTTGCGAGAGCGCCGCGGGCGGCACCGGCGGGCCCGCAGACCTGCCCGCCGCCGGCACCGGGATCGCTGAGGTGACGGCGACCACGAACGGGAGGCAAACGGTCTTCTTGCTCGGCGTGGTCTCCTTCTCCTCTCTTGGGCAGGTACGGACGACGCTGTTGGGACGGGAAACTCCCGGAGGGCCATAGTATTCCAGGGGGACCAGGCGCGCGGCCTGTCCTGCGGAGGCGCGCCACGGGTGCTGCAGGATGCGCAAGGGTGATAACGCGGCGCGGCTGCCTTCCGGCCGGGATTCTGGCCGGGTTGTCTGCCGTGCGAGATCATCGCTTCCCCGTCCACGCCACGACTCCGGAGTGCGCCGAGGGCTTCGGTACCGCGTATCGCAATCTCTCATTCTCTGATCTCTCCGTAGAGTCCCACGGGGGGCGGACCACGCGCGCCCGTCGCCGCGTCGCCCGGCCGAGCGAAACGCGACCGCTAAAGGACCTGCCTATGCGTTGGCCCGCCGCGCAGGGCCAGAGAATCGCAGCGCTGCGCCCAGTGCCGCCCACCCCGCAAGCGAGATCCACTCCCAGCGCGTGAAGTGCCCGGGCACGACCGGCAGGAGCTTGAGCGCGAGCAGCGCGAGCGTCACCAGCACCCCCGCCGCCGCCACCACGCGCCTTCCAGCGCTCTCGCCCAACACGAGGTACGAGGCACAGCTCGCGAGCCACCCGATCACCGCGGCGAGCGACCCCACCTCGGCGATCGGCACCAGCACCGCGCCGCCGAGGAACACCGCCGCCGCGGTCGCGATGCCCACGAAAACGACCGCTCCCGCCGGCGTTCGATACTCGGCGTGCACCCGCCCGGCGCGCCCGTCGATCAGCCCGCGGCGCCCCATCGCGAAGATCAGCCGGCTCGCGGCGATGAGGTTCCCGTTGAACACCTTGAGCAGGGAGATCACCGCCGTCGCCAGTATCAGGTCGACGATCCACCGCGAGCGGAACGCGCGCTCGAACGCCACCGCGGTCGCGAACCTCGCCCCCAGCAGCGCCCGCCACGGCGAGACGAACGCGACCACGCCGACCACCGAGACGTAAAACGCGGCGCCGACCCCCAGCGCGATGAGGATGGCGCGGAACAGGCTCTTCTCCCCCGCTCCCGGGCTCGCCTCCTCGACGCACTTGGGGATCGACTCGAAACCGGTCATGAAGTACGGCACGATCTGCAGCACCAACAGGATCGAGACCAGCGCCCCGGCGGCGGCGAACGGCGGCCGAAGGTTGGCGAGCGATCCGCGCGCGGCGCCGAATCCCGCGAACACCACGAACAGCGCCAGCACCGCGGCCGTGGCCCACGACTGCACGCTCGCGCTGAGGCGGATGCCTCGGATGTTCACGAGCGTCAGGAGCGCGGTGACCGCTAGCCCCAGCACCAGGTGCGGCAGGTACACCGGCTGCCCCGCCACCGCGTACAGCGGGTGCGAGTTCATCGCCGGCAGGACGTAGCCGGCGAGCCGTCCGATCGCGATCGCCTCCCACGGGCACACGATGAGGTACGCGAGCGTCATCATCCAGCCCGTTGCGAAGCTCACCCACCGGGGAAACACCCGCGCCGTGTACGCGATCTCGCTGCCTGCGTCCGGGACGGCGATCACCAGCCGGCCGTAGACGTAGCCGATCGGCAGCAGCAGGAGGCCGCCGATCGCGAACGCCAGCATCGCGCCGGCCGGACCGCCGCGCCCAAGCCAGTCGTCCATCACCACCAGCCACCCGGCACCGATCATGCTGCCGAAGCCGAGCGCGAAGTAGTCGAAGACGCGGAGCTTGCGGGCCAGCGTCGCCATGCGAAGGGCGTCATCTTACGTCCGGCCCCGCGAGATGCAAGCGCGAGTCGCCTCGGACGCGATCTGGGCTATCCTGATGGCGCACATCGAACCACGTTCCGGAACACGATGAGGTGACCTCGTGACCGAGAGCCGAACGGCCATCGCCCCCTGGAAGGCCATCCTGCAGCTCGTCGTCGCTCCGGCCGTCGTCGTCGCGGTCCTCGTCAACGCGATCTGGGGCGGCCGCACCGAGCCCGACCCGAAGCGCCGGATCGCGAACGCCCTCGGCTGCCGCCTCTACGTGCTTGCCGAGCGCGAGTACAGGGACCTCGTTCGACGGGACCCCCACGACGTCGAGCTCCACCGCGGCTACCTGAGCAGCCACTTCGCCATCCCCTCGCGGACGGGCCGCAACTCCCACCGGGACGACGGTCCGATCCTCCGGGAGTACGAAGGCTACGCGTCGGCATCCGGCCCCGTGCTCGCCGACCTCGGCAACTACGGCCTGGGCTACGCCTGGGCGCTGCAGGGCGCTCACGACCGCGCGCTTCGTTTCTACCGGCTGGTCCGCAACCAGTCGCTGCCCTACCTGAACAACTCGTTCGGGTATTCGCTCGTGAGGGTCGGACAACCCCGCGAGGCCGAGCGCCGCTTCATGGCGGAGATCGACCTCAAGGCCAACGTGTCCGGTGCGATCTTCAACCTCGCGACCCTCTACTTCGACGCGGGGAGGATCGCCGAGCTGCGCGCACTGAGGGCGTGGCCGGGGGCGAACGGCTTCTTCCCGCTGAGGGTTGTCCGCTACCTCGACCTCCGGCAAGTCCATCTCCCGAGCTATGCCTGGGCCGTCATGAGCGGGCATCGCGCCGGGGCGTACGCGTTAACCGGGGCGGTTCTGGTTCTCGTCGGGTGGTTCCTGTTCGTCCGGCGCCTCGACGTCTTCGAGCCGGAGCCGCTCCACTTCGCACTGGCATGCCTCCTCGGCGGGATGGCGAGCAACCTCCTGGCGACGCCTCTGTACGACCTGCTCGACTTCGGGCTCGGCTTCCGGCTAACCGGGCACCCCGGGCACGACCTCCTCTTCTGCACCCTCGGCATCGGCCTCGTCGAAGAGCTCGTGAAGGTCGTCCCGGTCCTCGTCATGATCCGGTACACCAGCGCCGTCGACGAGAGCGTCGACTACTTCGTATACGCATCGCTGTCCGCGCTCGGCTTCGCCTTCCTGGAGAACCTCATGTACTTCAACGGCGGCGGCCTGTCGAGCATCGTCGGGCGAGGTCTCACCGCCGTCCTGTTGCACATGGCGTTGACCTCCCTCGCCGTCTACGGCCTGTTCTACGCGCGCTACCGGACGCGCCGCATGGCGCCTCTGTGGTTCGCGGTGTCGTTCGCGGCGGCGTGCGCCGTCCACGGCCTCTACGACTTCTGGCTGGTCGAGCAGGGGTGGGTCGGCGACCTTGCGATCGTCTCGACGGTCGTCCTCGTCTTCGTCATCAGCAGCTACCGCCAGGCGATCCAGTGCGCGCTCAACATCTCCGAGTACGCGCGCAACCGCACGATCAGCCTGACCGTACACGTCTGCGCCTGGATCGCCCTCGTGTTCCTCGTCGAGTACCTCGTCCTCGCCGACCGCTTCGGCGTCCCCGACGCGAACCTGGTCGTCCTCTCGCAGGGCTTATCGTCGGTGTTCCTGATCCTCGTCATCCTCGGTGCCCTCGGCACGTTCAAGGTCCACGCCGGCGCGTGGGTGGGCGTCCTCCCGCGCCGGCTGAGGACCGCGTGAGCCGTCGCAGCAAACTCCGGTCCGGGAGTTGCGTATGTGCAAGTATGGAGGCGCCAATGGCTGATCGTAACGGAACGACCCGAAAGGGCGTCGCCGGCGCGGCCGACGCCGCGGCCGAGGCGACCGCCACTGCCGGTGGCGCGAGCACACCCGCACCCCGGCGCGGCCACACCCGGCGCCGCGTCCTGGTCTGGGCTGCGTCTTCGTTGGCCGGCGCGGGCGCCCTGGGCGTGGGGAGCCTGTTCCTCACTGATCGCCTCAGGCGCTTCGCGCGCCACGCCGAGCGCCGCATCGCCGACCATCGCGTCGACCTCGCCGCCGCAGTCCCGCGCATGGTCATCGCCCGCGGCGCCGACCCCGGCACGAACGTCCGCGCCGCCGTCGAGCGTCTCGGCGGCATGGCCGCGCTCGTGACCGCTGCCGACGTCGTCCTCGTCAAGCCCAGCCTCGGCTGGGAGCGGACGCCGGAGCAGGCGGCCAACACGCAGCCCGAGGTGATCGCCGAGGTCGTGCGCCTGTGCCGCGCGGCGGGCGCCCGCCGGGTGATCGTGTGCGATTGCCCGCTGGCGAAGTCGCGCCGGGCGTTTCAGATCAGCGGCATCCTCGCGGCCGCCCAGGCCGCCGGCGCTGAGGTCATCGTGCCCGAGGAAAGCCGCTACGTCACGGTCGAGATCTCCGAGCGCCTCGGCACCTGGGACGTCCTCGAGCCGTTCGTGAGCGCCACCAAGGTCATCAACGTCCCGACCGCGAAGCACCACGACCTCACCGGAGTCTCCTGCGGCCTGAAGAACTGGTTCGGCGTCACCGCGAAGAACCGGATCATGCTCCACACCGACGTGCAGCGCTCCATCGCCGAGCTCGCCGCGATGATGCGACCGACGCTCACGATCGTCGACGCCTCGCGGGTCCTCATGGAGCACGGCCCGGCGGGCGGCAGCCTGTCCGACGTCAAGCCGGTGAGGACGGTCGCAGCCGGGTTCGACCCCGTCGCCCTCGACGCCTGGGCGTGTACGCTGCTCGGCAGGCCGTTCCCCCGCAACATCGCGATCGCCGAGTCCATGGGCCTCGGCCGCGCCGATTTCGCCTCCCTCGCTCCGGTCGAGCTGACGACGGGTTGAGGAACGCGCACGCCGTTTCCGGCCATCGACCGAGCGGCGACGGGTCGACACGGCGGGACCCCACGAGCGACCGTGGCGCGGCCCCCGTCTGCCGCCGGACCGCGTTACGGGAGCTGACGAGGTGGGAACCCCGCGCCCACGCCGTTTCAGAGCGCGGCGGACCTCCCGCGATAGGCATGGGTTGCATTTTAGAACACAAGTTATATATTGTTGCGTGATGCAATTCTCCGATGTCTTCCGAACGCCCGAGGGCGTCGAGCGGACGGCGCGGCTGGTCGCATGGGTGCAGTCCCTCTTCGACAAGGGGACCTGCCCCGTGCTCGTCGGAGGCGCCGCCGTCGAGCTGTTGACGGCAGGCGCCTATACGACCGGAGACGTCGATCTGGACGGGACCGTGCCGCCACACGTAGCGAAGGTTCTGGCGGCGGCGGGATTCTCCCGTAGCGGGCGCCACTGGGTCCACGAGCGGGCGCAGGTGTTTCTCGAGTTCCCGAGCTCCGCCCTGGCCGAGGGCGAACAAGCCGTACTCCTTAGGGTGGCCGGGTGTGAAGTCCTCGCGATCAGCCCGGAGGATCTGCTGGCGGAGCGACTGGCGGCCTGGAAGCACTGGCGCTCGTCGGTGGACGGTGTGAACGCATGGCTCCTCCATCGGGCGCAGCGCCGGCTCCTGGATCGGAGGAGGCTGGCGGCGCGATGCCGGGCGCACGGCGCCGCGGACGCGCTTTATGCGCTGCGAGCGTTCGCCAGGAAGCACGGCGATCGCCCCGCGCCCGATCCGGAGATCGAGGCGTGGGCGCGGGGGGGCCCATGAGGGTCATCCGTGTCGCCACGAGCGCGACGCCGAAGCTCGGGCTGGATGGCATGACGCGGACGCGTCCGCGGGCGTTCGCGGAGTGGGCGGCGCTCCGCCGATGGGGAAAGCTGCCGGCCCGGGAGCGCGGAATCGTCGGCTATTGCCTCCGCGGCGTGCGCGAGGGTGCCGGGATGACGCAGACGGATCTCGCCGCGCGGCTCGGTGTGACCCAGCAGGCCATTGCGCAGGCCGAGCGCTGGCACTCGAACCCGACGGTCGAGCTGCTCCGCCGCTGGGCCATCGCCTGCGGCTCAACCGTCGAGATCACCTGGACGCCGGCCGCCTCGCGGCGCAAGTCGCAACCCGGCGACGCCGCGACCCGCCCGCGCCGGATCCCGACCCGAAAGCTGCCGAAGTGAGGATTGTAAGATCGTGATACGCGGTACCCACGCGATGGCGAGAGCGAAGTCTGGGCCACGAGCGCGCGGACGCTCGTCGACGCGGTGCACGACTGGCCGTGCTTCAACACCCTGCCCCGCGGCTTCGCCTGGCTCCGCCGGGAGCTGTCGGCGCGGCGCGAATCGGCTACCGAGCTTGTCGAGACGACGGTGCGCTTCGGCGGCGGGGCGACGATTTGTCGGATCGGCCGGCTGTTCGAGCAGGAAGGCGCATCCGATGTCCGGCTCCGCAAGGTGGCGCCGGCGCTCCCGTCGTCCTCCACCCTGATTCCCCTCAGCCCGACGAAGCCGAAGCGCGACCCCGCCGATCGCCGGTGGGGCGTGGTCGTCGATGACCACGATTGAACTTCGATCTTCCGGATTCAAGACCGCGATCTGTTCCGCGCGACGGTGTCGTTCACATCGACGCGGACCGCGTCGCCTCAGTCGGTGAAGCGCACCACGTAGGTAAGGTCGTTGTTGGGTTCGTTCGATTCTCGGATCTGGTTCGCGGTGTCCACCCTGACCTTGACCGTCATGGGGTACCACTGGGTCACCGGGAGCCCGGGCGCAATGGACGTAGTGAGGTGGTACCAGGACGGCTCGAAGTAGAAGTCGTACTTGTAGGTACCGCCCCCCTTGAGCTGCTCCGTGTAGGTGAAGTCCTGGGGTACGAAGACGACGGTGGAGATCCGGGGATCATAGGCGTTGCCCTGCACGCTTGGAGAGACGAACTCCACCAGTACGGCGAACGACACCGACTGGGGTTTGCCGTCGGGCCCATTCGCCGACCCCTTGTTTCGGACGGTCACGTGTACCCACCCGGGCCTCGCCGCATGGGCCGTGTATGTTCCCGAGGTGGGTCCGGAGTCGATCCCGATGATCCCCGCCTGGTCGTACGACACCCGGACCGACGGGACCAGGTCGGCGGGGATCAACATCACCGCGCCGCCGGGCACGAACGTCCTCGTGCCCTGGGTGATCCGGGATGCCGGGGAATGAGCAGGGTTCGGCGGCGCGGCGAGGAGCAGCGAGTCCGCCACACCCCAGGGAAACCCGAGAAATATCGCTGCGCACAAGGTCGCAACAACGTTGGCGTGTGTTGGGCGGATACGCATCGGATCCTCCTCTCCTCAACCGGGAGAACGAATCCCATGGCCCGATTCGCACACGGCGCCGAGCCGCAAGGGCCGCGCCCGCGACCCGACGTGGTCTCGTTGCCTCCTCCGGCCTCCTCACGTGAACCGTTCCAGGCGCCGGAACAGGTGTCAGGTACGCAAGTAACGGAAGCGCCTTTGGATGCCAGGCCTGCGGTTGCCGCGGTTCTTCGGGAATCAGGACGGGCGCCAGCCGCAGGTCGGCGACGCCGCGACCCGCCCGCACCGCATCACGAGCGGCAAGCTGACGAGGTGAGGATGGTGAGATCGTGAGACGTGGTACCGATGTCGCGGTACCGATGTGACCGGGTAAGGGCCGGCGGATGGCAGCCGCCGGCCCTGTCCGCGGGCTGCACCCCGTGCTAATCGGGAACCGGCAACGCGTTCATGCGCCCAGCCGTGGCGGGAAACCCGCCGGGCGGGGAAGCGGGCGTCCACACGGCGTCCGGATCGAACGGATCGGGACAGAACATCGGTCCGGCGCTGCAGGAGAGCGTCTCGACGAACAGAGTGCCCGTGATATGGTCGTGGTCGCCTGCATACTGGAAGCTGAACCGCGATCTGCCGATGCCCTTCAAGACGCCACTCGCCTTGTCGAAGACGAAACCCAGACGCGTGGCGTTGAACGTGCCTCTGCGCTCCTTCTCCCATGCCCCCAGGCCCGCGCTGTAGACGAGCGCGGCGCCGGGAAAGCCGCCGAAGCTGTTCCCTTCCGCACAAGCCAACGTGCCGTCCTCGTGGAACGTGATCACAGTGGGCAGTGTGGATCCAATGATTCCGGTCACTGCGGAGATGTCGGTGACCCAGTACCAGGTCCCCCAAGGCTGACCGGCCACCCTTGGTGCGGACACCGGTCCGGCGAGTTGCGCGCCCAGCGGTGCCGCCCCCATCACGAGAATCACGATCGGAAGCAGGAAGCGACGCATGTGGTCCTCCTTTCGAGTTCACTGACCTTGCTCAGTACACTCGGCTCTTCGTGGTCGCAATGCCATAGATGGAACATGAGTGTTTTCTGAGCGTTGCCTTAGGCGTCGCAGCGGGCAAGCCCGTGGAGCAGCAAGGGCCGGGCCGGGGCGGCGGTTGAAAGGCGGCCCTTCGGAGAGGTAATATCAGCCAAAAGTCGTTGTGTGAAGTGAGGATAGAGTGGCCGTGGTCGGTGGAGACGGGCGGATGACCCTCCGGTTCGGAGAGTTCGAACTCGACGTCCGCAACGCCGAGTTGCGCCGCGACGGCAAGTCGGTGAAGCTTCCCCCACAGCCCTTTGCCGTCCTGGTCCTTCTCGCCAGTCACCCCGGACACCTGCTGACGCGGGGGGAGATCCGAGAGCACGTCTGGGGTGCCGGGACCTTCGTCGATTTCGAACTGGGCATCAATTACTGCCTGAATCAGATCCGCAAGGTGCTCGGCGACGAGGTTCGGACTCCTCGCTACATCGAGACGGTGCCTCGGCGCGGCTATCGCTTCATCGCGCCGGTCGAGACCGAGTGCCCCGTTCCAGAGAAAGAGCCGACGGGCCTACCGTCCGTTGCGGTGCTGCCGTTCGCGAGCCTCAGCGCGGACCAGGAGAGCGCTTACTTCAGCGACGGCCTGGCCGACGAGATCATCACGGCGTTGACCCGCGTCGAGGGGCTGCGCGTCGTGGCCCGCACCTCGTCTTTCGCCTTCCGGGACGCTCGAGAGGACGTGAGGGCGATCGGCGCGAAGCTGGCCGTGAGCACGGTGCTGGAAGGCAGCGTGCAGCGCTTCGGTGGACGGGTTCGGGTATCCGCGCAGCTGGTGAGCACCGAGACCGGCTTCCACCTCTGGAGCGAGCACTACGATCGCGAGCTGACCGACATCTTCGCGATTCAGGACGAGATCTCCCGGGCGATCGCCCGCGCGTTCGAGATCCACCTGGCGCCCTCGGAGAGCGTGCGGCCGACCGCAAATCTGGAGGCATACAACGCCTGGCTGATGGCTCGCCACTACCAGCACTATGAGGACCTGCACGTTTTGCCGAACGCCCGGACGTGCCTCGACAGGGCGATCGCTCTGGATCCTTCCTTCCCGCAGCCCTACCTGGGTCTGGCGGACCTGCTCCTGGCCTCCGCCGGCTTCGGCATCATGCGGCCGCGAGCGGCAGCCCGCGAGGGGCGGGCGGCGATCAAGAGGGCGTTGGAGCTGGACGACTCAATCGGCGAGGCCTATGCGCTCTCCGGTGCGTTCCGGGCGGTGATGGACTTCGACTGGGAAGGCGCCGCCGCCGACTTCGCGCGAGCGCTGGCGCTGGCGCCTGCGTCCGAACGGGTCCATCGGCTGCGAGCGCGATACTACCTGGTGCCCACCCTCCGCCTGGAGGAAGCGGTGCAGGAGCTGGAAAGGGCCCTGGAATCGGATCCCCTCTCCCCCGTCGCGCATGTCGACCTCGTGAGGGTGCTCCACTGGGCCCGCCAATTCGACCGCGCGCAGGCTCGGAATGAAGCCGCGCTCGAGCTGTGGCCACACTCCCCGGTCGTGCGGTGGATCTGGGGCGCCACACTCTATTTTCAGGGCCGTATCGAGGAGGCGGTCGAGCAGTGGCAGGACGTCACGCGGAGGGGCGCCGCCACCCCGTCGGCGATCAGCCCGATCGGTATGGCGCTCGGGCAGCTGGGGCGGAAGGTCGAGGCGCGGGCGTGGCTGGCTAAGCTGGAGACGGTCGCGCGCGACGGGTACGTGCCGTCCCTCGATCGCGCGAAGATCTACGCCGGCCTCGGGGAAACGGATACGGCCTTGGAGTGGGTGCGTCGCGCGATCGAGCAGCACGAGCCGGAGATCCTCGAGCTCCCCTCAAAGGCGATCTGGGACGGCTTGCGGGACGACCCACGCTTCGCCGAGCTTCTGCGCACGATGAACCTACCGTAGCCAAGTGCGTGCCTGGCACGCGGGTGCCGCGGTTGCGTCGCGGGGGGCGTTCACGCGGGTGACGCGATCGCGGACGGCTTCAACGGCTGCGTGGTCCATGTGGCGAACCATGACGTGATGCTCTGGGCGGTCTCGCGGGCGCCGCTGGCGAAGCTCCGGGCGTACAGGGAGCGGATGGGCTGGAGCTTCCCGTGGGCGTCCTCGCTCGGCAGCGACTTCAACGACGACTTCAACGTCCACTTCACGGAGGAGCAACAGCGCGAGGGCATCGAGTACAACTACCGGCGCGAGAAGGCGGCCAGCGCCCGCCGCGCGCTCGAGGCGCGGCAGACCGGGACGTGGCGCGGGCGGCCGGAGAGCCCCGACGCGGGACCCGTTGACGTCGTCGCGGCCATGACCGGAACCGACACGCTGACCTTCTCGCACGAGCGGCCCGGCATGAGCGCCTTCGGGCTCGAGGACGACGTCCTCTTCCACACCTACTCCACCTACTCGCGCGGGCTGGGCGCCCTCTGGGCGGTCTACCCGTGGCTCGACCGGGCGCCGCGGGGTCGAAACGAGACCGGGTCCTGGTTCCGCCGCCGTGACGAGTACGAGAAGCACTGAGAACGCGAGGCAAGGTGCCGCGTGGTCGCTCGCAGTCAACACGAGTCACGGCTCACCCTGGACCATGAAAGTGGCTGTCATCCTGAGCCGAAGCGGCGCGGAGGCGAAGGATCCCATGGCCATCGCACGGCTTCCAGGGGATCCTTCGGTCGGCGCCGCCTCCCTCAGGATGACAGTGGCTCAGGGACTTTCTAGGCAATGACACGACGGTGAATCGGAGCGCCTGAGAAGCAACTGACACGGAGGTTGTCATGCGGAAGAAGACGAAGGATGAGTCGACGAACGTGGGGCTGTCGAGGGCCGGACGGCATACAGCCGCTCACCTCGGAACGGCGTCGGAAGCGTGAGACGGTGACGTCAGGTCCCCATGACGGCGCGAACGGGAGAGCTCGTATGCCTCGACCTGTCATCGGGGGTGACGAAACAACCTCGCGACTCTATGATCTCGGCATGCGAGCCCCAAGCCTGCCGCCGGTCGTCCTTGCCGTCGTGTCATGCCTGATATTGGCGAGCGCCGTTGCCGCCTCCGGGGTCAAACCGTACTTCACCCTGCACGAGGTCGGCCCCGGCGTCTTCGCCGCGATCGGCGTCCCCGGGAGCGGGGCCGGGAGCAACGCCGGCTTCATCATCGGCGACGGCGGCGTCGCGGTCGTCGACACCTTCCAAGCGAGCGCCGCCGCTGAGCAACTGCTTGCGGCCATCCGCGAGCGGACCACGCTGTCCATCCGCTTCGTCGTCAACACCCACTACCACCTCGATCACGTGGCCGGGAACGGTGTCTTCCGGGACGCCGGCGCGGCGATCGTCGCGCAACGGAACGTGCGGGCCTGGGAGCGGACGGAGAACCTCAAGTGGTGGGCGCCGAACGTGCCTGCCGACAAGCGCGCCTGGGTCGAGTCGTTCGCGCTGCCGAGCCTGGTCTATGACGACGGGATCGACCTCTACCTCGGCACGCGCCGGCTGGAGGTGCGGGCGCTGCCCGGGCACACGGGCAGCGACTCGGTCGTCTTCGTTCCCGACGCCGGCGTCGTCTTCACGGGCGACCTCTTCTGGAACGCCACCCTCCCCAACACGACGGACGCCGATACGGCCGCCTGGGTGACGACCGACGAGCGGCTGATCGCGGACCACCCTGCGGCGACCTTTGTCCCCGGCCACGGCGAGGTCGGGAAGGCCGCCGACGTGACGGCGTTCCGCGGCTACCTCGAGGCCCTTCGCAGCGCGGTCGCCGCCGCCCGCCAGAGCGGCCTGAACGGTGATGCGCTGGTCTCCGAGGCGCAGGGCCGGCTCGCCCCCGGCTATGCACGCTGGGGGTTCTACGATCACTTCATCACACCGAACATCACCCAGATGGCCGCCGAGCTCGCCGGGACCAAGCCCCGCCCCACCCCGGTAAGGTGAGCCGAGCGGGTCGAGAGCGGCGAGCGCGCGCGGTACCACGTCTGCGCTTATCGACAACATTCCATCGGTAAGTTCCTCGCCGGGTCGCGATCTCGACGGTGCCTGGCTACATGGCGGGCACTGCCTTGTCGCCGCCGCGGGCCAGGCCTACGAGCACGGCGGCCGGCTCGCGAGCCGCGCGCGGGCTTTCAGCGTGCAACACAGCGCGGAAGTGGACGTATGCTGGAACGGCGATCGAGACGGAGGGACGATGGACATCGGCTACGTGGCCCCGCTGCGGCGCGCCTGGGCGCGGATGAAGGTCACCCTGTTCAACCCGTTCGACCTCGGCAAGTGGCTGGTGATCGGGTTCTCGGCCTGGCTGGCCCGGCTCGCCGGTGGCGGCGGCGGCGGGGGGACCCGGCTCAACCTGCATCGCGACCGCGCGGCGTCGCTCCACGTCCGCCAGTTCCTGCGCGGGGCCTGGGAGCACCTGCGAGCGCATCCGCACTGGATCGCGCTGATCATCGTCGGCGCGGCCGTGGTCGCGGTGATCGTCCTCCTGCTCCTGTGGATCTCGTCGCGCGGCAAGTTCATCTTCCTCGACAACGTGGTCCACAATCGCGCGAGGATCGCGGAGCCGTGGCGCCGCTTCGCGGGGCGCGGCGACTCCCTCTTCCTCTGGCGACTCGGATTCCTGCTCGCCGGCGGGCTTGCACTGGTCGTGATGGGAACGGTCACCGTGGTTGCCGCGGGCGGCTTCTCCGGATTCGGTTTCGGCAGCGCCCGAGCGGCGACGATGACGGTGTTGGCCGCCCTCGCCGCGGCGGCGTGGGCCATCGCGTGCGGGTACACCTCGCTGTTCCTCGACAACTTCATCGTGCCGCTCATGTACAAGGACGAGGTCGGTGCCGTCGAGGCATGGCGCCGCTTCGTCCCGTGGATCGAGCGCAACTTCGGGGCCCTCGTCCTCTACGGCCTCTTCCTGCTCGGGCTGGGCGTCGCGGTCGGGGTCGGCGTGATCGTCGTCGGCCTGCTGACCTGCTGCGTCGGCCTGCTCCTGGTCGCGCTCCCCTACGTCGGGACGGTGATCCTGCTGCCGCTCCTCGTGACCTATCGCGCCTTTTCTCTGGAGTTCCTGGCGCAGCTCGACCCCGGTTTTGCGATCTTCCCGGCGCAGGAGGCGCCTCCGTCGCCGACGCCGGCGTGAACTACCGAACTCGGGGAGTAAGGATCAGCGCCGCGGATCGATCTCTCAGCCGAGCGATGAGTAACCGGCACCGTCAATCGCTCACGGTTATCGTCTTCTGGCGCCGAACGGCGGCGGCTGCGTATCAAGCTCGATTGCTCAGTGTGACGGAGGGAGCCCCCCATGCGTCGCACCATCAGATTCCTCCTCCTGGCGCTCGTCGCAGCGGTCGCCGTCTCGGGCCTCGTGTTCGCGCTCCACTACGTGCCGTTCTACGCCCCGAGCTACCTGGCCTGGACGGGCATCGCGGCGGCGCTCGCCGGGCTGGCGTCGCTCGTCCGCCCGCTGCGCTTCCTCGGCGTCCGGACGCGCGTCCGCGCCGCTGCATTGGCGCTCTGCGGCCTCGGCCTCGCCATGACGGCCGTGCTGTGGCCGGCGGGCGTCTCGCGATCGTCGCGGCCGGACCAGCGCCTCGACCGGTTCCTGCCGGAGTACCAGTTCAGCGAGGTCCACGAGGCGCGCGTGCGGGCTCCGGTCGAGGCGGTCGTCAAGGCGATCAGGGAGGTGAGCCTGGCCGACATGCCGGCGGCGGTGGCGCTGCTGCGCATCCGCGCGGCGGCAGGCGGGCGCTTCCGCGGCTCGCCGCCGGATGCGCGCCCGCTCCTCGACGCGATGCTCCAGCCCGGCTCGGGGTTCCTCGCCCTCGATACGGCCGACCCCGGGGAGCTCGTGTACGGGATGGTGGGGTTCGTTCACAAGCCGAAGCCGCCGGTGACGACGCCGGAGCAGTTCGCGGCGTTCACCGAGCCCGGCGGGATCCGCGTGGCGTTCAACCTCCGCGCGGTCCCGCTAGGCGACGGCGCGGTGCGCCTCTCGACCGAGACGCGCTGCCTCGCGAACGGCGACGAGGCTCGCCGCACGTTCGCCCGCTACTGGCGGATCATCTACCCCGGTAGCTCGATCATCCGCCGCGTCTGGCTCGACGCGATCATCGCTCGCGCGGAACGTGAATAGAGGCACAGGTACCCGGCGTCGCCGTCTCCTCCTCTTGAGCGGGGTCGCAGGGACGCTTCCGCTGGATCGGCACCGATCGGCCGACACTGCTGCGGGTCTCTTCGGATCGTGCGAGAAGCGATGTCCTCCCCGTCAAGATCGGGACCCGGCCCGCCCCCGTTCGGCGTCCGAGCCTGCTCAGCTTGGGTAGACCGGCACCAGGAACATCCAGCCGCGACGGTGGAAGCTCCGACGGCCGGGTGCCGCGACCTCGAGCACCCAGTAGCGCCGGGAGCCGTCAGGTCCGTGCAGCAGCGTCGGCGGGACATCTTTCGGTAGGTCGAAGGCGAGCGAGAGCTCGTGACCGCCATCCGAGCAGGTCGAGATATCGGAGCGGCGTCTGAACGAATGCACGATCTCGACCGTCGGTGCGTGGCCCCCGCGCGGGTCGCCGGCCCGGGGCTTCTCCTCGATGCGCGCGAGCGTCGCCTCCACGATGCCCTCGGCCGGGAGCCGGTTCGTCGTCGTCAAGACGGCGCGTAGCTGTCCCCCCGGCGCTGCGGGGTAGTCCACCAGGCGCAGCCTCGCGCGGCCGAAGCGAATGCTCCTGACGCGTTGCCGGAGGCTGCTCACAACGACCAGAAGGATCAGGGCCGTCGCGAGCGGAATGAGCACGTAGGCGAGCAGCCGGCTGCCGCGGAGGGCGCCGAGATCGAGCCAGACCATGTTGATCACGGCGACGAAGGCGGCGAGGGCCAGGCCGCCCACACACCCTTTCACCCAGTCCGTAGAAGCAACCGGCAGCGGGTCCATCGTGCGGGCCCACCGATACCCCTCGCCCCACGGCTCCGCGCCGCCCCGGAAGCGCCGCAGCCTCCAGCGCCTCGGCAATCGCACGCCATCGGCGGCGAGGCGCAGACCGAAAAGAAAGAAGAGGCAGGCGAAGAGGGCGCTCCCCCATTTCCGCGGCCCCGTGGGCGGCTGAGCGTCGCCGAACCAGAACAGCAGCCAGATGCCGAGGCCGACGATCATCGTCGCCAGCCCTACCAGTAGCGGACCAAGCCGGCTGGGCGCCGTCACGGTTTCGAGGGGAGGCAAACCGACCGTTCGGCGCTCGCGGCTCTCCTCCACGGACGTGGTCGGCGGTGGCGTCGGCATGGTCTCACCTCGCGTGGTGCGCTGATCGGATTGTACGGTCGCCCCGGCGTGTCGGGCCAGTGCCCGCCCGGGAGGCCCGCGCGAACCGGGACCTGATGGCGCGGCCGGCTGGGAGGCACTCGATTCGTACCAACCCGATCGGTACCGGCTACTACCAACCGCCTTGACCCATGTACCTCCCGTGCAACGCCGATGCCCGTCGGACTCAGCCCGGCCAGTGCAGACCGAACGCCTTGGCGAGAAAGACGGCCATCTGAGCGCGCGTCACTGTGGTCTCGGGACAGAAGTTGCCGCCGCCGCAACCCGCCGTGATCCCTGAGGCGGCGAGCGCTTCGATGTGCTGGAACGCCCAGTAGCTCGTCGGGACGTCACCAAAAGTCGCCGTAGCGGGCGCCGGGGAGAGTTGGAGGTTATACACGAGCCTGACACCCCGAAAGTCAAGGTCGGAGCTGGCGCCGTCGAACCTCACGATGACGTTGTACTGGTTGTCGTTGTTGTCGATCGTGACGTCCGTCGCGGCGTAGACGGCGCCCGTGCACGCCGGAACGCCCCCTGTCGACACTGCCGCGATCGTGGTGGACCCCGCGAAGTTGGCTTCCGGGTACGAGAACAGATACCCGGTGATGTCGTAGCCATAGTCGTTGTCGCACCAGTAGAACTGAACCACGGTGAGGTGGGCCCCTTGCGGCAGGTTGACCGGCGCCATGAGGTCCTTCGGATAGGGTCCGCCTCCAAGAGAGACCAGCACGAGCCTGCCGAAGCCCGCGTCCCTCCAGACGGAACCCGTGTCGCGGGGTAGGAACGCGGCAGCCGGGAGCCAGTACGAGATCCCGGCGCTGGTCCCCCACTCCTGCTCGCCCGGATGCTGCGCGGTCGGCGACTTCTCGCCTGACGCCGCCGCCGCGTTGGTCGCTCCTGCGGCCAGGGCCTGTCCCGCGACCGGCAGCGCGATCAGAACGGCGATCAGGACGATGGGGAGCGCGACGCGCCTTGCGGGTGAGACGTGGAGGTCTGCTGGGCTCATTCGCTCCATCCTCTCGTTTTCGGGGGGCTCGACGCAGGGCCATCCTGCGACCGATCCTTCCGTGCCTGTGTTTGCATCGAGTCTACCGATCGTCCGGCCGGATCGCAAGCGCCGAGCCGGGGCGCGCACGGGTGGTTGATCACGAGGCGACGGAAGGAGTTCCCCGTGCGATTGCTGCCCGCGGTTCCGTCTTGTTCGTGACTGCCGCCCGCGAGGCTCAAGCGGTCCTCATGCGACGCACACTGGACTGAGACCATGTCGTGTCTGATATCCTCGGTGCCTGCTGGTCTAGCGGAGGGTACGAGATGAGCGGAAGACACGTCGGAATGATGCTCGGCGCGGCGGTGGCGGCGGCGCTCCTGGCCGGGACGGCGCTGATCGCCGACGACCAGGCGCCGCCGGTTCACGGCGGGCCGGGCGCGGCGCCCGCGGCGGGCGCCAAGACGGCCGGGGAGACGTTCAAGAACGTCCGCGTCCTGAAGGACGTCCCGGCGGATCAGCTGCTCCCGACGATGCGGTTCATGGCCGCGTCGCTCGGAGTGGAGTGCGACTTCTGCCACGTCCAGGGCGCGTTCGAGAAGGACGACCGCAAGGAGAAGCAGACGGCGCGCAAGATGATGGTGATGATGGCCGCCATCAACAAGGAGAACTTCGACGGCGACCGCGACGTCACCTGCTTCTCGTGCCACCGCGGCTCGCGGGCGCCGGTGTCGATTCCGGTGATCGCCGCCGAGGAGGCCGGGCCGGCCCCCGGGGGCGCCGCCGCGCCCGCACTCCCGTCCGCCGATCAGGTCCTCGAGAAGTACGCGCAGGCGGTCGGCGCGGAGGCGCTCAAGCGGGTCACCAGCCGTGTCCAGAACGGGCACCTCATCGGGTTCGGCGGGCAGCCGGTGCCGATCGTGGTCTACGCCAAGGCGCCCGACAAGCGGATGTCGGTGGTGCAGACGCCGCGCGGCGAGAGCATTACCGCCTTCGACGGCAGCCGCGGCTGGCTCACCGGCCGCGACGGCCCGCACCCGATGAGCGTCGCCGAGACGGAGGCGGCGAAGCTCGACGCCGACCTCTACTTCCCCCTCCACGTCAAACAGCTCTTCGCGGGGTTTTCCGTGCGGCCGTCCGAGAAGATCGAAGGCCGGGACGCGGTTCTCGTCGTCGCCGCCAACGAGGGCCAGCCGCCGGTCAGGCTGTACCTCGACGCGCAGACCGGGCTGCTGCTGCGCGAACAGCGCTACGCCGACACCGCCCTCGGGTACCTGCCGACGCAGATCGACTACGCCGACTATCGCGACGTCGACGGCGTCAAGGTGGCGTTCCGCTGGACGCTGGCGCGGCCCGGCGGCCGCTTCACGATCCAGGTGGACAGTGCGCAGCAGAACGTGCCGGTCGACGACGCGAGGTTCGCGATGCCGGCACCGCCGCCGGCGCCGCCAGCGGCCGGGACCACCCCACCGAGGTAGCGGCGGCCGGCGAACGCACCAGGGAACACCACCCCACCGTCTCGTTCGAGCCGCGGCACGACCGTCAAGAGGCGTCAGGCGCGCAATCGCCTGCGGCAGGAAGCTGATCGGCGGTCGAGCGCTACCTGCCGACGACGCCGTGATAAGGTAGCAATCGAGAGGAGCGAGCGATGGCTGAGTCAGCTGCGAAACTCCCGGGTCGCAACGAGCCGTGCCATTGCGGCTCCGGCAAGAAGTACAAGCACTGCTGTCTCGCCAAGGACGAGGAGGCGGAACGGCTCTCGTTGGAGCAGCAGGCGAGCGTCGCGGAGCCGACCGCACCTCCGGAAGCCGAGCCTCCGAAGCGCACGCCGCCGCCGCCGCGGGCCCAGGGGCAGCCGTGGAGGCGTTCCACCAAGAGCGCACCAGGCCCGCGAAGAGTCACCACGCCACGCAAGGCGGGCTGAGCAGCGGCCGAGCGCGCACGACGCTCGCTCCTGGCCGCGCAAGGCGCGTCCCCGATGCATGACCGCCGCGAGGCGCCCGCCCGCGGTCGCCGATCCGGGCCTCTACAATATTCGGGGCCGCCGTTCGTCTACAGGAGTTGATGGATGAGCTTTCGACCGTCGCCTCGATGAGCGAGCACGACCTCCGCATCTCCGAGATCATCGCGGGGGAGCGCGCCCGGCTCCGCAACTTCATCCGCAAGCGGGTGCCGAACGAGGCCGACGCCGAGGACCTGCTTCAGGACGTCTTCTACGAGGTCATCGAGGCCTATCGGTTGATGGAGCCGATCCAGCGATGGAGCGCCTGGATGTTCAGGGTGGCTCGCAACCGCATCACCGACTTCTTCCGCAGGAAGCGGCTCGGACCGTCCGGCAGCGACCCTGTGGCGATCTCCGACGAAGGCGAGGCGCTCCTGCTCGAGGACCTGCTGCCCTCACCGGAGGCCGGACCCGAGGAGGTCTATGCGCGAACCGTTCTCCTCCACGAGCTCGAGGAGGCCCTCGACGAGCTGCCGGAGGAGCAGCGGGAGGTGTTCATCGCGCACGAGCTCGAAGGGACCAGCTTCAAGGAGATCGCCGCTCGGACCGGCGTCGGGGTGAACACGCTGCTCTCGCGGAAGCGCTACGCCGTGCTCCACCTGCGCCGCCGGCTCCGGGCGATCTACGACGAATTCGTGAAGACGGGAGAGTGACCAAGATGAGACGCCACCGTGTCGTCCGCGTGTTGATGTTCCTGCCGCTCGTGGTGCTGTTCGTCGCGCTGTTCGGTTTCGCGGTGATGGCCTTGTGGAACTGGCTGATGCCGGCGCTGTTCGGCTGGAAGGTCATCGGCTACTGGCAGGCCCTGGGTCTCGCCATCCTGTGCCGGATCCTCTTCGGGGGGCGCGGCTGGACGGGCCGACACCGGCACTGGCGTCACCGCATGATGGAGCGCTGGGAGCGGATGACCCCCGAGGAACGGGAGCGGTTCCGCCAGGGCGCCTACGGTCGCTGGGGCTGCGCCCCGCGGCCGGATCCGAGGCCGACTGAGTAGGGCCGGCCGAGTGCGCGCCCGCGTCCGAGGACGCATCGGCCCGATGCCGGCGCACCGGACGGCTGTCGCCGGGGAATAGCGAGATCGACGCTGGCCGTTGTGGCCGTCAAGAGAGCAGCCACACGATCGGTCGCTCGCGTTGCGGCCGGCGGCTGAACACGAGGCCCCCGTGACCGAACTGAAGGACCAGACACCGCCGACGCTGGGTGGGCCGGAGTCGGATGCCACGCTGTCGGAGTCCGACCTTCCTCCTTCCCTCTCCGGGCGGCGGGGTCCGCCGGTCTCGATCGGCGGGTACCGCGTCATCGCCTTGCTCGGCGAGGGCGGCATGGGCATGGTGTGGGAGGCCGAGCAGTCGAGCCCGCGCAGGCGCGTCGCGGTCAAGGTCATGCGGCAGGGGCACTACGTCGACGACGTCCACGCCCGCATGTTCCGCCGCGAGGCCGAGTCGCTCGGCCGGCTCCGGCACCCCAACATCGCCACGATCTACGAGTCGGGGCACACGGCGGACGGCCACGACTACTTCGCGATGGAGCTCGTGCGCGGACAGACGCTCGACAAGTGGATAGCCTCCCGCTCAGGTCCGCTGACCCCGAGAGAGATCGCGCAGCGGCTCGAGGTGTTCCGGACGATCGCCGACGCGGTGAATTACGCACACCAGCGCGGCGTCATCCACCGCGACCTGAAGCCTCTCAACATCGTCATGGCGGCGCCCGAGGAACACGACACGGCGCCGGCGACGCCGGTCGTCAAGATCCTCGACTTCGGGCTCGCGCGCCTCACGGCGGAGGCCGCCGGCGACACCGAGGACGGCACGCTCACCCACCAGGGCGTGATCCGCGGGACCGTCGCGTACATGAGCCCGGAGCAGGCGCGCGGCGACGTCGCGGCGATCGACGTGCGCAGCGACGTCTTCTCCCTGGGCGTGATCCTCTACGAGATGCTCGCGGGGCGGCGCCCGCACGACACCTCGAAGCTCAGCCTGATCGACGCGGCGCGCACGGTGGCCACGAAGCCCGCGCCTCGGCTCGCGGAGGCGTGGCGCGGCACGAAGGCGCTCGACCGCGACCTCGAGACGATCGTGACGAAGGCGCTCGAGCTCGAGCCCGACCGCCGCTACGCCGGTGCCGGGGATCTGGCCGGCGACGTTGCGCGCTACCTCGGCTCGCTGCCGATCGTCGCGCGTCCGGCATCGCGCGCCTACCGGGCGCGGATGTTCGTTCGGCGGCACCGCGTCGGCGTGGCCGCGGCGGCCGCCGTCGGCATCGCGCTCCTCGCCGGCATCGCGGGGACCACCGCAGGGCTCTTCTCGGCGCTGCGCTCGAGCCGCCTGGCCGCCGACCGCGCCGCCGAGCTCGAGAAGGTGGTCGCGTTCCAGTCCGCCCAGCTCTCCGGCGTGGACGCGACGCAGATGGGGCTCGGGATACGCGAGGACCTGACGGCCGACCTGCGCACCGCGCTCACCCAGGCGCACGCGCCCGCCGCCGACGCCGAGGCGACGCTCGCACAGTTCGCTGCGGCGCTCGCCCGCACCAACGCCGCGAGCGTCGCGCTCCACACGCTCGACCGCAGCATCTTCGCCGGTACGCTCAAGGCGATCGCGAGCCAATTCAAGGACCAGCCGCTCGTCAAGGCCCGCCTGCTGCAGGTGGTCGCGGAGGTCCTGTGGAACGTCGGCCTGCAGGATGAGGCCGACGCCCCGCAACAGGAGGCGCTCGCCATCCGCCGCGCCAAGCTCGGCGAGGATGCGCGCGACACGCTCTACTCGGTCGCCAAGTCTCTCGAGCTGCTCCAGGCCCACACGAAACACAAGGAGGCCGAAGCGCTCGCCCGGCCCGCCCTCGAGCGCGCACGAAGGGTTCTCGGGCCCGACGACCGCATCACCCTCAACATCCTCGACCGGCTCGCCACCGCGGTCATGTTCGAGGGGCGCCCCGCCGAGGCGGAGGCGATGTTCCGCGAGCACCTCGACCGCGCCCGGCGCGCACTCGGCGCCGACGACGAGGACACGATCGGAGCGTCCGGCGACCTCGCCTACGACATCCAGCAGGAGGGGCGCCCCGCGGACGCCGAGCCGATCGCGCGCGAGAACATGGAGCGCTGCCGGCGTGTGCTCGGCCCCGACAACCCGCTCACGCTGACCTCGATCAACATGCTCGGCTTCATGCTGATGAGTCAGCGGAAGTTCGCCGAGGCCGAGCCGCTCTTCCGCGAATCGCTCGAGGGGTATCGCCGCGTGCGTGGGCGCGACCACCCCGACACCCTCATCCTCGTCGGGAACATCGCCGGGCTGTACGCCGAGCAGAAACGCTGGGTGGAGGCGGAGCCGTACGACCGCGAGGCGTACGAGGGGTTCGTGCGCACGCTCGGGCCCGACCACGAGTATTCGATCCGCCTCGCCAGCAACCTCGCGATCGTGATCGCGCATCTGGGGCGCCTCGACGAGGCGGAGCGGCTCCAGCGCGAGTCCTACGAGCGCGCGCGGCGGGTGTTCGGGCTGACCTCCCCGTTCTCCGTCCGATCGCTCCTCGAGTGGGGCTCGGAGCAGCGCCAGCGCCGGCGTGCCGCCGAGGCCGAGGCGCCGCTCGCGGAGCTCGAGGCGGCGATGCGCGCCGACCCGAAGTCCGCCCCCGCCAACCTCGCGAACGTCCTCACGCGCCTCGGCGAGATCCGGCTGGACCTCGGCCGCCTTGCGCCGGCGGAGGCTGCCCTGCTCGAGGCGGACCGCCTCCGGCCGGAGGCCCAGAAGACGTCGAGCTGGGCGACCGAGACCGCGGCCGCGCTCGCCGACGTCTACGACGCGTGGGAGAAGGCCGAGCCCGGACGCGGCCACGCCGCGCAGGCCGCGCGGTGGCGAGCGCAGGCCACTGGCCATCCCAACGCGCCCGATCGCACCCCGCCGGCGGCAAAGCGTGCAGGATAGGTATAGGGGTTCGGGGTCGGTGACACGAGCGACGGGCTGACGCGGGACCGCCCGGCTCGACCCCCTGACCGCTTGCCGTCGTCCCGCGCTGCGCTACCATCGGCAGGGTGACCAGGCGGCATCCGATCGCAGCGCTCGTGCTCGCCCTCATACCGGCGCTGGCGCTCGTGGCAGGCCTCCCGTTCGTGAACCGTATCGAGCCCGTGGTGCTCGGCCTGCCGTTCCTTCTCGTCTGGATCCTCGGCTGGGTCCTGGTCACGCCGGTCTTCCTGGCGCTGGCGTATCTCCTCGCTGAAACGAAGGCCGATCGCGCGGCGGGCGGAGCGGTGCGGTGACGACGCCCCTGCTCGTCATCGTGGGGTTCGTGCTCGTCTCGGCGGCGGTCGGTGTGGTCGGCCGCGGCCGCGGGGAAATGAACGTCGAGCGGTGGAGCGTCGGCGGCCGCCGGTTCGGCGTGGTCCTCGTCTGGCTGCTGACGGCCGGCGAGATCTACACGACCTTCACCTTCCTGGGGGCGAGCGGCTGGGCCTACTCGCGCGGCGCGCCGGCGTTCTACATCCTCGCCTACGGCACGATCGGCTACATCATCTCGTTCTTCCTGCTCCCCCCGGTGTGGCGCATGGCGAAACGCCTCGGCCTGCACACCCAGCCGGACTTCTTCCTGGCGCGGTACGACAGCCCGGCGCTCACCGGCATGGTGGTGTTGATCGCGGTCGTCTCGATCGTGCCCTACCTCCAGCTCCAGCTCGCCGGCCTCGGCATGATCGTGGAGATCGCGAGCGCGGGCGCGGTCTCCTCGACGGTGGCGATCGTCGTCGCGTTCGCGGCGACCTGCGGGTTCGTGTACACGAGCGGGATCAAGGGGATCGCATGGGTGGCGATCATCAAGGACGTCGCGATGATCGTCGCCGTGGTGGTGATCGGCCTCGGGCTGCCGGCCATGTACTTCGGCGGCGTCGGGAAGATGCTCGCCGAGCTGGTGCGCCAGCACCCAACGCACCTCACGTTCCCGGGCGGGACGACGACGATGGGCACCGGGTGGGTGATCAGCACCGTCCTGCTCACCGGCATGGGCTTCTACTGCTGGCCGCACACGTTCGCGTCGGCGTTCTCCGCGAAGGACGACCGCACGCTCCGGCGCAACGCGGTGATCATGCCGCTCTACCAGCTGCCGATCCTGCTCGTCTTCTTCGTCGGTTTCACCGCGCTGCTGGTGATGCCGGGACTGAAGAACCCGGACACCGCGCTGCTGGCGCTGGTCGGCCGCAGCTACCCCGCCTGGTTCGCAGGTTTCGTCGGAGGCGCCGGGGCCGTCACCGCGATGGTGCCGGCGGCCATGCTGTTGCTCGGGGCGTCGACGCTGGTCGCCAAGAACCTCTACCGGCCGTTGCGGCGCGGCGCCGTCAGCGAGCAGCACCTGATGCGGGCGTCGCGCGGCTTCATGCTGGCGATCGCCGTGGCGGCGCTCGCGCTCGCGCTCTGGTCGCCGCACGAACTGGTCAAACTCCTGATCTTCGGCTACGACGGCATCGCGCAGCTGTTCCCCGGCATCGTGCTCGGCGTGTTCGTCCGCCGTGCCACGGCCCGCCCCGTCATCCTCGGCCTGGTGGCCGGGGTCGCGGTCGTGGTCGGCCTCATCTGGACCGGCAACGACCCGTTCCTGGGCCTCAACGCGGGGTTCGTGGGCCTCGCCGTCAACGCGACGGTCACCCTCGCCTCGATGGCGGTGGTCAACGCGGGAGCGCCGTCCGGCGCGCGGGTTGCCGAAACGCAGCGCTGAACACACGTTTGCTGGAGGAAGGAACGATGGACAACGTCGCAGCTCAGATCGAGTCGATGACGGCAACGCTCGTGGCGTGGCGGCGGGATTTCCACCGGCACCCGGAGCTCGCGTTCGAGGAGCGGCGCACGTCGGCTGCGATCCGGGCGTTTCTCGAGTCTGTCGGAATCGACGTCCGGGCCTGCGGGCGCACCGGACTGCGCGGGGTCCTTCGCGGCGGGCGGCCGGGCCGAACGGTAGCGCTGCGCGCCGACATGGACGCGTTGCCGGTGACCGAGGCCACCGACCACGACTATCGCTCTCTCGACCCCGGGGTCATGCACGCGTGCGGGCACGACGGCCACATGGCGATCCTGATGGGCGCCGCCGCGATCCTCGCGGCTCGACGCGACGCGCTGCCGGGGACCGTGGTCTTCCTGTTCCAGCCGTCCGAGGAGCGACCCCCGGGCGGCGCCCGGCTGATGATCGAGGAAGGCGCGCTCGAGGGCGTGGACGGCATCTTCGGGCTGCACCTCTGGCAGCCCCTGCCGACTGGAATCGTCGGCCTGCGCGCCGGCGCGTCGATGGCGCAGGCCGATAACTTCGAGCTCGTCGTCCGGGGGCGCGGCGGCCACGCGTCGCAGCCGAACGTGACCGTCGACCCCGTCGTCGCCGCGTCCCACGTCGTCGTCGCGGCACAGACGATCGTCAGCCGGTTCACGAACCCCATCGAGCCCGTGGTGGTGTCGTTCACGACGGTCCACGGCGGCCAGGTCCACAACATCATCCCGGATTCGGTGACCTTGACCGGCACGGTGCGGACGCTCGATCCCGAGACCCAGGCGGCGGTCAGACAACGCCTCGCCGAAGTCTGCGAGGCGACGTGCCGGCTGTTCGGCGCGACCGCGGCGTTCACCTACATCGAGGGCTACCCGCCGGTCATCAACGACGCCGCATCGGCCGATCTCGTGGGCCGCGTGGCCGCGCGCGAGCTGGGCGCCGGCGCGGTCAGGACCATCACGCCGGTGATGGGCGGCGAGGATTTCGCCTACTACCTGCAGCGCGTCCCGGGCGCGTTCGCGCTCCTCGGGATGGGCGACGACCGGCCGCACCCCCACCACAGCGCCCGCTTCGACATCGACGAGCGCGTCCTTCCGCTAGGGGTGCGTCTCATGACGGCGGTGGCGCTAGAGATGCTGCAGCCCGAGTGATCGCCGGCCGGGGAAGGAGCATCGGGCATGGTTGCTATGCCGGTTGAACCAGGAAGCCAAGAGCAGAGGTAGTGGATCGCCCCGGGAAGACGCTCGCCGCGCTGACCCCAGGTCGATCGGCGTCCGCTTTGGCAGCGGTGATCTTCGTCGTCGTGGCCGGTTCGTGCGATCAGCCGAGGCGCGGCAACTCTCCTCGGTCCGGGGCACGAACGGCCCTGATGGACCCGGGGGACCCAGCCTGGCGCCGGCGATCGCCGGACGTGTTCAGGGTCGCCGTGGAGACCAGCCTGGGGACGTTCGTGATCGAGGCGCATCGGGATCTGGCGCCGGTCGGATGTGACCGGTTCTACGGCCTCGTGCGAGCCGGCTTCTTCGGCGACTCCCGGTTCTTTCGGGTCCGTCGCGGCGCCTTCGCCCAATTCGGGATCCCCGGCGATCCGCTCGTTGCCACGCTCTGGAGGAATGAGGCGATTCCGGATGATCCCGTGCGGGCGAGCAACATTCGCGGGTCGGTTGCCTATGCCATGACCGGACCGAACACTCGGACGACGCAGTTGTTCGTCGACCTGAGCGACAACTCCCGTCTGGACGAAGAAGGGTTCGCCCCCATCGGCCGCGTGGTCGAAGGCATGGAGGTCGTCGATCGGCTCTACGCCGGGTACGGCGAGGATGCGGGCGGCGGCATGCGCGGGGGCAGGCAGGGGAAGATCTTCGCCGGAGGCAACGCCTATCTCGATGCGGCGTTCCCGCGCTTGGACCGTCTGGTCCGCGCACGGGTCGTGGAGCGCTGAGATACCGATTTCAGGCGCCCGGCGGCTCGCCTACCGATGCATCTGGACCGTGGTGGGGTCGTTGGTGGCGTTGTCGATGACCGACGCCGCGGCGATGACGCCGGAACCGGCCGTGACCGTCACCTTGGCGTAGCCCCTGTCCATACTCGTCTGGTTCGCCAGCCTCCTGAACGGCTGGGTCGCCTGCTGCCACTCACCGAGGCCGAGCGTCACCGTGTAGGTCGTGAGGACCTTGCCGGCTCCGTCGAGCAACGTCACGTTGACGGTCGCCGCCACGGACCCCGTGTTGGTGAGCGAGATGTTGGTCCGGTACGCGGCATTCTCGGTGAGCTGCGGCATCCACGCCGACTGCCCCGCGGCGAGGGAGGTGGCGGCGTCGTACGAGGCGTAGTCCTCACCGAACGTCCCGCTTCCGGACTGGTCGTAGGTCCTGGAGGTCACGATGACCGGCTGGTCGGACTGCACCTGCAACGCACCCGAACCCGTGGCGCCGAGCTGATTGACGACATCGGTCAGGATGGCCTGGCTACCCGGCGGCACCTGCACGGTGCTCGTCTTCGTGCCGCCCGAGGTGTAGAGCACGACCGTGACGTTCGCCGCTACCGAGCCGGGGTTGAGCACGCCGGCGTCCGAACGCCACTCGCTGCCGTCGAGGCCGGCCGTGTGGCTCGCCACTGGGAGCCAGTCGGCCGTGCCGGGACCGGCCGTCATCTCGATCGTGGTCGGGTCGTTGGTGGCGTTGTCGATCACCGACGCCGAGGCGATCACGCCGGCGCCCGAGGTCACCGTGACCTTCGCGTAGCCCCGGTCCATGCCCGTCTGTTTCGCCGTGGTCTTGAACGGCTGGATTGCCTGCTGCCACTCGCCGGGGTTGAGCGTCACCGTGTAGGTCGCGAGGACATTCCCGGCGCCGCTCAGCAGCGTGACGTCTACGGTGGCAGCCGCGGCCCCCGTGTTGGTCAGCGAGATGTTGGTCCGGTACGCCGAGTTCTCGCTCAGTTGCGGCAGCCAGGCCGACTGCCCCGCACCGAGGGAGGTCGCGGCGTTGTACGAGGCGTAATCCTGCCCGAATGTCCCGCCCCCGGACTGGTTGTAGGTCCTCGAGGTCACGATCACCGGCTGGTCGGACTGGATCTCCAACGCCCCCGAGCCCGTGGCGCCGAGCTGGCCAACCACGTCCGTCAGAATCGCCTGGGTGCCCGCGGCAATCTGTGTCGTGGTCGTCATCGTGCCCCCTGAGGCGTGCAGCACGACCTCGACGTTCGCCGGGACCGAGCCGGGGTTGAGCACCCCCGCGTCCGACCGCCACTGGCTCCCGTTGAGACCGGCCGCATGGCTCGCCACCGGGAGCCAGATGCTCATGGGCGGCGTGCGGGAACCCACGAAGTACGCCGTGACGTACATACCGTTGGCAAGAACATCGGTGCCCTCGAAGCCGTTGCCGAAGGAGAAACTCCACTCGAAGTTCGGGGACGGTGGGGCGGCCTCGCAGGCGCCCTGAATCGTCGCGCCGAGGCAGGTCCAATACAGGTAGGGCTGGACGTCGTGGAACGGTCCGACCGCGATGTCAGGTGTCGCAACCGCCGACACACCCTTGCTCAGGCCGAACTGGCCGTAGAACAGCTCTCCCATGGGATCGGCGGCACTGTTGCAGTTCCAGCCCGAGCAACTCTGGTCGACGGGCGGCATCTCCCAGTGCGTCTGGCCGAGGTAGGCAGACGCGTTCATGCTCATAACAAACTGATTCGCTGAGTCCCAGCTCATCGCTCCGTCCTGGCCGACGCAGATCGTGGGAGTGACGGGATCCTGGCAACGCGGCAAGCCCATGGTGTCGGAGGCCGCCAGGTTGGCGTTCGCCAACCAAGTGACGTTCGCGACGGGGTCATACACGGTCTGCCCGCCGGGATTGAGCTGCAGCCCCATGCCCTGGGCGGTGGGAGTCCCCGCTATCTTGCCCGGGACGATCGGCCACAGGTAGATGAGGTGAGGCCCGGTGTTCGCGCCCCGCCACCCGGTGGCGAAGGAGAACGTCTCGTACCCCTGCGAGCCGGCGCTGACCTGCGACCAGTAGAGGTACGGCTGGAGGTTGGTGAAGGGGCCGACGTCGTCGGCGGGGATCGGGACGGCGGTGCTGGGCGCGTGGAGGCCCAGCGCGTTGTAGTAGAGGGAACCGAACGCGCTGGCGGAGCAACCGTAGCCGAACGAGTTCCCGTTCGGCCCCTTCTTGCCGCAGCCGGGATCGAAGGTCGGCGTGGTCGGGAGCTGCCAGTTGCTGTGCCCCAGGTAGTTGGCGGCGTTCATGGCGTTCACCCATGCCGCCGCCGACTGGTAGTCCATCGCGCCACCCCCGTAGACGCACGGCGACGTGCCCGGGCCGCTGCACGGCGGGAGGCCGAACCGGTTGGTGGCCGGGAAGTTCGCGTCGGCGAGCCACGTGACGCCGTTCACGGTGTCGTAGACGGTCACGCCGTCCGGGCTGGGGACGAGCGCCGCGCCCGCCGGCGACGAGAACGTACACGCCACGAGCGCACCGGCGCCGAGCACGGTCCGGAACCGGAGATCGTGGATGCCGCCCAGCACAGTAATATGGCCGCGCCAGCCGTGGTTCCGCAACATGATGCCCCCCCGGGATTCATGCCTCGCGAACGCGCCGCTCCAAGGCGCTATTTCCCCCGTCGCCGCGGGTGAGCTATCGTCACGCTGCGCCGTCGTGTGAGATACCTCGAGCCGATCATGAAGGGGTCATGACGCTTCGCATCGTCCGCCTTGGGTCTCCCCGCCTGCCCGGCGAGGGGCTTCGCATCGGCACCGTGCGCCGCCCGCCGCGCGGCGTGCCGGCCGCGCGCTTCGCCTCGGACGACTGGTACGACGTCTGGTTTCCGAACCTCGCGCCGAGCGTCGCGACGATGAGGCTGGGCCGAGCGGCGCAGACCGAGCGCGAGTGGGCCGCGTTCACGAGGAGGTTCCGCGCCGAGATGGCCAAACCCGAGGCCAGTCGCACGCTCGACCTGCTCGCCGCGCTCTCCCACTCGACGGATCTCTCGATCGGCTGCTACTGCGAGGACGAGGCGCACTGCCACCGATCGGTGCTCCGCGCGCTGCTCGCGGCCCGGGGCGCTGAGATCGGCTGAGCGGCCGGATCCACCCTCGGCGACGGGTCATCCGGATTGCCGCGACGAAGTCGGCGAAGCCGCGCCCGCTGACGGGCTCGCCGGCGCGCCTGCGACTCGGCACGCGCCGGGCCCGGGTCTGGAATCCCGAGTGCCCGCGACGCGTTCGGATCGTCGATTGTCCGTGAAAGGGAGGGTCAAGCGATGCGGATGCTGACGAAGCTGTGCGTGGCTGTCCTCGTCTGTGGTATGGCGACCGCGGCTCGCGCCGCGGCGCCGCGGGTTCAGCTCCACCCCACGCCGGGCGACTGGACGGCGTTTGCGGAGGGCGACGAGCTGGTCGCGATCGGCGGCGGCCAGGTCGCCTGGTACCGCAACGGCCGCGTCCTCGCCCGGGTCAACGACCCGCTGGGGCTGGTCGGAGACAACTTCGATTCGAGCAAGCAGATCTTCCTCACCGACGCGGAGGGCAACCGCGTGGTCGCGTTCGTGGGCGGCATGGAGCTGTTCCTCACCGACGAGCCGCCGGCGATCGTGCACTTCAAGCAGGGCTTTCCCGGCCCCCTGCGCCGCACGACGGCGAATATGACGTACCACAACGGCGGGGTGTTGCTCGCGAACCGGACCCAGTCGATCTTCTGGGGCAGCTCGTGGCCCACCTACAGCGGGGACATCATCAGCGGGCTCGACTCGTTCTTCGGCGGCTTCGGCAACAGCAACTACGCGGGGATCACCACCCAGTACTATCAGATCTCGGGCGGCATCCGGCAATTCATCGGCGCAGGCTCCACGTACGCCGGTCACTTCATCGACGGGCGCACGGCGCCGGGCGGCGCGCTGTCAACGTCGCAGGTCATCGCCGAGGCGTGCAGCGTGACCGGGAACAACCCGGACCCCAACACGCTCTACCTCGTCTACACCGACACCACGGCCGGCAACGTCAACTACTGCGCGTACCACACCTGGGGCAGCTGCGGCAGCAAGCCCGTCCAGGCCGCCTACATGCCCAAGATCACCGGCCTGGCCGGTTGCGACCCGGGCAACCTCTACGGCGTCCCCGGCTCCCAGGGGCTGCGGGCACTCGCCAACGTGACGGCGCACGAGCTCGAGGAGGCGATCACCGACCCCCGGGGTAGCGCGTGGTACGACCGGCAGGGCGCGGAGATCGGCGACAAGTGCGCCTGGCTGTTCAGCGGCCCGGTCACGCTCAGCAACGGCAGCGTGTGGCAACTGCAGAAGGAGTGGTCCAACGCGGTGACCGGCTGCGCCCAAGGCCAGTAGCCGCGATCCGGCTTGATGCCGACGGGCGGGGCCGAACCTGGCCCCGCCCGTGCTGTCTCGCCCACCCGTCATGGGCGTTCGGCTGGGTCCAGGAGCCTGTCTGGGAAAGCGGGCGGCGGTTACAAAGTCAGCGGCCTGCGTCGGATTCTACCTTGTGGTCGCTGATTTCACCCGGATGATATTGACAATCGTATTTCATCCGGGTAAAACATGGCCTGGAGTCGCGCGGGCCTACCGGCGACCGGGAGGATGACGATGGACTCGAGCAAACCAGCCAGCTTTACAGCCTTCGCCGGCATGCGGCGCGTCGCGGGGGGGACGCTCGAGGAGGTCGCGCGAGCCGCCAAGGATGCCTTCGAGCAGGACCGCGCCGTCTCCGTGCTGGTTTTCGACGACGCCACGAGCGAGCAGGTCGACCTGGACCTCAGCGTCGGCGCCGAACAGGCGGTCGAGCGTTTCGCGCGCGTCGCTCGGGCCCAGACGGGCGTGGCCTCCGATGACGAGCCGACCGGCGGGGCGCCGCGCGGCCCGGGCCGGCCGCGGCTCGGCGTCGTCGCGCGCGAGGTGACCCTGCTGCCGCGCCACTGGGAGTGGCTGGGCGGACAGCCTGGCGGCGCGTCGGTAGCGCTGCGCAAGCTCGTCGAGCAGGCGCGCAAGGCGAACGAGGGCAGGGATCGTCAGCGGCTCGCTCAGGAGGCCGCCTACCGGTTCATGTCGGCCCTCGCAGGGAACCTCGTGGGCTTCGAGGAGGCGATCCGAGCGCTATTCGCCGCGGACCGCACGGGGTTCGACGAGCTGGTCGCGGCCTGGCCCTCCGACGTCGGCGACTACGCCAGGAAATTGGCCGCAGACGCGTTCGCCGCGCCCGGCGCCCCGGAGGCTACGGGAGCGCAGGACGCGTAGTGGAGGCAATTCCGCGCCGAGGCCGGCTCCGGGCCGGCCTCGGCGCGAGATCGTACGCCTTCGATAACCCCCGGGCTCGAGAGCCTTACATCCCTCCGGTCTTCTTCATGCTCGCCTTCTCGGCCGCCTGCTGCTTCGCGGTCCACGGCGGCACCACGCCGTTCATGCGAGCGTAGGCGATCGACTGCCCCAGGTGCTCGTGCACGTGCGACAGCACGAGCATGTAGCCCCCTCGCACGGTGGTCTTCATGCCGAAGAACTCGGCCGGCTTGTTCAGGTCGTCGTCGGAGGCGGCCGCGAGGGCGGCCTTGACGTGGACGAAGGACGCCGCCAGCGCCTTCTGGATGTCGGCTTTCCGGGTGAGCGACTTCTCGTACGTCCGGAAGTCGAACCCTTCGGGCGCCTTGACGCCCCAGAACGTCGGGAGCCCGAGGTTCGCGCCGGCGACGTGCATGAACACCTCGCCGGGCGAGCGGACGCCTTCGGCCGGGCGCCAGTTGTACTTGTCCTCGGGGATCGCCTCGGCGAGCTGGTTCAGCTTGCTTTCGGCATCGCTGATGAACATGAGCATCTCGCCCTTGACCCCGGCGGGCATCGGACCCTCCGCATGCGCGGCGGATACGAGCGAGAGGCTCGACAGGAGGATGCAGATCAACGCGGGCAGGCTTCTCTTCGACATTCGACGGCTCCTTTCGCTTCTGAGAATCGTGTTCGTCGGAACTCCGGATGCGACTACCCGAACGCCACCCGGCGTGGCCCCATTCCGGCGCACCCCGAACAGGCGACGTCGCGGGCTGGCCGGCTCACCGGTACGGCGGCCCCGAGGCGGGGAGCGCGCGCCGGAGGCCGGGCGCGTCGCCGACCGCTCAGGTGCTGCCGGCCGGGTGCCCGTGTGCGATTGGGCCGGGGTCCGTCGTTGATAGCTATGAAGGGAGGTAACTCCATGCTGCGTCCAGCGGTGAACGTCATCGCCGTACTCGCGGCGGTCGTCGCGGCCGGCGCGGCCCTCGCGGCCGATCAGTCGAAGGTGCCGGCGGCGGCTCGGGTGCAGGCGAACCAGCTCCCGTCGCTCCAGCAGTTGCAAAACCTCCAGATTCACCCCCAAAGGCGGCTGACGATCAGGGAAAGGCCACCGGGGGCGCAAACGGCCAGCCTCTTCCAGCTGTGGCCCACCTGGAATCAGAGCCCCACGTCCGGGAGCGGCGCCGACTTCGGCGGCAGCTGCGGGATCAACGGCTGGATCTACGATTGGGGCGTCAAGAACGTCGGCGGGCAGACCTCGCAAAACACGAACCTCGTTCTGACCTGCGAACTGGTCGGTGGCGGGCCATGGCCGGCCGGCCAACTGCAGTTCCTGCAGGACCGTCTGTGCGGCTGCATGGGACGTACGTTCTACCTGCCCGGGATCCTGGCGCACACGACGTACGGGTTCGGGAACCCGAACGGGTTCCGGCTCAGGACGTTTCAGGGGCTCGATTCGCACCCGTGCAACGATCCACAGTACCCGCACGCCAAGGTCACGGTGAAGATCACCGGGCAGGGCTCCGCGACCGTCGAGCTCTGTCAGTAGCCACGGCTGGGCCGCCACCGTGTACAAGGCGACGATCCCGGGCGTCCGACGATCGTGCGCTCGAGTGTCGGGCCGTCGAGGTGCGAGAATGACCGCAACTCGAAGGGAGGCCGGTAATGAGCGGCGAACGTGAGCAGGCCCTGCAACCGGAAGATCTCACGCGGCTCTTCGTGAAGCGCGCGAATGAAGGCGACGCCTCGGGGCTGGCCGAGCTGTACGAGCCCGACGCGGTGCTTGCCTACCCACCCGGACGATCGACCGTCGGGCGCGATGCGATCCGCCTGCTGTACGAGCAGATGCTCACCAAGGTCAGCCGGTTCGAGCCCGAGGAGCCGCTCCCGACGCTGCTGTGCGGAGACCTGGCGCTCACGGCGACGCGCCGGCGCGACGGCAAGGGCATCAGGGTTCAGGTCGCGCGCCGCCAGCCCGGCGGCGCCTGGCTCCGCGCCATCGACTGGCCTGAGCCGACCTAGGAGTAACGCTAGGAGCCTGTTGAGGAGAATGGGGCGGTTCGCGCGCGCCTGATCCGCCGGCTGTAAAGCAGTGCGGCGCCGCTGGTGAGGAGCGCGACGAGCGCGAGCGGACCGACGAACGGGAGGATCGCGATCGAGATCGCGAGCGACATCCACGGGAGCGACCTCTTCGCGCCGCGAACGTCGAGGAGCTTGATGCCCGCCGCGGACCCGATGACGTAGACCAGGACCGCGGCGCCGCTGGGGATGAGCAGCGCGGTCTGCAGCTCCACGTTGAAGACGTAGTAGACGGCGAGCATGGCGAGCGAGAGGCTCGTCAGCAGGGTGAGGCTGCCCCAGGGCGCCCCGGTGGCGCCGTTGACGCGCGCGAAGGCCCTGGGGAGAGCCCCGTCCCTCGCGACGGCGAGGGCTACCCGCGACATTCCGGCCGTGTACGCGTTGACCGTCGCGAAGATGATCACGACCGCCAGGATCGCCGTGCCCACGGCTCCGTAGGCGCCCAGGACGTTGGAGAAGATCGCTGCGAACGGAGCGACGCTCCCTCCCGCCTCGTAGGCCCCGGTTCCCACGGTCACGAACGCCACCGAGGAATAGAGGAGGCCGATGAGGACAACGCTCACCACCACGCTGCGGTGGAAATCCCGCTTCGGGTCCTTGAACTCCTCGGCGACGTTCGACACGTTCTCGTAGCCGAGGTAGGACCAGAAGATCAGCGCCGCCGCGGTGCCGACCGGGAGCAGCCCGTTGGGCATGAAGGGCGAGAAGTTGGCCGCCTTCACGGACGCGATCGAGGACGCGACCGCCGCGACCAGCAGCGCGACGATGGCCGTCACGATCCCGAGCTGCACCCGGTTGCTGAAGACGATGCCACAGATGTTGATCAGATACGGAACGACGATCACCACGCACGCGACCAGGTGGATCTCGAGCCTGCCGAGCGGGAAGGCGTACCCCAGATACGAGGCCGCGATGAGGGTCACCGCGGGCGCGCCGGCGATGTGCCACAACCCGAAGAGCCAGCCCGCGGCCGCGGCGGTATCCTGCCCGAACGCCTCCTTGGCGAATGCGTAGACGCCGCCCGACTCGGGGTTCCGCGCCGAGAGCGACGCAAAGGTGTAAGCGAAGGGATAGCTCGCGAGACACAGGACGCCCCAGGCCACGAGCGACGCCGGCCCCGCCAGTCGGGCCGCCAGGCCAGGCAGCACGAGGACTCCGGAGCCGAGGACCGAGCTGACGTACAGCGCGACGGCGTGGCGGACCGTGATCGCCTTCCGGAGCATGGCCGGATCTTATACGACCGCGGTTGCGTCGCCGTTTCAGTGCGGGCCGTGCGCCTCGACGCCGGCTAGGAGCCTGTCCGGGAAATGGGGTGGGTCGCGCGCAGGGGGCTTGCGAGGCGCAGGCAAGGCGCGAGGAGGCGGGCGATGCCGGAGCCATCGCGGCCGACGAGCAACGCAGCATGTGCCCGCACCATCCGCTGCGGGGGGCACGGCGCCGCTCCACCAGACCCCCGGCGCCTCCAGCCCCCCGTACCCCCACGCTCGTCGAGGCGGAGCGTCGCCTCGCTGCCTGCGCCCATGGGTTGCGGCGGCGCGGGGCGATCTGCGGCGTTGCCGCGCCTCGGCGATGGGACCACATCGCCTTCGGCGCGCCGCCTTGCAGCTCGCCCCGCGGCGCTCGCAACGCGGCCCTCCCGCTTTCCCGGACAGGCTCCTAGGGCTGCGGCCACTCCGGAATCCGGCCCGGCGTCCACGGCGCGCCTGCCGCCTCCATCGCCTTCTCGAGGCCGGCGAGGTCCACCTCGACCAGCGCGTGCAGGTCCTTGAGCGTTGTGGCGAGATCGGCCGCGGCGATGTCGTACGCCTGGCGCTGGGTCGCGGTCGGCGCCGAGGACGACGCGAAGCCGTCGTCGACGATCGACTGCGCCCGCTCCACGATCGACATGGGCGTGTTCTCGTCGCGCTTGCGCAGTGCGGTGTCGCCGCGCAACGCCACGAGCAACGCGTCGATGCGGCCGCGCAGTGCCTCGGCCTTGTCGCGCAGCGCCTTGTCGGCGGCCGGCGTCTCCAGCAGCGCCTTCCGGATCAGCTCGAGGTGCGAGCGCACCTCGTCGGCCGCGCGCTGGGCCCCGAGCGCGGCGCGGTCGAGGCGCGTCGCCTTCTCCTGGAAGGCGAGGAGCGCGGCGCGGTCCGGCGCAGGCAGGCTCGCGATCTTGAGCGGCACGACCGTGAACCGCTCGGGACCGCCGAGCTCGCGCTCGACGCCTCCAACCTCGGCGGCCAGCGTGACCTGGTAGGTCCCCGGCTTGACGAGCGGCCCGACGGGCGGCTCGAAGAACGGGTTCTCCTCGCGGTCCTTCCTCTCCGGCACGATCGGCGCCGGGGCGGCGTAGCGCAGGTCCCAGGCCACGCGGTGGAACCCCTTGTCGTGCGGACCTTCGACGCGGCGCACCACCGCTCCGGACGCGTCGCGCACGGTGAGGATCACGGTGGGCTTCGGCTCCTCGGCCTCGGCGCGGAGCTCGTCGAGGCTCGGATAGCGGATCGGCTTCTTCGCCTTGGCGGCTTCCTTCTCGGCGTCGTGCCGCAGCGCCTCCTTGGTCTTCAGGCCGTCCTTGAGGTTGTAGGTGAAGACGGCCCCGTACGGCGGGTTCGGCGCCGTGAAGTACGTCTCTCCCATGAACGCCTTGCCCTTGAGCTCCATCGGCCGGCTCTCGACGTACTCGAGCGGGTCCTTGACGGGGAACAGCGCCGCCTCCTTCGCCAGCGTCTCGGGCGTCGCCAGGCGCAGCGGCGAGTAATCATCCAGGATGTAGAAGCCGCGCCCGAACGTGGCCAGCACGAGGTCGCCCTCGCGCTTCTGGATCGCGAGGTCGCGGACCGCGATCGTGGGCATCCCACCCTCGAGCTTCACCCAGTGACGGCCGCCGTCGCGGCTGAAGAACACGCCGAACTCGGTGCCCGCGAACAGGAGGTCCTTGTCCACGAAGTCCTGGGCGACGGCTAGGACGGATCCGCGCTCCGGCAGGTCGCCCGCCACCGAGGTCCAGGAGCGGCCGGCGTCCGTGCTCGCGAGCAGGTACGGCTTGAAGTCGCCCATCTGGTGGTTCTCGAAGGCGACGACCACCGTGGCGGCGTCGAAGCGCGAGGGGCAGATGGCGGCCACGTAGGGGCGCTCGGGAACGCCCGGGAACTTCTCCTCGCGCCGCCATGTCGCGCCGCCGTCCTCGCTGACCTGGAGCAGGCCGTCGTCGGTGCCGGCGTAGAGGACGCCTTCTTTCACCGGCGACTCGGCGAGGGCGACGATGTTGCCGTAGAACGAGGTCGAGGCGTTCTTGGCGACCGCGTCCGGCCCCCACACCTTGCCCATCACCTCGAGCGCGTTGCGGTCGAGCTGGCGCGTGAGGTCGGGACTGACCGGCTTCCAGGTGTCGCCCCGGTCGTCGGAGCGGAACAGCCGCTGGGCGGCGAAGTAGAGCCGGGTGTGCGAGTGGGGCGAGATGATGAGCGGCGAGTCCCAGTTGAAGCGCAGCGGCGGCTCGCCCCTGGCCGGCTGGGGCTGGATCCCGGTGCGCTCGCCGGAGCGGCGGTCGAAGCGCACCAGCGCGCCGTACTGCGCCTCGGCATACACGATGTTGGGGTCCTCGGGGTCGACCTGGCTCACGAAGCCGTCGCCCCCCTGGGTCGTGACCCAGTCGGCGTTGGTGGCCCCCTGGATCGAGAGCGTGCGCGACGGCCCCGCGAGGCTGGTGTTGTCCTGGGTGCCGCCGTAGACGCCGTAGAACGGCGTCGCGTTGTCGGTGGTCACGCGGTAGAACTGGGTGACCGGGAAGTTCGACTTGAACGCCCAGGTCTGACCGCGGTCGAAGCTCTCGTAGATCCCGCCGTCGCACCCGTCGAGCAGGTAGTTCGTGTTGGCGGGGTCGATCCAAAGGGCGTGGTTGTCGACGTGCTTGGAGCGCTCGCCGACCCGGTGGAACGTCTTCCCGCCGTCGTCGGTGACCATGAAGAACGTATCGGTCAGGTAGATCCGGTCCGAGTCCTTCGGGTCGCAGATGATCTCGTTGTAGTACTGCGCGCTCGTGGTCGTCTGATCGGAGCGGTGCTCCCAGCTCTCGCCGCGGTTGCTCGAGCGGAAGAACCCGCTCTTGCCCTCCGCCGCCTCGACGATCGCGTAGACGAGCTCCGGGTCCGCACTCGACCACGCGAGGCCGATCCGACCGAGGTCCACCTCGGGGAGACCCGCGTTGACCTTTCGCCACGTGGCGCCCGCGTCGGTGGACTTGTAGACGCCGCCCTCCGGCCCCCCGTCGATGAGCGTCCACACGTGGCGGCGGCGCTGGTAGGCCGAGGCGATCAGCACGTCGGGGTTCTTCGGGTCCATGACGACCTCGTTGACGCCCGTGTTCTCGGAGATCGTCAACACCGCCTTCCACGTCTTGCCGCCGTCGCTGGTCTTGTAGAGGCCGCGATCGCCGCCCGCGTTCCACAGCGGGCCCTGCGCCGCGACGTACACCACGTTGGAGTCGCGCGGATCGACGACGATCTTGCCGATGTGCTCGGACGCCTTGAGGCCGAGGTTCTCCCACGACTTTCCGCCGTCCCGGGAACGGTAGACGCCGTCGCCGTAGCTCACCGAGCGCTGGCTGTTGTTCTCGCCGGTGCCGACCCAGATCACGTGCGGGTTGTGCGGGTCCAGCGCGACGCAGCCGATCGAGTACGAACCTTCCTTGTCGAAGATGGGCGTCCAGGTAGTCCCCGCGTTGAGCGTCTGCCAGACCCCGCCAGACGCTGCCGCGACCACGTAGTGGCTGCGGTCCGCGGGGTCGACGGCGAAGTCGGAGACCCGCCCCGAGGTCAGCGCCGGTCCGATCCCGCGCAGCACCAGCCCCTTGAACGGGTTCCCGGGTTTCGGATTGCCCTCCTCGGCCTTGCTCGCAGCGACGACGGGCTTGGCCGGAGCAGGGGTCGCGACGGCAGGCAGCGCGGCAAGGAGAGCGACGGCAACGCTGGTCAGGACGGGTCGGCACATGGCACGGACCTCCTCTCGGAAGGGCGATCGCACACCGGACGCGGCACGGAACGCATTCCCACCGAAATCAAGACGCCGTATCGTAGCACCGCCCGCGCCGAGCGCCGGTCGTGCGCGGGGCGACTTACGCCGTCCCCGGGTGAAAGATCGCGCCGCGAGTCGGTGTTTACCCTCTCCTGGAAAGGGAACCCCGCATGCGCGACCACGTGACGACTCGCCTCGCCGCACTCGTGTTCACCGCCTTCGCTCTGCCGTTGGCCGGCGCCGAGGCCTCGCCGGGCGCCCCGCCGGCCGAAACCGTCGTTGCGTGCGGAAGCCTGCTCGACACCGCCGCCGGCACGATGCGCGGGGCGAGCACGATCATCGTCGAAGGCGACCGCGTCAAGGAGGTCCGGTCCGGCGGCGCGGAGCGCTCGGCCCTCGAGGTTGCCGCGAAGGCGAGGGGTGCCTCGTTCCGGTACGTGGACCTGTCGGGCCTGACGTGCCTGCCGGGCCTGATCGACGCGCACGCAAACCTCACGATGGAATTCAGCCGCACAACGTACTCGGACCAGTTCCGCCTGAACCCGGCCGACAACGCCATCCGCGCCACGGTCTACGCCCGGCGAACGCTGCTCGCCGGTTTCACGACCGTGCGCAACCTGGCCGACCGCAACAACGAGTCGATCGCGCTGCGCAACGCGATCAACGCCGGCATCGTGCCCGGGCCGCGGGTCTTCACCGCCGGCCGACCGATCGGCTCGACCGGAGGCCACGCCGACCCCTCGAACGGGTATCGTCTCGATCTCGAAGGTGACCCCGGACCGGAGGTCGGCATCATCAACAGTCCGGCGGACGCCTGGAAGGCCGTCCGCCAGCACTACAAGGAGGGCGCCGACCTGATCAAGATCATGCCCTCGGGCGGGGTCCTCGACGAGAGCCGGAGCGGCGACAACCCCCAGATGACCGAGGCCGAGATCGAGGCAGTCGTCGCCGCCGCGCACGACTACGGGTTCACGGTTGCCGCACACGCGCACGGAGCGGAGGCCATCCGCCGCGCGGTGGTCGGCGGCGTCGACTCCATCGAGCACGGGACGTTCGCCGACGACGCCGACATCGCCCTCATGAAGGAGCACGGTACGTGGTTCGTGCCGACGATCATCGCCGGCGTGTTCGTCGCCGCCAAGGCCGCGGTGCCCGGGTACTACCCGCCGCAGGTGGCGGCCAAGGCGGAGGCGATCGGTCCCAAGATCCTCGCCACCGCCGGCCGCGTCTACAGGGGCGGCGTCAAGATCGCGTTCGGCACCGACGCCGGCGTCTATCCCCACGGCGAGAACGCGCGCGAGTTCGGGCTCATGGTGAAGGCCGGCATGCCGCCGCTCTTCGCGATCCAGGCCGCCACGACCCACGCCGCCGAGCTGCTGAGACAGCAGGGCAACCTCGGCGTCATCGCCCCGGGGGCCTACGCCGACGTCGTCGCCGTGCAGGGCGATCCGACGGCCGACGTCACGCGGCTCGAACACATGAGCTTCGTGATGAAGGGCGGGGCGGTCTACGAGCTGGACGGCCGGCCCGTCGAGTAGCCCGGACCCGGCGTCCCTGCATCGCTGCCCGCGAGCGCCGGGGAGGCGACCGTCGTTGGCGTGAACGTCTCTCGGCCCACGCGGCCGACCTCGCAATTCGCTCTCGTCGCGAGGAGCCGCGCAGCGGGCGTCGCTTCCGAGTCACTGTCATTGCGAGGAGGACCGAGCGAAGCGAGGACCGACGAAGCAATCCCCGACCCAATCCGCGGGCCGGGCATCGCTTCCTTGCCGGGGGATTGCCGCGGCTCCCGCGCCACGCGCGGGAGCCTCGCAATGACAGCGGTTCGGTAGCGGCCGGGGGCAAGCCCCGCCCCTCCACGGTGAGGCCAGGTCAAGTCGATGTAGGGGCGGCCCTCGCGGCCGCCCGCATAGGATCGAGTGCCGTATGCTGGCCTGCGTGCGCAGCTCGCGGGAGCCGGGAATTTACGGCCCCCGAGCCGCGTAGCTCAACGGGAAGGAGCGTTCGCATGAAGGCGATCAGGGTCCATGAGTTCGGCGGTCCCGAGGTCCTCAAGCTCGAGGATGTTCCCACCCCGAAGCCGGGCGCCGGCCAGGTGCTCGTGCGCGTCCACGCCGCCGGCGTCAACCCCTACGACACGTACATGCGCGCCGGTACCTATCCGGTCAAGCCGCCACTGCCCTACACTCCGGGCTCCGACGCCGCCGGCGTCGTCGAGGCCGTCGGCGAAGGGATCGTTCGGGTCAAGCGCGGCGACCGCGTCTACACCTCCGGGACGCTGACCGGCGCCTATGCCGAGGGCACGCTCGCGCTCGAGGACAAGGTCTGGCCTCTGCCCGAGAACGTGAGCTTCCCGCAGGGCGCCGGGGTGTGGGTCCCCTACGGCACCGCGTACCACGCGATCGTCCAGGCCGCGCAGGCGCGCGCCGGGGAGGCGATCCTCGTTCACGGCGCCAGCGGCGGGGTCGGCGTGGCGGCGGTCCAGCTCGCGCGCTCCCTGGGCCTGCGCGTGATCGGCACCGCCGGCTCGGCGAAGGGCCTCGAGCTGGTTCGGCGCGAGGGCGCCCACCACGCGTTCGACCACACCAAGGCCGGGTACCGTGACGAGATCCTGAAGGCGACCGGCGGGTCGGGCGCCGGAGTCATCCTCGAGATGCTCGCCAACGTGAACCTCGGCGCCGACCTCACGCTGCTCGCGCCGCGCGGCCGGGTCATCGTCATCGGCAGCCGCGGCGAGGTCACGATCAACCCGCGCGACCTCATGACGCGGCGCGCCTCCATCCGCGCGTTCACGCTGTGGGGCCTGACCGACGCCGAGGCCGCCGAGGTCAATGCCGCCCTCGTGGCGGGACTCGAGAACGGCACGTTGCGGCCAGTAGTCGGCAAGGAAATGGCGCTGGCGGAGGCCTCGCGCGCCCACGCCGACGTCATGGCCGCCGGCGCCTACGGCAAGATCGTCCTGGTGCCGTGACGGCTCACACGGGCTTCGGCGCGGGCTCCTTCGCCGCCGCCAGGGCGGCGCGGACCCGCTCGGCGGTCATCGGCAACCGATAGAGGCGAACGCCCGTCGCGTCGAAGACGGCGTTGGCGATCACCGCGCCCATCGGGACGATCGCGGGCTCGCCGCCGCCTTGAGGCGCCAGCTCGTCGTTGGGCACGAGCACCGTGTCGATCCGCGGCACCCACGAGAAACGCGGGATGTGATAGGTGTCGAGGTTGCGGTCGAGGATCTCGCCGCCTCGGAAGCGCAGCTCCTCGGCGAGCGTGTACCCGAGACCCTGGGTGACGCACCCCTCCATCTGCATCTTCGCGCCCGTCGGGTTGACGACGACGCCCATCTCCTGCGCCGCCACCACGCGCTCGACCCTCACCGTCCCCTTCTCGCGGTCCACGGTCACGTCGGCCATCAGCGTCACGTAGCTCCCGGCATCGATCCCGCACGCGACCCCGCGGCCGCGGCCCTTCCCCGCCGGCGCCACGCGCGGCTTCCAGCCGAAGGCGTCGGCGGCCGCCTGCAGCACCTTGCGCATGCGCGGGTCGGTGAGGTTGCGCAAGCGCAGCTCGACCGGGTCGATGTGCGACGCCGCGGCCATGATGTCGACCTGCGACTCCTTGGCGAAGATGTTCATGTTGGCGCCCGGCGCCCGCCAAGGTCCCACCCCGAACAGGTGGAGCCCGGTGCCCTCCCCCCTCCAGGCGCCCGAGGCCCGGATGGAGACGTTCGGGGCGTCGTAGAACAGCTCGGCGCCGCGGTCGCCGGCCGCGATGACACGGTAGTCCCACAGCGTGATCTTCCCGTCCGCGTCCAGCGCCGTGGCCAGCTCGACGACCGCCGCGGGGTCGAACGTGTCGTAGAAGAACTCCTCGGCGCGGGAGAACCGCACCTGGACGGGCTTGCCGGTGATCTTCGCGAGGCGTGCGGCGTCGCTCGCCTGCAGCCCGGCGCTCTTGCCGCCGAAGCCGCCGCCGACAAACGGCGTGATCACCCGAACCTTCTCGGTCGCAAGCCCCAGCTCCTTGGCGATGCGGTCGCGGGTCGGGAACGGCGTCTGCGTCGACGACCAGATCGTCAGCTTGCCGCTCTCGAACTCGGCCGTGGCGGTGTGCGGCTCCATGGCCGCGTGCGCCACGTACCCCTTGTGGTAGGTCGACTCGAACACGCGCGCGGCGGCCTTCCGCGCCGCGGCGACGTCGCCCTTCGTGCTCACGACCTCGCCGGGTCCGGCGGCCTTGACGAGGTGGTCAAACACCGTCTCAGTGTCGAACGGCGGCTTGGGCGTCTCCCAGGACGCATCGACGCGCGCGAGCGCCTTCGAAGCCGCCTCCTGGTCGGCGTGGAGCACCGCGACCAGGCCGTCCTCGTTGACCACCGTCACCCCGGGCAGTTTCGCCGCGGCGGCCGTGTCCACCCTCGTGAGCTTGGCGCCGTGGGCCGGCGGACGCAGCACGCAGGCGTACAGCATCCCCGGGCGCCGGATGTCCCCGGCGTACTTCGCGCCGCCAGTCACCTTGGCGTGCGCGTCGAACCGCTGCGGCGAGGTCCCCATCACCGTGAACTCGGCAGGCTTGCGCAAGACCGCCTTGTCATCCACGGTGCGGAGGATCCGCCTCCCCTTGGCGAGCTCCCCGTACGTCACTTTCTTGGACGAACGCCCCGGGACGGTGACGACCCCGTCGTTGACGACGAGATCGGAACGCGGGACGCCGAGCTCCTCGGAGGCCAGGCGCAGCATCACGGCCCGCGCCTCGGCCGCGGCGGCCCGCAGGTACGGGCCGAACATCCGGGTGGTCAGCGAGCCGAACGTGCCCATGTCCCAGGGGCAGAGGTCGGTGTCGCCCATGACCATGTCGACCGACGCGAGCGGGACACGGAGCTCCTCGGCCACCATCTGCGCCTGCGAGGTCATCACGCCCTGCCCCATCTCGATCTTGCCGGTGAACACCGTGACCCGGCCGTCCTCGCCGATCCGCAAATACGCGTTGAGGTCCTCCGGGTAGACGCGCCGGCGGTCCTGGGCCAGCAGGCTGGACGGGCCGACCGTGACGAGCACGATCACCCCGCCGCCGGCGATCCTGATGAAGTCGCGCCGGTCGATGCCGATGCGCTCGGTCATGACGCGCCACCCTTCCCGCGGGCGACGTCCTCGATCGCGGCGATGATCCGCTGGTGGGCGCCGCACCGACACAGGTTGTCCTCCATCCCCTTGACGATCGCCTCGCGCGACGGTTTCGGGTTGGCGCGCAGGAGGGCGTAGGCGTTCATGATCATCCCCGGAGTGCAGTAGCCGCACTGGAAGCCGCCCTGCTCCACGAACGCCTGTTGCAGCGGGTGGAGCGCGCCGTCGTGCGCAAGGCCCTCGATGGTGATCACCTCGGCGCCGGCGACCGAGGAGACCGGCACGCTGCACGAGCGCACCGCCTGCCCGTTGACGACGACCGTGCACGACCCGCAGATACCCTCGCCGCAGCCGAACTTGGTCCCGGTCAGCCCGAGGTCGCCGCGCAGGACCCAGAGCAGGGTGCGTTCGCCGTCGGTCTCCAGTGTCGTGGGCTTGCCGTTGAGGCGAAACCGGATGGTCGTGGTCATGCACCCTCCCGTGCTGCCGCTGATAGTCTCAGGTCTTGATGGTATCTCCGCGACCACCGCACCGCAAACGCGGCCGCCGCCCGGTCGGTCGCCCGGCGCGGCAGGGTCGAGCTCGGGGACGCCGGCGAGCACATCAGCCCGCCGCCGGGCCGACCCGCGGCCGATCCGGTTCCGGGGGAGATCGCTCCGCACCTTCCCCTGGCTCACATGCCGCGCGCGCTCCGGGTGTGCGCCTTTCGCGGCGGCCGGCGTTTGGTTGGGTGAGAGGGCCTGCGCGTGCCGTCGAGACCCGTGACATGGGGCGTCGGCATCCTGAGGATCGACCGAGTCGCAGACTCGTGGCACGAGAGCGAAGGAGGGGAACATGCGAGGTTCGAGATGGGTCATGTGCGTAATGCTGGTGGCGCTCGCGGGCGCGATGCCCGGGGCCAGTGCGGCCGGCGGGCCGCCGCCGAACCCGACGCGACAGTCCTCGTCGACCCTGACGGGAACGGCCGCGCCCGGTCTACATCAGCTTCAGCCCGACATCCTCGTCAAGTCGGTCTGGATCGGCGGGGGCGCCCTGAGCCAGGCGTTCACTCCGCTCGAATTCGCCCCCAGGGTCGGCGAGACGATCTCGCTGGGCTGCGAGATCGTCATCAGCGGGAGCGTTCCCAGCAAGGCGTTCAAGGTCGTGTGGTACATCGACGGCGCGAAGACGTGCGGCGAAGGGGCCTTCACCGTTCAGAACCCGCCGATCTGCGAGTTTGCATGGCCGTTCACGGTGGGAGCCAAGGCGTACATCAGCTACGTGGTGCGGCAGGCGGGCGCCCACACGTACCGGTGCGCCGCCGACGTCGGCAACCAGGTCGCCGAGCGCAAGGAGGACAACAACTCAGGCCAGGCTTCCTTCACCGTGGTCGACGGACTCCCCACCGTCGTACCACCGCTGGCGATGCGGCCCCCGGGCGCCGGGACCGGCCCGAAGATCCAGGGCTACTGAGCCCGGCACCAACCGGAGTCACCACAGGCGACGCGCACCGTTCGTCCACTCGCGCTCCCGGGCCGGCGATCGGCATGGCCGGCCGTGGGTCGGCGCAGGCTTCGGCCGCCGCGGCGCCGGCGGTCGCCACGCTGTCCTTCCTCACGCTCGCGGCGGCGTGCGGGCGGCAGGAGGGACGGGCGCTGCCCTACAGTCCGAACTTCCGCCGCAACAGGTAGTACTCGTTGACCGGGCGGTCGTCCTCCAGCGCCGCCACCCCGGGCGCCGTGCGGGTCAACACGTCCACGGGGATCTCCCTCGAGAGGACCAGCTCGAACTGGCCCTCGGCGGTGGAGGCGGGCCCCCACTCGAGGAGGTCGGCGACCGCGGCCGGCGGCAGCCGGCTCGCCAGGGCCGAGGCGGTCAGGCTCGGGAGCGGACTCGTGCTCGCCAGCAGGTGCAGGCCCCAGCCCTCCATCGACACGAAGGCGCGCACGTAGGGGAAGGACTCGCGAATGGCGCGGGTGAACGCGACCGCGACGCTCGCCTCCCGGCCGGGGCTCCACTGCTGCAGCACGCCCCCGGGCAGCAGGTGCCTCTTCGCGGTCTCGTAGAACTCCTTCGAGTAGAGCAGGCTCGAGCCGGCCGCCTCGGTGGGGGGCGGCGGGTCGACGATGATCACGTCGTAAAGCTCCGTTGACCGCTCCAGGAACCTCCGCCCGTCGTCGATCACCACGCGCGCCCGGGGCGAGAGCAGCAGCTGCGGCCCGTCGCTGTGGAAGTAACCGAACAGGGCCGGCACGCTCGGGACCAGCTCGACCGCATCCGACCGGATCCCCCAGGAGAGGACCGAGCGGAAGGTCGTCCCCATCCCGAAGCAGATCGTCAGCGCCTTCGTCGGCGGCGTGCGCCCCATGGCCAGCGGCAGGTGTGCCATCATCTTGGTGATCGGGGTCAGCGACGTCATCCCGCACCCGTTGACGAACAGGCGCCTGTCCCTCCCCTTGCCCCACGCGATCACGGTGGCCGTCGAGTCCCTGCGCACGACGGCGCCCGGCAACCCGCGCCCGAAGTCCGCCGTCACGCCGAGAACGACCAGAGAGAGCGCCACCGCGACGACCGCGGACACCGTCGCGACGGACCGTGCGCCCCGGGGGCGCGGCGACGACGAGCGCGCGAGCAGAAGACCCACGAGCGGTGCGAGGGCGGCCAGCCCGAGCAGCGCCCAGCGCTCGCCGAGCGCCGGAAGCAAGAGGAAGCCCGCGGCCAGAGGCCCGAGGATGCAGCCCACCACGTTGGTCGCGTAGGCCGAGCCGACTCTCCGGGGATCGCCCGACGACCATCGATCCACCAGCAGGGGGGTCACGAAACCGAGCGCCGCGCACAGCGGGCCGACCCCCGGCGCGAGGCGCAGCATTCCGCGCGCCAGCCCGGCGGCCAACGGGAGCCGATAGTCGGCGGAGATCAGGGGGAGGACGCCCAGGACGCCGAGGGCGCTGAAGAACACCGCGCCGCGCGCCCCAATCGAGCCGACGTCGGCGTGGCGGATCGACGAGCGGTAGAGCCGGGAGCCCGCGAAGGTGGCGACCAGGTACAGCGCGAGGATCGACGCGAACGCGTAGACGACGTTGCCGAGGTACGGGGTGAACTGGCGGACCCAGATCACCTCCATGGCCATGCTCATGAACCCGGTGACGAAGAGCGCCACCAGCACCACACGTCCGTCCCTCGGGCCGGCCGGCTCGGCCGCCTCCGGCGCCGGCATCGTGCCTGCGCCGTCGACCCGCGCCACCCAGCGCCGGCTCGCGGCAAGGATGGAAACCGCGAGGGCCAGGTTGAGCGCCGCGGTGAGGGCCAGCGTTCCGCGAAACCCAAGCAGCTCGATCAGGCAGAACGCCGACGTGACGGTGCCCAGCGTCGCTCCCAGGACGTTGGCCACGTAGAGGTAGCTGAACGAGGAGCTCGACCCGGCCGGCGCCAGACGGCGGAGAGCCCCGATCGCCAGGGGATAGGTCGCGCCCATGCAGCAGCAGAACGGCAGGAGCACGAGCGCGATCCACGTTCCCGACGCGAGGTAGTAGGCGCTCGAGCCCCACTCGGCGCCACCGCTCATCGCGCCCAGGAGCGTTCGTCCGTACGACAGTGCGGGGGGTACGACGACGCCGGACCCGGCGATGAGCAGTTCCACCGCGGCATAGGTGCGCAGCAGTTGCGCGGGCGGCCGGTCCGACCATCGGCCGGCCAGCCGGCCCGCCCCCCAGCTTCCCAGCGCGAGCCCGGCCATGAAGACGGAGAGGACGATCGAGACCGTCGGGGTCGTGACCCCGAACTGCGCCATGGCGAGCCGGAGCCACACGACCTCGTACACGAGGCTGCAGAACCCGGAGACGATGAAGAACGCGAAGAATGCGCGCAGGACCGCGCGGCTCGCCCCCGGCACTCCCGGCCCGCTCGTCGGCACGGGAGCATTCTCCCCGAACGCCCGACCCCCGACAACTCTGACCGGAAGATGGTCGTGTACCTTCGGATGTCCGGCATCGTCCCGCCGGCGAGCAGGCCGAGATGAGCGGGGCGGCCGTCCGTCCGCCCCGTTCGCTGCGCTACTGGCGGACCAGCTCGACGCGGCGGTTCTTGGCGCGGCCCTCGTCCGTATCGTTCGATGCGACAGGCGCGAACGAGCCGCACCCGTAGGCCCGGAGGCGCGACGCCGCGACGCCGTGGTCGCGGACGAGCGCCTGCAGAACGGCCTGGCCCCGGTCCTGCGAGAGCTTGACGTTGCCGTCGACCGTGCCCTCGTTGTCGGTGTGGCCTACGACGAAGATCTTCAGGGAGGGGTCGGCGCCCAGGAGCTTGGCGATCTCCGCGATGGCCTGCGCCGACTCCGGCTTGATCGTGGACTTCCCGGTGTCGAAGTAGATGCCGTAGACGGCCGCGTGGCCCGTGGACTTTAGGTCGTTGCCGAACGCCGCCGCGTCGGCGACGATCTGCTGCTCCATCGCCTGCTTCTCGACGACCCGCAGCCAGATCACGCCGTTCCCCTTCTCGGCCTGGACCCAAACCTCCTGGCCGCCCTTGACGATCTTCGCGTTGACCCAGCGGTCGGGCACGATCTGGACGATCGAGCCGCCGATCGCCTTGATCGCGTTCTCGTAGTTGCGCACCACGGCGAGACCGCTCGGTTCGGTTGTCCGCGGTCCGGTGTAGGTGTAGCAGATGTACGTGAACTTGCCTTCGACCCGGTTCTTCGGGCCCTTCGTCGTGAAGAACTCGTAGTACCCGAAATCCTCCACCTTGCAGTTCAGAATCCGATAGTTGGTCATCCGCGTTGGGAACATCGCGTGATCCGTGCAGCCGGCTTGGTCCGGCGGGGCCGCTGCGGCCCCCATGGCGATCAGCGTCAGCACCGCGCACATCGAGACGGTCCACACTCTCCTCATCTGCATCCTCCTATCCCCGAGGTCACTCGGGCGAGCCGGGACGTACCGGCCATGTACAGTCTAGTTGAGATCGCTGTTCCCGTGCCGGCGTGGGCGCGCCCCGGAAACCGGAGAACCAGGCTCAGGATCCCGGCCGACTCAGGCCCGGCGGCTGATCGCACCTGGCCCGGCCGGGGGTCGCCGTTCCGCTCCAGGCGAGCGACCCCTCATCAAGAGTCGCATCTCGACGCGGCACGTTGCGATGGCGCCCGACGCCCTTTCGCCCTAGAATGGCCCGGAGACGGATGGGCATGGAATCGAGCGCACCGAAGCGGGCCCCGGCGAGCGGCGTGGTGAGGTCGTGTCTGCCGTGGGTCGGCGTGTACTTCGGCCTCGCGCTGGCGCTCGGGGTGTGGTTTTCGATCGGGTTCCCGGAGCGACCTCCCAACGAGTCCCCGAGACTGCCGCCGGTCCCATACCGGCTCTCGCTGGCCTTCGGGGCCGGATTGATCGGGGGGATCCCGGGCATTCTCGCCCTCATGGGGCTCGACGGCGTGCGGTCCCGCCTGCTCGAGCGGACGCGGCTCCGGCGGGCGGCCGCCGCGACGATCCCGGTCGACGGGGTCTTCCAACCGTTCTTCGGGCGCGTCGTCGCGTCCGGCCCGATGCTCGTCGCGCCCCTCTCCGGTCGCGAATGCCTGCTCTACCACTACAAGGCGTACCACAGCTCCGGGGGCAGGAACAGCACCACGGTGACGGATGCCGAGGGCTACGCGCTGACTCCATCCCAACTGGACACCATCGCCGGCCGGGTCCACCTGCTCTCCTACCTCGAACCGGACTTTGGCGAGGAGTCTCTCGACGCCGAGTCGGCGCGCGCGCGGCTGCGCAACTACCTTCCGACCGTAGAGCTCTTCCGGCCCTCGCTCGACCTCGCGCGGAACTTCCGGGAGGCCGCGGCGCAACTTCTCGACGACGACGGCACGATCCGGTCCGACCAGGGACACCCGGACGCTCCGGAATCCGCAAGGGGGTTCTCCGAACAGATCGTGCAACACGGCGACGAGGTCGCGGTCTTCGGCATGTACTCGGCCGCGCGCCAGGCCGTCGTCCCCGATCCCGCCGGCTTCATCAGCCACGAAGCCCGTGTGCGCAAGGGGTCGCTGGCGCGGATTTCCCGCGGTTTCGCCTGGCAGGCGGTCGCGAGTGGCGTCGTGGGCGCTCTATTCGGGGCGGCGCTCGCGGGGTGGATTTACGCGTTCTTCCGGTTCGCGCCCACGTACTAGGAGCGTGTCGCGCATACACTCCGGCTGCGGCTCGCACTGGCATCCAGCTGGCTGTGTTGGCCCTCGCGAAACGTCCTCGACGTAGGCTTCAGCTACGTCTCCGGGCGTTTCGCTCGGCCGCCTTGCCATCCGGCGCCATCGCGACCCTCGCTCTCGTCGGTATACGCAACACGCTCCTGGCCGCGGCCGCCCCTTGGGTACCCGCGATCGGTCTTGACCGGGACCCGGTCGAGCGCTCTCGCCCGCCCTCGACCAGGGGTGTCGCCGACTAGCGTGGCGGCCGCAACCGCGGCGAGTCGCCCCCCGCGGCGTCGTCATCGTCGTCGGCAGGCAGGCGCACGGCGAAGAAGAGGTACCCGAGGCAAACCGCGACCGTGATGACGGCCACCGTGAACGCGAGCGACCTCCCATGCCACAAGCCCTTGAACCAGTTCATCAGCTCGACCGCGAGCACGTTCGCGGTGCCGCCGTAGAGCTGGAGGTCGCGCAGGTACTTCTTCGAGGTGTCGGCGGAGAACTCCAGGGGTTCGCCCGGGGCCGCCGCCGCGGTCAGGTAGATCACGACGGCGCCGGCGAGACCGGACGCCAGGATGGCGCCGGCGACGACGTATGGGCGGTTCCGCGGCTCGGCGAGAACCCATTTCACTCCCCTGCGGCCTCCCCACCGGCCACGATGGTATTACCCCGCCGGACGGTGTCAACGCCGACACCGGCCACGCGCCGGCGGCCGACGTAACATTCCGGGCCCCCGCCTCGTCTCTAGTGAACGGAGGCGGCGCCGGCGACGACGACGCCGCCGGAAAGGGAGACGAACATGAAGATCCGCAAGTCCATCCTGGTGGCGCTCGCGGCCACAGCGCTGCTCGTGCCCACCGTAATCTTGGCCGCCGGTCAGTTCGGACGCCGCGGCATGGGGTTCGACATGGGCGCCGGACCGTTCGCGACGGGCGCCGGCAACATCCTGCGCCTCGCCGGCAAGCTCGGCCTCAGCACCGACCAGATCACCCAGATCAAAGCGATCCTGTCGACGGCGAGGACCGCCAACCAGCCGACGCGCGACCAGATCAAGACGAACCGGCAGGCGTTCAACGCCGCATACGACCCCGCGCACTTCGACGCGACCGCGGTGAACGCCTACGTGGCGCAGCAGACGCCGTTGGTCCAACAGCTCGCGGTCAACGGGTTCCAGACCAGGGCGAAGGTCCTCGCCGTGCTCACGCCCGCGCAGCTCACGCAGCTCAAGCAGCTGCGGGCCGAGTACAAGGACTGGTGGGCGTCCCGCCCAGGCCGGTCCTAGCCTCGGCCTGCCCGGTCGCCGAGGGCGGGCGCCGGTCCCGGCGCCCGCCTTCGGCCGACCCGTGCCGCGACTTCAGCCGACCACCCCGCTCCGCACCGCATGGATGTAGTCGGTGTTCACGGGCTGTTTCCCGGCGGTGCGGAGCAGCACCGCAACCTGCCCGCGGTGGTACGAGCCGTGCGAGACGAGTTGCAAGAGGATGTCGCCGACCGAGCTGCTGAACGTCTCGCCGTTCGAGTTCGTGTACCGCACGGTCCGGACGAGGTCGTCGGGCCGAAGCCCGGCCAGGTACGAACGCATCTGCACGGCCAGCTCGTCGAGCCGGGCGGCGAGGGCCTCCGGCGCGAGGACCGGCCAGGGGCCGGGCATCGCCGGGTCCGCACGCAACCGGGCAAGCCAGAGGTGTTTCGCCCCCGCGACGTGCGCGAGGACCGAGAGCGCCCGCTCCGGCGCCGGGTCGGCCGCCTCCAGGGAAGCGAGCGCCTCTCGGTTCGCCCATGCGTCGTACTCGAAGAGCCTGCCGAACGTCGCCAGCATGTCCATCGCCGCCTCCTCCGTGAAGACCGATGTTCGCGGTCACACACGCCCAAACGGGTGGCGCCGGGTGGACATTGCAGAGGCCGACGTGATCCGGCGGGTTGGGTCGACAAGGGTGTTCCGGCGCCCGCGCCGCGCGCCGAGCTCGGAGAACTGATGCGGGCGGGAATATGGGCGCTGGACGTTCGTTGCCCCCTCCAGAGTGCTCGCACAGTCCGATCCCTCCCGATCACGCATCCCGAGGAGCGTGTACGCGCGCATAGGCCGCCTCGCGCCCCGCTCCGCAGGAGGGGACGCTGTCCGGGCGCGGTGAGGCGACCGCCGAGCTGCGCGACCACCGGCGGCTGGCGCGCCGCCAGGCCGCGCTGTTGCGCCTCAGCGGCGAAATCGCGGCTGCGCACGACGAGACGGCGGTGTGCGAGAGCGTCGTCCGGGGGTTGCACGACGACGACCTCGGGTACGAGTTCGTCGCGCTCTTCCTCCTCGACGAAGCGACCGGCGACCGTGTCCTGCGCGCCAGCGTGGGCTGGCCGGACGCTCCGGCCTTGTGGCGCGTCGCCCCCGGCGAGGGCCTGAGCGAGCGGGCGCTGGTCGACGGGACGCTGCACTACACGCCCGACGTCGGCGGCGAGGCGGACTACGTCCCGACGATAGGCGGCGGCTCCGAGCTGGACGTACCGCTCCTCATCGACGGCAAGGCGACCGGCGTGCTCGTCGTCCAGAGCAGCGCGACGTCGGCGTTCGGCCGCGAGGATTTCGAGAGCCTCTCGGCCGCCACGCAGCAGGCCAGCGTCGCCATCGGGCGGGTGCGGCTGCTCGCCGCGGAACGTCGCCGCGCGGACGAGCAGGAGGCGTTGCTCGCGAGTCTCGCCGACCTCTCCGCCGAGCTCGAGCTCTCGCCCCTGCTCCAGGCCGTCCTCGGCCGCGCCGTCGGCCTGCTCGGGGCGTCGGGCGGCGAGCTGGCGATCTTCGACGAGGGTCGCAAGGAGCTCGAGATCGTAGCCAACCACAATATCGGAAAGGAGTCGACCGGCACGCGGATGGCGCTCGGCGAGGGCGCGATGGGGCGCGTCGCACGGACCCACGAGCCGCTGATCATCGACGACTACCAGCAGTGGCTCGGGCGCTCCTCGCAGTACGGCAAGGTCTCGGCCCACGCCGTGATGGTGACACCCCTGCTCATCGGTTCACGCCTCGTCGGTACGATCGCGATCGTCCACACCGACCCGCAGCGCCGCTTCACCCCGTACGACCTCCGCCTCCTCAACATGTTCGCGCCGCAGGCCGCGATCGCGATCGAGAACGCGCGCCTCTACACGTCGGCCCAAAGCCAGAAGCAATACTTCGAGCAGCTCGTGCTGAACTCGCCGGTGGCCATCACCACCCTCGACCTCGAGCAGAACATCGCGTCCTGCAACCCCGAGTTCGAGAAGCTGTTCGGGTACACGGCCGAGGAGTCGGTCGGACGCAACCTCGACGAGCTCATCAACGGCGGCGAAACACTCGGCGATGCGGTCGCCTACACCCACGAGGCGATGAACCGCCCGGTCCACGGACTCGGACGCCGCCGGCGCAAGGACGGCTCGTACGTCGACGTCGAGCTTGCCGGTGTGCCGGTCTTCGTCGCCGGCCAGCGGGTCGGCGTGATGGCGATCTACCACGACATGACGGAACAGCTCGCCGCGCGCAAGGAGGCCGAAGCGGCGAACCGCGCCAAGTCACAGTTCCTCGCCAACATGAGCCACGAGCTGCGGACCCCTCTGAACGCGATCATCGGCTACAGCGAGATGCTGCAGGAGGAGGCCGAGGACCTCGGCCACGAGGCGCTGCTGCCGGACCTCAGGAAGATCCAGCAGGCGGGCAAACACCTCCTGTCCCTCATCAACGACGTCCTCGACCTCTCGAAGATCGAAGCCGGCAAGATGGAGCTGCACCCCGAACAGTTCGACGTCCAGGGGCTCGTGAACGACGTGCGCACCACCGTCGACCCGATGGTGCAGCGGAACGGCAACCGTCTCGAGGTCCGTCTCGCCGACGATCTCGGGAGCATGCACTCCGACCCGGTCAAGGTCCGCCAGGTGCTCCTGAACCTGCTCTCCAACGCCTCCAAGTTCACCGAGCGCGGCGTGATCACGCTGGCGGCCGAGCGCACCCGGTTCGACGACGAGCCGATGGTCGTCTTCCGCGTCGGCGACACGGGCGTCGGGATGACCCCCGACCAGATCGAGAGGATCTTCGAGGCGTTCGCGCAGGCCGACTCCACGGTGAGCCGGAAGTACGGCGGAACCGGACTCGGCCTGACCATCACCCGGCGCTTCTGCCAGATGCTCGGCGGCGACGTCAAGGTCGAGAGCGAGCCGGGCAAGGGCAGCGTCTTCACGGTCTGGGTGCGCGCGAGCGTCGACCGCACGGTTCGCGCCGCGGGGATCGCCGCGCACCTTCGGCCCGCGGCGCCCGCCGTCGAGATCCGCGCCGGCGCCTCGCCGGGTCACCCCACGGTGCTCGCGATCGACGACGACCCGGTCGCGCTCGATCTCATCGCCCGCGCCCTCGGGAAAGAGGGCATCAGCGTCGCCGCGGCCCTCGGCGGGGAGGAAGGGCTTCGCCTCGCCCGCGAGCTGCGCCCGGCGGCGATCACGCTCGACCTCCTGATGGCCGGCATGGACGGCTGGACCGTGCTCGACCGGCTCAAGGCCGACAAGGACCTCGCCGACATCCCCGTCGTGATCCTCACGATCCTGGATGCCCGGCAGAAGGCGTTCGCGATGGGCGCGTCGGACTTCCTGGCCAAACCCGTCGACCGCGCGCGGCTCGGCGCGGTGCTCCGCAGGTACCGGACCGACGGTGCGCCGAGGTCGGTCCTCCTCGTCGACGACGACGCGGCGGCGCGCGAGGTCCTCCGCAAGATGCTCGGACGCGACGGGTGGACGGTCCTCGAGGCCGAGAACGGGCGGGTCGCGCTGGAGCGGATCGAGCAGGAGGTGCCCACGCTCGTGCTCCTTGATCTCATGATGCCGGAGATGGACGGGTTCGAGTTCGTCGAAGCGCTGCGCGCGCGGCCCGAGTGGCAGGCGGTCCCGGTGGTCGTGCTCACCGCGAAGGACGTCGGCGCCGCGGACCGCGAGCGCCTCAACGGTTCGGTGTCGCGCATCGTCCGCAAGGGCGCCCACGACCTCGAGGGCTCGCTCCGCCGGGCGTGCGACCTGGTCGTCGCCGCGGCGCAGACGCCGCGCGGGGCGGAGTAGCGGAGCAAGCATGCCGAAGATCCTCCTCGTCGAGGACAACGAGATGAACCGCGACATGCTCTCGCGCCGCCTCGCCCGCCGCGGCTTCGAGGTCGTGTCCGCGGTGGACGGCCAGGACGGGGTCGGCGCCGCCGAACGCGAGGCGCCGAACCTCATCCTGATGGACATGAGCCTGCCCGTGATCGACGGCTGGGAGGCCACCCGGCGGATCCGCGCCAACCAGGCCACCCGGCACATCCCCGTGATCGCGCTCACGGCGCACGCGATGGCGGGCGACCGCGACCGCGCGCTGCAGGCCGGGTGCGACGACTACGACACCAAGCCCGTGGACTTCGAGCGGCTCCTGCAGAAGATCGCCGGACTCCTCGACGGACGGTCGGCGCCGTGAACGCGCCGGCCGGGTCGCTGCTGATCGTCGACGACAACCCGGAGAACAGGGACATGCTCTCGCGCCGCCTCCAACGGCGCGGCTACGCGGTCGCCGAGGCGGAGAACGGGGAGCGCGCCCTGGAGATGATCGAGGGCGGCGCGTTCGACCTCGTCCTCCTCGACGTGATGATGCCCGTCATGGACGGCCTCGAGGCGCTGCGGCGGCTCCGCGAGAGCCGGTCGGTCGCCGACCTCCCGGTGATCATGGCGACCGCCAAGGGCGAGAGCGAGGACGTCGTCCAGGCCCTCCGGCTGGGCGCCAACGACTACGTGACCAAGCCGATCAACTTCCCGGTCGCCCTGGCGCGCATCGAGACGCAGCTGGCCCTTCGCCGGGCGGTGCAACAGATACGCGGCCTCGAGCGCGACCTCGCGGCGCGCAACGAGGAACTCGAGGGCGCCAACCGGCGCCTGTCGATCTCCAACACCCGCATGAAGCGCGACCTCGAGGCAGCGGCGCGAATCCAGCAGGCGTTCCTCCCGAGCGCGGTCGCGGTGCCGCCGGGGGTGACGATCGCGTGGAGGTACCGGCCCTGCGACGAGCTGGCCGGCGACACGCTCAACGTCGTCCCTCTCGACGACCGTCACCTCGGCGTGTTCGTGATCGACGTGAGCGGGCACGGCGTCCCCGCGGCCCTCCTCTCGGTGACCGTGAGCCGGCTCCTGTCGCGGATCGGGGACGGGTCGCCCCTCGTCAGGCGCAACGGGAACGGCTCGCGCCCGTCGGTCGTGCCGCCGGCCGAGGTCGCGGCCGAGCTGTCGGAGCGGTTCCCTTTCGATGCCGCCACCAGGCAGTACTTCACCTGCCTGTACGGCGTCCTCGACTGCGCGAGCCGCGAGCTCCGCTACGTGTGCGCCGGCCACCCCGGCCCGATCCACCTGCCGAAGGGCAAGGAACCGATCCGGCTCCGACACTCCGGGCTGCCGATCGGCATCCTCCCGCAACAGGGCCCGGGGCCCGCCTACGAGGAGCACACGCTGGCCCTGGCGCCGGGCGACCGCGTCTACCTGTACACCGACGGGATCCCCGAGGCGGCGAACACGGCGGACGAGGAGTACGGGTTCGACCGGCTCCGGGAATCGCTCGGGTCCACGGCGGGCGATGACCTGCAGGCCGGCGTGGACGGGCTCGTCGGCCGCGTCGAGGCGTGGTGCGGCGACGCCGGCGTCGCGGACGACGTCTCGATCCTCGCGATCGAGCTCTGACTCCTGCGGCGCCAGTGTGGGGCCGGCGATTTCTTGCCCCTCCGACGACCAGAACAGCGCGCACGGCGTGCGCGCCCCACATTGGGCTACGGGTCTGGTCGTGGATGTGGGGCCGGCGCGCCGCGCCGGCGGCTTCTTGCCGCTCCGAAGACAAAGGACCGACAACAACGACCGCGCGCACGGCGTGCGCGCCCCACATTGGGCTACGGGTCTGGTCGTGGATGTGGGGCCGGCGCGCCGCGCAGGCGGCTTCTTGCCGCTCCGAAGACAAGGGACCGACAACAACGACCGCGCGCACGGCGTGCGCGCCCCACATGGGGCTACGGGTCTGGTCGTGGATGTGGGGCCAGCGCGCCGCGCCGGCGGCTTCTTGCCGCTCCGAAGACAAAGGACCGACAACAACGACCGCGCGCACGGCGTGCGCGCCCCACACCTGCAGAGCTGAACCGGCGGTCAAATGAACGGGTAGGCGGCGTAGACGCTGCCCGGAAGGTCGGTGAGGTTGGTCATGCCGCTGGTGACGAGGACGTCGCCGCCCTCGGTGATGAGCGCGCCCTCGAGCCCCGCCGCCTGCTCGAGCAGCTCGAGACCCGCCTCCGGGCCGAGCAGGAACGCCGCGGTGGCGAACCGCCCCGCCCGGAAGGTCGTGCCGTCGACGACGGTGACCGAGGCCAGCCCCTGCGCCGGCCACCCGGTCGTCGCGTCGATGAGGTGGTGGTAGCGCCGCCCGTCCTTCACGAAGCCGCGCTCGTACGTGCCCGAGGTGGCGACGCCCGAGGCGCCCACCGTCCGCACCGCGAACCGGCACCGGCGCGTGTCGTCGGGATCGACGACGCCGACCGACCACGGGCGGCCGTCGCCGCGCATCCCGAGCGTCCGCACGTCGCCGGCGAAATCGACCACCGCGGCGCCGACCCCTTCGCGCTCGAGAATTTCCGCGGCGCGGTCCACCGCGTACTCCTTCCCGACCCCGCCGAGGTCCAGCTCCATTCCGGCGCGGCGCAGGAACACGGTGGCGTCCTCCACCGACACGGCCGAGGCGTCGACGAGGGGCAGCAGCGCCTCGACCTCGGCCGGCGACGGCACCCTGCCGGACCGGAAGTCCCAGACCCGCCGCAGCACGCCGACCGTCGGGTCGAACCGGCCGCCGGTGGTGCGGGCGAGATCGAGCGCGGCCGTCACGAGCCGCTCGGTCTCCTCGTCGACGGCAACCGGCGTGCGGCCCGCGTTGCGGTTGATCTCGGAGATGACGCTCGTCTCCCTGTACCGGGAGAACTTCATCTCGATCCGTCGGGCGTCGGCCTCGACGGCCCGCGCGATCCGCGTGGCCTCCTCGCACCCCCGGCCGTCCACGAACTTGACCGAGGCGCCGCCCCCCATGAGCGCGAATCGGGTCGTATAGAGAACGCGGCCGTCCATGCCGCTCAGAACTGCCGCTTGAAGCCGAACGTGATCGTCGCCACGTTCATGTCGGCCGACGAGACGCCCTGCCCGCCCACGCCGCCGGCCGTCGCCGAGAACGGTGTGGCCCTGTCCTTGCCCGACTGCGACTGCAGTGTGGCGCCCACGTAGGCGTCGAGGCCGGGGTAGATCTCGTGCGAGACGGTCAGCCCGCCGAGGATGCTCGAGAACGGCGACAGGCGGTAGTCCGCCGACATGTACTGCTGCGGCTGGACGAACAGGCTTCCGTAGAACGACGCCTTGCTCTGGACGTAGAACCTCACGAGCGGCGCCAGCACCCAACCGTCCCCGACGCGCTGGTCGTACTCCACCTCGAGCGTGTGCGCCCGGATCCCCCAGTTGTCGCTGTAGAACCGGTACGTGGCCTTGACGGCCCCGTCCTCGGAGGTGTGGTGCCCGTACTTTACGACCAGCGCGTAGCGCGACCTCGAGTCCGGACGGTGCTCAGGCAAGGTGACCCCGGCGCCGGGCTCCCCGATCGGCACGACCTTGTAGGGATCGTCGAGGTAGCCGGACAGCCGCATGAGCGAGCCGGACACGTCGAGGAGGTCCCGCTCGCCGAGGATCCACGTCCAACCGAGCGAGTAGCCGCCCTCCTTCTTGGGGAGCTTCAGGCGGTTGGTGACCGGGGCGACGGTGTCGTCGGAGAGCGAGAGCCCGAAGTGGAGCGTGCCCCGCCCCTCGAGCATCGTCCACTCGTCCGCGATACCCGCGCTGCGCGCCGTGTAGTCGTTCTCCTTCGAGTAGGACACGTCGACCGTGGGCATCTGTGAGCCGAAGCGCCGCCCGTACGACGCGCTGAGCGCCTCGCGGTGATCGTGGTAGCTCGAGAGCGGCACCTGTCCGCTGGTCGAGGTGTGCCCTGAGGCCGACGTCGTGGCGTCGAGCGTTGGGTAGCGGCCGTTCGGCGACGCGCCGGAGATCGAGTCGTAGCCGAGGATGAGGTCGAGCTGCCCCCTGGTGTCGCCGAAGTCGTCGTGGACCATGAACACCGGGTCGATGACCTGGGTCCGGCCGTCCGACTCCTTGTAGAAGAGGAGCCGCGAGTCCACGTACGACTGCGCCCTGGCCGAGCGAACCACCAGCGTTCCGAGCCCGGCGACGATCCAGCCGAGCCTTCCGACCCGCCGGCGGCGGCGCGGCGATCTCGCGGCGGTCACACCGCGCTCAGTTGCAGCCACAGCCGCCTCCCGCGGGGCCGCCGTCCCCGGCCGCGCCTTCCTTGCTCGAGTGGACGTGCTCCTTGAGCAATCGGGTGAGCGGGTCGCCGTCGAGGTTCATGAGCGGGTCGGCGAGAAAGCCCCGCCTCCACGCCTTGATGGCGCCCGTCTCCGCGAGGCTCGCCGACACCCGGACGCCCGCGTCGCCGGGGAGGAGGCCGCCCGCGAGCAGCGTCACCACCGCCTGCTCGATCTTGCGGTGCACGGAATCGCCGCCGCCCTCGAACCGCGCCACGACCATCCCTTGCCGGTCGAGCAGGAGCGCGGTCGGCATCGCGACGACGCCGAACGACGCGCCGCTCTTCTCGCTCGGATCGTGGACGATCGGGAAGCCGACCGGCACGTCGGCCAGGAACGCGCTGACCGCCGAGAGGTCGGCCTCGAGCGTCAACCCCACGACCCGAAACCCCTCCGCGTCGTGCTTCTGCTGGAGGTTGTCGAGGAACGGGAAGCTCGCGCGGCAGGGCACGCACCACGGCGCCCAGAAATCGAGCAGCACGACCTTCCCGTGCAGCGACTCCAGCGAGAACGGCTGCCCGCTGAGGTCGACGAGATCGACGGGCGCGGGCGGCTCGGCGGCGTGCGCCGCCACCGCGAGCGCGAGCGCCATGAACAGGGCCGAGGCCGGTGACCGGAAGCGGTGTTGGGTGTGGTCGTCGCGTCTCATGCGTCTCCCATCGTTCGACTGCGGTCCCAGGGCTACCTGCCCTTTCCGGGCGCCACGGCGACGACCGCACCGAGCGTCGCCTTCGCCGGGGGATAGCACTGCGTCTCGTTGCACGGTTGGTAGGAGAGCGCGCCCCCGAGTTCGACCTTGCCGGCGGCCGCGGCCGGCAGCGCGAGCTCCGCCTCGAAGCGGACCGTCCCCTCGTACACGGCGAGCGGCTCGTCCGCGAATTCGAACTTCTTCTGGACCGGCTCCGGGTAGCGGACCTCCGAGAACGTGCCGCTCGAGGCCGTGAGCGTCGCCGTCGTCGGGATGAGGAAGCTCTGCGCCGGTCGATGGCCGTTGACATGCCACCCGGGCCCGAGCGTCATCTCCACCACGATCGTCGCCTTGCCTCCGGCGACGGCGCTCGCCGGGGCGATCAGGCGCGCCGTCACCTGGGGCGCCGAAGCGGGCGTCGCCGCGGCGCGGCAGCCGCGACGCCCAGCGACGCCGCGAGCCCCACGAGCCTCATGCGTGCGGCGAGCGAGGCCCCGGACGCTGCGCTCGGGTTCGCCCTCGAGCCGGCACGTCGAATTCGCTTGTCGCCCGAACCGGACATCATGATCTCCTCGCCGGTCGCCTCAGCAAGGGCTATGCCAGAATTCGTCTCATTCGCATTTGAAGTCCGCGCCCGTCACGCGCCGCTGCAGAGGTCACCGCGTCCATTCGGGGCGACAGATCTCGCGGTGGTGAATCATCGTCGTCCGCCAACAGCCCGGCGGTTCGTGTCGTCACCCCGCCCCGGATCGGAGTCTGGGGCAGACTCCAGCGGGGGTCCGGCGTCCCGGGTCAGGACGCATGCGTGCCCCTCGCCGTTTCCTCCTCCACCTGGAGGGGGGAGATCGGGAGGGGGTGTCGCAAGGTCCGACCTGCATTCGACCCTCACCCCGCCCTCTCCCGCCAGCGGGAGAGGGAGAACGACACGACGAGGCGCTTGCGGCCGCCGGTTGGCGGAACACCGCAGCGGGAGACGGAGATTGCCGCGAAACGCCGGCGCGCCGCGTGCGCGGAGCCGGGGCGCGGCCCCCCCTGCTCCGTGACCGGCAACGCGATCGGCTGGGCGCCGGCCGACGGTCGCCTCGCACGGCGCCGCGGGACGCTTTGTGATACAGTGTCTCGTTCCAGTCGACGTCAGGGGGACAATCAACACATGGGTATTGCCGAGAAGCGCGAGGCGTGCACGCCCGCATTGGATATCGCTCTGGTCTCCGTCGAGGGCGCAATTGCGCCGTCGAGCGGCGGTCCACCGGAGGTTGGTCGACTCCTGGACGACCTGGTGCGGGAGCGCGCCGAGCTCGAGAGGTTGCGGCAGCTCATCGAGCGCATCAACCGCGGCATTCGGCTCGAGGACATCCTGGACTTCATCTTCGACGAGTTCCGCGACATCGTTCCGTACGACCGCATCGCGTTTGCCACGATCGACCATGCGGCAGGCCGTATCGTCGCCAAATGGGCACGCTCCGAGGCACAACGCGAGATCGTCGAGGGCTACTCCCAACCCCTGGCGCAGGGCTCGCTCACGGAGATTCTCGACGCCGCCCGGCCACGGATCATCAACGACCTCGCGGCCTACCTGGGGGATCGCCCGCAGAGCGAGGGCACACGCAAGCTGGTGGCTGAGGGCATGCGGTCGTCGCTCACCTGTCCCCTCGTCGTCGAAGGGCGCGCGATCGGTTTTCTCTTCTTCGACACGCTGGTCCCCGGAGCCTACTCCGAGGCCCACGTCGACTCCTTTCTCGAGATCGCCGGCGTGGTCGCGGTGGTGCTCGAGCGGGGGCGCATGTTCAGCGAGATGGCCGAGCAGAAGGCCGTGATCGAGCGCCAGAGCCGATCGCTGGAGCTGGAGAGCGAGCGCGGCAAGGTCGAGATGGAGCTGGCCCGAAAAGTCCAACGCGCGTTGATACCGGACGCGCTGCCGGACTGCCCCGGTTTAAGGCTGGCGATGCTCTACGAGCCCGCGGCTGCGGTCGGCGGCGACCTGTTCGACTTCATTCGCCTGCGCCGCGACGCGGCACTCGTGTACATGGCGGACGCCATGGGGCATGGCGTGCCGGCGGCGCTCCTCATGAGCGTGGTGCGCACGGCGTTCCACGCTGCCCTGGAGAGGCAGCCGAAGGGCGGAAGACCGAGCCCGGCGGCGCTCCTCGGTGAGGTCAACCGCTTCGTCATAGGGCTGCTCGGGGCCCACTACGTCACCGCGGCATGCGCACTGATCGACCGGCGTGCCAAGCGGATCACGCTGTCGCTGGCGGGTCATCCCCCCGCGCTCGTGCGCCGGCGTCGCACCGGTGAGGTGGCCGAGGTCGCGGCGCGTCACGTTCCCCTCGGCATCAGTGCCGATACCGGCTACGCCGACGTCACCGTGCCGTTCGAAACCGGCGACATCCTGCTTCTATATACCGACGGGGTCACCGAAGTTGCGGCTCCGGACGAAACGGATTTCGGAGTTCCGGCGTTGAAGGGCCTGCTGCAGGCCTGGAAGGGCGACTCGGTCGAGGGACTCATCGAGCAGCTCCGCCACGACCTCGACCGGCATTCGGGACGCGCGCCGCTCGAAGACGACCTGACCGTCCTGGCGGCACAAGCCACCTCCCTGTCCTGGTGAAAGCCCGCCGAGTTCCACGGCGGCCTCGGGTGCGGCGCGCGCCCATATGCGAGGGCGGGAGCGGGGCCGCTGGCTCGGCAGGCCCCTGCACGGCAGGCCGCGAGACAGGTGTCACCCGGTCTCCGACCTATGCGGGGTTGGGCGACGGTTTGAAGTCGCGGAGCAGGTAGTCGAGGACGTCCTTGGCGGAGTAGCCCTCGCCGTTCCCGTTCAGGAAAGACTTGAGCTGCCTGTAGCAGTCGCCTACCGTCAGCAGCGGCTGCTCGAGGTAACCGCCGCGCCGCTCGCGGGCGAAGCCCAGGTTCGCCAGCAGCCCGCTGCACAGGCATTTGCGCCCCTCGAGCTCCTCCGGCGCGCCGCCCTTGGCCAGCCAGCTCGAAGCCGGCTCCGCCGGGCAGCGATAGCCGACCGTGCCGTCCTCCCGCTTGTAGATGTGGCGAAGGAACCCGAAGTCGCAGACGCGCGGGCGCTTGAGGTATTCGGCCATCTCTGAGAGCGTGCCCTCGAGACTGAGGACCTTGAACGGGAACCCGGTCGGCGACGCGAACGCGTCCGTGATCACCTTGCCGAGTCCCTGCGAAGCCGCCCTCAGCGCCTTTTCCTTGAGCGAGCGCAGCAGGCCGGACTCCCGGCAGAGCGCGAACAGCGTTCCCACCTGGACTCCCGCCGCGCCGAGCGCGAGTGCTTCCTTGACCTTCCCAGCGTCGCCGTACCCGCCCGCGAGGTAGAACGGGAGCCCGAGCTCGCGGATCTTCGCCACGTCGACGGCGTCCTTGGGGCCGTACACCGGCTGGCCCTCGGCGTCGAGGCTCCCGCCGCCGCGAGGCGGCGCGTTGTGGCCGCCCGCCGTCGGCCCCTCGATCACGAAGCCGTCCACCCGGCCCGTGGCTTTCCTGGCCATCGTCAGGGCGAGGACGTTGGAGGACACGATCGGGTAGAAGATCGGCCGGTGCAGATCCTGCGCCCCGCCGGACAGCACGTCCCTGGGCGACAGGTAGGCGCGGAAGTCGTCCTCGGCCGTCGCACCCTCGACCTGCATCGCCATCGAGACGTCGTTGTGGCCGACAAGCCCGTCGAGTATCGCCGGGACCTCGCGCGGGATCCCCGCGCCCATGATGACGACGTCCACGCCCGCCAGCATCGCGCCGTAGAGGCTGGCGAGGACCGGGAGCTGAATCTTGGTCAGGAGGTTGATGCCGACCCGTCGGTCGTGCCCCTCCTTGGCGAGGAAAACCTCGATGAAGTTGGCGGCGATCGTGTCCTGGAGGAGCTCTTCCGAATCGCCGAGCACGTGCTGTCTCGGCATCTTCGCGCGGCTCCGCTCGGCCGGGTCCTCGACGAGGTAGGCGGCGAGGATGCGCTCCGCCACGGCCTGGTCGGGGAACGCCGCGAGTGCGCGGCGGACGTGCCCGCCCTCGTCGCCGGAGCGCAGGCGCCCGGCCATGATCGCTTCCGCGCCGGTGCCGGACACCACGCCGAGCTGGCCCTCGAGCGAGACGGTCCTCGCGAGGAGCCAATTGGACACGCCGGCGCCCATCCCGCCCTGGATGATCATCGGCAGAGCTACGACGCACCTCCCGCGGGAGCCGGGCCATAGCCCGCCGCCGGGAGAGGACGGCCGGCGATTCGGCGCGCCTCCCCTGAGACGGGCGGCCGCTTGGGTTGGTGTTTCGATTTGATGTCCTGCACGAACGTCCCGCTCGTCGGCGAGCTCCCCCAACCGATGCAGTGTACTACGCTCCGGCAAGCCCCGCTTCCCGGCGGCGAGTTCCTGTCGGGTGACGCCTTGTCGGCTCCATGCAGGGGCGGCCCCTGCGGCCGCCCGCGATCCGCAAACCGGTGTCATTGCGAGGCCGCGGAGCGGCCGAAGCAATCCCGAGGTCACCGCGATGGCCTCGGGATCGCCACGGCTCCCTCACTGCGCTCGGGAGCCTCGCGATGACAGCTCGGGCCGGGGCAGGCCCCGGTCCTGCACTGCGTCGGTCTGTACGTCATCTCAGTGCTTTCGGCGCCAGTACAGGTATGCCGGCAGGCCGAGCGCAACGAGGCCGAGCCCCCACAGCGACTCGAGCGGCTTCTCGACCAGCGTGTTCACGACCAGCAGGCCGCACGCCAGGATGAACAGGATCGGCACTATCGGATAACCCCACACCCGGTACGCGCGCGGCGCGTCCGGGCGGGTGCGCCGGAGCACGAGGAGCGCGGCCCCGGTCGCCGCGTGGGCGAGTACGAGCGTGCACATCGTGTAGGTGTAGAGCTGATCGTAGGTCCCGGAAAGCGCCAGCAGCGTGGACCACGCGCCCTGCGCGAGCAGCGACCGGCCCGGCGTCAGGAAGCGCGGGTGCACTTCGGCGAGCGCGTGGAAGAACAGCCCGTCCTGGGCCATCGGCAGGTAGATGCGCGCGGCGTACAGGACCGTCGCGGCCAGGCACCCGAACGCCGAGACCAACACCGCGAGCGACACGAGCCGGGCCCCGGTCGCCCCGAACAGTGCCGCCGCCGCGCTCTCGCCGATCCGCGGCGTCGCGGCGATCGCCTCGACCGGGAGCGCGCGCAGGTAGACGACGTTGAGCAGCAGGTACATGACGATCACCGCCGCGGTCCCCCAGATGAGCCCCCGCGGCAGGTTGCGCTCCGGCTGCCGGACCTCGCCCGCGGAGAGCGCGAGCCCGTACCAGCCGTCGTAGGTCCACAGCGCGGCGATCATCCCGAGGCCGAACCCGGTGACGAGCCCGCTCGAGGGAAGGGCGGCCGAGAACGCAGGCTGCGCCTTGGGGACCACGAGCAGGCCGAGCGCGACGAAACCGACGACCGCCCCGACCTTGAGTACGGTCAGCAGGTTCTGCACCGACGCGCCTTCCCGCAGGCCGACGTAGTTGACCGCCGTCAGCACGACGATAGCGGCCGCGGCCGCCACCTGCCCGCCCGAGAGCGTCCACGTCCACGAGCCGACGGGCACCGAGAGCAGCACGTGCTGCGTCGAGAAGAACGGCAGGAAGCTTCCGAGGTACTCGCCGAACCCGACCGCGATCGCCGCGATCCCGCCCGACATGATCACCAGGAAGCACGCCCACCCGTACAGGAACCCCCACAGCGGCCCGTACGCCTCCTTGAGGAAGTGGTACATCCCGCCGGCCCGCGGGAACATCACGCCGAGCTCCGCGTACGTCACGGCCCCGGCGAGCGTGAGCAGCCCGCCGGCGAGCCACACCAGGAGGATCAGGGAGGGGTACGGCAACGACTTCGCGATGTCCCCGGTCGTGATGAATATCCCGGTGCCGACCATCGCGCCGATGGTCAGCAGCGTCCCGTCCCAGGCCCCCAGGCCTCGGACGAGTTGCGGTGCGCGCTCGGGTGCCGGTTCGGTCAAGACCGCTGATCGCCGCCGTTAGTGTCTCATGCCCCCGTCGCTCGCCACGCCGCGGACGCGGGTGCCGTCGCGAGATGTGGGGCCGGCGCGCCGCGCCGGCGGTCTCGTGCCCTTCCGACGACGACGACGGCGCGCACGGCGTGCGCGCCCCACACAAGCCACGGCTCCCGGAAGCTCGAGTGCAGATGTGGGGCCGGCGCGCCGCGCCGGCGGTCTCGTGCCCTTCCGACGACGACGACGGCGCGCACGGCGTGCGCGCCCCACACAAGCCACGGCTCCCGGAAGCTCGAGTGCAGATGTGGGGCCGGCGCGCCGCGCCGGCGGTCTCTTGCCCTTCCGACGACAACGACGGCGCGCACGGCGTGCGCGCCCCACACAAGCCACGGCTCCCGGAAGCTCGAGTGCAGATGTGGGGTCGGCGCGCCGCGCCGGCGGTCTCTTGCTCTTCCGACGACAACGACGGCGCGCACGGCGTGCGCGCCCCACATCGGGCCGCGCATCGGGAGACGCCTCCGACTCGCTTTCATTGCGAGGACGACCGAGCGAAGCGAGGACCAACGAAGCAATCCCCTGCCCCATCCTGCGATCTCCGCGTGCGGTCCTATACAATCCCCGACCATGGATCTCGCGATCGAAACGCACGGCCTCACGCGCCGCTTCGGCGAGCTGGCGGCCGTGGACGGCATCGACCTCGCCGTGCCGTACGGCACGATGTACGGCTTCCTCGGGCCCAACGGCGCCGGCAAGTCCACGACGATCAAGTGCCTCACCGGACTCCTGGGCCTCTCCGGCGGAACGGTGCGCATCCTCGGCATCGATCCCGCCGACGACGGCCTGGCGATCAAGCGCCAGGTCGGCGTGATCCCCGAGGAGCAGGCGCTGTTCGAGCGCCTCACCGCGGTCGAGACGCTCGCGTTCGTGGGCCAGGTCCACGGGCTCGACCGCGCGACGATCCAGACCCGCGCCGGCGAGCTGCTCGACCTCCTCGACCTGACCCCGGCCGCCGGCAAGCTCGTCGCCGACTACTCCCACGGCATGCGCAAGAAGCTGGCGCTCGCGGTCGCCGTCCTCCCGGCGCCGAAGCTGCTCTTCCTCGACGAGCCGTTCGAGGGGATCGACGCGATCGCCTCGCGCCAGATCAAGGACCTGCTCCACCACTTCGTCGGGCGAGGCGGCACCGTCTTCCTCACCTCGCACATCCTCGAGATCGTCGAGCGCCTCGCCGACCACATCGGCGTCATCCACCATGGGAAGCTCGTCGCGCAGGACTCGATGGCGGCGCTGCGTTCGGGCTCCGTCGGCAAGACGCTCGAGGAGATCTTCCTCGACCTCGTCGGCGCGGACGAAACCGCCAAACCGGCGTTGGACTGGCTGGCATGACCCTGCGCCTCGTGAAGTCGATGGTGTGGCTGCAATGGCGGCTGCTGGTCAACGGGCTGCGCGGCGGCCGCAGGCGCGACTCGCTCGAGCGCTTCTCCAGATGGTCCCAGGCGACCCTGCCCGCGGTCGCGACCGTACTCTTGATCCCGGCGGTACTGGGCATGGCGGCGGCCGGCGGGTTCGCCGGGTGGGCGCTCGGCACCAACCCCGGCAGCCAGGGCGTCACGATGGTCCTCACCATCGGCTTCCTCATGCCCCTGATGTGGTTCCTCCTCCGACCGCTCGCGTTGGCCGGCCAGACCGGCTTCGAGCGCGGCGAGCTCTTGCGCCTGCTGCCGATCCCGATCTCCTTCCTGCGCCGCCTCGAGCTGTTCCGCGCCGTCCTCGACCCGATCTTCCTGCTGTTCGCCGCCGTGGCCCTCGCGTTGCCGCTGGGGACGCTCGTCGCCGGCCGGTTGGTGCTCACGCTCGTCGCGATGCTCGCCGGCGCCCTCCTGCTCGCCTTCTTCGCCTGCTTCTCGGCGGTGCTCTCGCTCGGCATGCAGGTCCTGCTGCGCGACCGCCGCCGCGGCGAGGCGGCGACGCTCGTGATCTTCATGGTGCTGTCGGCCGCAGGGCTGGTGCCGCAGTTCTTCGCCCGCGGGCACCGGTCCGTCGGCGCGCCGGCGGCGCGCACGACGCCGGATCCCTCACCCCGCCCTCTTCCGCGAGCGGGAGAGGGAGAGAAGCGCAAAGCCGAGGGGCTCGACGCCGAGATCCCTGTCGCGCTCCGCGTCCTGCCGTCCGGCCTCTACGCCTTCAGCCTCGCAGACGGGAGCGCCGGCCGCGGCGGCGGCGCCGCCATGAGCCTCGGCGGGTTGGCCGTGCTCGCCGCGCTCGCGTACGCCGGCACCGCCGCGCTCCACCGGCGCCTGCTCGACACGCCGGAGACGAGCGGACCGCGCGTGTCGCGGACCCCGATGCGCGTGCAGATGTCGCGGTGGCCCGGCTTCTCCTCGCTCGCCTCCGCGACGGCCACCGCGCAGATCCGCACCATCCTGCGCACGGTGCGCGGCAAGATGCTGCTGATCAGCCCGGTGTTCACCACCGTGCTGTTCGCACTCGTCTTCAGCCGCGGCGCCGGCAGGCCCGCCGGATTCCTGGCGCAGCCCGTGGCGATCGCGGCCCTCGCGGTCTTCATCGGGCTCGCCAACCTCTCCTCGGTCACCTGCAACCAATTCGCCGCCGACGGCAGCGGACTCGTCCTCCAGTTCCTGCAGCCGGTGGGCGAGCGCGACCTGCTGATCGGCAAGCTCGCCGCGTCGACCCTGCTGTTCGCGGCCGCGCTCGCGTTCGCGCTCGTGCCGCTGGCGATCATCTTCCCCGGCGTCTCGCCCGCGCTGCTGCTCGCCGTGCTCTTCGGCGGGCTCGCGTCGCACCTCATCCTGGCGCCGGTCAACGCCCTGCTCGCGACGGTCTTTCCGAAGAGCGTGGACCTGGGCAAGCTCGGGAACGCCGGCAAGCCGCACGGCACCGCGGCGCTCCTGAGCTTCCTCGCGCAGGCGTTCGCCCTGCTCCCGGCCGCGGGCTGCATCGCCATCGCGTGGCTGGTGCTGGAGAACATCGCGCTGGCCCCGGTGATCACCGGCGTCCTGGCGATCGCCGCCTGGGGATTCGCGCTCTCGGCGATGCCCATCGTCGCGCGCGTCCTGCGCGCCCGCCGCGAGAACCTCGCGCTCGTCGCCATGGGCCGCTGAACCAAAGTCGATCGCTATCCCGGGGGATTGCCACGGCTCCCGCGCCCGCGCGGGAGCCTCGCAATGACAGGGGTGGCCGCTGTCCGTTCGAGGCTCAACGAACCAATGTCATTGCGAGGAGGACCGAGCGCAGCGAGGACCGACGAAGCAATCCCGAACCCAATCCGACACCGCCCCGCCCTTGTGGCCCACGGGATTGCCACGGCTCCCGCGCCCGCGCGGGAGCCTCGCAATGACAACAGGTTGGGTAGCGCCTCCTTCGACTCGCTTGCGGCCACGCTCGCGGACTCGATGACCGGCTGCGTAGTTTGGACCTAGGCCGCATCGGTGCTCCGAGGTATTAGATACGCTTCCCGTGCGGCACCACCAAGAATAGGTTCGTAGGTGACCAAGAAAGAAGGCGCCCTACGATGATCACGAGACACCGAGTCCGACATCTCCTGCCGCATGGCCTGTGCGTTCTGATCCTGTGCGCCGCCAGCGCTGTGACGGTCATGGCGGCACCGTTCGAACTGCCCCCCCTCGTTCAACCCGCGACGTCCGAGCACCACGTCGGCAAGGTGATCTGGGTCGAACTGGTGACCCCGGACCTCGCCGGCGCGAAGGCGTTCTACTCCGAGTTGTTCGGCTGGACGTTCCAGGACATCCATGGCAAGAAGGCTGAATACGCCGCGGCGTTTCTCGATGGCCGGCCGGTAGGAGGCATCTTCCAGCGCTCCCTGCCGCAGGGTGAGCACCGGCAGCCGGCGTGGCTTACCTTCATCGCGGTTGCAGACGTCGACGCCGCGAAGCAAACGGCGCTTGCGCACGGGGCCAAGGTCGTGTTCGACGCCAGGAGCTTCCCGCAACGCGGCCGCCAGGCGGTCCTGGCCGATCCGCAGGGGGCCGTCTTTGCCGTCCTCGCCTCCAGCAGCGGTGACCCTGCCGACGTCCTGGCGGCGCCCGGAGAGTGGATCTGGAGTTCGCTCCAAACGCAGGATCCGGACACCGACGCGGCCTTCTACCAGACGCTCTTCGGCTACGACGTCTTCGAGGTGCCAAGCGAGGACTCTCAGGAACACGTCATCCTCTCGAGCGACGACTACGCTCGCGCGAGCGTGAATCCGTTCCCCGGCGATTCCTCCCACCGTCATCCCCACTGGCTCAACTTCGTCAGGGTGGCGGATGCTACCGCCGCGGCCGCCAAGGTCGTCGCACTGGGCGGGCGAGTGCTCGTCGAACCGCACATCGATCGCCATGGGGACAATCTGGCGGTCGTCGCCGATCCGAGTGGAGCGTTCTTCGGATTGATGGAGTGGTCGGACACCGATACCAAGAAGGAGCCAAAATGAACATCCTTCATCAACGTTGGCTGCTGAGTGCGCTCGGGCTCCTGGTGTTTGCGGGGCTGTGTGCCTGCATCGCCACCGGCCCCGGATATGACGGGGGCGTAGCGGTCACCTACGTCGGCGGCTACTACGAGCCGGCCGGACGCGACTACGGCCACTGGGGACGGGGCTACGACGTGACGCCGCCCCGCAACGGCGAACGCCGCGCGGACCAGAAGTCGGTTCACGCCTACCGGCCGGCGCCTCCTACGCGCCCGGCTCCGACCATCCCGAAGCGTCCGCGCGACCGTCACAACCCTTGACCTTTTGACCGACAGAATCGCACCGAGACCGGAGGCAGGCCATGAGCACAACAGCAATAGTCGCGATCGTCGTCCTGGTGGTGGTGGCAGCCGCAGTCATCGTAACGTTGTCCCTTCTCCGCAAGCGCCGCACCGCAGGACTGCGCACCAAATTCGGTGGGGCTGAATACGACCGTGCCGTGAAGGACGGCGGCAGCCGGCGGCACGGGGAAGCCGGGCTCGACAAGCGCACGACGCGAGTCGACAACCTCCACCTCAAGCCGCTCGCGCCCGCCGACCGTACGCGCTACGAAGAGTCCTGGCGCAGAATCCAGGCGAGGTTCGTGGACGGACCCGCCAGCGCGGTGACCGAGGCCGACCAGCTGCTGGGTGACGTGATGTCGACGCGCGGCTATCCGGTGAGCGACTTCGAGCAGCGAGCGGCCGACATATCCGTGGACCATCCGTTGGTCATGGAGAACTACCGAACCGCCCACGGGATCGCCCTTCGACAGATGAAGGGGCAGGCCACCACGGAGGACCTGCGCCAGGCCATGATCCACTACCGAACTCTCTTCGAGGAGCTGGTCAGCGAGCCGGCACTCGCCACGTAGAGGCCCGTCCTGCCGCCGCTCGTTCTCTCAACGGCGCCGGCAGGCCCCGCCCGTGGATACCGATGCCGGCGCAATCTAGAGGTTGGGCGGCCCTCGCGGCCGCCCGTTCTCTTATGGTCGAAACTTGTGTGCTGCCCTTGGTGCCCTTGCTCCGCCCCCTCCCGACGGAAGAGGGAGAACGACGAGTGGCCGGCCACGCTCGCCACGCCGGGGGATTGCCGCGGCTCCCGCGCCCGCGCGGGAGCCTCGCAATGACAACGGTTGGGTAGCGACCCGCTCGGCCCACCTGCGGCCAGGCTCGCGATGTCAGCGGTAGACGCCCCATCCGGGGGCTCTGCGCTCACTGTCATCGCGAGGAGGACCGAGCAAAGCGAGGACCGACGCGGCGATCCCCTCCCCAACCCGATGACCAGTCGTCCTGGTCCTTGAAGCGAGGTGCGCTGTCGGCCGTCAGGTGCGAATCAACTTCCGGCCTGGAAGAGCACGTTGGACGAGAGGCGCGCCGCCGAGTAGGGATCGACCTCGTCGAACTCGAGGCCGGCGCGATACAGGACGACCGGTTGGTTCTTCTCGTTGACGCCGAAACCCGACGCACGGCAGCGCCGGACGATGGCGTGGACCGCGAACTCGCCGTCGGCGAACTGAATCCGCAGGTCGCACCGCCCCGACGGCTGCAGGATGTTGGCGACCTCGACCTGCGCCCCGCGGGAGGAGATGTCGATGATGCGCGCGGCCTGCGCCGTCAGGACCGTCGCGGCGAGCGCCTGCTTCGGCTCGACCCTGGGCACGGCCCGGCGCTCCTCGGCGGCCGCGGGGGGGGCTGGCAAGCGGTGAGCCTGAATCGGCGACACGTGGCCTCCGGACCATGCTCTCGCAACCTCCGTACCATGTTCAATAATCTAAATAGCATCAACGTTCTAGATCTCGCGCTCGCGGAAGCGTGGCCGATCATTCGGTAGGCTCACAATGAAAGTGCGACAACTGGGAACAGAGCGCTACATGCCCGGACATGGCCCTGAGAATGACCCGGCCTCCACCGGCGGTTGTCTCACCGACAGGAGGCCTGCCGTGGGAGTCTTCCAGGAGTGGACAGGCATCGCGTCTCGACCATCACCCGGTGGTTCCTCGCAGGACAGCAACGGGAGGAAGGCTCCCTCTCCGGCGCCGTCCGGCGATCACGGGAGGGAGAGGGCCGGGATGCGCACCGCCGTGCTCGCGGTATGTCAGGCCCTGTGGGAGCGGCTCCCGGGTACGACGAGGCGGCCGGATCGGGTCAATCGGCGCCCGGTCTCGGTGCCCGGCCCGTTGCCGTCGTTCCTGTTCCCGTCCGACGGAGAGGTCAGGCGAACATGGGCGCCCTGCCACCGCGCGAACTGCGAGTTCTGCGCCGGCGACATGGCCCGGCTTTACTGTGAAGGCTGCCACGCGGCGCTCGGCCCCATTCAGACCAGTCGGCCGCCGCTCTGCGAGGACTGCGTCCGAGTGCGGCAGCGGGCCCGCGACAACGGTCAGCGGTGCGTATGCCCGCCCTCCCAGCGCCGCGAGGTCGTCGTGACGTCCACCTTGCTGGAGACGCTCGAATGCGCGCGCTGCGCGGGCCTCATCCGGAGGATCAGGTAGCCGCGCCGGCGCGGCGGCACACGGCCGGCCAGTGGCCGGCCGCTACATCAGACACGACGCCGTTGTGATCGTTGCGTAGCGGCCGCCCGCCGGGCGGCCGGCCGTCCCGTCCGAACGGCGTGGCGGCACACGGCCGGCCAGCGGCCGGCCGCTACATCAGACATGACGCCGTTGTGATCGTTGCGTAGCGGCCGCCCGCTACATCAGACACGACCCTGTTGTGATCGTTGCGTAGCGGCCGCCCGCCGGGCGGCCGGCCGTTCCGTCCGAACGCCGTGGCGACACCCGGCCGGCCGGCGGCCGGCCGCTACATCAGACACGACGCCGTTGTGATCGTTGCGTAGCGGCCGCCCGCCGGGCGGCCGGCCGTTCGGTCCGAACGCCGTGGCGGCACACGGCCGGCCGGCGGCCGGCCGCTACATCAGACATGACGCCGTTGTGATCGTTGCGTAGCGGCCGCCCGCCGGGCGGCCGGCCGTCCTCCGAGCCCGCGAGATGCTTCACGGCCGGCCGGCGGCCGGCCGCTACATCAGACATGACGCCGTTGTGATCGTTGCGTAGCGGCCGGCCGCTACGTTTGTCGCGTCCGGACGCCACGCTCTCGTCGTTGGACTAGACTGCTCCCGTCGCCGACCGGGCCCCGCCGGCCCGTAGGCCGCGCACCCCATGCCGATCGCCCTTCGCCTCTCCAAGTCCCGCTTCACCGCCGGGCTCCAATGCCACAAGCAGCTGTGGTGGCGCGTCCACGAGCCCGGCGCGCCCGAGCTCGTACCCGACCCCGCGCAGCAGGCGCTCTTCGACCAGGGCACGCGGGTGGGCGAGGTGGCGCGGACCTACGTCCCCGGGGGCGAGCTCGTGGACCTGCCGCACAACGCCTTCGCCGCGCGGATCTCGAGGACCCGCGAGCTGCTCTTCTATCGGGTCCCGGCCATCTACGAGGCGTCGTTCACCGCGGACAACGTCTACGCCGCGGTGGACATCCTCGAGCGCGACGGCGATCGCTTCCACCTCATCGAGGTGAAGTCCTCGACCAGGCTCAAGGAGGAGCACCTCCCGGACATCGCCATCCAGCTCCACGTGCTGCGCTCGAACGGCCTCGACGTTGCGCGCGCCGAGCTGATGCACCTCAACCGCGCGTGCGCCTACCCGGATCTCGAGGACCTCTTCGTCCGCGAGGACGTCACCGCCGAGGCGGAGGCGCTGCAGGCCGACCTGCCGGAGTTGATTGCCGGCCAACTGAGCATGCTCGCGGGTGGCCTGCCCGACGTCCCGATCGGCGAGCACTGCCGCAAGCCGCACGAGTGCCCGTTCATGGCCCGCTGCTGGCGACACGTCCCGGAGCATCACGTCAGCACGCTCTACGCCGTGAGGAACGGCGGCGACCGCCTCATCGAGCAGGGGTTCGAGACGATCGCCGAGCTGCCGGCCGCGGGCCTCACGGCGATTCAGAACCGCCAACGGCTGGCGGTCCAGAGCGGCCGCCTCATCGTCGAGCCCGGCCTCGCCAGGGCGCTGCAGGTGTTCAAGGCGCCGCTCGCATTCCTCGACTTCGAGACCGTCGCGCTCGCCATCCCGGTTTGGGACGGCTGCCATCCGTACGATCAGGTGCCCGTGCAGTTCAGCTGCGATCGCTTCGCCGAGGACGGCACCCTCGCCCACCACGAGTGGCTCGCGGACGGTCCCGGCGACCCCCGCCCCGAGCTGGCGCGCCGCCTCGTCGAGGCCTGCAGCGGCGCAGCCACCGTCGTCGCCTACAACGCCGGATTCGAGCGAGGCCGCATCGAGATGCTCGCCGACACCGTACCCGCCCTCGCGGACGATCTCCTCGACATCGCGGAGCGCCTCGCCGACCCGCTCCCCATCGTCCGCGCGCACGTCTACCACCCCGACTTCCACGGCAGCTTCAGCCTCAAGGCCGTCCTCCCCGCCCTCGTCCCCTCCCACCTTGGTTTCATTGCGAGAAGCCCGGCGAAGCCGGGCGAGGAAGCAATCGCGTCATCCCCCGAAGCCCTGTCATTGCGAGGAGGCCCGCCGGAGGCGGGCCGACGCGGCAATCCCGTTCCCAACCCTGAGACGTCGCAAACCCCTGTCTCTCCGGGTCCCGCCTCGAGTGGATCGAACGACCGATCCCCTTCCCGTTCGCCCTACGCCGACCTCGAGATCGCCGAAGGCGCCACCGCGAGCCTCGAGCTCGAGCGCCTGATGTTCCACGGCGACGCCATGACCGCCGACGAGAAGCAGCATCTGCGCGACGCCCTGCTCCGCTACTGCGCCGTCGACACCATGAGCATGGTCCGGCTCCTGGATCGGCTTCGCGAGCTGGCGTAGGGCGACGCCCCGCCTCGCGGAATTCTCCCGGATCGAACGTGCGGACCGGAGACTAGGAGCGTGTTCCGCATAGCGACGAAAGCGAGGGTCGCGATGGCGCCGGCTGGCAAGGCGGCCGAGCGAAACGCCCGCAGGCGTAGTTGGTACTACGTCGAGGACGTTTCGCGAAGGCCAACACCGCCAGCCGGATGCCAGCGCGAGCCGCAGCCGGAGTCTATGCGCGACACGCTCCTAGGGTTTCTCGCCCAGCGCCTCGAGGTCCGCGCGATCCTTCAGGCGGCCGGTCGCACGCTTGTTGCGGACCAGCTGCTCGCGTCCCAGGAAAGGAACCTCGAGCGTCCCGACGCGGTGCGACACTCGAGCGCCCCACGCCTCCTCGAAGTCCACGCCTGTGATCTCCGTGATGAGGTCGATCCTGCGTGGCGGCAATCCGATCTGCACGACCACGCCCGGCGTCTCGAGGTCGCGCCGGGTGATGCCCAGCGCCTCGACCGGCGCTCCGAACCGCAGGACCGCCGCCCATACGCGATCCACGTTGGCGCCATCGCGGTCGATCCAGACGTCGAGATCGCCGGTCGCGCGCGGCACGCCGTGCACCGCCAGCGCGTGCGCCCCCACCACGAGAAAGCGCGCCCCTGCCTCGAGCAGGCACCTGAGTAGGTCGAGGAAGTCCTCGTTCACGGTTCGATCGCCCGCGCCCCGACAGCCGCGACCACGAGGCGGACCGGCGCCGCAGCGCGGGGGTAATCGGGGAGGGTCAGCGCGGCCAGAGTCCAGGCCTCTAGCGCGAGCGGCCACATCATCTCGAGCCGCTCCTCCGCCGTAGTCTGGCCGGTCAGGTCCTCGGAAGGCTGGTCGGCGAGTGTGAACCGGCGCACCGGCCAGTGGCGGCGATCCTGGCTCTTTGCGCTGTCTGCCATATAGTTATTTTAGCAGGCGAGCCCTGCCTTCAGGGGTACTGGTCGTCACCCCCGCGGAAGCCGGGGGCCAGCTCATCAGAGCAGCCACGCCACGGGTCGAAACACGCCCGGCCCGCGTCCACCCGGGGGTCGCTCAGCGCTGCATCGCCACCGTGGTCGGGTCGTTGGTGAGGTTGTCGATCACCGATGCGAACGCGAACACGCCCGACCCCGTTTGCGCCGTGACCCTGGCGTACCCTCGGTCCATCGCGGTCTGCCCGGCCTTGCTCAGGAACGGCTGCGTCTCCTGAGCCCACTGCCCCGCGGTCAGGTTCACCGAGTAGGACGCGAGCCTGGTCCCCGCTCCGTTGTAGAGCTCGACCAGTACCAACGCGCTCGCCGTGCCCGTGTTCACCACCCCGATGTTGCTGCGGTACGCGCCGTTCTCGATAAGGCCCGGGAGGTACGCGCTCTGGCTCGCCGCCAGCCCGTCACCCGTCGAGAGCGCAGGGTAGTCCTGCCCCTGCGTGCCGTTGGGGTAGCAGCCCGACGTCGCCGAGACCTGGTTGTACGTGCGCCCGGTGACCCTGAGCGGCTGGTCGGAGAAGACCTCCAGCGCCCCCGAGTTGACCCCGCTGAGCTGTCCGACGACGTCGGTCAGGATCGACTGCGCCCCGGCCGGCACGTAGGTCGCGTCGCTCACGACGCTGCTCCCGAAGAACTTGACCTGCACGTTGGCCGTCGCCGTGCCCGTGTTGAGCAGGCCGAGGTCGCTGCGCCACTGGCTGTCGTTCTTGCCGGGGTTGTGGCTTGCCACCGGCACCCAGACGGTGTACGTCGGGGCCTCGAACACCCACGCCGCGCCGATGTTCGAATCGTCGGAGGGGCCGCCCACGATCACGGTGCCGCCGTCCGAGGAGATCGCCGCCGCCTGGCCCTGCGAGGCGTCGCCGGTCGCGCCCGTGCCGACCAGCTTGGCCCCTACCTGCGACCACGTGCTGCCGCTGCGCGTGAACATCCACGCGGCGCCGGTCGGGGCGTCGTTGGGCCCGCCGACGACGACGGTGTTCCCGTCACCCGAGATCGCCACCGAAGAGCCCTGGCCGGAGCTGGCGTTGGCGCCGGTGCCGACGAGCTTGTTCCCCTGCTGCACCCATACTCCCGTGCGGCCGCGGGTGTAGATCCAGGCGGCGCCGACGTCGGAGTTGTCCTGATAGCCGCCCACGACGACGGTGGTGCCGTCCGACGACAGGTCCACCGACGCGCCCTGATAGGCGGTCCCGACGGCGTCCCTTGCGAGGAGCTTGCTCCCCTGCTGCGACCAGACCCCGTTGCTGAGCGTGAACATCCACGCGGCGCCGGCGGAGCTGTTGTCGCCGTAGCCGCCGACGATGGCGGTGTCGCCGTTGCCGGAGATCGCGACCGAGTGGCCCTGCAGGGGGGTCCCGACGGCGCCGGTGCCCACCAGCTTGCTCCCCTGCTGCGACCACACCACGCCGTGGCGCGTGAAGACGAAGGCGGCACCGAGGCCCGAGTGGTCGGAGGGCCCTCCGGCGATGGCGATGGTGCCGTCCGCGGAGAGCGATACCGAGGAGCCCAGCTTCGGGGACCCGGCGGCGTCCGCGGCGACCAGCTTCCCGCCCTGCTGCGACCACGAGCCCACCGAGCGCGTGAACACCCACAGCGCGCCGGTGTTCGAGTCGTCGGCGTTGCCGCCGACGATGACGGTGTTGCCGTCCCTCGAGATCGCCACCGCGCACCCTTGCCCGGCCGGCCCGACCGCGCCCGTGCCGACCAGCTTGCCGCCCTGCCGCGACCACGCGCCTCCGCTGCGCCCGAACACCCATGCGGCACCGGCCCCGTTGGCGTCGTTGGGTCCGCCGACGACCGCGGTGTTGCCGTCCGCCGAGATCGCCACCGAGGAGCCCTGCTTGACCGCCCCGACGGCGCTACCGCCGCGGAGCTTGTTCCCTTGCTGGGCGAACTGCGCCGACGCCGCATGGGCCACCAAGAGCGCCCCGAGGATCGCAATTGAACTCCGTCTCATGGTTTTCTCCTCTCGTCCTGAGCCGCGAGAATCACTACTCACACTATAAGCCTCAGCTCAGGCGACGGCTCGTGCTGTGTCCAGATGAGACGTGATCCGCGGCGCGAATGTCTTGCACCTGGAGCCGGCGCGCGGCGGCTTTTGGCCCCTGCCAACGCGAACGACCGCGCGCACGGCGTGCGCGCCCCACACAAGGCACGACTCCCGAGAGCTTGCGCGCAGATGTGGGGCCGGCGCGCCGCGCCGGCGGTCTCTTGCCACTGCTAACGCGAACGACCGCGCGCACGGCGTGCGCGCCCCACACAAGGCACGACTCCCGAGAGCCTGCGTCCAGATGTGGGGCCGGCGCGCCGCGCCGGCGGTCTCTTGCCCCTGCCAACGCGAACGACCGCGCGCACGGCGTGCGCGCCCCACACAAGGCACGACTCCTGAGAGCTTGCGTGCAGATGTGGAGCCGGCGCGCCGGCGGCCTAGCCCCTGCCAACGCGAACGACCGCGCGCACGGCGTGCGCGCCCCACACAAGGCACGACTCCCGAGAGCTTGCGCGCAGATGTGGGGCCGGCGCGCCGCGCCGGCGGTCTCCTGCCCTTGCCAACGCGAACGACCGCGCGCACGGCGTGCGCGCCCCACATTGGACCAGGGTTCTGGTCGTGGATGTGGGGCCGGCGCGGCGCGCCGGCGGCTTTTGGCCCCTGCCAACGCGAACGACCGCGCGCACGGCGTGCGCGCCCCACACAAGGCACGACACCGAGAGCTCGCGTGCAGATGTGGGGCCGGCGCGCCGCGCCGGCGGTCTCTTGCCCTTGCCGACGCGAACGACCGCGAGCACGGCGTGCGCGCCCCACATTGGACCAGGGTTCTGGTCGTGGATGTGGGGCCGGCGCGCCGCGCCGGCGGTCTCTTGCCCTTGCCAACGCGAACGACCGTGCGCACGGCGTGCGCGCCCCACACAAGCCACGACTCCCGAGAGCTTGCGTGCAGATGTGGGGCCGGCGCGCCGGCGGCCTAGCCCTTGCCGACGCGAACGACCGCGCGCACGGCGTGCGCGCCCCACATTGGACCAGGGTTCTGGTCCTGGATGTGGGGCCGGCGCGCCGCGCCGGCGGTCTCCTGCCCCGCAGGAACAATCACCACCGCGCGGCCGAGGGCGGCCGCGCCCCAAGGCAGAACGACGACTTGTGGGGCGGGCGCCCTCGCCCGCCCGCGTCCCGAGCTACTGTCATTGCGAGGCGCCGCGCAGCGGCGACGAAGCAATCCCCCGCCCGTCAGGCGACCGAAGGGCGAGCACGGCGCCCCTCCAGTTCGCGACCGCCCACCCCGCCGGCGTGAGCTATCCTCCGGCCATGGTGTTTGCCGATGCGATGACCAAGGCCGCGCGCCTGGTCGAGCTGCAGTGTCTGTTCGCGCGCTCGCCGCAGCGGCGCTGGACGACCCGCGAGCTCGCGGCTCGGCTCGGCATCGCGGAGCGCACCGTCCGCGTCTACCTCCTCGAGCTCTCGACGAGCGGCAAGCTCCCCATCGTCGCCGAGAAGCGCGGCTGGCGCCTCGTCGACGGCGCGAGAATCCAGCTCGGCCCCGTGAGCTTCCAACTCGAAGAGGCGGCCGCCGTCTACCTTGCAGCAAGGCTCCTGCTGCGCCACAGCGACGAGCCCAACCCGGCGGTGCGCGAGGCCGTCAGGAGGCTGGCCGTCGTGGTCCCGGAGGACCTCGGGCGGTTCATGGACCGGTTGGTCGAGCGCGCCGAGGGCGGTGGCGAGCACAGGTTCGCCGACGTGTTCCGCGCGATGGCGTACGGCTGGGCGACCCGCAGGTGGCTCGAGGTCGAGTACCAGGGCGCGAGCCGCAACACCGCGACCCGTTACCGGTTCGCTCCGTACCTGCTCGAGCCCGCCTCGCGCGAGCCGTCGGTGTACGCGATCGGGCTCGCCGAGCCGCGGGGCGCGGTTCGCGTCTTCAAGCTCGAGCGGGTGCGCACGGCCGCGCTCACCGGCGAGACGTTCGACCCGCCGCCCACCGACGACCTGCTCGCCCGCCTCGACCAGGCGTGGGAGGTGTGGCTCTCCGACGAGGAAGGCACGGCGGTCCGCCTGCGCTTCACCGCCGAGGCCGCGCGCAAGGTCTGCGAGGCGCGCTGGCACCCGAGCCAGCGGGTCGAGCAGCTTGCGGACGGCGGCGTCGAGCTGCGCCTGGTCGTGGCGTCCACCGTGGAGCTGGTGCCGTGGGTCCTCGGCTGGGGCGCCGCCTGCGAGGTGCTCGAGCCGGCCCAGCTGCGCGATCAGGTCGCCCGCGAGCACGCCTCCGCCGCCGATCGGTACGCGCCGCCGGCGCGCGATCCTCGAGTTCGTCGCGGCTCGGTCCTCTGACCGAACTCTTCCAGTCGTCTCGGAGCGGTTTCCCGCCCCCCGGCCTGGCGCCGCCGGCGGAGGGGACGCCTCCCTCGCCCGCCGGGCGGCCGGGTTCTCCCGCAAGGCCCAGGACGTGCCGCGGCCGGCCAGCGGCCGGCCGCTACATTAGAGGCCGGACGGGTTGTGTGTAGCGGGCGCCCGCCGGGCGGCCGGTTCTCCCGTAATGCCCGCGACGTGCCACGGCCGGCCAGCGGCCGGCCGCTACATTCAACACCGAGCGGGATTGTCTCGGGTAACGCCCGCCCGCTCCCGAACTGTTGTCATTGCGAGGCTCCCGCGCCCGCGCGGGAGCCGTGGCAATCCCGTCCCACGAAGTCCTCGCCTTCTCCGCACGGCGGCCCGGTCCGCCGGGGACAGATCGTTTCAGTCGTCCTTCACAGCCTGACACCCACCCCGGCGGAGGCGAAGAAATGGTTGAAGGAAACATCCGTGGCCGGCAGGGTTGCCGAGTTCTCGTTGAAACTGGATACGAAGGGCCCGATCCGGGTCCTGCCGACGTAGCGGTATTGCAGCGACACAAGTGCGAAGACGCGCGACTGCGCCGGGAACTTCAGCCCGAGGTCCAGCAGGGCGCCTACCTTCGTCGCCGATTGGCTCTTCGTCTCGCCGCCGCCCGACAGACCCTGGCTGACCTTGACGGAGTAGATCGCGGGACCGATCCCAACATGGAGGTTATCGGAGACCCGGAAGGCGACGGTCGGCGCAACGGTGAAGGCCGAATACGTGAGGTTCAAGAAGAGGTAGGGGTCATGGTTGCCGTAGGTGACGCCGATCGGAGCGTCGCTCACCAGCAATCCCAGCAGGAGGTTGGGGCCGACGGCACGATGCACGTCCACCTCCCACGAGAGCCCGCTCCCGTTGGCGCCGGTCTGCGAAAAGGGGTGTGTAATCGGCGGCCCGCCGAATGAGGATGACGGTCGATTGAAGCCGGCAGCCACCATTGCGGATTCGATGTCGCTCGCCGGCCCGCCCGTCGTGGTGCCGAGGGATGCGGTTATGAACCATCGGTCGGCGGGTCGAGCCGGGGCTTGCGCAGTTTCCTGGCCGAAAGCTCGATGGGCCGACAGCCCGCACGCGATCAACACGCCGCAAACGACAACCAGAATGCCCACGCTCCCGGACCTGGTTGGCGTCCTTCCCCGGCACGACACGCACCGATTCTGACCGAGTTTCGCGCAGTGGATTGCTCGCGCCTGATCGGGGGCTAGGTCGAGTGCCGCCAGGGTTTTCCTGGCACGATCTCCAGAAATTCCATCCCGTCTCGTGGCCATGGTGGAATCCCTCCTTCCTCCAACGTGCCTCGTTACAAGGCCTGTGTCCTGAAGGATCGGTTACGTTGTCGTAATGTTGCGATGATAGCGCACCAGAGGGCGCCGGACGTGCGATTTCAGGTCCCGCACGGCGGCCGCCACGGACTTGCACGTTCGCCTGGCTTTCGTTGTCCTGGAAGTGCCTCCGCGCGCACGGCCGGGTTCCCCCGCAATGCCCGGGACGTGCCACGGCCGGCCAGCGGCCGGCCGCTACATTAGAGGCCGGACGGGTTGTGTGTAGCGGCCGCCCGCCGGGCGGCCGGGTTTCCTGCGAGCCGGCACCGTCGCCGACGGCCGGCCAGCGGCCGGCCGCTACATTAGAGGCCGGACGGGTTGTGTGTAGCGGCCGCCCGCCGGGCGGCCGGGTTTCCTGCGAGCCGGCACCGTCGCCGACGGCCGGCCAGCGGCCGGCCGCTACATGAGGAGCCCGAGGGGTTGTGTAGCGGCCGCCCGCCGGGCGGCCGGCCTTCCTCCGAGCCGGCACCGTCGCTGACGGCCGGCCAGCGGCCGGCCGCTACATGAGGAGCCCGAGGGGTCGTGTAGCGGCCGCCCGCCGGGCGGCCGGCTTTCCTGCGACCCGGCACCGTCGCCGACGGCCGGCCAGCGGCTGGCCGCTACATTAGAAGCCCGAGGGGTTGTGTGTAGCGGCCGCCCGCCGGGCGGCCGGGTTCTCCCGCAAGGCCCAGGACGTGCCGCGGCCGGCCACCGGCCGGCCGCTACATTAGAAGCCCGAGGGGTTTGTGTAGCGGCCGCCCGCGGCACGTACCGTGCCCCGTCGCGCGCCAAGCTTCCTTCCACCCCGGCAGGACGGCCGCGCCGCATCAGTCAAGCCGCCGCTGTCCCTCTCGGGCAAGGAGGCACGCGATGGTCAACTTCGGGATCGGCAAATCGGACGAGGAAGCGCGCGCCGTCAAGAACCTGGCACGCGCCCTCGTTGACACCCTCGTGGACGCGGTGACGCGGGGCGGCCGGACGCTCCGCACGATCACCTTCGACGCGCCGGGCTCCGGCGGCCACCAGACGTGGACGGACGCCGGCGTCTCGGAGTGCCCCGACTGCCTGCGCGCCCGCATCTGCTTCCGCTCGCCCGTCGAGTTCGGACTCATCGCGCACTTCTGCCTGACCTGCTGGGAGCTCGTGCTCGAGCGCGACGGCTCTCGGGCTGCGTGGGCCAGCCGCCGTCTCGCCAAGGTGCTGCACGACCTGCCCCCCGGCTCCACGGTCACGAGCATGACGATCGCCGGGAAGGAGATCCCGTTCGACCCGCCGATCGTGACCCCCGCCGGCAAGCCGTCCTAGCCGGGCCACGCCCCGCGCAGGCGGCTTTTCGGCCCCCAAGAACGCCAACGACCGCGCGCCCCCGAAGTCCTGTCATTGCGAGGAGGACCGAGCGCAGCGAGGACCGACGAAGCAATCCCCCGCCCGCCAGGCAATAATCTCCGCGCCCTGTCTTCCACCCTCTCCCGCGCGCGGGAGACGGCCGGGGTGAGGGCCGTCGTCCCGAGGACGACACCGTACGCGACAGGAGGTTGCAGCGCTGATCGGCGGCAAGCCCCAGTCACGATACTCCGGCCTTCTTCCGCCATGGGCCGCCCGGCCGCCATTCGAGATCGAATTGGACGCCATCACGGTTTGCCGCCATCGGTGGCAACACGAATTCGGCGACCGCATCGACAACAGCGGCCAGCGGCGGTGCGTCGGCGGCCAGCGAGATGCGCCGGAGGAACCCTTGCCACATTCCTTCGTGTTCGACCGCGAAAGCGGATGTGAGGCCCGGCGGTGGCGCATCGGGCAGCTTTGTCGCGCGTCGATCGAAGGTCGCCCGCAGCGCCCGCGAGAGCGGAGTGCCCTTGAACGTCAGCTTCGCGCTCAGCGCCCAGAGATCGTAGTAGTCCTTCATGCGGCTGTTGATCGTCCCGAGGGTCACGAGGGCCTCGACCTTCTCCGCCACGACCGCCTCCTTCGGGTAGGCGCTGATCCGCGGCGTCGGGAAACCGAGCAACGATGGGTAGGGCAGTACATCCGGAGGCGGCACGACGGCATCGCCCAAGCCGATGTCGATCTGGAGCCGGAGCCTTGCGCGATCGACGTGGACGCTCACCTCGACGCGCTGCCCCTGGTACCGGTGCCCCTCGCGGATCGCTTCGATATGGATCGAATCCGGATCGAACCGCAGGGCATCGTCCTCCACCGGGCAGGTGCACGCTTGGCGAACCACATCTGCCAGTGATTCCGGCGACGCATCCCCAAAGGTCAGGAGGTCGAGGTCACGCGTCGGCCGATAGGGCCACCCGCCGTGGAGAACGAACAGCATTGCACCCTTAAGGACGAACTCCTTCCCGTGCCCAGCGCGCTCGAGGCGATAGAGGAACCGCTCGATTGCGAAGCGCGTCATCAGGAGTTGAACGTCCTCGCCGCGGGCTGAAGCGATGTTCTTCAACCGGGCCATGACCGAGGCAGCGAGGTTGCGCGGCCCTTCCACGCTCACACCGAAGCTTCCAGGTAGGGCCGCATGACGCGCCAGACACGATCCAGTCTCGCGAACCGAACGAGCTCATCCACCGTTGCCTTGCGATCATGGAGGCAGTCCCGCAGGGCCTCCATCGCCACGTCGAGCCCGACCTTGTTTCGGTACTTGAAACAGTCGGCTACCGTCCGCGCGGGGTTCGTGATTCGCACTGCGACGCCTTCGAGGCGGTGTACGTCCACGCCCTCGACGAGCCCTGCGCCGGAGAAACGGACGACCTCGAACCCGACAGTGCGAGCCTTGGGCTTGCGCGCCTTGCGATCGACCGCCATCCACACCCTGTGCGGCAGCTGCGTAGTCAGCTCGTGAAAGGCGAGGGCCGTGAGCAGGCAGATCACCCCGCCGGGAACGGCCTTTGCCGCCTCGGTCAGCGAGGCGTGTTCAGTGACATCAGCCCCAGTGAGGCGGTACAGCCCACGCCCGACCCGCTCCACGATCCCCTGGCGAGCAAGGTCCCAGAGCACCGCGCTCCGTAGGCCGGCTTCGGCAACGTCGCGCGGTCGCAGGATGCCTTGGGACCGCAGCAGCTTCAGCGCTCTCTCTCGGCTCGTCACGGGATTATTCTGAACGAAACGTCGGCACTTGTAAATATCTGCCGACATTTCATCCGCTGCGGCCAGGCTCGAGCACGCTCGCCGGGCACCTTCGCCCATCCTCGTACTTTGCCCTCACCGCCGCGCCAGCCTGCCCCGGACCCCAATCCGGGGTCCTGGTCCGGTCCGTCCACGCCGTTGCATTAGGGGCCGATGGTGGATGTGGGGCCGGCGCGCCGCGCCGGCGGCTTCTTGGCCCCCAAGAACGACTACGACCGCGCGCCCGGCGGTCGCGCCCCACATCTGCACGGTTGATGTGATGTAGGGGCGGGCCTTGCGCCTGCGCGCTCCCGAGTCGCTGTGCTTGCGAGGGCCGCCACGCGGCCGGGTTCCCCTGCAATACCCAGGACCTGCCACGGCCGGCCAGCGGCCGGCCGCTACATCCACCACGACGCGGTCGTTGCCTCTGTGTAGCGGCCGCCCGCCAGGCGGCCGGCTTTCCTGCGAGCCAGCACCGTCGCCGACGGCCGGCCATCGGCCGGCCGCTACATTAGAGGCCGAACGGGTTGTGTGTAGCGGCCGCCCGCCGGGCGGCCGGCCCTCCTCCAAGATCCGATCCCCGCCCGAAGAGAGCCTCGCGACTTTCACCCTCTCCCGCGCGCGGGAGAGGGCCGGGGTGAGGGCCGAGCTGCGCGGCCGAGGGCGGCCGCGCCCCGAGGCAGAGCGAGAACCTGTGGGGCGGGCGCCCTCGCCCGCCCGCGTCTCGCGCCGTCACCCCCGCGAACGCGGGGGTCCAGGCCTTCCAGCAGCGAGGACCTGGATTCCCGCTGGAGCCTGCCCCGGACTCCGATCCGGGGCGGGAATGACGACACGGCCGGCCAGCGGCCGGCCGCTACATAGAGGCCGAACGGGTTGTGTGTAGCGGCCGCCCGCCGGGCGGCCGGCCCTTCTCCGATGCCGCATGCTCCGGACTATCCCCTTCAACCGGCCGATAGTCACCCCGCTCGGCAAGCCGTCGTGAGCGACAGCCTCAGCGGCGCTTCGCGAACAACCGGAGGTGGAGGTCTTCTACCGACAGGCCCAGGTGCTTTGACACCTCGCCGAGGATCGCCGCCAACGTCCCGATGCGCAGGTGATCGGCGTTCGGGATCGTGACATGGTGCTCACCCTCACGTTGCGTCGTCAGCCGCAGATGGCTCCCGCTCTACCTGGTGATCTCGTATCCGAAGCCGCGGAGCCGCTTCGCCAGCTCCGCGCCCGATACGTCGCGGGGAAGCCTTATAGCCCGATGACCTGCTCCCGCACGAAGTGGAGGCGGATCACCTTCGGAGCGCGACCCTCCTCGAAGTGGCAGCGCACGGCATCCCGGATGTTGGCCTCGAGCGCGGTGACGTCGCATCGGACCTCCCCGCGCCTCCAGAGCGCGTCTCCTCCCCTCGACCGGGCGATGACCGCCACCTCTCGTCGACGCCTCGCCGCCGCACGACGACAGATCCAGGACCGCCCATAACGCGAAGGCATTCCTCGCCGACATCGGTATTGGGTCGCACCGGCGTAAGGGCAGATCGCGACCTCCGCTGGCTCGCCGGTGTAGCGGCGGGCCTTGCGGCCGCCCGCTCCCGAGTCGTTGTCATTGCGAGGCTCCCGCGCGGGCGCGGGAGCCGTGGCAATCCCCCGCCCGTCAAGCGACGCCCTCCCCGCCGTGCCTTGCACCCTCTCCCGCGAGCGGGAGAGGGCCGGGGGTGAGGGCCGTCCCACTCGTTGTCATTGCGAGGCTCCCGCGCGGTGCGCGGGAGCCGTGGCAATCCCCCGCCCGTCAAGCGACGCCCTCCCGGCCGTGCCTTGCACCCTCTCCCGCGAGCGGGAGAGGGCCGGGGGTGAGGGCCGTCCCACTCGTTGTCATTGCGAGGCTCCCGCGCACCGCGCGGGAGCCGTGGCAATCCCGTCCCACGAAGTCCCCGCCCTTCCGCCCGAGGCACGTACCGTGCCGCACCAACCGGTAGAAGGTAACCATGGGCTCTTCTCCCGAAAGCGCCCCGACCCGCCTGGCCGTCCCCGGCGCCGCCCAGGAGTCGTGGATCGACTGGCTGCACGCGCATGCGAAGGCGCACCGGCAGCTCCGGGTGCCGTTCGAAACCCAGATGGGTATAGTCACACTGCACTTATCACTTGCGCGGCGGCATTTCTACGGCTAGACTATACCCATGGCAGCCAAGAAAGTATCCGACCGCCAAGGAAGCTCAACCGCGAAGGGGGTCTTGGCCCGACTTGCACGGGCTTCGCGCGGCGGCTTGATCACGCCCCGGCGAGCCGCCGATGCTCTGAGCATTCCCGCCCGCTCGGCGTCCGTCCTGCTTGCGAGCCTCATGAGGCGGGGGTGGTTGGCGCGAGCCCGACGGGGGCTCTATCTCATCCTCCCGCTCGAGGCGGGCGAGCGCGGGCCCTACGCCGTTGAGGATCCGTGGCTCCTGGCCCTTGAGCTCTACGCTCCCTGCTACATCGGGGGATGGAGCGCCGCCGAGCACTGGGGCCTCACCGAGCAGATCTTCCGCTCAACCTTCGTCGCCACCGCCGCCGGCATCCGAACTACCCAACAGATCGTCCTCGGGGCCGAGCTTCACCTCGCGCATGTCCCACTACGCCGCGTCGAAGCCGTCACTCCTGAATGGAGAGGTGCAGTCAAGGTGCCGGTCTCGGATCGTGAGACGACGATCGTGGATGCCCTTGCGAGTCCGGCATGGGTCGGAGGCGTTCGACATCTCGCGGATATGCTCGCAGCGTACAGGGCGAGCGCCAGCTGGGATCCGGCCAAGCTCACACGGTGCCTCCACAGCCGCAGCTCCGGCGCCGCGTACAAGCGCCTCGGTCTGATCACGGAGCTTCTGTTCCCGGATGAAGCCCGACTCATCGCGACTTGCCGCGACCATCGGACCACTGGCAACGTGAAGCTCGACCCGGCGGTCCGGACCCGCGGCAGGTTGGCCAAGCGCTGGGGACTCTGGGTCAACGTCACCCTCACTGGCCCGGGGGATACCACGTGATCCGCAAGCAGGACATCCTCGATCGCGCGGCCGAGTGGCAGCTCCGTGTTGATGTCGTGGAGAAGGACTACGTTCTCGCATGGCTTCTTGCTGCTGTCGCCTCGCATGCCGAAACCTCGACCGATTGGGTCTTCAAGGGTGGCACGTGCCTGAAGAAGTGCTACTTCGAGACGTACCGGTTCTCGGAAGACCTTGACTTCTCCCTCACGCCTGATGCCGACTACACCGCAGACCCGCTGCAGCGCACGCTGACGGAAGTCGCCCAGATTGCCCATGATCTGTGCGGCGTCGAGTTCCCGCCTGACCTCATCTCGGTGAGGGAACGCACGGACAAGGCTGGGCGCGTCACATTCGAGGGCAAGCTGGGCTACCGTGGCCCACTGGCGGTGCCGACCTATCCGCGCATCCTCTTCGACCTCACGCAGCACGAGCCGATCCTCGGGCCACCGGCTTCTTGCTCAATCTTCCATCCGTATCCCGACGAGCTGCCCGTTGGGCGGCAAGTCAGGGCGTACGCTCTTGACGAGCTGTTTGCCGAAAAGCTCAGGGCCCTCGTCGAACGCGCTCGACCCCGGGATCTCTACGACGTGGTGTTCATTCTCGGGAACCACTCCGGATCCCTGAATCTCGAGATCGCCCGTCACCTCTTCCGCGACAAGTGCCGTGTTAAGGGGTTCGATCCGCCAACGTCGGCCAACATCATCGCTGTCGTGAGGGCCAACGAGGAACTCGCGGGCGAGTGGTCCAACATGCTGGCCTACCAGCTGCCGCAGCTTCCTCCTTTGCCTCCGATGCTCGACCGGCTCCCAACCTTGCTGGCCTGGCTTGAACGCCAGCGGCAGCGGCAGCTCCGCCTCCTGCCACTCTCGCGAAGCCGGCGGGAGAATCCGTCGCTTGCGCCAGCCGGTGGTACATACTGGGACAGCCCCGTCCCAATCGAGGTCATCCGTTTCGCGGGAGCGAACCGCCTCCTGATCCAGTTTTCGTACCACGACAGATCCCGCATCGCCGAGCCGTACTCACTCAGGCGTGCCCAAACTGGCAACCTGCTCCTTTACGCGTGGGAGCGCGGAGGGCCCACCATCAAGGCATTCAACGTGAGCGAAATGTCAGGCACGCGCGCGACCAGCGAGCCATTCACGCCACGGTACACCGTCGAGTTCACGGCCTCCGGTCCACTGCCCGTCCTTCCGACCTCGTCTGGGCCGCGGTTCTCCACCAGTTGGACCGGCCGGGCACGACCTTCGACGCGCGCCTCGCGCCGCACCCGTGGCCCCGTGTACGTCTTCCAGTGCCCAGTCTGTAGCCGGGAGTTCCGCCACATGACGAACCACTCCCGTCTCCGGCGACATCAGACCACCTTCGGCAGCACCTGCTCAGGGAGGCGAGGAATTCTCGTCCGCACATTGAGGTAAAGCAGCTCGCGCCCCTATTGTCCTCGGGAGCGAGCCGATCGCGCTCCATCCGTCGGTCTAGGGGCGGTCCTTGCGCCCGCCCGCGTCTCTCGCCGTCACTCCCGCGAAAGCATGCCCCGGACTCCGATCCGGGGCGGGGGTCCAGGCCTTCCAGCAGCGAGGACCTGGATTCCCGCTGGAGCCTGCCCCGGACTCCGATCCGGGGCGGGAATGACGACACGGCCGGCCAGCGGCCGGCCGCTACATTAGAGGCCGAACGGGTTGTGTGTAGCGGCCGCCCGCCGGGCGGCCGGCCCTCCTCCGAGGCCGCACGCTCCGGACGATCCCCTTCAACCGGCCGATAGTCACCCCGTTCGGCAAGCCGTCGTGAGCGAGGACCTCAGCGGCGCTTCGCGAACAACCGGAGGTGGAGGTCTTCTACCGACAGGCCCAGGTGCTTTGACACCTCGCCGAGGATCGCCGCCAACGTCCCGATGCGCAGGTGATCGGCGTTCGGGATCGTGACATGGTGCTCACCCTCACGCTGCGTCGTCAGCCGCAGATGGCTCCCGCTCTACCTGGTGATCTCGTATCCGAAGCCGCGGAGCAGCTTCGCCAGCTCCGCGCCCGATACGTCGCGAGGAAGCCTCATAGCCCGATGACCTGCTCCCGCACGAAGTGGAGGCGGATCACCTTCGGAGCGCGACCCTCATCGAAGTGGCAGCGCACGGCATCCCGGATGTTGGCCTCGAGCGCGGTGAGGTCATCGGCCTCGGTGAAGATCGCCTCCCCGAGCGACCTCGCGACGAACCCGCCTTCGGGTGCCTCCTCGACGACGAAGATGATCTCGCTCATAGGCATCGCCTCGACGCATGGTGTCACCACCGGTCATGAAGGGCAAACGCGAACCGGCTCGCGTAGCGGCGGGCCTTGCTCCCGCTCGCTTCCGAGCCATTGTCATTGCGAGGCTCCCGCGCGGGCGCGGGAGCCGTGGCAATCCCCCGCCCGTCAAGCGACGCCCTCCCGCGCCGTGCCTTGCACCCTCTCCCGCGAGCGGGAGAGGGCCGGGGGTGAGGGCCGTCCCACTCGTTGTCATTGCGAGGCTCCCGCGCACCGCGCGGGAGCCGTGGCAATCCCGTCCCACGAAGTCCACGCTCCGTCCGTCCCGAGGCACGTACCGTGCCG
>CAVSFK010000009.1:0-808781 GCA_963727275.1 uncultured Acidobacteriota bacterium
TCGCGGCCTCGGCCTGCTGCTCGCCAGCGTCGCGGCGAGCCGCTTCATCTTCTCCTCGAACGGCTCGCCGTCATCCTCGACTTCCTCCGCGCCGACGTAGCGGCCCGGGCGTGAGGACGTGGCCGTGCTTGCGGATGTCGTCGAGCTCGCGGCCTTGCAGAACCGGCGACGTCCGCGTACTCGCCGGCGCCCTTGTCGCCGCGCCAGGCGTGGTAGGTGTCGGCGATCTTCGCGATGTCCTCGTCGGTCAGTTCCCGGTGGATGCGGTCGACCAGCGTGCCCAGCTTGCGGGCGTCGATGAAGAGCGTCTCGCCCCGCCGGTCGCGGAAGCGGCCGTTCTTCTTGTTGCGGGCGATGAACCACAGGCAGACCGGGATCTGCGTCGAGTAGAAGAGCTGGCCGGGCAGCGCGACCATGCAGTCCACCAGGTCGGCCTCGATGATGGCCTTGCGGATCTCGCCCTCGCCGGACTGGTTGGAGGACATCGAGCCGTTGGCCAGGACGAAGCCCGCCAGCCCGGTCGGCGCGAGGTGGTGGATGAAGTGCTGCACCCAGGCGAAGTTGGCGTTGCCGGCCGGCGGCACGCCGTAACTCCAGCGCTTGTCGTCCTTGCAGCAGCTCGCCGCCCCAGTCGCTGTCGTTGAACGGCGGGTTGGCGAGGACGTAGTCGGCCTTGAGGTCGGGGTGCAGGTCGTGGTGGAAGCTGTCGGCGTGCGCGATCTGGTCGCGTCGATGCCGCGGATGGCGAGGTTCATCTTGGCCAGCCGCCAGGTCGTGTGGTTGGACTCCTGGCCGTAGATCGCGATGTCGCCGATCCGTGCCGCCGTGGGCCTCGACGAACTTCTCGCTCTGCACGAACATCCCGCCGGAGCCGCAGCAGGGGTCGTAGACCCGGCCCTTGTAGGGCGCGAGCATCTCGACCAGCACGCGGACGACGCAGCGGGGCGTGTAGAACTGGCCGCCCTTCTTGCCCTCGGCGCTGGCGAACTGCGACGAGGAAGTACTCGTAGACGCGGCCCGAGGATGTCCTTGGCGCGGTCTGCCGCGTCGCCGAGGCCGATGTTGCTGATCAGGTCGATGAGCTGGCCGAGCCGCTGCTTGTCGAGGCCGGGACGGGCGTAGTCCTTGGGCAGCACGCCCTTGAGCGAGGGGTTGTCGCGCTCGATGGCGACCATGGCGTCGTCGACGAGCTTGCCGATGGTCGGCTGCTTGGCGCTGCGCCTTCAGGTGCGACCAGCGCGCCTCCTTGCGGCACCCAGAAGATGTTCTCGGCCCGGTACTCGTCCGGGTCCTCGGGGTCGGCGCCCTGCGCCTTCTGCGGCCTCGAGCTCGGCGTGCTTGCTCCTCGAAGGCGTCGGAGATGTACTTGAGGAAGATCAGGCCGAGGACGACGTGCTTGTACTCGGCGGCGTCCATGTTGTTGCGCAGCGCGTCGGCCGCCTGCCCAGAGCTTGGCCTCGAACCCGAGGTGCGCGGTCCCGTTCTTCTTCTGCCGTGCCATCGATCTCCTCCGGACTGTGCCGCTCGCGAACTCCGGCGGCACCTGCCGCTTACGTCGGCCTTGCCACTCTCCATCCCGCCCACCAGCCTGCGGTCGTTTCGGCCCAGCTGCCTCGGACTTCCGAGGCCCACCCTGGGCTAACCTCGGTGGTCAATGCTCTCGCTGCGCCCAATCACGACAGTGCTACGATGACTGCACACCAATCATACGCCGATCCCGAGCGGTAGGAGCTGGCTTGTTTGAGATCGCGCCGCGTTCCGTGCGCTGGAGGTCGGCTCCTTGTTCTGACGGCAGGTAGCGGCCCTCGACGCATGCCGGTGACCGCCACGCCCTTCCCAGCCGCCCCGGGTGGTTCCCAAGACTGGCGTACGCTTGCACTGTATGGCTCCGAAGGCTTCGCGGAGGTGGGACATGGGATCAACTGGAAGTGACATATTCGAATTGGCGCGGGCGCTTGCAGTCGAGACATCTGGGTTCGACGAACGCCGCGGCCCCGGCAAGGATGCCGGCGACGGAATGACCACGAGGTTCATCGAGCAACTCGACCAGCGAGTTCAGGCGCGATTCGGCACGGCAGTCCAGAGCCAGCAAAAGGTCCCCGGGAGGGCGCGCTTCACATTCGACTACTACGCCCCGGTCCGAGCGGATCGCCGTAGAGATCGCGTTGTCGCTCCGGAATCCGCTCAGCGAGTTCGAGAAGGACATCTTCAAGGCAATCCTGGCGAACGACGGCGGGCTCCCCGTGGAGCAGCTGTTGCTGATTGGCAAGCGCGGCGCGGCGAAACGGCTCGGTGCGGAGGGGCCAAAGGCCATCATTGAATGGGCCAAGAAGCAGTGCGGGATAACTGTCGAGGTGAGAGACCTCATGTAATGGGAGCCACGCCGGCTACATGGCCGATCGTGGCCAATTTGGCGTCGCCTGTCGTGTCCGGATGCCCGCCGGAGCCTGGGCTTCAACGGCCCGATGATCGGGCACGTACCGTGCCGCATCGGGACTGATCATGGTGGCGGATGGGCGGCCCGAGGACACGCACGAACCAGTTGATGATTCGCCCTCCCAGCCCTCGGGCCGGCCATCCTGACGCCTGACTCGACTACTCGACGCGCCGATCACGGGCAGCAAACGGGACACGGAGACCGAGGGAGGCTCGAGGGCGGAGGGCCCGCTCCACCGGTCGTCTCCGGGCGTCGGGGCGGTGAACGCAGCGCGAGGCATGAAAGGGGGCTCTCATGGCGCGGGGTTCGGGCACGTCGGATGCGGTCCAGCTGGATCTCTTCGAGCGGCGCCGGCCGGCCGTGGATCCGCGCGCCGGCAGGGACCGCCGGGCTGCGGCGCCCGAGGCGCGGCCGGGCTCGTGGGCCGCGTTCACGCGGGCGCTGGCGGAGACGCTGGGGGTACTGGGGGACTCGCACCGCCTGGTCCTGGATCGCAAGCCCGCGGGCGTCTACGTCCAGGCGGCGGCGGGCACGCGACAGACTGCGCCTCGAGGCGGTGTCCAACCACTACCTCCAGGGCGCCGACCGGCTCGGCCGCGCGCGGGCGCGCCGGTTGCGGCAGCTCGGCTGGCGCCCGCCGACCCACGCGCCCGGCACGAGCGCGGGCGGCGGCCGCGCCCGCAGCGGCTCGCCGAACTGGCACCGCGACCTCGGCGGCGAGGTGGACTACCGGGCGGCGGCGGCGGAGCGGAGCGGCACGGCGCTATGGCTGGCCCAGCGCGATGGACGTCACGGGCAGCGACTCCGCTTCGAGGCGGCCCAGGCTCACGATCGTGCTGGCGTGGTCGATATCGATCCCGACGAGGTGCCCGTCCGCGTCGAAGTCGAGAACGACGCCGGGGGCGGCCTCGCGCGAGTCGGCCGCGGGCCGCTCCGCAAGGTCGATGTACAGCGAGTCCGTCTCCTTGTAGTAGTGGAACTTCATCGCTCACCTCGCCTTGAAATCCCGATCGGGGAAGGCGTTGTGCACCGTCTCCCCGTCTTCCAACGTCACCACGCGCAGGAACTTCCCCAGCTCCTCCACGAAGACCCAGTATCGCACGCGACCGTCACCCTGGTCCTCGCGCCGGGCCGGCTCGCGCAGTGCGCGCTCGCACCACTCGCGCCGGATGTACGGACGCTTGCGCAGCACCTGTTCCTCGAAGTAGCGCGTCGTCTTCATGTCGCCTCGGGCCGGCTCCGCCGCGCCGGGTCGGCCGCAGTTCTACCTACGACGGCGGCGTGGCGGCAGATGAACCCATCGTCGCGCGTCAGGCGCCGCGGCCGTAACGCGTGGATCTGGGCAGCCTCGACCGAGAGCCGGTCACCGCGCCTATCGTTCGCCATCGTCCCTCGGGATCGCCTTGCTTTCCCGGCGATTCTACTCGGTTCGTGTCGGCGCCGCCTCCGGGGCATCCGTCTTCCGGACACCTCCCCGATGTCGATCTTCTCGCACCCGGCGGTGATCTCGCCCGGTTGTGAGGTCCACCCGTCATGACGAGCTCTCCGACGTCTCAGCCGTCACGGGCGGGCACGTACCGTGCCGCATCGGGACTGATCATGGTGGCGGATGGGCGGCCCGAGGACACGCAGGTACGAGTTGATGATTCGCCCTCGCAGCTCTCGGGCCGGCCATCCTGACGCCTGACGACGACTCGACGCACCCCGATCACGGGCAGCAGACCGGACACGGAGACCGCTGGAGGCTCGAGGGCGGAGGGCCCGGCCCACCGGTCGTCTCCGGGCGTCGTGGCGGTGAACGCAGCGTGAGGCATGAAAGGGGGCTCTCATGGCGCGAGGTTCGGGCACGTCGGATGCGGTCCAGCTGGATCTCTTCGAGCGGCGCCGGCCGGCCGTGGATGCGCGCGCCGGCAGGGACCGCCGGGCTGGGGCGCCCGAGGCGCGGCCGGGCTCGTGGGCCGCGTTCACGCGGGCGCTGGCGGAGACGCTGGGGGTACTCGGGGACTCGCACCGCCTGGTCCTGGATCGCAAGCCCGCGGGCGTCTACGTCCAGGCGGCGGCGGGTACCGACAGACTGCACCTCGAGGCGGTGTCCAACCACTACCTCCAGGGCGCCGACCGGCTCGAGCGCGCGCGGACGCGCCGGTTGCGGCAGCTCGGCTGGCGCCCGCCGACCCACGCGCCCGGCACGAGCGCGGGCGGCGGCCGCGCTCGGAGCGGCTCGCCGAACTGGCACCGCGACCTTCGCGGCGAGGTGGACTACCGGGCGGCGGCGGAGCTGCTCGTCGCGACGCTGCGCGTGGTCTACGACGTGGGCCGCCCCGGCCGCCTGACATACGACGCCTTCGACGCCGACGGCCGCGCGAATTCTCCTGCCGGCGCTCGGCATCGACTCCGCGCCCCACGGCGCCGGCCGGTCCAAGGAGCCCGCGTTCCTCCGCCCCAAGGGCCCCGACGAGCTGCGCGCCGCGGTCCTCGCCGCAGTCAGGGTGTGGACGGGGCACTCGGACCTCGAGCTGGGCGAGGACGGCGACCTGTGGGTGAAGCGGCGCGACGTGGCGGTGCTGATCCGGGTCGCCAACGAAGGCCCGGTCGTCGAGGTCTTGTCTGCCGTCCTGCGCGGCGCCCCGCCGGACCCGCAGCTGCTGGCGGCGCTCAACGAGCTCAACCACGGCCACCGGTTCGTGGAGCTGACCCTGGCCGATTCGCGGGTCGTGGCGTACGAAGCCGTGGACGTGCCGGTGTTCGTGCCGGAGCTGCTCACGCGCGCGATCTCCCGCATCGCGGACGCGGTGGAGGCGGTCAGGACGGATCTCCGCCGGCGCTTCGCCGGGAGGATCGCCTTCGAGGGCGACCCGGCGCCCCGGCCCGAGGCCGCGCCGGAGGTGGTGAACTGATGCCGCGCCACCGGCGGGGGCACGACGCTCAGATGTGGGGCGCTACCGCCGGGCGCACAGGCCAGCATCGGCTCGGCGCCGGACCGGGCCCCCCGGCGGGGCTGCCGGCGAATCTACTTCGGTAGCTTGACCGTCGCCGGCCGTCTCTGGGGCATCCTCAGGAGCTTGCCTTCCATTTCGGCCAGGTTCTCGAGATCCGCTCTGGTCAGCGGTTCGTCCGGCAATGTGGGGCCGCGGCTGAGTGTGGCTTCCTCCCACTCTGCCCAGGTGGTGAATCCCTTTGGTGGAGGGCCGTACGGTGCTCTGGGTTTCGGCATGGACCCTCCACGTGATCCGTAACGATACGGCGGCCCGCCTGTGCGCGCCCCGCCGCGGTTGCGCAGTCATGATACCGCGAGCGCCGGCTCGAATTCGGCGTTCGGCCGCGCCGACGGAAGAGGAGACCGCCATGCTCCCTCGAGGAGGATTGTGATCGGGCCTAGGTGTTGTCTCGCACGTCCATCGTGATCCGAAACTTCGGCGGTGGGTCCGCCGTCAGGGTCGCGGCATAGAGGTCGAGTGACAGCCGCTTGTGGACGATCTTCTTCTCCTCGGCGTCGATCCCGGGAATCCGATTCCGCGCGATCGCCTTCCCCCCTGCCACGACAACGAGCTCGAAGAGCACGAGCCTGTCGCCTCCGGCCGAGGTGCTCAGGACGAGGTCGCCCCGAAGATCAATCAGCCCCTTCTTCGTCGGGGCCTTGGCAGTCAGCGTGAGGGACTTGATCTTCACGTTCATGCAGACATAGTTCCCGAAGTCGGGCATGGGCACACGGGTCGTCGGAGGTTTGGGCGACCCCGGGCGGGCGAGGTTGAGCAGCACGTCTGGGATCGGGAACTCCAACACCATCGGCGACGCGAGCTGCTGCTCCTTCTTAGCCTCCACCTCAGGGCTCTTGACTACGACTTGGGCAAGGGCCGACATCGACACAACACCTGTCACAAGTCCGACGACGCCTGCAATCTTCACGGCACCTCCTCCGGGGGGGCTGACCAGTAGAAGGTACACCACTTCGTCGTCGGACCGCTCGACGCGGGCGCTGCGGCCGCGAGCGTAGACTTCTCACTGGCGGAGGGCGCCCGCATGATGACGCTGCGGTGCACGAGGAAGCTGCTCGCGAAGCTCGGCATCGACCGGGCGGGAGAGCCGGGGCCGGCGACGGCGAGGCTCGGCGACTGGTACGGGACGTTTCTGCACACGCGGCCGGCGCACCTGGTGGTGTTGATGAGCGAGGCGTCGCTGCTGACGCTGGTCCTGGAGGGGCGCGGGCTGGACACGCTGGTGCCGCGCTTCCGGCGCCGGCTGGTCGAGATGCTGGCCGAGATCGGCGTGCCGCAGGAGGCGATCGACGCCGAGCTGGCGCGGATGAGCCCGACGGCGTTCGGGCCGACGATCAGCCGGCGGACGCTCGGGGTCCTGAACCAGGCCTGCGCCGATCTCAGGGTCATGCTGCCGCAGGAACCGGATTTCACCGTCTACGACTGGTCGCGGCAACTCAACCGGACGCCGTGGTCGCCGATCCGGTTCCAGCGCCAGGAGGACATCGTGCGGAGGCTGCTGGGCGCGCCACCGCGGCTGCGCCTCGTGGGTCACCGCGATCCCCGCTCAACTGAGCGGGCGCGACGCGGTGCGTGCGTCCCTCACGGAGGCGTGGTCGCGCGGCCTGGCGAGAGCGCGGAGCGCGCGGTCGTGTGTAGCGGCCGCCCGCCGGGCGGCCGGTCTCTCGCCGGGACCGCACGAAGGCCGGCCGGCCGGCGGCCGGCCGCTACGTCTTCTCGGTCGGGAGGCAAGCCGGGCGTCGATTCCTCCCCGGCTTGCGGGGGAGGGAGCAAGGCGCCGGGCGATCCCTGCGGTGGCCCGGAGACCGCTTGCCTCCGGTGGGAGCACCTTCCAGGTGCGATCAGCGGGGCGCCCCGACGCTGTCTCGGTCGCGGCAGGATGCCGCTCCCACTGTGGGGATCGCTGGCTCCTGGTGGCGGCTGGAAGCCGCCCCACAGACAGGGACCCGCGGGCGGGAGCACCGCCGGAGCGCGTGGTCGTGTGTAGCGGTCGCCCGCCGGGCGGCCGGTCTCTCGCCGGGACCGCGCGAATGCCGGCCGGCCGGCGGCCGGCCGCTACGACTTCTCGGTCGGGGGGCAGGTCGGGCGCCGATTCGTCCCCCTCGTGCCGGGGAGGACAGGTTCGGGGTTCTGCAAGGGCTGCCTGCACCCTCACCCCGCCCTCTCCCGGTGGGAGAGGGAGTAAGGCAGGACGAGGACGAGCGGCGACGAGGGCCCACGCGGAGCGCGCGGTCGTGTGTAGCGGCCGCCCGCCGGGCGGCCGGCCTCCCTCCGCGCCCGCAACTCCGGTCTCGGCCGGCCGGCGGCCGGCCGCTACATTAGAAACGAGCTGTTCGCAGGGACCGCAGGATTGGCGAGGACCGCTAGATCGAGACCACTGCGACCGGCGGCGGGACTCCTCGCACCAGCGTGGCGATTCAGCCCTTGATCCAGTGTTCAACCGGACGCGAGAGAAACTCCTCGAGCGCAATTCCGTCGCCGCCGACGAGCAGCCGGCGTCGCGGCTTGAACGCCTCCGCGAAGGCCGCGAGCCCCCGCTGCGCCTCGTACGCGCGGCCGCTTTTCACCTCGATCGCCGTGATCTCGGGCCCCTTGCGGACGACGAAATCCACCTCGCGGTTGCGGTCGCGCCAGTAGTACAGCTCGCAGGCGCCGACAGCGGCGGCATTGGCGAGGTGCGCGCCCACCGCCGATTCGACCAGCCGACCCCAGAACTCGCGGTCCGCGCGCGCCTGGTCGAAGTCGAACCCGGACTGCGCGCTCATCAGCGCTGTGTTGAGCACCTGGAGTTTCGGGCTGGAGCCGCGCTGCCGCACGGCCTTGCCCGCGAACTTCGCGAGCCCGGTCACCATTCCGGCGCATGAGAGCAGGTCAAGGTAGTGTGCGAGTGTCGTCGTGTTCCCTGCGTCATGGAGCTGGCCGAGCATCTTGGTGTAGGACAGCACCTGCCCCGAGTAGCGGCAGCCGAGCTCGAACAGACGGCGCATGAGCGCCGGCTTGTCCACACGAGTGAGCAGCAGCACGTCGCGGGAGATCGTGGTCTCCACCAAGGCGTCCAGCACGTAGCTTCGCCAGCGGTGGGGCTCGCCGACAAGCGGCGCCGCGCCGGGGTACCCACCGTAGTAGACGAACCGCTCGGTCGACCAACCGAAGGCATCGCGCATCTCGTCGAGCGACCAGTGCGGCAGGCGCAACACCTCGAAGCGTCCGGCGAGGCTCTCGGAAAGGCCCCTCTGGATCAGCAGCGGCGCGGACCCCAGCACGACGACCTTCACCGGACGACGGTGCCGCGTGTCCTCGTCCCACAGCCGCTTGACAGACTCGGACCAGCCCGGGATCTTCTGGACCTCGTCGAGGACGAGCACCGACGCGCGCGCCCCGCCGGCCAAGCGCGCCGTCTCCCACTGCTGGGCGATCCAGTCTGGCCCGCGCATGGTCGGCTCGTCGGCGCTTGCGAAGATCGTGGTGAGGTCCGAGCTCTCCGTCACCTGCTGCACGAGCGTCGTCTTTCCGACCTGGCGCGGTCCGGCCACCACCTGGATGAACCGGCGCGGCTCCGCAAGGCGGCGCGCAAGGCCGGCAGCCTGGGGGCGAACAAATGGCGTCTCCCGTTTACTCATGGCGCTGAGTAATTTTACTCAATGACTTGAGCAAATTGCAAGGTGCCGGGAACCAGGATATTTCGTCGTGCTCCCGCGGTCGGGCGAGCGGCCGCTCTCTTGCCGGGACCGCACGAATGCCGGCCGGCCAGCGGCCGGCCGCTACGTCTCCTCGGTCGGAAGGCGAGCCGGGCGTCGATTCCTCTCCCGCTTGCGGGGGAGGCCAGGTTGGGGGTTCTGCAAGGTGCTGCCTGCGCCCTCACCCCGCCTTCTCCCGCGAGCGGGAGACGGAGAAAGGCAAGACGAGGATGAGTGCGGTCGTGTGTAGCGGCCGCCCGCCGGGCGGCCGGTTTCTCGCCGGGACCGCATGAATGCCGGCCGGCCGGCGGCCGGCCGCTACGTCTCCTCGGTCGGAGGCAAGCCGGGTGTCGATTCGTCCCGGCTTGCGGGTGAGGCCAGGTTGGGGGTTCTGCAAGGTGCTGCCTGCGCCCTCACCCCGCCCTCTCCCGGGGGAGAGGGAGAGGCAAGAGGAGCAAGTGCAAGACGAGGAAAAAATGAGCGTGCGGTCGTGTGTAGCGGCCGCCCGCCGGGCGGCCGGTCTCTCGCCGGGACCGCATACGAATGCCGGCCGGCCAGCGGCCGGCCGCTACGTAAGAAAAGAGCTATTAGTAAAGAAAACAGTATTGGAGAAAACAGAAAGATAGAGAACACTGCGACCGAAGACGTGACTCCTCGCACCAGAGAGGCGATTCAGCCCTAGATCCAGAGTACAACAGGACGCGAGAGAAACTCCTCGAGCGCATTCCGTCGCCGCCGACGAGCAGCCGGAGTCGCGGCTTAAACGACTCCGCGAAGACCGAGAGCCCCCGCTGCGCCTCGTACGCGCGGTCGCTATTCACCTCGAACGCCGTGATCTCGAGCCTCTTGCGGACGAAGAAATACAACACGCGATTGTGGTCGAGATAGTAGAACAGCTCGCAGGCGACGACAGCGGCGGCATTGGCGAGGTGCGCGCCCACCGCCGATTCGACCAGCCGACCCCAGAACTCGCGGTCGGCGCGCGCCTGGTCGAAGTCGAACCCGGACTGCGCGCTCATCAGCGCTGTGTTGAGCACCTGGAGTTTCGGGCTGGAGCTGCGCTGCCGCACGCCCTCGCCCGCGACCTTCGCGAGCCCGGTCACCATTCCGGAGCAAGAGAGCAAGTCAAGGTAGTGTGCGAGTGTCGTCGTGTTCACTGCGTCATGGAGCTGGCCGAGCATCTTGGTGTAGGACAGCACCTGCCCGAGTAACGGCAGCCGAGCTCGAACAGACGGCGCATGAGCGCCGGCTTGTCCACGCGAGTGAGCAGCAGCACGTCGCGGGAGATCGTGGTCTCCACCAAGGCGTCCAGCACGTAGCTTCGCCAGCGGTCGGGCTCGCCGACAAGCGGCGCCGCGCCGGGGTACACACCGTAGTAGACGAACCGCTCGGTCGACCAACCGAAGGCATCGCGCATCTCGTCGAGCGACCAGTGCGGCAAACGCAACACCTCGAAGCGTCCGGCGAGGCTCTCGGAAAGGCCCCTCTGGATCAGCAGCGGCGCGGACCCCAGCACGACGACCTTCACCGGACGACGGTGCCGCGTGTCCTCGTCCCACAGCCGCTTGACAGACTCGGACCAGCCCGGGATCTTCTGGACCTCGTCGAGGACGAGCACCGACGCGCGCGCCCCGCCGGCCAAGCGCGCCGTCTCCCACTGCTGGGCGATCCAGTCTGGCCCGCGCATGGTCGGCTCGTCGGCGCTTGCGAAGATCGTGGTGAGGTCCGAGCTCTCCGTCACCTGCTGCACGAGCGTCGTCTTTCCGACCTGGCGCGGTCCGGCCACCACCTGGATGAACCGGCGCGGCTCCGCAAGGCGGCGCGCAAGGCCGGCAGCCTGGGGGCGAACAAATGGCGTCTCCCGTTTACTCATGGCGCTGAGTAATTTTACTCAATGACTTGAGCAAATGGCAAGGTGCCGGGAACGAGGATATTTCGTCGTGCTGCCGCGGCCGGGCGGGCGGCCGGTCTCTCGCCGGGACCGCACGAATGCCGGCCGGCCGGCGGCCGGCCGCTACGTCTTCTCGGTCGGAAGGCGAGCCGGGCGTCGATTCCTCTCCCGCTTGCGGGGGAGGCCAGGTTGGGGGTTCTGCAAGGTGCTGCCTGCGCCCTCACCCCGGCCCCGCCCGGCGGGAGAGGGAGAAAGGCAAGACGAGGATGAGCGTGCGGTCGTGTGTAGCGGCCGCCCGCCGGGCGGCCGGTCTCTCGCCGGGAACGCACGAATGCCGGCCGGCCGGCGGCCGGCCGCTACGTCTACTCGGTCGGAGGCAAGCCGGGTGTCGATTCCTCTCCCGCTTGCGGGGGAGGCCAGGTTGGGGGTTCTGCAAGGTGCTGCCTGCGCCCTCACCCCGCCATCGCCCGGGCGGGAGACAGAGAAAGGCAAGACGAGGATGAGCGTGCGGTCGTGTGTAGCGGCCGCCCGCCGGGCGGCCGGACTCTCGCCGGGACCGCACGAATGCCGGCCGGCCGGCGGCCGGCCGCTACGTCTTCTCGGTCGGAAGGCGAGCCGGGCGTCGATTCCTCTCCCGCTTGCGGGGGAGGCCAGGCTGGGGGTTCTGCAAGGTGCTGCCTGCGCCCTCACCCCGCCCTCTCCCGGTGGGAGAGGGAGAAGAACGCAAGTCGGCCCGCGCGGCGAGGGCGGCCGCACCACAGACGACTCTTGGATTCCCGCTGGAGCTTGTCCAGGGCTCCGATTAGGGGCGGGTCGGCAGGCGGATCTACTCCGGGAGCTTGGCGGGCGCCGGCTTCCTCTTGGGAAACCTCAGGAGCTTGCCTTCCCGCTCGGCCTGCTCCTCGAGCCTCGCCCTGCTCGGCGATTCGTCGGGCTTCGGGGAGCGGCGGGCGGTTTCCGCCTTCTCCCAGTCCTCCAGCGTTGCGAACCCCTCCGGCGGCGAGCCGTAGGGAGCAATGGGTTCCGTCATGGGGCCTCCGTGTGAATCGTGGCGAGGCAGGGATCCGCGTACGGGATCGCTGCATCGACCGGCGGATGATCTTAGCGCGTTATCAGGGTATTCGCGCGTTTGGGGGCGGGTTATCGCGCCCGTCGGCGCTCGTGGCCCCGCCGACGACCGGGGAGCGCGGTCGTTCTCGTCGGAGCGGCAAGAAGCCGCCGGCGCGGCGCGCCAGCCCCACATCCACGACTCCGTTCCGAACCAATGTCATTGTGAGGAGGACCGAGCGGAGCGAGGGACGACGAAGCAATCCCGTACCCAACCGTGTGGGAGGGCATCGCGTCCTCGCCGGGGGATCGCCACGGCTCCCGCGCGTGCGCGGGAGCCTCGCGATGACAGCCAGTCGGACGACGAATACGCCCTCACCCCGCCCTCTCTCGCACGCGGGAGGGGGAGAAAGGCACAAGCGAGTTACCGCCTGTTGCCGCCGGCCATGGCACGTGGGAAGATCGCTGTGGAGGCGATAACGATGAAGGACTATCAGTACACGGTCGTCATCGAGCCCGACGGGGAGCAATTCCACGCGTTCGTGCCGGCCCTGCCCGGCTGTCACACGTTCGGAGCCTCGATTGAAGAGGCTCAGGCTAACGTCTTGGAGGCGATCCAGCTGCATCTCGAGGGCATGCGGCAGGACAACGAGGAGATCCCTATCGAAGGCCAGCCGAGCTTCATCACGAGGTTGACGATCGCGGTGTGAGGATGGCTCCGAAGCTGCCCCAGGTGAGCGGCGACGAGCTGGTCCGGGCTCTCAAGCGCCTGGGTTTCGTCGAGCAGCGTCAGAGAGGCAGCCACGTTCACCTGAAGCGCCCAGCCGACAATCGAAGGCTCACCGTGCCGGTCCACAAGGGCAGGGCGATCCCACCTGGGACGTTGCGGGCGATACTCCGGGACGCCGAACTCACAATCACCGACCTCATCGAAGACCTCTGAGCCGTACTCAGGTCTCCCGAGCTGGGACGACGAGGAGATCCCCTACCCAACCGTTCGGGAGGACATCGCTTCCTCGCCGGGGGATCGCCACGGCTCCCGCGCGTGCGCGGGAGCCTCGCGATGACAGGGAGCGGAAGAAAGGCGTCGGCGAGCGCCAGGCCGTTGTCGGCGTCGGAGTGGCAAGAAGCCGCCGGCGCGGCGCGCCGGCCCCACATCGACGACTCCGTTCCAAACCACTGTCATTGCGAGGAGGAGCGAGCGGAGCGCGGGACGACGAAGCGATCCCGAACGCAACCGCATGATTCGGCGGTCGCCTTACGCGCACGGGATCGCCACGGCTCCCGCGCCGGGCGCGGGAGCCTCGCGATGACAGGAGGTGGGCGGAGGACACCGGCGACCGCCGGGCGGCCGGGCTCTGGATAGGACCGCACGAATGCCGGCCGGCCGACGGCCGGCCGCTACTGGGCGTCCGGACGTCCTCGCAGGGGGACGGACGAACCTGCAATTTGTCTGTCAGCGCAGCCGTGGACTTCGCAAATCGGGCACGGGTCTTGCTGGATTAGGGATGACCCCGGCCCGCGCCGAGATGGGAAGGAAGACAGACCATGGCTATGAGGACGAGCACTTCGAGGCTGGCCGCGGTGGCCGTTGCGGCCGCACTGGCGATGGCGGCATCGCCGGCGAGGGCTTTGGTGCTCCCGCCCGTGCCGCCGCTGCTGCCCCTGGCGCCGCTCCTGGCGCTGCCGCACGTGGTCGGGCACCTGCTCGAGTCGCTGCTGCCGCCGCTTCTGTTCGCACCGCGGATGTGGAGCGATGAGTGGAGCGACCAGGCGTTCTGCGGTTCCCGAGCCTATGCGTACGACGACGGCTACGACTACGACCGCGTGCCGTACATGGCGGTCCGCCCGATGCGGGCGCCGCTATGGTTCGCGCCGCGGATGTGGAACGACCGGGGGTCCTACGGCTACCAGGGCTACAACCGTGGTGAGCAGCGCGTATCGCGCATGTACCGGCCGCCGGTGCAGCAGCCGCGTGTCGCGCCGCGCACCTGGGGCGACCGCGGATGCTATGGTTACCAGGGCTACAACCGCGGCGAGGAGCGCGTGTCGCGCATGTACCGGCCGCCGGTGCAGCAGCTGCGCGTCGCGCCGCGGAGCTGGAACGACCGCGGGTCCTATGGTTACCAGGGCTACAACCGCGGCGAGGAGCGCGTGTCGCGCATGTACCGCCCGCCGGTGCAGCAGCCGCGCGTCGCGCCGCGGACCTCGAGCGACCGCGGATCCTACAGTGCCCAGCGGAACACCCGCGGCGACACGCGCCGGTCCGCCGCCCCCGACCAGGGGCGCCGCAGCAGCCGGTCGGTCGATCGCCGTGCTCACCGCGACAACGGCAACCGCGGGCGCTGAGGGCTTGACCTCCGCGCTACCCGCGCCGGCGCTGGCTGGCGCGAGCGGGTGACGGTGCAGGGCGCCGCGCTGAGGGCATCGCCTGGCGTGCACGGGATCGCCACGGCTCCCGCGCGTGCGCGGGAGCCTCGCGATGACAGGAAGTGGGAGGACGACGCCGGCGCGGCGCGCCGGCCCCACATCTACCACCGGATCCCGCTCTTGATGTGGGGCGCGCACGCCGTGCGCGCGGTCGTTCTCGTCGGAGCGGCAAGAAACCGCCGGCGCGGCGCGCCGGCCCCACATCTACCACCGGATCCCGCTTTTGATGTGGGCGCGCACGCCGTGCGCGCGGTCGTTCTCCTCGGAGCGGCAAGAAACCGCCGGCGCGGCGCGCCGGCCCCACATCTACCGCCGGATCCCGCTTTTGATGTGGGGCGCGCACGCCGTGCGCGCGGTCGTTCTCGTCGGAGCGGCAAGAGACCGCCGGCGCGGCGCGCCGGCCCCACATCTACCACCGGATCCCGCTCTTGATGTGGGGTGCCACGCCGTACGCGCGGTCGGTCTCGTCGGAGCGGCAAGAGACCGCCGGCGCGGCGCGCCGGCCCCACATCTACCACCGGTTCCCGCTCTTGCTGTGGGGTGCGCACGCCGTACGCGCGGGCGTTCTCCTCGGAGCGGCAAGAAACCGCCGGCGCGGCGCGCCGGCCCCACATCTACGACTACGCCGTCGTTCAGGGTGGGACGCTACTCCATCTTGGGTTTGCTCGCGGCGGGCGGCGCGGCCGCCGGTGTCCCTTGAACTGGAGGATGACGAGCCTGGCCGGCTGCGCGAGGACGTTGACCGTCTCATGGGTCACGGGCTTCCCCCAGGCGGCCCGGCCGACGCCGAGGCGCACGTTGGTCACGGTCCCGTACTCGTCCGTCTCCTTGAACTGGACGTTCGTGAGCGGCACGACGAGATAGGGCCCGGCGTGGGTGTGACGCGGCTTGTGCGCGCCGGGCGGCAGCGTCACCTTCGTCACCGTCCACTGGTCGGACGAGAGCAGCTCCTCGGCGGTCGGGCACATCGCCTTGTTGGGCGAGTCGCAGGGCACCGGGACCGAGCACGAGGCCGTGCAGGCGTGCTCGCCGGTCGTGGGGCCGAGCAGCTCGATGGTGATGTTGCGGAACGAGCGTCCGCTCTTGTTGATGACCGCATGGACCAGGCCGGCAGTGGCGAAGCTGGTCGCGCCGTCCTTGAACGCGACCTTCACCGGCTCAGCGCCGGCCTTGGCGTTGAGGATCTCCGAGTCGCCCAGCGCGACCGCGATGTAGTCGTGGGCGTGGCGGTGGACGAGGGTTGAGGCGCCCGAGTTGACCGTGACCGCGAAGACCCGCACGGAGGCGTTCTCGAGGATGAGGTGGTGGCTGGGCTCGGAGGTGACCTCGACCGGGGCCTGGGCGAACGCGGAGACGGAAGACACGGCGAGCAGGAACGAGAGGACTGTTTGATTTTTCATGTGAGGCTATATACGACCGGTCGGTCCGGATTGCAAGCGTACGGACGACCATGACGCCCTCACCCCGCCCTCTCCCGCACGCGGGAGAGGGAGAAGGACCGGTGTGCACTCGCCATCGGTTCCTCCCCCTGGAGGGGGGAGGTCAGGTGGGGGTGTCGCTCGGTTTCATCTGGTCGCGCCCTCACCCCGGCCCTCTCCCGCAGGCGGGAGAGGGAGAAGGACCCAAGCGCGGCCTACATCGAACGACGGCTGGATCCCCGCGTGCGCGGGGATGACGGCTAGCGGCTGGTTCCCTGCGGTCCGGATCAGAGTCCCGGGCGAGCGTTCGCGGGGGATGAGGGCTCAACACGCGGGCGGGCGAGGGCGCCCGCCCCACGGGTCCTCGCTCTGCCTTGGGGCGCGGCCGCCCTCGGCCGCGCAGTTCGGACCCTCTCCCCGGCCCTTTCCCGCCTGCGGGAGAGGGAGAAGGACCGGTGTGCACTCGCCATCGGTTCCTCCCCCTGGAGGGGGGAGGTCAGGTGGGGGTGTCGCTCGGTTTCATCTGGTCGCGCCCTCACCCCGGCCCTCTCCCGCAGGCGGGAGAGGGAGAAGGACCCAAGCGCGGCCATCAACGGCACGCACGGCGAGCGTGCAGTGGCGCCGCCTACTGCTGCATCGAAACCGTCGTCGGGTCGTTGGTCAGGCCGTCGATCACCGAGGCAAACCCGAACACACCCGATCCAGCCTGCACCGTGATCTTCGCGTACCCGCGGTCCATCGCCGTTTGGCCCGCTCTGTTGAAGAACGGCTGCGTCTCCTGCTCCCACTCGCCCGGACCCAGCGTCACCAGGTAGTCCGTGAGCTTGGCGCCCGCCCCGTTGAACAGCTCCACCAGCACCGTGGCGCTCGCGGCGCTCGTGTTCACCACACCGATGTTGCACCGGTACACCGGGGTCTCGCTCAAGCCCGCGAGGTACGCGCTCTGCGGCGCCGACAGACCGCCGCTCGGGACCACCGCCGGGTAGTCCTGCCCCTGCGTCCCGTTGGGGTAGCAACTCGCGCCCGACGAGACGAGGTTGTAGCTGCGCGCCGTGACCTTCAGCGGCTGGTCCGAGAGGATCTCGAGCGCCCCCGAGTTGGCGGCCGGGATCTGGTTGACGACGTCCACGAGCATCGACTGAGCCTGGGCCGGCACGGTTGTCGTATTGCTCACGACGCCGCCGCTGCCGTGGAACTTGATCTGGACGTTGGCCGTCGCGGTGCCCGGTGTTGAGCAGGCCGAGGTCGCTCCGCCACTGGCTGTTGTTCTTGCCGGGGTTGTGGCTCGCGACCGGGACCCAGACGGCATACGACGTGGGGGCCGAGAACACCCACGCGGCGCCGGTGCTCGAGTTGTCGGCATACCCGCCCACGATCGCGGTGCCGCCATCGGCAGAGATCGCGACCGCGGAGCCCTGCCGAGCCGCCCCGACTGCGCCCGTGCCGACGAGCTTGCTCCCCTGCTGCGTCCACACCCCGCCGCTGCGGGTGAAGACCCACGCCGCGCCGGACGCCGGAGTTGTCGTGCTCCCCGCCGACGATGGCGGTGTTGCCGTCGGCCGAGATGGCTACCGTGCTCTGCTCGGCAGAACCGGCGGCGCCGGCGCCCACCAGCTTGCTCCCTTGCTGCGACCACACCCCGCCGCTGCGGGTGAACACCCACGCGGCGCCGGCCGAGGAGTTGTCGGCCCACCCGCCGGAGATTGCAGTGTTCCCGTCTGCCGAGATCGCCACCGAGCTTCCCATCCACGCGGCCCCGGCCTCGTCCGCGCCGACCAGCTTGCTCCCCTGCTGCGTCCACACCCCCCCGTTGCGCGTGAACACCCACACGGCGCCGACGTGGGAGTTGTCGGCGAACCCCCCGCTTATGGCGGTGTTGCCGTCCGACGAGATCGCCACCGAGCCGCCCTGCTGCGCGATCCCCATGGTGCCCGTACCGACCAGCTTGGCGCCCTGCTGCGTCCACACCCCGCCGTTGCGCGTGAACACCCACACGGCGCCGATGCCGTTGTTGTCCGCGGTCGCGCCGACGAGGGCGGTGTTGCCGTCGGCCGAGATCGCCACTCCGGAGCCCTGATCAGTGCGCCCGACCGCGCCCGTGCCGACCAGCTTGCTGCCCTGCTGCGACCACACCCCGCCGCTGCGCGTGAACACCCACGCGGCGCCGATGCCGCCGTTGTCCCCCGGCCCGCCGACGATGGCGGTGTTCCCGTCGGCCGAGACCGCAACCCAGGAGCCCTGTGCGGCCGTCCCGACGGCGCCCGTGCCGACCAGCTTGGCACCCTGCTGCGACCACACCCCGCCGCTGCGCGTGAACACCCACGTCGCGCCGGTCTGGGCGTTGTCGAACCACCCGCCGACGATCGCGGTCGTGCCGTCCGCGGAGATCGCCACCGCGCCCTGATTGGCAGCCCCGACGGTGCCCGTGCCGACGAGTTTGGTCCCCTGCTGGGCAAATTGAGCCGCCGCCACGTGCGCAAGGAGGAACACCCCGAGGATCGCACCTGCGAGCCGCTTCATGATCGTCTCCTCTCGCCCTGCACCGCAAGAATAGTGACTGACAGTATACGCCCTGTCTCAGGTGCATGGGAGGTTCGAGTCGTGATGAGATTCGATCAGCGGCCCCGGATGGAGGGCGCGCCAAAGGCTCGCTTCGCGGCGGGCAGCCGCCCGACGGCCATCCACGACGCATCGAACGTGCAGGTGTGGGACGCGCACGCCATGCACGCTGTCGTTGTCGCCGGAGGGACGAGAAACCGCCGGCGCGGCGCGCCGGCCCCACATCCACGACTAAACCCCGGTCCCAATGTGGGGCGCGCACGCCGTGCGCGCGGTCGTTGTGGTCGGACGGGCGAGAAACCGCCGGCGCGGCGCGCCGGCCCCACATCCACGACTGAACCCCGGTCCCAATGTGGGGCGCGCACGCCGTGCGCGCGGTCGTTGTGGTCGGACGGGCGAGAAACCGCCGGCGCGGCGCGCCGGCCCCACATTCGCCGCGGACTTGACACTGGTCGATGGTTCCGACGCGCTGTCATGGCGAGGAGGACCGAGCGAAGCGAAGGACGACGAAGCAATCCCCTACCCAACCGTGTGGGAGGGCATCGCTTCCTCGCCGGGGGATTGCCACGGCTCCCGCGCCCCGCGCGGGAGCCTCGCAATGACAACGAGGGGGAGAACGGCGAGCGAGAGGGCAGCGGTTCGGCCGGTCGCAACTGCAGTTCCTCCGTGGGAGCACCTTCCAGGTGCGACCCATCCACATCCCGAGCCGGAGCTGGTCGCGTCTGGGAGCCGCTCCCACTGAATCGGTGCGAAGGGGCGAATTCGCGGATGGAAGGCGCTCCCACTGACTCTGTCCGGAAGGGCGAACTCGCCGGGCGGACGGCCTCGCGCCGGGACCACACGATGCCGGCCGGCCAGCGGCCGGCCGCTACGTTTGACGCGACGCGCTCGCTGTCGTGGTGTAGCGGCCGCCCGCCGGGCGGCCGGCCACTTGGCGGGTCCTCGCGAATGCAGACGGCCGGCCAGCGGCCGGCCGCTACGTTTGACGCGACGCGCTCGCTGTCGTGGTGTAGCGGCCGCCCGCCGGGCGGCCGGCCACTTGGCGGGTCCTCGCGAATGCAGACGGCCGGCCGGCGGCCGGCCGCTACGTCGAGGCCGGGACCGACCTACCGGGCGCTGTCACCTTACCCTCTCCCGGCGCGAGCGGGAAGCCGGCCCAGGCGCGGCCTGCGAGTTGGCTGTTAGACGACGAACATCGCGATGCCGGCCCCGAACATCGCGAGCGTCGTGAGGCCCACGACCACGCGCCCCAGCCACGAGCTCGGCTGGCCTCGCATCAGCTTGCGATCCGACGCCGCGTGAAGGATGCCGACCATCAGGAACGGCGCCAGGAGGCCGTTGATCACCGCCGTCCAGTAGAGCGCCTTCACCGCGCTGATCCCCACGAAGTCCATCGCGACACCGATGGCGACCGAAACGCCGATGACGGCGTAGAAGGCGCGCGCATGCGTGAACTTCTGGTCGATGCCCTGCCGCCAGTCGAATGTCTCGGCGAACGCGTACGCCGCGGAGCCCGCGAGCGTCGGGATGGCGAGCAGGCCGGTCCCCACGATGCCGATCGTGTAGAGCAGCATCGCGAAGCGGCCCGCCAGCGGCCGCAGCGCGGAGGCCACGTCGGCCGACGTCGCGAGGTGCGTCTGGCCGTGCGCGTGCAGCGTGCTCGCGGTGGTCACGATGATGAAGAACATCGCGATGTTCGAGAACAGCGTGCCGAAGCCGATGTCGATCTTCCGGTCGCCGATCTCGGTCCTCGTCGCGCCCTGTCTCGCCCTGAGGGTGAGCTTGCCGGCGGCCTTCTCCTCCTCCACTTCTTGGGACGCTTGCCAGAAGAAGAGGTAGGGGCTGATCGTCGTCCCGAGGATCGCGACGAGCGTCGCCCACGCGTCACGACCGTGCGGCAGCTGCGGCACGAAGGTCGCCCGCAGCACCGCGCCCCAGTCGGGGTGGACGTCGATGGCCGCAACCAGGTAGACCGCGAGAATCAGCGCCAGCCACTTGAGCGTCCTTGCGATCACCGCGTATCTCAGCCGGATCGTCGCAATCGCGATCCCGATGCCGCACGCGAGCACCCAGAGGAACGCCGGGACGCCGGTGAGCAGGTGCCCCGCGTCCGCCATCCCGCCGAGGTCGGCGCCGACGTTGATGGTGTTGGCGATGAACAGGGCGCCGGCGGCGCCGGCCAGCAGCCACCGCGGGTACTTCTGCCGCAGCGCTCCCGCCAGTCCCTGGCCGGTGACCAAACCGATCCGCGCGCACGTCATCTGCACCGCCGCCATCAACGGCCAGAGCACCGGCGCGGTCCAGAGGAAGCTCGTGCCGAATTGCGCGCCGGTGATGGAGTAGGTCGCGATCCCCGAGGGATCGTCGTCGGCGGCGCCGGTGATGACGCCCGGTCCCAGGGCGAACCCGATGCGGCGCAGGGCGGAGAGCTTGGGCTTGGGCTTGGCCTTCGAAGGCGCAGGCATGCGGGCCAGTGTAGCCGCGGCCGGCGGCGACGAACCGCCGGCGCGGCGCGCCGGCCCCACATCCACGACTAAACCCCGGTCCCAATGTGGGGCGCGCACGCCGTGCGCGCGGTCGTTGTGGTCGGACGGGCGAGAAGCCGCCGGCGCGGCGCGCCGGCCCCACATCCACGACTAAACCCCGGTCCCAATGTGGGGCGCGCACGCCGTGCGCGCGGTCGTTGTGGTCGGACGGGCGAGAAACCGCCGGCGCGGCGCGCCGGCCCCACATCCACGACGAGACCCCGATTCCAATGTGGGGCGCGCACGCCGTGCGCGCGGTCGTTGTGGTCGGACGGGCGAGAAACCGCCGGCGCGGCGCGCCGGCCCCACATCCACGACTAAACCCCGGTCCCAATGTGGGGCGCGCACGCCGTGCGCGCGGTCGTTGTGGTCGGACGGGCGAGAAACCGCCGGCGCGGCGCGCCGGCCCCACATCCACGACCAGACCCCGAGTCCGATGTGGGGCGCGCACGCCGTGCGCGCGGTCGTTGTGGTCGGACGGGCGAGAAACCGCCGGCGCGGCGCGCCGGCCCCACATCCACGACCAGACCCCGAGTCCGATGTGGGGCGCGCACGCCGTGCGCGCGGTCGTTGTGGTCGGACGGGCGAGAAACCGCCGGCGCGGCGCGCCGGCCCCACATCCACGACTAAACCCCGGTCCCAATGTGGGGCGCGCACGCCGTGCGCGCGGTCGTTGTCGTCGGACGGGCGAGAAACCGCCGGCGCGGCGCGCCGGCCCCACATCGGACTGCGAATCGGGCTACGCTGCCGACGCGCTGTCATTGCGAGGAGGATCGAGCGAAGCGAAGGACGACGAAACAATCCCCTACCCAACCGTGTGGGAGGGCATCGCTTCCTCGCCGGGGGATTGCCACGGCTCTCGCGCACGCGCGGGAGCCACGCAATGACAGCGCCTGGGAGGACGGCGAACGGGAGGGCATCCCGTCCGCCAGTCGCAACTGCGGTTCCTCGGTGGGGGCACCTTCAAGGTGCGACCAGCAGGTCGCCCCGACGCCGTCGAGGTCGCGGCTGAAAGGCGCTCCCACTGAATCTGTCCGAAGGGGCGAACTCGCCGGGCGGGCGGTCTCGCGCCGGGACCGCACAATGCCGGCCGGCCAGCGGCCGGCCGCTACGTCTTTCCCGGTCGAGAAGTGGTAGCTTGAACGCGGAGCGGGCGAGATTGGCGATGATAGCGACGCTGCCAAGCATATGGCGGTGAAAGCCGGTCGGCGGCTGCCGAGGCTGGCGGCGTACGCGGGCATCGGCCTCGGTGCGCTCGGCCTCGCCGCCGCCGTGCTCGTGCTCGTGTTCGGCCACGCGATCCTCAACGGCTACGGCAAGCGGGAGATCGAGCGAGCGGTCGCCAAGGCGCATCCAGGGTATGCGGTGCGGATCTGCGGACTGAGCTACGCGGTCGGCGCCAATCGGCTCCTCGCCGAATCCGTCGCGTTCAGCACGACGAATGCGACGCTCAAGGCCGGCCGGATCTCGCTGGCGGGCGTTCGCTGGGCACGGCTGCTCTGGGGAAAAGCCACGCTGGCCGACGTCCTCGCCGAGGCAAGTATCGATGCCACGGATCTGGATGTTGAATTTCCCCGGTCGCGATACGGTCTCCGCTGTGCGCGAGTGCGAGCGTCGGTGCCGCGCTCGGAGCTGATCGCGGAAGGGGCCGAGCTTCGGCCACTGATCGAAGATGAAGCGTTCTTCGCAGCGAGCGCGTATCGAATGACGCGGTTCCGCGTGACCGTGCCTGAATGCAGCGTGTCGGGCCTGGCGTACGGCGAGCTGCTCCAGGGCAAGGCGTACCGGGCGCGGTCGGTCCTCGTTTCCCGCCCCAACTTCGATGTGCTGGTCAGTCGCTACAAACCGGTCGGGCCCTTCGTGGAAGCTCCGCTCATGGTGCACGAGGCGCTGGCTTCGATCCGGCTGCCGCTGCAGGTAAACAGCCTCGACATCACCGACGGCCGGCTGAAATACGCCGAGCGGGCGGTCGCCGGAACCGACCCCGGCGTGCTGACGGTCGGGGCGATAGACGTGTCCGTCGAGGGCATCGCGAACCGTGGCGATGCGTCGGCCGTCATCCGGCTCCGGGCGAATGGCGACCTCATGAACGCGGCCGCGCTCAAGGTGGTGATGACGATTCCGGTCGCCACACCGAACCTCTCGCTCCACTACTCCGGTTCGCTCGGCGCGATGGACCTCACCCGCCTGAACGCGTTCCTCGAACATGCGGAACACATCCGGGTCGAGGCCGGCAGCGCGAAAGAGATGTCGTTCGAGATCGACGTGACCGCCGGCCGCGCCCGCGGCCGCGTGCGGGCGATCTACCACGGTCTGAAGATCGCCTTTCTCGACACAAAGACCGGGAGCGCGAAGGGACTGGAGAGCCGCGTTGAATCGTTCTTGACGAACACGTTCAAGATCCGGAGCTCCAACGGTCCGGAGGGATCGGGTTCGGTGAAGGAGGGCGAGGTCAACTACACGAGACGTCCGCCGGACGAGTTTCAGCAGTTTGCGTGGTTCGCCCTGCGGAGCGGCGTCCTGGATGTCATCAGTCAGTGAGGCCCGGCGTGCGCGTCAACTCCACCTCGCGACGGCGGAGCGCACGACTGCGATCCGGTGCGGCGCACACGAGTCGGAAACGATTGCCTCGGCGGGGGGTCGGGCCCGAGGTGTAGTCTTGCGCTCGTGACGACTGCCGGCCGCCGGCGCCGAACGCCGCTGCACGTCCTCGTGCTCGTCCTCGTCTCGTTCGCAGCGGGTTACGTGTTCGCCATCGCTGTCGCGAGGTCGGGCGCCCCGAAGCAGACCGTCTACGAGCTGCCTCACGACTTCAAGGTGAGCGATCCGACGTTCCTGCCGTCGGCGTTGCCGGGCCCGACGATGTCGGCCGGCAACCGGCTCGAGCTTCTCGAGAACGGCGACGCGATCTTTCCGGCCATGCTCGCCGCGATCTCCTCCGCTCGAAAGACGGTGAACTTCGAGGCGTACATCTTCTGGTCGGGCGAGGTGGGGACGCGCTTCCGCGACGCGCTCGCCGAACGGGCCGCGCACGGGGTCGAGGTGCGCGTCCTGCTCGACGCGGTCGGCTCTCCGCGCCAGAAGCTGAACGCGAGCGACGTGGACGCGATGCGCCGCGCCGGCTGTCACGTGGAGTTCTTCCACTCGACGAAGCCGTGGATGCTCTGGGTGGTGAACCATCGCAACCACCGGCGTGTTCTCGTGGTGGACGGCACGGTCGGCTTCCTGGGCGGCGTTGGGTTCGCCGACCTCTGGCGAGGCGACGCGGATTCCCGGGAGCACTGGCGCGACACGCAGGTGCGAGTGGAAGGACCCGCCGTCCGCGGCCTCCAGCGCGCGTTCCAGGAGAACTGGTCGGAGGTGACGGGCGAGCCGCTGGTCGGCGAGGAGTTCTTCCCCGCCCTCCCGCAGGTCGGCTCCACCTCCGTAGCCGTCGTGCCCTCGTCACCGCTCGCGGCGATGTCGGGCGCGGGACGCGTGTACGCGATCTCGCTCGCCGCGGCCGGGAAGGAGATCTGGATCGCGAACTCTTACTTCCTCCCGGACGAAACGACGGCCGGGCTTCTCATCGCCGCCGTCAAGAGAGGCGTCGACGTGCGGGTCATGATCCCGTCGGACGCGCAGAGCGACGTCCCCGCGACCAAGGCCGCGGGACGTTCGTCCTTCGGGCCCTTGCTCGAAGGCGGCGTGAAGTTCTTCGAGTACCAGCCGACGATGTTCCACTTGAAGACGATGGTGGTGGACGGGATTTTCTCCACGGTGGGATCGGCCAACTTCGACGAGCGGTCGTTCCATCTGAACGACGAGATCAACCTCTTCGCGTACGACGCGGCCTTCGCCGCGCTGATGAAGGAACGTTTCCTGCGGGACCAGTCGCGCTGCCGCCCCTACACGACCGCGATGTGGAAAGCGCGCTCGCTGAAGAAGCGGGTGATGGAATGGCTCGTCGGACCGTTCCGGTCGGAGCTGTAGGTCGGGACGGCGCGAGGCGGGCGCTGTTCTGTTCCGGATTGCGCACCGGAGGATGCTTCCGACTTAGATCATTGCGTGAATCCGCGCAGAGGGCGTTGTCTCCAAGTCACTGTCATTGCGAGGAGCCGCGCAGCGGGTGTTGCCTCCGAGTCACTGTCATTGCGAGGAGCCGCGCAGCGGGTGTTGCCTCTGAGTCACTGTCATTGCGAGGAGGACCGAGCGAAGCGAGGGACGACGAAGCAATCCCCTCCCCAACCGGGTGGCTGAGCATCGCTTCCTCTCCGGGGGATTGCCACGGCTCCCGCGCCCTGCGCGGGAGCCTCGCAATGACAGGGATTGGGAGGACAACGTGGGGCCGGCGCGCCGCGCCGGCGGTGTCTTGCCGCTCCGAAGTCAAACGACCGCGCGCACGGCGTGCGCGCCCCACACAAGCACGACGCCCGAGAGTTTGAGTGCCGATGTGGGGCCGGCGCGCCGCGCCGGCGGTGTCTTGCCGATCCGACGACAACGACCGCGCGCACGGCGTGCGCGCCCCACACAGAGCACGACTCCCGGGAGCTTGAGCGCCGATGTGGGGCCGGCGCGCCGCGCCGGCGGTGTCTTGCCGATCCGACGACAACGACCGCGCGCACGGCGTGCGCGCCCCACACAGAGCACGACGCCCGAGACTTCCACTCAAGGCGGGCCGCTACGGCCTGCGGGCGCCGATGCGCCTGGCGATCGCCTCGTATTCGCTCTTGACGACGTCGGGGCCGTACGTCCGCTCCAGCCGGCGGACGACGAAGTGGCCGGATGCGATCTTCTGGAAGCTGCTCACGAAGAGCAGGTTGATCGCGACGCCGGAGACGGCGCCGATCACGGGCACGGCCTCGGCCGCGATCTTCTCCCCCACGACGACGTCGAAGCGCGCCGCGATCTTGCCGATGAGCCGGACGATGACCGGCGCCGTTTCCCTGGTCATCCCCTTCACCGTGATGTACTCCGCCGCCTCCGAGAGCGCCTTGGCGAGACCGATCCGGACGGCGTAGTACGCGGTCTCCGACGCATCGTCCGCCGGGCCGGGCCCGCCGAGGGCGAAGACCTGGACGCACGCCAGCTGGCTCTCGACGCTGCCGACGTCCTCGCCCTCGCTGCGGGCGATGTCCGCGATCGCGCGGAGCATGATGACGGTGGAGATCGGCAGCTCGACCGCGAGGCCGGGCAGGCCGAAGAACCCTCCGACCCCGCCGCTGCCGGCCGCGGCCGCACGGTGGAGCCACTTGGAGGGGGCGCCGCGGCGCTTCGTGCCCATCGTCGAGACCGCGGCGACGACGGCCTTGCGGACGGCCGAGGTGGTCGCCCTGGACACCAGCGCGCCGGCCCTGGCCGGGAGCAGCTTCGTCGCGGCCTCGATGGGCATGCCGATGAGGTTCACGAGGCGCATCGCGAAGGTGGGGCTCTCGAGCGCAGCGACCGCGCCCTCCAGGCTCTTCAGATCAATCGGATCCACCGGCATTTACGTAAGCCCACACTCCCCGCACGCGCTCCGCCGCGCCGCGATCGTCGAGGATTCCACCCGATCTCCCGCCAAGCTACCACCGTCCGGAGCAGTTCGTGACCCTCGCGAATCGCGGGCGGGGCCAGGCTCCGCCACCTCTCGGGGCCACCTGGCGGCCGATGCCCAGTAGAGTTGTGGATTTCCAGGACTTGGTGTATGATGCATTCCTCAGCCGGGCACCGCGCCAACGGGCGCAACGCCGGCCTCGCCTCCGAGCGGCACCTTCCGCGGTCCAGAGGTGGGATTCGCAGTGCGGAAGATGACGGGTCCCGGAACCCTGCGGACCAATTCGGAGGTTCAAATGGCTTCAAAGCTCTACGTCGGCGGTCTCAACTTCTCTACAACCTCGGACAAGCTGCGTGACTACTTCGCCCAGTGCGGCACGGTCGTTTCGGCCGCCGTGGTCACCGAGCGTGACAGCGCGCAGTCGCGCGGCTTCGGATTCGTCGAGATGGCGAACGACGCCGAGGCTCAGGCCGCTATCGGCTCGCTCAACCAGAAGGAGTTCGACGGAAAGACCCTGACGGTCAACGTCGCGAAGTCCAAGCTGGAGAAGTCCGGCCCGCGGAACGATCGCGGTCCGCGCTTCTAAGCATCCAGACATAGGTTGAACACTCACGGGACCCCGCCTCGCGCGGGGTCCCAATTTTTTTGTCCCGCGAACGCGTGTGTTCCCAGATGGATCGAGGCGCCACGGATGCGCGTGCACATTTGGGGGCCGGCGCGCCGCGCCGGCGGCCTTCCGCCACTCCCGACAGCCACGACCGCGCGTACGGCGTGCGCGCCCCACACAAAACACGACTCCCGGGACTCTAGGTGCAGCTGTGGGGCCGGCGCGCCGCGCCGGCGGCTCCTTGCCCGTCCCACCACAACGACCGCGCGCACGGCGTGCGCGCCCCACACAAAGCACGACTCCCGGGACTCTAGGTGCAGATGTGCGGCCGGCGCGCCGCGCCGGCGGCTCCTTGCCCGTCCCACCACAACGACCGCGCGCACGGCGCGTGCGCGCCCCACACAGAACACGACTCCCGGGACTCTAGGTGCAGCTGTGGGGCCGGCGCGCCGCGCCGGCGGCTCCTTGCCCGTCCCACCACAACGACCGCGCGCACGGCGCGTGCGCGCCCCACACAAAACACGACTTCAGAGACTCTCAGTGCACATGTGGGGCCGGCGTGCTGCCGTGCCAAATCACTGTCATTGCGAGGAGGAGCGAACGGAGCGAGCGACGACGAAGCAATCCCCTCCCCAACCGGGCGGCTGGACATCGCTTCCTTGCCGGGGGATTGGCACGGCTCCCGCGCCCCGCGCGGGAGCCTCGCAATGACTCTGGCGCGGAGGACGACAACTCCGCACGGGATTGTCTCGGCCGGTGCGCGGGAACGCCTTCGGGCTGTCCCTCGCCGCGCCTGGCTAGGTCACGCGGTCGTGGCGCCGTCCAGGGACCGCGCTTCGCGGAAGCCGACCAGACGGCGCGAGGCCTCGTCGTAGAGGCGCAGGCGTAGGCTGCGCAGACTCGACCAGAGCGTGAGCCGGTCCACGTGCTGGAGATCCGGCTGCTCGCGGTACGCCTTCGGCAGGCGGTAGTTGGGGATCCTCGGCGAGAGGTGGTGGATGTGGTGGAAGCCGATGTTGCCGGCGAACCACTGCAGCACGCGCGGGAGCGCGTAGAGGGAGCTGCCCTCCATCGCCACGGCCAGGTAGTCGCGCCGATCGTGCCGCTCCCAGTAGACCCGCTCGAATTGGTGCTGGACGTAGAAGAGCCAGATCCCCGCCGCGCCCGCGATCGCGAGGAGCGGCAGCTCGACGAGCAGCGTCGCCTTCACGCCGATCGTGATGAAGAGGCCCGCGAAGATGGCGGCGAGCGCCACATTGGTCAGCATGACGCTGGCCACCCGGCGCGCGTCGGAGCGGCGGTGAAAGAAGCGCTGCTTGAGAAGGAAGATGAACAACGGAGCGACTCCGAGGAGCACGATCGGGTTGCGGTAGAAACGGTAGCCCACCCGCTGCCAGAACGAGGCCTGCCGGTACTCGTTCACGGTCATCGTCCACACGTCGCCGAATCCGCGACGGTCGAGGTCGCCGGCGGTGGCGTGGTGACGGGCGTGCTCGGCACGCCACTCGTAGTACGGCGTAAACGTGAGGATGCCCGTGATGACGCCCACCGCGTCGTTGGCGGCGCGCGACCTGAAGAACGACCCGTGGCCGCAGTCGTGCGAGATGATGAACGTCCGCACCATGAACCCGGACGCCAGCACGATGACCGGGAAGGCGAGCAGGTACGAGGCGGCAAGCAAGCGGTAGGCGACGTACCAGAGGGCCAGGTACGGGATGACGCTGTTGGCCAGCTGCCACAGGCTGCGCTTGACGTCGGGCCGCTGGTAGGTTGTGACGAGCTCCTTGAGACGTTGCCTTACGCGCTCGAGGACTTCTGCTGACGGAACGAACGGAATATCCGACATACGAGTGATCTCCAGACGCAAATTTGTGGCGCGGCCACGCGCCGCGGAATCTGCAGGCTCCCAACTCAGTGTGCTCTACAACCTCCGACACCGTCCCCGCGCCGATCGTGGGGCAACGAGTTGGTGCTAGCGAAGACTCTCGCAGCGCTCGCGAGTTGGCGTCCACCATTCACAACCGTTACGCTGGGATGAAGATTCCTCGAGAACGCAAATAGCCAGGTCCACGCGGGTTGACCCTCGCGCCCGCGAGAGCGGCGGTCCGGGATCGGCCGCTGCGCCCTCAGTGGGAGCGGCTTCCAGCCGCGACCCTGCCGGGCGCTGCGGCCTGCGGGTCGCACCTGGAAGGTGCTCCCACGGAGGGTCTTCGGGTCCTCGCTTGCGGGCGGGGACAAGCCGCGCCTCGACACTGTGAGGCGCTGTCAACTTGATGTAGGGGCAGCCCTTGCGGCCGCCCGCTCGAGGTGTCGCCGATGCTCCGACGCCGGGCGCTATGGACCGGCGAAGCTCGACTCGATGAACGGCTTGACGGGCCCGAGCCTGTCGACGGCGAGCGTACCCGGGACGAATTGCGGCGTGTTGACCTTCATCGCGTCGAAGCCGACCAGCTTGATCGGCGGCGCGTCGTTGCCGGCGTCGTCCACATAGGCGAGGTACAGCGCCGTCATCCCGCCCGTCTCCCGGTTCGAACTGAACGCGAGCCAGTGGGAGTCCGGCGACCAGGCGTGCCACGAGTCCATCGCGCCGTCGGCGTTGAGGCGTAGCCGCCGGGCCGCGCCTCCGCCGGCCGGCATCAGGTAGATGTCGCTCGACCTCCGTGCGTACACCCCTCGGCTGCCGTCGCCCCTGCAGACCGAGATCCACTTCCCGTTGGGCGAGTAGCGCGCGAAGTAGCTGTAGAGCCCCTCGCCTGCGGTGCCCGGGACCGTGGTTGCCGTCCCTCCCCTGCCGCCGTTGAAGGGGACCTCGGCCAGTTCCATGCCGTAGACGCCCTTCACACCGTTCCTCTCCTCGACCCGATAACGGGAGAAGAGCAGGCGCGCGCCGTCCGGGCTGAACGCCGGCATGTCCTCGACGCTCTCGGGGTCGGACGCGCCCGGCAGTGCCCAGGTGGCGCCCGTGGCTGTCTCGTAGACGAAGATGTCGCCGGATCGGTACGGGTAGTCGAACGGCTCGACCGGCGTGTCCTTGAGGACGAGGTCCCCCACGGGCGCCTTGACGTACGCGGCGAACGCGCCGTCGGGCGAGACCGCGAAGAACGAGAACGCCCCGAGGTCGTGCCGGCGCAGGAGGAGGGTGTCGGACGCCCGGCTCGCGGTCACCATCCGGCGGTCGCCGAACCTCTTGACGTTGAGGAACGCCGAGGTGGCCGTGTAGGCGTGGCAGCCCACGCAGGTGTCGGCGAGCTCCACGATCGGCTCGGGCTCGCGCCGGCCGAACGTGAACGCCTCGAGGGCGTTGGGAAGCGTCGGATCGAAGAGCGGCTGCACGACGCGGAACGCGATCCGGGCCGCGAGCGTCCGCTCCGCGATCATGAGGCCCACCGACTCCCCGCGGGTGACCGCGCCTCCGAGGCTCCGGTATAGGGTGAGGCGCACCTCGCCGTCGGCGAGGAACTCGTCGAACTCGCCTGCCGTCGGGCGCCAGCTCGCACCCTCGAGGTAGACGTCGAGGGTGCGGTGGCGGGACGCGAGCGCGAGCAGGTAGACACCGTCGCCCGGCCGCGCCCCGCGCCACTCGACGAGAGGGTAGGCGTGGTTTCGCGGGATGACGGCGCCGTCGGCGAGGCTCGTGATGCGCAGGTCGGACGCGGGGACCGCCCGTGTGCGGTCGAACGCCGAGACGACGTTGTTAGGGATGTGATCGAGAATAATGGTCACGCGCCGGGCGCACGCGAGGGAGGAGAGGAGCGCGCCGCATGCCATCAGGCCGGATGACACACGCGCCGCACGCCTTACGAGCACCCCGGCCATGCGCATCGCCACCCCTCTCGAACGGGCTTCCAATCGAGATGATAGCCCACCCGACCGGTCGCGGCGCGGGACCCATGTCGCTCTTGAAACAGCACCTGGCCGCGCGGAGAGTCTGATGAGACATCCGGATCTCGACGCTCTCTCACCGTGCCGCGGGGGTATGACCGAACCAAAGGAGGGAACGCTCATGAGAGGAAGAGGCTACAAGGTCGAGGGGTCCATCGTCGCGGCGGTCGCCATCGTGATCGTCCTGAGCGCGATCGGGGGAGTCGCGGCCGCGGTCGAGCCGCAACGGCCGGGTCCGGCCCTGGCGAAGGGGCAGTACAAGTTCGCGCCCGGGCAGCTCGCGGGCTTGCCGTCGGCGCTCGCGCTCGAGAAGTTGGAGCCGGAACCCGGGAACTCGCCGACCCGCCCGGGTGTCCAGACGTTCAGGTCGCCGCTGGGCGTGTACGGGATGTCCCTGCTGACGAGTCCGCAGCCGCCCGGGGCGCGCCTGCTCTTCCAGGTCTCGGGCCTTTGGACCTTCCTTCACGACCGGCGGTTCGAGCAGCGCGACGCGAAGGGCAACCGGCTGATCATCGAGGACGGGAAGGCGCAGGTCTTCAACAGGGCGGGTGCGCAAATCGGCGCGCTCCAGGACCCGGGCCTCGGGGTGCTGTACAAGGCGCTGCTCCGGCTGACGATGTAGCGGCCGGCCGCTGGCCGGCCGGGTCGCGTCACCTCGTCTCGGCGCAACGACCGGCCGCCCGGCGGGCGGCCGCTACACCGAGACAACGATCGCATCGCCGCCGATGTAGCGGCCGGCCGCTGGCCGGCCGGGTCACGTCACCCCGTCTCGGCGGAACGACCGGCCGCCCGGCGGGCGGCCGCTACACTCGAGGCGAGGGTCAATCCGGCGGCGCGGAATAGTGGCATCATCGCCGCTGCTGCCGATAGGGAGGGAAACCCCCATGACACGAGCCCACCGCAACTTCGAGGCGCTCATCATCGCGGCGACCGCCGCGCTGGTCGCGGCCACCGCGCTTGGAGGCGCCGCCGGTGCGGTTCAGCCTCGCGCCGCCGGCCCGGCCGTGGCTAAGGCTCAGTACACGCTGCCCCCCGAAGCCCTTGCCAGCCTGCCTGCGGCGATCGCGGCCGAGAGGCTGGCCACGCCTCCGCACGGCGGTCCGCCCCGCAAAGGGGCTCAGGTCTTCCAGTCGAAGGACGGCATCTACGCGACGTACCTGGTGTCGGACCCTCGGGAGGCCGGCGGTCGTCTGCACTTTCCGACCTCGGGTGTGTGGAAGTTCCTTCCCGACAGGAGATTCGCGGTGACCGACGAAGGCGGCAACCGGCTGATCCTGAGCGACGGCAAGGCTGAGATCTTCCGTCGCAGCGGCCCGCAGATCGGCGCCTTTCACGATCCCGCGCTCGGCGCGCTGTACAAGGCGCTGCTCAGGCTGACCATGTAGCGGCCGGCCGCTGGCCGGCCGTCAGCAGTGGTCCAGGCTCGGAGGAAGCCGGCCGCCCGGCGGGCGGCCGCTACGCAGAGGCAACGACCGCGTCGCGTCAAGTGTAGCGGCCGGCCGCTGGCCGGCCGTGTCACATCACCCCGTCTCGACGGAACGACCGGCCGCCCGGCGGGCGGCCGCTACGCAAGGGCAACGACCGCGTCGCGTCGGACGTTGCGGGCGACCGCGCCACGAGAACCATCAACAACTGTTTGGGGGGCGGGCGCCCTCGCCCGCCCGTGCGGGGGCAAGCCCCGCCCCTACGCGGCTACCGGTCCGGCGCTCCGAATCACCGTCATTGCGAGGAGGACCAAGCGAAGCGAGGGACGACGAAGCAATCCCCTCCCCAACCGGGCGGCTGGGCATCGCATCCTCTCCGGGGGATTGCCACGGCTCCCGCGCACGCGCGGGAGCCTCGCAATGACAACGAGTGGGCAAGACCTCGACTCGCGTGCGGGGCAAGCCCCGCCCCTACGCGGCTACCGGTCCGGCGCTCCGAATCAGTGTCATTGCGAGGAGGACCGAGCGAAGCGAGGGACGACGAAGCAATCCCCTCCCCAACCGTACGGCTGGGCATCGCATCCTCTCCGGGGGATTGCCACGGCTCCCGCGCACGCGCGGGAGCCTCGCAATGACAACGAGTGGGCAAGACCTCGACTCGCGGGCGGGACAAGCCCCACCCCTACGCGGCTACCGGTCCGGCGCTCCGAGTCAGTGTCATTGCGAGGAGGACCAAGCGAAGCGAGGGACGACGAAGCAATCCCCTCCCCAACCGGGCGGCTGGGCATCGCATCCTCTCCGGGGGATTGCCACGGCTCCCGCGCACGCGCGGGAGCCTCGCAATGACAACGAGTGGGCAAAACCTCGACTCGCGGGCGGGGGCAAGCCCCACCCCTACGCGGGGATCAGGGCTTGGAGCCGTGCTTGAGGAAGGTGCCGGCCTGGTACTCGGCGAACGCCTGCCGCAACTCGGCCTGGGTGTTCATGACGATTGGGCCGTACCACGCGACCGGCTCGTGGAGCGGCTTGCCGGTGACGAGGAGGAACCGGATCCCCCGCTCTCCCGCCTGGACGCTGACCTCGTCGCCCCGGTCGAACACGACGAGCGAGCGGTTCTCGACCTCCTCGGCGATGCGCGTCTCGGCCCAGCCGACGCTCTCGGTCGGCACCGGGAGCGGACCGGAGGCGTTGCAGAACTTCCCCGAACCCGCGAAGACGTAGGCGAACGCGTTGCGCGTGGTCTCGACCGGCAACGTCTTGCGCTTGTTCGGCGGGACCGAGATGTCGAGGTAGATCGGATCGGCGGCGACGTCCTTCACGGGGCCGCGTTTGCCCCAGAACGTCCCGCAGACGATGCGCGCCGAGGTGCCGTCGTCGTCGGTGACCGAGGGGATCTCGGCGGCCTTGATCTCCTGGTAGCCCGGCTTCGTCATCTTGAGCGACGCCGGGAGGTTCGCCCAGAGCTGGAAGCCGTGCATGCGGCCGCCGTCGTCGCCCTTGGGCATCTCCTGGTGGATGATGCCGCTGCCGGCGGTCATCCACTGCACGTCGCCGGAGGCGATGACGCCGCGGTTCCCCATGCTGTCGCCGTGCTCGACGGTCCCTGCCAGCACGTAGGTGATCGTCTCGATGCCGCGGTGCGGGTGCCACGGGAACCCGGCGAGGTAGTCGTCCGGCCGGTCGCCGCGGAAGTCGTCGAGGAGCAGGAACGGGTCGAACTCGCCGGTGTCGCCGAAGCCGAACGCGCGGCGCAGGCGGACGCCCGCCCCTTCGATGGTGGGCTTTGCCTGGATGAGCCTCTTGACGGGACGGAGCGACATGGCTGCCTCCTCGCGCCTCGCAATGAGAACAGCATATACGCGATATTCGATTCCGCTCCCAGCGACCGGAAATCAGCCGGCCTGCCCGGTCAGGCCCGGCGAGCGCCCTGGTTCTCCCCGCAACGCCAGGCGGAACCGGGCCGGCGTCGCCCTGACGAACTTCTTGAACGTGCGGGTGAGGTGGCTTTGGTCCGAGAACCCGCACTCCGCCGCGATCGACGCCAGGGAGGCCTCGTGGTTTCGCAGCAGCTCGCAGGCCGCGCGCACCCGCAGGCGCTGCACGTAGTCGCCGGGGCTCTGGCGCTCCTGCGCCCGGAAGACGCGAGCGAGGTGGACCGGGTGCACGCCGGCGTCCGCGGCGAGGTCGCGGATACGGATCGGCTCGCGGAACTGGGCGCGCACGCGCTCCTTGACCCGGCCGAACCACGGTGGGGCCGCCGTGTCCGCACGCGCCGGCGCGGCCAGAGCGCCCAGCATCTCGGCGAGCAGGCTCTCGAGGACGAGGGGATCCGCGGTGCCCGTCCTGAACGCCGAGAACACGGACATCCCGGCCCAGAGCATGTCGCCCGAACCGAGGTCGGCGACCGGGTGGTCGGGGAGGCGAAGGTCGAGGGGCGCGAGGAACTGCGGCCGGCACTCGATCGTGAACAGTTTCGTCCCCGTGTCGCCGACGCGCGCCTCGTGCGCAACGCCCGACGGGTTGAATATCGCGGTGAACGGCAGCAGCTCGGTCCAGCCGTGCGGCCCGCCCTCGGCGTAGTGGCCGTCGAGCACGAGGGTGAAGTAGGCGATCTCGTGCTCGTGGTGCGGCATCCTGCCGGGCACGGGCTGTCGCAGCTCGCTCAGCACGAGCTCCTCGCGGCGGTCCTGCCTGACTACCTTCGAGTAGAACTCCCCGCCCCGGAGCACGCCGCCGGGAATCGGCGTTTGTTCGGGCCTGGCCATGAAGGCGTCGCCCCCCCGATTGCTGATACCGAGACCCGCTCGAGAATGTTTCATCCGTTCAAGACCGCGGGCCGCGCCGGCCCTAGATTGGTCGGGGTCAGGGAGGTCCGCATGAAGAGTCTCGCCGGTCTCGCCGCGCCGTTCCTCGTCGTCATCCTGTTCGCCGTCGTCGTCCTGACGGTCGCGACGCCGGCCCGGGCCGACGCCACGCACTACGTCTGCCCGCCGTGCGGCCTGCCGTGCGACGACGCGGTGTTCGACAAACCGGGGACGTGTCCGAAATGCGGCATGGCCCTCGTCGAGCAAGGGACGGCCGACGCCTCGCGGGCCGCAGCCAAGAAGGTGGCCATTCTCGTCTTCAACGGGGTCGAGATCATCGACTCCACCGGGCCGTACGAGGTGTTCGGGGCGGCGGGGTTCGACGTCTATACCGTCGCCGAGACCAAGGACCCGGTCGTCTCCGCGATGGGGCTGACCATCGTGCCGAAGTTCACGTTCGCGGACGCGCCGCAGCCGGACGTCCTCGTGGTTCCTGGCGGCGGCGTCAAGGCGGCGCGCGGGAGCGCGCCGACGCTGAAATGGGTGGCGGACGTCACCGCGCGCGCGGAGCACACGCTTTCGGTGTGCAACGGCGCGTTCATCCTCGCGAGCGCGGGCCTGCTCGACGGCCTCACGGCCACCACGACGGCGGGCAACATCGAGCGGCTCAAGGCCGAGTTCCCGAAGACCAAGGTCGTCTACGACCAGCGCTTCGTGGACAACGGCAAGATCATCACCGCGGGCGGGCTCACGGCCGGCATCGACGGCGCCCTCCACGTGGTTTCGAAGATGCTCGGCAACGGCACGGCGCAGCAGGTCGCCCTGGGCGAGGAGTACGACTGGCGCCCCAAGGCCGGCTTCGCGCGGGCCGCGCTGGCGGACGTGCTGATCCCGGACATCGAGCTGGACGGCCTGGGCAAGTGGGACATCACCCGGACCGAGGGCGGGACCGAGCGCTGGGACCTGGCGCTGCGGGGCACGTCCGACCTCGGCGCGGCCGAGCTCGTGGACCGGATCGGCCGCCTCCTGGCGGCGGGCGGGAAGTGGGCGACCTCCGCCACGGCCCGGCCGGGCAACGCGACGCGCGCCGCGAGCGACTGGAAGATCTCCGGACGCGAGGGCGAGCCCTGGACCGGGCGCCTCACGATCGAGGCCGTGCCCGGCGCGCCTCGTCAATACGACGCGCTGCTCACGATCCAGCGCGCCGGCGCCGCGAGGGCGCAGAGGTAACCGGGACGACCGGCGTCCCGGTTCCGCGACGGTGACGACACGAGACGCGGGCGGCCGCCAGGGGCCGCCTGTGTATTTCTCCCTCTCCCGCGTGCGGGAGAGGACGGGGGAGAGGACCTTATCTCCCTCTCCCGCGTGCGGGAGAGGGCGGGGGAGAGGACCATATCTCCCTCTCCCGCGTGCGGGAGAGGGCGGGGGAGAGGACCATATCTCCCTCTCCCGCGTGCGGGAGAGGGCGGGGTGAGGGTGGTGATTCAGGTCGAGCCTTGCAACACCCCCACCTCACCTCCCCCCTCCAGGGGGAGGAACCTAACTCGAGGGCGGAACTTGCGTCCGTCGCGGCGGAGCTGGAACCCCGCTCCCGCGGGGGCGACGACGAAGGACGCATTCTCGGTGGGAGCACCTTCCGGGTGCGACCCGCGAGCTCCGGCCCCAGACGGTCGCGGCAGGATGCCGCTCCCACGGGGGGTGCAGCGGGCCGCCCCTACACCAAGACGACAACCGCGTCGCGTGAAATGTAGCGGCCGGCCGCCGGCCGGCCGTCAGCGGTAGGACGGGCTCGGAGGAGGACCGGCCGCCCGGCGGCCGGCCGCTACACGCCACGGCACGCTTCGCGCGGCGGTGACGACGGATGCGCGGGCGTGGCCGATGGCAAGGAGCCGCTCGCGCGGCGCGCGAGCCCCACATCGGAGGTGCGGATGTGGGGCGCGCCCGCCGGGCGCGCTGGGCGCGGCGCTACTTGAGCGCGGACCTGGCTTGCGCGAGCTCGACGCGGTCGGAGCTGCCGCCGCGGCACAGCTCGGCGAGCTTGGCGTAATAGGCCTTGGACCGCGCGGCGTCGCCGGCCAGGGCCGCCGCCTGGGCCGCGCCCGCGTAGCTGCGAAAGCGGGCGGGCGCGACACGCAGAGACGCCTCGTACTCTTTGATCGCCTCCCCGGGCCGACCCAGTTCGGCGAGGAGGTCGGCGAGCTGCTCGCGCGCCGGGAGAACCGCGCCGGGCGTCACCGGATGTTTGTCGGTCGTGTCCTCGAGGTCGGCGGCCGAGCGCAGGAGAGTCACCGCCTCGTGGTCCTTTGACTCCGCTCGCGCCAGCCAGCCGGCCGCGGCCTGGCGTTGGACCTCCACCTGGGTCGCCCAGTCGAACCCCTTCTGCCCCGCGAGCGCGCTCTGGATGGAAGCGAGCTTCGCGACGGCGGCGCGGGCGGTCTCGAGATCGCCCGAGCGGGCGGCGCCCACGGCGCGCGCGAAGTGCACGATCGCCTCGGCCCACGGGTACTTCGCCCAGGGGAAACTCGCGGGCGCCACGGTGAGCTGAGCCGCATCCTTCCAGGCACGGCGCTCGAGGGCGTACCGCGCCGGTATGGCAGCAAGCGCATAGCCTGCCGCGAACGACGGCTCGTCGAGGCTCGTCACCTGGCCTACCCGAGTGACGAGCTCACGGGCCTGGGCATCGCGCCCGGTCTGCAGGTAGGCGTACTCGAGGTAGTCCATGGCGTGCAGGCCGTCGAACGACGTCGCGCCGGGATGACTCATGGCGACCCACCGCCGGGCCGCGGCCTCCGAGGCGAGGTTGGACGCGATCGATTCCTCCCACAGGCCGAGGCGGGTGAAGATGTGCGACGGCATGTGCAGCGCGTGCGGCGAGGATGGGGCGATCTTGGCGTAGGCCCGTGCGGCGGGAAGCGCCAGCTCGGCGAGCTCCGGGTAGTCGAAGGAGTGGATCACGTAGTGCGCGATGCCCGGATGGTCGGGCTCGAGCGGCAGGAGACCGTTGAGGATCTCCGCCGCCTGCTTCTGCCGCGCGTAGGTCTTGTCGGGCGGCGAGTTGTAGGCGATGCCCAGGATGGCCAGGGCGTGGAAGATCGCCGCCTCGTGGTCTTGCGGGTTACGCTCTGCGACCTCGGCCATCGCCCGCTCGAACGCCACCACCCGCGACGGGTGAGGGACGCCGTCCCCCTCGTAGTACGCGTTGATCGCGGCGATGTACGCGCGCTCGCGATCGTTCCCGGCCGGGATCGCCGCCGCCTTCCGGGCCGCGTCGCGGCCGGCTGCGAACTCGGCCTCGGTCGGCGGGCCCCAGATGACGTGGAACTCGCTCATCGCGATCCCCCACTGCGCCATCGCGCACCCGGGGTCTCGCGCCGCCACCTCGGCGAACGTCGCCGCCGCGCGGGCGTAGGCGAAGGAGTGGAGCAGGGCGACACCGCGCTCGAACGTGGGCTGGACGGCGCCCCCGCACGAGGTCGGGAAGTGGACGTGGCCGAGCTTGTCGGGGACCATGTCGGCGTGCTCGTGCTCGTGCTGCGCGGAGGCGATCGCCGGCGAGACGACTGCGGCTGCCGCGACCACGAGAAGATAGAGGACCCGTCGCATTGTGGCGCTCCTTCGTTCGTTCCAACCTGGGGGAAGATTGGAAATTCCTACGCGGTGGGCGTTCGACGCGCCGCTCCGTCCCGTGCCGGTGCTGCGCGGGGGAACCTGCGCGCCGCGAGGTCTCGAATGCCGGAGATGCTGGTGGCGACCGTCGGCGCGCACCGTCGTTTCCGCCGAAGTCGGTGGAGGCGCGCATCGACCTGACGGCTCAGGATGCCGCTGCCGGCGGTGCTATCCTCGGCGCCAGGGAACCAGATGCAACGGTGCGCCTCGGTTGACCGCCGCACGCCCCCGGGCTGCGGCGTCCGCGGGCGCCCGGAGCGATGAGGGAGCCGCGGCCATGAGCGCACCGACCTATCCGATCCCCGCTCCGCCGGTGGCAGCGCTGCTCGACTTCAGAGCGCGTGTGGCCGTCGTCACCGGCGCCGGGAGCGGCATCGGGGCCGGGATCGCGAAACGGTTCGCGGAGGCCGGCGCAGCCGTGGTCGTCCACTACCACACCGCCGCAGCAGAGGCCGAGGCGCTCGCCGGCGCGATCAGGTCCGGCGGCGGCCGGGCGCTCGCGATCGGCGGCGACCTGACGCAGGGGCCCGACGCGGAGTGGCTGCTCGCCAAGACCGTCGCCGCCTTCGGTCGGATCGACGTCCTGATCAACAACGCCGGCATCTACCCCGTTCGCGAGTTGCTCGAGATGAGCGGCGCGGAGTGGGATTCCGTGATGGACGCCAGCGCTCGCAGCACGTTCCTCTGCACCCAGGCGGCCGCCCGCCGCATGATCGCGCAGGGTGACGGCGGGGCGATCGTCAACGTCGCCTCGATCGAAGGCGCCAACCCCGCGCCCGGGCACTCCCATTACGGCGCCGCCAAGGCCGCGGTGATCGCCCACACCCGCGCCGCCGCTCAGGAGCTCGCCCCGCACCGCATCCGGGTCAACGCGGTGGCCCCGGGGCTGGTCTGGAGGGAGGGCATCGAACGGGCGTGGCCCGACGGGGTGCGGCGCTGGCACGGCCGGGCGCCGCTCGCGCGCATGGGGATGCCCGAGGACGTCGCGGACGCCTGCCTGTTCCTCGCCTCCCCGGCCGCGCGCTGGATCACGGGCGCCGCCCTCGCCGTGGACGGCGGCGTGACGGCCGCGCCGCCGTTCTAGCCGCAGCCACCGGAGGGTGCCATGAAACCGACCGCCGAGCAGGTCATCCGCCACTTCGGCCTCGAGCCGCTCCCCGGCGAGGGCGGGATGTACCGGCAGACGTACTGCGCCGCGGAGCGGATCGCCCGCGACGCGCTGCCCGCCCGCTACGGGCACGACAAGCCGCTCTCCACCGCGATCCTCTACCTCCTCACGAACGAGGCCGACTCGTTCTCCGCGTTGCACAAGCTGCCGACCGACGAGGTCTACCACTTCTACGCCGGCGACCCCGTCGACCTGCTGCTGCTGCACCCCGACCGGCGCGGCGAACTGATCCGCCTCGGCGCGGACTTCATGCGCGATCAGCACGTGCAGTTCGTGGCGCCGCACGGGGTGTGGCAGGGCTCGCGCCTGGCGGCCGGCGGAAGCTGGGCGTTGGTGGGCGCCACCATGGCGCCCGGCTACACGGATTCGGACTACGTTCCGGCGGTGGGCGCGGAGCTGGCCGCGCAATACCCGGCGTTCGCAGCGGAGATCGAGAAGCTCACACGGGTCTGAAAGGTCGCGACGGCGGTCGTCGCGTCGGCGCAGGCCCTAGTTGCGAAATGGAGGCCGGCGCCGGGCTGTTGGCTCGGGAGCTGGGCACGACGATCCGGACGCCCGACGGTGAGTCGGGCGCCTCGGAGGTGCTCGGGAGGTCGACATGAGAGGTCGAGTCGTCGTGCCTCTGCTGGCGATCACGGCGTTGGCCGTTTGGTCGCTGCTCGCCGCGCCGGCCACGGGGCCGGACCTGCGGGCGCAGGCGCTCGCGGCGTTCAAGCCGTTGCCGGCGGTCGCGACGTCGCCGGCGAACCCGATCACGCCCGAGAAGGTCGAGCTGGGAAGGTTGCTTTACTTCGAGACGCGCGTCTCCGCCGACGGGACCGTAAGCTGCGCCCGCTGCCACCAGCCCACGCTCTACGGCACCGACGGCCTGCCCAAGCCGATCGGCGTGCACGACCGCGAGAACCCGCGCAACGCCCCCTCAGTGCTCAACGCCGCGCTGCAATTCGTCGAGCACTGGCGCGGGGACCGGACCTCGGTCGAGGACCAGGCGACCCAGGCGCTGGTCGGACCGCCGAGCTTCGGCAACGCGAGCTATCCCGAGGCGATGGCTCGCCTCAATGCGATCCCGGAGTACCCGCGGCTCTTCGCCCGCGCCTTTCCGGGCGACGCGGAACCGGTGACCGCGGAGAACTGGGGCAAGGCGATAGGAGCGTACGAGAGGACGCTGCTCACGCCGTCGCCGTTCGACGCCTACCTCGGCGGCGATGACGCGGCAATCTCGTCCGAGGCAACGGCCGGGCTCGCGACGTTCATGAAGGTCGGGTGCACCGACTGCCACTCCGGCGCCGGCGTAGGCGGCGGCGAGTTCGAGAAGTTCGGCGTTGCCGAAGAGTACTGGAATGCGACGAAGAGCGCGGCGATCGACAAGGGCCGGTTCGATGTCACAAAGAAGAGCGAGGACCTCTACGTCTTCAAGGTGCCGAGCCTGCGCAACGTGGCGATGACGCCGCCGTACTTCCACGACGGCTCGGTGGCCACCCTGACGGAGGCGGTACGGGTGATGGCGCGAGTGCAGCTCGGAAAGACGTTGACGGACGCGCAGGTAACGCAGGTCGTCGCGTTCCTCGGCAGCCTCACCGGGAAGCTGCCCACCGACTTCGCCACGCTGCCCGTGCTCCCCGCGGGCGCGTTCCAGACAGCCGCCGCGCACTGAGGCTCGCGACCGCAGCTCGCGGGCGGGGGCAAGCCCCGCCCCTACCCAATCGAGTCCTGCAAAGCTGCTGTAGGGGCGGGTATTGCGGCCGCCCGCATCGGTATCTCGACCCCGCTCGATCACCCACCATTGCCGCTTTCAGGTCCGGCGTGAACCCGTGGCTCCTGAAGATTGCGAGCAGCGACGCGACGAAGCAATCCCGGACCCAACCGTGTTGCGCCGCGTCGCTTGTCTTGCACTGGATCGCCACGGCTCCCTCGCTGCGTTCGGGAGCCTCGCGATGACAACGAGTGGGCACGGCCGAAGAGACGAACCCGTCCGGACCGAGCCCGCTGTCTGCGAGACTGGGATCGAGACTCGATGTTATGATCGATGCGATGGCACCCCACCGCAAAAGGACCGTCAAACGCGCCTGCGGACGCATGTCAGTCGGACGCGTCGGCGACCCCTCGTCGGGCGACGAGGCGTGTAGCCCGGCCGAGCCAGGTTCGGACTGACGATGACGCCGGCCCCCTCCGACCAAGGCGCCGCACCACCGGATATCGTCGGCGACAGGCACCGGCTCCTGCAGATCGGGATGGCCGCCGTCGCCGCCGCCTGCGTCGTCTTCGCCGCCTCCCGTCTCGCCATCACCGTGACCTCGGGCGCTCTTACACCCTGGTGGATCAACGCCGCCGGCGCGATCGCCATCGCCGGTCTCTACCTCTGGTACCGGGGCCGCCCCGAGACCAGGTCGTCGGTCGCGGCGCACGGGACCGCGTTGGTCGCGACGGTCGTGCTCCTCGCCCCCCTCGCGTACGGCATGAGCTCGACGATCTGGTGGCTCTCGCTGGTGGGGTTCGCGATGGTGCTGCTCGGCCGCCGCCCCGAGGCCCTGTTCTGGGGGATCGCGATCCCCATTCTCGTCGCGGCGGCCACGTTCGCGGAGCCGTTCGTCCGATTCAAGGGGTCGATCGGAGAGCCGCCGGTAGAACGGATCCTCGCCAGGCTGGTGTTCGTGGTGATCGTCGTGGTTCTCGCCGGGGCGTTCCGACGGGTGGCCAACCAGCGTGCCGCTGCTCTTCGCGAGAGCGAGGAGCGTTTCCGTCTCATGGCCGACAGCACACCGGCGCTCATCTGGGTCACGGGGCCCGATCGGGGATGCACGTACCTCAACAAGGCGTGGCTCGAGTTCACCGGGCGCACGCTGGCCGACGAGCTCGGCGACGGCTGGGCCGAGGGGATTCACCCGGAGGACCGCGACCGCTGCCTGCGCCTGTACGAGGACGCGTTTGCCAAGCGCCGATCGTTCACCCTGGAGTACCGCCTGCGACGGTTCGACGGCGAGTACCGCTGGGTCGTCGACACGGGCGAACCGCGCCTGAGCGCCGACGGCTCGTTCTCGGGATACATCGGCGCCGCGCTCGACATCAACGACCGCCGGACGATGGAGGAGACGGTCCGCGAGAGCGAGGTGCGGTTCCGCCGGCTCTCCGACGCGGCGTTCGAAGGGATCGCGATTACCGACGCCGGCCGTCTCGTCGACGTCAACGCTCGACTCGGGAGCATCCTGCGTTGCGCGCCGGCGAGCCTGATCGGCCGTTCGGCCCTCGACTTCATCGACCCGTCGGCCCACGAGGTCGTCAAGGAGCACTTCCGATCCGGCTCGGAGGACACCTACGAGCACCTGATGATGCGGGCCGACGGCACGAGGTTCGCGGCCGAAGTCCAGGGGCGCCCCTTGCCCTACGGCGGCAAGACGCTCCGCGTCACGGCCATCCGGGACATCACCGAACGGAAGCGCACCGAGCAGACGCTGCGGATGCAGACCGCGGCGCTCGAGTCCGCGGCCGACGCGATCGCGATCACAGATCCGGACGGCAACATCATGTGGGCGAACCAGGCCTTCAGCTCGCTCACCGGATACGCCCTACCGGACCTGATCGGAGAGAACCCCAGGATCCTCAAGTCCGGCGCCCAGAGCGACGCGTTCTACCAGGACCTCTGGCAGACGATCACCTCGGGTCGCGTCTGGAACGGCGAGCTGGTCAACAAGCGCAAGGACGGAACGCTGTGGCAGGAGGAGATGACGATCACCCCCGTGCCGGACGAGACCGGGCGGATCGCGCACTTCATCGCCATCAAGCGCAACGTGACGGCGCACCGCCAGCTCGAGGACCAGCTGCTCCACTCCCAGAAGATGGAGGCGGTCGGACGGCTGGCGGGGGGCGTCGCGCACGACTTCAACAACGTCCTGCAGACCATGGTGGCACAGCTTTCGCTCCTGAGGTCCGCCGTCGGCCAGACGGCCGGGGTCTCGTCATCCGTGGCGGAGCTCGAGCAGCAGGTGCGCCGCGGGGCGTCGCTGACGCGCCAGCTGCTGCTCTTCTCGCGACGCGAAACCACCAGGCCCGCATGCTTCGACATGAACGAGCTGATCACCGACGCGGCCGCGATGCTCCGCCGGCTGGTGCGGGAGAACATCGAGCTCGTCGTCGATCTCGCGCCGCACGAGATCCTGACGGTGGCCGACCGGGCGCAGCTCGAGCAGGTGCTCATGAACCTGGCGGTCAACGCCAGCGACGCCATGCCGTTCGGAGGCACGCTGACGATCCGGAGCGGCGCGGCGGACTCGAAGGTCTGGTTCAGCGTCGGGGACACCGGGCACGGCATCCCCGAGGAGATCCAGGACCGCATCTTCGAACCGTTCTTCACGACGAAGGGACCGGCCCAGGGGACCGGCTTGGGTCTCTCGGTGGTCCACGGCATCGTCACCAAGCACGAGGGCACCGTCACGTTCGAGAGCGAGGCCGACCGCGGCACCAACTTCCGCGTGTCGTTGCCGCGCGCCACGCCTCCCGGTGCCGAGGTCGAAGCTCCCCCGGTCGAGACGGACGCCGGCCCGCAGATGGGCTTCGGCGAGCGCGTGCTCGTGGTCGAGGACGAGCCCGGCGCGAGGGATGGGCTCGCCCAGATGCTGGGCATCCTCGGGTACGACGTGGTCGCCGTCGGCTCGGGCGCCGAGGCGATGGCCGTGGCCGGATGCGCCGCCGTTCGACCTCGTCCTCTCGGACCAATTGCTGCCCGACGTCGCCGGCATCGACCTGATCGAGCTGTTGCGCCACCGGTGGCCGGCCGCCGGCGTGATCCTGATGTCGGGCTACACGGAGGACGAAGCGGTCCGCGACCGTATCTCCGCGGGCGTGGTCAGGTTCCTCCAGAAGCCGTTCGACATGGAAACGCTGGCCCGCGAGTTCCGCACCGTCCTCAACCGCACGCGCTCCTGACGCAGCCGTTCCAGGCTCATTCGAGGGACCTTGGCATCTTGCGGGCGGGGGCAAGCTAGCCCCGCCCCTGACCAGCAGCGCCTCGGCCAAGGTCCCTCCCCCGCGTGCGGGGGAGGATAGGTGGGGGCTCGACTGAGGTCCGACCTGCGTCGTTACCCTCACCCCGCCCTCTCCCGCACGCGGGAGAGGGAGAGAGACACAAGGCCGCCCGGCCCGGCAGTGCGCCGAGCCGGGCGGCTGTGGCAGAGCCTCAGAACTGAACGCCGGCGTTGACGAAGAGGTTCCGCCCGGGTTCCGGCAGCTTGAGCCCGGACCGGTACGGGTCCCGCTGGTACGACAGCGTCTCGTAGTAGAGCCGATTGAGGAGGTTGCCGATGCCGGACGTCACCTTGAAGCCGGCGACGGTGAACCCGGCCTTGAGGTTCGCGATCCCCCACCCCTTCGTGGGCGCTTCGTTGAGGCTCGCGTCGACGTGGGTCTGGGCGGCCGAGAAGACACCCTCCGCCTCGACCCAGTACCTCGGTGTGTCGTAGCGCAGGGCGACCCTGCCCCGCAGCGGAGGCATCTCGGCGAGGTTAGTCGAGGTGATCTGTCTGGCCGGCGACGCGTCCTGGGTCCCGCGCACGTAGGAGAGGTCGCCCGAAAGGTAGAGTCGGTCGGTGAGCGTCGCGACCGCGGTCAGCTCACCGCCCACGAGCCGGGCGTCCACGTTCGCGTACGACCGCGAGCTCGAGTTCATGACGCCGGGGACCATGTTGACGCGGCTCTGGGGGTGGATGGCGATGTAGTCGGCTACCCGGTCGGCGAACCCGCTCGCGGAGAGGAAGAACCCGGACCACCGGTAGGAGGCCGAGATGTCGACGCCGGTGTTGCGGGACGGCGCAAGGTCCGGGTTGCCGACCCAGTCGGTGCCCATGCGCTTGAAGCTGAAGTACCGCTCGCTCGCCTCGGGGACCCTCACCGTGCTGCCGACGCCGCCCGCGATCTCCATGCTGGCGGAAGGCCGGTAGGTGAGGCGCGCGTACCCCGACGGGAAGGAGTCGGTCCGCGAGGTCGAGCGGGTGTCGTTGTATGCAAAGTAGAGAGAGGTGTCCACCTTGTTGGGGTCGGCCTCGCTGCGCGCGCGATCGAACCGGGCGCCGGCGTCCAGGCTCAGGGTGCCGGAAATGGGACGGCGCCACTCAGCGTAGAGGCCCTCGACGGTGGTGGTGGCACCCGGGAGCGAGTTCTGCGGCTTGAAACCCGACGCCGCGAGCCGGCTCACCGTGTCCCAGTATCGCTCGAACACCTCGACACCGGCCGTGACCTCGCCGAGCCCCGCCTCCACCTTGCCGCCGGCCACCCGCGAGTTCGCGAGCGTACCCATGCTGTACCCGACCGGCCACGCGCCGGCGGACGTTCGGTACTGATCGTTCATCCAGTGGTCGACCTGGGTGTAGTAGGCCTGCGCCTTCAGGGCGACGCCGCCGCGTGGGGCGAGGTCATACGAGAGGTTGACCCGGTTGGTGCGATCCCAGACGCCGTCCATCTGCAGCGCCGGGTCGAAGACGTGGTCCGCCTCCTGGTGCGTGTACGCCACCTCGAGCGTGCTCCCGGCGGACGGGACGTACGCCAGCTTCCCCCACGCCGTGCCGACGCGGAACGCCGATGCGTCGACCGCGCCGGGCTTGTAGTTCACGAGCTGGGTGAAGCGCTTGCCCGAGCCATCCGTGTAGGCGTCCGCCGAGCGGACCGAGAACCCGGCGAGCACCGAGTACACGGGGTTGCCGTAGGAGACGGTCGCCGACGGGTTGAGGTACTTGGCCGACCCCGCCGCGACGTTGAACGTCTCCTGCCAGCCCGGGCCGGGGTTCTTCGTCACGATGTTGACCACGCCGCCCAGGCTGCCCTGGTTCTTGACGTCGAACGGACCCTTGCCGACCTCCACCCGGTCGACCTCGGCGAAGTCGGCGTGGAACGCGGGCGGGTCCATGTGGCTGGGGCACGCGCCGTAGATGCGCTGCCCGTCGATGAGCACGTTGAGATCCTTCGACTGCATGCCGCGGACCACGATCTCGTTGCCGATCCCGCCCTTGCGGAGCTTCCAAACGCCGGGCGTGGAGGCGATCGCCTCGCCGACGTCGCGCGCCGAGCTCTGGCGGATCTCGGACGCCTCGACGCTTTCGCGCGGCGCGTGGCCGATGACGGTCACGGCGTCCTCGACCGTCGCGACCTCGAGCCGGAACGTGACGTGCCTCGCCTCGCCGGGCGCGACCTCGATGTCGGCCAGCGTGTGCGGCGCGAAGCCCTGTGCGCGGGCGGTGGGGGTGTAGGCGCCGGCGGCCAGGCCGGCGGCGCGGAACACGCCCCGCTCACCTGCCACGACCTCGACGGCGCGGCCCGTCGCTACGTTCGTCAGGGCGACGAGCGAGCCCGGAAGTCCGGTCCCGTCCTTCGCGAGAACCGAGCCCGTGACGGTTGCCGTCGAGGGCTGGGCCGCCGTCCACGGCGCCGCCACGACCGACGCGAACAGAGCGAGCAGCGCGCCCGCCATCGAGATCGGAGCCGCCCTCCGTTTCGAAGCGGCGCGCCGCGCAGGATGGGCCGGGTTCCACCGGGACGGCGCAACCGCGGGCGACCGTCGCTTGCAATCTCCTGCCGAAGACCGAAGCCTCGTTTCCATGTCCTCCTCCTCCTCGCTGCCCGGTTGTGAACCGAGCGTCGGCCTGCTGAGCAGGCGTTGCGGAGAGCGATCACGCAGTGAGGAGGGTGCGGCGCGGGACGGGTTCGGGCGTGTCGGCGACGGTGCCGGCGACACGGTCCGGAGGCGGGACGGCCACGGCGCTGGTTGCGAGGGCGGGTGTCGGCGATGGCGCGATCGCGAGCACGGCCTCGGTTGCGGCAGGCGCGACGGTGGCCGGGTCGCCGCCCAGGCCGCAGCGGCAGGATCCGACCGTGGCGCCCGCCGTCCCCTGACCGTGGGCAGCGCAGCATGGGCAGTCCGCCGCGTGCTCCGGCCCGTGCATGCAACAGCAACGCCGCACGCCGCAGGAGGCCCTGGCCCCGGCCGTCAGGCCGTTCGGCGACGCGAGCGGCATCCCGGCGACCAGCGCTACCAGCGCCACCAGGGCCGCCACCGTCGGCCGCCCGAGCCTGCGGGCCCGCCTCACGTGGGCGGGCCCTTCGACCCGAGAGGGCCTGGGCAGGCGCGAACGCCTGGTCCCGAGCATGCGTCGATGTTGGCCCCCGCGCGCGGCGAGCGGAAGCGTGGTGACTACGGGTGTCGAAACGAGTAGAGACTACGTATCCGCCCCCGATCTGCGAGCGGTCCGATCGCTGCGTACCACCGCACGGCGCGGCGGCGACCGCTCCAATGCGCCCTTCTCCCTCTCCCGCGCGCGGGAGAGGGCGGGGTGAGGGCCGAGCCAGGTCAGACCTTGCACCACCCCCTCCCAGCCTCGCGCCGGCCGGAAGAGGAACCGACGGTGCGGGCCGGCGCGCCCGCTTCCGCGGCACCTATCCTCCTTCTGCCTTGTGGCGCCCCAGTCGTGCGCGCCTTGACAGGTGCGGGCCCGGACGCTCATCCTCATTTTGCGTGGATAGAGACTCTCTCTCCACGGATTCGAGGAGGCCGCGATGCTGGTCCGCGATCAGATGACTCCGGCGCCGATCACGGTGCCGCCCGAGGAAACCGTGCCGGACGCCCTCAATCTCATGCGCGAGAAGAAGATCCGCCGACTGCCCGTGGTCGATCGGCACGGGGGGTTGGTCGGCATCGTGACCGACCGTGACCTCTTGCACGCGTCGCCCTCGCCGGCGACCTCGCTGAGCGTGTACGAGCTGAACTACCTGCTGGCGAAGCTCACCGTCGACAAGGTCATGGCGCGCAGGGTCATCACGGTGTCGGACGACAGCCCGCTCGAAGACGCCGCGCGGCTCATGGCGGACAAGAAGATAGGCGGCCTGCCGGTGGTGAAGGACGGCGCACTGGTCGGCGTCATCACCGAGACCGACGTCTTCCGGGCGTTCCTCGAGCTGTTGGGCGGACGGCGCCCCGGCATCCGCATCACCGCGAGCAGCTCGGGGGCGAAGGGCACCGTCGCGAAGATCGCGGGCGCGATCTTCGCCGCCGGCGGCAACATCGTCGGTCTGGGGTTCAGCAAGCTCAAGGGCGGCGCGGCCTCCCGGTGGGCAGTCATGGTCAAGGTGGAAGACCTGAGCCGGGACCGGCTCGTGGCGGCCGTCACGCCGACGGTCGACGCGATTCTCGACGTCCGCGAGGGATGAGAGACAGGGGTCCGGGATCCGGGGTCCGGGGACCGGGAGTCGTGGTCCGTCGCAACTAGATCAGGCCCCAGCAGGCCCAACAATGCGGGCACCCACCCGGGCTCGTATCACTAGCTGTCATTGCGAGGAGGACCGAGCGGAGCGAGGGACGACGAAGCAATCCCGAACGCAACCGCATGATCCGGCGGCAGCCTTACGCGCACGGGATTGCCACGGCTCCCGCGCTGGGCGCGGGAGCCTCGCAATGACAGCCTGGCCGAAGGCAGGCGCTCGCAACTCGGCATGTAGCCGCGCCGCCGGAGAGGCCGTGGTCCGGGCTCCGGAGTCCGGATGAAACGAGAACCCACCACCGAATGCACGCGGCCGAGGGCGGCCGCGCCACGAGAGACGAGGACGAAGGCTCGGGGGCAGGCGCAATCCCCCGGCCGGCAAATCGGCCACCTGCCCGCGACGACGAGGAATCCCGCGCAGAGTGAAGGCCAATCCCAGCTGGCGGCCGAACCAGTGCCGAGAGATCGAGCGGCGAGCGGCTCGAGGCCGGGGTATGATCCCGAGCGCCGAGACGGCGCCATTCATTGCGTCCCCGGCCGGACGGCGAACGAGTGAGGGCCTCGCATGCGCGTCTCTTTGATCCAGGTCCCCTACATGCTCGGCGACGAGCGGCACGGCGCCAGCCGCGGACCCGAGCGCCTCCTGCAGGGCGGCGCCGACCGCATCCTCGCCGCCGCCGGCGTCTCGGAGCCGGTGGTCCGGATCGACCGCGGCGCGCCGTTTCGGGACAGCGCCAGCGCGTCGCTCGCCGTAAACCGGCAGCTCGCGGCAGTCGTCCGTCAGGCTGTCGACGGCGGGCGAGTCCCTCTGGTGCTGGCCGGATCCTGCGAGGTGAGCATGGGCATCCTCGCGGGGTTCGACCACGCCCGCTGCGGCGTCGTCTGGTTCGACGCGCACGGCGACTTCAACACACCGGAGTCCACGATCACGGGGTTCTTCGGAGGCATGCCGCTGGCGGTGATCACCGGCCACTGTTATCGCAACCTCTGGGCGCAGGTGGGCGACAGCGCGCCTGTCGCGGAGGCCGCGACTCTCCTGATCGGCGTGCGCGATCTCGACCCGGCCGAGCGCGAGCGGTTGCAGCGTTCGGCCGTCCGGACGGTCCCCTGGCTCGGGGGCCGGCCGCAAGCCGACGTCGAGGCCGCGCTCGACGAGCTGGCCACGCGCGTGCCGGAGGTCTACCTGCACGTCGACGTCGACGCGCTGGACCCCGAGGCCGTCCCGGGGATCGGAGACTACCGGTCGCCGGGCGGGCTCACGCTGGAGGAGATGGAGTCGGCGATCCGGGCGACGGCGGCCCGCCTCCGCATCCGGGCGGCCACCGTGGCCACCTACAACCCCGAGGACGACGCCGACGGCTCCGTGCTACGCGCCTGCCTGCGGATCATCGAGGTGGTCGCCGGCTGCGTCCGCAGCCAGTGACTCGAGACGACAGCCCGGTCGCGTCTCCGACTCAGGCGTCCTCCCGGCCGACGGCCAGGATGTGCGAAACTGTCCGCCGAGGTGCGACGATCGCTCTGCCGCTGAGACGTCGATGAGAGCCCAGCTGCAAGCGCCCGCAATCGCCGCCGCCCCGAGGAGGTACGCGTGATCAGGAAGATCGAGCTGGGCGCCGCGACCCACCGCGAGGTGTTCGCCGAGCCGACGCCGCTCGGGTTGATCGGGGTTGCGATCGGGTGCGCCGCCCTCACCCCGATCGCGTTCGGGCACTCGCTGACGGTGGCCGGGTTCCGGACCGCCGCCGTCTTCTGCCTCGTATTCGGGGCCGGATGCCAGCTGCTCGCGGGGATGATGAGCTTCGCCAACCGGAACGTGTACGGCGGCACGCTCTTCACCGCGTTCACGTTCAACTGGCTCGTCAACTGGTGGGCGCTCGACTCGCTGGCGAAGGGGTTCGTGCCCGACCACGCGGTGGTCCTCGCGACCGACGTTGTGATGCTCGTGGTATTCGCCGTGCTGACGTACGGGTTCGGCCTGTTCAGCGGCCTGCTGGCCGTGTTCCTCCTCGACATCGACCTGCTCTACGTCTGCAAGGTGGTCAAGGGGTTCGCGGGCGGCAGCGGCCTCGACCTCCCGATCGCGGCGTTCACGATCGGCCTCGGCGCGCTCTCGCTCTGGATCGCGTTCGCCCTCCTCATCAACCCCGCGGCCGGGCGGCCGGTGTTCCGCATCGCGGGCCCGATCTTCAGGGCGAAGCCCAGGCCCGGTTTCGACGCCTCGCTCCGGCAGGCTATCTTTCAGGCCCTCTACGGGCACTGGCGCGAGCACGGGTTTCAGCCGGTCCCCATCGGTGAGCTGACGGCGAAGCTGGAGGCCGCGCGCCTCGGCCGCCCCGTCGAGCCCGACCTCGAGTACCTCGCGGAGCTGGGCGGTCTGGTGCTGACGAGGGACCCGCGCGAGCCCCACCGGATCGCGAGCGTGCGGCTGTCCGCCGACGGGATCGACTTCTACGAGCAGGTGTCGCTCGGCAAGACCGCGTTCGCGTGAACCGGAGGGGCGGGGCCGGCCCCGCCCGCATCTGTCATCCTGAGCGAGGCGCAGCCGAGCGAAGGATCCCATGGAGGCGCGACCGACGTCCCCGAGGCCGTTGCGGCTCCGGGGGGATCCTTCGTCGGACGGCCTGCGGCCGCCATCCTCAGGATGACATCGGTGAGGTCACGCCAACGTCGAGCGTCAGCGCAGGATGAACGAGGCGAACTCCGGCACCGTCGCGAAGTAGGCGACGCACGCTCGCCTCATGAGCTCGCGGATCTCCGGCACGTCGTGGCCCCAGCCGGCCGCCGCTGCGTCGACGCCGGCCGCGACCGCCATGTCGACGCCCGGCTTGAGGTCGTCCACGACCAGCACGTCCCGCGGCTCCAGCTCGAGCTGCCTGAGCGTCTCCTGCACCGGGTACGCGTTCGGCTTGCGCCTGTCGGGCTCGAGCTCCCACCCGAAGACGAGGTCGGGAGCGACGTCGAGTCCGCCGCCGGCGCCCCGGTAGTGGGCGAGGATGACGTTGTTCTCGGAGTGCGAGACGACGACGACCCGGCCGCCTCTCGCCTTGTACGCGGCGAGTGCCTCGAGGAAGCCCGGGTAGAAGTGCGGCGTCACCCGGGCGGTGAAGGAGCGCCAGATCTCGTTCTCCACGGCCAGCTCGTCGGGGGTCAGCCGCAGCTCGTCGACCAGGAACCGCATGATCCCAGGGTCGCAGTTCTTGCGGAACCAGGTCGCGAGGTCGATCGGCGGGACGCCGGGGCGCAGCGCCTCCATCGACCGCAAGTGCGCGGGGTAGTGAACCCGCCGCGTGCTGTCCACGGCGGTGTCGTCGTGATCGATGATCAGGCAGCGGTAGCGCGTCGGAGCGTCCCCTTCCACGGCCGCCGATGATACCCGAGGCGCCCGGGGTGTTACGAGACGCGGCAGCGCGAGGACGCCGCGACGGGGCCGCGAGAACAGCGCCGATGATGGTAGGCTGCTGTCGGCGAAGCACCGACCGCAACCGAAGACCGACGGGAGGACAGGGTGAGCACGAAGTTCTTCTACGCGGTGATTATGACCGCCGCCGGCGCGGCGTTCCAGCTCCTGCTCTTCTTCACCGGCCTGCAGACGGAGAACCTCGCGACCGGCAAGTGGGTGCAGTGGCTGGGCATGCTCATTCCCATCGTGGTGCTGTACCTCGGGATCAGGGCCGTGCGCGACGAGAGCCCGGGCCGCACGCTGACCTACGGCCAGCGCGTCGGCGCCGGCGTGCTCATCTCGCTGTACTCCGGCCTGATGAGCGCCGTGTACACGTTCGTGCACTTCAAGTTCATCAACACCGAGTTCGCCGACTACATGATCGAGATGACCCGCGCCCAGTGGGCCGCCAAGGGCCTCGCCCCGTCGCAGATGGACGCGGCCGAGAAGATCACTCGCGCGATGCTGGGCCCCGGGGTGCAGGCGATCATCGCGCCCGTGATCACCGTGTTGATCGGCACGATCATCTCGCTGGTCGTCGCCGCGTTCCTGGCGACCAAGCCGCAACCGGCCGCCGAGGCCGTGCCGTCGCAGCCGTCGTGACGCCGCAGCGCAGATGACGTCCGGTCGTGCGGCGGGCGTGGTTGCCGCCGCACCGCGCCGGCGCTGTGAATGAACCCGTTCTGGGAGGTATCGATGCGCCGAAATTGGAAGCTCGCCCTGGTCGTGGTCATCGCCGCAGCGTGCCGCAGCACCGCGCCGCCGCCCACACCGGCCGGCGCCGCGACGGCGGCGCCCGTTGCCGTCGGAGCGCCGGCGCCGGTCCCCGAGGCGATCCGCTGGGTCCGCGGCTCGGCCGAGCACCGGGCGCTCTTCGTGGAGGTCTACCGGGACGCCACCGCGCACGTCGAGAGCGAAGCCGCGCGTCGCGCGCCCGGCACCTGGACGGTCGTGCTCGACGCCGACGAGACCGTGATCGACAACTCCGCCTACCAGCTCGAACGCGCCCGCGCAGGGCTGCCCTACGACGGCGCGAGCTGGCGCGCGTGGACGGTCAAGCGCGAGGCGCCGCCGCTCCCCGGCGCGGCCGCGTTCCTCGCGCGGGTGAGGGCGCTGGGCGGCAAGGTCGTCATCGTGACCAACCGAAGCCAGGCCGAGTGCCCCGACACCGAGGCCGATTTCCGCGAGCACGGTCTGGCGTACGACGCGATGCTCTGCAAGCCCCAGGGCGCCTCCGGCGACAAGAACCCGCGCTTCGAGGCCGTGGCGAAGGGAACGACCGGCGCCGGACTGCCGGCGCTCGAGATCGTGGCGTTCCTCGGCGACAACGTCCTCGACTTCCCCGCCCAGAGCCAGGCGATCGAGAAGCAGGGCGACGGGGCGTTCGCCGCGTTCGGCGTGCGCTTCTTCGTCCTGCCCAACCCGATGTACGGCAGCTGGAACTGACCGCCGGGCGGCGCCCGCGGGTGGTCTACTCGCCGGCGACCGCCGCGAGCGAGATCGAGCGGAAGCGGACGGCGAGGCGGCGGGTGTCGGCGCCCCCGCCCAGCTCGGACGGCGAGCGCACGAGGGAGTAGCGGAACCCCACGAGGTTGCGGGCTCGCACCTCGCCGGCCGGCACGGCGAAGGCGTAGGTCTTCCACCCGGGCGACATCTCGACCGCCGCGAGGCGCCGTCGGTTGACCTCGACGGTCAGCACCTCGGCCGGCAATCCGGCGACCACGATCGGGGATGCCAGCACCTCGAGCCGGCACCGCTTCCCCGGCGTCGCCGGCAACACCAGCGCCGACTCCGGCCCGTTCGACCAGCGAAAGCCCCCGTCCGCCTCTCGCTCGCGGCCCGAGAACCCGCGCCGCACGTAGATCTCGGACTCCGGGTCGGCGAGCCGCAGCCCGTCCGCGAGCGGGCGGTCCGGCGACGCGACCAGCACGGCGTCCTCGCCCGCCGTCACGACCGGCGCCACGCCGCCGATGGCGGCGTACGGCGCGGCCGTGGCGCGGTCTGCGATCAACACGACGCCGTCGTCGGCCTCGCGGATGCGGCAGGCGTCGCCGAACATGAACGACCACGAGTCGTCCACCGTGGGAGGACGACCGGCCTTGGTGCACTGCAGCACCAGCCCCGCGGCCTGCTCCCAGCTCCGGTGGCTGAGGATGCGGATCTCCGGGTGCCGGATCCCCCGGGCGGCGAGCGCCGCGAGGGTCGGGTTTGACACCCGGTCGCTCCACGCCGACGCGATGAGTTGACCGAGCCCCGGGCTGCGCACCACGTCCCTGAGTGCGAGCGCCGCCGCCGTCACGACCACCACCGCGCAGATCCCGAGCTGCCGGGCGCGGGCCGCCAACCGCGCCGGCCCTGAAGGCGCCAGCGCCGCCGCGATCGCGCAGGCGGCGACCAGCCCGACGGCGGAGATCCAGCGCACCAGGTACGCGTGCAGGTAACCGGGGGTGGCGAGGGTCTGCGCGACGGCGACGGCCGCGCCGCCGATGGCGACGCTGCAGGCGGCGAACGCGAAGGCGTCGCGCCGCCGCCAGGCGCGGACCACCGCGAGCAGGAGGGCCGCGAGGAACGCGGTCGCGAGGAGCGCGAGCGGCGGCGCCAGGCTCGAGGGAGGGTCGCTCTCCGACCCCGGCGCGACCGGCGCGAGGAGGAAGGCGGACGCCTGCGTGGCGACGGCGCTCAGGGTCGAGCCGAAGGACCGCCACTCGTGGCGCTGGCCAAGGTAGCGCACGATCATCGTCACGTTCCCCGGGTTGCCGCGCACCTGTTCGACGATCGGCAGCAGCCAGACCAGTCCCAGCAGGACCGCGGCGGTCGCCGCGTGCCCGGCCGCGTGCGCCGCGGACGGCCCCGGCGCCGTCGCCCACCAGCGGCGCCGGACGACGGGCACGGCGACCGCCACGGCCGAGGCGACGGCCACAGGCGCCGCGCACGGGATGTGCGACTGCACGGCGAACGAGCCGGCGAGCACGGCGAGCGGGAGGTACGCGGTCCGACCGGCCGCCACGGCGGCCAGGGCGAGGAGCGCGAGCGCGAGCGGCAGGATCGCCAGGTTGGGGTTCCACGCCGAGACCAGCAGCATCGGCCGCAGCCAGAGGACGTAGAGACCCAGCGCCGCGAGGCCCCAGGGCCAGCGGTCCGCCCCGACCAGCCGCCGGAGCACGATCGCGATCCCGACGAGCGAGACGAGGTTGAGGACGAGGGCACCGGTCGCGAGAGCGGCGTAGTTCTTCCCGAGTGCCAGGTAGAAGGGGGCTAGACAATAGAAGAGCACCGGGCCAGGGTGGTGGAAGTAGAACCTGGAGTACGGGCCGAGGAGCTGATCGCCGGAGGCGGCGCGCAGCGTGTAGAGCTCCATCAGGGCCGCGTCGCCCGTGACCTTCGCGTCGTCGGGCAGCGCCGCGAGCGTCCGCGCGAGCAGGACCAGTACCGGCACGGCGACGAGGCCGGCCAGGATGGCGGCCGTCACCTGCCCGGACTTGCGTGCCCGACCCTCCAGTGTCGAATTCACCCTGACCCGCTCCCGATCCCGGCGCCAGGGGCCATGGTAGCCGTTTGGCGGCCCGGACCGGCCGGCCGACCGGGCGGTGCGCGGCGTGGGCAGGGACTCAGGGCAGCGTGACGACCGCCGTGGCGCCCTCGCCGACCGCGAACGTCTGCGCGACGTTGACGGTCGGGAGCGACAGCACGTACGCGCCCGCCGGGACGTTTCGGAGCTGGACGTTCGGCTCCGAGATCGCGATCCGGCCCTGCAGGTTGAACAGCGACAGGAGCGCGGGCTGCCCGGCGGCGGTCGCGATCGTGCCGCTCGCCGTCCCCGAAGCGAGCGTCTTCGGGCCGGCCTGGATGAGGACCGAGCCGCCCGGCGTGAGCGCGATCGTGACGTTCGCTGACGGCACCGTCACGCCGTCGAGGCGGGAGGGCGCGTATCCGGACGCCGACGCGATGAGGGAGTACATCCCGGGCGGCAGCGACGGGATCTCGCCCTGGCCCTCGGAGTCGAGCGCGATCGAGGACGGGCCGAACACCGGCGCGCTCTGCGGGTCGAAGACGCGCATCATGACGGCGGGCAGCGGCACACCCGCGAGGCCGTCCACGACCTTGATGCCGATGCCGGCGCCGCGTTTGAGCGCCACCACGAGCCCGTCGGTGCCCTGGTCGGTCGCGGTCGCGTCGCGCGTGTCGAGCTGGAAGTCCGGCCGGCTCGTTGACAGCGTGTACGTCGCCTCGTCCAACCCGGAGAACGAGAACTGCCCGTTGCTGTCGGTGGTCGTCGGTCGCTGGCCGCCCATCCCCGCCCCCGTCTGCTGCTCGGCGATCGTCACCGTCGCGTTGGCGAGCGGCACGTTGCCGTTGGCGTCGACCACCTGGCCGGCGATCTTGGCGCTCGGGAAGGCGATGTCGAGGGTCTGATCGGCGCTCAGGGTGATCGTCTGGCGCTTCGAGGATCCGGTGCCCGCGAGGGCCGAGATCGCCATGACCGTGTACGTCCCGTCCTGCAGCCCCGTGAGCCGGTAGGCGCCGCTGTCGTCGGTGGACGATGATGCTTGCCGGCCACCGCCGCCCTGGAGCGCCGCGAAGACCATCGCGCCGGCGACGGGCTGGCCCGCCTGGGTGACGGTGCCGGAGAGCGTGTACCCCTGGTCGAACACCAGCTCCGCCGTGACCACCGGCTGGTCGCCCGTGGTGGTCACTTGCTTCGTCGCGCTCCTCGTGGAGCCCGACGGGTCGGTCGCCGTCCCGCGCAAGGTGACGACGCCGACCGGTACGTTGTCGAACTCGAACGCCCCGTCGGCCGCGAGCCGCGTCGTCTGGAAGTACGAGTCCGGGCCGTTGGCGTTCACCGTCATCCCGCTCAGCATCGTGGCCGGCAGGCCGGAGACCATGCCCTGGATCGTCACGCCGAGCTGAAGCTGCAGCGCGACCCCCTCCTGCGACTGACCGGCCTGGAGCACGACCTGGGCGGGCGCCGAGGTGTGCGAGCCGAGCGCGGCGGTGACCGTGTAGCGGCCGGCTCCGAGATGGTCGAACCGGTAGCCGCCCGCACTGTCGGTGAGCGTCTGCGAGCCCCCCCGCCGAGGGCGAAACCGAGCCCCGGCCCGCCGCTGCCCGCCTGGGCGAGCTCCACGGTGGCGCCCGGCACCGGCTGTCCGGTGTCGGAGGCGACGATCCCGGCGACCGCGCCGCCCTGGGTCATGCGGACCTCGACCGTACCCATGTCGTCTGCGACGTCGATGCTCTGGGTCGCGTCGGTGTAGTCGGGCTGGGTCACGTGCAGCGTCTGCTTTCCGGGCGCCACGCCGTCGATCTCGAAGCGGCCGTCGGCGTCCGTCGTGACGTCGCTCTCGCTCGCCATGGCGAGTGCCATGCCGCGTCCCGGTGACGATCCGGCGGCCGCCAGCGAAACCGCCGCGTTGGCCACCGGCGCGCCGGTCGTCGCGTCGGCGACGTGTCCCTTGACCTGGGCGCCCTTGGTGACCCGCACCTCGACGCCGTCGCGGCTCGCGCCCTCGGCCACCACCACGCCGCCGGCCCGCGAGGCCTGGTAGCCCTTCGCGGACACCACCACGCTCCACGTCCCGGCGGGCACGTCCTCGATCGCGAAGGTGCCGTCGGGGCTTTGCACGTCGACCGGCCGTCCTGCCCCGCCCGCCGCCCCGCCGGTCATCACGCGGGCGATGAACACCCCGCCCCGGCCGCCGCCCCGGTCGGGCTCGTACGAGACCTGGAACTCCGTCAGGGGGTGCCCGTCGGCGGCGTCCCGCGCCGTGCCGGTGATGCGGCCCGGACCCGCCACGGTAATCACGATGCCGGATGCAGGCGCCACGAGGCCGCGCTTGCCCTCGAGCGGCCCGGTCGGCCCGAACAGCTCGAGGTCGTAGGCCTCACCCGGCTTGAGGCCGTCCACGGCGAAGCCGCCGTCCACGCCGGTCGGCTGGTCGCTGGTCGCCGCGGCCGCAAAGGGCGGCTGGCCGGGGACCGTGGCCCTGACGATGAAGCCGTCCGCGTCGGCCCCGCCGCCGCGCGCCACGCGCCCCGAGATGGAGGCGCCCGGCCCGAGCGTCACCTGGATCGCCGGCGGCGACCCGGCCTTCGGCACCTTGACGGGGTCCACGCGGGTCGTGGCGTAGCCCGAGCGCGTGACGGTGAGCGAGTAGTCGCCGGGCGCCACGCCGCGCAGCGCGAACGCGCCGTCGGCGCCGGTGGATTCGGACTTCCTTTCCGCCGCCGCGCCGCCGCCCGGCCCGGCGACCACCATGGCGCGCCCGCGGCCGCCTCCGAAACCGACCGGGCGGGAGAGGGCGACGTCGGCGCCTGCCACCGGCAGCCCGTTGCCGTCCTTGACCGCGCCGGCCACCACCGCACCTCGCTTGAGCACGAGCGCGAGGCCCGCCTTGGCCCCGCCGGGCGCGAGCGTGATTCCGCCGAGCGTCGCGGCCTCGAAGTCCGGATGGGCAACCGTGAGGATCTGGCTCTCGCCCGGCGAGAGACGCGTCGCGGAGAACGCGCCGTCGGCCCGTGTGCGGAACACCGGCGCCTCGGCCGCCCGCAGCCGGCGCATCAGACGCTGCAGGCTCACCGGGCCCGCGGCCGAGAGAACCCCGGCCGCGTTGGCCACCGGCTGGCCGTTCTCGTCGGTGACGCGGCCCGAGATCGAAGCCCCGAGGACGAGCGGGACGTCGAGCGTCTTGGTCTCGCCGGGTCGTACGGACACGCCGGCGTGGGTCCAGGGAACATAGCGCGGCTCGTCGGCGCGCAGCTGCCACGACCGCGGAGGCAGGCCGCGGAGCGCGAAGCTGCCGTCCGGCCCCGAGCGAGTCTGCCGCAGCGTGCCCGCCGCGCGCGCCTCGACGCGGGTGCGGGGCACCGGCCGGCCGCTCTTGGCGTCGAGCGTCCGGCCGACCAGCGACGACGGCGGCTGGAGGACGAGGGCGAGTCCCTTGTCCTGCGCGAGCGGCAAACGCACCGCGGGCTGTTCCAGATACCCGGCCTCGCCGAGATCGGCGACGACGGTCACCGCGCCGGCGGGCGCGTTGGCGATCGCGAACGAACCGTCGGGCCCCGCCTCGACCCAGCGGGTCGTCACCCGGCCCTCGAGGCGCACGAGCGCCCCGGCCGCGGGCGACTTGCCGTCCGGGCGACGGACGGTCCCCGAGACGGGCGCTCCGGCGCCGAGCACGACAGGCGTCGCCAGCGTCCCGGCCTTGACGCCGGTCAGGCGCGCCACGAGTCGCCCCGCCTTGTCCACCGTGACGACGTTGCCCGTCGCGCTGGCCCCGTCGAGGTGGAACGTCCCGTCGACAGCCGTGGTCGCGAGGACCGGGGCGGACTCCGACTCGGGATCGCCGAACCGGTCGAGCTGCGCGCGGAGCGTCACCTCCGCGTCCGGCACCGGCGCTCCGGTCGGGTCGACTACCTTGCCGGCGAGCTTCGCTCCAGGCGGCACGCTGTGATCTCCGAGGTCGGCGCTCTCCCCGGCCTCCCAGAAGCCCGCGATCGAGGCCGCGGCGGCGCCGCCGCCCTCGATCCGCACGACGAAGGCCGTCTCCTTGCCGGGCGCCGTCGGAACCGACAGCACGTACGACCCGTCGGCCCCGGTGGCGACCGCTGCGATCGGCTTCGGCGGCGGCAACCGGTGCGCCTCGCGTCGCGCGGCATTGAGCGGCGTCTCGTAGGGGACGGCCGCGACGGTCACACCGGCGGCGAACCGGTCGCCGATCAGGATGCGGCCCCGCAATTCGCCGGCCCGGGCCGGGCCGAGTCCGGCCGTCAGGACCGACGCAACGAGTAACCCACGCAGAGCGATCCGTGTCACGGACGAACCTCCAGCCGGGACTCGCCCGGGCCCCGGGCACCATACCCCACCATCTCCGGGGAGCGCGACCGACGGCGAGCCAGGAGCGTGCGCCACTACGGGTACGGACGCCGGCCGCCGCCGGCCGGTTACAGTCGACCGGCGCATCCGGCGCCGGCCGCAACCAAGCCGGCTGCGGTGCGCTATCCTTCCCGGCGCTTGCCGCGTCCTGCCGCCGCAGGACCAGACGGGGGGAATCATGCGGACCAGTGGCTGGCTGTTGGCGGCGTTGTCGGTGCTGGCGCCTGTCGTCGCGACCTCGCAGGAGCCGGTCGACCTCGACGCGGTGACCCGGATCCGGGACGAGGGGCTCAACCGCTCGCAGGTGATGGAGACGGCGCGGGTCCTTACCGACGACATCGGCAGCCGCCTGACCAACTCCCCGGGGATGCGCCGGGCCGAGGCGTGGACGCGCGCCAAGCTCGCCGAGTGGGGGCTCGCCGACGCTCATCTGGAACCGTTCGAATTCGGCCGCGGCTGGGCGTTCTCCGGAGTCGACGTGCGGATGGTCAAACCGGCCGAGGCCTCCCTGCTCGCCCTCCCCAAGGCGTGGACGCCGGGGACGAACGGCATCCTGCGCGGCCCCGCCGTGCTCGTCACGGTCGGGGACGAGGAGGACCTCGCGAAGCTGCGCGGCGCCGTGGCCGGCAAGATCGTCCTCCTGGACAAGCCCCGCGATCTCAAGCCGCCCGAGAACCCCGAGTTCGTCCGTCTCGCCGAGCACGACCTCGAGGGCCTCGAACAGTATCCGGTCGGCGCGGCCCGGCGGGCCGAGTACCGCGAGCGGATGGTCAAGCAGCGGCGCCTCGCCGCGAAGGTCAAGGACGCCCTCGAGGCCGAACGGGCGCTGGCCTCGATCGAGATCGGCGAGCGTGACGGCGGGCTGATCACCGTGGGCGGCAACCGTTCCTACAAGCCGGGCGAGGACCCCGGGGTTCCCGGTCTGGTGATGGCTGCGGAGCACTACAACCGCATCGCCCGGTTGCTCGACCACGGCGTCGACGTCGAGCTGGCGATCTCCGTCGCCGCGCGTTTCTACGAGGAGGACACCAACGCGCACAACGTCATCGCGGAGATCCCCGGGGGCGACCGCAAGGACGAGCTGGTGATGGCGGGCGCCCACCTCGACTCCTGGCACGCGGGCACGGGGGCGACCGACAACGCGGCCGGATGCGCGGTCGTCATGGAGGCGATGCGCATCCTCGAGACGATCGGGGTCAAGCCGCGCCGCACCATCCGGGTCGCGCTGTGGAGCAGCGAGGAGCAGGGGCTCAACGGCTCCCGCGCCTACGTCAGCCGGCACTTCGCATCGCGCCCCGAACCGTCCGATCCCGCTCAGCGCGAGCTGCCGGAGTGGGCCCGCCGGGAGCGCGGCCCGCTCGAGATCAAGCCCGAGCACGCGAGGCTGTCCGCGTACTTCAACGTGGACAACGGCAGCGGCAAGATCCGCGGCATCTACGCGCAGGAGAACGCGGCGGCGCGGCCGATCTTCGAGGCCTGGCTGAAGCCGTTCGCGGACCTCGGCGCGGACACCGTGACGTTGCGCGACACCCGCGGCACCGATCACCTGTCGTTCGACGCGGTCGGGCTGCCGGGGTTCCAGTTCATCCAGGATCAGCTCGACTACGACTCCCGGACCCACCACACAGAGATGGACGTCTACGACCGCCTGCAGGCCGCCGACCTGATGCAGGCTTCGGTCGTGCTGGCCTCGGTCCTCTACGACGCGGCGATGCGGGACGGGATGATGCCGCGCAAGCCCCTGCCCCCCGACGAACGACCCATCGCCGCGTCGGCCGCCAAGTGAGGTCCTGCTCCACACCGGCCCGTGGCCGGGATTGAGTTCGCACGAGCCACCGCTTTCAAGGCGCGAAGAGGTCCTCCACGGAAATCGCGAGGTTGGCGGCGCCCGCGTCCCGACACAGCTCCGTCAAGGCCATGAACCTCTGATATCCCACGGTGAAGGAATTCGCTGCCGCGGGGCCACGGTTGGCCAATTCCGATGACGGAAGTGGAGGACTCAGAGATGACCGACCGTGAGTTTTTCGCAGGGCGTTTGAAGTCGGAAGTACAGGCCTTCACCAGAGTGATCAAGGCGTTGCCGCAGAACCAGGCCGATTACCGGCCACACCCCAAGTCGCGGTCCGCTGCGGAGCTTGCCTGGTTCTTCCCGGCGACCTTCGGCCACGCGGTGAAGCTCGTCGACGACCGCAAGGTGGAGTGGTCCGAGCCGAAGCCCGAAGGTGCGTTCTCGGCGGCCGCCATCGCCCTCGACCGGTCCCAGGCGCAGCTCTCGGAGCGCCTGGCCAAGCTGGACGGTAAGGCCTGGGCGCGCAAGGCCCAGTTCCTCATGGGCGGGAAGGTGGCATGGGAGGCGCCGCTCGGGCAGATGCTGTGGAGCATCCTGTTCGACGCGATCCACCACCGCGGGCAACTCTCGGCCTACATCCGCCCGATGGGCGGCAAGGTCCCGTCCATCTACGGACCATCGGGGGACGACCCCGGCGCTTAGGTGCGCCGCCGATAGCGGACCATCTGCTTCGCTTCGCTCGGGCGGGCGAGGGCGCCCGCCCCACGGTTTCCTTCCATCTCGTGGCGCGGCCGCCCTCGGCCGCGTGCGGTGAGCCCTGCATCTAGTCTTCCGGGCGCGGCGCGGCTACACGCCATGTTGGGAAGCCCTGCGTTCGGTCCTCCGGTTTTGTTCTTGCCGGACCACGGACCACGGACCACGGACCACGGACGCCAGTCTCTTCAGCGTCCCGTGGCGGCGGACCAGGCGCGTCCCGGGCTCGCCACGAACAGCATCGGCGCGACGCATGCGGTCGCGAGGTGAATTCTCGCCCCGATCTGAGCGTGAGCCGGCGTTGGTGCACCGGCTCACGCTCGGGTTGACGGATGGCTGCGGCCGGCCGGAGCCGAGCCGCGGTGGCCGCCGCTCCTTGGCGGTGTTCACTCGAATCAACACCCCGTCGCGCGGGCCGCATTTCTGGGCGGCGGTCGGTGCGGCGCTCGCCCGGTGACACCGGTCACAGCCCGGTCCGCCCGAACGGTTCGCGCCCGAATGCGGAGCGGCGACGCCCCGGGGCCGTATGATGACGGGGAATGGCGACGGACCCGGCCCGCAGCGCACGGCCGCTATCGGCCCCGCTCACCCGCACGCAGGTTGAGTCCTACCTCGGCGCTCTCGGGGTGCCCTCGATGGCGCCAGGCATGGCGGCCCTCGGGGCGCTGGTGCGCGCGCAGGTGATGCTTGTGCCGTTCGAGAACGTCTCCAAGCTGCTCTACCGCAGTCGCCTCGGGCTCCGCGGCGTGCCCGACCTCGAGCTCTACCTCGACGGGGTCCGCCGGTTTCACTTCGGGGGCACGTGCTACCCGAACGGCTTCCATTTCTATCGCCTGCTCCGGACGCTCGGCTACGACGCGGCGCTGTGCGGCGCGGCGATGCCGTCCGGCGAGGATGTCCACGTCGTGATCACGGTCGCACTCGCGGGGCGCGACCTGCTGGTCGACGTGGGCTACGGCGCACGGTTCCTCGAGCCGCTGCCGCGCGACGGCGAGCGGGACGTCACGGTCGAGTACGGTGAGGACCGCTGGGTGCTACGGCCAGCGGACGCCGAGGGGAGGTCGCGCCTCGACGCCTACCGCGGCGGCCGCCAGATCCACGGGTACCGGATCGATCCGACCCCTCGAACCGTCGAGCACTTCGACGCCGTCGTCCATGCGTCGTTCGGCGACGACGCGACCTTCATGAACGCGGTGATGCTGGCCCGCCACGGGGCCTCGGAGTCGGTGGCGATCTACAACCTGGACCTCGTGCGCTCGACCCCGGCCGGCTGCGCGACCGTGCGGCTCGCGGGGCGGCGCGAACTGGTCGCCGCGATCGAGCGGGAGTTCGGAATCCCGGCCGAGGTCGCCATGGAGGCGATAGCCGCCCTCGGCCCCCTGCGCGACATCCACGGTTGATCGGCTGAAGGTGAGGCGCCCGCACGGGAGTGCCGAGGCTCGCGTTTCGGTTTGGCGGATAAGGGGGTGGGCATGGTCCTGGTTCTCATCCGGTATATCAAGCCGTTGGCGGACGTCCAGAGCGGCCGGGCCGCCCACCGCGCCTTCCTCGATGAATGCGTGGCCTCGGGGCACCTCATCGTCTCCGGGCCACGCGAGGACCAAACGGGAGGCATCCTGCTGGCCCGGGGGCGCAGCGTGGACGAGGTCAGGGCGATCTTCGCGAAGGACCCGTTCCAGACCTCGGGGCTTGCGAGCTACGAGTTCGTCGAGTTCACGCCCGCGAAGCACGCACCGGGGTTCGCCGCGTTCCTGACGCCGGCCTGACGATCTAACATGCCCGCTGGCGGCTCGTCCGCGGCCCGGCGGCCCGGGCGAACGGGCGAGCCGGGGAGGCACCCATGAGGCTCCGAATCGCGCTGCTGCCCGTGGCCGTCCTGGCGCTATCGGCACCCGCGTCCGGACAGGGCTTCGAGAACGACACCATCAAGACGTCGGCCGGCGATCTCCGGATCACCTTCGTGGGTCACGGCTCGCTGATGCTCGGCTTCGAGGGGAAGGTCATCCACGTGGACCCGTACAGCAAGCTTGCCGACTACGGCAAGCTGCCGAAGGCCGACCTGGTGCTGATCACGCACGCGCACCGCGACCACCTCGACCCGGAGGCGATCGCCGCCGTGCGGACCCCGGCGACCGTGTTGATCGTCGCGCCCGTGTGCGCGGCGCAACTGCCCGGCGCGAAGGTGTTGCGCAACGGCGAGACCACGACCTGGGCCGGCGTCGGCATCGAGGCCGTGCCGGCCTACAACATCGTCGGCAAGCGGCCCGACGGCGCGCCGTACCACCCCAAGGGCGAGGGCGACGGGTACGTGCTCACGTTCGGCGGCACAAGGGTCTACATCGCGGGCGACACCGAGAACGTCCCCGAGATGAAGGCGCTCAAGGACATCGCGGTCGCGTTCCTGCCGATGAACCTCCCCTACACGATGACCCCCGAGATGGTCGCCGACGCGGCCCGCGCATTCCGGCCGCGCATCCTCTACCCGTACCACTACGGCGACACCGACCCCGAGCGTCTCGTCGCGTTGCTCAAGGACGAGCCGGGGATCGAGGTACGCGTCCGCAAGATGAAGTAGCGCCCGGCCTCGGCACGCCCGACGACGAGGCGAGCTAGCGCTTCGGAGCCAGCCAGACCCGGAAACGGCCGTCGGCGCTAGCGCCGATGACGCGGCGTCCGTCCGAGGTGACGGCGACTCCGGCGAAGCTCTCCCCGGCCGACCCCGACAGCGTCGTCGGCAGCTCGGGCTCGCCCCCGTCCCAGATGACCACCGCGCCGTCCATCGCGACGCTCGCCAACCGGCGCCCCCCTGGGAAGAACGCCAGCCCCGTCACCGCACGGCCGTGCGCCCGATGGGAGCCGCGTTCCTCGCGGGTCTCGACGTCGTGGACCCGGACGGCGCCGTCCCTCGCGCCGCTGGCCAGCAGGTCACCGGTCGGCGGTGTGGCGAGCGCGCTCGGCACCGCCTGATGGGCGTGCAGCGTCGCGACCAGCCGCTGGCTCGCGATCTCGTGCATGCGAATACCGCGGCCGGCGTGACCGGTGACGACGAGCCGGCCCATGCCCGCGAGCGCCAGGCAGGTGACGGCGTCGGGCTGGCGCCGCAGCGTCCGCCTCGCGTCGCCGCGGCGCAGCGCGGGCAGCTCCCAGAACTTGACCGTGTCGTCCGCGCCGCCCGACACGAGGACCTCGCCCCCGGGCGGGAACGCGACGCCGCCGACGGCGCCGTCGTGCGCCAGCCGGACGTCCAGCTCGAGGCCAGACGAGACCTCCCACAGGTAGATCGCGCCGTCCAGGTGCCCGGACGCCAGCAGCGTGCCGTCCTCCGAGAACGCGAGGCACGTGGTCAGCGCGCCGTGCCCCGTCCGCATGTGCACGCGGTTGCGAAACGTGGCGACCTTGGTGCGGGTCGCCAGCTCCCACAGGTGGACCGACCCGTCGGTCCCGCCCGCCACGAGGATCGAGTCGTCCGCGGCGAGGAGGATTCCCTGCAACTTGCGGCCGTCGCCGAACGTGCCGTCGTCCAGGAACACGGCTCGGCCGGTCGTCGGCAGTCGCACCGATCGGGTAGGGCCCGGTTCGGCGGGCGCACCACCGACGGGCGCTACGGGCGGCACGGCCCGAGCCTCGGCGATCGCCGGCGGCGCCTCGGCCGGCGGCATCGCGCGTTGCGCCAGCGTCGGGAGGTCGGACGCGGCCTCGTGCAGGGCGCGCGCCATCGCGGCGGCGTCCTGGAACCGCTGCCGAGGGTCCTTGGCGAGCGCCTTCTCGACGACGCCGACCAGGCGGCCAGGCACCGGGTGGAGCGCGGGCACGACCGGAGCGTGGGGGGCATGCACGATCTGGTAGATCAGGGTCGGGTACGTCTTGGCGTCGAACGGCCGCCGGCCCGTCACCAGCTCGTAGAGGATGACGCCGGCCGCCCAGATGTCCACGCGGTGGTCGATCGGCTCGCCCGAGAACTGCTCCGGCGCCATGTACGCCGGCGTCCCGAGCACCTCGCCGGTGCGCGTGGTCGTGGTTCCGCCCTCGATCCAGGCGATGCCGAAGTCGACGACCTTCACCGTCCCGTCCGGGAGCAGGTGGACGTTCGACGGCTTGACGTCGCGGTGGACCACGCCGTGGCGATGGGCGAACGAGAGCCCCTCGCAGAGCTGCGTCACCACGGCGAGCTTGGCCGAAATGTCCGGGAGGTGGCCACGCTGCACGGCGTCCGGCAGGCTCTCGCCTTCGAGGAACTCCATCGCGATGAACGGCGCCCCTTCCACCTCGCCGAACTCGTACACGGTGACGATGTTCGGGTGTTGCAGGCGGGCCGCCGAGCGCGCCTCGCGCAGGAACCGCTCGCGCATCCCGGCTTCGCCGAGGACGTCCACGAGCATCGTCTTGAGAGCGACCGCGCGGTCGAGGACGGGGTCCCGCGCGCGGTAGACGGTGCCCATCCCGCCCCGCCCGAGCTCGGCGACAATCTCGTACTTGCCGATCCTGGCAGGGAGCGAGGGCATGGCACATGGTAGCGCCGGCGGACCGCAGCCGCCCCGGACCCGGGCGCCCGCGAATAATCCGCTCCGGCGCCGGCTTAGGATTGGCGAGAGGGAGGTCCCGGGTGAGGCCGGTTCGACTCGTCACGATGTTGCTCGCCGCCTGGCTCCTGGCGACGGCCGCCGCCGCTGCGGACGTCGGCGCGGGCGCGTCGAGCCTGACCGAGGGCGATGCGGCGGTTGCGAGGCTGGATCTGCCGGCCGCGCTGGCCGCCTACCGGCGCGCAGCCGACGCCGCTCCCGAGAGCTACGAGGCCGCGTGGAAGCTGGCCCGCACACTGGCCGACGAGGCGACGCTCGCAAAGGCGCCACGCGAGCAGAAGGCGTTCTGCGCCGAGGCCGAGAAACCGGCCCGCCGAGCCGTTCGCCTCGACCCCACCGACTCCAAGGGGCACGCCTACCTCGCGGTTGCGCTGGGCAAGCTCGCGCTCTTCGAGGGCGGCAAGCGCAAGGTCGAGCTGTCCAAGGAGGTGCGTAGCGAGGCCGAGGAAGCGCTAAGGCGCGACCCCAATGACGACCTCGCGCTCCACGTCCTCGCCATCTGGAACCGCGAGGTCGTCGGGCTGAGCTGGGTCCTCAAGCAGTTCGCCCAGCTCCTCTACGGGAAGCTCCCATCAGCTTCGCTCGACGTCGCCGTAGCGGACCTCACGCGGGCCACGCAGATCAAGCCCGAAGCGATCCCGCATCACGTTGAGCTGGGCGTCACGCTGGCCGCGGCGAAACGATGGCGCGACGCCAAGGCCGAACTGGAGAAGGGACTCGCGCTCCCGACCAGCTGGTTCACCGACGACTACTACCGAGGCCTCGCTCGCGAGGAGCTCGAGACGGTGAACGCCCACCTGCGTTAGCGGGCCGAACGCGGGTCGGCGGCGCACCACGCGGCTCGGCAACGCCGCCGCTCGGTGGTAGGGTTCCGCGGACGGGCGCACGCCACGGCGAGCGGCCCTCGATCAGCGGAGGACGGGTGACACGGTGACGGACACGCACGCGCTCCCATCGATCCGGGCCGTGGGCACGGCGCTGCCGGAGCACTACGCCGACCAGGAAACGCTCATCGCGGCGTTCCGGGATGCCTGGCGCGGCGCCCACTTCAACGTCGAGAGGCTGGAGGAGCTCCACCGCGCCGTCCAGGTCGGCGGGCGCTACCTCGCCCTGCCGCTGGAGGCGTACCGGGGCCTGACGACGTTCGCGCAGGCGAACGAGGCGTGGCGGCGCGCGGCCGTCGACCTCGGCGAGGCCGCGGTCCGCGACGGGCTCCGCCGAGCCCACCTCGAGCCCCGCGACGTCGATCACATCTTCTTCGTCACCACCACGGGCATCGCCACGCCCAGCATCGACGCGCTCCTCGCCAACCGGCTCGGGCTGCGACCCGACGTGCGGCGCTCGCCGCTGTTCGGTCTCGGCTGCGCGGGCGGCGCGGCGGGGATCGGCCGAGCCTCCGACTATCTGCGCGCCTGGCCCGACCACGTCGCGGTTCTCCTCTCGGTCGAGCTGTGCTCGCTCACGCTCCAGCGCGGCGACTATTCGATCCCCGCCATCATCGCGTCGGGGCTGTTCGGGGACGGGGCGGCCGCGGTCGTGCTGGCCGGAGGCGCCAGGGAGGACGCGGGCGCGGCGTCCGGCCCCACGGTGGCGGCGACCGGGTCGGTCTTCTACCCTGACACCGAGCAGGTGATGGGGTGGGAGATCGTGGAGTCCGGGTTCAAGATCCTCCTCTCGGCTGGGGTCCCGGACGTGGTCCGCGAGCACGTGCGAGCCGACGTCGACGCGTTCCTGGCGGCCCAGGGGCTCACCCGCTCGGCGATACGCCACTGGATCGCCCACACCGGCGGGCCGAAGGTCCTGCAGGCCTTCGAGGAGGCGCTGGAGCTGCCGCCGGGCGCACTCGAACGCTCATGGCGGTCGCTGCAGCAGACCGGCAACCTCTCCTCGGCCTCGGTGCTCTTCGTCCTCGGCGAGCTGCTCGACTCCGGCGAGGCGCAGACCGGGGATCACGGGCTCTTGACGGCGATGGGCCCGGGGTTCTGCTCGGAGCTGGCGCTCCTGCGATGGTGAGCTCGGCCGCGCTCTACCTCGCGTTTCTCGGCGCTCTCTACGCCGAGCGACTGGCGGAGCTGCTGGTCTCGCAACGCAACGCCCGCCTCGCGTTCGCGGAGGGAGGGGTCGAGACCGGCCGCCGCAACTACGCCGCGATGGTCGCGGTGCACGCGCTCTTCCCGTTCGCGTGCGGCCTGGAGGTCGTGGCGCTTCACCGCCCGTTCCCACACGTCCTCGGTCCGATGGCGCTCGCGGTCGCCCTCGCCGCCCAGGCGCTGCGCTGGTGGGTAGTCGCGACGCTCGGCCGCCGCTGGAACACCCGCATCATCGTGGTTCCCGCCGCCGGCCCGATTACGACGGGCCCCTACCGCGTCCTCCGCCACCCCAACTACCTCGCGGTGATGCTCGAGGCCGTCGCCGTGCCGCTCGTGCACGGCGCGTGGATCTCGGCGCTCGTCTTCTGTGCCGCAAACGCCGCCCTCCTCGCCGTCCGCATCCCGGCCGAGGAGCGGGCGCTCGGCCCGGCCTACGCGAGCGCGTTCGCCGGCCGGCCGCGGCTCCTGCCGGGGGCGCGGCGTGCCTGACCTCGGCGCCGAGATCCTCGCCGAGATCCGCCGCGTGGTCGCCGCCGAGCTCGAGTTGACGCACCCGGTAGAGCTCGACTCCGAGCTCGCGGGCGACCTCAAGCTGGACTCGATCGGCGCCCTGGTCGTCGCGGTCAGCCTCGAGGACCGCTTCCGCGTGAAGCTGACCGGCGATGACGCCGGCAACCTGGTGACCGTGAGAGACGTCGTCGAGCTCGTCGAGCGGCGGATCAGGGAAGACGGTGAACGGCCCGACCCGGGCCCGTACCCTGACGGCGGCCGGCGATGAGGGGCCCGGCGCTTCCCGCGCCCCGCCACGCGACGGTCAACGACGCGCTGGCAGCGGCCGCGGCGACGCCGTCCGGACTCACGTTCGTGGACCTGCACGAGCGCGAGAGCGTCCTGCCGTTCGCCGCGGTCAGGGAACGCGCGCTGCGGACCGCCTCGGCGCTGCGCGGCCGCGGCGTCGCCGCCGGCGACCGGGTGGCGCTCGTCTTCCCGACCTCGCCGGAGTTCGTCAACGCCTTCTTCGGCACCCTGCTCGCGGGCGCGGTGCCGGTGCCTCTCTACCCGCCGCTGCGCCTGGGCCGGTTGGCGGAGTACCACGCCGCGACCGCCGCCATGATCCGCGCGGTCGGGGCTCGCCTCGTGCTGGCCGAGCCTCGTACACGCAAGCTCCTCGGCCCCGCGGTCGCCGGCGCGCGCCCCCGACTCGGCTGCGCGACGCTCGCGGAGCTCGGGGGCGAACGGACCGGCGAGCCCGGCGTCCGGGTCGAACCCGATTCGCTGGCGCTGATCCAGTTCTCGTCCGGCTCCACGACGAACCCGAAGCCGGTGGCGCTGTCGCACGCGAACCTGATGGCGCAGCTCACCGCGCTCGGGATGATGCTGCCCGCCGAGCGAGGCAACCCCCACCTCGGCGTCTCGTGGCTGCCGCTGTACCACGACATGGGGTTGATCGGGTGCCTGCTCCTGGCCGTGTGCGTCCCCGGCCCGCTGGTGCTCATCGCGCCCGAGCACTTCCTCGTCCGGCCCGCGCTCTGGCTGCGGGCGATCTCGCGCCACCGCGCGACGCTCTCGATGGCGCCGGCGTTCGGCTACGCGCTGGCGGCGCGCCGCGTCCGCGACGACGAAGTCACCGGGCTCGACCTGTCGGGCTGGCAGATGGCGGGGTGCGGCGCCGAGCCGATCTCGCCCGCGGCGCTGCGCCCGTTTGCCGAACGCTTCGGGCCGCTCGGATTCGACGAAGCCTCGCTGCGGCCGCTGTACGGTCTCGCCGAGGCGTCGCTCGCCGTGACCGCCGCGCCGCCCGGTCGCGGCGTCCGGACCCTCGGCCTGGATTCGGCCCGCCTCGCCGCCGGCGAGGTCGTCGCGGGACCGCGCGCGATCGTCTCCGTCGGCGTGCCGGTCGCCGGCTTCGAGGTCGAGGTCCGCGGGCTTGACGACCGGCCGTTGCCGGAACGCCGGGTCGGCCGCGTCTTCGCTCGGGGGCCGTCCGTCATGACCGGCTACTTCGAGCAGCCGGGAGCGACCGCCGAGGTAATCCGCGGCGGCTGGCTCGACACCGCCGACCTCGGCTTCGTCGCAGGCGGCGAGCTCTTCATCTGTGGCCGCGAGAAGGACGTCGTCGTCATCCAGGGCGCCAACCACGCCGCGGAGGAGTTCGAGCGGTGCATCGAGGGGCTTTCCGGCGTGCGCGCGGGCCGCGTGGTCGCCGGCGGGTTCACGCCGGACGGCGAGTCCGGCGAGAGGCTCATCGTGCTGGCGGAGCGGCCGAGGGCGCAGGACGGCGCCGCCGATGCCGCGACCGTGGACGCGATCCGTTCCAGGATCCTGGAACACACGGGCGTCGACCCCCACACGATCCTGATGCTCGAACCGGGCACGCTCCCCCGGACGTCGAGCGGGAAGCTGCGGCGACGCGAGGCGGTGCGGCGGTTCCTGGCGGGCGAGCTCCAACCACCGCGTCGCGTCGGTCCGGCGCTGCTCGCTGTCGAGATGATCCGCTCCGCGGTGGCGTTCGCGAGGGCGAGGTTCGCCCGTGGCCGATAGGTTCGACGTCGCGGTCGTCGGCGGCGGGCCGGCCGGGCTCGCCAGCGCGACGTTCGCGGCGCGAGCCGGCCTCGCGACCGTCGTCCTGGAACGCGCTTCCGGCCCGCCGGACAAGGCGTGCGGCGAAGGCATCATGCCGACCGGAATTCGCGTGCTCGACGCGCTCGGCGCGACGGACCGGATCTCCAATGCCGACTGGCACGCCATCCGCGCGGTCCGCTACGTCCAGGAGGACGGCTCCTGGGCGGAGGGCCGCTTGCCTGGCGACGGCGGCAGAGGCATCCGGCGAACCGCGCTTTCGGCGGCGCTCGCAAGCTGCGCCGCCGAGGCGGGGGTCGAGGTCCGCTGGGGGTGTGCGGTCGAAGGGTTCGTCGTGGATAGAGAATGCGTGTCGCTCCTGACGACGGGGGGCGAGGTCCAGGCCAGGGTCCTGGTGGCCGCGGACGGCCTGCACTCGCGTCTCCGCACCCTGGCCGGCCTCGAGCGAGCGAGCCGGCTGCCCAGGCGCTTCGGCTTGCGGCAGCACTTTCGCATCCGGCCCTGGTCGGACCGGGTCGAGGTGCACGTCGGCGAGGGCCTGCAGGCCTACGTGACCCCGTGCGGCGCCAACCGCATCGGCGTCGCGTTCCTCTGGGAGATCGGCCGGGAGCCGGGTCCGGCCGCCTTCGACACGTTCCTGGAGCGCTTCCCGCCCCTCGCCGAACGTCTGCGCGGCGCGCCGGCCGACTCCCGGCCGCGCGGCGCGGGACCGCTGGCGCAGGCAACGAGCCGCCGAGTCGGCGATCGCCTCGTCCTCGTCGGCGACGCGGCCGGGTACGTCGACGCGATCACCGGCGAGGGCCTCTCGCTCGCGCTCGTCTGCGCCAAGACACTCGGTGAGTTGCTGCCGGCCGCCCTCGAAGCGGGCGCCACGCGCGCGGCCCTCGAGCCGTACGAGCGCGTCTTCGCGAAGGAGTTCCGGCGCTACGCGATCGTCTGCCGATCGGTACTCGCGCTCGCGCGGCATCCGTCCGCGCGCCGCCGGGTGCTCGCGTTCCTCGGCCGCCGGCCGCACCTCTTCGACCGCCTGGTCAAGCTCGCACTCGCCTGATCCGGCTCGGGCCCTCGGCCGATCGAGTGCCCTGGCCGAGGTTCAACCGAACGGAGCCGACCTGGGTGTTAGTCTGTGTGCCATGGACCAGAACCGAGGTGGCCTGACGGGTACGAATTCAGCGTCAACCTCCGTGAAGCGATGGCCGAACGAACATGAACATCAAGATCCTCACGAAACCAGTGATTACAAGGATCGTCGGCCCCGGCACCGATTGACTCGATTCGATTCACTGCGAACACGATTCTCAACACCTCAAGGAGGATGAGATGCGGTTGATCGCTATGGCTTTGTTCACTTCACTCCTGTCTCTCATCCCCGTCGCTCAGGAGAAAGAGGTCCACCTTACGACCTCGCAAGCAGTCGACTATGCACGAGCCATTGCACGTGACGAGGGGTACGACGTGACACACTCCGGCATATACACCTTCGACCTCCTCACAGGAGATTGCGGGGCACCTGTCGTCCGTGGCTATGTTGCGTTGGGGTTCGACATCCTAGGCAGCTCCCGAAACATGATCGTCATCAATCTCAGGACCGGCCAGACGCTGGACTATACCACTTGCGAGGTGTTCGACTTCCCGGACCTCAAGCCGTTTCGCGACAGCGTCCGGGACATCACCGGCGCGAAGCTCATGACCCCGGAGGAGTTAGCCAAGCAAGTTGGTTGCGGCAAGCTAGAGGTGCTCAAGACCCCTGTCCCTGTCGTACCGCTCGATACCAAACCAGGGGCAGGGAAACCATGAAGCATCAGGTCGTTCGACCCGCGTCCGCGCTTGCCAATTAGTCTGGACCAGGGCCGAAGAGCCTACCTACCGTGGCTGGCGAGAGGTGCTGGGTAAGCAGCCCGGTTCCAGGGCCGACGACTCTTGCGATGCGTGCAAGGATCGACCCACGCGAGGTGCCTCCGTGCCAGGCCCGCTTTGTGAGCTCGCCCAGGTTCGCGCTCTGGGAGCGGACCATCACTGCCGCTTGACCGCGGTGTGCTGGCCGGCGCCGGGGAACGTCACGAAGCGAACGGTCTTGCCGGACTTCAGGCCCGCCTCCCGCAGCCACAACGCAACGTCGGCCGTTGACAACGTGCCCGAACGGCTGGTCAGGGCGAAGTAGAGATCGGCCAAAGCGGCGACCTGGCCGACCGGCGCGCCCGGCGGGAGCGCGAACAGCTCCTGGACGACGAGGCGCCCGCCGGGCCGCAGGGCATTCGCCGCCCGGCGGACGAGGTCTCGACTCTCGTCGGCCGAAAGGTGGTGCAGCAGGTTGGCGATGAGGATGAGGTCGAACGCCTCCGAGCCAAGGTCCTCGGTGCGCGCGTCGCCCGTCCTGAAGACGATCCGGTCTCCGACGTCCTCGAATTCGGGCCGCGCCGATTCGAAGCCAACGGCTTCGGGCAAGTCGAGCACGGTGGCGCGGAGCCGCCGATGGCGGCGGCAGAGCGCCGCCGAGAAGAGCCCGTGCGCGCCGCCGACGTCGAGCATCGCGGTCGCGCCCCTCGGGACGGGCGTCCGCCGCGCCACCTCGCGGACCAACGTCCTCGCGAGCGAGCGCATCCCGCGCTGGTAGGAGCCCCACTCGTCAGGCGACATCTCGGCGTGGATGTCGATCGGCCGCCCGCTCGAGACAAACCGGTCGAGGCCGCCGATCCACTCCCACTCCACGAACCTGAAGAGGACATTGTCGCGCAGCGAGAGGGCGCCGTCGCCGAGCAGCCACCTCCGCGCGTCGGCGGTCAAGGTGAAACGGCCGCCGGCGACGGTCCTCAAGTACCCGCTCGCCCGGAGGACGCCCAGCAGCCTTTCCGTCGCGCGCTCGTCGGTCCCGCAGCGTGATGCGACGGCGGCCGCGGTCGCGGGCTCGCCGGCGAGCGCGTCGAACACGCCGAGCTTGGTCGCGACCATCACCGACTGAGCAAGGAGGAGCGTGGCGTGCGTCTCGAGGAGCGGGCGCGGTCCCAGCCGCAGCAGCACCGCGAGCCGCTCTCTCAGGTTCTCGCCGATCGGGCCGATCCTCATGAGACCGTCAACAGTCTACAGTTCCCCGTCCAGCTTCGTCGCGCGTCGTCGCGCCGGTCGCACAGCGCGGAAGACTTCCTCATGGCCCCCGGGCTGCAGCGGCCGACCGGCGCGCGCGAGCGGGGTCGCCGCCTAGCCTCTCCGTGCGGCGAAGTCCGTTCTCCGCGTGGCTGTCATTGCGAGGGTCCCGAGCGGCGCGAGGGGCCCGTGGCAATCCCGTGGAAGACGAGCGATGCTGAGCCGTACGGTTGGGCTCGGGATTGCTTCGTCGGTCCTCGCTGCGCTCGGTCCTCCTCGCAATGACAGGGGATTGGAGGGGATAGCTTCGTCGCCGCTCGGCCGCCTCGTCGCACTGGCCGCTGGACCGCAGGGGGCAAGAAGTGGCCTTCTATGCGATGGAGAGAACTGGCCGCCGTTTCTCAACGGACCTCGGAGGCCACGGCCTCACCGCGACGCGTCGTACGGCGACGAGCTCGGATCGCTACGAAGGACGTGGTACGCGCATCAACGGGAGGGCGCGGGCGCGGTGGGGGCCGGTGTGGGCGACGCCGGTGCGGCGGCCGGGCGCGGCTCGGCGCGGGAGATCACCGCCGAGGCGTCCGGCAGGTCTGAGGCGCGCCACCCGCCGCCGAGCGCCCTGATGAGGTCCACGGTCGCGGTCATCCGCCGGGTGAGGAGGTCGACGGAGGTGCGCTCGTTGGCGAGCGCCACGGTCTGGGCGGTGACCACCTCGAGGTATGTCGTGATCCCGCCCTGGTAACGGTTCTTGGCCAGCGTCAGCGAGTGCTCCGCCGCGGCGGTGGCCGCGTCCTGCTGGTGCGCCTCCTCGGCGAGGATGCGCAGCGACGCCAGTCCGTCCTCCACGTCCTCGAACGCGGTCAGCACGCTCAGGCGGTACCCCGCGACCGTGCCGTCGTACGAGGCCAGCGCCTGCTCCTTCACGGCGCGCCGTTTCCCCCCGTCGAACAGGGTCTCGGCGAGCGCGGGGCCCAGCGACCAGAACCGGTTCGGCAGCGAGAAGAAGCTGGTCAGCGTCGAGGCCTGGTACCCGGCCGAGCCGGTGAGCGTCAGCGTCGGGAAGTACGCCGCCGTCGCCACGCCGATGCCGGCGTTGGCGACGGCCACGCGGCGCTCGGCGGCCGCGACGTCGGGGCGGCGCTCGAGCAGCTCCGACGGCAGCCCCACCGGGATCTCCGGCGGCGTCAGGCCGATCGGGCCGGGATCGATCGTGAGTTCGGCGGGCGGCTTGCCGACCAGGACCGCGATCGCGTGCTCGAGCTGAGCCCGCGCGACCCCCAGGTCGATCGCCTGCGCGCGCGTCGTCTCGAGCTGCGTCTCGGCCTGGGCCACGTCGACGCCCGAAACGATCCCCTGGTTGTAGCGGCTGGTCGTCAGGCGCAGCGCCGTCTGGTAACCGGCCGCCGTCGAGTCGAGGAGCTGGCGCTGCGCGTCGAGGCCGTGAAGGGTGAAGTAGTCGATGGCGAGTTCGGCCTGGATCGCCAGGCGAACCGCCTCGAGGTCGCCGGCGCTCGCCTGCGCGGCCGCGACGCCCGCCTCGACGCCGCGCCGGATCCGCCCGAAGACGTCGATCTCCCAGGCGAGGTCCGCGGAGGCCGCGTACGTCGTGGCCGTCGCCGGCGGCCCCGCCGACGGGGCCGACGCGCCCCTGGTGAGTCCGCTCGAGCGGGTCGCCGCGCCGGTGGCCCCGACCGACGGGAAGAACCCGGCGCGGGCCACGCGAGCGGCGGCGCGGGCGCCGCGGAAGGCCGCCTCGGCCTCGGCGATCGTCAGGTTGGAGAACGTCACTTGCTCCTCGAGCTCGTTGAGGCGCGGGTCGCCGAACACCTCCCACCACTTGCCGCGCCGCGCCTCGTCGCCCGGTTGGGCCGGCTTCCACGCCCCGGCCGCGGCCGCCTCGGCCGGCGCCTTCTCCCGGTACGCGGCCGGCGCGGGAGCCTCCGGCCGCTTGTAGTTCGGCCCGACGGCGCACGCCGCCGAGGCGAGCGCCACAACGGCGGTCAGCGCACGAGGTGCCATCAGACGGCCTCCACGGCGGGCGCCGGCCGCCGCAGGAGCGCGCGACGCAGCCGTTCCCACCTGAGCCGGAACCGGTCGAGGTAGAGGTACACCACCGGAGTCGTGAACAGCGTGAGCATCTGACTGAAGATGAGGCCGCCGACGATCGCGATCCCCAGCGGGCGGCGCAGCTCGGACCCGGTGCCGCCTCCGATCGCGAGCGGCAACCCGCCGAGCATCGCCGCCATCGTCGTCATCGTGATCGGCCGGAAGCGCAGCATGCAGGCCTGAAAGATCGCATCCTCTGGGCTCTTGCCCTCCGTTCGCTCCGCGCCGATCGCGAAGTCGATCATCAGGATCGCGTTCTTCTTGACGATGCCGATGAGCAGGATGATCCCGATCAGCGCGATGACGGAGAGCTCGGTGCGGAAGACGAGGAGCGCGACGAGCGCCCCGACGCCGGCCGAAGGCAGCGTCGACAGGATCGTCACCGGATGGATGAGGCTCTCGTAGAGCACGCCGAGGACGATGTAGACCGCGAGCACGGCCGCAGCGATCAGGAGCGGCTCGCTGGCCAGCGACGCCTGGAACGCCTGCGCCGTCCCCTGGAAGCTGCCGCGGATCGTCGCCGGCAGGCGCATCTCGGCCTCGGCGCGCTTCACGGCGTCGACGGCGGTCCCCAGAGAGACCCCGACCGGGAGGTTGAACGAGATCGTGACGGACGGGAACTGCCCCTGGTGGTTGACCTGGAGCGGCGCGGTGTCCGGCGCGTAGTGCGTGAACGCGGCCAGCGGCACCATCCCCGCGTTCTTCGACCTGACATAGATGTACTTGAGCCCTTCCGGGTTCTGCCAGAACTGCGGGTCGACCTCCATGACGACGTGGTACTGGTTCAGCTGGGTGAACATCGTCGACACCTGGCGCTGGCCGAACGCGTCGTAGAGCGTGTCGTCGAGCATCTGCGGCGTGATCCCGAGACGCGACGCCGTGGCGCGGTCGATCGTGAGCGACGCCTGCAGCCCCTTGTTCTGCTGATCGCTGTTCACGTCGGCGAGCTGCTTGAGCTTGCGCAGCTGCTGGTACACGCGGGGCGCCCACGCGAACAGCTCGTCCGAGTTGTCGCCCTGGAGCGTGTATTGGTACTGGGTGGCGGAGGGCCTCCCTCCGACGCGGATGTCCTGCACCGGCTGCAGGTAGAGCGTGGCGCCGGGGACGTGCGCGAGCTTGCCGCGCAGGCGCCCGATGACCTGGTCCACGGTGACGTTCCGTTGCCCCGTCGGCTTCAGCGCGATGAACATCCGGCCGGTGTTGGAGGATCCGCCGACGAAGCCGTTCGCGCTCTCGACCGCCGGGTCCTGCATGACACCGTTCACGAACTCGGCCAGCTTGCCCTGCATCGCCTGGAACGACGTGTCCTGGTCCGCGACGATCTGACCGGTCAGCCGCCCGGTATCCTGCTGGGGGAAGAACCCCTTCGGGATCTTGGCGTAGAGGACGATCGTGGCGGCCATCGTCGCGAGCGTCACGGCGAGGGTGAGGCCCTGATGACGGAGCACCCACCGCAGCGATCGCTCGTAGCGGCCGATGATCCAGGCGAACGCACGCTCGCTCGCCGCGTACGCGCGCCCGTGTCGCTCGCGATCGTGCGGGCGCAGGAGCCGCGCGCACATCATTGGGGTGGCCGTCAACGAGATCAGCAGCGACACCCCGATGGCAACGGAGAGCGTCACCGCGAACTCGCGGAAGAGGCGGCCGACGATGCCGCCCATGAGGAGGATCGGGATAAACACGGCGACCAGGGAGATGCTGATCGAGATGACGGTGAAGCCGATCTCCTTCGCGCCGACGAGCGCAGCCTCCATCGGCTGCATGCCGGCCTCCAGGTGGCGCGTGATGTTCTCGATCACCACGATGGCGTCGTCCACCACGAAGCCCGTGGCGACGGTCAGCGCCATCAGGGAGAGGTTGTCGATGCTGTAGCCGAGGACGTACATCACGCCGAACGTGCCGATCAGGGAGATCGGCACCGCGACGCTCGGGATGAACGTCGAGCGGACGCTGCGGAGGAACACGAAGACCACGAGGATCACGAGGGAGATCGCGATGCCGAGCGTGATCTCCACGTCCCGCACGGACGCGCGTATCGTCCGCGTCGCGTCGATGAGGACGTTGATCTTCACGGTCGGCGGGATCGCCGCCTGCAGCTGCGGCAGCACCGCCCGCACGCCGTCGACGGTCTCGATGATGTTGGCGCCGGGCTGCCGGAACACGATGATGATGATCGCGGGCTTCCCATTCGAGAGGCCGATCGTCCGAACGTCCTCGACCGAGTCGGTCACGTTGGCGATGTCCGCGAGACGCACGGCGGCGCCATTGCGATAGCTCACGACGAGCTGCCGGTACTCGGCGGCCTTCAGGAGCTGGTCGGTGGTCGACAGCGACCAGACCCGGTGGATGTCGGCCACCTCGCCCTTGGGACGATTGGCGTTCGCGGCCGCCAGCGACGCCCGCACATCGTCGAGGCCGAGCCCGTTGTTGTTGAGCGCGGTCGGGTTGAGGTCGACCCGCACGGCGGGCAACGCCCCGCCGCCGACGAAGACCTGGCCGACCCCGCGGACCTGCGCCAGCTTCTGCTGCAGGATCGTGGAGGCGACGTCGTACATCCGCGGGCGTCCGACGACGTCGGAGGTGAGCGAGAGCAGCATGATGGGCGCGTCGGCGGGGTTCACCTTGCGGTAGTAGGGGTTGTTCGGAAGGCCGGCCGGCAGCTGCCCGCGCGCTCCGTTGATGGCGGCCTGCACGTCGCGCGCCGCGGCGTCGATGTTGCGGTTGAGGTCGAACTGCAGGGTGATGTTGGTCGAGCCGAGCGAGCTCGTCGAGGTCATCTCGGTGACGCCGGCGATGCGTCCGAACTGGCGCTCGAGCGGCGTCGCGACCGATGACGCCATCGTCGCCGGGCTCGCGCCGGGCAGGCCCGCCGAGACGTTGATGGTGGGGAACTCGACCTGGGGCAGCGGCGACACCGGCAGGAAGCGGTAGCCCATCGCCCCGGCGAGCGCGATGCCGACGACCATCAGCGTCGTCGCGACGGGACGGTGGATGAACGGCGACGAGATCGACGTGAACTTCACGCGTGCTCCGGCGGCGCCGCCTCGGGGGCCGGCTCGTCCTCTTCGGATCCGCGCCCGGCGACGCGCCGGGCAAGGCGGTCGAACCCGAGGTAGATCACCGGCGTCGTGTAGAGCGTCAGCATCTGCGAGAAGATGAGGCCGCCCACGATCGCGATGCCGAGCGGCCGGCGCAGCTCCGAGCCGATCCCGCTGCCGAGCGCCAGCGGGACGCCGGCAAGCAGCGCCGCCATCGTGGTCATCAGGATCGGCCTGAACCGCAGCAGCGCGGCCTGGTAGATCGCCTCGGTCGGCTTCTTCCCCTGCTTGCGCTGCGCGTCCAGCGCGAAGTCGATCATCATGATCGCGTTCTTCTCGACGATGCCGATCAGCAGGATGATGCCGATCAGGGCGATCACCGAGAAGTCGGTCCGGCAGATCATCAGCGACAGCAAGGCGCCGACGCCGGCGGACGGGAGCGTCGAGAGGATCGTGACCGGGTGGATGTAGCTCTCGTAGAGCACGCCGAGCAGGATGTAGACGGTCACGATCGCGGCGAGGATGAGGAACGGCGTGTTCACGAGCGACGCCCGGAACGCCTGCGCGGTCCCCTGGAACCCGGTCTGGATGCTGGCCGGCAGCCCCAGCTCCTGGCGCGCCTGGTCGATCGCGCGCACCGCGCTGCCGAGCGAGGCGCCCGGCGCGAGGTTGAACGACACGGTCACCGCGGGGAACTGCCCCTGGTGGTTGACCGCCAAGGGCGCGCTCGTCGTCTCGATCTCGGTGAACGAGCCGAGCGGCACGACCCCGCCTCCGGCCGAGCGCAGGTACACGCTCCTGAGGTCTTCCGGCCGCTGGCGGAAGGAGGGCTGCGACTCGAGCACGACGCGGTACTGGTTCAGCTCGGTGAACATCGTCGAGATCTGCCGCTGGCCGAACGAGTCGTAGAGCGCGTTGTCGAGGTCCTGCGGCGTGATGCCGAGCCTCGAGGCGGTCGTGCGATCGAGGATCACACGGGCCTCGAGGCCCTCGGTCTGCTGGTCGCTCGCGACGTCGCGCAGGTCGGGGAGCTTCTGAAGCCGCTCGACGAAGCGCGGCGCCCAGACCGAGAGCTCCTTCGCGTCGGGATCTTCGAGGCTGTACTGGTACTGGGTCCGGCTCACCCTGTCCTCGACGGTCAGGTCCTGGACGGGCTGCATGAAGAGGGTCACGCCCTCGACCGCGGCGAGCTCGGGCTGAAGGCGGCGGATGATCTCGCCGGCGTCCGCATTCCGCTCGGCGAGCGGCTTGAGGTTGATCTGGACGCGCCCGCTGTTCAGCGTCGTGTTGGTGCCGTCGACGCCGATGAACGACGAGAGGCTGGCGACGGCCGGGTCCTTGAGGATCACCCGCGCGAGCGCCTGCTGCCGTTCGGCCATCGCCGGGAACGAGGCGGTCTGCGACGCCTCCGAGATGCCGAGGATCACGCCGGTGTCCTGAACCGGGAAGAACCCCTTGGGGATCACGACGTAGAGGACGATCGTGAGGACGAGCGTCGCGACCGCGACCACGAGCGTCGCCTTCTGGCGGCCCAACACCCACGACAGCGTGCGGCCGTAGAACGCGATGACGCCGTCGAACGCGCGTTGCGAGGCCCGGTAGAACCGCGTCTGTTCCGAGTCCGGCTTCGCGTGCAGGAGCTTCGCGCACATCATCGGGGTCAGCGTGAGCGACACCGCGGCCGAGATCAGGATGGTCACCGAGAGCGTGACCGCGAACTCGCGGAACAGCCGCCCGACGACGTCGCCCATGAAGAGCAGGGGGATCAGCACGGCGATCAGCGAGACCGTCAAGGACAGGATCGTGAAGCCGATCTGCGCCGACCCCTTGAGCGCCGCCTCGAGGGGCGGCATCCCCTCCTCGACGTAGCGCGAGATGTTCTCGATCATCACGATCGCGTCGTCCACGACGAACCCGGTCGAGATCGTCAGCGCCATGAGCGTCAGGTTGTTGAGCGAAAAGCCGAGGAGGTACATGGCGCCGAACGTCCCCACGAGCGACAGCGGCACCGCGACGCTGGGGATCACGGTGCCCGCGAGCGTCCGCAGGAAGAGGAAGATGACCATCACGACGAGGCCGATGGTGAGCAGGAGCTCGAACTCGACGTCGTGCACCGAGGCGCGGATCGTGATCGTCCTGTCGGTCAGCGTGGTGACCTTGACCGCGGCGGGCAGGGACGCACGGAGCTGCGGGAGCAGCGTCTTGATGCGGTCGATCACGGCGATGATGTTCGCGCCCGGTTGGCGCTGGATGTTGACGATCACCGCCGGAGTCTGGTTCATCCAGGCCGCCTGCTTCACGTTCTCGGTGTCGTCGATCACCCTCGCGATGTCCGAGAGGCGCACCGGCGCCCCGTTGTGGTAGGCGACGATCAGGGGCCGGTACTGCGCGCTCGACAGGAGCTGGTCGTTGGCCCAGATCGAGTACGACTGGCGGGCGCCGTCGAAGGCGCCCTTTGCCTGGTTGACGTTCGTCGCCGCGACGGCCGTGCGCACGTCCTCCATCGTCAGCCCGTACGACGACATCGCGGTGGGGTTCACCTGGACCCGTACCGCGGGCTTCTGGCCGCCGCTGATCGAGACGAGCCCGACGCCCGGGAGCTGCGAGATCTTCTGCGCGAAGCGCGTGTCGGCGAAGTCCTCGACCGCCGAGAGCGGCAGCGTGTCCGAGGTCAGCGCGAGCGTGAGGATCGGCGCGTCCGCCGGGTTGATCTTGTTGTAGATGGGCGGGTTCGGGAGGTCGCGCGGGAGGTACGTCCCGGACGCGTTGATCGCCGCCTGCACCTCCTGCTCCGCGACGTCGATGTTGAGGTCGAGGACGAACTGCAGCGTGATGATCGAGCTGCCCGCCGAGCTCGAGGAGGTCATCTGGTTGAGGCCCGGCATCTGGCCGAACTGGCGCTCGAGCGGCGCCGTGACCGCCGAGGCCATGACGTCCGGGCTCGCGCCCGGGTAGAACGTCACGATCTGGATCGTCGGGTAGTCGACCTGGGGGAGGGCCGACACGGGGAGCTGCTTGAAGCCGATGGCGCCGGCGATCAACAGCCCCGCCATCAGCAGCGAGGTCGCGACCGGCCGCAGGATGAACGGGCGCGAAGGGTTCATGACTTTCGCGGTTTGGCGGCGCCCTGGCTCGCGAGCGAGACCAGCGTCCCCGGCTGGAGCTTGTCCACGCCGTCGGTGACGACGACCTCGCCCGACGCGACCCCTTGCCGCAGCGACGTGTCGTCACCCTCGGTCAGCTGCACGTCCACGTTGCGCATCTCGACCGTGTTGTCGGCCTTGACGACGTAGACGAAGGTCGCCTGGGGGCTGCGCTGGATCGCGACCGTCGGGATGATGACGGTCTGGCGGAGCGTGTCGACCAGGAGCCGTGCGTTGACGAACTGGTTGGGGTAGAGCGCCGAGTCGGCGTTCGGGAACGTCGCCTTGATGCGTACGGTCCCTGTGGTCTGGTCGATCTGGTTGTCGATCGCGAGGAGCGACCCGGTCGCGAGCTGCTTCTGCAGGTCCCGGTCCCACGCCTCGACCACGAGCTGCCGCCCCGCCCGAGTCTGCTGGAGCACGGGCTGGAGGCGATCCGCGGGGATCGAGAAGACGACGGCGATGGGCTGCTGCTGGGCGATGACGAGCAGCCCGCTGGCGTCCGCGGCGTGCACGATGTTGCCGGGGTCGACGAGCCGCAGGCCGACCACGCCCGTGATCGGCGCGGTGATCCGGCTGTAGGTCAGGTTGAGCTTCGCGCTCTCGATCTGCGCCTGGTCGCTCTTGATCGCGGCCTCGTCCTGCTTGACGGTCGCGAGCTGCGTGTCGAGCTGCTGCCTCGGGATCGAGTCCTCGGTGATCAGGATCTTGTAGCGCTCGAGGTCGACCTTGGCGTTGGCGAGCGCCGCCTCGTCCTTGGCGAGCTGGCCATCGGCCTGCAGGAGCTGGACCTGGAACGGCCGCGGGTCGATCTGAGCCAGCAGGTCGCCCGCGTGCACGAGCTGCCCCTCGCGGTACGCCACGCTCATCAGCTCGCCGTCCACGCGGCTGCGGACCGTGACGACGCGCAGGGGCGTGACCGTACCGAGGCCCGAGAGGAACACGCCGAGGTCGCCCGTCCGGGCGGCCGTCCCGACGACCGGCACCGCGCGCGGCGACGCCCCCTGTGCGGAACGGGCGCTCGCCGACTGGCCGTGCAACCCCCGGGCGAGCAAGGCCGCCACGACGAGGACGACCACCGCTACGGCCCATGGCCAGCGGCGTCCGGGCCTCGGGCTCCCGTTGGGGCCGTCCGCACGATCTCGACGGTCGATAGTCATTCGTTCGAGCCTCCGAATCCGAAGCTTGCGATCGACGCGGCACTCGGCGAGGCTCCTCTGGATCGCTCGCGCGAGAAAGGAGTCCGTGTCCGGCAGCGGGACGGGCTCGGAATCGCCCACCGTTCGCCACCCGGCGCGGGCTCCATGGCTTCCGGAACACCGGCCCGACGCCGCCGCTTCCCCTCCGGCGCCCGCGCCCGGCCGGGATCGCCCTTGGACACGCAGACGCGGCCGCCCGGCCCGCGGTTACACCCGAGGTCGAGGGCCGAACGGATCCGCAGGGACCGGCGAGGCGCACGCGCGCGGCCTCGGCCTGCCCCGGGCAGCCGGCTCCCTGCTGAAGACGCGCGGCGCGTATCGGGCGACGTCAGCGCTTGGGCAGCTTCGAGAGCAAAACCTCGACCGCCTTCTCGAGCTGCTGGTCCCGCCCGGCCGCGACGGCCGCCCGGTCGTTCGCCACCAGGTAGGTGGGCGCCAGCTGCTTGTTCTCCATGACGTCGCCCTGCATGTCGACGAGCGCGACCTCCGGAATCCCGAACACGAGGTTGCGGTCCTGCAGGCGCTCCCACCACACCGACGAGCACGTCCCCGGGACCGGCATGCCGACCGTCTCGCCGAGGCCGAGCTGCGTGTACGCCATCGGGAAGCAGTGCGCGTCGGAGTAGTTCCCCTCCCCCATGATGACGATAGAGGGCTTGGTCCAGCGCGCCACCGGCTCGATCCCCACCTGCTGGCCGCGCGGCACGTCCTTCGCGTACACCTTCCCGCTCAGGAACGCCGTCAGCGCCTCCACCAGGTTGCCCCCGCCGTTGAACCGCGTGTCGAGGACGATCGCGTCCTTGTCCACGGCCCGCCCGAAGATCTCCTCGAAGATCTCGCGGTAGGCGCCGTCGAACATGCCGCGGATGTGCGCGTACCCCAACCGCCCGCCCGACAGCCGGTCCACCTCGGCGCGCCGCGAGCGCACCCAGCGCTCGTACAGCAGGTGCGATTGCGCCGCCGACGAGATCGGCCTGGCGCTCTCCTCCCAGCGCGTGCCGCCCTTGGGGTCGAAGAGCGCGAGACGCACCGGCGTGTCCGCCTTGTGGTTGAGCAGCGGGTACCAGTTCGCGCCGGCCGGGATCTTCGTCCCGTCGATCGCCTCGATCACCACGCCGGGCTTGATCCGGGTCCCCTGCTTCTGCAGCGGCCCGCCCTCGACGACCTCGAGGACTCCGATTCCGTCGCCGGTGTGCTTGGGGTCCGGGAAAGAAGCCGAGCGCGGCGGTGGCGTCGCCCTCCTGGCGCATCGGCCGGAAGCGGCCGCCGGTGTGCGAGGCGTTGAGCTCCCCCTGCATCTCCGAGATCAGCTCGGCGAAGTCGCGGTCGTTGTCGATGTAGGGGAGGAAGCGGGCATACGCCGCCTTCATCGCCTTCCAGTCCACGCCGTGCATCTTCACGTCCAGGAACTTCTTGAAGGTCTGGCGCCAGGCGTGCTCGAACATGTAGGCGCGCTCCGCCGCCGGCTTGAGGTCCATCTTCGCCGAGGCCCTGACCGGCGAGGTCTTGCCCGACTCGAGCTCCACGGTGCTCAGCCGGTTGTCGGCGAGGACGAACGCCTTCTTCCCGTCGCGGCCGAGCTTGAGGCCGGCCTCCTTGGCGTCGAGCTTGGCGAGGAGCTTCACCTCCTTCTTGCGGGGAACGTACTTCCAGAGGTCGAACCCCTTCTCGAATTTCGCCAGGTAGTACACCGTCTCGCCGTCGGGCGAGAGCGCCGCGCCGGCGAGGTCCGCGGAGGCGAGCGACAGGCGGGCGACCCGGTCGTCGAGGCGGTCGAACTCGATCGCGACCGGCTCCGGGAGCTTGGCGCCCTTGGCCTCCCCGGCGCCCTTCTCCTTGCCCTTCTCCGTCGCCTTCTCCTTGTCCTTTTCCTTCTCCTTGTCCTTGGCCTCGAGCTGGCCGAAGGCGGCCTCGTCGAGGCGGAACCGGTCCCACGCCTTGCCGGTGAGGAAGGCGGCGTAGACGTCCTGCTCGCGCCCCTCGCCGGCCTGGCTGCGAAGTCCCTGCCGGTCGGTGAGCCAGAACAGGACCTCGCCCTTCATCGCCCACTGCGGCACCACGTCCTCGTACCCGCTCTTCGTCACGTTCACGAGCCGGCCCTCGCCCGAGGCAGGGATCAGCCCGACCTCGGACGACCACCTCGTGTGGCTCAGGAACTGCACCGCGAACCAGCGGCCGTCGGGGGACCACTCGTACCACTGGTCGCCGTCCGAGTACGAGTAGTTGAGGTCTCCGGGCAGGATCGTGCGGCTCGCGCCGGTCTTGAGGTTCAGGACCTTGAGCGTGGTGCGCTCCTCGAGGTAGGCGATTTCCGTCCCGTCGGGCGAGAAGTGCGGCTGGAACGTCTCGAGGTCGCTCTCGAGAACGGGCGTCTCCTTGAGCGCCGTCGCGTTGAAGAAGTTGGGCTCGTCCTTGTCGGTCAGGTCGGTGCGGTAGAGCTTCCAGCTCCCGCCGCGCTCCGAGGCGTAGAGCAGCGAGCGCCCGTCGGGAGAGAAGCTCACTGACCGCTCCTGCTCGGGCGTGTTGGTGATCCGGCGCGTGGTCCCGTGCTCGGTCGAGGCGACGAACACCTCGCCGCGGGCGATGAATGCGATCTCGCTCCCGTCCGGGGCAACGTCGAACTCGGTGACCTCGTCCGTGACGTCGATCGGCTCCACCGCCAGCGTCCGCTGGTCGGCCGACACCGAAACCTCGAGCCGCCTGCTCTCGGCGGCGCCGGCCGGGCGCACCCAGATCTCGCCGTCGAACGCGTAGCAGAGGTCGCCGTTGCGGGAGGCGCTCAGGAAGCGCACCGGGCTGCCCGTGTGCGTGGTCACCTGCACCGGGTGCTGCGGGTCGGCCAACTCGAGCCGCCAGACGTTGAACGAGCCGCTCCGCTCCGAGAGGAAGAACAGCGAGGTGTCCCCCGGCCCCCACACCGGCTGCCGGTTGTCCGCCCCCGGAGGCGTGAGCTGCGTGTGCTTCCCGCTCGCCACGTCGTAGAGGACGAGGTCGCGGGCGAACGACGAGGTGTCGTGCTTCCGCCACTCGTGCTCGAACCCCTTGACGTCGGAGTACGCGAGCCGCGTGCCCGCCCGGTCGTAGACGGCGTACGGCGCCGGGGTCGTCAGCACCTGCTCCGGCATCCCTCCGTCGAGACCGACCCTGTAGAGCTCGGGCTGAGCGGGCGTCGGGAACAGCACGTTGGCCGCCGAGTCGAGGATCGCGGCGGTGAACAGCACCGCCTTGCCGTCGGGCGTGAAGCTCGTTGGGGTCTCGTCGGCCGAGTGGAACGTCAGCCGCGTCGCCTCGCCTCCTTCGGCGGGCATCACGAAGACGTCGAAGTTCCCGTAGCGGTCCGACGCGAACGCAATCCTGGTCCCGTCCGGCGACCACACCGGCATCGTGTTGTAGGCGTCGCTGACGGTCAGCGGCTCGGCCGTCCCGCCCGTCGCGGCGACCTTCCAGAGGTTGCCGCGGTAGCTGAACGCGACCGTCCGGCCGTCCGGCGATATCGCCGGATACCGCAGCCAGAGCGCGCGCTCGGCGGCGGACGCCATGCCCGCCGCACCCAGAGCAACCAAGAACCCGATCGCCATCACGAGGTTTCGGCCACGTCGCGAGTCGTTCATCGTCCCTCCCCGGGGCAAAGCACGGCCCGGACTCGTCCGGGTCGAGGGAGTCTACGCAGGTTCGGTGCCGGGGTTCTCGCCGGGCCCGGCGAGCGCGCCGCGCCCGCGCACTACGAGGCCGAGAGCCGGAGCATCTCGACGAGCGCCAGGACAGCCTTCTCCATGTCGGCGACGGCGATGCACTCGCTCGTCGCGTGCTCGTTCTGAGCGCCGATCCCGACGACGGCCATCTCGATCCCGTGGTTGTTGTAGATCGAGGCGTCGGTGAAGCCGGTGATGTTGACCGTCGTCGCGTCGATCCCGATGCTCGCGAGGCCGAGCTTGGCCGTGCGCACGGCCCAGGCGTCCTCGGGGATGCGGACCGCCCGGCACTTCTCGTCCACGACCAGCTCGACCCCGGCGCCGGCCGCCTCCACCTCGCGGCGGATGATCCCGGTCGTCTCCTCGACGAGCGCGACGGCCTTGTCATGGTTGCCCGACCGGCACTCGGCGAGGAACGAGCACTCGGCGGGGACGCCGTTGCGGATCAGCCCACCGCTGATCACGCCGACGTTGGCGGTCGTCTCGTGGTCGATCCTCCCGAGGCGGAGGGCGGCGATCGCCCTTGCGGCGGCGGCGATCGCGTTGATCCCCTTCTCGGGATCCATCCCGGCGTGCGCCGCGCGGCCGCGGACCTTCGCGTCGACGGCGACGTACGTCGGTCCGCCGACGACGATGGTCTCGAGCGTGTCGTTGTCCATCAGGAAACCCCGGCGGGCCTTGATCCGCGTGAAGTCCAGCGCCTTCACGCCGAGCAGCCCTACCTCCTCCTGGCGGCTCACGGCGAACTCGACCGGGGGCCGGACCGTCGCAACCCGCAGCGTCTCGAGCACCTCGGCGATCCCGGCCTTGTCGTCGGCGCCGAGGATCGTGTCGCCCTTCGAGCGGATCGTCCCGCCCTCGAGCACGGGCTCGATGCCGACCCCCGGCCGCACCGTGTCGCCGTGGCAGGAGAGCAACACCGGCTCGGCGTTTCCGCTCCCCTTGGCCGGGAACGACGCGATCAGGTTGCCGTAGCCGTCGAGTGCGGCGGCGGCGCCGAGCGCCTTGACCTCGCCGAGCAGGTACGCCATGAAGCGCGCCTCGTTGCCGGACTCCGAGTCGATCCGGACCATCTCCATGAACTGCCGCACCATCCGTTCCGACACCCGACACCTCCCACGCCCCCGGCGGAGGTAGAAAGGCTACAAGCCTCGGGCGCCGAGGGCAACCCTGTGGCCGCCCTCGTCACATCGAGGCGTCCTGGACGATCACCCAGTGTCCGTCTCGCCGCAGCAGCACCAGCAGCGTGAGCCCCGAACGTTCGGCGCCGCCGGCGGGCTCGAGCGTCCAGCGCGCCACGACGCTCAACCCGTGAATGCGCGACGGCACCGCGTCGCCGAGCAGGGACGCCTCGTTGCCCCACGCCTCGCGGACCTCGAGCGGCTCGAGGGCGAGCCGGCCCATCGCCGCCGGCGTCGGATAGCGGGTCCGGTAGCGCTCGAGCACCGAATCGCGGCCGCGGGCGAGCCCGGAGGGCGTGAGGAAGACCGCGTCATCGGCGTAGACGGCGCAGAACGCCGCCAGGTCCCCGCGGTTCCAGGCGTCCGCCTGCGCCTGGAGCAATCGGGCGAGGTCGCCGCGGGCCTGCTCACTGCCGCGCTCGTGCGCGATGCGGTACCAGAGGGAGCCTCCCGGTCCGTTGACGTACCGGTGCGGCGCGGTGATGGCGGCGTCGGCCATGACCTCGTCGGCGGTCGCGAAACGGTACCCGCGGGTTTCGAGCCAGGTGAACAGCGCGTCCCACTGGGCGGCGCCGACCTCGTTGGCGTGAAGCAGGAGGATCTGCGGGACCGGCCGCCCGATCAGCTCGTCGCCGAACTCCGTCTGGGCGAGGACCTCGACCCGGAGCGCCGCCTGGTACTCCTCGGCGACCCTTGCCATGGCGGCCGCGTCGCCGGCCCGGCGCGCCGCCACCCAGGGCTCCTCGTACGACCAGTCCTGGTCGTCGACCGTGACGGGAACGGTGCGCTGCCCCGACCGCTGAAGGTAGGCGCGCATCGCGTCGAGCTTCGCCTCGGTGTCCCCCTCGCGCAGGAACGGGAAACGGAAGAACCGCACGTTCCGGGCGTGGCGCCCGAGCAACGCCGCGAGACCGGCGCGGCCGGCCTCGGCGTCGACAATGTAGTCGTCGAGACCGGTCCGGTCGAGGTCGAGATGGCTCCTCGTGTGGTTGCCGAGCTCGTGGCCGCCGTCCAGCCATCGTTCGAGGATGCCCTTGTCCTCGTCGTTCCCGACGTGGCCCCAGATCACGAAGCCCACGGCCGGCACGTGGTGTCTGGCCAGCGCGGCGAGCAGCCCGGACGTGATGCGGGCGCGCTCGGCAGGGTCGGTGTGCAGGCGGCCGGTCGCTACGGGGAGGTCGTCGACGGTGACCAGCAATGGCCGGCCGGCCGGAGTCGCGCCGCCGTTCGCCGAACCCATCGCCGCGATCAGCCAGCCGCCCAGCGCGAGGCGCAACGCCGTCATGCCGGCCCCCTTGCTGTACGGATCTCGTCCCCGCTCGTACCCCGGCGAAACCTGCGACCTTGCCCGTCGGGTCCCATGGCGCTCAGATCGGCATCACGGTCGAGTCGGCCACCAGGCTAGTCGATGTCCTGAGGGGGCTGCGGGCCGGGGACGATACCGGCGATGTCGGGATCCTCGCCCGGCGTGGCAGGCGCCCGCTCCTTCTTCTCCGCCACTCGCTGCAAGCGCTTCGCTTCCTTCTCCTCGCGGTGCTGCTGGCGCGCGCGCTCACGCTCGCGCTTCGTGAACGTCGCTCTGTGCTTGACTGGCAAATCTACCTCCCTATGTCCGGGCCGCGGCCGTCACGGCCGGTACGCCCGGCGGGCGACAACCGGCGCCGCACCATTCTCGCCGATCCGCGGGGGCGCGCCACCGTTCCGTCTGCGCGACCCCGCGCCGACCGGTGTCCGGCCCGGCCGGATCGAACCCCCTCCGGTCGGGCGACCGCCCGTCGCGGCGCGGGCGCGCCGACAACCCGGCAGGCGCCGGCTGCCCCGTCAGAAGCGGTTGCGACCGCCGCCGCCGCCGAACCCGCCGCCGCCGCGCCGGCCGCCGAAGCCACCGCCGCCGCGCTCGGTCTTGGGTCTCGCCTCGTTCACGACGATCGCGCGCCCGCGGAGCTCGGTGCCGTTGAGTCCAGCAATCGCCGCCTTGGCCTCGTCGTCGCTCGAATACTCCACGAACCCGAACCCCTTCGAGCGCCCGCTCGCCCCGTCCGTGATGAGGTGAACCGAGGTGACGGTGCCGTGAGAGGAGAACAGCTCCTGGAGCTCGGTCTCGGTCGTCTCGTAGGAAAGGTTGCCGACGTACAGCTTCATGGTTGAACCTCCTTGTGCGGACGCGACGCAGGCTGGACTTCCTCAGCCGGTCCACCGCCTTCGCGCCCGACGATGTGGCTGGAGTATAGCCGGTTTCTTTCTCAAGCGCAGCGCCGGCCGCGGCGGCGCCGGGCGGCGCGACCGTCCGCGACGGCGAGGAACATTCCACGGGCTTTGACAATTGGACTATCATGAGTCGCAAGCGACAGGAAGGCACAATGGCGAGTGGGTTCCCTGCACTGGAAGGAAAGTACGAGGTCCTGGAGAAGCTTCACGAAGGCGGCATGGGCGCCATCTACATGGTGCGCCACCGCCTCCTCGACGAGGTCCGCGTCATCAAGGTGATGCGGCCGCAACACGAGGCCGACGAGGGTCTGCGCGCGCGGTTCCTCCGAGAGGCCCAGATCGCGGTCAAGCTCCGTCACCCCAACATCGCGCAGATGTACGACTTCGCATTCGACGAGACGGGGCGGGGCTTCATCGTGATGGAATACGTCGCCGGGATCTCGTTGGAGGAGTTGCTCATCCGGATCGGCCCGCCGCCGCTCGGGCTGTCGCTCGAACTGGCCCGGCAGTCCCTCACGGCGCTCGGGTTCCTGCACCGCAAGGGCATGGTGCACCGCGACATCTCCCCCGACAACCTGATGGCGACGCGCGACGACGAGGGCAAGCCCGTCATCAAGCTCATCGACCTCGGGATCGCCAAGGTCCTCACCTCGGGCACCGGCCTCACGGTGAGCGGGACGTTCCTCGGTAAGCTCCGCTACGCCTCGCCGGAGCAGTTCGGCGCCGCCGGCGCGACCGTCGACCAGCGCAGCGACATCTACTCGTTCGGCGTCGTCCTGTACGAGCTGTTCACCGGCGTCCACCCGGTGCCGGGCGACAGCCCGCAACAGATGATCGCCGGGCACCTCGTCAAGCCTCCCCTCGAATTCGCGACCAGCGACCCGAGCGGGCGCGTTCCCGACGACCTGCGGGCGATCGTCTTCAAGTCGATGGCCAAAGACGCCGGAGAACGGTTCCCCACCGCGGAGGCGCTCGACCACGCCCTCGCCGCGGTCCAGCAACGCTTCCCGCTCGAAACGGAGGAGTTCAACAGGGCGTTCACGGCCGGCTCGGAACCGACCATGAGGATCCGGATCCCGGCGCCCGGCAGCACGCAGGACCATATCAACGCGCAGTTCGGAATGGCCACGACCCCGCAACCCGCATCGGCCCTCGGCGCCGACGGCACCAAGAAGACCTCGCCCAGGATGACGCTGCAGGCGCAGGAGGCGGGGCCCGACACGGCGCCGATGCAGGCGCCGGCAGGGGCCGCGCCGGCCGACGCCGCGGGGGCCGCACCCCCGAGCGCGAGCGCACCCTCGGAAGATCGCCTCGGGTACGGCACCCAGCCGACGCTCGTCGTGGCGGGGAACAAGCCCGCGCCCGCCGGGCCGGCGCCGGTTCCGCCGCCCGCGGTCACCGCACCGCCCCCCAAGCCGGCGGCGCCGGCGCCGCGCAAGGTGAAGAGCCCTCCCCGGATCCCATGGCCGATCGTCGGCGGCGCCGCCGCGGTCGCGGTCGTCGCCATCGCGGTCTTCCTCATCCGAGGCACGTTCAGCAGCTCACCCCGGAAGCCCGCCGAGCAACCGACGGCCGTCCCCATCGCGACCCCGGCAGCGGTCGCCACACCGGAGCCGGTTGCGACCGCTCCGGCGCCGGAGACGCCCGGTCCACAGAAGACGGTGGTCAGCCTCTCGGATCTCAGCGCGGCGATCGCGTCCGGGAGCGTCGAGCGGATACGCGCGCTGATCGGCGGCGTATCGAAGGAGGGGCGGGCCGAGCTCGAGGGCACCGCGAAGGGCCGGCAACAGCTCGACCTCGCCCGCCACGCGCTCGAGGCCGACGTGGCCCTCGGCAAGGCGGTCCGGGGCAAGGACTGGATCGCGGCCGTCCAACAGGCGTCCACGCTCGCCTCGCTCCTTCCCGCGGATCGGGCGGCGCAGCAGGCGAGGGAGAGCGCCGCGTCGACGGTGGAGGCCACGGCCGACTCGTTGGTCCACAGCGGGCAGTACGCGCCCGCGCTTGCGCAGCTGCAGGCGCTGCAGGGGGTCTGGCCGGAGCGCCACGGGCTGACGGCTCGCCTGGCGAGCGTCCGGTCCGGTCAGGAGAGCGATCAGCGGTTCGCCGACGTGCTCGCCGCGGCCGACGCCGCCGAAAAGGAGCGCCGCCCCGAGAAGGGTCTGGACGCCCTGGCGCAGGTCACGCCCGATGCCCGCTGGCAGGAGCGGTTCGGCGCAATGAAGTCGCGGTTGGACGCGCTGCTCGCCGAGCTCGACAAGGCGGCGCCGACGATTCGCCTGAAGGCGGGCCTCAAGCTCGACTACTCCAGGGGCAAACCGTTTACCGTGCAGCTCCTGGTCACCGACGACTACCGCGTGAAGAGCGTCACGCTGATGGCGCGCACCGAGGGCGCCCCGGATTATCAGGCCCTTCCCGTGAAGAGCGCCGGCGGCGACGAGTACACGGCGGAGGTCACGCCCGAGTTCCACGCCAACAAGACCGTGGAGTTCTTCGTGGTCGCGACCGACTTCGCGGGCCACTCGTCGCGCCTCGGCGGCCCCGACCAGCCGCTCAAGCTCAAGAAGCGCTGGCTGTTTTGAAGCCGACCGACAGCTGACAGCTGCGAGTCACCAGCCGCGGACCGGACGCCACTCGTCGACGACCTCGCCGCCGCGGATCACGGCGTAACGCTCGAAGAGGGCCGCCGCCAGGCACGAGTGGTTCGGAACGATGCGGAGCCGCGACCCGATGGCGAGCCGGGCCGCGTCGAGCGCCGCGTCGGACCGGAGGACGCCGTGCTCCTGGGACAGCCCGGCCACTCGCATCCCGGGGAGCCGTTCGCCCGCCGACGTGCACGCGATCCCGAACCCGCACTCGGGATCCACGTGCACCGGCCCCGGGTCCTTGGACAGCGCCAGCGCGCCTCCGTCGACCAGCACCTCGCGCCGCTCGGGGTAAACGCCGATCACCGCCACCAACACCGAGAACGCCACCTCTTCCAGGCTGCAGCTGCCTATCGCCGCCTGCGTCGCGTCGAAGAAGGCGTAGTTGCCGGGTCGCACCTCGGTGATCCCCTGCAGGTCCTCGGCCGCCGCCATCGTCGGGGTCGAACCGATGCTGACCTCTTCCACGCGGACCCCGGCGGCGCGCAGCCGCGCGGCGAACGTCGCCATGACGTCCCGTTCGTGGGCGGCCACGGCCCGTATCTCGCCGGCGCTGCGGCAGCGGTACGCCTGCCCGGCGTGCGTGAGGATGCCGCGGAAGTCGAGATCGGGCGAGGAAGCGAGCCGCGCCGCGAGGCGGGCGCCGGCGTCGCCCGTCGGATCGACCCCGGCGCGGCGCGCGCCGCAGTCCACCTTGAGGAAGACCGCGAGGCGAACCCCGCGATCCCGGGCGCAACTCTCGACGGCCGCCGCGGCGTCCGGGTGGTCGACGAGCAGGCTCAAGCGGTCGAGCCGCGCCGCGAGCTCCGCGGCCTCGGCCAGCTTCGCGGGAACGATCGGCACGGCGTACGTGACGTCCCGGAAGCCGCCCGCAGCGAAGAACGCGGCCTCCGCGAGCGTGGAAACCGTGATGCCTCCGAAGTGGCCCCGCACCTGCAACCGCGCCGCCTCGAGCGTCTTGTGGGTCTTGACATGCGGGCGCAGGCGCACGCCGAGCCGTGCCGCCCGGTCGGCCATCCGGGCGGCGTTGCGCTCCAGGACCTCGAGGTCCACGAGCGCCGCAGGTGTCCGCAGGTCCTCCAGCCGCACGACCTCCAGCGTAGCAGGGCGTCCCGCCTGCTGGAGCCGGCCGGCGCGTAGAATCGCGGGGTCGCACGGAGGGACACGCCGATGCATCCACGCCGAATCGCCGGCCTTCTCCTGCCCATCCTCGCCGCCGCCGCGGTCGTCGCCGGTCCGCCGCGCCCGATGACCGCCGTCGACCTGCTCTCGGTCCCGACCCAGTCGGACGTTCGCGTCGCACCTGGCGGCGCCTCCCTGCTTTTCGTGCGGACCCAGGCGGACTGGGACCAGGACAAGCAGGTCTCGCACGTCTGGAGGGTCGGCGCCGACGGCGCCGGCCTCGTGCAGATGACCAACGGGAAGGCCGGCGAGAGCTCGCCCCGGTGGGCGCCGGACGGCACGCGCTTCTGCTTCGTGGCCAAGAGGGACGGGGACTCCGACCAGCTGTTCGTCCAGCCGGCCGCCGGCGGCGAGGCGATCCAGGTCTCCCGGCACGCCACCTCGGTGTCGCGGCCCGAATGGCTCCCGGACGGCACGCACCTCCTCTTCCTCGCCGACGACGAGGAGACCAAGGAGGCCAAGGACGCCAAGAAGCGCTCCGGCGACGTCATCTCCTTCGACCGCGACTACCGGCAGAAGCACCTCTGGTCGCTCGACCTCGCGACGCGGACCGAAGCGCGGGTCACCGAGGGGGGGTTCTCTGTCCTCGAGTACGCCGTGTCGCGCGACGGGACCACGCTCGTCTACACGGCCTCGCCTACCCCGCTCGTCGAGGACGGAGACGAAGCCGAGGTCTTCGCCAGGCCGCTCGCCGGCGGCGCGCCGACGCGCCTCACGGACAACGGCGTGGCGGAGCACGGTGTCGCGATCGCGCCCGACGGCGGATCGGTACTGTTCGAGGCCTCGTGCAACGCGCGCTTCGAGCCGTACTACCAGAGCCACCTCTTCGACGTCCCGATCGCGGGCGGCAGGCCGAGGCTCTTGCTGACCGGTGTGTCGGGCGAAATCGACGATGCCGGGTGGTCCCGCGACGGACGCACGGTCGTGGCGCTCGTCAATGGCGGCGTCCGCGTCGGCCTGTGGACGTTCGCGCCGCCGGACGGGAAGGCTTCACCGCTCACGAGCGGCGACAGCTCGGTGATGTCCTGGTCGCTCGACCCGGCGTCGGGCGCCTGGGCCGCGGTGATCGGGAGCGCATCGTCCCCGGGCGACGTGTGGCTCGGCAGCGGCCTGGGCGCCGCGCCGGTCCGGCTGACCCGGTTCGGCGAGGAGCTCGCGGCAGCGTTCCGCATGCCGAAGGTCGAGGCGGTGACCTGGAAGGGGCGCGACGGAACGACCGTCGAGGGCCTCGTCACCTACCCGCTCGACTGGACGCCGGGCACACGCGCGCCGCTCGTCGTGCAGACCCACGGCGGACCCGCCGCTTCGTCCACGTTCCACTTCGCGAGCTGGGCGACGTACACGCCGGTGCTCGCCGCCAAGGGGTACATGGTCCTCGACCCCAATTACCGGGGCTCGACCGGATACGGCGACGCCTTCATGCGCGACATGGTGGGGCACTACTTCCACGAAGCCGACAAGGACGTGCTCGCGGGCGTGGACGCGCTCGTGGCGCGCGGCCTGGCGGACCCCGAGAAGCTCGTCGCGATGGGCTGGAGCGCGGGCGGGCACATGACCGACTGGCTGGTCGCGACGACGACACGGTTCAAGGCCGCGGCGGCCGGGGCCGGAGCGGCGGACTGGATCTCGATGTACGCGCAAAGCGACACGCGGACGTACCGCACCCCCTGGTTCGGGGGCACGCCGTGGCAGAAGGGAGCGCCGATCGCCCTCTACCTCGAGCAGTCGCCGATCACCCACCTCTCGGGCGCGAAGACCCCGACGCTGCTGCTGGTCGGCGAAAAGGACGTTCGGGTGCCCACTCCGCAATCGATCGAGATGTTCCGCGCGCTGCGGGCCAGCGGCGTCGAGACCGAGCTCCTCGTGTTCCCCGGCGAGCCGCACGGACTGCGCACGCTCAAGCACCGCCTGCACAAGATCAACAGCGAGATCGCCTGGTTCGAGAGGCATCTCTTCGATCGGACCTACGACGTGGAGAAGCCGCCGATTTCCCGCGCCGAAAGCGAAGGAACGACGAAGCCCGACACGAAATAGACGGCGAACGCCGGAGCCGCGCCGGCTCGCGGTGGGATACGTCCTCTCCAGTGGACATCGAGCCCGGGTCGGGGAGAGGCGCACCCTCCCTCGGCACGGACCAGGCCAGGCGGCGGGCCGCCCAGGCGCGAGGACGTCTTGAACCGGTTCGCACGGACCCCTGGGAGAGCGGCGGCCCCACTGGCACGCCCTATGCACTGCCCCACAGCAAGCGGTGTCACCGACACCGCGTCGAGCCGGGCGGGATCGAAGCTGCCGTCCGGCGGGGAGGGCAACATGAACAAGACTCTTCTTCGTCGTGCGGGGGTAGTGGGAGCAGGTGCCGCCGTCATGCTCGCTGCAAGCGCGGCCATGGCCGATGTTCAGCCGGGCCAGGAGCTCAATCAGGTCGGGGCGACCGCGATCGTCTACAAGGGGCCGCAGGTCGACGTCGTCCTCTCGTACCGCTTCGCCAAGCTGAACCCGGAGGGCGGTTGGCTTCTGCTCGACACGGCGATGACGGCGGCCAAGGGGCCCGTCGAGGTCCCGCGGACCGCCTTCTCGGTGCGCACCCCGAGCGGCGCGATCGTCCCGCTCGCGACCCAGCGGGACGTCGCCGAGGACTACGCCAAGCTCGCGTCCCCCATCGCGCGAGCGAACGCAATCAGGGAGCCGATGGGGTACCTCATCCCGCAACGGCCCCGTCGCCTGCGCTACTTCGCCGAGCGCCGGCCCGGCCTCGTGTTCAGCTCCGAGTGGTTGGACGAGTGGCACAACTCGTTCGGCCGCCTCTTCTTCCAGATCCCCGGCGGGGTGCAAAAGGGTGCGTATGAGCTGTTGATCAGCCTGCCGGAGGGTTCGGTCTCGATACCGTTTACCATCTGAGTCGTGCCCTCGGAATCGCCATCGGGGGGCGCCGGCGACGGCGCCCCCGTCGTTGACTCCCCGGCCCCGCGCTCGCCGCGCGCGGCGAACGGAAGCTCTGAGCGCGCCTCGGGGTTGCCCGACCGTATGGCAACCGCGGACGCGGCGCACCCCGGCGGGTCGACGGCGGCAGCCGGGTTGCTCGGGCTGGCGGCCGGATCGGTCGTGGCGCTCGCCGACGCGGCTCTCGCCGTCGCCACCGCGCCCCGTCACGTCCTCGTTGCGAGCGGGGCGCGCGTCTTCTTCTGGGCGCTGCTCGCCTACCCGCCGGTCGCCGCGCTGGCGGGCATGATCATGACCCGGGTGGCGGCGAGGGCGCTGTCTCGCCGACTCGACGCTGCGCGAATCCGCGCCGTCGTCCTCGGCGTCGTCGCGGGCGCATCGCTGCTGTCGATCGGCGCGTCGGCGGCGCGCCGGTGGGCCGCCGAGGCGCCGGCGCCGCTCGAACTCGCGGCGACCTCCGCCGGCCTCGCGACAGCCGGCCTTGTGATCGTGCTCCTGGCGCGGCGCGCTCGCCGCCGTGACCTCACGTGGCGCGGAGCGGGGTCCGCGGTCGGCGCCTGGCTCGGCCTCGTGACGGTCGCAGGCGCCGCGTCGGTCTTGCCTCCGGCCCGGGCGGCGTCACCGCGGGCCCCGGGGCCCACCATCATCCTCATCACCGTCGACACGCTGCGCGCCGACGCCCTCGGCTGCTACGGGAACCCGAACGCACGAACGCCGGCGATCGACCGCCTCGCGGCGGAGGGCACGCGGTTCGCGAACGCCCAGGCGCAGTCCTCCTGGACGCTGACGGCGCACGCGTCGATCATGACCGGGCTGACCGTGGGCCAGCACGGCGCCGACGCGGCGTCGCTCCACCTGTCGGGGAGCCGCGACACCATCGCCGCCATGCTCGAGCGGCGAGGCTACCGCACCGCGGCGATCGTGAGCTCGGTGTACACGGGGTCACGGTTCGGCTTCGCGCACGGGTTCGAGGTCTTCAACGAAGAGATGTCGCCACCGTGGACAGGCCTCGCCGCCTGCGGCCTCGCGCGCCGGCTCGGCGTCGCGCCGAGCACCTGGGTGCCGAGCGACGAGCGGCGGGCCGGCAGCGTGACCGCGGCCGCGCTCTCGATCCTCGCGCACGACCGGGGCGCTCCCTCGTTCCTCTGGCTCCACTACTTCGACCCCCACTCCGACTACGACCCGCCGGCCCCGTTCGACGCCGCTCGCGCCGGCTACGCGGGCCCGTTCGACGGGGCCACGATCCCCCTGCTCGACGTCAACCGCCACCGGCGCGCGATCCGGCCCGAAGACGTGCGCCACCTCCGCGCCCTCTACGACGGCGAGGTCGCCTACCTCGACTCCGAGCTCGCCGCGCTGGTGGACGGGCTGGGCCGTCTCGGACTCGCCGGGCGGACGGCCATCGTGCTCACGGCCGACCACGGCGAGTCGTTCCACGAGCACGGCACGATGCTCCACGAGAGCCTTTACCAGGAGGTGCTGCACGTTCCGCTCCTCATCCGGCTGCCCGGCCGCGTGCCCGCCGCCCGCGTGGTGGAAACCACGGTCCGCCAGATGGACATCGCCCCGACCGTCGCCGAGCTCGCCGGCGTTCCGTGGCGGGTGGCCGGGAGCCGCGCGGCGAGCCTCGTGCCGCTGGCGCTCGGCGTCCCAGAGGCGCCCAGGCCCGCGCCGGCGGAACGGCAGGTGGGCGGTCTAGGGGCGCCGGTCACGGGTGAACAAGTGGCGCTCGTCGAGTGGCCGTGGAAGCTGATCGCGTCTACGGGCGCCGGTCCGCAGCTCTTCAACCTCCCTGAGGACCCGGGCGAGCGAACCAATCTGGCTGCGTCGGAACCGGCTCGGGTCGAGCTGATGACCGCGGCGCTGGCGAATGAGCACGCCGCGGTCGGGCGGGCGATCGCACGGCCGGACGCGTGGCTGCTGCACGCCCTCCGCTCGCTCGGCTATGTCAACTGACTCCGGCTCGCCTCCGGCGGCGGCGAGGGCACCCTTCGGCGACGCTACTGCGCCGTGTAGCCGCCGTCGATCACCACCGCCTGGCCGGTGACGCCCGCCGCCGCCTCGCCGGCGAGGAACAGCGCGTAGACGGCGACCTCCTGCGGCGAGAGCAGGCGCCGCATGGGCACGAGGGGGAAGATGACCTCCTCGAGGACCCGGTCCACCGGCACGCCCCGCGCCTTCGCGAGGTCGCCGAGCTGGTTGCGGACCAGGGGCGTGTCGACGTAGCCGGGGCAGAGGGCGTTCACGGTGATGCCGTGCGCGGCGCCTTCGAGCGCCGCGACACGAGTCAAGCCGATCAGGCCGTGCTTGGCCGTGTTGTACGCCGCCTTGCCCGCGAAGCCCACGAGGCCGTTGATCGACGCCATGTTGATGACACGCCCCCAGCGCTCTCGCTTCATGAGCGGGAACGCCCGCTTCGTGGCGAGGAACGGCGCGATGAGCATGACGCGCAACATCTGCTCGAACCGCTCGGCGGGGAACTCCTCCAGCGGCGCCACGTACTGCAGCCCCGCGTTGTTGACGAGGATGTCGATCCTCCCCCACGCGGCGACCGTTCCATCCATCGCGCCCGCGAGTTGGGCCTCGTCGGCGACGTCGCAGGCGACGCCGATCGCCGTTCCGGCCTCCCGCGCGATCCTCGCCGCAGCCGCCCCGGCAGCCGCCCCGTCGAGGTCGGCGAGGCACACCCGGGCACCCTCGCGGGCGAACTCCTCGGCGATCTGCAGGCCGATGCCGCTCGCCGCCCCCGTGATGAATGCCGTCCGCCCGCTCAGAGCACCGGCCATCATCGTCCTCCTAGAACGAGCGCCGCACGACCGCGAGGATCTCCCCGACGATCCCTCGCCGGAACGCGACGACGCAGGCGATGAACACGCAACCCGTGATCACGGTGACCCACGATCCGTACCCCGCCATGTAGTTCTCCAGCGCGACCACGAGGAGCGCGCCGGCCGACGGTCCGACCGGCGTGCCCATTCCGCCGAGCAAGGTCATCAGCACGACGGCCCCCGACCGGTACCAGTGCACGTCGGAGAGCGTCGCCGACTGGAAGACGAGCGCCTTCATCGAGCCGGCCAGGCCCGAGAGGCCGGCCGAGATCACGAACGCCTGCAGCTTGTAGCGGTCGACGTCGTACCCGAGGGACAGCGCTCGCGCCTGGTTCTCCCGGATCGCGCGCAGCACGTTCCCGAACGGCGAGTGGATCGTGCGATGGATGACCCAGAACCCGACCAGGAAGAGGGCGTAGACGAAGTAGTACATCGCGAAGCTGCCGCCGAGGTCCACGAGCCCGAGCAGCTTGCCGCGAGGGATGCCCTGGAGTCCGTCCTCGCCGCCGGTCCACGAGGTTTCCAACACGAGGAAGTAGACCATCTGCGCGAACCCCAGCGTGATCATCGCGAAGTAGATCCCGGAACGGCGGATCGCGAGGGCGCCGAAGACGGCGCCCAGCGCGACGGCGACGCCGGTCCCGGCGAGGATCGCGGCCTCGACCGGCAGGCCCCACACCTTGATCGCCTGACCGGTGACGTAGGCGGCGGCGCCCAGGAAGGCGGCGTGCCCGAACGACAGCAGGCCTGCGTACCCCAGGAGCAGGTTGAAGGCGCTGGCGAACAGCGCCAGGCACAGGACCTCCATGGCGAAGACCGGGTAGACGACGAGCGGCGCCGCGACGCCTACCGCCACCATCGCCGCGTACCCCCAGACGGTGCGGTCCCGCCACCAGGCGCCCGCCGGCCGGGCTGCCGCCGCGCGAGTCACCGGCTCCTCCCGAACAGTCCGGCGGGCCGCAACAGCAGCACGAGCGCCATGACCACGAAGATCACGACGTCGGAGGCCGGCGGGAAGAGGAACTTCGTCAGGCCCTCGACGACCCCGAGCCCGAGCCCGGTGACGATGGAGCCGAGCACCGATCCCATGCCGCCGATCACCACCACGGCGAACAGCACCATGATCACGTTCGAGCCCATCAGGGGCGTGACCTGGTAGACCGGCGCGGCCATGACCCCCGCGAACGCCGCCAGCGCCACGCCGTAGCCGTAGGTGAGCGTGAACATCAGGGGGACGTTCACGCCGAACGCCTGCAAGAGCGCGGGGTTCTCGGTCCCGGCCCTCAGGTAGGCGCCGAGCCGGGTCTTCTCGATCACGAGCCAGCTCCCGAAGCAGACGGCCAGGGACACCACAACGACCCAGGCGCGGTACCTCGGCAACATCATGAAGCCGAGGTCGGCGCCGCCCCGCAGCGCCGCCGGCACGGGGTAGGACTTGCCGGAGATCCCGAACGCGTTCTGGAAGACCCCCTCGAGGACGAGCGCGGTCCCGAACGTGAGCAGGAGGCCGTACAACCGGTCCACGCCGTAGAGCCGGCGCAGGAGGACCCGCTCGAACGCCATGCCGAGGAGCCCCACGGCGAGCGGGGTCAGGACGAGCGCCCACCAGTAGCCGATGCCCAGGTACCGGAGGCCGAGCCATGCCGCAAACGCGCCCAGCATGTACTGCGCGCCGTGGGCGAAGTTGACCACGTCGAGGAGGCCGAAGATGACGGCGAGGCCGAGGCTCAGCAACGCGTAGAACGAGCCGTTGATCAGGCCGACGAGGAGCTGGCCGGCGAGCGCCTGCATCGCGGCGGACACCCGGCCGGCCTCACTTCTTGACGAGCGGACACGCAGGGTCGGGCGCCTCGAACGCCTCGGCCGCCGGGATCGTCCGGACGATCTTGTAGTAGTCCCACGGGTACTTCGACTCCTCCGGCGACTTCACCTGCGCGAGGTACATGTCGTGGCGGAGCAGGCCGTCGGGCCCGATGCGGCCGCCCTGGGCGAAGAAGTCGTTGACCGGCGTCTCGCGCATTTTCGCCATCACGGCGTCGGCGCCGTCCGTGCCCGCAGCCTTGATGGCCGCGAAATAGTGCATGAGCTCCGAGTAGACGCCGGCCTGGACCATCGTCGGCATCGTGTGGTGCTTCTCGAAGAACCTCTTCGACCACGCGCGGCTGGCCTCGTCCCGGTCCCAGTAGAACGCCGTGGTGAGGAACATCCCCTTGGCCGTGGCGAGGCCGAGGCTGTGGATGTCCGAGATGAAGACGAGCAGGCCGGCCAGCGACTGCTTTTTGGTGAGGCCGAACTCGTTCGCCTGCTTGATCGAGTTGATGGTGTCGGCGCCCGCGTTGGCGAGGCCCACGATCTTGGCGCCCGAGGCTTGGGCCTGCAGGAGGAAGGACGAGAAATCCGTGGTCGGGAACGGCGCACGCACCTCGCCCAGCACCTTACCGCCCGAGGCCTTGACCACGGCCGCCGTGTCGCTCTCGAGCGACTTCCCGAATACGTAGTCGGCGGTGATGAAGAACCAGGTGTCGCCGCCCTGCTGGACCACGGCGCGGCCCGTGCCGGCCGCCATCGCGTGGGTGTTGTACGTGTAGTGCACGTTGTAGGCGGTGCAGTTGGCGCCCGTGATCGGCGTCGAGCCCGGCCCCGAGAGCAGCGTGATGCGCTTCTTCTCGGCCGCGATCGGCATCACCGCGAGCGCGGTGGAGCTGGTGACGAGATCGGCGATCGCGTCCACCTTCTCCTCGTCGAACCACCTCCGCGCGATGCTCGAAGCGATGTCGGCCTTGTTCTGGTGGTCGGCGCTGATGATCACGATCGGCTTGCCGAGGACCTTGCCTCCGAAGTCTTCCGCCGCCATCTGCGCGGCGAGGAGCGAGCCCGACCCCGCCAGGTCGGAGTAGGCGCCGGTCATGTCGGTGAGCACGCCGACTTTGACCACGTTGTCCGAGACCTGGGCTCCGGCCGTCGCAACCGCCGCCAGCGCCAGGGCCGCGGCGAGAACGATGCCCTTGCTGTCGCTTGCCATGGTTCCTCCCTTCGCTCGCACTGCCTCTCACACTCCCAGGAAGCGGTGGAGCGCCGCCGTTCGCCCACCGAGATCTTCGCGGGGGATCATGTCCGTTATGCGCCCGTGCTCGACGAGGTAATGGCGGTCGGCGAGCGGCGCGACGAATCGGAAGTTCTGCTCGGCCAGGATCATGGTGAGTCCCTTTTCCTTGAGGCGCGCCACCGCGCTCGCGAGGGTCTGCACGACCACCGGCGCGAGCCCTTCCGTGATCTCGTCGAGCAGCAGGAGGCGCGCCCCGACCCGAAGGACCCGAGCCATCGCGAGCATCTGCTGCTCGCCGCCCGAGAGGCGCGTCCCCTGCGTCTTTCGACGCTCGCGGAGGTTCGGGAACATCCGGTAGATCTCCTCCACGGTCATCCCGCCGGAGCCCAGCCGCGGCAGCAGGGTCAGGTTCTCCTCCGCCGTCAGACTCGCGAAGATGCCGCGGTCCTCGGGGCAGAACCCGATCCCCAGGCGGACGACCCGGTGGGGCGGCAGGCCGACGGTCTCGCGCCCGTTCATCATCACGGAGCCGGTGCGCCGGGAGACCAGGCCGAGCATCGCCTTGAACGTCGTGGTGCGTCCGGACCCGTTGCGGCCGAGCAGCGTGACCACCTCGCCCCGGCCGACCTCGAAGTCGAGCCCGTGCAGGATGTGCGACTCGCCGTAGAACGCGTGCAGGGCGGACACGCGCAGCAGCTCGTAGGTCGGTTCGAACGCGGCGCTCACGCGGGCACCCCGAGGTAGGCCTCGACCACCGCCCGATCGCGCGCGACCTCGTCGTAGCTGCCCTCGGCGATCACCCTGCCGCGCGCCAGGACGGAGATCGTGCCGCACAGGTCGGCGACCACGGAGAGGTTGTGCTCGACCATGAGCACGGTCCGCCCGGCCGACGCCTTGCGGATCAGCGCCGCGACACGGCCGACGTCCTCGTGCCCCATCCCCTGGGTGGGCTCGTCGAGGAGCAACAGGTCGGGCTCGAGCGCGAGCGTCGTGGCCAGCTCCAGCGCCCGCTTCTTCCCGTACGGCAGCTCGACGGCAACCGTGCCGGCCAACCCGGCGAGGTCGACGGCGGCGAGCAGCTCCAGCGCCCTCTCGTCGAGCACCGAGAGACGGCTCGCGGGCAGCCAGAACCGGTACGAGCCGCCGAGACGGCGCTGGAGCGCGACGCGCACGTTGTCGAGAACCGTCATCCTCGGGAAGACCGCGGAGATCTGAAACGAGCGGACCATCCCACGGCGCGCGACCTCCGCCGGACTGAGCCGGCTCACGTCCTCCCCTTTGAATGCGATCCTCCCGGCCGTCGCGGGCAGCACCCTGGTGAGCAGGTTGAACACCGTGGTCTTCCCGGCGCCGTTGGGTCCGATGAGGGCATGGACCGTTCCGCGGCGGACGGAGAGGTCGACCCCGTCGAGGGCCAGGAAGCCGCGGAAATCCTTCGTCAGGCCGCTGACCTCGAGGATGGGCGCCGGCCCGGTCCCCCGCCCCGGCGCGCTCAGACGCCCTTCATCGCCGGCGCGGGCCGTCTCGTTCTCGTGAATGAGATGCTTTCTCACCTTTTCCGATCGTAGTCCCCTCCCCCGGGTGCGTCAAGCGCACGCGAATCGGGCGGCGAACAGGCCCGCCGGGTCGACCTGCCGCGAGGCCGATGCGCCGCGGGTGTCGTGGAACGCGTCGCGGGCTGCGCCCGATGCAGACTGCTCCGGGAATTGGCTGCCGGCGACGGCCGAGAACCGGCTCTTCCATCGGCGCGCCGGTTCCGCGAGACTGGATCATGCACGTCGCCGCCGGCACGCGGGCCCAGCTCAGCCGGGGATATGCGATCGCGCTGGCCGCGGCGGCGATCCTCTCGACGACCGCGATCTTCATCCGCCAGCTCACGGCGGCCTACCACCTGCCGGCCCTGGTGCTCGCGGTCTGGCGCGACGGGCTCGTGTGCGTCTCGCTGGTGCCGGCCCTTGCGCTCCTGTCCCCGAGCCGGCTGCGGGTCGAGCGCAGGCACCTCCCCTACCTCGTCGGCTACGGTCTCGTCCTCGCCGTATTCAACGCCACGTGGACGCTCTCCGTCGCGCTCAACGGCGCGGCCGTGTCGACCGTCCTCGTGTACAGCTCGGCCGCGTTCACCGCGGTGCTCGGTTGGTGGCTGCTCGGCGAGCGGCTCGGATGGGGCAAGCTGACGGCCGTGGCCGTCAGCCTCGCCGGGTGCGCGCTGGTCTCGGGCGCGTTGGCGCCCGCCGCCTGGAGCACGAACCTCCTGGGGATCGTGACCGGGATACTCTCCGGCCTCTGCTACGCGGGGTACAGCCTGCTCGGCCGCTCCGCGTCGCGGCGCGGCCTCGACCCGTGGACGACCCTCCTCTACACCTTCGCGTTCGCGGCCGTCTTCCTGCTCGCGGTCAACCTCGGGTCAGGCGGCTTCGTGCCCGGCGCGGCGAATCGACCCGCCGACCTCATGTGGCTCGGAAACGCCGTCGCCGGCTGGGCGCTCCTCATCCTGCTCGCCGCCGGCCCCACGGTCGCCGGGTTCGGGCTCTACAACGTCAGCCTCACCTACCTGCCCTCGAGCGTCGCCAACCTTGTCGTGTCGCTCGAGCCCGTGTTCACCGCGGCGACGGCCTATGCGGTGTTCGGCGAGCGCCTCAACGCGACGCAGCTGGCCGGAAGCGCGCTGATCCTGGCCGCGGTCGTGCTTCTCCGGGCGTACGAGGCGCGAACCTCGGCGGCTCAATAGAAGACCCCTCGCCCGCAACCGGCGCTCACCGTTGGAACGCGTAGCTGACCTTGAGGAAGAACTGCCGGCCGGCGGGCGCCAGCTCGTTGGCGGCGTTGAGCGCGCGGCTGTCGCCGTAGCCGAGGTAGAACACCGTCTGCCAGTCGGGCGTGTAGGCCAGGAGCGCGGAGCTCGTGAACGCCCGGTCCCGCTCGAGGACGGGGTTGATGTAGAGCGCGGCGTTCTGGTCCGTCGTCAGGTACTGTCCGATCAGCCGGACGAACGCGCGCGACGTGAGGTTGTACGTCGCCTTCAGTCGCGCGATCTGCGCGGTGAAGAGCCGGGCCGGCCGCCCCCCGGAGTCGACGTCGAGCCACTGGCGGTCGCCGTTGAAGTCCAGCGACAGGTGGTCCGTGGGTTTGACGGTCGCCGTGAGGGCGATCTCGGCGCCGCGGCCGGGCCGCGCGTTGGCGACGTCGGGGTAATCGCCGGCGAACCCGTTGAGCGTCACCCTCGAGAACACCCGGCCCGGGTCGACCGAGAGGTTGTAGTAAACGGTCAGGCCCGAGTCCACCAGGGTGTCGGCGATCCGCGCCCGCTCGGCGGGGACCACGTCGATCTCCCCGGTCAGGTTCAGGATCCCGTTCGGGTTCACGAAGAGACCGCACTGCCGGTCGATCAGGGCGGCGTCGGATCGGGTGGAGTAGTTGCAGAACGGCCCCGCGGTGAGCTGCGAGAAGATCCCCGCGTTGTAGACCGTGTAGCCGACGATGGCCTTTTCGTGCCGGTACCCGACCTGCGGCACGAACCCGTCGTCCGTCCGGAACCCGTCCCCGTAGGCCTCGTGGGTCGCCCGGAACAGCCAGTGATAGCCGTTGTGCTGCCACTGCAGGAAGAGGGCGCCGGACGACAGGCTGCGGCCGTCCCAGCTGGGGTCGAGATCCGGGCGATCGGGGGTCTGCGTCTCCGACACCAGGACCTGTCCCGAAACCTGGTCGTGCTCGCTCGCCCGCCACAGGAAGTCGGGACCGAAAACACGGTTGTGCCCGCCGGTTCCGCCGTTCTCCCGGTCGGTCAGGAGGAAGCCCGCGAACGACGCGCCGAAGTCCTGCCGGACGCGACCGATGGCGACGATCGAGGAGGACGCCTGCGGCGCGAAGGACGAGGCCGTGGGGCCGGGAATGACCACGCTGCCGCCGCCCCGGTCCTCGGTCACCAGGAACGTGTACGCGGTGGCGTCCACCTTTCCGGTGACGCGTCCGCCCCAGCGCGGCGAGGTGATCGTGCGCGTGTAGACGGCCGGGATCGGGGTCTTGAACAGGTCGACGCCTTCGAGGAAGAACGGCCGTTTCTCCGGATAGTTGATCGCGAACTGCTTGTTGATCGCGATCTGGCCCACGTCGGACTCGATCTGCGAGAAGTCCGGGTTGACTGTCGCGTCGAGCGCCGTGCTGGCGGAGGGCGTCCACTTGACGTCCAGTCCGCCGGTGCCGCCGACCGGCTGGTTGAGGAACGGCGTGCCGGGCTCGCCGCGCGGCGTGCCCTCCTCGGTGAGCGTGCCGTAGGGGGCGATGACGGCGTGGCCGCCCGGCGGGAGCTCCGATAGACCCGCGATCGGCACGGCGTGGCAGATCAGGCAGTTCGACCCGCGCGGGATCGGCACGGAGTAGATCGCATACCGGTAATCGCGGGGGTAGTTGCGCCAGATCATGATCGCCCAGTTGAGCGCCTTGCTGCGGTCGTAGCGGAGCGTCGAGAACGGGATCCTCATCTCCGCCTGCCAGCCGTGCGGGGTGATCCTCGCCGAGGTGTCGTAGAAGAAGTCCGGCGACATGTCTTCGTTCTGGCTGCCGTCGTCGTAGACCGCGTCGGTCTGCTGGCCGCGCGGATTCACGCGGAATTCCATCGCGGATCGCCGGTCGCCCCGGGTGTCGAGGAACACCGCCACGTTGTCGTCCGTGCCGATGATGCTGTCCCGGCTGACGTACGGCGCGCGGATCCTGGCCGGGTCGGGGTCGTCGCACCGGAGACCGACGTAGAAGTAGCGGTCGTCGTAGGCGAGGAGCGCCACCGTCTGGACCGGCGGCGCGACGTTGTCGCCACGCGTGCTGTCGTAGAAGGTGTCGACCCGCGCGGCGCCTCGCCACCCTTCGTCGCCGAGGTCACCGTCCAGCGTGATCGGCCCTGCGGCGCGGTGGATCTCGATCGGGGCCGGCGGAGGCGGCTGGGCGGTGGCGACCGTGACCGACGCCAGCGCGCAAGCGGACAGGACACCGGCATCGAGAAGACGCGCCACGCCTCACAGTACGTGCGGGGCGCCCCTTCGGTTCTCGGGCCCTCCCGGTCACCGCATCGAACGCGCCTTGAGGATCTCGCTCAGGATGTCGGGCTCCGACGGGTTGCGTTCCAGGTGGGGGTAGCGCTCGCCTCCGTGGTAGTCCACGCGGACCGCCGCGAATTCGCCGTCGTTCTGGACCAGGAGGTCGAGCGCCGCGCCCGGCGCTTCGCTCGCCCGGATCGCCTGGCGCAGCCTCGCCGTGTCGCAGGCTCGGCCGTTCACGGCGGCGACGATCATCCCCGGGCCGAGCCCTGCCGCGGCGGCCGGCGAGCCCGGAATGACGTCGACGATTGTGCCGTCCGGCTTGAGCCGAAGGCCGATGGAGTCCGTGAGGTTGGCGAACTGCCACGCCGTTTCCTCGACCCGCGACCACGAATTCGGCTCGCTCGTGGCGACGAGCTTCCATCCGCTTCCTTCGATCCCGCCCAACGGCGCGTCGGGTGTGAGTTCGGTCACCCGCTTCTCGAAGAACCCGCGCCAGTCGTACGCCGCCACCTCGTTCAACGAGGCGACGACGTCGTCGAGGGTGTAGGGCTTGAGCATCGGGGGCGTGTTCTGGCCGCCGTAGAAGCTGCGGCAGAAGTCGTCCAGCGACCTCCGCCCGCCGGTCTGCCGGCGGATGACCACGTCGGCCTCGAGCCAGATGAGCAACGACTCGGTGTAGAAGTCGGTGCCCCGCCGCCAGGCACGCCACTCCTCCGGCGACGAGTACAGGATCTGGGCCGCCACTGCCGTGTCCTCCAGCGATCGCCAGGTCCGGCCGGCCTGATGGTTCATGGTGTCCGCCACGCCGGCCAGCTCCTCCCGGTAGTCCTGCGGCGTGATGAAGCCGCTGCGCACCGGCATGATGCTGCCGATGTAGGTCGTCAGCCCCTCGTAGATCCACAGAAGATCCCCCTTCATCGGCTGTTCGAAGTCCGCGCCGGAAAGCCCGGCGGGCCGCCGGTACTTGCCGTTCCACGAGTGGGTGTACTCGTGGGCGAGGAGCCCCGGCAGGAGCTTGAGGAGGTCGTCGTCCAGGAACGCCCGCTCCGGGTAACGGTCGTCGCTCGACTCGTGGTGCTCGATCCCCGAGCGGCGGATCCGGTCGGTGAGGGCGAGCAGCCATCGGTAGCTGCGGTAGTGGTGGGCGCCGAAGAGCGATTGGAACTCCGCTATGAGCCGCTTGCACTTCTCCACCGTCGCCGGTTGGATCTGCAGCGCCGCCTCGCTGTCCGCCGCGATGTCGAGCTCGTGGGCCGCGCCCCCGACAACACCCAAGGGCACCGCCCTGAAGTGGGCGCCGCAGAGCACCGGCGAGTCCGCCAGCGTCGTCAGCGAGACCGGCTCGAACTCGATCCCCGCCTCGGACCGATGCGCGACCGGCAGCGCGGTTGCGAATTTCCACGCCGCCGGCAGGCGCAGCCGCGCGACCACCGTGACGTCGTCGGAGGGCGTGCCCTTCGGGTAGAGCACGACCTCGTACCAGTTGAGGATGGCCAGGTCCGCCGTACTCGACACGCCGGCCGTGTAGTTCCCGCCCCGCACGGGCATCAGGTAGTCGAGCTCCACGCTCAACGACGACGCGCCGGCCGGCACCTCGCAGTGGAACGCGTACATGTCCACGTCGTCCCGCCGCCACGTGATCGCGTGGCCGTCCGCCGACAACTTGAGCCCGGCGAGATCGGCGATCGGTCCGTTGGGGCCGTGCTCGCCGCGGATCCACTTCGGGTACTCGAGCGTCAGCGCCCCGGGGGCCGCGGGGATCAGGAGCCGGGCGTGGAGGATCCGGCGCGGCGCCTCCGACGCGTCCAGGGTGAGCGAGGTCGCAGGGGCCGCGGCCCAGCCGACGCCGGCCTGGCTCCACACGACAACGGCCGTCACGACGGCACCGACGGCGCTGGCGAAACGCATGCGAGGCTGCATCGATCCCTCCTTCCGGCACTCGGCACCACCGCGCGTGTGCGCGGCACGGCGACGTGGGCCGGCGTTCGGCGGACAGGCCACTTGGTTCGGCGACATGGTCGCTGTCTCGGCGGTCCCCGATCGTAGCACCGGGGGCGAGCGTGTCAATCGCCGGCGCGCGCCCGAGGCGTCGTCACTCGCGGACCCGCACGACCACGAACGTGATGTCGTCCGTCGATTCGCGTCCGCCGCGCCAATTCTCTACGGTCTTCAACAGGCAGTCGACCACGCTCTGTGCCGAGGCGCCGCCGGCGCTCCGCAGCGACTCGGCCGCGGCTTCGAAGCCGAGCGGATCGCCGGCGGGATCGAGGAGCTCGGGAAACCCGTCCGTCGTGAACAGCACGGTGTCGCCGGGGGCCAACCCGGCGCTCGCCTCCTCGTACGCCGGCGTGAGGCCGCTCCCGAGGGGGAGCCCGCCGGCACCGAGCTCCTCGACCGTTCCCGCGGCCGCCCGCCAGAGCAGCACCGACGGCATACCGGCGGAGGACACCGTCACCGACCGCGCGGTGAAGCGCGCCACGGTCAGGCACATGTGCAGCGTCTTGAGGTTCATGCCATGGAGGACGCGGTCGCACTCCACGAGCATCGGAGCGAGGCCCGGACGGCCTGCAAGCGTGGCGAACAGGGATTTCACCGCCGTGACCATGATCCCCGCCGCCAGACCGTGCCCGGTCGCGTCACCGACGCCGACCACGAGGGCGCCGTCGGGTCCGACCCGGAAGTCGTAGTAGTCGCCGCCGACCTCCGTCGCGGTGGTCATGGCAGCGGCGACCTCGAGGCCGGCGACGTCCGGTACGCCCGCGGGCAACATCGAGAGCTGCAGCACCCGCCCCTCCTCGAGCTCCAGGCTCTTGCGCTCGTACTCCGCGGCCAGCACGCACGCCCGCAGCTCGCTCGCGTGGGCGGCCAGCTCCTGCTCGAGCAGCCGCTCCGAGAGCGCCTGCACCTCGGTGAGCCGGCGCTCCAGGTGGAGGCTCGTGCGCGCGAACGAACGTGCGAGGAAGAGCGACAACGTGGTGACGCTCGCGAGAACGCCGAAAACGTAGACGGCGCGGAACCCGGCGACGGCCGGGAGGATGCGGAAGTTGACGAGCACTTGGAACACGATGCAGGCTGCCAGCACCGCCCCGCCGACGGCGAGGATCGTCGACCCTTCACGGGCCACGGTCTTTCCGGTCGCCTCGATCCGGATCACCTCCACAATCGTGGCGATGAAGTACCCGAACCAGACCCACGTCGAGTACGGCTCGGGCGCGAGATACACCGCCGGCGCGAGGACGACCGCGAGGGCGGCAAACCCCCTCCAGCTCCGCGCCAGGGGCCTGGTCCGCACGCTGAGGTAGGTGAGCAGGCCCAGCAGGACCGCGACGACGGGTGCGGGCGACCCCCACCGGTTCAGCGAGCCGGCCCACGCCGGTGTCGGGATCTGTCCGGACGCGTAGTCGCGGAACACGATGAAGGCGAAGACGGCCATGTAGAGCGCGTAGAAGAGGTTCTCCCGCATTGGCGGGTAGAACGAGTAGAGCGCCAGGTGCAACAGCGCCACGAACACCAGGATCGCGACCAGCGAGCCCAGCAGCGTGTTGATCCGCCGAGCGACGGTGATCCTCGCCGCCGCCAGTGAGTCCTCCTCCTGAATCGAGATTGTGAACCCGATCGGTTTCCCGCCCGGCTGCGACGCCGCGACGGGGGCGCACGAGTACCGTACCGCCAGGACGTGGTCGGCGCCGCCCGAAAACGTGATCGGCCAGGGTCCGTGCCGCGAGGGCGCCGCCTCCGGCGCTGCGCCCGGGGCGAATGCGCCCGCTCGTCCCACCAGGGCGCCGTCGAGGTAGACGTCCGCGACACCGACCTCCTCGAGCCGCAGGACCAGCGGCGAGCCCCACGGGCCCGGCCCGAGCAGCAGGTGGCGGCGGAACCAGCCGACGCCGGGCCAGCCGGCCCGCGGCAGCTGCCCGGGCGACAGACCGGGCGCCACGGACTCCCAATCGGCGTCGTCGAACGCCGGGTCCGCCCACCGTGCGTCGTCACCGCGGTGGAATCGCCACGCGTAGGTGAGCTCGATCCCCCCGGAGGCCGCGAGCGCTCCTGCATCCAGCGTCGCGGGCCGCGGCTCCTGGCCAACCGCGATGGCGGGCGCCAGGCCGATCGACATGACGAGGAGCAGGGACCGGAGCGGGACGAGGCGTGGCATGGCGGCAGGCCATACTACCCCGGTTGCCGCGCCCGTTTCCGGCGCGGGCTCACCGTGACGGTGGGTCGGTCGCGTAGCGGACCCGGACCAGCTCGGCGGTGAGCGTGCCGATGTAGTCGGCGCGCCCCGTGATCGCGACCGGCACTCCGGTCGCGGCGTCCACCGCCAGCGTCACCGCGCCCCTGAAGCCCAGCACCCGCAGGTCGTCGGGCGTCGCGGCCTCGCCCCCGGACACTCCGTGCGCCGAGATCCGCACCAGCCGGACGAGCTCCCGGCCCGACCGCACGCGCCTTGCGGACGGGCTCAGCTCCTCCAGCTCGACCTCCCTCGACGCCAGGCCTTGGGGGGTGAACTCGAGCGCGAGGAGGCCGCGGCGCGCGAGTACGTAGAGCCGGAGCCTCGCCCCCGGCCGGTCCAACCGCGCCGCCTCGGCGAGCGGCACCAACGCGTAGCCGTCGGTGACGACCGCGTCCTTGGGGAGATCGGCCGGGTAGGGCAAGAAGCGCTCGCGGCGGTCCGTCCACAGATCCGGACGGAGCTTCTCCTCGCGCCTGTCGGCCGGCGACGAGCGCCAGATGTAGATACCTTCGTTCAGGTACCGCGAGAGGATGCGCTCGGGGCTGCGGCCGGTAACCACCTTCTCGGCCTGCAACGCACCACCGGTGTGGGGATCGAGCACTATTCGCACCACTTCGCGGCGTCCGAACGGCAGGTTCGTCTCGACGGTCAGCTTGGCGACCGTGTCGGGCAGCGGGACGGGTGTCCCGAGCGGCGCCGCCTCGAGCGCCTTGCGGACGGAGTCCGGAGAGGCCAGCTCGATCTCCGCTTTCGTGTCGCTCGTGAAGATCAGCTTGTGCGCGCGGTACTCCACCTCGACGGCGAGCAGGCCGCTGAGCCCCCGCGCCGGGAGCCGCAACGGCTCCGCCGCGAGCCGCGCGGGGCCGGTGAGCCCGCCGAGCAGCAACAGGCCTGCGAGCCGGCTGCGTCGATGGAGCCGAACTGCCGTCGCGATTAGCGTCACCTCGCGGCCTCTCCCGAAGGCGATGAGCCGGTCGTGGCAACATGAACCCAACGAGCGCGCTTCCCGAACGGCAAGATACCAGGACGCCGAAGCCGCGGCTCAGGAGCCAGACGTGTAGCCGCACCGGCGAAAGGAGCGCGTTCGAGTGCGGCCGGTAGCCCGGGCCGGCGGCGCAGCGACAGAACATTTCGGGCCCGAAGGTGTATCGTAGAAGGACGGTATCCGTGCCGAGACGCCGGCGCCGCTCGCCGGCGGCACCACTTGGGAAAGGCCCGGAGCGGGACGCTTGGGGGAGGACGATCCGATGGCCGAGCACCCTTCGGACGGCAAATCCGCCGACGCGGCGCAGGCAGCGCCCGCGAACCACCTGCAGACCATCTGTGATGCCGTCACCGACGCGGTCTGCCTGATCGACCTCGAGGGCACCATCCTCAAGGGTAACCGGGCGTTCGCCAGGCTCTTCCAGCTCGCGCCGCAGGAGGTCGAAGGCCGCCATTGTTGCGCCCTCCTCGCCGGGAAGCCCGAGCGCCATCCGAACTGCCCGCTGGTGCGCATGCTCAGCACGAAGAGCCACGAGGAGTCGGAGTTCCTCGTCGCCGGCCGGCCCCTGTGGGTCGGGGTCGATCCCGTCCTTGACGCGGGAGGCTCGCTCGTCGGCGCCGTACACGTCATCTCGGACCTGTCGGAGCGCCGGCGCGGCGTCGCCTCGCTCCACCAGAGCGAGGAAAGGTACCGCCACGCGCTCAACTCGCTGCCGGACCCCGTCTTCGTGAAGGACGAGGACCACCGGTGGACGATACTCAACGAGGCGTTCTGCCGGCTCATGGGCCACTCCCGCGAGGAACTGCTCGGCAAAAGCGACTTCGACTTCTTCCCGCGCGAGGAAGCCGCGGTCTTCTGGAAGAAGGACGACGAGGTGTTCGCCTCCGGCGAGGAGAACGTCAACGACGAGTACTTCACGGACGGCGCCGGCGTGCGGCACCGGATCTCCACCAAGAAGTCGATCTTCCGCGAGTCCGAAACCGGCAAGCGCATCCTGGTCGGGGTCATTCGCGACGTGACGGAGCCGAAGCGCGTCGAGGAGGAGCTGCGGCGCTACCGGGACCATCTCGAAGACATGGTCAGGGAGAGGACGGCGGAGCTGGGAGCGGCGAACGACCGCCTCGTGCGGGAGGCGCAGGAACGCGAGTTGACCGAGGTCGCGCTGCGCGAGTCGGAGACGCGGTTCCGGGGTTTCGTCGAGAATGCGCAGATCGGCGTGTACCGAATGACGCCCGGCGGGCGTGTCGTCCTCGCCAACGCCAAGCTCGCGAGCATCTTCGGCTTCCCGTCCACCGACGACCTCCTGCGGGAACACCTCGAGGACTGGCCGGCCCGGAGTCGGCTCGACCTCGCACCCTTCCGGACCATGCTCGACAGAGAGGGCGTCATCTCGGGGCTCGAGAGCACGGTGACCCGCCCGGACGGCACCGCCATTCCGATTCGGCTGTACGGCCGCGCGATCCGTGACGACGACGGCTCGGTCCGCTTCTACGAGGGCACGGTGGAGGACCTCACGGATCAGAAGGCGCTCGAGGCCCAGCTCCGCCAGTCGCAGAAGATGGAGGCCGTCGGCAGCCTCGCCGGGGGGGTGGCCCACGACTTCAACAATTTCCTCCAGGCCATGCTGAGCCACACACAGCTCCTCCACGGCCACTCCGACGACCCGGAGAAGGTCGTCGCCATCGCCCGGGAGCTGGAAGGGCAGATCGACCGGGCGGCCTCGCTGAGTCGCCAGCTGCTCGTGTTCTCGCGGCGCGAGACGGTCAAACCGGAGAGGCTCGACCTCAACCGCGCCGTCCGGGACGCCGCCGAGATGCTGCGCCGGTTGGTCCGCGCCAACATCGCGGTCGCAACCGAGCTGGCGCCCGGCCGGCTCCCGGTCGAAGCCGACCGCGCGCAGCTCGAGCAGGTCCTCATGAACTTGACGCTCAACGCGTCGGACGCGATGCCCGAAGGGGGCAGCCTCGTGATCCGTACCGGCGCAACGAATGACGCCCATGTGTGGCTGTCCGTGAGGGATACAGGGCACGGCATCCCGGACCCGATCCGCCAGCGAATCTTCGAGCCGTTCTTCACGACCAAGGGGGCCGGCAAAGGCACCGGGCTGGGCCTCTCGGTCGTGCACGGCATCGTCACGCAGCACGGCGGACGGATCGAGGTGGAGAGCGCAACCGGTCTCGGAAGCACCTTCACGGTGGTCCTGCCCAGGGCCGCTTCTCCCGAGGCGCCCGCCGACGATGCGGCCCAGCCGGCGACGCCGCACCCCGAGGTCGGCCGGGGTGAGCGGGTGCTGGTCGTCGAGGACGAGGCCGCGGCGCGCGAGGGGCTGCGGCAGATCCTCGTGAGCCTGGGTTACGACGTGGTCGCCTTCGGCAGCGGGGAGGAGGCGCGGCGCGTGCCCCCCGACCAGCCGGCCGACGTCCTGCTCACCGACTTGATGCTGCCGGGCGTCGGCGGCGCGGAGCTCGCCATGGTCCTCAAGGAGCGCTGGCCGGCGCTGAAGGTCATACTGATGTCGGGCTACGCCGAGGATGAGGCGGTGCGCCTCGGGGTCCTCGCGGGCGTCGTCCGCTTCCTGCAGAAACCGTTCGATATGGCGACGCTGGCCCACGAGCTTCGCCAGGCGCTCGACAGCGAGCGGTAGCGCGGCCGGTACCCACGCCGCGCCGAGCGTATCGCGCAGGACCCCGGGGACGGGTCCTCGCCGACTCGCCGGTCCCGGCCTCCTCGACGCGGACGCTGGCTGGAATGCCCGGACCCCCGTTCGGCGATATATGGAGAAGAGGATCCTGAGGTGGACGCGGTCCCGAGGTACGACAGCATCGCCGCGGAGCGGTGGGAGACGCTCTACACGGCGCCGAAGATCGTGGCGCGCAGACGGTTGGCGCTCGGGATGCTGGCCCTGCGACCGGGGGAACGCGTGCTCGACGTCGGGTTCGGACCCGGGTTCTTCTCGGAGGACATGGCGCGAGCCGTCGGTCGCACGGGGCGCGTCGACGGCATCGACCTGAGCGACAGCATGCTGGCGATGGCCGCCTCCAGGTGTGCGGACTTTCCGACGGTCGCGCTGCGACTCGGCGACGCGACCGAGCTGCCGTACGAGGCCGGCACGTTCGATGCCGCCCTCGCCTCCCAGGTCTACGCGTACGTCCACGACACCGCGGCCGCCTTCCGCGAGCTGGCTCGGGTGTTGCGCGCCGGCGGCCGGGCCCTCGTCGTCGACATCGACTGGGGCTCGCTGATATGGCCGGCGCCGGACACGGAGCGGATGAACCGGATCCTCTCGACCTGGGCGACGGTGTTCGCCGACCCGTTCCTCCCGCGGACGCTGGGACAGCGGCTGCGCACGGCCGGCCTGGTGACCGTGAGGTCCGAGAGCGTGGCCCTGTACACGACCGACCTCGACCCCTACGTGCGAGGCGTCATCAAGCTGATCGGGGGCGCCGTGGCCGGCAAGAACGGCGTCACACACGAGGAGGTCGAAGCCTGGGAGGACGACCTCGAACGGCGCGCGGCGGCCGGCGAGCACTTCTTCAGCCTCAACCAGTACCTGTTCCTCGTGAGGAAGACGGGGCACTGAGCGACGCCGCGGCAGCTCGGCCGGCCGCCGAAGAACGAAAGGCCGGGCCGCCCGATTCTCGAGCCGCCGCCGTGAGGGGCTACGATGCATCCGATGAACGACGCGTCTCCCGCGCTTGCCGGCGAATCGCTACGACTGCTCGACGAGTACCTGCGCAAGATCGAGTCGTGCGGCGCGCTGCTCACCACGGCCCAGGTGTGGTGGCGCCCGAATCCGAGGTGCAACAGCGTCGGCAACCTCCTGCTCCACCTCTCCGGAAACCTCTCGCAGTGGGTGCTGGCCGGCCTCGGCGGCGCGGCGTTCGAGCGTCGCCGGCGCGAGGAATTCGCCGCCGCGGACCGTGATGAAGGTCCCGAGCTGTTGGGACGTCTGCGGGAGGTCGTGACGGGGTGCCGTGGCGTCGTTCAGGGCCTCACCGAGGAGGACCTCGGTCGGACCTTCGTGATCCAGGGCATCAGCCGAACGGGGTTCGGCGTGCTCCTCCACGCCGTGGAGCACATGGCCTACCACACCGGGCAGATCGTCCACATCGCCAAGGAGCTCGTCGGCGACCGAGCGGAGATCGAGTTCTACCCCCACCTGAAGTGACGGCGCCGGCGACAGCTTTTAGTCGACAGCGTTCCCCCGCCCACCCACCCAGCCGACAGCTGACAGCCAGAAGCGAACGGGAATCAGCCCGTGGCTGTTAGCTGTTGGCTGTCAGCTGTCCTTTCGCCCGATCAGCGTGACCTCGAACCGGGTCCCGCCGCCGTCGCGGGCCATGCACACCGCGTTCCCTCCGTACCACCGGGCGATGCGGCGCACCAGGAAGAGTCCGAGCCCCACTCCGCCGTCGCGCCCCTCCGCGTGGCCGGGAGGCCTGTAGAACGGCTCGAATATGCGCTCGCGCTCGGACTCGGACACGCCGGGCCCGCGGTCGGCGACCCAGACGAGCAGCGCATCCGGGCGCCCCGGCCGCACCTCGACGCCCGCCTCCACCGGGCTACCGAGCCCGTGCCGGCCGGCGTTTTCGAGGAGGTTCCGGAGCATGACCCGCAGCAATCTCGGCTCGCCCGGGAACATCGCCGCGCCGGGGACGACCATGGCGCCGGTGCGCGCCGCCTCCGCGACGAGCAGCGCCCCGACGTCGACCGGCTCTGCGGGCCCCGGCGCCTGTAGTTCGAGCCGGCCGGCGACCAACAGCTCCTCCACGAGCTCGTCCAACTCCTCGACCTCGGCCACCGCCTCGGCCAGGCGCGGTCCGGCCGCCCCCGGCGCCTCGCGGGCCAGCTCGAGCCCCATGCGCAGGCGGGTCAGCGGCGAGCGCAGCTCGTGCGACGCGGAGGCCAGCATGCGGCGCTGCCCCTCCACGAGAGCCTGCAGGCGCTCGGCGGCCTGGTTGAAGCTGGAGGCCAGGCTCGCGAGCTCGTCATCGCCGGCGACCTCGACCCGGGAGGTCAGGTCGCCGGCCCCGAGGCGGCGCACCCCGGCCTCCAGGGTCTCGAGCCTGCGGGTGACGAAACGCGCCGCCGGGTAGCTCGCGAACGCGAGCAGCGCCGCCACGGCCAGCACCGCCGCGAGGAAGACTCCGGGTCGGGGGATCCGATGCGGCTGCAGCACCAGGCGGCGCCCATCGGGCAGCGGCACCGCGAGCGCCGGTCCGGACGGTGAGTGCAGCCAGCGGCCGGCGGTCAGATCTGGGCCGGGCACGGGCAGATCGATGTCGGTGAAGGCGATCCGCCGGCCGTCGCGGCTCCACAGTGCGGCGTGTAGGCCGCGCCGCGAGGCGAGCTGCTCCAGTGCCGCCTGCTGCTCGGCGTCGGGGCGATCCGCCCCGGGCAACGCGGACGCCACGGCGAGGCCGTGGGCGGTCAAGTGAGCGCCGACGCGGGTACCGACGAGCTCGAAGAGCAGCAGGTGGCTGGCGAGCGCCGACAGCGCCACCGCCACCCCGATGAACAGGAGCAGGAAAACGAAGATGCGGCGATAAAGGCGGCTCCTCACGGAGCGTCCTCCGGCAGGCGAGCGAACTGGTAGCCGACGCCGCGGACGGTCCGCAGCCGCCGTGGGCGCCTGGGGTCGTCCTCGATCGCGGCCCGGATGCGCGACACGTGGACGTCGATGCTGCGGTCGAACGCCGCCGACGCCTCGCCTCGCACCCGGTCGAGGATCGCGTCGCGCGAGAGCACCCGACCCGGATGGCTCGCCAGCAGGAGCAGGATGTCGAATTGATACCCGGTGAGCGGGCACACGGCCCCCTCGCGCCGGACTTCCCGCGCCTCGGGGTCGATCTCCAGGCCGCCGAACCTCAGGATGGGCGCCCGTTCCGAGGGCGCGCCCTTGCGCCGCCGCATGATCGCGTGCAGCCGGGCGAGCAGCTCGCGAGGGTCGAACGGCTTCGGCAGGTAGTCGTCGGCGCCGAGCTCGAGGCCGACGACCCGGTCGGCCGGGTCGCCCCGGGCCGTCAGCATCAGCACCGGGACGTCCGACCTCGCCCGCAGGCGACGGCAGACCTCGAACCCGTCGAGGTCGGGCAGCATGACGTCGAGCACGACGGCGTCGAACGCGCCCCGCGCGAGCATCTCGAGGCCGCGAGCCGCGTCGGGCGCCGCGGCCGCCGCGATGCCGCGCGGCCGCAGGTAATCGGCCAGCATCGCGGTCAGCTTGCGGTCGTCGTCGATGATCAACACGCGCTCGCTCACCGTCCGGCTCCCGGCGGGCCGGCCGGCGGCGTCCATGCGGGCGCCGCCGCCGACCTCGACCGCGATCCTACTGCTGCATATGCTCCTTGGCGAGGGTGGCGAGTTGCTGGCGCTGCGCCGGCGTGAGCACCTCGGCGATGTCGCCCACCGCCTTCGCGAGGTCCTTCGTGGCCTCGTCGATTCGGGCGACGGCCTGCGCCCGGACCGCCTCGACGGCGGCGCGGTCGACGGTCGGTCCCGTGACGGCGGCCAGGAGCTGCCGGTGGATCTGCTGATGGATGCCCGCCATCGCCTGGTGCTTGGCGAACAGCCCGTCGACGATCGCCATGATCTGCTGATCCTGCGCGTCCGACGCGTTGACCTGCTTGAGGACCTTCTGGATCCGGAACTCGACGAAGTCGCGACCAAACCCTGAGCGGCAGAACCCATGGCCCATCATCCCGGGCGCCACGCCTGTCGCCCAGGCGATGCCGGCCGCTCCGACCAGCACGGCGGCTAGGCCCAGCGCGACAAGGCTGCGCTTCCCCAACCTCCGGGCCGGTTGTGCGAGGTTCTCGTTGCTGTCCATGGTGCGTCTCCTTTCGTGCGCGGCGCTCGTCCGCGCACTCCCACGATGGGTCGCCGGCCTTGCCCGCGTATGTCGGCTTTGTTAAGCAATGTGAAGTCGGAGCTGACGCTACCCCACGGCCCCGTTGGCGAGCGCGTACACGCTCTCGGGGCGTCCGCGCCCGGCCGCCGCACCGCGCGCCATGCGGAGGCTCGACGGCGTCTCGCGGAACCCGGCCTCGCGCAGCATCGCCTGCCCGACCCGATTGGGCCCCGGGACCGCGACGGTGACCGTGCGGGCGCCTGCGAACTCGAGCGCCGCGCGGAGCAGATCGGACGCCGCCTCGGGCGCCTCGGCGACCCACGGCCCGATGCGGAAGCCGTGCAAACCGGCGAGCAGCATCAGGTAGCCGGCGATCGCGCCGCGCGCGGGGACGCGGAACGCCGCCCGGGAGACACCGAGCAGCACCGGCAACAACCGGCTGCGGTCGTCGCCGAAGGCGGCGGCGTCGAGCTGCGCCGCGGAGCGCACGTCGGCCGCGTCCATCGCCGTCCAGCGCGCCGGGCCTGGGGGCGGCCCGCCGTCCCGCCGGAACCTCGGCGAGTCGTACTCGTCCACGAAGCCGAGGCGCCGGTAGATGTTGACCCCCAGCGGATCCGCCTCCAGACGGAGAGTCGCCAGCCCGTGCGACTCCAGGCTCCCGATCGCCCGCTCCATCATGACCGAGCCGAGCCCCTTGCCGCGGTGCTCCGGCGGCACGATGAGGTTCCCGATCCAACCGGTCGAGCGGTACGCGGTCGTGGTGACCATCGCCGCGAGGCCGCCCCCCACCGTGGCGACGAAGCAGCCGTCCGGGTCGTGGGCGAGGTGCACCTCGAAGTCGTCGGGCGTGCTGGTCCACCCCTCCCGGGCGGTCTGAGCCACGCAGAACCCGATGTCGCCTCCGGCCATGAGGCGCACCGCGGGCGTCCCGCCGCGGTCACCTGTCGCCATGTCCACCTCCATCGCCCCGCTCCTCTCGTACGTCGCGCACCGCGCACCAGTCTCGCACGCCCCGGTGCGGCCCATCGGCCGCCCCGGCTTGAGTCCGGGCGGTCGGACTCGCATACTCGCGCGCAGCCCCCGCAGGAGGACACGCCCATGCGCCGGATGGCCCGACAATCCGCTCCGTTCGTACTCGCCGCGACGCTCGGCCTGTGGACGCCGACCGCGGTCATCGCTCTCGCCCCCGGGCCGCCGGCCCGCCCTCAGTCGACCGTCCTCCTCAAACCGCAGCGCGTCTTCGACGCGACGGGCGACCAGGTTCACGAGGGGTGGGTCGTGCTCGTCGCGGGCAACACGATCGCGGCGGTCGGGCCGGAGGCCGAGATCACGCCGCCCGCCGGCACGCGGACGATCCCGCTGCCGGGCACGACCCTGCTCCCCGGCCTCATCGACGCCCACTCGCACATCTTCCTGCACCCCTACAACCAGACGCTCTGGAACGACCAGGTCCTCAAGGAGCCGCAGGCCTACCGGGTGATCGCCGCGGTGCTGCACTGCGAGCGCACCCTGATGGCGGGGTTCACGACGCTGCGCGACCTCGGCACCGAGGGTGCCGGATACGCCGACCTCTCGGTCCAGCGCGCGATCAACGAGGGGCGCATCCCGGGACCGCGGCTGTTCGTCGCCACGCGCGCCATCGTCGCCACCGGCAGCTACGGCCCGGGCCCGCTCGGGTTCGCCCCCGAGTTCGTGCCGCCGAAGGGCGCGCAGGAGGCCAGCGGGATCCCGCAGGTGCTCGAGGCCGTACGCGAGCAGGTCGGACACGGCGCCGACTGGGTCAAGGTCTACGCCGACTACCGGCGCGGGCCGCACGGCGCCGCGGTGCCGACGTTCTCGCTCGAGGAGCTGAAGGCTCTGGTTGACGAGGCGCACAGCGCCGGCCGGCCGGTCGCGGCGCACGCGACGACCCCGGAGGGCATGCGCCGGGCGGTTCTCGCCGGCGTCCAGACGATCGAGCACGGCTACGCCGGCACCGACGAGGTCTTCAAGCTCATGGCCGATCGCGGCGTGGCGTACCTGCCGACGCTCGCGACGGCCGAGGCGTACGCCGAGTATTTCGAGGGGTACACGCGCGGCAGCGAGCCCTTGCCCGAGAGCGTCCGCGAGGCGGTTCAGGCGTTCCAGTTCGCGCTCAAGGACGGCGTCGTCATCGGCTGCGGCAGCGACGTGGGCGTGTTTCCGCACGGGGAGAACTATCGGGAGGTCGAGTGGATGGTCCGCGGCGGGATGACGCCGGCGCACGCGCTGCGCGCCGCGACCGAGGTCGACGCCAGGCTGCTCGGGCAGGCCGAGCGGCTTGGGCAGATCAAGCCCGGCATGCTCGCGGACTTGATCGCGGTACCCGGCGACCCCACCCGCGACATCAACGCCATCGAGACCGTTCGCTTCGTCATGAAGGACGGCACGATCTACAGGCAACCATGATCCGGAGCACCGTCGGCCCCCCGCCGCACGAGGGTGCGGCATGACCAAGCGCGATCTCGTCCTCGGCCTGCTCGACCCCGGAGCGCGGCCATCGCCTACTCCGGCCGCGTTCTTCCTGCACTTCGATCCCGCCTGCCACTCCGGCCGGGCCGCCGTCGACAGGCACCTGGAGTTCTTCCGCGCCACCGAGATGGACCTCGTCAAGATCCAGTACGAACGGAACTTCCCCCGCCTCGACTCGATCCGGCGCGCCGAGGACTGGTCCAGGATGCCGCACTACCCAGAGGCGTTCTTCGCGCCCCAGCTCGAGGTCGTCGAGGGGATCGTCAAGGCGGCGAAACGCGAGGCCGTCGTGGTCGCGACGCTGTACTCGCCGTTCATGTGCGCCGGCCACGCGGTGGGCGAGGAGACCGTGCTCCGCCACCTCCGCGATGACCCGACCCAGGTCGTGAAGGGGATGGAAATCGTCACCGAGAGCCTGCTGGCGTTCGTGCGAGCGTGCATCCGCCTCGGCGTCGACGGCTTCTACCACTCGACGCAGGGCGGCGAGCGCCACAGGCTCGCCGATCGTGGCCTGTTCGACGAGGCCGTCCGCCCCTTCGACCTCGCCGTGATGACGGAGGCGGCGCGCGCCTGCGAGTTCAACATCCTCCACGTCTGCGACTACGTCGGCGAGTACGACGACCTGACGCGCTTCCTGGAGTACCCGGGGCACGTCGTGAGCTGCCCGCTCGAGGTGGGCGGGCGTCCGCTGCCTCTCGCGGAGGCGTCCCGGCTCTTCGGCCGCCCGGTCATGGGCGGGCTCGACCGACACGGCGTGATTGCAACGGGGAGCGAGGCACAGATCCGCGCCGAGGTCGAGGCGACGCTCCGGACCGCGCCGGAACGGTTCATCCTCGGCGCCGACTGCACCGTCCCCGCCGAAACGCCCTGGGAGAACCTGCGAACCGCGGTCCGGACCGCGCACGCGGGGCTCCGCCCCTGATCGGCGCTCTCTCCGTGTCGCGCGGGCCCGGCAGGACGCGACGCCGGCCGCACCGGGTCCGGCGGCTCATCGCAACGCGAGGTCGACGCGCGTCGGCGAGCCCTTGCCCGCCGGCGCCGCGGCGCTCGGGGCCGTGACGACGAAGACCTGTGCTGCCTGCACCTTGGCTGTCTGCAACAGGTAGCTCTGCACCGCCTGCGCGCGCGCCGCCGCGAGGTCTCGCAGGGCGTCCGGGCCAGGCTCGAGGCTGGCGAGCAGGCGGCGCTCCATCTCGCCGACGGGCTGCGCTTTGACCATCCCGAGGAGGTTGTGGGGCTTGCTGAACTTGCCGTGCCGGTAGGCCCGGGTGAGGTAGGTCTCGTACTCGCCGGGCGCAACGGTCACCGCGTCGAGGGAACTCGCGGTGCCGCCGCTCTTGACGAGGTCGTCGAGCTTCTCGCGCTTGACGGCGCGCTGCAACGCGGCCTGGCGAAGGCCGTCGCGGTCGCTGCCGGGGTCCGTGCGGCCGGTCAACTCGAGGCGGAGGGCGGGACGGTCGTTGAGCGCCTTGCCAAGGGTGTCGAGCCGGGCCCGCGCGCCGTCGTCGAGGACGGCGCTGCCAGGTGCGAAGCCGACGGTGTCTAGGTCGGCGCCTCCGCCCCCGAAGATCGAGCCGAGGAGCGCGAACGGCGAGCTGGCGACCTTCACGAGGAGGTTGCCGATCATCTTCAGGATCACGCGTCCAATCCGGAACTTCGGGTCGTCGAGGGAGCCGGAGACCGGGAGGTCGAGCCGGATCTGCTCCTTGCGGTCCTTGAGCAGCGAAACGGCCAGCCGCACCGGAAGGTGAGTCGCCTTTGGGCTCTCGACCCTCTCGCCGAAGTCGAACTGGTCGAGGAAGAGGTGGTTCTGAGCGTCGAGCCGCCGCGCGGCCACCTTGTACGCCAGGTCGAGGCTCAGCTTGCCGCGCTGAACGGCGTAGCCGGCGTATGTCCCCGAGTATGCGGACATGCCCGGCAGGTCCAAATCGTGCATCGCAACGGTGACGTCCAGTACGAGGTTGCCGGCGAGCGGGTTCACCTTCCCCTTGATGGAGAGCGGCGCCTGGCCGTTGACGGTCGCCCGCAGGTCCACGTCGCCGGCCGTCGAGCCCAGCGACGACAGACCCGAGATGGAACCCTCGAGGCCGGTGATCGTGGCCAGGAACTGCGGACTCACCGAGCTGTCCACGAACGTGACGGCGCCCCCGCGGAAGACGAGCCTGCCGATGCGGATCAGCTCCGCGCCGGCGTCCGGCGCGGCGGACGCCGTGGCTTCGAGCGCCGGCGTGGCGGTTGGGGACGGGGGCGGCGCGGCCTGCGCAGGCGTTGCGGGCGCCGGGGCGCCCTCCAGTTCGCCCTCGTCCTCCTCCTCATCAGGCTCTGGCGCGCCGCCGAGGACGCGCCGGAGGTTGGTCGTGCCGTCGGGCGCGATCGCGACGCGCGCGCCGAGTCCGGCCAGGTCGATCTCGCCGATCTCGAGGTGGAACGGCCGGCTCGCCCATTCGATGCGCTCCAGCGTGAGCGAGTCCCACTTGAGGAGGTCCTCGGCGGCGTATGCGTCGACGGCTGCGAGGCGATCCACCGAGGCCCGCCCCACGAACCCCACGGACGGCCCCTCGCCTCCCGCCGCCACGGTCACCTCGCCCGTCGACGAGGCGGCGCCGTCGCTGACCACGAGGTGAAATCGGTCGGTGGCGTACCCCTGGAGGGGGACGAGCGGGAGCTCCTTGACGTCGACGCCGAGCCGCGCCGTGATCGGGTTGAGGCCGACGTCGCCGCGCAGCGCGACCGAGCCGGCGCCGTTGACGACGCACCGCAGGTCGAGCCGGCCCCGCCGCCCCTCGGCCGCGGAGAGGTCGCTCGCGACGAGCGTCAGCGGCGCGAGCGTCAGGCTCACCGGCCTTTCCGGGACGCCGTCGTCCACCTCGACCGAGGTGTCCTTCACGCTCAGCCGTCCGAGGCTCCACGTCCACGTCGGCGCGGCTGGCGTCTGGCTCGGCTCCGCCGCCGGCGCGGCCCCGGTACCGGGCGACGCCGGGAGCAGTGTCGTGAGGCTCCACACGCCGTCCTTGCCGCGTGCGACCGTGAGCCGAACACCCGTGAGCGTGAGGCCCCCTAGCGTGGCGCTGCGCCCGGCGAGGTCGAGCGCCGACGCCTCGAGCGCCGCCTCGCGGACGAGCAGGAAGCCCTCCCGTTCCCCGGCCCGACGAAGGTGCAGCGAGCGCAACGTAGCGGCGAGGCCCGAGAACCCCAGACCGCCGCCCGGCGCACCCGACCACGCGTAGCCTGTGGAGAGTCCGAGCACCCCGTCCGCAACTTCGAACGCGATGGCGTCCCGGTAGTAGGCAGCGTAACGGCGCAGTGGGACGCCCGTGATCTCGACCGTGCCGCGGGCGTTCAGCGGCTCGAACGTGAGCTCGCCCGCCTGGCGCAACGCCTCGCCGGCGTCGCTGGTGAGCGACAGCTCGGTTCGGGCGGCGGTACCGGGCGCAGTGCTGAAGCCCCGGACGTCGAACTCGAGCGCGCGCAGCGTGGCGGAGAACGGAGGCCGCGCGGCCGCGTCCTCGAAAGTCAACGTCCCGTCCGACATCTTGAACTCGGCTACGTCGAGGACGAATCGCGCCCGACTCGCCGCCTCGCCCTTCTGTGCCGCCTGGGGGGCGGAAGGCGGGACCAAGTCCGCCAGGTTCCACGCCCCGGCCACGTCGCGGGCGACACGCACGCGTGGCCTCTGTATCAGGACGCTCGCCAGGCCGATCCGCCGCGTCAGCAGGTCGGCGGCGGCGACTCGCACGTCGAGCATGGGCAGTTCGATCAAGCCGCCCCCCTGCGCGTCGGCGATCGCCACGTCCCTGAGCGTGGCTCGCCCGGCGAGCACGAGCCTGGAGGCCGACCCTTTCTCCTGCCTGAACGTCAGCGTCAGCCGGGTGCCGAGCCGGGCCGAGAGGACCTTGACCCGAATCGGTACCGGCAGGTACGCGAGGTAAGGAGGGACGTCGAGATCGCGGATGTCGACGTCGAGCGAGGTCTCCCGCGAGCCGGAGAACGGCTTGGTCCGCCCGTCGAGCGCCACCATCGTGCCGTTGACCACCGCGCGGACCGCCGGCTGCGTGAACACCTCGGTGTCGTCCGGCAGGTTGGACAGGAACGGGATGGCGATGTAGGCGTTGCGCACCGTGTGCACCTTGTGCACCGGCCGATCGTCGAAATCGAGGCTCCCGTCGAGGAGCTGGATGTTGTTGAGGGCGTACCGGAGCGGCTTGGACGGGCCGGCCGGAGGCGGTGCGCTCTTCGCCAGGAGGTCGGAGAAGTTGTAGCTCGAGTCCTCGTTCCGCACGATCCGGATGTGCAAGCCGCGCAGGCGTAACTCCTTCAGCACCGGCGCGAGATGGAGCACCGAGGTGAGCTTCACGTTGGCATAGGCCTCGGCGAGCGAAACGAAGACCTCGTTCGACTCCGGCTCGCGCACCGTGAGGCCACGGACGCGGACGGACAGCGCGAACGGGTTGAAGGCCACGCCCTCGACCGTGGTGCGGCGATGGAGTGACCTGGTCAGCGTGTTCGCGAGCAGCGAGCGTACGAGCGGCGGCACCGCGAGGAAACCGAACGCGGCCCAGACGGCGACCGCGGCCGCTGCGAGGACCAGCCCTTTCCGCAGCCGCGGGTGTCGTGCCAGCTCCGTCAAGGTCACAGGCTGTCTCCAACGCCGACCGTCGACTTGTGTGCGGCAGGCACGCCGTACCGGCGGCGCGCGACGCTGGCGGTCGGCCACGGCCACAACCAGGCCGACTCCCGTTGTGCATTGTCCCACACACTAGGGCGGCGACTGCGGGGCGCGGGGCGACCGGCCGCCGCGCCGGTCAGGCCTCGCGGCCGTTTCGCATCCACCGGACCGTCTCGCGGATCCCCTCCTCGTACGGCGTCGGCGTGAACGCGAACCGCCGCTCGAACTTGGACGAGTCGAAGACGTAGTCGGCCTCGGCCTGGTAGAGCATCTCCCCGACCTCGCGCAGCATGGTGCTGAACACGCCCGCAGTCCGTATCTGCCACCGGGGCGTGACGGTCAGCCGCGCCGGCACACCCATCTCCCGCGCCGCGATCTCCACGAGCTCCCGCCCGGTGAGCGCCGGGTGCGCGGTCGGGAGGTGCCAGACCTGGCCGTATGCGTCGTCGGCCTTGGCGAGCGCGAGCAGCGCCCGTGCGCAGTCGAGGGTGAAGGTATAGGAGTGCTTGGCGTCCGCCCGCACGAGCACCTGCGCCGCCTTCCCCGCAGCGAGCCGTTGCAGCACCAGGATCGAGGGCATGCTGCTGCGCTCCGAGTGTGGCCCGTAGAAGTCCGCCGAGCGCGCGATCATCGCCTCGATTCGGCCGGCCGCGATCTCGGCTTGCAGGAGACCGGCGATCTCGGCGCGGATCGTGCCCTTGACGCTCGCCGGTCGCACCGGCGTCGCCTCCGTCATCGGTCCCTCGACCCGGCCGTACATGTAGACGTTGTCGAAGAAGATCAGGCGCGCGGCTTTCGACTCGCACGCGGCGACGGCGTTGCGCATGATGCGCGGCCACTGCTCTCGCCAGACCCGCCGGTCGTATGGGAGGCCCGCGAGCAGGTAGACGGTCGAACCCTCATCGACCACGCGCAGGACCTCGCCTGCGTCGGTGAGGTCCGCGCGGACCCTTTCGGCGCCCTCGGGCCCCGCTCCCGAGCGCGACACCGTCCGCAGCCGCGCGCCGCGTTCGACCAACTCCGCCGCGAGCGGCGTCCCGATCGCCCCGCCCGCCCCGAGGATGATGTGCAGCCCATCGAGACCCCTCATGAGCCTCCCCTCCGCGGCGCCGCATCGCCAGGACTCGGGCACCGCGTCTGAGTCTCGCATATCGAGCTCCTCCGCAGATCGGGGACTCGCGACCCGTCCCTCCGATCGAGGCAAGCCCTCGGGGCGGGACCGACTCGACGGGTTCTTGCGGTGCGGGACGACCTGAAGGGCGCGACCGTGGCGCTTTGGCCCCGGGTGAGGAACCTGCTGGCCGGGTATTGTGCCTATGCGGTTTGGACCGGCTTCTCGTCCAACACTCGGCGAAGCTCGCGGGACAGCGTGCTCATGTCGAACGGCTTCTGCAGGAAGTGCGCCCCGCCCGATTGGATCTCGTGTCGCAGCTCCTCGTCCCCCGCATACCCTGACATGAAGACGACCTTCAGCCCCGGCCAGCGCTCGCGCAGGCCGACGGCGAGGTCGGTCCCGGCGACGCCGGGAAGCATCAGGTCCGTGAGGAGGACGTCGAACGGAGGTTCGGGCGGGAGCTTCCCGGCGTCCTCCCCGCTGGCCACCGCCGTGACCGCGTAGCCGAGGTTCCCGAGGATGTCCTGGAGCGCCTGGCGCGCGCCCGTCTCGTCTTCGACCACCAGAAGGCGCTCGCCGTTCCCGCGCCGGAGCGCATGAGCGTCCTCGCCGGTCGTTGCCGCCGCGGGACCTGCACCCGGCTCCGCCATCGGGAGGGTGATCCTGAACGTCGTCCCCTTGCCGGCCGCACTTTCGACCTCGATCCCACCGCCGTGCCTTGCCACGATGCCGTGCACGACCGACAGACCGAGCCCCGTCCCCTTGCCTGCGGCCTTGGTCGTGAAGAACGGCTCGAAGATCCGGTCGCGGATCTCATCCGGGATGCCGTGCCCGGTGTCCTCGACCTCCAGCCGCACGTGCGCCGGGTCGGCCACGCCCGTGCGGATCGTCAGCCTGCCGCCCTGCGGCATCGAGTCCGATGCGTTCACCACGAGGTTCAGGATGACCTGGTCGAGCTGGCCGTGATCCGCCTCGAGCGGCAGCTCTCCGTGCGCGAGATCCATGTCGAGGGCGATGTTCGCGCGGACGAGCCGCCGCAGCATCTTGATGGCCTCCCGGACCGTTTCGTTGAGGTCGAGACGCTCGAGCCTGGCGGTCTCGCGCCGCGAGAAGAGGAGGAGCTGGCGCGTCAGCGCGGCGCCGCGGCCGACGTGGCGCTCCAACTCCTGGGCCAACGCCTCCACCTCGAGGGGATGGTTGCACCGGCCCCGCAAGAGCTGCGCCTGACTCAGCAGCGCCTGAAGGACGTTGTTGAAGTCGTGGGCGATCCCGCCGGCGAGCGTCCCCACGGCGTCCATCTTCTGCACCTGCCGGAGCGCGTCCTCGGCCCGCCTGTGGTCCGTGACGTCCTGGTTGGCACCGTACGTCTTCACGGTCCGGCCGAGGTCGTCCTTGACGATCGAGAAGCGAACGGCGACGTGTCCGACCTCGCCGTCGCCGAAGACCACTCGGTGCTCGAGAACGCCCCTGAACGCGGGGTCTGTGGTTTCGATGGCCTTTCGGATCTCCTCTGCGACGAGGCCGGCATCGTCGGGATGGACGAACCGCTCGGCGTAGTGCGACGACGACATCGTGTACCCGCCTTCGCGCTCGGCGGTCGTCCGAAGCATCGCGTAGAAGTTGTCGTTGAAGGTGAACGTGTCGTTCGGGACGTCGTACTCCCAGTGCCCCATTCGCGCGACGGCGAGCGCGTTGGAGAGCTGCGCCTCGCTCGCGATCAGCGCCTCTTCGGCCTGCTTCTGGAGCTGTGATATCGGTCCCGAAGACGGCCAAACCCTCGGGAACCGGGTAGAAGCGATTGTGCCACCACCTGTGACGCTGCGGATAGTGGAACTCAAGCGTGGTGGCGGTCCGTCGCGCCATTGCTTGCCGGAACTCGCGCTCGAGATCCGTCCCGACGATATCCGGATAGAGCTCCCACAACGTGCGGCCGAGGATCGCTTCCCGAGTCCGCCCGATTCCTTTGACTGCTGCCGGGTTGACGTCGAGGAACCTCCACTCGCGGTCGAAGAGGTCGTACGAGTCCGTCATGCTTGCCAGCACCGACTCGATGCGCTCGTTCGCGGTCCGCAGTGCCACTTCGGTCCGCTTGCGCGCCGTGAGGTCGCGGATGAAGACGAAGAGGCGGCCCCCCCGGATGGGCCAGTACGTGGACGTGATGTCTGCGGGCCAGAGCGTACCGTCCTTGGCGCGGTGCACGGTTTCGAACCGGTCGCTGCCGTGCTCGATGATGTTTCCGATGTGTCCCCCCGTGACCTGGGGATCCTCCTGGGCCTCGACGTCGCCGATGCGCATGGCGAGCAGCTCCTCGCGGCTGTACCCCGAGCGGCGCACGTAGACATCGTTGACGTCCAGGAGCCGTCCGTCGAGGTCAGCCATCCAGAACCCGTCCGCCGATGCGCCGGTAGCCGCCCGGTAGAGCGCTTCCCTTTCGAGGAGCGCCTCCTCCGCCTGCTTGCGTTCGGTGATGTCCATGAAGATGCTCAGCGCGTCCGTGTACGCTCCCGAGGTGTCGAACCGAGGGGTGATCGTCACGTGGAGATTCCTGATGTCGCCGTCTCCGCGGCGGATCGTCGCCTCGTACGAGCTGCTCCGGCCTTGGGTGCGAGCGGCCGTCCCTTGCCGATACTTGGCGAACTCTTCGGGCGTGCTGAACTCCGCGAGGTTGCGTCCCCGCAGTGTGCCTTTCGGTACGCCGAAGATGCGATCGGCGGCCGGGTTGCAGTAGGCGATGGTTTCGTGCGGGTCCACGACAGCCACGCCCTCGCCGAGGTTCTCGACCAATGTCCGGAACCGCTCCTCGTTGTCGCGCAACGCACGGTTGAGCAGCCGCAGCTCTTCCGTCCTCTCCCGCACCCGCGCCTCGAGCTCATCGTGAGAACGCCGGAGATCCTCTTCCATCCGCTCGCGCTGCGTGACGTCCTCAACGATGCCGATGGCGCCCGTAACGGTTCCGTCTCCGTCCCGCAACGGCACCGTTCGCACCGATACCACCATCTCGGCGGCGCCGGAGGCCGGGCGGATCGGCCCTTGGTACTCGCCCTGTCGCCCCTGGATCGCGTCCTGAAGCGCCGGCCTCACCCGCGCGTCCCCCGATGAGCCCAGGTCGAGCCCGACGAGGCGCTCCGGATCGCCTCCGATGAGGGGCTCACAGGTCTCGTTGCAGTCGATGATCCGCAGGTCGCGGTCGAATTGAAAGACTCCTACCGGCGCGCGGCGGAAGAGCATCCGGTACCTCTCGTCGCTGTCATGGAGGGCCCTGGCTCGCCGCTCGGCCACCCTGCGGAACCCCCCTGCCATCGCGACCACGAGGACCACGAAGCCGATCTTGGCAAGCGCGCGCTCGAGTGCCGGTTCCCCCGCCGTGCCGCCGATGCGGACGAACGGCTCCGCGACGATGACCGCGATGACGACGACCGGTATCCCTACGCCCCACAGCCACGCCTCGCGCCGGCGGCCGAGGAGGACCATCCCGAACCCAACGAGCCCGAGCCACCAGATGCTCGAGGTCATGCCGTACACGACGGCGACGACAAGCGCGAGCGTCGCGATGAGGGCCGTCGCGTGCGCAGCGACCGCCGAGCGGGCCAGCGGGCGCCGCCGGTACCAGAGATACAGGAAGGGCAAGGCAGCAGCGCCGATGGCGTTGCCCCACCACGGGGTCGGCGCCCCAGAACGAATGGTCACGGCTAGCCGCACGGCCGCGAACGCGACGCACGCCATCCAAACCGCCGCCATCCCAATCACCAGAAAGCTCTGGCGGTCGCCCAGGATGTCGCCCTTCGCGTACGGATCGGCGGACCGACCTTGGCGTGGCGGCAGGGGCAGGGGCTAGCAACTCGGCGCTCCCCAGAACTCCCGCTTTCGCATTGACGGTGACGAACCCCCTGCATCATTGTACTAGGTTCGAACGGAATCAAGCAGTCGAATCCATGCGCGTCTCGATTCGCGTCCCGAATTGTGAACAGGGTCTCGAATTTCGGCGAAACAGTGCCCGTTCCGAGTCCCCGGCCGCGGGACCACGGACCGCTGTCCGTGCATCCCCACGGCCACAGCGCCGGCGTGGTGGGCCGGGACTGCCGGCGTGTCGACGGGGGGGCGCGGCCCAACCGGCTGCGCTATCCTCGAGGAAATGAGATCGAAGCCCCCAGTTCCGGGTCCGGGTCCTCGGGGGAAAGCGAGGGCCCGGCGGATCGAGCTGCGGGTCGGGGTGCCGGCGTTCCTCGCCGTCCTCGCGGCGGCGGCGGTCGCGACGTTCACGGTCCCGGTGCGGGCGCCGGTGAGGCCGCCCGCGAAGGCGCTCGAGGACCTCGTGCGCAAGGGGCCGGACAGCTACTTCCACCACATTTTCGACCCAGAAAAGCTGCTCGGCCTGACCGGTCAGGTCGACCTCACGCTCGACAACTTCCAGCGTGAGACGAGCCACGGCGTGCTCCTGGCGGCGCTGCCGCGGCTGCCCGACGGCGCGCCCGACTTCACGATGCACGCCGCGGAGGTCTGGCAGCCCGGCGTGGCCGGCGCCGACAACGGGATGATCTTCTTCGTCTTTCCCGACGAGCGGCACATCCGGGTCGAGGTCGGTTACGGCCTCGAGCCGGCGCTGCCGGACGCCGAGGTGCACCGCCTGGTCGAGACCCGCTTCATACCGGCCGTACGGACCGGCGACCTCTCCGCCGGCGTCGAGGCGCTCCTGCCGCCGCTGCTCGACCGGATCCGCACGGTGCCGAGGGCGCAGCCGACGCGGTCGGGCAAGCTCTCGGACATCGTGGTCGCGGCGCGCGAGATCCCGCGCCGCTCGCGCCTCGTCTGGGGCGCCTGGCTCGGCGGCGTGCCGCAGCTGCGCCTGATCATCTCGGCCGCGGCCGCCCTCCTCGCCGCGGTGCTCGCGGTGATGCTCGCCCACATCGGCTACGCCGTCATGCTCATCTGGCGGCGAGTGGCATCGCGCGCCGGCGCCGACCGGGTGGCCGACGCCGGGCTCGACTTGACCAACAGCGTGCTGCGGCTCGCCCAGATCGCGGCGATCCTTTTCGTGATGTCGGTCGGTACGTCGTTCTTCTTTCCCGGCACCGGCCACTTCGGAGGCGGCGGCATCGACCTGCACTGGTAGCCCGCGGGCGTGGGCGCTCACTCCGCCGAGGAAGCGCGTCCACTTGCGACCGCCTCCGCAGACGCCGGACTGAGCTCCTCGGCGCGGAAGCCCCGCCCCAGGCGCGGGATGAACGCCGGCACCATCCGCCGGTAGCGCCGGTACGGCTCGCCCAGGTAGCGCTCGAGGTCGCGCTCCTCGAACGCGAGCGTCGCCACCAGGATGTACCCGGTCGACGCCGCCGCGAACAGCGCGTGGCCGGCCGTCATCCGCGGCGCCGCCCAGAACGCGACGATGAACCCGAGCATCAGCGGGTGGCGGACGTACCTGTACAACCCGCGTGTCTGGAACCTCGGCTCCGAGGCCTGAACGCCGCGCAGCCGGGCCCAGACCTGCGCCAGGCCGAACAGGTGCGCGTGGCTGATCATGAACGTGCCGAGCAATACGGTGGTCCAGCCCAGCGCGCCGACGCCCCACAGGAGCTGTCGCGCCGGACCCGAAGCGTCCCACAGAGTGGCCGGGAGCGGCCTCCACTGCCAGAACAGCAGGGCCAGCACGAGGCTGGACGCGAGCACGTAGGTGCTGCGCTCCACCGGCGCCGGCACGACGCCCTCGCACCAGCGCTTGAACGCCCTGCGGGCCATGCCGCTGTGCTGCACGGCGAACAGCACCAGGAGCAGGGTGTCGATGGCCAGGGCCGGGAGCGTCCCGCCCGCCCCCTCGGAATCGATCGACTTCGGCACCCCGACGTTGCCCACGAAACCGACGGCATACAGGAATGTCCCCAGGAAGAGCGCGTAACAGACAACGCCGTAGACGAACGCCATCACTCGACGCATGTGCCTATCCCCCCTTATTCCGCGCGTGGTCGGTCGGCCGCCGAGGGAGCGCGGGTACCGCCGAACGCCGCCGCACTCCGCTCCGCCTGCACGTCGCCTCGCATGTCCATCAAGCTAGGCGGGGAGAAGCCTTCCGCCATGAGGCGGGGGTCCTGCTTTTTGCGTCGGGGATGTACGGGGCGGCGGATCGAGTGGGACCTGAGTCCCAGGATAGATCGCCGACTAGTTGCTGCCGAGTCCGGCGTCGCGGGCGAGGACGATCGCCTCGGCCCGGTGCGAAACGCCGAGCTTGCCGAACACGCTCGTGATGTGGTTGCGCACCGTCTTCGGGGAGATCGAGAGCTTCTCGGCGATTGCCGCGTTGCTGCGGCCGCGAGCGATCAGCTCGAGCAGTTCCCGCTCGCGAGGCGTCAGCTCGGAGAACGCGGCGGCACCCGCCTCCGGCGTCGGGCGGTCGCCGCCAAGGAACGAGTGGACCTCGTCCCAGAGGCGCCCCCAGCAGGGGTCCTCGGTCTGGAGGATGTGGTTGCAGGCGTCCAGCGCGACGAACCTGGCGCCCGGGATGAGCGTCGCCAGCCGGCGGCCCTCTTCGAACGGCACCATGCCGTCGCCGCGGCAGTGCAGGACCAGCGTCGGCACCGCCAGGCGGGTCGCCGCGTCCTCGATGTCGAACGCGTGAAAGGCCAGCCACAGGCGACGGGCCATCGCGGGCGTGGTGCTGTGGCGCTCCATCTCGGACATCGCCCGCACGACCTCCGGCCGGGCCTCCGGCATCAGCATCGAGGCGAACACCTCCCGGAACGCCGGGGTGGGCCGCGCCCAGCCGGCTTCGATCAGCGTCGCGAGGGCCTCGACCTCCTTCGCCTTCGGCGACCCGGCGGCTCGCGCGAGGGCGCCTTCCACGTAGCTTCCGTAGATCACGAGCTGGCTCACGCGATCCGGATGGCGAGCCGCGTAGGCGGCTGCGATCGCCCCGCCCTGGCACACGCCGAGGAGCGGGAAGCGATCCAATCCCAGGGAGTCGACGACGGCCTCGAGGTCGGCGACGAAGCTCGACAGCGACACGTCGGCCACATCGCGATCCGAGAGCCCGCAGCCCCGGAGGTCGTGGCGCACGAGCGTGTGGCCTTCGCCGAGCTGGTCGAGCCACGGCCGCCAGACCCTGCTCTCCCAGTCCAGCTCGATGTGCGTCATCCAGGTCGGCGCCTGCACCAGCGGCGGGCCCTTTCCGTTCGTGCTGAGGGCGATCCGGGCCCCGTCAGCCGATCGACAGAAGCGGACACTCTGGGGCATTGGATCGAATTGTAGATGAGTCTGTGGATCGTTCGCAACTCCAGGCGCTCGAGTGATCCGTTGGTCGAATCCCCGCGATCACATATGGCTGGCGACCACCGGCGCGCTCGATCGTCCGATGCGAACCGGTCCGAGGCCGAACCGCGGCCCCGGACGCCGTCCCTCGTCAGTGCAACCCCTCTTCGGAGTTCAACTTTGCCTCCTCGTAGGCGCGCTCGACCGCCGGCTTGCTGAAGAACTCCCGGAAGGCGATGTCCCTGCGCGGGTTGTCGCCGCAGAGCTGCTGCCGGAAAGCCTCGAGGTCCACCTTCTTCCGAGCGTCCTCCAGGCTCAACCCATCGCCGACCGCCTTCCGGGCCTGGGCCAGGACCGTTTCCAGGAGACTCCGCTCGGTCTTGACGTACGTCCAGTCGTGCATCACAGGGCCATGCCCCGGCACGATCGTCGCGGCGTCGAGCTCCATGAGCTTGCCGAGCGCCACGATCCACTCGCCGAGGAACGATCCGATCGCGTACGGCGTCGGGGCCACGACCAGGTCGCCCGTCATCACGACCTTGGCGTCGGGCACGTAGATCACGGCGTCGCCGCCGGTGTTGCCGCGACCCAACCACATCAGCTTCACCTCGCGAGCGCCGAGGTGCACGGTCAGCGACTGGTCGAACGTGAGGTTCGGGGGCGCCGCCTTCATCTGGCGGAGCTCGCCCACGAAGTCCTGGTAGTCCTTCAGCTCGTCCGTCAGAAACTGCTTGCGCTCCGCCGGGATCGCCCGCCCGCCCGGTTTGGAGCTGGCGTCGAGCGCCGCCTTCAGCTCCTCGAGGCCCGACTCCAGCTTCGCCGGATCGACGAACGGCTGCGCTGCGGTTGCCATCATCGTGCGGGTGTACGCGGTGCTGATGATCGTGACGCCGGGGAACGCCTGGCGGTACTCGCCGTTCGCCACCCAGTGGTCCGGGTGCCAGTGCGTGTTGACCACGAAGCGAACCGGCTTTTCGGTCAAGGCTCTGATCTCGGCGATCACGCGGCGCGCGACCGACGGGAACTGGCCGGGGTCCACGACGAGAACGCCGTCGTCGCCGATCACGGCCACCGAGTTGCCGTTGACGAGCGGCGTGGTCGGTTCCGGCGCGACGAACGCGTAGACACCCTCGCCTACCTTGACCGTCTGGTAGTTCTTCGCCGCCGGGCCGTCGGCACCCGCGCTCGACGACGCCACGGCGCCGGCCATCAACGCGACGCTCACCGGAACCAGGGCCCGCCTCGCTCCCGCCATGCGCCCTCCCCCGGGCGAGCGATCCCGACGGCTCGATCTCCGAGACCGTCGCCCTGTACGAGCGTGCTACGACACCGGCGCCTCCGGGTTGCAGCCGAACCGGCACCGGTGGGACGCGGTCAACCGGAAGCACTCACTTCTTGCCGGAGTTGCCGTCCCGGCCCTGCGTCGGCTCGGGCCGGCGTCCGGCGCCCTCCGCCGAGGCGCTATTCTTCAGCTGTGGATCTGCTCAGCCAGACCGCTCTCGCGCTCGGCCTCGCCTGGGCGAGCGGCATCCGGCTCTACGCCGCGGTGTTCATCGCGGGCGGCCTGCATCGGCTGGGCGTCATCGCGCTGCCGCCTCACCTGGCGCTGCTCTCGCACGACTGGGTCCTCATCGCCTCCTTCGTAATGCTCGTCGGCGAGTTCGTGGCCGACAAGGTCCCCGTGTTCGACACGGTGTGGGATGCGCTGCACACGTTCATCCGCATCCCCGCCGGCACCCTCCTGGCATGGGGGGCGTTCGGCGACCAGACCCCCGTCGCCCAGGTGATCATGGGGCTGGCCGGCGGCGCGCTGGTCACCGGGACTCACCTCGCCAAGTCTGCGACTCGCGCGGTGATCAACCATTCTCCGGAGCCGTTCTCGAACTGGGCCGCGAGCTTCGCCGAGGAAGCCGTCGTGTTGATCGGCCTCTGGCTGGTCCACGCCCACCCGCTGGTCTTCCTCGTGCTGCTGGGCCTGTTCGTGCTGTTCGTGATCTGGCTGCTGCCCCGGGTGTGGCGCGGCGTGCGCTGGGTGTTCCGGAAGCTCTTCCCGGAGCCCCAGCCCGCGAACTGAACCCGCCGACGCGGCCGCCTTCCGAGCGTGAACCAATCGCCCTCGTTTTGCGTCTAACTGGATGACGGTTGGCGATCCGCGCCGAGATCGAACGCGGCGGCCGGAGAGGGGGGTCCATGGCATCAACAGCGCAGGACGTTCGGCGGGAACGCGCCGGTCGCGTCGTGAGCACGGGCGAGGTCGTCCCCGTGATCCTCGACGGCGGCGGCGGGGCCACCGTGGCTCTGATCGACCTCGAGACCCGCCCCGATCTGGGGATGCGCTTCGAGCACGGCGGGACCCTTTGGGAGGTCACGCACGCCAAGGACCACCTGCGCGGCTGGGTCGCCCGGCCCGCGGCGGGCGCCGGCCGCGCCGCGAGCTGAGCCGACCGACCCGCACGCCGTCCGCCACTGCCGACGTCGTCTGTCTGCCCATCCTGACCCGCCATGCGGCTCCGGAGCCGCACGGCGGGCGGTCGCATAACGCGCCTCGGCGTCGCGCAGCTCCCTGGCGTGGGCAAGCCCCGTACGACCATCGCAGCAGCCCCGGCCGCGGACCTCAGTCGCCGTAACAGGGGCCGACCTCGCGCAACTCGACCGTCGCCCACTCCGCGGCGGGGCACTCGTTCGCGATCGCGAGCGCTTCGCCGCGCGTCCGGCAGTCGATGAAGAAGAACCCTCCGACGATCTCCTTGGACTCGGTGAACGGGCCGTCGACGACGAGGCGCTTGCCGTCGCGGACCCGGACCCGGACGCCCTCCGAGTCCGATCTCAGCGAGTCGCTGGCCCGCAGCACGCCCCGTGCCCTGAGGCTATCCGTGAAGCGGGCCATCCGGTCGTAGGCGAGGCGCCCCTTGTCAACCGGGCGGCTCCGCCTCTCGACGCCGTCCTCGACGATCAGCAGCAGGTACGCCATCATGCGCCCCCTTCCAACCCCCTCCGCCAACGCCGGCCTCGGCGGGGATCATTCCGTTGCAGTCTCGTGGAGGGTCGTGTCCCCACAGAACCACGGTGCTCGCTACCGGTCGAGCGGCTGCGAGCCGTCCCCGCACGCCGCTGCGCGCTCGAGGAGCAGCTCGCGTTCGCGCGCGTTGCGCGTGAGCGACGCCGCACGCTCGAACTCCACCCGCGCTTCGCCGGTCCGGCCGAGCTTCGCGAGGAGGTCGCCGCGCACGCCCGGCAGGAGGTGGTAGGCCTTGAGCGACGGCTCCGAGGTCAGCGAATCGACCACTTCGAGGCCGGCCGCCGGACCGAACGCCATCGCCACCGCGACCGCGCGGTTCAGCTCCACGACGGGCGACGGCGTGAGCTGCGCGAGCGCGTCGTAGAGCGCGACGATTCGCCCCCAGTCCGTCTCCTCTGCGGTGCGTGCCCGCGCGTGGCAGGCGGCGATCGCGGCCTGCAGCGCGTACGGGCCGGAGGCGCCGCCGAGCGCCTCGGCGCGATCGAGCGCTGCGAGGCCGCGGCCGATGAGCAGCCGGTCCCAGCGGGCGCGGTTCTGGTCGAGCAGCAGGATGGGCTCGCCCGACGGACCGACCCGCGCGCCCGACCGCGACGCCTGGATCTCCATCAGCGCCACGAGCCCGTGGACCTCGGGCTCGCCCGGGAGGAGTTCGGCCAGGATGCGACCCAGGCGAAGCGCGTCCTCGCACAGCGCGGGCCGCATCCAGTCGTCGCCGGCGGTCGCCGAGTACCCCTCGTTAAAGATGAGGTAGATGACCTCGAGCACCGACGCCAGCCGGGCGACGAACGCGGCCCCGGTTGGGACCTCGAACGGCACGCGCGCCTCGGCGAGCGTCCGCTTGGCGCGCACGATCCGCTGGGCGAGCGTCGCCTCGGGCACCAGGAACGCTCGCGCGATCTCGTCGGTCGTCAGGCCTCCGAGCAGCCGGAGGGTGAGCGCGACGCGCGCCTCCGGCGAGAGCACGGGGTGGCACGCGATGAACACGAGGCGCAGGAGGTCGTCGCCAACGTGGTCGTCGATCGCGGCATCGAGGTCCGGCACGGCCAGCTCCTGCTGAGCTTCGAGCTCGCGCCCGAGCTCCTCATGCTTGCGCTCGTGCAACGTCCGCCTGCGGAGCATGTCGATCGCGCGGTGTTTGGCGGTGGCCATGAGCCAGGCGCCGGGGTTGTCCGGGACGCCCGACTCCGGCCAGCGCTCGAGCGCGACCACGAGCGCGTCGTGCGCGAGTTCCTCGGCGAGATCGACGTTGCGCACGATGCGGACGAGGCCGGCGATGATCTTGCCGGACTCGATCCGCCACACGGCGTCGATCGCGCGGTGGGTTTCCGAAGCCGACATCACGCTCCTCGTGGCCGGAGTCAGCTCGTCGCCGCCACAGCGAGCGCCGGCCCCGGCCTCGCGCTTTTCGGCCACGCTCTTCAGGTTGGCGAGGCCGGTCTCGAACTCCCTGCCGATCATGCGGTCCATGCTGAAGAACACACTCATGACCTTGGCGACGTAGTGCGTGCAGCCGTCCATCGCCCAGGTGACGTCCGTCGAGCCGCCGTGGGGCGTCAGCGTGAACTCGACCGTATTGTGGCCCTCCATCGGCTTGATCATGTCGAGCGCGAGCACGACCCTGGACGGCGGGCGCGACTCCTTGATCTCGATGCGTCCCTTGCCGACCTGCATGTTCCCGTCCCACTCGTAGGTCGCGCCCTGGCCGGCGGACGTGCCGCCGTAGGTCCGCTTCATCCCAGGGTCCTTCTTCTCGTACGGCGACCACGGGCCCCACCTGCGGAGGTCGTTGATGAGCGGGAAGATCACCTCCGGAGGAGCGGCGATGGTCGCCGTCCGCTGCACGTGCAACGTGTCCGGTTTGGTTGCCGCGGCGATGAGGACGGCGGCGACCAGCACCCCGAACGTCAACGCGATGTACTTGATCATCGGCTCCTCCCTTCGAGTCTCGGACTTCCCTCTACTAGCTTCACCCGCGAGTCCGGCCGGCCGTCGCGCGGCGGGCGTTGCCCGTTTACCGTTTCGCGGCCGTCCGGTTGCGCAGGCGCTCCTCCTGCTCCCTGAGCTCGGGCGTGAGCGCCGGGCCGAAGTCGTCCGCCTCGAACACCTGGCGAATCTCGACCTCGTCGTGCTCGAACGGGGCGCGCTTGAGCCACTCGATCGCCTCGTCCTTCGACTTCACCTGCCACAGCCAGAAGCCGGCCACCAGCTCCTTCGACTCGGTGAACGGTCCGTCGATCACGGTGCGCTTGGTTCCGTCGAACCTGACCCGCGCGCCCTTCGAGCTCGGGTGGAGCCCGTCGGCCGCCAGCATCACACCGGCCTTCACCAGCTCCTCGTTGAACTTCATCATGGCTGAGAGGAGCTTCTCGTCCGGCATGACGCCGGCCTCCGAGTCCTTGTTCGCCTTGACCAACACCATGAATCGCATCGTCCTGTCTCCCTTCTCTGTCTCCGGGCCGGGCTTCCGGACCGCCTCGGCCGGATCAGCTCGCCCTCTACCGGTACGTCGAACGAAAGGCCGCGAAATCGACACGGGCGTGAGCACGGCCAGTCGTTGCGACCTCGTCTCACCTCCGGGAACCCTGAACATCTCCCGCTTCATCCCTGTCACCGGAGCGTCCGCCGTGACTTCACTCGGGCGTCGCCGAGCAGGTGCGGGCGGCCTGCCCGGGGTCACGACGGCGGACGGCGCCGAGACCGACGCCGTCCGCAGGTCGCGTCCACCTACGCGCCAACCCGTTGATCCTGCTTCACGGCCCCGGACGGGCACTCGGCGCCGAAGTCCGTCGGCTCGAACAGCTGTCGGATCTCGGTCTCGCCGTCGCCTGCGATCTTGAGGAAGCGCTCGGCCAGCTCGACCGCCTCCTCCTTGGAGTTGACCCGGACGATCGCGAAACCGGCGATCAGATCCTTCGCCTCCGCGGCCGATCCGTCGGTCACCGTGTACCTGCTCGCGGAAAGCCGGACACGCGCGCCCTGGGAGATCGGGTGCAGCCCCTCCGTCGAAAGCAGGACGCCGGCGTTCACCAGCTCCTCGACGAACTTCCCCATCTCGGCCATGTGCTCCTCGTTCGCCACGCACCCCGCCTCCTGGATGTGCTCGGGCCTGTACACCATCAGGTATCGCATCGTCGTGCCCCCCTTTTCCACCGGGGTCGAGCCCCGGTTCTACTCGTACGACGATCGGGCGACGGCGAATTCGACACGCCGGCCGGTCGGCCGTCGACGCGCTTCGCCCAGTCAAAAAGAGACCCGCAGTCCGGTGCAGTCGGACCAGGGGTGAAAGGAAGGTGGTACGCCAGGTTCGAGGCCCGGTGTTAAGGCCGGGTGAAGCCGGCGGACGCATTGCAGGGGAAAAGGGGCCCGCGCCCCGGAGAAGATCGGAGGAGCAGCCGGAGCGCGGGCCTGCCAGAGGAAGAGGCGCAATCATCCGCGGCGCGGGCGAAGCCCGTGTGAAGCCGAGCCGATCGGCTCGTGAACGTCCCAGCCGGGCCCTGGCTACTTCCCCTTGGCGATCGCCTTCGCGATCTCCTCGAGGCCGTTCTCGACCGCGTCCTTGATCGTCGAGCCACGCGACTTGTGCCGGACGAACCCGACGATCGCCCCGTTCGCGTCCTTGCAGATAACCTCTTCCCCGGCGCCCGGATTCGCGAACGCCCCGCCCCAGAAGCGCGCTCCGCCCGAAGGCTCCCAGGCGTTGAAGATGTTGCCTTCGATGACCATGTCGGCCTGACCCGAGTCGACCACCTTGAACCCCTGCTTTTCGAGCCAGTTCTTCAGGTAATCGGGAGCGAAGTCCGCCGCATGCCTGCCGTCCACCTTGTGCGTGTCGACGGCATTGCTCGAGAAGGGCTGAATCCTGACCGTCTTGAGCGGCTTCAGGCTACCGTTGGGGAAGTAGACCCAGTCGGCGTCCGCCCCCTTGACGAGCTTGGCGTAGTCAGGGAGGTACGCCTGCGGCTCGTCGCTCTCCTTGGCGTCGTCCGAAGCGAGGAAGGTCTTCGCACCCTTGGCCCAGGCTTGGCCCGAGAAAACAAGTGCGACCACGGCAAGAGCGAACGCGACGCTCGCGAGTGTCGACTTTCTACCCATGTCCGCTTCTCCTTGCCCGGAGCTTAGCAGAGGGGCGGAGCCGGCGAGAAGCCGGTCGGGATCGCCGGGTCAAGTCCGTCCGATGCCGCCGGCGACCGGCTTCGCGCCGGTCGCCGTCTACCTCCACGTGCTGACCGCGTCCCACGCCGCCTGTTGCAACTCCCTCGCGAACACCGGCCCGAGCGTCGGCGTGTCGAGGCCGGGGCGGGTCGGCTCGCCGCCGTCGTACTTCACCTGGAAACGGTACGGCAGGCCGACGGGCGAGCCTCCAGTGACGGCCGCGTACAGCACGCAGGCGGTCAGGTAGGTCCCGGCCAGGTTGGGATGGACCCCGCTCCCGTCGTGCAGAGGGTGGCCCTGCTTCAGCACCCGCTCCCACGCGATCCCGACCGGAGCGATCGCCGCGCCGGTCGCTTCCGCGAGGTGGCGGTAGGCGATCGTGACCGGCGCCTGGGGTTCGCCCCGGACCGACCACGTCAGGAAGAGGACGGTCCTCGCGCCTGTCCGCCTGATCTCGCCGGCGAGCAGTCGCCCGTACTTCAGGAACTCGTCGGTGAACGCCGTGGACTCCACACTCTGCCCCTGGAGCACGACGAAGTCCCAGCGCGCGGTAGCCAACGCACGCGCCACCTCGCCCCGCTCCCAGTGCTGCCGCATCGCGAGTCCGCCGGCGCCGCAGAACTCCACGAAGAGGCGCTTCGTGCCGCCCGAGGCCGCCATCTGCTCGAGCATCCTCGGCATCTCGTTCCACTTGGAGCCTATCCGGGAAAGCGGGAGGGCCGCGTTGCGAGCGCCGCGGGGCGGGATGCAAGGCGGCGCGCCGAAGGCGATGTGGTCCCATCGCCGAGGCGCGGCAACGCCGCAGATCGCCCCGCGCCGCCGCAACCCATGGGCGCAGGGGGGTTGCGGGCACATGCTGCGTTGCTCGTCGGCCGCGATGGCTCCGGCATCGCCCGCCTCCTCGCGCCTTGCCTGCGCCTCGCAAGCCCCCTGCGCGCGACCCACCCCATTTCCCGGACAGGCTCCTAGGTGAGGCTGTTGCCGACGAGGAGGATGCGGATCGCGCCCGGCGCGGCTTCGTGGCGCGTGGCGCCCGCGTCGGTGCGGGCCGCCGTCGGACCGGACGGCTGCGCGGCCGCAGATGCGGCGACGAGCGCCGCGAGCGCGAGGTGCGCAATCATGCGGGAGGGCTTCATGGACCCCAGCATACCGGGCATCACTCACCTGGGACCAACGTGCGCGAGGGCGCCGCGGCGCCACTCGGAAGTCAATGTCATTGCGAGGAGCCTCGCCGGAGGCGGGGCGACGAAGCAATCCGCTCCCCCACCGTACGGCTAGGCATCGCTTCCTCGTCGGGGGATTGCCACGGTCGCCGCGCTCCGCGCGGCTCCCTCGCAATGACACCGAGTCGGTTTGGCGACGGCGCGCCGGGCTACCATGCGCGAGCGCGCAGCACCGCTCCGAAGTCAATGTCATTGCGAGGAGCCTCGCCGGAGGCGGGGCGACGAAGCAATCCGCTCCCCCACCGTACGGCTAGGCATCGCTTCCTTGGCGGGGGGTTGCCACGGTCGCCGCGCTCCGCGCGGCTCCCTCGCAATGACACCGAGTCGGTTTGGCGACGGCGCGCCGGGCTACCATGAGCGAGCGCGCAGCACCGCTCGGAAGTCAATGTCATCGCGAGGAGCCTCGCCGGAGGCGGGGCGACGACGCGATCCCGTCCCCCGCCGTACGCCTGGGCGTCGCTTCCTTGGCGGGGGATTGCCACGGTCGCCGCGCTCCGCGCGGCTCCCTCGCAATGACAACGAGTCGGTTTGGCGACGGCGCGCCGGGCTACCATGCGTGAGGGCGCAGCACCGCTCCGAAGTCAATGTCATTGCGAGGAGCCTCGCCGGAGGCGGGGCGACGAAGCAATCCGCTCCCCCACCGTACGGCTAGGCATCGCTTCCTTGTCGGGGGATTGCCACGGTCGCCGCGCTCCGCGCGGCTCCCTCGCAATGACACCGAGTCGGTTTGGCGACGGCGCGCCGGGCTACCATGAGCGAGCGCGCAGCACCGCGTCGACCGGGAGGTCAGACCCATGAAACTCCGCCGCCAGCTCCTGCGAGCTGCACTCGTCCTCGTCATCGCCGCAGTCCCCGTCGCGGCGGCCGCACAAGAGGGCGCCCCCGAGATCTCGAGCCGCATCGCCGCGCTCCAGGACCCCGACGCCGGCGTGAGGGAGAAAGCCGCCGAAGCGCTCGGGAGGCTGGGGCCCGGGGCGGCGTCCGCGGTCCCCGCGCTCGTTCGCCTCTTCGCCGACCTGGACCCTTACGTCCAGGGCAGGGCGGCCGAGGCGCTCGGCCGGATCGGACCGGTTGCGATCCCCGCCCTGACGCAGGCGCTCCAGGATCGCGCCCACACGGTTCGCTGGTGTGCGGCGATCGCCCTGGCCAGGATGGGCGCCTCGGCGCACGACGCCGTGCCGGCGCTCACCAAGGCGCTCCGGGATGGCGACGAGAACGTCCGCTGGTGTGCGGCCGTCGCGCTCGGCGGCATTGGCGCGCCCGCGGCTTCGGCCGCGTCGGCGCTGCTCGGCTGCCTGCACGACAAGGACGAGGACGTCCGCTGGGGCGCGAACCTCGCGCTGACGCAGATCGACCCCGCCTTCGCGTCGAGGCAGCTCGACTGGCGCTCGGCCGCGTCCACGATCGAGGCGATCACCCCGGTTCTGATGCACCAGCTCCACGTCCCCGGCGCCTCGATCGTGCTGATCGCCGGACGGCAAGTCGTCTGGTCGAAGAGCTTCGGCGTCGCGGACGCCAGGAGCGGCACGCCGGTAACGGGCGAGACGCTCTTCGAGGCCTGCTCGATGTCGAAACCGGTATTCGCCTACCCTCGCGATGAAGCTCGTCGAGCAGGGCAAGCTCGACCTCGACCGCCCGCTCGCCGAGATCCTGCCCGAGGACGACCCGCCGGACCAGCCGGAGAAGCGGCTGATCACCGCGCGGATGGTCCTCTCCCACACCACCGGCCTGCCGAACTGGCGCAAGGGCGACGAGGAGCGGGGCGGTCCGCTGCCGGTCAAATCCCGTCCCGGGTCGAGGTTCGGGTACTCGGGCGAAGGCATGTTCTACCTGCAACGGGTCGTCGAGCACATCACGGGCGAACCGCTCGACGTCTACGCGCGCAGGACGTTGTCCACTCCCCTCGGCCTCCGCCACATGAGCTACGTCTGGACCCCTGAGATCGATCCCGCTCTCGCGAGCGGCCACGACGAGAGCGGCAAGTTCCGGATGAAGACGAAGTACGTGCACCCCAACGCCGCCTACTCGCTCTACACCTCGGCGCTGGACTATGCGGCGATTCTCCTCGAGATGATGAAGGCGGACCGCTCGGCGGCGTGCTCGCTCTCACGGGCGTCCGTCGAGGCGATGCTCGGCCACCAGGTCGCCCTCGACGCGCGGGACCCGATCGAGCGGCCCGCCTCGGCGCGGGGGGTCGCGGTCTTCTGGGGCCTGGGCTGGTCGATCAACGCGACCCCGGCGGGCGACATCGTCCACCACAGCGGGTCGAACCGCTCCGGCTTCCGCTGCTTCAGCCAGTTCAGCCCCGGCAAGGGGTCGGGGATCGTCATCATGACCAACGGCACGAACGGCGGCGACCTCTGGACCCGCCTGATCAGCGAGGTCGGCGACCTTTAAGACCTGGCCAGCTGAGCTCGCCTTGACGCGCGGCGATTCGGTGTCGGGGGCCCGGTCCTTCGTCGAGCGCGCGGTCCTCGACCTGCTACGGAACGGGCCAACCGGCACGGCGTGCCGAGGCAACGTCACGTGCGGGGCCGCGGGATCAAGGCCTGGTAGGTCGCCATGAAGCTGGCCGGGCCTTCCCTGACCAGCGCGACCACCGCGGCGCGGCCGTTCGACCGCTCGATGCGCTGCGCCATCAACGCGCCCACGCGGTACCAGAGGCGCTCCCCGGAGCTCATCCGCTGGATGACGGCCCACGCGTCCGCGTCTGCGAGTTGGCCGCCGCGGCCCTCGAGGTAGCGGTAGTCCCTGAAGTAGCTCGCCAGCTCCGCGCGCATCCGGTCTCCGTCCTCGAGCGCGACGTAGTCGGCGTCGTCTCCCAGGGCGTGATCGTCGCGGCGGCGCTGGTACGCGGCGAGCACCGCCATCCCTTCCATCTGGGTGGAGTACTCGACCAGCCGCAGCAGGTCGGCGCAGGTCTTCACGTCCGCCAGCCGCGGCGGCCTCTGGTAGTCCATGAATCCCACGTGGTGCAGCTCGTGGATCGCGTAATAGAGCAGCTCGCGCGGGTGACCGTCGAAGTGCGCGTGCGTGCAATTGAGTGACGCGTTCGGAGCGAGCGCGACGCCGATGTCGTAGCCGAAGGTCAGGAAGAGACTCCCGTGGAATCGAAAGTCCGCGGGCAGGTAGCGAAGCGCGTCGGCCACCCAGTGCGGGTCGGCGAGCATCGGGCCCGAGAAATATGCGAGGCACCGCCGGCACGCGGTCGAGCGCTCTGCCTGCCTGGCCTCGGGGCCGAGCAAGCTCTCCAGCAGGGCCGCGCGGGACGCCTTCGGGACGTCGTAGTCGAAGTTCAGAGCGTGGTTGAGAATGTGGGTGACGGCGGCGGACCCCGCCATGCGGGAGGCGAGTGCCGGGTCGTGCGTGCGCAGGTACTCGATGGCGTCGCGCGCGAAGCCGGCGTCGAAGCGGAGATCCTGCACCGCGAGAGGATCGCCCGCCGGAACCAGCTCGCGCAACGTGACGGGGCCGGCTGCTGCGGGTGGTGGCTGCGCCGCGATCGCCGCCGGGAGGGCGAACGAAGCGCACAGGACACCGACGATCCATCGCACGGGCTCGAGCGTAACACCGCTCCCGCGGGCGCCCGGGCCGTCTTGCCCGCATCGAGGCGGCCCGCGCGGGACGAGAGCCTTGGCAAAGGTCCGACCGCAGACGCCGCACGGTGGTCTTGCACAACTGATGGGCCCGAGGTACCGATCAGCGCCAGGGGAGCCGCGCGCCCAGGATCAGGTGCAGGGCCCAACCGGGCCGGTCTTCGAAAGGCAAGGCGTTCCCGTGGCCGCTGGCGGGACGTTGCCCAGTGAAACCGTAGGGGGCTCGGGAGAGGCGCAGTTCCACGTTGCTCGCCTCCCACTGGTAGCCCAGCCCGCCGCCGACCCACACACCGGTCGTCGCGGACGACGCGTGCAGGGGTGTGACGTCCTCCTCCGCTCCGCTGTAGTGGACGACGTCCTCGATGTACACCTGGCTGAGCTGCACGCCGACACCTCCGCTGACGAACGGCCCCATGTACCTCTCCCGGAAGTAGACGACGCCGTCGAGGCCCAGCCGGTACGTGCGGAACACGACCCGGGTGTCCTCATAGGACCCTCCAAAGAACTCGGTGAGAACCAGCGCCGCCAGGTTGTACTCGTTCACCCGGTACCCGGTCCACTCGAACGCCGGCCGAAGCTCGAACCGGCTCGCAACGGGGAGGTAGCCCTGGACGACGATGCCGAAACCCGGATGTCCGTTGAGGTCGGTCGACATCGAGCCCAGCCCGCTGGCGGCCGCGACCCCCGCGCCCATCAGAAAGGTCGACTTCGGAGGCGCGGGCGGATCGGCTGCCGGCGCGACCGTAGGCGTCAGCAGCATCAAACCGACCCCGAGGAACGTCGCGCGGGCAACGCCTCTCGCACCTCGCGGGCGGATTCCCGCCGACATTGCCCCCGTTGCGGTGCGACCCGGGGGCGCCGGCGAGCTGCGCCCCCTGTTTCCCGGCCCCGTTCCCTCGTCCATGCCCCGCCTCCGGCGGCCGCCTGTGTCGCGATGCCCGAGCATACGCTTTCTCCTTTCGCGGTGGCGGTTCACCAGGCTTGTCTCAGCCACCTCGCGGTCAACGATCGTCCCCTGGCTCGGGATTGGCCTGACGAACGGGCAACGCGCCGAAAACGTTCCGGCAACGATCCCACCACTCGGGGAGCGACCTCGGGTGCCGGGCGCGCGTTCGGGCCAGCACCGGAGAACGCGGAGTTCGGGCAGTCCTCTCGCCGCCGCACGAGAAGCTACCGATCCGCGTCCTGGGCTGCGGCCAGCCTCACCATCCGCTGCGAAGGGGCGCGGCTCGCGGTCGCTCCGAACCCGACCTCGGAACGGTGCGTCCTCCATCGGGGACGGGATTCGGACCGCGGTTCAACTCGGGACGGCGTTCCGACCTCTACCGGAAGCTGTTCATGCGGTTCAGCTTAAAGCGAAACTCGACGGCTGGCACCGTAGTTGCGTACGTGCCTCGCAGGTGGCCTGCCCATCGCGGCCACCGGGAGGGAGGCACCACATGCGCACCGTGAAGCGGACAACCTCACGCACCGTCATGCTGGCGGTCGTCACGCTCATCATGGCCACCGGCCTGACGTCATGTTTCGGCCCATACCACCGTCGGGACCACCGCCGGCACGACGAGGGCAGGCGCGTCCGGCGGAGCACCTACGTCGTGACGCCCCCCGCTGCGCCTCACCTCAACGTCGACGCGGAGGCGATCAATAGCCGCGGCGCCGTGTAGTGCGCGTACGTTCTCGTCCCCACTCGCAGCGTGATGCCTGTCAACCAGGCCGGGGAGGTTGCCCTCCCCCCGCACGAGCGCGCAGCGGGACTGGTTCGATCGCAATTCAAGAACGCCCGGCCGTGTCCGTCTTACGACGCGGAGGACCCCGGCCCCGCTCGATGGCGGACCGGCCGGGTGAAGAGGGGAGGCGCCGATGAGACAGGCCGCCGCATTCAGCCTGGTGGTGCTCGCCGGTGCGCTCGCCGCTGGGGCCCAGCCGCTCACGATCGGCGAGACCCTCAAGGCCAGTCGAAGATCCTGGGTGAGGAACGCACGATCCTTGTCTCCACGCCGTCGCGCTACGGGCAGGGCCAGGAGCGCTACCCGGTGCTCTACATGACCGACGGCGGTGACCACCTCACGCATACGCGAGGCACGGTGGACTTCCTCGTCAGCAACGGCCTCATGCCGGACCTCGTCATCGTCGGCGTCAACAACACGAACCGCACCCGAGACCTCGGGCCGACCCGGTGGGTGCGGCCCGTGCCGGGAAACCCCGGCCGGACGGCGGCGCTCGGCGGCGGCGCGGACGCGTTCCTGGACTTCTTCGAGAAGGAGCTGATCCCGTACGTGGAGGGCCACTACCGTACGGCGCCGTACCGCATCTTCGCCGGGCACTTGCTCGGAGGCCTGCTGGCGCTGTACGTGTTCGCGGCGCGGCTCCAGACCTTCAACGCGGTGATCGCCGCGTCGCCGGCGCTGGACTGGGACGACGGGTTCATCGTCCAGAGGACCGAGGAGTTCCTCAGGGGTCGGAAGGAGCTGGTGCGCACGCTCTTCGTGACGATGGCGGACGAGGAGGAGGGCCAGCCCGCCCCGACGCGGTTCGAGCAGCTCCGCACGATCCTCGGCGCCTCGAAGGCCCGCGGGTTCGTCTGGGACTCCAAGTCCATGCCGGACGAGACTCACGGCACCGTCGTCCTGCGCAGCTTCTACTGGAGGCTGCGGAAGATCTTCGAGGGCTGGCAGCTGCCCCTCGACCGGCGAGTCGGCTTCACAGGGACTCTCGGCGATCTCAAGTGCCACTACGCCGGACTCTCGAAGCGTTTCGGGATCGAGGTCGTTCCGGCCGAGCAGCTCGTCAACCAGATCGGCTATCAGTCGCTCGGCAGCAACGACGTGGAGGACGCGATCGGATTCTTCAGGTACAACGTCGAGCTCCACCCCGGCTCGGCCAGCGTCTACGACAGCCTCGCCGAGGCGCTCGGCCGCGCGGGGAAGACCGAGGAGTCCCTCGCCAACTACGAGAAGGCCGTGGCGAGGGCCAAGGAGACCGGCGACCCGCTGCTGGAGGTGCTGACGGCGAACCGCGACCGCGCGGTCGCCGCAGCCACCCCGAGGTAGACCAGTCCCCGTCCGCAACGGGCGGGCGCAGGCCCCGCGCCTGCGCAGCTACGCCCGCATCGCATCGGAGCAGGGCCGTCCCTTGAGGGTCTCCCCATCGGGGTCGCGCTCCGTTGCTCCAACCTCGGCACGGTCGCGGCCGGGCGGCACGGCTCGGAGGGGGCTTGATTTTCATTTCAGTGATAACTAAATTAATGACATGTCGAGCGTGCTGACCGCTCTCGCAGCGCCGCGCCGGCTCGAGATCCTCCGGCTGGTGTGGGCCCACGAGCTCCCAGCCGGCGAGATCCACGCCGCGATGCCGGAGGTCAGCTTCGGGGCGGTCTCGCAGCACCTCCGGGTGCTGGGAGAGGCTGGGCTGGTCGCGCGGCGCGCCGACGGCCGCTTCCGCTACTACCGCGCCCGCCGGGAGGAGCTGGGCGAGCTGCGCGGGTGGCTCGAGACGATGTGGGACGACGCGCTCGCCCGCCTGCAGGCGCGGGCGGAGCTCGAGGCGGCCCGGCGCGGCCCGCGCCCCAGGCAAACGGGCACACGGCGCGCGCGGCCGAAAAGGAGAGTCCGATGAGCGAACTTCCCTTCTCCGTCGAACGGGACGTGCTGATCTGCGCCCGCCCCGAGACCGTGTTCCGCTTCTTTACCGACTCGCAACGGTTCGCGAGCTGGTGGGGGCGCGGCTCCGAGATCGAGGGTCGCGCCGGCGGGAAGGTGCGGATCCGCTACCCGGACGGCAGCGCGGCAAGCGGCGAGGTGCTCGAGATCCGGCCGCCCTTGCGCATCGTCTTTACCTACGGTTACGAGGGCGCCGGCAAGGAGATCCCGCCCGGCGGCTCCCGGGTCACGATCACGTTGGAAGATCGGGCAGACGGCACGCTGGTCCGTCTCCGCCACGACGTGAACTCGGCGGCCACCCGCGACGCCCACGTCCAGGGGTGGAGGTATCAGATGGCGGTGTTCGCGAACGCGGTCGCAAACGAGCAGCACGCCGGCGTCGCCGATCGGGTGGACGCGTTCATGCGCGCCTGGGGCGAAGGTGATGCGGAGGCCCGCCGACGGCTCCTGGAGTCGAGCGTCGTCGCCGGCATCGCCTTCCGCGACGCGTTCAGCGCCACCTCAGGGCTCGACGACCTCCACGCGCACCTCGCCGCGGCGCAGATGCACATGCCCGGTATCGCCCTCGTGCGCGAAGGCGAGGTTCGCCACTGCCAGGGCACCGCGGTCGCCGCATGGTCGGCGCGGAAGGCCGACGGGACCGCCGTCGGCAAGGGGACCCACGTGTATGACCTGGCCCCCGAGGGCCGCATCACGCGCGTGGTCGGTCTGTGGAGCACCTGACCGCGTTGAACCCTCCTTCGCCGGCAGGTGTCGATCGAGGGGCGGGACGGTGAGTCGGTGCAATCTCCATGGGTGGGTCGGCCGGGCAAGGCCTCGGCGCCTCCCGTTGGACCGTCGTTCACTGCCCGACCTCGGTGTCTCGCAGCGTGCCGCGCATCAACCGTCTATTCGCGCTCAATGAGGTCATGACCGCCCCTGGCGGCACGTTGGGGGCGGGGGCCGGCCCCTCAGCGACCGACCGGCGTGCTCCGCGCCGGGTCGTCCCTCAGTCTCTCGGCGTCCGTCCAGCCCCTGTCGCGTCGTGCCGTCCTCATGTCGCAATACGACAGGAAACTGTCGCTCGGGTGCATTCCGGCCCCCGAGATCGGGCGCGATGCTCAAAGGTGGAGAGGAGCAGGAGACGTGGATGCCGTCTCCAGCGCGAAAGGAGGGCACCATGGCAAGCGACACCAATCTTCAACACGTTGTGGCGAGAGTGACGGCGGCCTGGATCGGGGTGGCGGTCGTGGCGGGCGTGATGGCCGGAGGGGCTGCGCTGGCCGACCCGCCGACGGCTCAGACGCAGGTGCGGGCGCCGTCCGCCGAGGTCGGACTCTTCTACTTCCGGCGGGCGGGGGACGAGAACGTGGCGTATGGAGTAGCCGCCGTGCCAGGGCCGAACGGCCTCATCCCGCCGCCGCCGGAGATGCGGACGATCACGGTGGACGCGGGTAGCGCGGTGCTGTTCCAGTGGTCGTTCCGCACCCGGCACGCGATCGGCGCCACGGCAGTGATCAACTATGGCAGCGAGAGCGTCTCCCTGATGCCCGGCAGCCCGCAGCCGCAGCCCGACGGGTGGACCAAGTACGTGAACCAGCGCAACGTCACGATCAGGGTGCCGGGCGTGTACACCTTCCGGGTCGTCGCAATGCCGGGTAGCGCCTCCGCGGAGAAGAGCATCCGAGTCAACGTCCGGTCGGGCTCGCTCGAGACGCCGCAGCCTGACATCGACGCGAACACGAGGCGGGTGACGTTCGCCGTGCGCAACACCGGAAACGCCGACGCCGTTGGGCGTTTCACGGTCGGCTACCAGATCCAGGGGCGCGATCCGATGCGTCCCCTCGTGGAGAGCTCGTTCCAGACCGAGTCGATGACCGTTGCGCCCGGACACCGAGTGGACCTTGGCCACGTGGACCTCGCCGAATCGGCCTGGCAGAGCGCGCAGCTCTGGATGCGGGTCCGGGTGGACCTGATGGGCGCGGCATCGATTTCCGCCGGGTCCCACGACTTCACGTACAGCTGGCCGGCGCACGAGCTGCGCGTCACTGCGGCGCAGCTGCACAGCCTCGGCGAGATCCTGACCGGCGACATCCTGATCCACAACTACTCCAGCCCGGGTCCGGATGTCGTCCACGACGTCCCCTACCTCACCAACGGTAGCCACATCAACCTGATGGGGCAGAACATCCCGTTCACATTCGACCGCATCATCTACAAGGTCGCAGGCGTCGAGCACTACTTCTTCGTCAACAACTTCAGCGCCCCGCTCGGCGGCGCGAGCTTCCTGGACATCGCGAACGGCAAGCTCGTGTTGCGGGCGGACTTCGACTGCGGCCGTACCGATCGCGAGGTGAAGGGCTGGACCCGGGACTGGGTTGCCAAGCGCTACGTGGACAACACGACGCCGGACGTCGACATCCAGCGCTTCAACCTCTCGATCTCTCTGACGCCGACGCTCTCCGGAGGCAAGTTCTCCTACCGCGACGTCGCGTTGGGGCTCGATTCCGCGATGCGCTTCCCCGACGGTTGGGCGTGGCTGAACGGGTTCAAGGGCTGGATGAACGACGAGGTCCAGAAATCGGTGCGCAACAACTTCGCGGCAATGTTCAACCGCGGCGCGATCAGGACCACGATCGAGGACAACCTGACCTCGATCGTGATGGGGCTCGGCGCCTCGATGGGCATCCACGACCTGATCTCGGTCCGCGGCAGCGGCAACGAGATCATCGTGGCCTACCGCTGACCGCTCGTGAGCCGCGTTCCGGCGACGGTGCGCCCGACGGTGTCGGACGCACCTCGTCGCCCGCGGGCCTCGCGCGGCGCCGGAGGCGCGGACGGGATGACGGGAGGCGCCTGTGCCCGATCCGCACTCCAGCCTTCGTCGGCAGGTGTCGCTCGAGCGGCCGGATGGTGAGATGGCGACCCCTGGTACCACGTACGCTATTGCCCTTTTGGTAAAGCCCTCGATCAGGTCGCGGATCCGGCGCGCGTCGTTCTTGCGGTGGCCATGACTCAGGATCGGGTTGGACCCGCCGCTCGAATCGATGCGGATGTCGGACCAGATCAGGCCGGTCGAGATGTTGACCGACGCCACTTTCGAGATCGGAATGCTCTCCTCGTTGGACCCCATCAGGCGCGGCTTGACGCGGGCGACCCGCTCCCGGTTGACCTCGATCCGGACCGGGAACCAGAAGTTGCCGCGGGTCAGGCGGCTGGCCGTGAACACGTACTTCTCCTCGGACATGGGGATCACCTTCGCCCTTCCACCTGAGAGAGCCGCTCATCGAGCTGCCCACGAGCGCATCGAGCCTATCGCGACCGCAGTCTAGCGCCCGCGGCGCCGGCGGATCAACGCGCGAGGCCGGGAGGATGCCGTGAGGCGGGGGAGGCGCGAGGCGGGCCCGAGGCGCGGACGAGCGGCGGCCACCGGCCCGATGTCGGGCTCGTCGACGATGCTGAGCGCGACACCCGATCCGGCGCGGATGGTCGCTCCGAGCCCTCCGCATCAGGACGCGGTCGGATAGTCGATGTACCCCTTCGGTCCCGGCGTGTAGAAGGTCGCGAATTCCGGGGCGTTGAGCGGCAGCCCGCGTTCGAGCCGGGTCACGAGATCCGGGTTGGCGAGGAACGGCCGCCCGAATGCGATGAGGTCGGCACGCCCATCGTTCAGCGCGACCTCCGCCGTGTCGCGGTCGAAGCCCCCGCTGAGGATGAACGTGCGCGGCCACGCGCGGCGGAGCGCGCGCTTGAGCTCATCGGGGACCGGCGGCGCGCCCATCGCGGAGTGGTCCACGACGTGGACGTACTGAATCCCGGTGGACGCGAGCCGCGGCACGAGGGTCGTGTAGGTTGCCTCGATTTCGGGGTAAGGCTTCATACCGGCGTTGACGCCGTAGGGCGAGAGGCGGATGCCGACCCGCTCGCCGCCGTCGCGGCCGCCGCCGCGTTCGCCACGTCGAGGGCGAAGCGCTGGCGCTTCTGGACCGAGCCGCCCCAGGCATCGGTGCGCCGGTTGGTCTAGGGGCTGAGGAACTGCTCGATGAGGTAGCCGTTGGCGCCGTGCAGCTCGACGCCGTCGAACCCCGCCGCGATGGCGTTGCGCGAGGCGCGGACGAACTCATCGATGGCGGCGCGCACCTCGACGTCGGTCATCTCGCGCGGCACCGGGTGCGGCTGCAGGCCCCTGGCGTGGGTGTACACCTCGCCCTCGGCCGCGACCGCGCCGGGGGCGAGGAGCTCGGCGCCCGCCGGAAGGTTGAGCGGGTGGCCGACCCGGCCGGTGTGCATGAGTTGGACGAAGATGCGCCCGCCCTGGGCGTGAACCGCATCGGTGGTCTTCCGCCACCCTGCGACCTGGGCCTGCGACCAGATGCCGGGGATGCGCGGGTAGCCGGTCCCGTTGGGCGACGGAGACGTGCCTTCGGTGATGATCAGTCCGGCGCCGGCGCGCTGGCCGTAGTACTCCGCCATCAAGTCGTTGGGCGTGTTGGCATCGATCGCCCTGCTGCGCGTCATGGGTGCCATTACGAGGCGATTCTGCAGCGCCGACGAGCCGACCCGGGTCGGCGCGAACAACGAGATTCCTGCCATGCTCTGTCTCCCTTACTCTCTTTGCCGGGGTCTGCGCCGTTGGCACCGGCGCCCAGATTTGCCAGGCGGCCCCGACGGCCGCGTGCCTCTTGCCAACACAGACCCCTGAGCCGGGCATTCCTGAGCCCGCTCCTGGGCCGTCTCGCGCCAGAGGATGCGCCCAGACACGGCGATCAGCCGGCGACCGCCGGCGAGACGGCGCGCCGTTTCGAATCCGCAGGGTCCGCCGGGTCTCGCCATGGCTCGCGCAGCACGTACGTCTCGAACGTCACGCCGGGAATGGATCACGTCTGAGTCGGCTTGATTCGGTTGTCTCATGACGCGGAACCCCCAGGCGGCTGCCCTGCACGCGGGGCAACGGGTCGGACCATACGAAGTCCGTGCGCCGATCGGCGCCGGCGGCATGGGCGAGGTGTATCGCGCACGGGACACGCGCCTCGGGAGGGACGTTGCGATCAAGGTGCTCCCGGGCGAGCTCGCGGGCGACCGCGAGCGACTCCGCCGCTTCGAGCAGGAAGCCCGTGCCGCGAGCAGCATCAATCACCCCAACATCCTCACCGTCTACGACGTTGGCGCCAACGAGTCCGGCCCGTACATCGTGTTCGAGCTGCTCGAGGGAAGGACGCTGAGGGAGCTGTTGGCGGGCGGAGGGCTGCCGATCGCCAAGGCCGTCGACTACGCGACGCAGATCGCGCGCGGTCTCGCCGCCGCCCACGAGAAGGGGATCCTCCACCGGGATCTCAAGCCGGAGAACCTCTTCATCACCAACGACGAGGTGGCGAAGATCCTCGACTTCGGCCTGGCGAAGCTCGTCAGGCACGACCCCCTGCTTGAAGAGAACCCCGCGGCGGCGACGCTCACCCATGCGACCGAGGCGGGGGCGATGCTCGGGACGGTCGGCTACATGTCGCCGGAGCAGGTGCGCGGACGACAGACCGACCTCCGGTCCGACATCTTCGCCTTCGGCGCGATCCTCTACGAGATGGTGACCGGGCGCCGGGCGTTCGGCGGCGGCCCCGCGGTCGAGGTGCTGAGCGCGATCATCAGGGACCAGCCGCCGGACCCGTCGGTCGCGTCGGGGAACGTCCCCTCGGCCCTCGACCATGTCGTCCGGCAATGCCTCGAAAAGGATCCGGACAAACGCCTCCAATCCGCGCGAGACCTGGCCGTCCAGCTGAGGTCGGTTTCGGACGCATTGGCGCACACGGGGCGCCCCGGCACGGACGGCGCGACGCAGAAGCGCGTCATGATCGTCGTCCTCCCGTTCGAGAACCTCAGCCACGACCCGGATCAGGAGTACTTCAGCGCCGGCCTCACCGAGGAGACGATCTCCGACCTCGGCGCCCTGGCCTCGAGCCAGCTCGGCGTGATCGCCCGGACTTCCGCGATGAGCTACAGAGGCACCCGCAAGAGCATCGCCGAGATCGGGCGCGAGCTCGGTGTGGACTTCGCGGTCGAGGGGAGCGTCCGGCGGCAGGCCGACCGGGTCCGCATCAGCGTCCAGCTCATCCGCACCAACGATCAGACGCACATCTGGGCTCAGCAGTACGACCGGGATCTGAGGGACGTGCTCGCGGTGCAGGACGAGCTCGGCCGGGCCATCGCGGAGCAGGTGCAGGTGAAGCTGACGCCGGACGGCGCCGGCCGTCGCGGGGCCGTGCAACCGCTCGATCAGGCCGCCTACGACGCCTACCTCCACGGACGCTTCCACCTGTGGAGGGTGACCCGACCGGACCTCGAGCGCGCCCTCGAGTACTTTCGCCGGGCGACCGAGATCGACCCCCGCATGGCCGTTGCGTACGCCGGGCTCGCCCAGGCGTACGTCGTCATGCCGATCGCAGCCGGCGCCGCGCCGCGGGACGCCTTTCCTCGAGCCGAAGACGCGGCGAGGCAGGCTCTGGCGGTCGATCCGGAATCCGCCGAAGCCCACGCCGCGATGGTCAGCCTGCGTCACTGGCACAACTGGGATTGGGCCGCCGCCGAGGCGCACGCTCGGCGGGCGATCGCGCGCAACGCGAATCACGCGAGAGCGCATCAGGTCCTCGGCCGCCTGTTGACCAACGTCGGCCGCCACGAGGAGGCGATCGCCGAGATCGACGTCGCCACGCGCCTCGACCCCCTCGCGCCGTTGATCATCACGCTCTCCGCCGACTTCCGCCTCGAGGCCCGGCGCTACGACGAGGTGGAGCCGCTGATCCGGAGGGCGCTCGAGGTCGACCCGAACTTCTGGGTCGCCCACGTGTCGGCCGCCAAGCTCTACCTGCACCAGGGTCGCCACGACGAGGCGGTCGCCGCGGCCGAGCGGGCACGCACGTTCTCGGGAGGGCACAGTGAGGCGCTCGCGCTGCTGGGCCTCGGCCACGGCGGCGCGCGCCGTGCCGACAGGGCCAGGGAGATCCTCTCGGAGCTCGAGCGCCGCGGCGCCGCCGGCTACGTACCGGCAACCCATGTGGCGGCGGTCCATCTCGGCTTGGGCGAAACCGGCCAGGCGATGCGATGGCTGGAGAGGGCGTTCGAGGACCGCGACGCCTGGCTGACGGAGCTCGGGGTCGAGCCGAGGTGGGACGGCCTCCGCGATCACCCGGGCTTCGGGGATCTTCTCCGCCGAATCGGTTTCCCTCCCCCGCCGGCGGCGACGATCGCCCCGGGTCCGCCGGCGGTCGGCGACGCCGACGCGAGGCCCGCGAGCGCCTCGCCACCCACCGGCGGCAGGGCACGGAAAGGGCTGGGCGCGGTCGCCGTCGCCGGGGCCGCGGTCGGCCTGGTCGCCGTCGCTGCGCTGATCTGGACGCGCCAGCACGAGTCGCGGGCGCGCTGGGCGCGCGAGGCCGCGACCGCCGAGGTCGGCCGGCTGACGGCCGCGGACGACCTCGTCGGCGCGTACCTCGTCGCGAGGCGGGCCCTCGAGATCGCCCCTGACGACGCCCAGGTGAAGCAGACCTGGGCCAACCTGATGACGGCCCCGGTCCCCATCACGAGCGAGCCCTCGGGAGCGGACGTGGCCTTCCGCGACTACGTTGGGCACGACGACACCTGGGTCTCGCTCGGCACCACGCCGCTCAAGGACGCGCGCATCCCCTTTGGCCTCCTCCGCTGGCGCCTCACAAAGACCGGGTACGACCCTCTCGAGGTCGGGCAGGGGGTGGACACCCTCGAGTTCAGGCTCGTTCCGAGCGCTTCATCCCGCGCGGGCATGGTCCTCGTGCCGCACGGCTCGTTCCAGCTCGAGAGCACCAACGAGCAGGTCGAGCTCCCCGATTACTGGCTCGATCGCTACGAGGTCACGAACCGTCAGTACAAGGCGTTCGTCGACGCGGGCGGTTACCGCAAGCGCGAGTTCTGGAAGGAGCCGTTTGTCAAGGACGGCCGCACCCTTTCGTGGGACGACGCGATGGCGGCGTTCCGCGACGCCACCGGTCGACCGGGGCCGTCCACCTGGGAGCTGGGTTCGTACCCCGAGGGCCAGGACGACTTCCCGGTCAGCGGCGTGAGCTGGTACGAGGCCGCGGCGTACGCCGCGTTCGCGGGAAAACAGCTGCCGACGGCGTACCACTGGTTCAGGGCGTCGGGCGCGTTCGGCATCTTCTCGGAGATCCTCTCGACCAGCAACTTCTCGGGGAAGGGACCCGTCAAGGTGGGCAGCGCATGCGGCCTCGGCCCCTACGGCACCTGCGACATGGCCGGCAACGTCAAGGAGTGGTGCTTGAACTCGGCCGGCGCCGACCGGCGGTACCTGCTCGGCGGGGGGTGGAACGAGGCGACCTACATGTTCCGCGACGAGGACGCGCAGCCGCCGTTCGAGCGCCGAGCGACGTTCGGTTTCCGGTGCATGCTGCAAGAGAAGCCGCTGGCCCCCCACCTGACCGAGAGCATCAAAACCTTCGAGCGCGATCCTGCGACCCTGAGACCGGTGGGCGACGACCTCTACCGCGCCTACCTGCGGCTGTACGACTACGATCCGGCCCCGCTCGACGCGAAGGTCATGGGCTCGGACGACTCCAACCCCGCGTGGCGCGAGGAAACCGTCTCGATCCGCGCCGCCTACGGCGACGAGCGCCTCCCCATCCGCATCTTCGTGCCGAAGTCGGGCGGGCCCCCGTTTCAGCCGATCGTGTTCTTCCCCGGCAGCAACGCGAGCCACATCTCGTCGAGTCAGCACCTCGACCTTCGGTTCGCGGACTTCTTCGTGCGCAGCGGTCGCGTGCTCGTCTACCCCATCTACCAGGGCACGTACGAACGCCGCGTTACCGGGCCCATAGGCACGAACGTGATTCGCGACGTCATGATCCAGCGCGGGAAAGACATCCGGCGGACCATCGACTACCTGGAGACGAGACGCGAGATCGACTCATCGAAGGTGACCTTTTGCGGCCTGAGCCTCGGCGCCCAGCTTGGGCCGCTCTTCCTCGCCATCGAACCGCGGTTCCGCGCCGGCGTGTTCCTCTCCGGTGGATTCGAGACCTGGGATATGCCGCCCGAGGTCGACCCGGTCAACTTCGCGCCCCGCGTGCGAGTGCCGGTGCTGATGGTGAACGGCCGCGACGACTTCGACCTGCCCTACGCCACCGCCCAGCTCCCGATGTTCCGCATGCTCGGCACGCCGGCCGCGGAAAAGCGTCACGCGCTGTTCGAGGGGGGGCACATCCCGCCTCACCCGCAGGAGGCGATCAAGGTGGTCCTCGACTGGCTCGACGCGCACCTCGGCCCGGTCAAGTAGCCCGCCCGCACCTGGCCCGAGGAGGAGCGCAGCGATGACGTGGGGGAAGCGATCCCCTCCTCGGTCGCTTCGCCGGGCTCCGCCTTCTCCATCCGAGGGCTATGCGCTCATCGTCATTGCGAGGGGGACCGAGCGAAGCGGGGACCGACGCGGCAATCCCCTCCCCAATCTGATGGCTGGGCCTCGCTTTCTTGCCGGGGGATTGCCACGCCCGGCCTGCGGCCGGGCTCGCAATGACAGCAGGTCGGTAGCTCTGATGTGGGGCCGGCGCGCCGCGCCGGCGGTCTCGTACCCTCCGACGACAACGACGGCGCGCACGCCGTGCGCGCCCCACATTGGACTCGAGGTCTGGTCGTGGATGTGGGGCCGGCGCGCCGCGCCGGCGGTTTCTTACCCTTCCGACGACAACGACGGCGCGCACGGCGTGCGCGCCCCATATTGGACTCGAGGTCTGGTCGTGGATGTGGGGCCGGCGCGCCGCGCCGGCGGTTTCTTACCCTTCCGACGACAACGACGGCGCGCACGGCGTGCGCGCCCCATATTGGACTCGAGGTCTGGTCGTGGATGTGGGGCCGGCGCGCCGCGCCGGCGGTCTCGTACCCTCCGACGGCAACGACGGCGCGCACGGCGTGCGCGCCCCCCACATCCGCGCGCCTGAATGACGCCGGGGGCCGCTCTTGCGGTCGCCCGGTTCGGGAGGTCCGATCGGGACCGTTCGGTGTACCGGCCGGCCCACGAACGCGCAGCCCCGGATCAGTGCGCCGAGCCGGCCACCGGTTCCTTCGGCTCGATCGGACCGCCGGCGAACAGGGTACTTGCGCCCTTCTCGAGCGCGAGTTTGTTGAACGCGGGCACGTCCGTGCGCACGAGCTCGTTGAAGTCCGCCAGGAACGCATCGAGCTCCTTCTTCGCCGCCGTCACGTCTTCCATCACGAGCGGCGTCGGCGCCTGAGCGTAGGCCATGGAAACGGCGCGGCTCGCGCTCTGCAGGCGGTCGTGGACGCCCGCGAGGTTGTGCAGCCGCCCCTGGGGGTCCTTCAGCGCCGCGACGTTGATCACCTTGTCCTCGACGGCGCTCAGCTTCTTCCGCAACGCCCGGGCCTGCGTCACCACCGGCGCAAACGGGGCTTTCTCCACGCCGGTCTTCTCCGCCTCCGGTCCGAGCAGCCGGAGCACGGTCGCGAGCTGGGCCTTGAGGTCGTCAATCCGGTTGAGGGCCTCGTTCATCGCGTTCATCCAGCTCCGGAGCTCGAGCGCCTGCCGGAGCTGCGCGCGCGCGGCCGCCGTGTCGAACGGCGTGCGTGGATCGGCCTCGAACGCCACCTCCGTGGTCTCGGATGTCCCGGCGGCCGTGACCGTCACCTTGTAGCTTCCCGGCAGCGCCGCCGGCCCGCCCGCGTTGAAGAACGGGTTGTCCTCCTCCGGCGGGCGCGCGGCGTTCAGCCGAGTGGCCTCGTCATAGCGCAGGTTCCACGCGACGCGGTTGATGCCCCGCTTCCCCGGGCCGTAGAGCGTCCGGACGACCTGCCCGCTGCCGTCGGCGACGACGATCTTCACCGGCCCCCGCTTCTCGCCGCCCGCGGAGGGCTGCTCCCCCTCCTCCGCCCCCGGCGTCTCCGCGCGCGCCGCCGCGGCGCCCGGGGCGGGCGCGCTCGCCGGCGGCTTCGACGGCCGCTCGTCGGCGGCGCTCGTCGCGCGGTTCGCATCGGTTCCATCGTCCTCGCGGTCCGGCTCGATCGCCTTCGCCAGGTAATAGGAGATCGAAACGCCCTGCGGCGGGTTGGGCGTGGAGAACTCCCCGAGCGCGCTGAACCCGTGCTTCTCGCCGGGCCAGAAGCGCCAGTTCACGGCAGGTTGCGACGAGTAGAGGTGAAAGCTCGCGGACCCGACCTCGGGGGAGGTCTCCTCCAGCGGCGTGATGTCGTCGAGCACGAACAGCCCGCGCCCGTGCGTCGCCACGATCAGATCGTGCGTCGCCTTGTGGAACTTCACGTCGTAGATGGGCACGGTCGGGAAGTTGCTCTTCATCGGCGTCCAGTGCGCGCCCTCGTCATAGGAGTAGAACAGCCCGGCGTCGCTGCCGAGCACCAGCATGCCTTGGCGGTTCGGGTTCTCGCGGACAACGCGCGCCGGATCGTCCGCCGGAAGACCGCTCGCGATCGACGTCCAGCTCTTGCCGAAGTCGTGGGTCTTGAAGACGTACGGCTTGTTGTTCTCGACCTCGTGGTAGTCGAGCGCGACGTACGCCGTGCCTGCCGCGAACGGCGACACCTCGATCTGCTGCACGCGGCCCCACTCCGGCACCTTCGCCGGCGTGACGTTGGCCCACGTCTGGCCGCCGTCACGCGTCACCTGGACGAGCCCGTCGTCGGTGCCGACCCAGAGCACGTTCGGATCGCCGGCGGAGACCGCGAGGGAAAGGATCGTGTCGAACGTCTCCGCGCCGCTCATGTCCAGCTGAATCGGCCCGCCGCTCGGCAGCTGCTTCGACTTGTCGTTGCGGGTGAGGTCGGGGCTGATCGGGTTCCAGGTCTTCCCCGCGTCGGTTGATTTGAGCAGGACGTTGCCGCCCAGGTACACCGTCTTCCAGTCGTTCGGCGCGACCGCGATCGGGGAGGTCCAGTTGAATCGGTACCTCAGGTCCTTCGGCGCCATGTCGGTGGCGCCGTGCAGGTACGGCCGCACGGAGTCAGCGCTGCCGGCGGCCAGGTTCACGCGAACGATCGAGCCGCCCTGCGAGTCGGCGTAGACGATGCCCGACTTGCCGCCCGCGGGCACGACGTATTCGCCATCGCCGCCCACCGAGGTCCACCAGTCGGCGCCCGTGATCCCGCCGCGCGACAGGCTGTTCGACGGACCGCACCAGCCGTTGTTGTCCTGCAGCCCGCCGCACAGCAGGTACGGGCGGCTGTCGTCGAACGCCACCATGTAGAACTGCTCGATCGGGATGTTGTCCAGGTAGCGCCAGCTCTTGCCGGCATCGGTGGAGACGTAGGCGCCGCCGTCGTTGCCGTCGATCATGCGGCGCGCATCCCTGGGGTCGATCCACAGCGCGTGATGGTCCACGTGGACGCCCTTCCCGATCACCTTCGCGGTCTTGCCCCCGTCGTGCGACTCCAGCACCTCGTACGAGACGAGGTAGACGTGGTCCTCGCTGTCGGGCGCGACCTGCAGCGTGGTGAAGTAGAACCCGCGGTTGATGTAGCGCGCGTCCGAGCTGACCAGCTTCCAGTGGTCGCCGAGGTCCGCCGAATCCCACAACGTGCCCTTCTTCGCTTCGATCAGCGCGTACACGTGGTTGCCGTTGCTCGGCGCGAGCGACAACCCGATCCGCCCCAGCGGACCCTTGGGCAGCCCCTCGGTGAGCTTCTTCCACGTCGCGCCGGCGTCGGTCGAGCGGTAGATCCCGCTCGTGTCGCCGCCGCTCACCAGCATCCACGGGTAGCGCACGAACGCCCACATCCCGGCGAAGAGCACCATCGGGTTCGACGGGTCCATCACGAGGTCGCTGGCGCCCGTGGTGTCGTCCACGTACAGCACCTTCTGCCAGGTCGCGCCGCCGTCGGTCGTGCGGAAAACGCCGCGGTCGGGGTTGGGCCCCCAGGTGTGCCCCAACACCGCGACGCAGACGAGGTCGGGGTTGGTCGGGTTGACGACGATCTGCGAGATCTGCCCGGCGTTCGCGAGGCCCATGAGCCTCCAGCTCGCGCCGGCGTCGGGCGAGAAGTACACGCCCTTGCCGGTGACCACGTCGTTGCGCGGATTCGCCTCGCCGGTGCCGACCCACACCAGGTTCGGGTTGGACGGCGCCAACGCGATGGCGCCGATCGACGCGGTCGGCTCCTTCTCGAACACGGCCTTCCACGTGACGCCACCGTCGGTGGTCTTCCACACCCCGCCAGCCGCCGCACCCACGTAGTAGACGCTGGGGTCGCCGGCGATACCCGCCACGGCCGCCACCCGCCCGCCCGCCGCCGCCGGCCCCAGGTTGCGGAACTTCCAGTTCTGGAGGATGTCCGGCGTTTCCTTCTCGGCCGGAACCACGGCGGCCCACGAGGCGGCACCCCCGCTGAGCACCAGCGCGCCGACGGCAAGTAGCAGGATTCGGATCGCGAACGACGTTGTCGCTTTGTCCATGGCCTGGGAGTTCCTTTCTTACTGAATCTGGTAGCGCTAGAAGAGCGCAAGGGATTCCCTGTGAGCATGGCCTCCGTGGGAGCACCTTCCAGGTGCGACCCGTCCGCTCCCGACCCGGCCGGGTCGCGGTACGATGGCTCTCCCACCCAAGGACCCGCCGGGCTCGAGGTCGCGATAGGATGCCGCTCCGGATGAAGTTGTCGCGGGCGTTGCGAGGGGAGAAGCGCACCAGGACTCGGATAACTCTCGGCCTCGTACCCCGTACGAAGCATGTGACCCGAGGCCGTTCCGTCCGGTGGCCGGCCGGCGGGTCGAGATGGGAGGCGAAGATGAGACACGCCGTCGCATTCAGCCTGGCGGTGGTCGCAGGCGCGCTCGCCGCGGGCGCGCAGCCGATCACGATCGGCGAGACCGTGAAGCTCCGGTCCAAGATCCTCGGCGAGGAGCGCACGATCCTTGTCTCCACGCCGTCGCGCTACGGGCAGGGCCAGGAGCGGTACCCGGTGCTCTACATGACCGACGGGGACGCCCACCTCACGCACACGCGGGGTACGGTCGACTTCCTCGCCCGCAACGGCCTGATGCCGGATCTCATCATCGTCGGGGTGACCAACACGAATCGCACCCGCGACCTGGCGCCCACCCGTTGGGCGCAGCCCGTGCCCGGCAATCCCGGCCGGACGGCGGCGGTCGGCGGCGGCGCCGACGCGTTCCTGGACTTCTTCGAAAAGGAGCTGATCCCGTACGTGGAGGGCCACTACCGCACGGCGCCGTACCGCATCTTCGCCGGGCATTCGCTCGGAGGCCTGCTGGCCCTGTACGCGCTCACGGCGAGGCCCGAAATGTTCAACGCGGTCATCGCCGCGTCGCCGGCGCTGCTCTGGGACGATGGGTTCATCGTCCAGAGGGCTCACCAGTTCTTCAAGGACCGCAAGGAGCTGCCGCGCACCCTCTTCGTGACCATGGCCGACGAGGAGGAGTTCCAGCAGGCCCCCACGCGCTTCGAGCAGCTCCGCACGATCCTCGGCGCCTCGAAGGCCCGCGGGTTCGTCTGGGACTCCAAGTCCATGCCGGACGAGACTCACGGCGCCGTCGTCCTGCGCAGCTTCTACTGGGGGCTGCGGAAGATCTTCGCGGGCTGGCAGCTGCCGCTCGACCGGCGAGTCGGTTTCACGGGGACTCTCGGCGACCTCAAGTGCCACTACGCCGGGCTCTCGAAGCGTTTCGGTATCGAGATCGCCCCGGCCGAGCAGCTCGTCAACCAGATCGGCTATCAGTCGCTCGGCAGCAACGACGTGGAGGACGCGATCGGGTTCTTCAGGTACAACGTCGAGCTCCATCCGGGCTCCGCCAACGTCTACGACAGCCTCGCCGAGGCGCTCGGGCGCGCGGGGAAGACCGAGGAGTCCCTCGCCAACTACGAGAAGGCCGTGGCGAGGGCGAAGGAGACCGGCGACCCGCTGTTGGAGGTGCTGACGGCGAACCGCGACCGCGCGGTCGCCGCCGCCAAGCCGAGGTAGAGCGGGCGGTGACCGGCCGCGGCAGGAAGCCGGTCCCACCGAATCAGGCGGACCGGTCATCAGGAATCCGGTCGAGCACCTGGAGAACCTCCGCGGGAGGACCTTCCAGGTGCGACCTGCGCATGTCTCAGTCTCCCCCGAGCGGGAGACTGTGGGGTGAAGGCTTAAGCGGGTACAGGGTCCGCCGGGCGACTGGCGGCTCTTGCGCGACGAAGTCTCGCTTCGACAAGGGCGAGCTCATCCCGTCGAGCGCAGGCTTCGGAAGCGCTGCCGACCAATTCCAGCTCGATGACGAGCTCCCGTAATGCCGAGGCCAGTCGCTCGAGTGTCTCCTCGCTGGCAGCGTCGTGGCGCGCGATCCGGCGGTGCAACTCAACCCAGTCGTTCCGGACTTCCAGCGCCGCCTCCCTGTCTCCGGCGGCAAGCAACCGATTGCCGATCCCATCAAGCAACGAAAGGGGATAGTTGAGACAGAACCAATCCTCTCCCACTTCGTCGATGACCCGGAGGATGAACCCGCTCCCCTTCTTCCAATTGTCTCGAGCGGCTTCCCTGCGTCCGGCCTCGAGCTCGAGGTCGCTCAGGTTCAGGTGCGAGGAAGCAAGATCGCTCGCGGGTCCGAATCGCCCGCCGCGGGATTCGACAACCTCCAGATCTCGGGTGATGGCCTCTTCATACGCCTTACGAGCCAGATCAGGCCGCCCGGCCGCCTCTTCCAGACGGGCGAACGCCCTGAGTGCGGAGGATAGGCCGCTGGCTACCTCCCCAGGCTCGCTATCCTTGATCGGACCGCGCAGGATCAGCAGAGCCTCCTCGACCGCATCCCGCGCGGCGCCGAGCCGGCCGGCGTCGACCTCGGCGTGGCAGAGGCTGTAGAGGGCGGCCGCCAGGAATTGCTGCCGATACGCCTGAGGAGCGTCGAGCTCGAGGATCTGCTTTTGGACGCTCACACACTCTCGGAGAGCCGAGACGGCCTCTTCGACGGTTTCGTGACCCGAGGCGGCGAGACCCAGTGCGAAGAGGCTGCCACCCAGCCCTTCGAGGGCAGCCACGGACCCGCCGGCCGGCTCGACACGCCGACGTGCGATATCCGATGCCTGCCGGCGCGCCTCTAGAGCCGCATCTGCGTCGGAGCAGTCGTCCCATGCGTCACCGAGCCGCGTCAGCGCCGCAAACCAACGGTCGAGCGATGGCAGGGCGTCGTCCGTCAGCGCCGCCAACGACTTCCCCACCTCGACCGCCCGTGAGAAAGTGACGGCGGCCCCTGCTGGCACACCGAGCTCCCGCTGCACGTCACCCAACGCGCACAGGCACCACGAGAGCAGGTCCAAGGCGTCGACCTCGTCCGTGGCGGAATCCGCAACGGCCTGGGCACACTCCACCGCCTCCTCGAGGGACGTCGAGGCAACCGCAAAGCGGCGTTGCCTTGCGGCCGTGCTGCCGAGGCAATACAGCGCAAAACCGAGTCCGTACAGACTCTCGGAGTCGCTGGCCGGCAGGCCGACCATCCGGCGCCAGAGTCGTACCGCCTCGGAGAAGGCCTCGAAGGCACCGTCGTCAGCCTTCCTGGCTACCTCGATGTCGCCTAGATGACAGAGGACCCAGGCGGCCGCCTTGGCCTTCGCGGCCTCCTCACCAGGCGTCTCAATCCCTTTCCGCGCGAACCTCACGGCCTCGAACTGTGCCTCGCGAGCCGCGTCCAGATGGCCGAGTTTGAACTGTATGCCACCCAGGTTGTCATAAGCCCAGGAAAGGACACGGCAACTCCATTCGTCGTCGCAGAAGCTTCTCGACATGTGGTTCGCTAGGTCCAGGGCCTGGCGGAATCCGGCAAGCGCGCCGTCGAGATCGCCACGATCCCGCGCCGCGTTTGCTCGCTCGCTGATTCCCGTCAACCGTCGATACAGCCCCTGGGAGACACTCTCGCCGCCCACGAATCGCTTCAGCGCGCGGCCCGCACCGAGCGCCTTCCCAACGAGCGAATTGTCGGGCTTGTCCATCCTCTTGACATCATACCGCCCTGCCGAGGGCTGTGCGCTCATCGTCATTGTCCCAAGAGTCCCTCCCCTGCTTGCGGGGGAGGCTAGGTGGGGGCGGAGCGAGGTTCGACCTGAATCTCCGCCCTCACCCCGCACTCTCCCGCACGCGGAGAGGGCGATCGGTACCGGTGCGACTCCGCTGGACGCAACGATATACCTGGGCTGATCGGTGCCGATTCCGTGGGCAAACGTGGGTACTTCATACCCCTGCCGTGAGGTCGCATCTGGGTAGAGAGTGCGCTTACGAGCGGCGCGTACGAGGGCTAATCTCGAGACGCGTCCGAGACTGGATTGCTGGCTCGGGGGCGACTTGGGAAGGGAGAGTAAGACCATGAGCCTGATTCTCTTGATCGTCGTGTTGGTTCTCCTGTTCGGCGGAGGCGGCGGGTACTGGTACAGCAGGCGGCGTCTGTAGGACGGCGGCGTGCGCCCGACAGGAGCGCAGCCCCGTGATCACGGCGGGCGGGTGACCCGCCTGTCGAGGGCCGGAAGCGGAGCGAGACCTCCATCGCTTCGCCGATGGCCTTTGCGTGCGGCGATACTCTGAGATCGTCCGAGCTCTCAAGGCCTGCCCTCGAATCCGGGGGACGACACGGGAGAATCCACATGGAAGACACGAAGTTGACCGCTGACGAAGCGCGCCGCGCGGCTCAGCACGAGTCGATGAAGTCGCGGGTCGAGCGGGACGTCAATGCGGAGATCGCCCAGCGCGCCGAGCACACGACCCGCGCCGAGGCGCAGGAGATGGACCAGGTGGCCGGCCGGTTTCGCGGCAAGGCGATCGGCGAGGTCGTCGGCACCGATCGCGAAGTAGGACGCGCGCGCGTCCTGGCGCGTGTCTCGCAGGTCATCGACTACGTCTTCTACCTCGTCTACACGCTGCTCGGGGTCAGGCTCGTGCTCGCGCTGATCGCAGCCCAATCGAGCAACGGGTTCGTCAAATTCATCCGGATCGTGACCGATCCCTTCTACTCCATGTTCCGCGGGATCGTAGGGAGCCCGTCGGCCGGCGGCGCCACGCTGGTCCTGCCGATCGTGATCGCGATCATCGTCTACGTGTTGTTCCACGCGGCGATCACACGGCTGCTGCGCCTGATCGCACACCGCAAGACCGAGATCTAACGGATCGAGCGGATCTTCGTCTCTGGCTTCAGACCGGCTGCCCATCCAATCGCACCCAGGAGCACCGGGTGGCCGCGCAGGAGGGCCGCGGCACGTCGCTCGGCGAGGACGGTCGGCCGCTCACGCCCCCGCTCACGGGGGAGGCTAGACGGGGGTGGAGCGAGGTTCGACCTGAATCTCCGCCCTCACCCCGCCCTCTCCCGCACGCGGGAGAGGGAGACAAGGTCCTCTCCCCCGCCCTCTCCCGCACGCTGGACAGGAAGACAAGGTCCTCTCCCCCGCCCTCTCCCGCACGCGGGAGAGGGAGACAAGGTCCTCTCCCCCGCCCTCTCCCGCACGCGGGAGAGGGAGACAAGGTCCTCTCCCCCGCCCTCTCCCGCACGCGGGAGAGGGAGAGAGGCACCGGGCGACCCTTGCGGGCCGCCAGTGGCCCGGAACTGGTTGTCATTGCGAGGAGCCGTGCAGCGGCGACGACGCAATCCCGAGGTAACCGAGATGGCCGCGGGATTGCCACGCTTCCCTCGCGCTGCTCGGGAAGCTCGCAATGACAGCGGGCGGGAGGAAACTGCACCCTTGGCGGTGCCGCCGCGGACGCAGGTGCGGTCGCGAGATGTGGGGCCGGCGCGCCGCGCCGGCTGTCGTTGCATCGTGCACAACCACCGCGCGCACGGCGTGCGCGCCCCACACCGGGCTGTGGATCGGGCGACGCTTTCGACTCGCCGTCATCGCGAGGAGGACCGAGCGAAGCGAGGACCGACGCGGCAATCCCCTCCCCAACGGTATCGCCGGGCATCGCGTCCTCCCCGCGGGATTGCCACGGCTACTTGCTCGCCGCGAAGAGCGCGCGGTATTGGCCGTAGCCTTCTCGCTCCAGGTCCTCGAGCGGAACGAAACGCAGCGCCGCCGAGTTCATGCAGTAGCGCATGCCGGTGGGCGGCGGTCCGTCGTCGAACAGGTGCCCCAGGTGGGAGTCGCCGTGCTTGCTGCGCACCTCGGTCCTGGTCGTGAACAGCGACGAGTCCTTGCGCTCGACGATGTTGCCGGGCTCGAGCGGGCGGCTGAAGCTCGGCCAGCCGGTCCCCGAGTCGAACTTGTCGAGCGAGCTGAACAGCGGCTCGCCGGAAACGATGTCCACGTAGATGCCGGGCTTCTCGTTGTGCCAGTACTCGTTGTTGAACGCGCGCTCCGTGTCGCCCTGCTGCGTCACGCGGTACTGCAACGGCGTGAGCCTCGCCTTGATCTCGTCCAGGGGCGGCCTGGCGTACATCCCGGAGGACGTCGTCTTCATCGCGGCAGGCATCAGCCCCCCCTCATGCGACGCGCCCCACACCTTGTCGAGGAACTGGTCGCGGCCCGCGTTGTACCGGTAGAACTTGTAGCGGAGCGGGTTCTTCTTGTAGTAGTCCTGGTGGTACTCCTCGGCGGGGAAGAACGGCGACTCGTCGAGGATCTCGGTGACGATCGGCTTGGCGAAGCGGCGCGAGGCCGCCACGGCGCCGCGCGAGCGTTCCGCGAGCTGTCGCTGCTCGACATCGCGGACGAAGATCGCGGCGCGGTACTGCCTCCCGCGGTCGACGAACTGGCCGCCTTTGTCCGTGGGGTCGATCTGATGCCAGAAGACGTCGAGCAGCCGCTCGTACGACACCACGGCCGGGTCGTAGGTCACCCGCACCGCCTCGACGAACCCCCGCTGCGCGTAGTCCTCGTAGGTCGGGTTCGTTCCGGTTCCGTCCGTGTAGCCCGACTCGACCTTGGTGACGCCTTCGAGCTTCTCGAACGGCGGCGTCATGCACCAGAAGCAGCCTCCGGCGAAGACCGCGGTCTCGAACATCGCTCCCGCCGCCGGCGCCGGAGACCCGAGACCGCCCAACAGCATCGCCCCACCCACAACCACGACCGCCAATGTGTTGCGCATCGGTGTTACCTGCCCTTCCTGAGATCGCCGCCGAGGGCGCATCTCCCGTTGAACGTCCGTTGCCCGCGTCCCGATGCCTTCGACGGCTCGGCGCGGGATCGTCGCGAGTGCAACCGCGTTGCCGCCAATTGTTCGTCCGCGCATCACTCGCGCGGCTCCTTCCGCAGGGGGACGCCGGCCGCGGCCAGCACACGGGCGGTAGCCGGGTCCTGCGCGAAGGCGACGACCGACGCCCGCTCGCCGACGAGATCCGGCGGGACCGCGATCACGACCTCGCCTGCCGTCGCGCCTCGGGCGAGCGTCCCCCACCCGCGCACGACCCGGCTGTGCTCGAGCACCGCGTCCGCGTTCTCGCCCCGCAGGACGCGCGTCGAAAGCCCGCTCTCCACCACGGCGATGTCGACCGTCGCGCTACCCGGCAGGCCGACGCCCGCGACCCGCACCTTCACGGCGTGCGCCGGTCGATCGAGGGTTGCGTTCACGACGAGCGACGCCGCCGGGGTCCGGCCGAGCGCCTCGGCGATCGCGGCCCTGGCGCGACGCTCGTCCGAGCCGCCGAACGCCGCGACGCCGTTGACGACCAGCTGCGGCGTGTAGACGCCGTCCGAGCGCCCCGCCGCGCCGTACCAGCGCTGCCGGCGTCCGAACTCCGGCCGCGCGAACCTGTCGGTCCAACCGAGGTAGTCCCAGTAGTCCACGTGGAACGCGAGCGGAAGGATGTTCTGCCCAGACCGGGACGCCTCCTCGGCGATTCGGCCGACCAAGCGATCCGCCGGCGGGCAACTCGAGCACCCCTCCGAGGTGAACAGCTCGACCAAGGCGAACGGCGGTGGAGGGGCGGCGGCTGCCGCCGGCTGCACGGCCGCGAGCATGCGAGCAGGGTGAGCAGCGACGTCATTCACGACCTCCGCCGCCATCTTTGCCTGCCGGTGAGACCTGGTTACAATCTCCTGTCCCTCGGCACGCTGCCCCTGATCCGGAGGCCGGGGTGTCCGTGATCCGGATGGAGGTCATTGCGAGGAGCCGCGCAGCGGCGACGCACCCGAGTCAATGTCATTGCGAGGAGCCCGGCCGCAGGCAGGGCGACGAAGCAATCCCCTCCCCAACCGGGTTCCTGGGCATCGCTTCCTTCCCACCGGATCGCCACGGCTCCCTCGCTGTGCTCGGGAGCCTCGCAATGACAGCGAGCGGTACCGATTCGCGTGGACGGGCTACCGGGCAAGCAGGCTCTGGAACCTCGGGTTCTTCCGCAGGGGGTCGAAGTTCGGATCGATCCTGAGCCAGCCGGGCGAGAGGTAATAGGGGATCCTCAAAAGCGGCTCCAATTGATCGAGCGCCTTCTCCGGCTCGCCAACGAGGATGTCAATGCGGACGAGCTGGTGCTGGAGGTAAGGGCCATTGTACGCATCTCCGGTCACGGGCAGGAGCGCGACGCCGCGTTCCCCCTCGCGGACCGCCTCGTCTCTTCGGCCGAGGTAGGCCAGCGCGAGGCCGAGTTGGGCGTGAAGCTGAGCGTCCTTGGGCGCCGCCCGCAGCTGCTGCTCGAAAGCCTTCCTCGCCTCCTCGGCGTGGTAGCGGACGTTGGCCGCATCGCCATCGAGCGCGTAGGCCTGGACGAGGCAGAGGTTCCAGAACCCCTTGTTGTTGTCGAACGCGACCGGCGTCAGGCGCAGGAGAAGCTCACGCTGCTCCTCGTCGAGGACCCAGACGAGATCGAAGTAGGTCGCCAGGTAGGAGACGATCGCGGTGGGCTCCACCTCCTTGGGCGCGGCCCGGAGCACGGCCCGGGCGCCCGTGAGATCGCCCTCCCCGAGGAACGTCATCGCCTTCTGCTCGATCAGCGTGAGGTTGGTGGGCGCCAGAGCCAGGCCTCGATCGAACGCCGCGCGAGCTTCGGCATATCGCCTCATACTACGCAGCGCGATGCCGAGCGTCCACTTGTTGTTGATCGAGCGGGGATCGAGGCGTTCGGCCTGCTTGAAGTGCTCGACCGCCGCATCCCAGTGGCCGAGGTTCTGCTCGGTCAACGCGGTAGCCCTGACGAGATCTGCGTTGCCGGGCGCAACGCGCCGCCCCTTCGAATACTCCTCCTGCGCGCGGTTGAGGTCCGCGACGACCACGCGCATGTAGGTGCCAAGGGCCAGGTATCCGTCGGGCTGGTCTGGCGCGAGGGTGACCGCCTTCTCCGCTGCCTGGCGCGCGCGTTCGGCCAGCTCCGGCGTCGGCACGCTGTTGCCGTACAGGATCGAGTCGGCCTTGGAGATCTGCGCCCAGGCGCGCGCAAAGCCGGGATCGAGCGCCACGGCCTGCTCGTAGAACCCGAGCGCTCGGCGCAGGCTGACCGGATCGTTGATCGCCAGGCTCCTCGATGCCTCCTCGCCCTTCAGGAACGCGTCGTAGGCAGCGAGGTTCTGCGTGGGCTTCTCCGCGAGCCACTTCTCGTCGGTCGCTCCGAGCGCTAGATCGAGAGCCTGCGCCACCCGCGTCGCGATATCCGACTGCACCTGGAAAACGTCCGTCAGCGCCGCGTCGAACGACTGCTGCCATTTCGAGGTGGCGGCGCCGGACTCCTTCACCTCGACCAACTCGGGGCTGACTTGGACGCGGCTGGTGCCTCCGGTCTTCTCCCATCGAACCGTGGCCGTCAGCAGGTATCTTGCTCCCAGCTCGTGTGCGATCTGGTCAGGCGTCTTCTTTGTCTTCTTATATGGGGTTGAGCTGCCTCTCGCGATCACCTCGATCCCCGGCAACGAGGTGAGCTTGCCGCGTACGGTGTCGGCCATGCCATCGGCAAAGTAGTCGTCTTCGGGGCGACCCAGGTTCTCGAACGGCAGCACGGCCAGGCGCTTGACGCCGCCCGGCTGGCTCGGCGTTTCGTGAGGACGACGCACGAGGAAGATGCCCGCTGCCGCCAGAACGACGAGAGCGGCGACCGCGATGCCGGCGTTCCTCTTTGCAACCCGCGGCGCCGCCGGCCGTTCCCCGCTCGTCACAGTTTGCGAGGACTGGTCGGAGAGCGCGAACACAACGTCCCTCGCCGATTGAAAGCGGTTCTCCCGGTCCTTCTCCAGACAATGCCGGATGATGTTGTCGAGGGCCGGCGAGATGCCCCGCCCCGATCCCGACAGCTCCGGCGGTTCGTCCCGGAGGATCGCCGCCATCGTGTCGCTTTCGGTGTCCCGCTTGAACGCCTTCTTGCCCGACAGCATCTCGTAGAGGATCGCCCCGAGCGAGAAGAGGTCGCTGCGGTGATCGACGGGGAGCCCCCGCACCTGCTCGGGCGACATGTATCCCACGGTGCCCATGACGGTTCCCGGCTCCGTAGGCTCCGGCTCCATCGGGCGCCCCGTCGCTTCGCCGTCGCCGGCCGGCTCCACCCGTTTGGCCAGGCCGAAGTCGAGGATCTTGACCTGGCCGTCTCGCTGGACGAACAGGTTCTCGGGCTTCAGGTCCCGATGAACGACGCCTTTCTCGTGTGCGGCGGCAAGGCCTCTGGCGGTCTGGAGGGCGTAGTCCACGGCCTGCTTCGGGGGGATCGGTCCGGCGGCGAGCTTGCCCCGCAGCGTATCGCCCTCGAGCAGCTCCGTCACGGCATAGGCGGTCCCTTGATGTGTCCCGAAATCGTGAATCGCGAGGATGTTCGGATGAGAGAGCGCGGCGACCGCCTTGGCCTCCCGCTCGAACCGCTGGCGCAGCTCCGGGCTTCCGGACAGGTGCTCCGGCAGGACCTTGACGGCGACCTCGCGGTCGAGCCGCGGGTCGCGGGCCCTGTACACCTCCCCCATCCCCCCGGCGCCGAGAGGCGCCAGGATCTCGTAGGGCCCCAACCGCTCACCGGCGTGCAGCGTCATCGTCGGCTACGCCTACGCCGCCATCTGGGACTCTGTCCCGGGACCGCCGTCCCTCGCTCCCTCACACAGGGCGGGGGACGAAGGCTGCACGGACCGAGCCGGCTTCCGGGCGGGCGCACCGGCCGCCGCGCGGGCTCGTCGCGGCCGATCCGCTCGTTCCCCATACGCAACACTTCCCATTGTCGAATCTTCACAACCGTCCGACGCAGCCGACATTCCGCGCCCCCGAACGGCACGCGCGAGCGGCCGCGCGCTGCGGTCCGGGCAAGGGTGCTGTCGCGAGGCCACAGAGCGCCCGAACCAGTCCCAACACCGGCGCGATGGCCGGGCGATCGCCACGGCTTCCTCGCTGCGCTCAGGAGCCTCGCAACGACAACCCGGGCAGGGGCAAGCCCCGCCCCTACCCAATCAGACCCTGCAGAGTTGCTGTAGGGGACGCTTCCTGCGGCCGCCCGCGTCGGGATCCCGACTCCACTGGATCAGCCACCATTGCCACCTTCGTGGTCCGGGGTCCGCCCACGGCTCATGAAGACTGCGAGGAGCCGCGCAGCGGCGTGCCTGGCGCCGATCATCTCCGAGGGACGAAGCTGATCGGCGTGTCGGCCGGGACCCGGAGCACGACCTGCTGGTCACCGCTCTGCAGCGTCACCAGGTGAACGTCGCCGCCCGGATCCGACTCGACGCCGGTGACGACCCATCCCGAGCCCGAGGACAGGCCCGAATCCGCCCAGAACGTCTGGAAGCGGAGCTGATAGGCCTCGAGTCCGGCCATGTCGAGCTTCTCGCGGTTCTCTGACCACAGGCCGATGGCCGTCTGCTGATCGTTCTCGGCCATCGCGCGGACCACACCCGCCGCCCGCAGCCGGGCCGCGTCCGCACCCCGGTGCCTGTCCCAGGCCTTGAAGCCGTAGATGCCGGCGGCGATCAGGACTACCGCTACGAGGAGCTTCTTCATGGGGAGCCTCCGCTTCTTTCAGCATACCGCTGGTGCATCCGGCGAGCAGGCCACGCGAGCCGGCCGGGCCGGCGGTCTGTCCTCCGCTAGAGTCCGCCCGTGGTCACGGACCCGGTGCCCCGGGCGGTACGCATGCGCCGGCAGTACGAGGCGAGCGACGCGCAGCACACGCTGGAGCTTCCGCCGGCGGAGCCGTTGCAGCAGGACGCCGACCGGCTGCGGGCGGCGCTGGAGGCGGCGCAGGCGCCCGGTGTGCGCCGCGCCGGCCAGGCGCTGCTCGACCATCTCGCCGGCTTCTACCGTGTGCCGGCGCCGCAGCTCAAGATCCTCGGCGTGCGGCCGCACCGCGTCCGCGACGGCCACCTCGACTACGAGCTCCACGGCGATTACACGATCGAGACCGGCGTGCTCCGGGCCTGGATGCGCACGGCCATCCTCGGCAAGGTGGCGAGCTATCGCGGGATGCTCAACACGCTCCTGCACGAGTTCGCCCACCACCTCGACGTCCGACTCTTCGGCTGGTCCGACACGCCCCACACGCGCGGGTTCTACTGGAGGGTGGATGCCCTGTACCACCTGGCTCTCGCCACGCCCGCCGACAAGCGCAAGCCTCTGGTCTGGATCAGGACCGGCACATGCTGGCGCATCGACTGGTCGAAGCTGCGCTGAGCCCGGCCGCGCTCCGCTCCGCTGGGTGGCGGCTGTGGGAGGACTAAAATACGATGTGACACCGCCACCGGGCGGGTCAGTATGATGGAGGCCCATAGGAGTCCGTCATGACGACCCAGGAGAATCTCCCCGTCTCTCGCGCACGACGCCCGAGTCCCGCGATGCTCATGGGGATTCCTGTCCTGTACGCGCGTGGCACGTGATTCCTCCGCTGCGCAGACAATGAAGGGAGTGACACCGTGAGTGACGACAAGACCGAAACAAGGTGCCCGTTCAATCACACAGCCGGCGGCGGCGCGTCGAACCGTGACTGGTGGCCGAACCAGTTGCGGCTGGACATCCTGCACCAACATTCCCCCCTGTCCAATCCGATGGGCGAGAGCTTCAACTACGCTCGAGAGTTCAAGAGCCTCGATCTGGGGGCCGTGAAGAAGGACCTCCGCACGCTGATGACCGACTCGCAGGCCTGGTGGCCGGCGGACTTCGGGCACTACGGGCCCTTGTTCATCCGCATGGCGTGGCACAGCGCCGGCACGTATCGCATCGGCGACGGCCGCGGCGGCGCCGGAGCCGGCCAGCAGCGCTTTGCGCCCCTCAACAGCTGGCCCGACAACGTCAACCTCGACAAGGCGCGTAGGCTGCTGTGGCCGATCAAGCAGAGGTACGGGCGGAAGATCTCCTGGGCCGACCTGATGATCCTCGCCGGCAACGTCGCCCTGGAGTCGATGGGCTTCAAGACCTTCGGCTTCGGCGGCGGTCGTGAGGATACCTGGGAGCCGGAAGCGGCCGTCTACTGGGGCTCGGAGAACCAGTGGTTGGACGACAAGCGCTACTCCGGCGACCGGGACCTCGAAAACCCGCTCGCCGCCGTGCAGATGGGCCTGATCTACGTCAATCCCGAAGGCCCGAACGGGAACCCGGATCCGATCGCGGCGGCCAAGGACATCCGCGAGACGTTCGCCCGCATGGCGATGAACGACGAAGAGACCGTCGCGCTGATCGCGGGCGGCCACAGCTTCGGCAAGACCCACGGCGCCGGCCCTGCGTCCCATGTGGGGCCCGTGCCAGAAGCCGCCGGCATCGAGGAGCAAGGCCTCGGCTGGAGGAGCACCTTCGGCACGGGCAAGGGCGGCGACGCGATCAGCAGCGGCCTTGAAGTCACCTGGACCACGACGCCGACGAAGTGGGGCAACAACTTCTTCGCGAACTTGTTCGGCTACGAGTGGGAGCTGGCGAAGAGTCCGGCCGGCGCGCATCAGTGGATTCCGAAGGGCGGCGCCGGCGCCGGCACGATTCCGGATGCCCACGACCGGTCGAAGCGTCGCGGGCCGACCATGCTGACCACGGACCTTTCCCTGAGGTTCGACCCTGCCTACGAGAAGATCTCGAGGCGCTTTTTCGAGCATCCGGACCAGTTCGCGGACGCCTTCGCCCGCGCGTGGTTCAAGCTGACGCACCGCGACATGGGCCCTCGCGCACGCTACCTCGGCCCGGAGGTGCCGGCCGAGGAGCTCATCTGGCAGGACCCCATCCCCGCGGTCGATCACACGTTGATCGATGAGAAGGACATCGCCTCCCTCAAGGGCAAGGTCCTCGCTTCGGGGCTGTCCGTCTCGCAACTGGTCTCGACCGCCTGGGCGTCGGCGTCCACTTTCCGCGGTTCCGACAAGCGCGGCGGCGCGAACGGCGCGCGCATTCGCCTCGCGCCGCAGAAGGGCTGGGAGGTCAACCAGCCGGACCAGCTGGCGAAGGTGCTCAAGACCCTGGAGGGGATCCGGAGCGAGTTCAACGGCGCGCAGTCCGGCGGCAAGAAGATCTCGCTCGCCGACCTGATCGTCCTGGCGGGCTGCGCAGGCGTCGAGCACGCCGCGAAGAAGGCCGGCCACGACGTGAAGGTCCCGTTCACGCCGGGACGCATGGACGCCTCGCCTGCGCAGACCGATGTGGAGTCCTTCGCGGTGCTCGAACCGATCGCCGACGGCTTCCGCAACTACCTCAAGGGCATGAGCTCCGTATCGGCCGAGGAGGCGCTGGTCGACAAGGCACAGTTGCTGACGCTGACCGCGCCCGAGATGACGGCCCTCGTCGGCGGCATGCGCGTCTTGAAGACCAACCTCGGACAGGCCCGACACGGCGTCTTCACCGGGCGGCCGGAGGCGCTGACGAACGACTTCTTCGTGAACCTGCTCGATATGGGCACCGAGTGGAAGCCGGTCGCGGGCGCCAAGGACGTGTTCGAAGGGCGCGATCGCACGACGGGCCAGGTCAAGTGGACCGGCACGCGGGTCGATCTCGTCTTCGGTTCGAACGCCCAACTCCGGGCCCTGGCCGAGGTCTATGCGAGCTCGGACGCGCAGGCGAAGTTCATCCAGGACTTCGTGACGGCGTGGCACAAGGTGATGAACCTCGACCGATTCGACGTCGCCTAGTCTCGGCGCAACCAGGGCGGGGTGAGGGTCAGGACGCAGCTCGTACCTTGCTCAGCCCCCACCCGACCTCCCCCGCAAACCGGGGGAGGGGCCTCGATCGCGACGCCGCGAGCGCCGGGCCGGGAAGCCGGGCCCGGTGAGAACCCTCCGCATCGGAATGCGTATTCTGACGCGAGGAAGACGTCTGCGAGGGAGGGACATCCATGAAGCGTGTGAGGACGACACTGCTCGTGACGCTCGTCGCGATCCTGGTCTGCGGCGCCGCGACGGCGGCGCAGGCTCCGAAGGCCGGAACTGCCGCCGCGCAGGCGGCGGCTCACTTCGACCCGGATGCGGCCACGGCCGCCTACCTGGCGACCATGTCGCCGGAGGCGCGGGCGAAGTCCGACGCCTACTTCGAGGGCGGCTACTGGCTGATCCTGTGGGACCTCGTCGCCGGCCTCGTCGTCGCCTGGCTGTTCCTCGGCACCGGGCTCTCGGCGTGGATGCGCGACTGGGTCGAGCGGGTCACCCGTTTCCGGTGGCTGCAGACCGCCCTCTACTCGCTGCAGTACATCGTCATCGCCGGCGCGGTGACGCTGCCGTGGAGCGCCTACGAGAGCTACTTCCGCGAGCACCAGTACGCCATGTCGAACCAGACGCTGGAGGCCTGGCTCGGCGACCAGGCGAAGGGCCTGGCGATCGGGTTGGTCCTCGGCACCCTCGCGATCACGGCGATCTACGCCGTCCTGCGCAAGGCGCCGCGCACGTGGTGGCTCTGGGGGTCGCTCGTCCTCATCGCCTTCGCGGTGTTCGGCACGGCGATCACGCCGGTCTACCTGGAGCCGGTGTTCAACAAGTTCAAGCCGCTGCCCGACACGCCGCTCAAGCAGCAGATCCTCTCGATGGCGCGCGCGAACGGTATCCCGGCGACCGACGTCTACGAGTTCGACGCCTCGAAGCAGACCAAGAGGATGAGCGCGCACGTCAGCGGGCTGCTCGGCACGACGCAGATCAGCATGAACGACAACCTGATGAACCGAGGCTCGGACGAGGAGATCAAGGCGGTGCTCGGCCACGAGATGGGCCACTATGTCCTCAACCACGTCTACAAGGGGATGCTGTTCATCGGCGTCATCATCGTCGTCGGCTTCGGGACGCTGCGCTGGGCGTTCGACGCCCTGCAGGCGCGCTGCGGCGCCCGCTGGGGGATCCGCGGCGCCGGCGACGTCGCCGGGCTGCCGCTCCTCCTGTTCCTGTTCTCCGCGTTCATGTTCGTGCTGACGCCGGTCGAGAACACGATCACGCGCACCATGGAGGCCGAGGCCGACAACTACGGCATCAACGTCGCCCGGCTGCCCGACGGCTTCGCCCAGGCGGCGCTGCACCTGTCGGAGTACCGCAAGATGAAGCCCGGGCCCGTCGAGGAGTTCGTCTTCTACGATCACCCGAGCGGCTGGAGCCGCATCCACCGGGCGATGGTGTGGAAGGCGGAGCACCTGCGGGACGCGGACATCGCGGCCTACGACGCCGCGCACCCCGGTACCCCGGGAGTGGCGAAGAAGGAGTAGAACCCCTCGAGCGGACGGGCGGAGAGGACACCCGGCCGCTCCGCGCCGCGGTCGAGCCAACGGCATGGTGTCTTGCCGTCATTTCCGCCCCGGATCGGAGTCCGGGGCAGGCCTTCGCGGGGGTGACGGCCAAAGACACGGCCGGGTCTTGGTGTCTTGTCGTCATTCCCGCGAACCCGGGAATCCAGGCCTTTGCAGCTGGAGAGCCTGGACCGGTGCGAGCAGGGGTTCCTTGACCGAGACACCCGGACAGCGTAAAACGAGTCGACGCCGATGCGGTCGTCCCCCCCGACTCTGAAGGCTGATCGCCGCCCATTCACCGCGCTGACGCTGGCGGCGCTGCTCGCCGCGACCGCAACCCAGGCCGGCATCTACGCCGGCCGTGCTGCGGTTCCCTGGGGAGCGGCTCAGCCGCCTTCCGCGGGCGTCGTCGGTCAGCCCCGCGCGATGGCCGATGGCGCGCCACGGTCGCCCACCCGCGGCGTCCAGCACTGGAGCTCGGGGCTTTCCCTACCCCGCGCGCTGCCCGACCCGCGCACGTCGGAGCCGCCCTTCGCCGACACCGCGGGCTCCGCGCCGAAGCCCCCGCTGCACCGGCGTGCCGCACGTACGTTGGGCGTCGGGGTGCGGGCCGCGAGCCGGACGCCTCACGTTCAGCGCCCCAGGCCCGCGATGTCAGGCGCCCTCGTGCCCCAGGCCCGCCCCGCGAACGTCGTCCCGCTCAGGAGATAGGCCGAGGTCCGGCACCGGGGCCGATTCTCACCGCACAGCCAGTGCAGTTTCGTCGGCCGGCGGCCAGCGAACGCCAATCCACGACCGTGCCGGAACCGGCACGCGTTCGCGGCCGGGCGGCGACGAGTCGATCGATCGAGGAGGATCCTTGCGCAACCGAGTGGTTTCAACCATCGCCTGCGTCGCACTCGTCAATCTCGCCCTGCCGGCCGTCGCCTTCGAGGGCCGGGTGGTCATGCCGGACGGCCGCGCGGTCGTCGGCGCCCGCGTCCAGGTCCTCGGCGGGCGCGGAGCGGCGACGGCAGGCAGGGACGGCGTGTTTCGCCTCGACCCGACTCCGCCGCTCCCGTTCGAGCTCCTGGTGACGGGCGCCGACGGCGTGACCGCCAGGCCGATCCGGGTGGTGGCGCTCCCTGAGGCCGGTCCGCTCCTCGTCACCCTCGACGCGGCCGCGACGGAAGCCGTCATCGTCCTCGGCGAGGCTCCCGACCTCAACCTGCCGCCCGCCGCCGCGCTCACCCTCCAGGGCCGCGGCGACCTGGACCAGCGGGCGCCCGTCAACCTCACCGAAGCCCTGGAGTCCGTCCCGGGCGCCGGCCGCGCCGGCGACGGAGCCGCCGCCGTGCCCTCGCTGCGCGGAATGGCCGCCGCTCGCACGCTGATCGTCCTCGATGAGGGGCGCGTCACCGCCGAGCGCCGGGCCGGGCCCTCGGCGTCGTTCGTGGACGCGGCCACCATCGACGAGCTGGAGGTGGTCCGGGGCCCGGGCTCGGTGGCGTACGGCTCCGATGCGTTCGGCGGTCTCATCCGGGCGCGCACCCACATCCCCGGCCCCGGCGAGCCCACGTCGATGCGCTACACCCTCTCTGGAGCCGACAACGGCCGGCAGCGCTCCGCGGCGGTGGACGTCGGCACCGATCTCCTCGGCGGCGGCCTCATGCTCGGCGCCTCGTACCGCAGCGCCGGCGCCTACGACAGCCCGCTGGGCGAGGTCCGCGACTCGGAGGGCGAGATCAAGGGGTTCCGCGCCGGTTACCAGCACGAGCTCCTGGGAGGCATGCTGAGCGCGATCTGGCGCACCGACCTCGGCCGTGATCTCGGCAAGCCTTCGTCCGAGTCCGACCTCGCGCGGACGTGGTACCCGGAGGACACCTCACACAGGGCGACCGTATCGTGGGAAGGGGGAGGGATCGCAGGCTTCTCGCGCCTGGCGGTCATCACGACCTGGGACCAGTACGACCTGCTCACCAACAAGTACACCTACGCCACCACCTCCAAGGCTGCGCAGCTTTCCGAAGCCGCGGTCCTCGCGCACGACTACGGACTGCGCGTCGAAGCCGAACGGGCGCTCGGCCCCGCTCGCCTCGTCCTCGGCGTCGACGCCAACGGCCGTTACGGGCTCGAGGCCGTCAACTGGTACACTGCCTACACCGCCGTCGACCCGGCGCGCACCCGGGAGGACAGCATCGAGGACGCCCGCCGCGACGACCTCGGCGCCTACGTCGGCCTCAACGCGTCGACGGGTAGGCTCGCCGTCGGTTCCGGCTTGAGGTACGACCGCGTGACGACGCGCAACACGGCCGGGTACTTCGGCGACCGGTCGACGTCGAACTCGGCGGTGTCGGGTTTTCTGGCCGCCACCGTCACACTGGCGCAAGGACTCGAGGCCGTGGCGCAGGTCTCGCGGGGGTTCCGCGATCCCCTTCTGTCGGACCGCTACTACCGCGGCATCTCCGGACGCGGTTTCATCACCGGCAACCCCGGCCTCGAGGCCGAAACCAGCCGGCAGTACGACGTGGCGCTTCGCTACGAGGCGGCGCCGGTCGCACTGGCCGCGTACGGCTACACCTATCGGATCCGCGATCTCATCGAGCGCTACAAGTCCGGGAGCGACTACTTCTTCCGCAACCGCGGGGAGGGCGAGGTGCGGGGCGTCGAGGTCGAGGCCACGGTCCGACTCCCCCGGCGGCTCCTGGTCCAGCTCGCGCTGCAGTCGCAGCGCGGCGAAGTGCTGGATGACGGGACCGCAATGGATACGATCCCGCCGACCGGTGCCGTCCTGACGCTCCGGCGCGATCCTTCGGAACGCTGGTCGTGGCTGGCCAGGCTCGCCGCCTACCGGCGCGACGACCGGCCCGGGCCGACCGAGCAGGCGCTCCCGGGTTACACCGTCATCGACGCGGGTGTCGGCTACCGCCTGAGCGAGGCCCTCGAGCTCCAGTTGCTCGGTCGCAACCTCGCCAACCGGACCTACTACGGGAGCGCCGACGCCACGTCCGTGCTGGCGCCCGGACGCACGATTCAGCTCTCGTTACGGGGCACGATGTAGCGGACAGTCTTCGCTTCGCGCCGGAGACGGCGCTCGCAACTCGATTCCCGGGCACTCCTACATCTCGCGCGCGGTCGCCAGGGACGCCCCTACGCCCGAGGCGCGTCGCCATGGCCACGCAGGGGCGGCTTTTCCCCGCCCGCCTCTGTCCCGAGCGAGGCGCAGCCTCACGAAGGATCCCACGGTCATCGCGATCGCGCGGGGTCGGCTCCGCGTTCGCACCTCGAAGGTGCTCCCACCGGGGCCCAGCCGGGTCGGCCCGCCAATTGGGTGGGAGCGGCATCCTGCCGCGACCGCGCCGGCGGCGGATCGTCGGGCCACGACGCCGGTGCGGTGTCCGTGGGGTCCTTCGTCGCAGCGCGCGCCGCGACGCTCAGGGCTTCGGGGCGGCGACCACGGGGGCCGGGGCCTCCCTCAGCCACTCCGCGAGGATCGCCGACTGGAGGGGGGTCGGGTCCGGCTTGCGCGTGAGCTCGAAGCTGCGCTCGGTCTTGGTGCCCAGCACGACCTGGAGCTCGTGGACCCCGGTGCGGCGAGAGACGAGGATCCGTGCGGCCTGCCCCGGCTGCCTGGCGGCGAGCGTTTGGGAGAGCGTGTCGGCGCTCGAGCGGGCGCCGTCCAGGGCGATGATCTCGTCGCGGGCGCTGAGGCCGCCCCGCGCCGCAGGGGAATCCCCCTCGACGCTCACGACGACGAGCTTCCCGTCCTTCTCATGCGTCTTCGCGCCGAACCACGGGCCGGCCTGCGGGGTGGGCTGAACATCGACGTCGAGGCCGGCGTAGCCGAAGTACCTCGGGTAGTCGATCTCCTTCACGGTGCTCGCGTACTCGAAGATCTCGCCCAGCGGGCCGCCCGCCGTGCGCTCGCACACGTCGCGGAACTCCTGATCGGTGAACCCGCGCTGCTTCTCCTTGTAGAACGTCCGGTACAGGGTCCGCATCACGTCGTCGAGGGACTTCCGGTTCCCGGTCGCGTTGCGGATCGCGAGGTCCAGGAGGACGCCGAGCGCGGCGCCCTTGTCGTAGTAGGAGATCGTCGTGTCGGCCGCGTTCTCGCTCCGGGCGAAGAACTGGATCCAGGTGTCGAAACTCGACTCGGTCGCGGACTGGACGAGGTGGCCGGGGACGTTCTCGTACCGCGTGACGTAGCGGCTCACCCTGTCCAGGTACTCGTCGGGCGTGAGGAGGCCGGCCCGTCGCAGGATCCGGTCTTCGTAGTAGACGGTGAACCCCTCCGAGACCCAGAGCATCCTCGTGTAGTTCTCCCGCTGGTAGTCGAACGGTCCGAGCGCGATCGGGCGGATCCTCTTGACGTTGTAGAGGTGGAAGTACTCGTGGGCGACGAACGCGAGCCAGTCCCGGTACCCCTTGGCGTCGTTCAGGCTGGAGGCGTCGCAGATCAGGACGGTCGAGTTCTGGTGCTCCAGCCCGCCGACCCCGGGGCTCATCGCGATGAAGGTGTATTGCCGGTACGGGATCTCGCCGATGAACGTCACGGCGGTTTCGACGATCCGCCGGATGTCGTCCGTGAGCTTGGCCCGGTCGTAGGTCCCGAAGCTGTCGAGCGCGATTGTGTGTGGTACGCCCCTCACCTCGAAGCGCCTGACCTCCTGGTTGCCCACGAGGATCGGGCAGTCGTAGAGCACGTCGTAGTCGGGCGCCCGGAACGTGGCGGGTCGGGCCTCGACCGGGTCGAGGCCGGTGGAGATCGTCGTCCAGCCGTTGGCCGGCTCGACGGTTACGGTCACCGGGCGCCGGAGGTTGCCATCGATGTACACGAAGACTCCGGTGGGCGAGATGTAGGCGTGGCCGTCGTCGAGGAAGCTGTCCGCAACCGACGAGTCAAAGGCGAACACCCGGTAGCTCACCGTGACCGACGCCGCGCCGCGGGCCGCGACCCTCCAGGTTCCCTTCGAGACCTTCTCCCACGTCAGCGGCGAGCCGGCGCCGTCGACGGCGCGGAAGTCCACGACGTTCCTCGCGTAGTCCATGATCTTGTAGTACCCCGGGGTCCAGGCGGGCATCTCGAAGTCGTGCGTATCGCCCCCGAGGCCATCGCAACGGAGGACGACGCGAAGGTAGTGGGCCTCCGGCCGTTCCATCGAGACCGTGAAGTTCGCCTCACTCGGCGGCGCCTGCGCGGCTGCTGCAGCAGCCGCGACGAGCACCGCGAGCCCAAGGACGATCGCTGCGCTCCGCTGGCGGACCATGTGGCCTCCCGGAGGCGGGGCTCCCATCGCGTGTCGATCGTGAGGCCGGCGCGCGGCGTTCTGCCGAGGGGGAGCGCCTCCGGCGGGCATCCTAGGCTCCTCAGCCGGAGCAGATCAAACCGGATCGGCGTCCCGGGCGAGTTTCCGCGGGGGCGACGACCACAGACGCGACAGGGTTTCGGCGTCGTGTCGTCATTCCCGCCCCGGATCGGAGTCCGGGGCAGGCTCCCGCGGGAATCCAGAGCATTGCAGCTGCAAAGCCTGGAGCCCCGCTTTCGCGGGGGGTGACGGCAGAAGCGCGGGCGCCCGCAAGGGGCGCCCCTACATCCGAGACGCGTGGCCGTTGCCATGTAGGGGCGGGGCTTGACCCTGCCCGCCTGTCGCCCGACGAATCTACGGGCGCGCCACCCGGACAACCCACTCGATCACGTGATCCGGGTATCCCGGCACGCTCCTCGGCCACTCGAACGTTCCTGCCGCGCTCGGCGGCACGCGGAAGGTGTGGTCTCCGCCGGGGAAGAAGATGACCTGTAGCCGCGGACCGCGGGAAGCCAGGTACGCCTCGGCGATCCTCGCGGCGCTCGCGCGCGGCGGGACCCGCTCGTCGGCCTCGCCGTACACCAGCAGCGCCGGCGCGCCGACCCGCCGCCAGTACGTCGCCGGATCGTAGGAGGCGATGCGGCGGGAGAACGACCAGTAGAAATCCGGCTCCGGAGGCGGCGCAAAGGCCCACGGACGGTCGCGAACCTCCTGCCAGACCGCCTCCAGCTTCGAGCGCGGCGCGCCGTCGAACGCTGTCGAGACGATCGCGCCGACGTAGCGCTCGGCGAGGCGCCTCTCGGGTTCGGCCATGTCTCGCACCCGCAGGTTGTTGGAGACGCTGTACCTTTCGGTCTCGGCCATCGACAACCCCGGGGCGGCGGACGCCACGACGAAGGCCACGTGCGGGTTCGCGCTCGCAACCCACGGAGCGATCGTGCCGCCCTGGCTGTGGCCGTGGATGCCGACACGATCGGGCGCGATCCGCGGCCGCGCTCGCAGCGCCTCGACCGCCGCCGAGGCGTCACCCACCAGCTCCTCGAAGCCGGCCTCCCGCCAGTCCCCGGTCGAGCTGCCGACGCCCCGCTTGTCGTAGATCAGCGCCGCCACCCCGTGCCGCGCGAACTCGGTCGCCAGGAAGCGCGAGGCCCAGCGGCCTTCCGCGCCTGACCCCTGGATGAAGACCACACCGGGGAATGGCCCAGGCCCGGCAGGGTAGATCACGGTGCCGCCCAGAGTCACCGGGCCGTCGGTGAAGGTGACGTCCTCCTGATCCAGCGGAGCCGACGCCGTCCCACGAGTCAGCTTGAACGTCCCGCCGGCCTCTCCCTCGCGGAATCGGCCCGTCAGCGTATCGCCCTGAACCGTGCCTTCGAACGTGGTCGTGGTCGCGTCGCCCACGAGCTTCCACGACAGGCTCGGCTCTTCGAATCGGATCTCCCGGAACGGGATGCCGGCCACGCGTAGCTGCTTGGAGGAGAAGCTGCCTACGTACCCGGAGTCCGTCCGCCCGAACACGACCTCCACCTCGAGAATCGAGCCGGCACGTTCCCACTGCCCGATCCACGTGCCGGTGGGGCCCTTTTGACCTGCGACCGGCCGGGCCGCGAGTGCTCCCGCGAAGAGGCCTATGAATAGCAGGACGGCGCGCCTCATTGAAGTCCGCGTCCCGAGACCGTGGGCATGACGGCGCCAACAGCCGGCAGGTCGTGGGAATTGCAGGACCTCGCCAGGGCCGGGCCATGAACGGAGGCTGGCCCGGCGCGCCCAGTCGGCACCCGCGTGCCCGGCCTCATTGGTGCGCTCAGCCGTCGTCCCGGCCGTCGTCCCGGAAGGCGAGGATCCTCGGCTCCAGCGCGGCGAGGATCTCGGCCGGCACGCGCTCGTGCGGGAGCATTCCGTCGGCGACGCCACGGGCGACCAGCATCGCGGGGTCGAGCGAGGCGTGGGACGCCCAGATCCGCCGTGCCGGGCCCTGGTGGAACTCGTGGATGAGCTCCGACACCTCGACCGGCGAGGCCTCACCGCGGCGCATGCGGTCGAGCGCGGCCGCAACCGGCTCTAGCGCCTGCCGCAGCTCCTCGTCGTGAACTGCACTCGCGAGCTCGCGGAGCGCGCGGCGGACGCGCTTCTCCTGTAGGAGGCCGTGTTCGCGCCGCCCGCCGGGCGGCCGCGCCGGGGCGTGCGCCGGATACGGCAGGACGGCAGCGATCTCGTCGGGGACCGCGGCGGGAAAGAGCCGGGGCTTCGGCGGCTCGCCGAGCAGCCGGAGCGCCGCGTCGACCGGGAACTCCGGCCGGAGCGGTCCGCGCGGCGTGTTCGTCAGCTCGAGCGACCAGTCGAAGGTCGAGTGGTCCGGGCGGTCCGGCCCAAGGAGCTTGATGCACCGGCAGGCGTCGTTGAGCACCGCGACGGCGCGGCGATCCGCGGTGCGCGCCAACGCGATCGGGTGCAGGCGCTCGAGCTCCGCCTCGACCGCCGCCGGCGACGCGCCGATCGCCGCCAGCACCTCGCCGAGCATGCGCTCGAACCGCTCCACGAGCCTGTCGAGCCGGCGGGCTTCCAGCACCACGGCGATGAAGGAGCGCTCGTTGATACACACGACCAGGTGGGCGGGCCGCATGACCAGGAGCGTCGCAACCCAGTCGCCGAGCAGCGCCGTCGCAGCCGGCGGCTCGCCCGGCCGGTCCACCCTCAGTTTCGCGAGGAGGTTCTGCGTGCAGCGCAGCGCCATCACGGCCCACCCCCGGAGATCGACCGGACAAGTCTACCGCGGCCCTCCCCGCCGCGGCCCTGGTGCCGGCGTGGATGGGGCGTCGTCCGAGGTCCTTGGCGTGGAGAGAAAGTGAGATGGTGATACCAGGTACCGATTCGATTCCCAGGTACCGATTAAGGTACCGATTGAGGTACCGATTGATTCGATTCCGGCTTGTCAACTCTGCCGGATCTGGTGCCTATCCGGGTGCCAATCGTTGGCGCACAGGCGCCAGTCCTGCTGCGTCTTGGCGGGCGTGGGCTGGCTGCCGCGACCTGCGGCGCCTGGTTACGGGAGGATCGCCCACGCCTCGCAGGGACGGTCCCAGGCCTGCAGGGGATGAATCTCCGCCACCGGCCCAGTGCCCCAATACTCGTTGCCAGGGGGGCTCGCGGGCCAGGCTGAGGGCACTGGAGTCGTGACGCCCTTGAAGGCAAGCGGCTTCCGGTTCTGCTTCTCACCGTGAAGGATCCACTGGACCCTGGTCCCCTTCGGGAGCGTCTTGTTCGTGTTGTTGACGAAGAAGAGCGCGTTGCTGTACGTCGGCGGATAGTAGACGCCGCAGAAGATCTTCTCCTTCCCGGCCTTGTTCTTCCCGTTCTTCCCGCTCTTGCCGGTCTTGGGTTTCGGGACCACGCCCGGATCGATCGTGAACTGGAATCCGGGATGCGCGACACCGTACTTCCAAGCCGGAGGCTCGGCCACCTTGTCCGTCGCGGTCTGCTGCGTGGCGTTCGCCTTGCGAGCGGGTGACGCCGCGACCTCGATCGCACATGCCAGGAGCACCGCGACACCAACAAAGACCGCCGATGTCTCTCTCATCGTCGGCCCTCCTTTCTCGTTGCTCAGTGTTCTCTTCTGCGCGAACCCTCTCTCGTTGGTCGATATTCCGTCATGCGGGCAACGACGAACGGAGAGGAACCCGGGAACGGCCCTCGCCCCGGCCCGGGGGAAGCAGCCAGCCGGCATGGTCACCGCATGGGTACCGCGTATCGCCATCTCGCCTTCCTGGTCCGGGACCTTGGGCGCGGCGCCTCAGCGGAGTTTCGACCAGTCGATACGCCAGCGTGTGCCGCTCGTGATCCAGACGAGAGGCTTGCGCTTGTGGGAGGGCGTGGCCAGAGCCAGGCCGCACCGGGGTACCGCGGAGGACAACCTCAGCCTCGCGACCGATCGACCTTGCCGAGGGACCGCTGCCGGCCGGCGTCGCGGGTCCGAGGCCGAGGCGCGCGCCGAAGAAACCCCTTGACTGCTGATAGAGGTACCCGTTACCCGTTACCAGGGTACGGTTCGCTCGGCGAGCACCACGCTACGCCGCAAACCGGGAGACCGACCTACTCATACACTCAGGTACGCCTATGGGCAGGTACTCGGGTAGAAAGTGAAGGAGCCGTCGGTGACGCCGGCGCACGTCGTGCTGCCGGTGACCGCGCCGCCGTCGAACGTCGTCCCCGTCACCCAGACCGTTCCCGCGCTGTTCAGGATCGCGTGGTTGGCCGTCGACCCGCCGGCCGCCTCGATCGTGCCGCCTCGGAACACCACCCCGGTGGCGTTCTGGTTTTCGAGCCCGCGGGTGTACGCGCCGCCGAGCCCCGCCACCTCCGCGTCATACAGGAACGAGTTGCCGCTGTGGTTGGCGACGATCGCCACGTTGATCGACGACGCACCTTCCGCGAGCACGCTGACGTTCCTCAGCCGAGTCGAGCCCGCAAGCCAGATCCCGACGGCCTGGCTCCCGGTCCCGACGCTGATCGCCGTCAACGAGGCTACCTCGCCGCTCCCGGCGCAGTTGATGACGAAGGGGTCCGAGTTCGTCTCCTGCAAAGTCGTCGCGTACACGCCGGAGCCCTCGAGGCTCACGTAGGCCGGGAGAGAGACCGTCCCGGTGCCGAGGTCGTAGATGCCCGGGCCGACCTTGACCAGCCACGGGTTGCTGGCAGACGGCGCGTCGTTCCCCGAGCTCGGGATCGCGGCGACGGCGGCGAGCAGTGCGTTGCCGCTCGCGGTCGGGTTGGGCGTGTCGTCGGGATTCTTCACCGCCCACACCAGCTGGGTGTGTGCCGGCCAGTTCGCCGTCCCCCGCATCGCCTTCTCGATGAACACGGCCATCTGGTCGCGGGTCACCGGGGAACCCGGGCAGTAATTCCCGCCGCCGCAGCCGGCCGTGATCCCGTCGAGCCCGAACTGCTCGATCCAAGGGTCGAAGCCGGTCGAACACGTGATGTCGGCGAACGGCACACCCGGCACGCACGCCGGCGGCGCGTAGACGCCGAGCGCGGAGGCGGCGAGCCCCGAGCCCCCAACCCTCGGTGCAGCAGCGGGCGGCGCCGCGGCCGGCGGTGCCGCGAGCGCGGCTGCGGCGGCGCCGATGCACCCCGCCAGTACGACGGCGAACACTCCACTCCATCTCGACATGCCATCCTCCTTGCCGACCGCGAGCCGGCCGAACCTGGATACCCGCCACCCGCGCCTCCGGCCCTTGCGGCGCTTTCTTGGTTGGTCAGACCAACACCGTCTGCCGGTCGCTCATTCCGGACCGGGCGCGGGAGCGCCGACCTCCGGCCGCGGCGCTTCCTCCGCCGGAGGGGGCGAGGCGCTAGCGCGGAGCGACCGCCCCCTCGAGCTTCGCGACCCGAGCGAGCAACGCGTCGATCAGCGCGGCCTGGCGCTCGAGGCTCGCCTGCTGCGCCTGGATCGTCGCCTGCTGTTCCTGGATCGCCTTGACCATCGGCGCCATCAGGTCGGTGTACCGCAGCGACAGCGTGCGGTCGCTGTCCCCTCCGATGCCGAGGACGTTGTACCCGTCGCCCAGCACGGCCTCCACGTCCTGCGCCACGAACCCCATGTCGGTGCGCCCGTTGCCGCCCCTGTAGCGGAACGACACCGGGCGCAGCGCCAGCACGAAGTCGAGCCCGAGGTCGAGGTCCGCGATGTCGGTCTTGGCACGGGCGTCGGAGAGCGCGCTCCAGCCGACCTTGCCGCCGATCGAGCTGACGAAGAAGTTGCCCAACCGGACCTCGTTGGTCGCGTCGCAGTACGCGTCCATCCCGACCGCGGTGCAGTTGCTCACCTCGGCGGTTGAGCCGGCGACGCCGACAAACGTGTTGTACGAGCCCGCGACGGTGTTGACAAAGGCGACGGTCGAGCCGGTGTAGCCGGTGATGCTGTCGCCGCCCCGCGCGCCGGCCTTCCACCCGATCGCCGTGTTGTCGAAGCCGGTGGTGACTGCGTGGAGGGCGTTTTGGCCGACCGCCGTATCGTAGTACCCGGTGGTATTGAATTCGAGCGTATCGGCCCCGAGCGCCGTGTTGTTGGTGCCGTTGAGGTTCCCGTTCCCCCCGTCGGGCTGGTTCGAGGTGAGGGCGAACGCGCCAACGGCCGTGTTGTTGCTCACCCAGATGGAGCCGGGGTTGTACGACTGGGCCTGGAGAGCGCCCGAGCCCACGGCGGTGTTCCTGCCGGCGGTGGTGTTGAACTCCATCGCGACCAGGCCGAGGGCCGTGTTGTCCGTACCCTCCGTGTTGGACCCGAGGCTCGCCAGCCCGACCGCGGTGTTGTTCTCGCCCGTCGTGTTGGCGTAGAGAGCCTGGTCGCCGACCGCGGTGTTGCTGGTGCCGGTCGAGTTCGACTCGAGGGCGGCCGCGCCGATCCCGGTGTTGGAGTGGCCCGTGTCGTCGGCGGCGAGAGCGGCCCAACCGAACGCCGTGTTGGCCGAACCGAGGACGCTGAACGGGAGGCTCGCGGCGCCGATGCCGGTGTTCTGGTTCCCGAGGTCTCCCGGCGACCACGGTGCGGTCCCGCGCATCGCCTTCTCGACGAACACCGCCATCTGGGCACGCGTCACGGCCGAGTCCGGGCAGTAGCGAAGCGGGTTCGTCCCGCACCCCGCGGTGATCCCGTCGCCGTAGAACTGCTCGATCCAGTCGACCGCGAACCCGCTCGGGCACGCCACGTCCGAGAACACCCCGGAGCACGTCGGCGGCACGTACGGGTTGTCCGGCGCGACGGGCCTTGGTTGCGGCGCCTGCTGCGCGAGCGCCGACACCGTGATCCATGCACTCAGGATCGCGAACATTGTTCCGGCGATCCAATCGCGTGATTTCATAACACCCCCCTCGCCCTTTCGGACGCAATCCCCAGACTCCGCTCGACGCTCCTGCCGACCGAATCACCGACCGTGCGGCTGTCCGGCTCCACCCCATTGCGCGCGCATCCGACACCGGCGGCGCTAGGGCCGGGCGCCGCCCCCGCCCGCCCGCTCCGAGGCGACCAGCAGCCGCACCTGCGCTCTCAACTCATCGATCTGCGCTTGCTGTGTGGATTGGTTCTTCTCCAGATCCGCGATCCGCGCGTCCTTGGCGGCGAGCTGCGCCTGCTGGTCCTGGATCGCCTTGACCATCGGCGCCATCAGGTCGGCATATCGGAGCGACAGCGTGCGGTCCTTGTCGCCGCCGATCCCGAGGACGTTGAAGCCGTCGCCGAGCAACGCCTCGACATCCTGGGCGACGAACCCCATGTCCGTCCGGCCGTTCCCCTGCCTGAGCGTGAACGACACCGGCCGCAGCGCCATCACGAAGTCGAGCCCGAGGTCGAGGTCCCGGATGTCGGTCTTCGCTCGGGCGTCCGACAGGTTCGACCAGGCCACCTGGCCGCCGATCTGCGTGACGCTGCCGTCCCCGATCCGCACATGGTACGAGTCATCGACGACCGCGTTGTACCCGATCGCCGTGGCATCGAAGAGGTACTCCGCCGCCGCGTCGGCGCTCGCACCCACGAAGGTGTTGAAGTAGCCGTACTGCCGCTGCGACCCGGCACCGTAGCCGAGCGCGGTGATGTCGTAGCCGAATGTGAGGCTTATCAGGCTCTGGTTGCCCAGCGCCGTGTTGGCGTAGCCATCCGTGTTGCTGAACAGGCTGTTCGCACCGATCGCAGTGTTGCGGGTCCCGTCGGGATACGCGACATCAGGCTGGTTGAAGTGCAGTGCATTGAACCCGACTGCGGTGTTGGAGCTTTGATACGAGGAGTTTCCGGCGCTGTAACTCTGCGTGTAGAGCGCGCCGGAACCAATCGCCGTGTTCTCCTCCCCGTAGATGTTGTTGAGGAGTGCGTTCGCACCCAGGCCGGTGTTTCCGCTGCCCAGGTCCCCAGGGCTCCACGTCGCCGTCCCCCGCATCGCCTTCTCGATGAACACCGCCATCTGCTCGCGCGTCACCGTCGCGTTCGGGCAGTAGAGGCCGCCGCCGCAGCCGGCGGTGATCCCGTCGGCTCCGAACTGCTCGATCCAGGGGTCGAACCCCGTCGTGCAGGTGACGTCGGTGAACGGGACCCCCGGCACGCACGCCGGCGGCGCGTACGGGTTGGAGGGAAGTGCAGCAGCCGTTGCCTCCTGTCCGTGAGCCACCGCGGCGGTGGCGAGGATCAGGACGGCGGCTGGGAGGAATTTCGAGGCAAACCGGGTCATGGCGAGCGTCCCCCTTTGGTCCCCATACCTTCTCGACGGACCTGTCGCTGTTGTGAGTCACCTCGGCAACACCGCTCTCCGCGACGACTATTCCGGAGTTGGATCGCCGCCAGTAGAGGCCGCGGCGCTCTCGAGCGCAACGCCCGCAATAGGTGTCGGGTACGCCAGTACCGGAAGTGAGGGCGCAGGTAGGCTGACGGGCCGCCGGGTGAGAATCCCGCAGGTGCACGTCTGGAAACGCGCGATCGGTGTGCGCACCGAGGGCCGGCGGACACGGGTCGGCTCGCGAAGCCCTCCGGAGCTACGCCGACGCCTCGTCGAGCTTCTTTACTTCGTCTGGGGTGAGGCGGAGCGAGGCGACGGGCAGGAGCTCCGCGAGCTGGTCGGGGGTGCGGGCGCTGGCGATCGGGGCGACGACGGCCGGGCGCGTGCGGAGCCACGCGAGAGCCACCGCGGCGACCGAGGTAGGGTGCTCCGCCGCGATGGCGTCGAGCGCGGCGAGGATCCGGAGGCCCTTGTTGTCAAGGTACTTGCCCGCGCCCCCGGCGCGAGCGCTCTCGACCTTCGTGCCGGGTCGGTACTTGCCGGCGAGGAACCCGCTGGCGAGCGCGTAGTAAGGGAAGCACGCCAGGCCCTCGCGGGCGCACAGCTCGGCCAGGCCGCCCTCGTACTCGGCGCGGTGGACCAGGTTGTAGTGCGGCTGGAGGGCGACGTACCGGGCGAGGCCCAGGCGCTTCGAGACGGCGAGCGCCTCGGCGAGGCGGGGCGCCGTGTAGTTCGAGGCGGCGATGTGGCGGACCTTGCCCTCGCGGACGAGGGCGTCGAACGCCCGCAGCGTCTCCTCGAGCGGCGTCGCCGCGTCGTCGACGTGGGCGTAGTAGAGGTCGATGCGATCCGTCCCCAGCCGGCGGAGCGAGCCCTCGGCCGCCGCGCGGATCGTCTTCGCGGCGAGGCCGCGCAGGCTCGCCAGCATCCCCACCTTGGTCGCGACGACGATGCGGTCGCGGTTCCCGCGGGCGGCCATCCACCGGCCGAGGATCGTCTCCGACTCGCCGCCTCGGTGGCCCGGCACCCACGCGGAGTACACGTCGGCCGTGTCGACGAAGTTGCCGCCGGCGGCGGCGTAGGCGTCGAGCACGGCGAACGACTGCCTCTCGTCGGCCGTCCAGCCGAACACGTTCCCGCCGAGACAGAACGGAAAGACGTCGAGCAATGTGGCCCCGATCTTCGCCATGGATCCTCCCCGCGCCCGGCCGTGCTCCAACGGGATCAGGTGCGACGGTTACCGGCACGACCGCGGCCGGCCGGCGCCCAAGTCACGGCCAAGGACCCCACTTTAACGCGACGCGGCCGCGCAAGGCCTCCAGGTCCGGGCCCAGCGGCTGCACATGGCGATCCTCGCGGGCCGCGCGGACGGCGCGAACAGTCGGGTGCCGGTCACGCCGTTGCCGCGGTTGCGCCCCGCCGTCCCGGGGAGGCGGCTGTCATTGCGAGGAGCCGGCCTTCGGCCGGCGACGAAGCAATCCCGGGGCCATCGCGATGGCTTCGGGATCGCCACGGCCCCTCGCTGCGCTCGCGGCCTCGCGATGACAGCGGTTCCTTCAGGCAGGCCACGCCGGCTGCGATGGCTCGGACCTGCGGAACGTGTTCGCACTCTAGAATGCTGCGGAGGGAGGAGCGAAGGAATGACACGAGCCCCATTGGTCAGCCTGTTCTTGGCGGCCGTGATCGCCGCCTGCCTCGCGGCGCCGCTTGCCGCGAGCGCGCAGGACGTGGCGATCACCGGCGCCACCCTGATCGACGGCAACGGCGGTCCCGCCGTTCCCGACGCGGTGATCGTGATCCACGGCGACAGGATCAGCGCCGTCGGCGCGCGCGGCAATGTCAACGCTCCCCGCGGCGCCACGGTCATAGACGCGGCCGGGCGCTGGGTGGTCCCGGGGTTCATCGACACCAACGTCCATCTCTCGCTCTACGGAGGCCAGCGCGACCGCTACGAGACGCTCGCCAAGTACTACCCGCGCGAGAACGAGATCGTGCTCGAGGCCGCGCAGATCGACCTGACGTACGGGGTGACCACGGTCCGCGACAGCTACGGGTTCCTGGTCCCGCTGACGCAGGTGCGCGACGCCATCGCGAGCGGCAAGGCGACCGGCGCGCGCATCCTCGCCGCCGGCAACATCGTGGGCTGGGGCGGCCCCTACTCGGTGTCGTTCTCGCTCTCCCCGCAGCGCGACATCACGCGCTTCCAGGCCGAGGTGGACGACGCGATGGCGCAGGACGCGGGCGAGACGCTCGCCGACATGACGCCGGAGGAGCTGCGGGTCGCCATCGGGAAGTACCTCGACAAGCGGCCCGACTTCCTGAAGTACGGCGGCACCAGCCATTTCGACCAGCCCACGTTCATCGGCTTCTCGCCGGAGGCGCAGCAGGTGATCGTCGAGACAACGCACAAGCGCGGCCTTGCGGTGGACACCCACTCGACGACCATCGAGGGGCTGCGCATCTCCGTGCTGGCGGGCATCGACGTCATCCAGCATCCGGAGGCGATCACGCCCCGGGAGATGCCGGACGACCTCGCCAGATTGATCGCGGAGCGCAACGTGGTCTGCTCGATGCTGGTCAGCTCGATGACCGGCGAGGCGTGGGAGAAGCACCTCAAGGACAGGGCCGAGGCGGAGAAGAAGGTCGCGGACGCGGCGAAGAAGCAGCCGCTCCCCACGACTCTCTACGACCAGCGCAAGCGCGCGCACGACCTGGACACCGATCTCGACACCCGCCGCGGCAACGCGCAGAAGCTGATCCGGGCCGGGTGCGTCACGACGGTCGGCACCGACAGCTACTGGGCCGCGGCGCCGGAGTTCCAGATCGAGCCCAAGCCGGTCTGGCAGAACCAGGGCATCGGCACGATCATGGCGATCGAGGGCCTGGTCGAGCTCGGCATGACGCCGATGCAGGCCATCACCGCCGGGACCAAGAACGGCGCGATCGCATCGCGGCGCCTGACCGACCTCGGCACCCTGGAGAAGGGCAAGATCGCGGACCTCGTGATCCTTGACGCCGATCCCCTCGCCGACATCCACAACATCCGCAAGGTGCGGTCCGTGGTGCAGGGCGGGAAGATCCTGGACCTGGCCAAGCTGCCGGAGAACCGCGTGCTTTCAACGAAGCCGCCGGCGGTCGCGGAAGCGGCGGCGGAAAAGGCCAAGCAGTAGGCAGTAATCGCTGAAACAACAATGTGGGCGGGGGCAAGGCCCGTTTCAGAACCGTCGCTGGTCGGGTCCTGCGCCTCCACGGACTACAGCGCGCACGGCGTACGTGCCCCACACCAACAGCACCGGCGTCGGGGCGACCATCGCGGTCGCCCGCGTCGTCGCGGTCATCCCCACGAAAGCGGGGATCCAGGCGTTCCGACCGCAAGAACTGGGTTCCCACTTGCGCCTGGCTCTGATGCCGATCCGGGGCGACAACGACCGCGTGATTCAGGCCGCGAGCCGGGGCAGAGCGGAAGCGGCGAAGGGGCGGCCATGGGCGGGGTATACGGTGCGGACGCCCAGCTTCAGCAGACGTTGCCAGCTCGCCGGGACCACATCCGGTTCGTGAGCGAAGATGCCGAAGCAGGGGCTCAGGCAGAACGGCGGCCCGTTCATCGCCAGATCGCCCACGAAGGCGTCCCCGGACGGTAGGAGCACCGACACGGAGCCCGGCGAGTGGCCGGGGGTGGGCACCACCCGGCCGGCCACGCCGAAGGGCTCGAGGTCCAGCCCACCGTCGTCGAGGACCAGGTCCGGCTCCACGGCCGGGACGCGGACAAACGGCATCAGCACCGGGCCCAACACCGTACGGGTGAACTTGCCCCACCTTGTGACGCCCAGCGGCCACACGGCCTCGCCTCCGTGCAGCCAGGCGGCGTCTCCTCGATGAACCGCCAGGGGAGCGCCGGTGGCGTTGCGCATTCCATCCGCCGCGCCGATGTGGTCGAAGTGGCCATGAGTGACGACGATCAGGTTGATGCGCGGCACCTCGCCGACGCGTGCGCGGAGTTTGCGCAGCACGGCTTCGGCCTTGCCCGGACCTCCCGGGTCGATGAGGACGGCACCGCGGTCGCGCAGCAGGTAGGTGTTGGTGACGCCGACCCGGACGCGTCAGCGGACCGTCATGCAGCTCCGATCTGGCTTCCCGGGTCCGGCCACGCGGTGAGCGGCGCTCCGCCTGGCCGATGCGCTCGCGGCACGTTGCAAACCACTCCACACGCAGCCGGCCCAGCCTCAGGTATCCTGGTCCAAAGGCGCACAGGGTGAACATCGGCGAGCGCTCGGCCTCGGCCCGCTCGAGCAGAGCGACGCTCGGACGTCGTTCGCCTACGGCAGCAAGCGCCAACGCCCTCGCGAGCGGCGACACGTAACGCCTGCCGCCCGGTTCTTCCAGCCCGGCAACGACGCGTCGGGCCTCTTCCTCCTCACCGGCCCGCATGAGGATCTGCGGTAGGAACATCAGCCCAGCCATCAAGCCGCGGTCGACGGCCGAGCGAAGCAAAGCAACGGCCTCCTCCAGGCGGCCCTGAGCACCCCGGCTGAAGCCGAGCCACAGGAGGGCCATGGGCATCTCGGCGTCGAGCTCGAGGGCCTTCTCCAGAAACCCAACGGCGCCTTCGATGTCGCCTGCGGCAACATGTTCGGCCGCGGCCTGGGTTTGAGCGATCGGTGAGAGCGGCTCCTGCACGGCGCCTCGCCTGGCCGCCGCGAGGGCCCTGCGCGGGACGCCAGCAAGAAGCTGATAAAGCCCGAATCCGAGCCGGCCGAAACCGGTTCCCCGTTGCGCTCCGTGGGCGAGGTCAAAGTGACGCTGCGCGCCCGCCCAGTCCCACTCGTGGAGGAAGAGCACGGTTGCCAAGACGAGGTGAGCTTCCACCAGGGTGTCGTCAAGGTCGATCGCTCGCGCGGCTGCAGCCTTCGCTCTCCCCAACGACTCGGCTGGCGGCAGGAACCCCCACAAGCCCAGGACGCTGAAGGTCTCGGCGATCCCGAGGTGCGACGCCGCATAGTCAGCGTCAGCGACGATGGCCTTCTCGAAGTGTTCGATCGCCCGCTGCAGGTCGCCGGCGTACCGCCGGTGGAGGAAGTAGCGCCCCTTGAGATAGAGGTTGTACGCGTCCTGGCCAGGCGCGTGCCGGCGCGCGGGCAGGCCGGCTCCCCCCGCCATCAGCTCGACCTTGAGCTTGTCGACCACGCCCAGGGAGATTTCGTCCTGGACGGCGAAGATGTCCGCTGCGCCGCGGTCGAAGCGCTCCGACCAGAGGTGGAAGCCGCCGGCTACGCTGATCAGCTGGACGGTGATCCGCAGCCGGTCCCCGGCCTTACGGACGCTGCCTTCGAGCACCGCGCCCACGCCGAGCCGGCGGCCGATCTCGCGCACATCTTCGGGCTTCCCCTGAAGGCGAACGACGAGGTGCGCGCGGTCACCCGCAGCCCCTCCAGTTGCGCCAGGGCGTTGATGATCTCCCGGCGATGCACGTGGCAGATGCACCGACGCGCGCCCGCCTCATGCGGCGAAGGGGACACCGCCACCGGAAGCCTGCGAGACGGAGGCCAATGCCACCTCGAAGTAGCGCTCCCGTCGCCGGCGTCGAGCGCTGTGCGGATCTCCGCGACGGAGGCCGGGCACCGCCCCGGATCCTTCTCGAGACACCGGTCGATCAGACGAACCAGCTCAGCAGGCAACTCGGGGTTGAGGACCGCAAGGCTGGTCGGGATCGCCTGCATGCCGCAAGCATCACTGCGCGGCCGTGGTAGAGGCCGGGAAGGGCAACCCCCGACCGCCACCTCTACGGCTCGGCGTCGTTTGAGAAGCTGTCCGCTCGGTGATTGCCCGGCTCCCGCGCCCGGCGCTGGCGCCATGTCGCAATCCTCATGAGCCGCGGCCCAACAGTTCGCCCCGGACCATGCATGGGTGAGGTGTCAGCCCCACGCTGGGGAAGTTCACAGCTTCGAGCGTCGTGGAGATACCGACGCGGGCACTCGCGGTAGGGTCCCGGCGTCCACCAGGCGCGCGAATGTGAGGCGCGCACGCCGTGCGCGCTGTCGTTGTCGTCGGAAGGGCAAGAGACCGCCGGCGCGGCGCGCCGGCCCCACATCAGAGCCCTGCGTGGCCCCGCCCGTGCGCACCGCGGGACTTTCAGGACAATGACACCCGGTGGCCGGTTTCCCCGCTACACCGGTTCGGGGACCGAGACGGAACGCCGGGCGGCAACTTCCGCGGACTTCTGTCGTATGGTTACGGGAAGGCCGCCGAGTGTCGAGAGCCCATGTTGGAAGTAACCGCACTCCGGAAGAGCTACGGCGACATCGTCGCGGTGGACGGGGTCAGCCTCAAGGCGGGCAAGGGCGAGACGATCGGCCTGCTGGGGCCGAACGGGGCCGGGAAGACGACGACGGTGTCGATGATCGCGGGGTTGGTGCGGCCCGATTCCGGCACCGTGCTCATCGACGGCCGGACGTTGCGAGGCGACACCGACCCAGCCAAACGGGCCATCGGGCTGGTCCCCCAGGACATCGGGCTGTACCCGGAGATCTCCGCCCGCGAGAACCTCCAGCTGTTCGGCGCGCTCTACGGCATGGACGGGGCGGCCCGGCGGCGCGCGATCGACGCGGCACTCGACCTGGTGGGGCTCACGGAGCGGGCGAAGCACAGGGTCAGCGGGTTTTCCGGCGGCATGATGCGGCGGCTGAACCTGGCGGCCGCGCTGCTGCACGATCCCCAGCTGCTGCTGCTCGACGAGCCGACGGTGGGCGTGGACCCGCAGAGCCGCAACGCGATCTTCGACAACCTCGAGACGCTCAAGAAGCGCGGCAAGACCCTGCTCTACACCACCCACTACATGGAAGAGGCCGAGCGCCTTTGCGACCGGATGGTGATCATCGACCACGGGAAGGTGATCGCGGACGACACGCTGCAGGGCCTCCACCGCCTGCTGCCCGTCGCGAACGTCCTGACCGTCGAGCTCGAGGAGTCCAAGAAGGACGGCGTCCGGACCGAGGACGTGCGGGCGCTCCCGGGCGTCCAGTCGGTCGAGATGGACGGCGGGACGCTGAGGATCGGGATCGGCGACCTGGCGGCGGATTCGCCCGGGATCCTCGGCTGGCTCGTCGAGCACGGCCACCCGTTCCAGCACGTGGCGAGCGAGCGGGCCAGCCTCGAGACGGTGTTCCTCACGCTCACGGGAAGGAGCCTCCGCGACTGATGCTCACACCGTTCATGGCCCTGACCCGCAAGGACCTCAAGCTCTTCTTCAGCAACCGCCGCGCGCTCCTGATGAGCGTCGCCGCTCCGATCGCAATCGGGTCGTTCTTCGGCTACATCTTCGGGGGCGGCGGCCCGACGGAGCCCAGCCGCATTCCGGTGCTCGCCGTCGACCAGGACGGCAGCACGATCTCGCGCGAGACCGCCGCGGCGCTGACGGCCGACAAGAACCTGGCGGTGAAGTCCGCCTCCCTGGAGGAGGCGCGCGAGGCCGTGCGCAAGGGCAGGGCCACGGTCGCGTTCGTGATCCCCAAGGACTTCGGCGCCGACGCGGGGCGCGCGTTCTTCAACGCCGCCGCGAAGAAGCCCGAGATCGGCGTGTTGTACGACCCGTCGCACGGCGCGGAGATGGGAATGGTCGAGGGGATCCTCACGGGCCACGTGATGGAGGCGGTGAGCAAGGAGATGTTCGGCGGCCAGATGGGCCGCGACATGGTGAGGGACACGCTCGCGCAGCTTGACCAGAACGACATGCCGTCGGACCAGAAGACGAATCTGCGCGAGCTGCTCCACGGCTGGGAGGGGTTGAGCGCCTCGCGGGCTGCGGCCACGCCGGCCGCCGAGGAGGCGCCGCGTCCCGGGCTGACGGTCCCCTACCAAGTGCGCGCCGAGGCGGTCACTTCGGGAACGGGCGTCAAGTACAACGGGTACGCGCACTCCTTCGGCGGGATGGGGATCCAGTTCATCCTGTTCGTGGGGATCGAGGTCGGCGTCGGCTTGCTGCTGCAGCGCCAGACGGGCGTGTGGAAGCGCCTGCGAGCCGCGCCGCTGTCGAAGGGCGTGCTGCTCGGCAGCCGGGCGACCAGCGCGGCGCTCACCTCGATGTTCGTCCTGATGATCCTGTTCGCCTTCGCCGGCGTGGTGTTCGGTGTGCGCATCGAGGGCAGCGCGGCGGGGTTCCTGGGGGTGTGCGCCGCGTTCTCGCTGATGACCGCGGCGTGGGGGCTGCTGATCGCCGCGCTCGGCAAAACGCCCGAGGCGACCCGCGGCCTGTCCATCGTGACGACCCTGCTGATGGTGATGCTGGGCGGCGCGTGGGTGCCGACGTTCGTGTTCCCGGGGTGGCTACAGAAGCTGACCGTCGTGATCCCGACCCGCTGGGCGATGGACGGTCTCGACGCGACGACCTGGCGCGGACTGGGGTTCTCCGCCGCCGCGCTACCGATCGCGCTGCTGACGGGATTCTCGCTGCTGTGCGGCGCGCTCGCCGTCGTGCGCTTCCGCTGGGAAGCCGACGGCTGAGTAACTCGTAGCGTCCGCCGGCTACATTCGACACGACGCGGTCGTCGCCTCCTCGTAGCGGCCGCCCGCTGGGCGGCCGGTCGTCCGCCGAACCCAGCCCTTCCGAAACGGCCGGCCGGCGGCCGGCCGCCACATCAGACGCGACGCGGTCGTTGCCTCTGTGTAGCGGCCGCCCGCTGGGCGGCTGGTCTTCCGCCGAACTCGCCCCTTCCGCAGCGGCCGGCCGGCGGCCGGCCGCTACATCAAAAGCGAAGTCACGCCTCACGCGGAGAGCCGCCCTGGCGCGCGGCCGACACGGCGCTCCGCTTTGGAACGCGACCCTTACCCGTTGCCTTTCACGACGACGTGGGTCTCCCTGCCCTTGGCGATCCCCACGAGGAACCCATCCCCGCCCGGGATGTGGACCTCGGACAGGTAGTTCTTGTTCTCGACTCTATCGAACACGACATACGGCGCCTTCGAACCCGTCTCCGCCAACCGTTCGATGACCGCCATGACGAAAGTGCCCCCTCCAACGGTGTTGCGGAGAACGAGCGTGCTCTCGTGGTTGCCGATGGGCAGAATCTCATAGTGGCCCGCCGGAACCTCCTTGTCATTGACGACGAAGCTGAACGGTAGGTCCACGGCCATTATCCCGGCGGCACGAGCAGTGCCAGCCGCGAGAGCCAAGACCGCCACGGACACCGCCACCACTGCAGGAACAGGTTGCTTCATATCGCCTCCCTTGTCCGGCCGTCAGAACCGGCTTACAGCCTTCAGTCCTGCCGGCCACAACCCGGGAAAGCTCTCGAAAGTGATACGTATTCCATTGATAACAATGTGTTTGTGAAGTTCTGTAAGCTTTAGCGCAGTTCCGGTTGTCGCCGGGGCCTTGGGACCTTTACCTGTACTACGACCGATACTGGGCGCAGCATCATCATATTGCAGCGATTCCGCGGGCGCCACGATGACCTCGGGATCGCCACGGCTCCCTCGCTGCGCTCGGGAGCCTCGCCATGACAACTGGGCGGGGGCGTGGAGGGCGCTGATGTGGGGCCGGCGCGCCGCGCCGGCGGCTCCTTGCCGCTAAGGAGACAAACGACAGCGCGCACGGCGTGCGCGCCCCACACTTGACCTTCGAGCCCGGGGCGTGCGCGCCCCACATGCGCGCGCCTGATCGACGCCGGGAACCAGACTGCGGCCGGCCACTACGTCGAACCGAGCGCCACGGCCTCGTCCTCATGCACGACCGCGGAGAGCACCGCGGCCGGCTCGCCGCACGCCGGGCACTGCAAGGCATGGTGCTCGGACACGCTCTCGAGCACGGAATCCCACGACGTCATCGGGCTCTCGGCCCCGCACGACAGGCACCGAACCATCGCGTGGGCGGGCGCCTCGGCGATCGCCTCCTGGCCCACGGGCTCCGGCTCCACGTCCTCGCCGTAGTGCTCCCGGTACCACTTCGCGTAGTGGTGCCGGGCCCAGTCGCGGTCCACGTGCCCGGTGAACATCCCGGAGAGACCCACGCGGGTGTCCGGGTTGACCACCGCCAGGTAGATGTGCCCGAAGATCAGCGGGGCCGACAGGATGGCCACCGCGACGTGCGCGATCCAGGTGATGAAGTGCATACCCGGCATCAACATGAACAGGCCGGTCCCCACGAGGAGCGGGTAGGTCAGCGTCAGAGTCATGAAGTTCAGCTTCTCGCCCGCGTTGAACTTGTGCTGCTCGGGCAGCTTCACCCTGCGGCTGAGCATGGCCGGGCCGATCAGCGCGAGCCACTTGAGGTCATCGAGCGTCCACGACCACGCGCGCTTGATGTTGTACCTGTACAGGGCGAGGTCGTGACGGTGCCGGAGCGCGCTCAACGTCGGCAGGAGGAGCAGGCAGGCGCCCGAGATCCAGTGGATCCACCGCAGCGCGGTGTGCATGGGCACCTGGGGGTGAAGTCGGTTGAAGAACAGCTTCAGGACGATGCCGGTCAGGAGGCACACGAGGAACGGGACCGCGATCGACCAGTGCAGCTCGCGCTCGGATGTCCGGAAGCGCAGGATCTCCCGGGATACGCGGGCCGCCGATTCGGTGGTCCCGCCGGGCTTGTCACCGGGATTGGTCATCAGGTTCTCCCCATCGGTCGCGCCCCGGTCGGTCGCATTCCGTGGCAACGCGGACCGAGTTGAGACTTGACTATAGCACCGGGCTTCTCGGCGAACACGCATGCCGGGTCAGGCTGGTGCCGACCCCGCCGTGCACCATCGGTGCCTTGAGACTTGATCCGATCGCCAACGGCCCGAGCTCAGGGCAGGTCACGCAGCCGGGCGGGTCCCCGCACCCTGGCGAGAGAACCGAAGGACTACCATGGGATCTGGCATCGCGACCGGGGGGAGCCACCCGGGGGAGGGTGTCATGAAGATCACCATCATGCTTTCTGTAGCGATCCTTGCGGCCGGCTGCGCCCATAACAGCGGGCCCGCCGCGACCACGGCCGCCCAATCGAAGGCCGCGGAGGCGGACGCCGCCCTCGCCGCGATGCTCAGCAAGCGAATCGCCGGCCCGCCGCAGGATTGCGTCAGCGAGGTCGACCTGGGCGGCAACAAGTCCTACGGCAGGGGCGCAATCCTGTTCGGGGACCGTAGCGGCGACGTAGTCTACGTGAACCGGCCGGCGGCCGGCTGCCCCGATCTCGGCGTCGGGCAGGCGCTGAAGACGCGCACGACAACGACGCAGCTGTGCCGCGGCGACATCGTCACGGTGTTCGATCCGGTCAGCGGCATCGAGTTCGGCAGCTGCACCCTCGGCCAGTTCACGCCGTACCGGCGCGCACGCTAGACGCACGACGGCGCGCGGTCGGGCCGTCAACCAGAAGCGCGGATGTGGGGCGCGCACGCCGTGCGCGCGGTCGTTGTCGTCGCAAGGGCAAGAAACCGCCGGCGCGGCGCGCCGGCCCCACATCCACGACCAGCCCTCGTGTCCAATTTGGGGCGCGCACGCCGTGCGCGCGGTCGTTGTCGTCGCAAGGGCAAGAAACCGCCGGCGCGGCGCGCCGGCCCCACATCAGAACCCTACTTGCCCCCGGCCGCGGCTCCCCTACCCGCTCGTGACCGCCATGGCCGCGCCGTTCGCTTCGCAGGTCGCGCGGTACGAAGGCACGAGCTCCCGGAGGAGCGCGAGGACCCGCTCGGAGTTCTCCGCCGAGGCCGCTTCGGCCAGCCGTTCGAGCCGGCGCTCGAGATCCGCCGGGGCCGGCTGGCTCCTCGCGCAGAGGATCGTGTCGCTCACGCGGAACGTCTGCTCCTCTTCCTCGGTGAGCAGCTCCTCCTGGAGCTTCTCGCCCGGACGGAGGCCGGTGAAGACGATCGGGATGTCCACGTCGGCGACCAGGCCGGCCATCGCGATCATGTGCCTCGCCAGCTCCACGATCCTGAGCTGCTCGCCCATGTCGAGGATGCACAGCGCCCCGTAGTCGCCGTACCCGGCCTTCAGCACCAGTCCGACGGCCTCGCGCGTGGTCATGAAGTATCGACGGACGTCCGGGTGGGTCACCGTCACCGGGCCGCCGGCCGCGATCTGGTCGCGGAACAGCGGCACCACGGACCCGGCGGAGCCGATGACGTTGCCGAACCGCACGGCGCAGAAACGGGTGTTGGAGCGCTCCGCGAGCGAGCACACGATCATCTCGCCGACCCGCTTCGACGCGCCCATGACGCTCGTGGGCCGCACCGCCTTGTCCGTGGAGATGTAGACGAAGCGCTCCACGCCGAAGGCGTCCGCGGCGACCGCGAGATCCCAGGTCGCGAGGACGTTGTTCTTGACCGCCTCGCACGGGGCGGTCTCCAGGAGCGGAACGTGCTTGTGCGCGGCGGCGTGGAAGATGTCGTGCGGCCGGCCGGTCTCGAGCATGGCTCGCATCCTCGACCGGTCCCGGATGTCGGCGACCGCCGCCTCGACGGAGACCGAGGGGCGCTCCCGTTCCAGCCGCCGCGCGAGGAGGTACAGGCCGTTCTCGTTGACGTCCGTCATCACGAGGCTGCCGACGCCGGCCCGGGCAAGCTGCAGGCAGATCTCGCTCCCGATCGAGCCGGCCGCCCCCGTCACCAGCACCCGCCGGCCGGTGAGGGCGGACGACTCGCCGTTGTCGGAGAACTCGATCGGCCCGCGGCCCAGAAGATCGTCGGGCGAGAGGTCCTGCAGCATCGAGCCGCTCGCGCGATCGCGCAGGTAGACGAACGACACCGGCAGGATCTTGAAGCTGACCTTCAGGTCGGCGCACAGGCCGAGGATCTCGCGGACCCGGGCGCCCTCCAGGCGGGGGATCGCGATCAGCACTCGTCCGATCTCGTGCTGTTTCACGAGCCGGGGCAGGTCGGCGATCCCGCCCACCACGGGGATCCCGCCGATGATCGCGCCCCACTTCGACCGGTCGTCGTCCACGAACCCGATCACGCGGTAGCTGTGCTCGTCCGACTGCGCGAGGTCGCGACGGAGCATGTCGCCGGCCACGCCGGCCCCGACGATGAGCGTGCGCAAGGCGCCGTTCCTCCGCACGCGCCGCCGGTCGGCCCGATACGTCCAGCCCAGGCGCGGCGAGAAGCGGATGACAGTCATGGCACAGGTCGTCAGCAGGAGCTCCATCACCACCACGGAACGCGGCGGCGTCATCTCCTGCAGCAGGAAGACACCGGCGAGGAACAGGCCCGTGCCGAGCAGTCCGGCCACTCCGATTCGGGTTCCGTCCGCGAGCCCCGAGAAACGGAACGACCAACGGTGCAGCTTCAACATGACGTTCGCCAGCACGCGGACGACGACCAGGAGCGCCAGGTACTCGGGGAGCCTCGTGGCGTACTCGAGCATGATCCGCCCGTCGAAGCGGAGCATGAGGGCCAGCCAGAACGACACGGCCGCGATCGCCGCGTCCATGGCGAGCAGCGCCGAGTGCCGGAACGGCGAGGTGCGCAGCCGGGTCATCCCGCGTCCGGGGCGCAAGGTCGTCGGGGCGCCGCTCAATCTCGTCTCCCCGAACGACCGTCGGGGCTCGCGGGGACGCCAGCCGCGGTCCGAGACTCGACCTCTGGGCGCTCGTCGGACCGCCACGCCTCGACGCGCGCCCGCATCTCGGCCGCAGACGGCGCCGTCACCGAACCCGGCGCGAGGACCGCGCCCACGCTCTTGAAGAGGACGCGCACGTCGCTCCGCCACGTCCGGGCCTCGAGGTAGGCCCGGTAACCCAGCAGCTTGAACGGCTGAAGCACCGACCTGTAGAAACCGTCGGTATCGGGTCCGGCCTGAGCGAGGACGGCCTCCTCGTCGCGCAGCCGCAGGGTCACCGGGTCCGTGATGCCGGGCCGGGCCTGCAGCACCCGTTGCCACAGCGGCGACGCGGGATCCACGTACTCGGGCACCTCGGGACGGGGCCCGACCAGCGACATGTCGCCCGCGACGACGTTCCACAGCTCGGGCAGCTCGTCGAGCTTCGTGTGGCGCAGCACCCGTCCGACCGCGGTGATCCGCGCGTCGCCCCGTGCCGTCACCCGCGGACCGCCTTGCCTGAGCCTCATCGTCCTCAGCTTGAGCAACGTGAAAGGGCGTCCGCCCCTTCCGACGCGCCGCTGCCTGAAGAGCGCCGGGCCCCGTGACGTCGCCATGACGGCGAGCGCCGCGACGATCAGGACCGGCGACAGGCCGACGAGGCCCAGGGCCGCAATCGGAACCTCGACCCACCGCGGCAGGGCGCCCCGGGTCTCCATCGTCCGGCCTACCGCCGGTTGCCGCCGACGATGTCGGTCACGGCCGCGATGACATCGTCAACGTCCGCGTCAGCGAGCTTCGGGTGCAGCGGCAGGCTCACGAGCCGGAGGTAATTCCGGTAGGCGACTGGGAACGCCAGGGGCTCGAACCCGTACTTCTGCCGGTAGTACGCGTGCATGTGGATCGGGATGAAGTGGACGGAGGTGCCGATCCGGCGCGCCTTCATCTCCTCGATGAACCGTTTCCTGTCGATCGTCAGCCGGTCGAGGTTGAGCCGGAGAGGGTAGAGGTGCCACGCCGACTCGACCCCCGGCCGCTCGCGCGGCACCTGCAATTCGGGTCGAGCCGCGAACGCCTCGTCGTACCGCCGGACGACCTCGCGCCGCCGCTGCTGAAACCGGGCGAGCCTCTCGAGCTGGCGGAGGCCCAGCGAGGCCTCGATGTCGGTCATGTTGCACTTGAATCCCGGCAGGACCACCTCGTAGAACCACGATCCTTCGCTCCCGTACCTGTTGTAGGCATCGCGGCTCATACCGTGCAGGCTCCACACCCGCGCCTTGTCGACGAGGTCCGGGTCCCCCGTGAGCATCCCTCCCTCGGCCGTCGTGATGTTCTTGGTCGCGTAGAAGCTGAACGCGGTGGCGGTGCCGATCGTCCCGATCATCCGCCCCTTGTACCGCCCGGAGAGCGCGTGCGCCGCGTCCTCGAGCACGAACAGGCCGTGGCGGCGGGCGATCGCCATGATCGCGTCCATCTCGCACGCGTGGCCGTAGAGGTGCACCGGCAGGATGCCCTTCGTCCTCGGCCCGACCGCGGCCTCCACGCCCGCCGGGTCGACGCAGAGGGTGTCCTCCTCGACGTCGACCAGCACCGGCTTCGCCCCCAGGTGCTCGATCACGTGCACGGTCGAACAGAACGTCATCGGTGTCGTGATGACCTCGTCCCCGGGTCCCACGCCGAGCGCCGCGAGCGCCACCTGCATCGCGTCGGTCGCCGAGGCCACCGCGAGCGCGGCCGGGGCGCCGACGAGCCCGGCGAACGCCTGCTCGAACCGCGCCACCTTCGGCCCGGTCGTGATCCAGCCCGACCGCAGGGTATCGACGACCTCGTCGATCTCTTCCTGTCCGATCGCGGGCGGCGAGAAGCTCAGGAACTCCTTGCGCATCAACTCGGCGACCTCCTCACCTCGAGCCTGAGCTCGTGCAACAGCCGGCCCGGCGTCGATTCGAAGGTGCGCTCGACCACGAAGCCGGCACGCCGGTAGAACCCGTTCACCGCGTCGTTGCCCTCTGCGTCCGTCGTCAGCCGGATCGCGTCGGCCCCCTTCCCGGTTGCGGCCGTCACGAACTCGGCCACCAGCGCCCTGCCGATCCCGCGCCCCTCGGACGCGGGGTCGACCGCGAGCGAGGACAGCTCGGCGAACCCGGTGTCCTCGGCCGCGCCGGCTTCGCCCGCCCGGCGAAAATCCGCCAGCGCGCGGCGAAGGAGCCCTGGGTTGCGGAGCAAGGCGGGCGCCATCGCGAGGGCGAGCCCCACGGCCCGGCGCCGGAGCGACCGGTAGAAGAGACCCGGACCGACGAACCCCGCCACGAAGCCCGCCATCGCCCCGCCGTCCTCCGCCGCCAGGAGGATCCCGGTCGGACAGGCCAGGACGGCGCCGTAGTAGCGGGCGAGAAACGGCCGCCCCAGCTTCGTGAGGAAGAACCCGGCGAACGCGCGCCAGTGCAGCTCGACCACGGCGCCGATGTCCCCCGCCGCGGCAGGTCGGATCAGCGGGCTGCCCGTGCCAGCTCCTTCTCACCGGGGATCGGCGACGACGGTCGCCCGTCCCGCCCGGCGCCGGCGCTGCTGCGGCTATCCGTCAGTCTCGCCTCCCATCGTGTTCGGTCCGTCACGCGACGGTAGCCTCGAGCACGCGCGCGAGCCTTTCGCAGATCACGTTCCGATCATACTTGGAAAGCACGTACGCGCGGCCCGACTTCCCCATCGCCTCGCGCTCCCGCAACCCGCGGCCGGCGACGGCCCGGATCGCCTCGGCCATCGCCGCGGCATCCTCGGCCGCGACCACGAGGCCGGCGCCGGCCTTGCGGACGGCGTCGGCGGTCTCGCCCTCGCCGGCCACGATGATCGGCCGCGCGCTCGCCAGGAAGTCGAACAGCTTGTTCGGCAGGTTCATGTTGAAGAACTTTCCCTGCCGGTTGGGGAGCAGCAGGCAGTCCGCGCCGCGGAGGAGCCCGGGCACTTCGAACCGGCCCACCGGCGCGACGAAGCGGATATTGTCGAGACCCAGGCTGCGGACGCTGGCCTCGAGCCCGGCCTTCTCGTCCCCGTCGCCCACCAGCACGAACCGGAACCGGGGCTCGCCCCGCAGCTCGGCGGCCGCGGCGATGATCGTCTCGAGCGAGTTGTACCGGCCGTGCGCCCCCACGTACATGCACACGAACGGCCGGTCCGGGTCGTCCTCGTGCTCCGAGACCTGCGCTGCACGGTCGAGCTCGGGCGCGTCGGGGAACAACGACCTGTCGATCCCGTTCGTGGCCAGGTGGACCTTGTCGGCCGGCACGCCCTTCGCGACGATGTTGTCCCGGATCCCCTCGGTCAGCGCCACGATCCGGGCGGCCTTCCGGTAACAGAAGCGCTCGAGACCTCCGGCCGCGCGGATGAGCGCGCGGTTGTGGACGACACCCACGGCCACGGCCGCGTCCGGCCAGACGTCGGTCACCTCGAACACGAACGGGCAGCGATGCGCGCGGCTGACCAGGTACCCGAGCAGACCGACCGTGAGCGGGGTGGAGACCGCGTACACCAGGTCCACGCCCTTCACCGTCGCGCCCTCGACCAGCGTCGTGAGCATATACGTCACGAAGTAGACCACTCGCTTGACGAAGCTCCCGCGAAAATGGGGGAACGAGTACACGTACGACGCGTCTACGCCGTCGACGTTGCGCCGCACGCGCCACCCGGCGTTCGGGTACTTCGCGACGGCGCGCTTGTAGTCCACGTTGCTCGTCACCGCCCTCACCTCGTGCCCGCGCCCCACGAGGTAGCGGCACAGGAAGAGGTGCCGGTCCGAGCCCGGGTCGTCGAGCGTCTCGAAGACCTGGGTCAGGTAGAGGAGTCTCACCCCGACTCCATCGGAAACGCGTTGACGGCGCGGATGACCTCGTCCGCCTGCGCGTCCGTCAGCTCGGGGAAGATCGGCAGCGAGAGGACCTCGGCGCTCGCCTGCTCGGTGACGGGGAGGCTGCCCGGCGACAGCCCGAGATCGGAGTACGCCTCCTGCAGGTGGATTGGGATCGGGTAGTGGATCTGGGTTTCGATACCGCGCTCCCGGAGCCACGCCTGCAGCGCATCGCGCCTGCGGCACCGGACGACGTAGAGGTGATAGACGTGGTGCGCCCCGTCCCTTACGGTCGGGACGGCGACGTTGGGGCCGAGCCCCGCGTCGTAGCGGGCGGCGATGCGGCGCCGGGCCTCGTTCCAGCGCTCGAGGTGCGAGAGCTTCACCGCGAGGACGGCAGCCTGGAGCTCGTCGAGCCGGCTATTGTACCCGCGGATCGCGTGGTGGTACTTCCGGGTCTCGCCGTAGTTGCGGAGGAGCCGCACCCTCGCCGCCAGCTCCGGGCTGCGCGTCGTGACGGCGCCGCCGTCGCCGTACGCGCCGAGGTTCTTGGCGGGGTAGAAGCTGAAGCAGCCGACGTCGCCAATCGTGCCGACGGGCCGTCCGCCGTAGCGCGCGCCGTGCGCCTGGCAGGCGTCCTCGATCACCCGGAGGCCTCGCTCGCGCGCGATCGCGCAGATCGGCGCCATGTCGGCCGGCTGGCCGAACAGGTGGACCGGCACGACCGCCCTGGTGCGCGAGGTGATGCGATCCGCGAGACGGGCGGGATCGAGCGTCTGGGTGGACGGTTCGACGTCGACGAACACCGGCGTGGCGCCGGCGTAGCCGATCGCCAGCGCGGTCGCGATGAAACTGTTGGCGACCGTGATCACTTCGTCGCCGGCGCCGACGCCGCACGCCCGCAGCGCCAGGTGCAGGGCGTCCGTGCCGGAGCCGACCGCCACGGTCTCGCACCCGCCCAGGTACGTCGAGAACGCGCGCTCGAACGCCTCGACCTGCCGGCCCAGGATGAACCGCCCGGACGCCAGGACGCCCCGGATCGCGCCGTCGACCTCGTCCCGGATCGCGGCGTACTGGGCCTTGAGATCGACGAATGGGACCGTGACCACGCGCTCGGGACCTCCTCGAACTACGTCGCGGCCGGACGGTGCTCTGGTACTCGCGCGAAAGCCATGGTCAGCCCGTCCAGGCCTGGCCGGCCACCCAGTAGTGATCGCGGTGGCGCCGGTAGAACTCCGCCGTTCGCTCGAGCCCCTCCCGCAGCGCCACGGCGGGACTCCAGCCGACGACCTTGCGTATCTTGCCGATGTCGCTCCAGTAGTCGCCGGGCTCGAGCGCCTTGCGCTCCGCGGTGAACGGCGTGAACTCGTATCGGCCGGAGCCGGTCACCGCGACGATCTCCTCGATCAACCCCAAGAAGCTGATCGGCTCCCCGGAGCCGACGTTGAAGATCTCGCCGTAGGCCGCCTGGCAGAGGCCGCAGCGCATGAGGGCCGCCACGAGGTCGTCGACGTAGAGGAAGTCGCGGAGTATCCGCCCGTCGCCGAAGATCGGAATCGTCGCGTCATCCATCGCGAGCCGGAGAAACCAGTTGAGGACGCCGTAGCGGTCGTGCTTCATCTGGTGGCGGGGCCCGTAGGTGTTCGTGATGCGCAGGCAGACGCTCTCGAGGCCGTGCACCTGGTGATACATGCCGACCATCTTCTCGGCCGCGAGGTTCGTGATGGCGTACATCCCCATCGGGTTCGTCGGCGCGGACTCGTCCACCGGGAGCTTGACGCTCGGACCGTAGTGGCCCCTGGTGCCGGTGAAGATGATCTTCGCGCTCGGATTGAACCGCCGGCAGGATTCGAGGACCGTGAGCGTGCCGTTGACGTTGATGTCGACGTCGGTGAACGGGTCGGTGATGCTGTCGACGTGGCTGACCTGGCCGGCGAGATGGAACACGAAGTCCTGGCCCCGCACGACGTAGCCCATCGAGCTCCGGTCGCGGACGTCGGTGAACGTGACCTGCACCCTGTCGCGGATCGGCTCGATGTTGAAGAGGTTGCCGCCGTAGAGCGGCAGCATGGAGTCGAGCACCGTGACGGCCGCTCCGTCCGCGACCAGCGCCAGGGCCAGGTTGCTGCCCACGAACCCCAGGCCCCCCGTGATCAGGACCCGACTGCCCCGGTAGCTCATGCGGCTCCTTCCGCCGTTGCAAACCCAGCACCGCCGGAACGGTGCGAAACCCCCTGGCCGAGTGCGTTCTCGAGTATACCTTGACGCGAACGACGCCGGCTCTAACTGCCCGACGGCGGCGGCGCCGCAGCCGCGACATCGGCCTTGAAGCGCCCGATCCGGATGCGGGCCGCCTGTTGCGCGAGCAGGCAGACGGCGAGCGCCGGCAAGAACCCGTTCGTGACCAGGCCGATGGTGTAGTCCACCGACACGAACCCCAGGCTCGCTACGGTGACCGTCGCCACGCACGGAACGAGCAGCGTCGCGCTCAGCCTCCGGTAGACCAGCAGCGCGGTGTCGAGCAACCACAGCCCGGCGAGCGAGAGGAGGATCGAAGGCAACCCGAAGTATGCGTAGTACGAGAACACGTAACTCGCGTTCGCCAGCTCCGACTCCGTCGCCGGCTGGCCGTACACGCGAGCGATCAGGTTCGCCACGTTGATCGGCTCCACGTTCAGCAAGGAGGCGAGCTTCGGGATGCCGGCAACGCCGATGAACCCGCTGGTCTGCGCGTAGTGCGCGTGCCAGAGTCCGACCTGCATGGGCACGAAGAAGAGACGGTGCTGGATCGCGGTCCGGAGGGAGAGGGCGGACTCGTCGACGGTCAGGACGTGACCTTCCCGGAGGACCGTCAGGGCGACCGGGATCGCGATCACCGCAAGCCCGGCTGGGATCGCCCACGCCAGGATCCTGGCGTCGAGCCCGCGGCGGAGGAGCCAGGCGACGACGATCGCGAGCAGGATGCCGGCCGGGTAGAACCTCGCGCCGGTCAGGCTCGCGAGCGCCAGGAGCGCGACGAGGATCCCGACGGACGCCAGCGCGCGGCCGAGCCTCAGGCGGCGAACGGACGCCGCGATCGACCACGAGAGGAGCACGCCCGCCACCGGGGCGAACGCCGCGACGAGGAAGTTGTAGGTGTAGCGCACGACCGGGTCGGGGACCAGCAGGAGCGAGTCCGCGCGAGCCTGCGCCGCCATGCCGGGGTTGAACAGGATTGCGTAGATCCCGCTTTGACCGATCGGCACCGCCAGGAGGAACGGGACGGCGAGCAGGGCGATGCACGCGAGGAGGAAGACCGTCGCCCGGGTCCGCGCGCCGGCCGGGCCGGTGTCGCCCCCGACGATGCGAAGCCAGGTCTCCCGCGCGAGCCGGCGGCCGAGGAACGGCGTCACGCCGAGGCCGGCGAGGGGGAAGCCGTGCGCGAGGACGAGGAACGGCCACGGATGGGGGAGGTAGGCCTCGACGTAGGCCGCGTTCACCGTCGCCGCCCACTGGATCATAAAGTGGAACGCGACGAGGACCACGACGCTCGGCTTGACCGCCAGGTAGCGGAACCGCGCGAGCAGGAGAATCAACAGGACCGAGGTGAGCACGCAGCAGACCCACGAGTAGACCTCGAACAGGCTCATGAGGGCCGGACCTCAGGGGCACCGTCCTCATGGTGCGACGCCGCCCCGAACTCGCGGGCCGCGGCCACGATCGCCCCCATGTACACGCCGAACGCAAGGAGGTTAAGGGCGCCGAACAGGGCCACGCAGGGCACGAAGCCGAGTCCGGCGCGCTGCCCTCCGAAGAACGCCGCGACCGGAACGGCGAGGCGGACGACGTCGACGATGAGCTTCCACTCCTGGCGGTTGACGACGAGGAGCAGGCGGCTGAGCGGGCTGACGATCAACAACGCCAGGAGGTAGGGCGCGAGCAAGGCGACCAGGATGCCGGCCTGCGCCCACTGCGGACCGAAGACGGCTCCGAACACGAACGGCGACAGAAGCGCCAGGGGGACGTAGACCACAAGTCCGATCCCGGCCAGGTGGCGCGCCGAGGTCCATAGCACCGACGGCACGCGGAGCGGCTCGAGGCGGGCCGTCGCCGAAAGCCCTTCGTGGAACACGTCCCCGGCGCTCGCGCCCGCGAGATTCGCGGGCCATCCTGCGACCTGCATCACGAGGAAGAACCGGCCCGCGGCGTCGCTCCCGAACAGCGACGAGACGATCGGCAGCGGCAGCGCCATCGCGAGCGCGTCGACGAGCGACGACGGCAGCACGATCGCCGGATACCTCTTGTTGCGGCGGAGCGCCGCCCGGTAGACGGCCGGCCTGTATGGGCGGATCGTCCTTCTCGCGGCCGGCCACGCGGTTCGCAGCAGCTGCCCGACCCCGACCGTCCGGCCGGCGATCTCGCCGAGCATCAACCCCAACCAACCCGTGTGGGCGAGGCCCAGCGCAACCGGCACGACCGCGCGACCCGCCGCCTGCCCTACGAGCGCCCGGCCGATCGTGCCGAAGCCGGCCCGCCGCACGTGCCAGCAGCGCGCGCTCGTGAAGATCCCGGTGGCCGCGAGCGCCACCGCGGCGCCGGCGCTGGTCCAGGACGGCAAGGCGCCGTACGACAGGAGGTCGAGCCGGATGAGGAGCGCGATCGCGGAGCCGCCGATAATCGCCACGCCGACGGACAGCCCGAGCGAGAGCATCAGGAGCGTGTCGGCTTCGTCCTCGTCCGCGGCCGTGATGATCGCCATGTCGTAGCGGAGCGCGGTGGCGACACCGACGAAGCCGATGAACGACGCGAACAGGCCGAACGAACCGAGATCCCGAGGGGTGTAGAGCCGCGTCACGGCCGGGGTCGCGGCCACCACCACGAGCTGGGCCAGCGCGGTCCAACCGCCGAGCTTCGCCGTGTTGACGAGCCACCGGGTGGACGCCAGCCTGTCGATCGTGGAGCGGATGCTCATCGCTGCCCCAACGCTCCGTCTCGCGGGCATCGTCCGCTTGACATCGGACCCGGCGGCCCCAAGAATCGGTCGCCCGCATGAGTTCGACACGCCGGACACTGATGGGGACGCGCCGCCCGGTGGTCTGCCACGTCACCGTCGTGCACGGTCCGTTCGACCTTCGCATCTTCCACAAGGAATGCCTGGCACTGGTGGAGGCGGGGTACGAGGTGCACCTGGTCGCCTGCCACGATCGCGACGAGGTGGTTCAGGGCGTCCACATCCACGCTCTTCCGAAACCACGCGGCCGCCTGACACGGATCCTCTTCTGGCCGTGGAAGGCGCTCTTCAAGGTGAGGTCGCTGCGGCCGCGGCCGGCGATCTGCCACTTCCACAACATGGAGTTTCTTCCGGCGGGCGCGCTCCTGCGGCTGCTCGGGGTCACCGTGATCTACGACGTCCACGAGAACATGGTCGGCCACATCCTGCAGAAGGACTACCTCCCCTCGTGGCTCCGCAAGGCCGCGGCGCTGGCCTACCGGATCTTCGAGCCGGTGCTGATGTTCCGCATGGCGTCGGTCCACGTGCTCGAGAACATCGCTGCGCGCTACCGGGAGCCGCGGGTCGTGGTGAGGAACCTCCCGCGCCTCGAACCGGCGCCGCCGCGGCGGCGCGGCGAGCACGATCGGGTGCGGCTCATCTACGCCGGCAGCATCTCCGAGGACCGCGGCGCCCTCACGATGGTCGCCGCCGTGGAGGAGCTGGTGCGCCGCGGCGTCGACGTCGAGCTGCGGATGGTCGGCCTCTCCTGCGAGGCCGGTCTCGCCGGCCGGATCCGAGGCGCGGTCGAGCGCGCCGGCCTCGGCGACCGCGTCGGTCTGTTCGGCCCGATCCCGTACGAGGAGGTGCAGGTCGAGATCGCGGACGCCGACGTCGGCCTGAACGTGGTGCACCCGCGCCCCAACTACCTCAACTCGCTGCCGGTCAAGGTGCTCGAGTACATGCGGCTCGGCCTTCCGGTCGTGGTGTCCGACTTCGAGTGCTTCCGCGAGTACGTCGCCGGCGTCGGGGCGGGTCTCCAGGTCGACCCGCTCGACGCGGGTGCGATCGCGGACGCCGTCGAGACGTTGGCCCGGGACCCCTCGCTCAGGCGCGCGATGGGCCGTCGCGGGCGGGAGGCGATCGAGGACGTGTACAACTGGGGCGTCGAGAAGGGCCGCCTGCTCGGGTTCTACGAGCGCCTGCTCGCCGGCCGGGGCGTCGACCCGATCCCCCCGGCGTGACCCGCCGGTCCGGCCCGCCCGGATCATCCCCACGATTCGCGGACGAGCGCCCCGGCGAGGCCGACAAGCCCTCCCACGAACCCCGCGAGCAGCGTCTTCTTGACCGTCCCGCGCGGGGTCGGAGCCTGAGGCTCGACGGCCGGGGCGCCCAGCCTCACGTCCTCGACGTCCGCCTGCGCCTTCGCCAGCATCGCCTGGCTGTAGCTCTTGGAGAGGCGCTCGAAGAGCTCGTGCTGCTGGGCGATGTCCCGGTCGAACTGGCCGAGTCGGGCGTCCGTCCCCCGCTTGATTCCGTCGAGCTCGCCCTGGCGGCTGCGCTGCAGGCTGCCGAGCTCGTTGGCCCGCTGCTCGCGCAGCTGGGCCAACCCGGATTCTCTCCCGCGCTCGAGCTTCTCGAGCGCCGCCTGGTCCTCGCGCAGGCTCGTCTCGAGCGCCTTCATCTCGCCGTCGATGCGGCCGAGGTCGGTGGTCAGCCCGGCCGCCCGCGGGACCATTGCGCTGACGTCCATCTCGATCTCCGCCACCTTGGCGCTCAGCGACGTGTAGACCGGGTTGACCTCCTGCGTCGCGAGGGAGCGCCCCTGCATCGCCTTCCAGTCGGGGTCCCCTCCCTTGGCGCCGGAAACGGCGCGCCACAGCGTCTCGTCGGTGATCGCTTTCTGCAAGGTCACGAGCGGCGTCGTCGCCGCGAGCTGCTTGCGCGCCGCTTCGAGTTGGAACTGCTTGAGTTGGAGCTGGCTCGAGACGCGCGCCTGTTCGTCCTGCAGGTCCGAATAGGCCCGGCGCAGCGCCTTGAGCTGCGCATCGCGGCTGTCGAGGTTGTGCGCGCTGTTGTACGTCTCGACGAGGCGCCGGGTCTCGGCTTCGTAGTCGGACGCCGACTGGGTGGTGGCGTTCTTGAACACCGTGATCCGGTCGTCCCAGCTGTTGACCGTGTCGTCGTACCGCCGCTGCAGCGCGTTGGCCTCGGTCACGCGGGCGTCCTCGAGGCTGGCCAGCATGCCGCGCACCTTCGGGTACTCCTGGTCGATGAAGCGGACGGTCGACGAAGTGCTGCCGGCGACGAGGTCGCGCGCGCGCTCCATGAAGACATCGGCCCAGGTGTTGGCGATCGTCGCGGCCGTCTGGCCGCTGCCGCCGCGCGCGATGGCCTGCACCATTGGCGACACCGCGATCTCCTCCGCGCGGCGGGTCACGAAGATCCTGGTGTCGAGCTCGTCGCCGAGGCGGAGCAGCGTGCCGGGCCCGATCACGCCCTTCGCGACGAGGCGTTTCCGCGCCTCCTGGACGACCGCGTCGGACTCCAAGATCTTCTGGTAGCTCTGGGCGTTCATCGTCTGCGGCGTGAGGTCGGAGGTGAACTTCGGCGGCACGATGACGAGCGTCGCCGAGGCCTCGTACGTCTTCCCCACCGCCAGGAGGAGATCGGCGCCGGTGACGGCGCCGGCGAGCGCCGCCGCACCGAAGATCAGGACCCAGTGGCGGCGGACGAAGCCTACGATCGTGACGAGGCTCAGCTCCGGCTCGACGGTCGGCGGCGTCCGCGACTCGAGTGCCCGTTGTGTCATCTCCGGCATACGCTAGCTCCATTCGGCATCGCGCGACGGCGCGCTCGGGCCGTCGCACCCCGGCGCGCCGGACGCGGGGCGACGGCGGCCGTCGCCGTTGAAGGTGCGGCAAACGGGCCGCCGTTCGCGCCGGCTACGAGAGCGCGGCTTGACGATCCGACGTGCCGGCAACCTGGGCCTCCTAAACATCTTGCTTCGCTCGGCTGGGTTCTTATATCGCATCCACCGCGATGTGACAACCGCACAGCGCCTGGCCTCGTGCTTGTGATAGCATTCGTGCCAATTGGATCCGGCATTCCGCCTTAGGGTACGCGTCCTCCGACGGAAGGATTCCCGACCACGAGACCTGGAAGCCTGAAGACCTGGGTGTGCGTCGCCTGCGCCTTGAGCGCAGGCGCCGGGTTCCTGCTGCTGCGCACCGCACAACGGCCGCCGAGGTGTCTGGGAGTGGCGTTCGGGGACGCCCCTGTCGCCCTGGACCCGCATCGCGGCAACCGCAGCGTGGGGTGGTCGGTTCTCACGGCCTTCTACGATCCTCTCGTCGACGTCACGCCCGAGCTGAGGCCCGAGCCGGCGCTCGCGGCGAGCTGGTCACGCCTCGACGCGACGCACTGGCGGTTCAAGTTGCGGCCCGGCGTGCGCTTCCACGACGGGCGCCTGCTTTCGTCGCGCGACGTCGTCGCGAGCTTCGATCGGGCGCGCAGCCATCCGGCCTCGGCCGTTCGTCATTACGTCGCGGGGGTCCGGACCGTGCGGGCCGATACCGGCTCGGCGGTCGTGATCGAGACGGATGGGCCCATCCCCGACCTCCTCAATCGGCTCGCCTTCGTGCTGGTGATCCCGGCGTCTCAGGCGGGGTCCGAGATGATCACCGATCCCGTCGGCACCGGACCGTACCGGTTCGTCGAGCGGCGCAAGGACGGCACGGTGCTCGCGAGCGCATGGTCGGGTTGGCGGGGACCGCCGGCGTGCGGGACCGTGCGGTTCGAGTTCTGCGGCACCGGCGAGGCCGCGCTCCATCGGCTTCTCGCCGGCGAGGTCGACGTCTGCCACCTGGTGCCGGACGCGTCCGTCGCCGACGTGTCTCGCACACCCGGCCTCCGCCTCGAGATTCAGCCGCGACTCGCCGTCCAGCTGCTCAGCGTGGATCTCGCCATCGCCGACGGTGAGGCGCGCCGCGCGCTGGCCGACCGGCGGGTGCGGCGGGCGCTGCTCCTCGCCCTCGACCGCCCCTCCTGGGTCCTCGACCTGTTCCACGGCAACGGGCTGGTCGCCTCCCAGTACGTGCACCCGGCCGTCTTCGGGTACGACCCGGCGATCCCGCCGCTGCCCTACGACCCCGAGGGCGCCCGGCGCCTGCTCGCGGAGGCCGGATTTCCGAACGGTTTCACGGTGGCGATCGGGTACGACGTGGGGAGCTCGGAGATCGCGGCCGCGATCGCCGGGAACCTCGCTGCGGTCGGGGTCAGGGTGGAGCTCCGCCCCGGCCTGAAGCGCGCGCCGCTCCTCTACTGCTCCTGGGCGTGTACCACCGGGGACGCCTCCGATTTCCTCGACGGGATGATCCGCAGCGGCGGCTACCCGAGGGCCGCGGCCCGCGTCGGGTTCGCCGATCCCGAGCTCGAATCGCTGCTCGCCTCGACTGACCGGGAAACCGAAATGTCGCGGCGTCTGAGCCTCCTCCAACAGGCCCAGAGGAGGACGCTCGAGCTGCTACCGATCCTTCCGCTCACCATCCGCTGGGGCGACAACGGCGTCTCGGACCGCGTCGATGTGGTCACCCGGTTCGACGAGCGGGAGTACGTGGCCGCCTTCCGCTGGCGGAGCTGAATCGCGCCGCACGCCGGCCGGCGCGGACCGCGGGCGGCCGAGGCGGCCCGGCGTCGCGGGTCGGACGCGACGCCGGGCCGCGGCGATCTAGAACGCCACCAGGTACGACAGGCGCACGGTGCGCGCCGGGAGTCGGTAGTACTGCGCGTCCCCCAGCTCACTCTCGGCGATCGGCGGGCGCGTGTCGTTGAGGTTGGCGCCGTCCAGACGCAGCTCTCCCCGGCCGAACCGGTAGCCGAGCGACGCCGACCAGGTCGTATAGGCCGGCGCGAGCGCAGTGTTGCGCATGTTGAGGAAGCGCTCGCCGACGTAGTTCACGACAACGCTCCCGGTCACCCCCGACGCCGGGGCGTGGACGAGCCCCGTCGCCGCCATGTTCTGCGCGGACATCTCGAGGCGGTTCCCGTCGAGGCGCGTCGGCACCCCGTCGAAGTCCCGCACGTAGTCGGTGAACCGCGGGTCGTGGTAGCTGTACGCGAATTCCCAGCGCAGGTCCCGCTGAAGCCGGAGGCCGAGTTCGAGCTCGACGCCCTTGAACCTCTCCTTGCCGGCGTTGGCGAGCCCGGGTTGCCCGTCCGGCGTCGTGATCGGAACCACGAGGTTGTCGAAGTCCATCTGGAACGCCGAGACCTGCCACTCGACGAGACCGTCGTGGTGCCGGCCCTTGAGCCCGGCCTCGAAGCTCTTCGAGGTCTCGGGGTTGAGGATCTCCGCGTCGGCATCCGGACCGAAGTCCAGGGCGGCCGGCTTGAACGTGCTGCGCGCATCGGCGAACGCCCAGACGGCGGCGTCGTGGTCTTCCCAGGCGAGCCAGTTCACGCCTACGGTGCCGCTGCCGCGAGTGACGGCCTTGTTGTCCGCGCCGAAGTCCGCGCTGCCTGAGGCTACGTCGAGGGTCGCGACGCTCAGGTTCTCGCGGGTGTCGTTGAGGCGGCCTCCGAGCTGGATCGTCCAGCGCGGCGAGGGCGCCCACTCGGCCTGCGCGTAGAGGCCGGCGAACTTGCGTGTGTCCGTGAGCGTGAGGTGCCCGGCGGCGGCCAAGTCGGAGAGGTTTGGGACCGTGCTCCCGTCGAGCGCCGCGAAGTAGTCGAAGTCCTCCGAGTGCTGGTCGGCGTCGCCGTAGAGGTAGTCGAGGCCGACGACGGCGTGGAGGTCGGGCGCGAGCGCAAACCCGAGGTGGGTGTCGAAATAGACGTCGGTGAGGCCGAGGTGCTGGCGAAACCCGTTGGCGTTGGGGTCGTCGTTGGAGAACACGGTGAGGAACCCGCGGCCGACGGTCCGGTGCTGGTGCGTGTACGACAGTGTCGTGGACCAGCTCCCGGCGCCGACCGGCTGGTCGTACGCCGCGACGAGGGCGAAGCGGTCCTCGTCCACGTGGGAGCCTGTCGGGTTCTGGTTGGCGTCGATCGGGACCCGCGGGTCGAGCGTCGGGCCAGTGCGGGGGCTCGGACTCGGCGGCTTCTGCCGCACGTCCGCCACGTTGACGTCGAGGCGGAACGCGCCCGGCCCGAGCGATGCCGCGCCGCGGTAGAGCAGCAGGCCGCGGGTGTAGTCCGTACGGTCGTCGCGGAACCCTTGCTTCTCGCCGCTCACCGAAAGCGACTGCTTCCAGCCGCCGTCCGTCGAAAGTGGTAGGGCGACGCCAGCCCCCCAGGTGCCGTAGTTGCCGACGGAGAGGTGGGCCGAGCGGCCCGGCGCCCCCGCGGCGCGGTGGATCACGTGGATCACCCCCACGAACGAGGTGGCGCCGTACATCACCGGCGCGGCGCCGCGCAGGACCTCGATGCGCTCGACGTCGTTGAGGTCCAGGCTCATGAGGTCGGGGTTGAACGCGCCTCCCCACGGCACCCCGTCCACGACGAGCAGGAATGCGTCGAACTCCTTCAGCCCCCACATCTCGGGGACCGACGCGGCTGGGCCGCCGTCGCCGCCCTGGGCGATCGAGACCCCGCCGACCAGGGCGAGCGCCCCGGCGAGATCGGTGACGCCCCGGGCGCGCAGCTCGTCGCCCTTGATGATCGTTATCGACGCGGGGACGACCTCGACGTCCTCCGCGATCTTGGTGGCCGTGACCTCGATGCTGCCGGTCGCGGTGGGCACTGGCGGCGGGGGCGGCGTCTGTGAGCCTCCGACCGAAGGGAACAAAACGAGCCCGGCAGCAAGGCCGGCGAACAGGCGGGACAGCGTCCGTTTCGTGCTGCGCATGTGAATCCCCCTCTTCTTGATTCGCGGGCAACCGTCATGCCCGACATCGCCCGGCACGGCGACCGTTCCGTGCGATCGTTTTGGAGGTTTGGCTCCCGCTTGACCCCGGCAACGACGCCGGACCGCGATCGAGCGAGCGGCGCGAGGGGCCGCGCTAGGCGGTCCCGGCGGGGCAGGGGTGCGCTATTCGCGCTGGGGGCGAGCCTGCGACGCCCCTTGCGGCGCGACGGGGCAGACCGCCGGGGCGGCCACGCGGGGGTGCACCGCGGGCGGCGCGATCGTTCCCGACGGCGGCGCAAGAGGCGGGTTGGAGGGGGCGAGGGCGCCGAGGTCCTCGGCTGCCGGCCTGGTCGCCTGGGCCGTGGTCTCGGTGGGGCGCGTCAGCGCGACGGACCAGAGCGAAGCGCCGACGGAGATCCACCACTCGCCGTCGGCATACCGCAGCGGAGCGGGAGGGAGATCCTCGCGCGCGACCAACCGGAACGCGCGACTGGGTTCGCCTTCGATCTCATGGCCGTCGAAGCCGGCGCGCAGCCGGAGGCGCGCCGCCGCCGTCGGGAGGTTGGGGATCTCCCAGGCGATGACCGTGGTGCCCGGAGCGAGCTCCGGGGTGAGGCGGATGGGGTAACTCGCTCCGCCGTCGAGTGAGAGCAGGATCTCGAACTCGTCGACGTCGGGAGGGAGCGCCGGCCATTCGAGCCGCACGCGCTCTCCGGCGGTCACGGTCCCCCCGACGCTCGGTCGGGGCACGGACGTCGCAGCCTCGTGCAGGTCGAGCGTGCGGGAGGCCGTGGCAGGCATGGACGCGAGCCACGCAAGAACGACGCCGGCCACGAGTCGGGCCGCGGACCGGACTCGGCCGCAGGTCACAGCCATCTCCCCCCGGAGCATCCTGCCAGAGGATAGCATCGGTCAGGGCGAGAAGGGAATCTCGATCTGTCTCCCGGGTCTCCGGTGCGGGCCCGGTCGCGTCTACCTCTCCGGGCGGCCCCAGGCCTTGTAGAGCGCCGCGAGGCGGACTCGATTCTCCTTGGCTACGCGACCCTCGCGACCGGGCACGTCTCGGAGGCCGCCGCGCGCGGCGAGCAGCATTCGCTCGGCTTCGTCGTAGCGGCCGAGCGCGGTCAGGTCCTCTCCGAGCAGGGCCTCGGCCAACCCGATCCGCCAATCGCCCGGACGGTACGCCCGTTGATGGATCGCCAGCGCTCCGCGGAGGAGTGGCTCGGCCGCCGCCGCCTCTCCGCGCGCCAACTCGACACGCGCCAGGGTGATCTCGCACGTTGCCACGAGCGGATGCATGTCGCCCAGAGCCGAGGTAGCGGCGGCCATAGCCTCCCGGCCCACCGCCGCCGCTTCGTCGAGCTTCCCCTGTTCCCGTAGCGCGTTGGAGAGGTTGCTGAGCTTCGCGATGACGCTCGGGTGGCCCGTCCCCATGGCCTTGCGGCTGATCGCGAGCGACTGCCGGAGCAGCGTCTCGGCGCCGGCGAAATCCCTCTTCTCCATGGCAATCAGGGCGAGGTTGTTCATCGCGGTGGCGACGTCGGGATGGTCCTCGCCCGAAACCCTCCGGTCGGTCGCCAGGGACTGCCGGAGGAGCGCCTCTGCGTCCGCGATGTTCCCCTTCCGCCACAACAGCAACCCCAGGTCGTTTTCGCTCGTGGCGGTTTCGTGGTCGCCTTCGCCGAGCACTTTCCGGCGGATCGCCAGCGCCTCCCGGAACAGCGGTTCGGCCCGCGCGTCGAGCCCCTGGTTGCTGTACACCCGCCCCAGCTCGACCAGAGTGACGGCGTCATCCTTGTCCTCCCGGCCGAGGGTCCTCCGCCTGACGTCGAGCGCCCGCGCGAGGGTCTTCTCCGCGCCCGCATAGTCGCCCTTCTCATCGAGCACCACCCCAAGCTCGTTGAGGCTCTCGGCCACGCGCCGGTCGTCCGGGCCGAAGGCGCGGCCTCCGATCGCCAGCCCTTTCTCCAACAGGGATTGTGCCTTGTCGAATACGCCCAGGCGCTCGTAGACCCGACCCATCACGGTTAACATCTCGACCTGGAGTTCGGGCTGGCGCGCCAGTTCCCTGTCGATTCGCGTGGCGCCCTCGTCCAGAAGGCCTCGCACGGTCACTTCGCCGGGAGTTCGCGCCTTCCAGGGGTCCGCGCCGGTCAACAGCTCGGTCAGCAGGCCGTTGATCTGCGTGGCTTTCTCAGCCTGGACGCGGGCCCGGTCGCGCTCCGCGGCGAGCCGCACGGTGTAGAAGCCGACCAGGCCCGAGAGCACAAGTGCCGCCGCTCCCGTCGCAGCCACCCCCTGCGCGTGACGCCGGACGAACTTGGCACCACGATAGGCGAGCGTGTCCGGTCTCGCGCCCACCGGCTCGTTGGCGAGATACCGGCGCAGGTCGTCGCCCAACGCGCCGACGGACTCGTAGCGCTCCTCGGGCTTCTTCTTCAGCGCCTTCGCGACGACGGTCTCGAGGTCCCCTTTGAGCGCACGGCGGAGGGTCTCCGGGGTCGCCGCCCGCCTCGAGGCGTTGCCCGCGAGCGTCTCGGCCGTCTGCGTCCTGGCGTCGGTCACGACGTCGGAGAGCCGTTTCGGCTCGTCGTTCACGACGGCCCGCACCAGGTCGGCCGTCGAGCGCCTCGCGGCTTCGGTCGGATGCCTCCCTGAAAGGACGAGGTACAGGAGAACGCCCAGGGCATAGACGTCGGTCGCGGTGGTGATGACGCCGCCGGTCATCTGCTCGGGAGCGGCGTACTCCGGCGTCAGCGCTCGCCCGCCGTCGCGGGTCAACTCCGTCGCCTCGCCCCCGCCCGCCTCCTCCTCGAGCAGCTTCGCGATTCCGAAGTCCAGGAGCCGCACCCGGCCGTCCGTCCCGACCAGCACGTTGGAAGGCTTGATGTCGCGATGCACGATCAGGTTAGCGTGCGCGTGCGAGACCGCGGCGAGGACATCGAGGAACAGTCGCAGCCGCGCCTTGACGTCGAGGTGCCTCCCGTCGCAGTAGCGGTCGATGGGTTCCCCCTCGACATACTCAAGCACGAGATAGGGCTGGCCGGTCGACGAGACTCCCGCGTCGAGCAGGCGGGCGATGTGGGGGTGGATGAGGCGCGCGAGGAACCCGCCCTCGCGGCGGAAGCGCTCCTCGCCGGCGCGGCCGACGAGACCGGGGTTCAGCAGCTTCACGGCGGCAGTCCCCTCGAACCGACCATCGCTGCGGTGCGCGAGCCACACGCCTCCCGTGCCCCCCTGGCCGATCTGCGAGATCAGCGTGTAGGCGCCGATGGCATAGCCGGCGAGCGACGCCGAGTTGGGCGGCAGCGCGGGAGCGCCTTCCAGGAAGCGTTCCCGGCTCAACGCGCCGCGCTCCTCCAGCAACGCCTCCACGTCCGCGGCGAGCGCCGGGTCCTGTTTGCGCAGGTCCGCGAGCAGCGCGCGGCGCTCCTCCTCTCCCGCCTCCATCGCCCGTTCGAGGTGCGGGCTCGCGGCCAGCCAGCGCTCCCTTCTCAGAACGGACACGACGGCTCTCCCCTCACCACCGTTTCCGTCCGGCCCTCAGTCCACCACCCCGACATCAGCGGTTGCGACGGCGGAGTCGTGCGCTCATCCGACCGGCGTCTCCCGGAGCGCACGGTGCAAGTAAACGCGCGCATTCTCCCAACGCCTCTGGACGGTGCGTTCGCAGACCCCGCGTATCACGGCGATCTCGGCGAAGGAGAAACCGCAGAAGAACTTGAGGTCGACGATCTGGGCCAGGTCCGGGTCGACGCCCGCGAGGCCGTCGAGGGCGGCACCGATCCGGGCGAGTTCCTCGGGCTCGGCGGCCGGCCCCGCCATCTGATCGCCCAAGGACGTGATCTCGAACCCGCCGCCGCGCTTCTGGGCGCGCCGGCGGCGGGCGTAGTCGATGATGAGCCCTCGCATGACCTTCGCGGCGTAGCCCATGAACCGACCCTGGTCCGGGAACGCCGTGCCCTCGCGCTGGGAAATGTCGAGGTACGCCTCGTGGAGCAGGGTGGTCGCTCCGAGCGTGGCGCCCGCGCCGTTGCGCGCAAGCTGGCTCCTCGCGAGGCGGTGAAGCTCCGAGTAGAGCGCAGCGAACAGGGCATCCGCCGCGGGGCGCTCCCCGCGCTCGCTGGACGAGATGAGAGACGCGATCGTGGCCACTTTTCCTTAAAGAACCCTGTCCGAAGAACCCTGATTCCATGGACCACCAGGTCAAACCCGTCCGAGCCCATGCGCCGGACACCCGGACAAATCCGGACTCGGCGCCGCCGAACCGCGCTCGAGGGCGCCAGACCCGCCGACGCCGGCGCGTGTCGCCTTTTCCGCCGGGTTTTCGATCTATCAGGTGAGCGACAGAAGTCGCCGCACACAGGAGGGGTTGAAGATGAAGGAACCGAAGATCCAGCAGTTCATCGTGGCAGGGCTGGCCCTGGCTGCGGGGTTCGTCCTTTCGCCCGCGCCGGCACGAGCCCAGATGATCGACAAGACGCAGGCGCCGAACCTCGCAAACGACGGCATCAACAAATCGCTAGCCCAGGAGATCGGCGCGGGTCGTGGCGACCTGATAACGCCCAACTCGTCGATCTTCATCATCAACCGCGACGCGTTCCGGGCCATCCGCCGCGGTCGCCAGCTCTTCCAGCGGAAGTTCGCCCGCTTCGAGGGTCAGGGGCCGGGGGTTGGGGATGGCAGCGGGGACATCAACACCGTGATTGGGATCGGCGCGGGCCTCTCGGACAGCTGCGCCGGCTGCCACGGTCGTCCGCGTGGGTCGGCGGGCACCGGGGGGGACGTCGTCACCCGTCCGGACAGCCGTGACACGCCGCACCTGTTCGGTCTCGGGTTGAAGGAGATGCTCGCGGATGAGATCACGATGGTCCTTCGCGGGATCCGGGCCCACGCCATCTCCGACGCCGAGGCCGGAGGCCGGACGATCACGAGAGAGCTCGTCGCCAAGGGCATCGACTTCGGCGTCATCACGGCGTTCCCCGACGGGAGCCTCGACACCTCCGGCGTCCAGGGGGTCGACCCTGATCTCCGGGTTCGCCCGTTCTTCGCGCAGGGAGGCACGATCTCGATCCGCGAGTTCATCGTAGGCGCTCTCCACGCAGAGATGGGCCTCGACTCGGCCGACCCGGACCTCGCGGGCGCGAGCGCCGGCGGACGCGTGGTGACCCCTTCTGGCATGGTCCTGGACGGCGCCGCGGATCAGATCGAGGCGCCCCCGGTCCCGAACCCGACCCTGGACCCGAACGGCAACGTGCCCGGCGGCGAGATCCCCACCGCCCTCGTCGATTACCTCGAGTTCTACCTGCTGAACTACTTCAAGCCGGCCGTCGCTCAGCAGACGGAGTTCACCCGCGAGGGGTTGACCAGATTCAGGGCGGTGGGCTGCGCCTCGTGTCACATCCCCGACCTCCGGATCGATCACGACCGACGCGTGGCGGACGTGGACACCCGCTACGATGCGAGCCGTGGGATCTTCAACCGGCTCTTCGCTACGGCGACCACGCTCTTCCACGCGGTGGACGACCTCAGCGGCTTCCCGACACTCAAGCAGCCCAATCTCGGGCCTTTCGTGGTCAAGAACATCCTCACCGATTTCAAGCGCCACGACCTCGGGCCGAACTTCTACGAGCGCAATTGGGACGGCACGATGCAGACGGAGTTCATGACGCGCCCGCTGTGGGGCGTGGCCAACAAGGCCGCCTACGGCCACGACGGACGTAGCATCACTCTCACCGACGTCATCCTGCGGCACGGCGGTGAAGCGCAAGCGGCCCGCGAGGCCTTCGCCGGCTTGAGCGAGGAGAAGCGGGCGGCGATTCTCGCCTACCTGGGGTCTCTGGTTCTCTTCCCGCCGGACGACACGGCGTCCAACCTGGACCCCGGCGACCCGACAGCGTTGAACTTCCCGCAGCTCGGCCACGGCAGCATCAAGCTGACCGCGTTGTTCAACGATCCGACCGACAAGGAGTGAGCGGTCCGGAAGAACGCCCGCACCGTCACCGGGAATCACCTTCTCGCCCGATCCCCGTTGGGCCGGGCGAGAGGACGAGGGCCCCCTCCCGCTCGCGCCCGGCCGCGGGCGGGAGGGTCGTACCGCCTACTCGAAGTGCTTGTACCCCGGCCACGCCTTCTCGATGGGGACGAGGCGCTTGCGGGCGATGAAGATGCCGAGGTCGTTCTCGTAGGGCATGCAGTACCGGCAGCGGTGGACGCCGGCGGCGGTGACGTCCGCGTAGCTCTCGAAGTAGTCCTCGCGCTTGCCGCCCAGACGGATGAAGGTTGTGACCGGCGTGGGGCCGACGCCCCAGAACCAATACGAGTTGTGGTTGCAGATGACCCGCGGCAACGGGTAGCGTCGCGCGTAGAGCTCGAGCGCGCCGGCCTCGCCGTAGTTCGTGACGAAGGCGACCGTGCTCCGCCTCTCCTCCTCCGGGATCGTCAGGTACGCCGCCGACACGTCGCGCGCGAGCCCCTCCCAGCCGTGCATGTCTGCGAAGAACTGGCCCAGCTCGCCCATCGTCTGGTTCTCCGGCGTGCTCGGTCGGACGCCGAGGACGCTCGCGTACCGGATGTAGGTCTCTACCGGCAGCATCGGCATCGCAAAGGGCGCAAGGAGTACGGCCGTGAGCGCGAGCAATCCGACGATCGCCGGAACCACGACGCGCCGCCACCGGCGCGTAAGCCGGTCCAGGGCGACACCGCCGCAGGCGAACATCGGGGGGTAGGCGGCCGAGATGTACTCCGACTTCGTGTGGGGGTTGGCGAGGAGGATCGCGAAGACGGTCAGGAACGCCACGCCCAGGGCGCGGAACCGTCTCCCGTCGCGGTCGAGGAGGCACCACGCCAGCCCCGGCAGGGAGACCAGGAACGTGAACGGGTTCATGTTGCGGAACATCTCCGCGAGGAAGCGCAGGCGCGTGAGGGAGGCGTACTTCTGGGCGGTCGCGTTGCGCATGAACTCCAGGTGCGGGAACCCGTGCTGGAAGTTCCAGACCGCGAAGGGCAGGAAGATGAGGAGCGCGAGTAGCCCCGCCGCATACGGCCCGGCGCGCCTGAGCTGGCGGCGCATGCCGGTGACGACGACGGCCGCGGCGATGCCCGCGGCGAGCCAGAGGATGCTGATCTTGTTCAGGCCGCCGAGGCCGATGACCAGGCCGAGCCCGAGCCACGCGGCGAGGGTGCCGCGCTCGACCACGCCGAGGAGCGCGTACGTCGCCAGAAGCCAAAGGAGGATGTCGAGGCTGTTCATCGAGAAGTAGGAGTGGAAGGCCACCAGGTGCGGCGACGACAGGAAGCAGAGAGAGGCGATGACCATCGCGGCGCGCCCGCCTCCCATGCGGCGGATGAGAAGGCACAGCACCGCGGTGGATAGGCCCGACGCGATCGCCGGGACCAACCGGATCGCGAAGATGGACTCGCCGAGCAGGAAGCGCGCCGCCGCCATCACGAAGATCGAGAGCGGCGGCTGGTCCACGTAACCCGCGGCCAGGTGCTTGCTGCAGGCGATGTAGTACAGCTCGTCGCGGAACCAGCCGTACCCGCCGAGCGCGTTGACGACCAGGTGCGAGCCCAGCGCGAGAAGCGCCAGCCCGACGATCGTCCCGGTGTGCCTCGGCGTTCCCTCGACACCGTCCTGGGGCATGGGTGCTCGCCTCCGGTTCGCGGAGCAGTGTACGTCCCCCGCGCCCCGCGGTTTACGGCGGTCCGCGGCTCGGCCTGAGGCGCCCCAGACGAGAGGGCCGTGCCGGGCGCGCCGTGCGAGGGCGCCGCGCCCCGCCACGCCTCTCAACGTTTCCGGGCCAACCCGAGTATTAGCAAGCGAAGGGATGCCTCGAGCGTGAAGGCGACTAGGCGCACATGCAGGACTGGAACCCATCGTGGGGCTTGAGCCTCGAGTCGGCGCCGATCGGGCCGAGCGCCACGCTCGGGACGTCGTCGAGCGGGCGCGGTCCGGCGACCGCGAGGCGTTCGCGCAGCTCATGGCCGCCCACGAACGCAGCGTCCTGCGCACCGCTCGTGCCCTGCTCGGCAACCGCGACGACGCCCTCGACGCCGCGCAGGAGGTGTTCCTCCGCGTCTTCCGGTACCTCGACCGCTTCGACCCCCGGCGCGAGTTCGCGCCGTGGCTCTACCGGGTCGCGGTCAACGTCTGCCGCGACGTCCATCGCCGACGAGCGCGCACGGTTGCGGCGCCTCTTGACGACCTCGATCCCTCGCTGTTGGCGACGCCCGGGGATCAGGAGGCCAACGCGGACGCGGCCGACCGTGCGCGGGCGATCCGCCGGGCGTTGGCGGCCCTCTCGCCAAAGGAACGCGAAGCGGTCGTGCTGCGCGACATGGAAGGACTTTCGACCGCGGAAGTCGCGCGCGCGCTCGGCTGCATGGAGATCACCGTGCGATCGCACCTGAGCCGGGGGCGGCTCAAGCTTCAAGCCGCGCTCGCCGTGCCGGGAGGACGGCGATGATGAGCTGCCGGAGGGTCCGGCGGCTGGTCGCGCTCTGGGTCGGCGGCGACCTCGCGCCGCGCCGGGTCCGGCGCATCGAAGCGCATGTCGCCGGCTGTGAGGCCTGCCGGCTGCTCGCCGGACGGCTGCGCGCCGGTCGGGACGCCCTTGCCGGGTTCGTCGAGGAGCCGCCGGACCGTGTGGCTCTCCGGACGGTCCGGCAACGCGTCATGGCACGCCTGGACGCGGCGCAAGCCGATCCCGCGGCCGGCCGCACTCGCCCGTGGCGCCCTGCGATCGGCTGGAAACCCGCGCTCGGCGCCGCGCTGCTCGCGCTCGGCGCCGCGGCGGTCGTCCTGGTGCAGCGCGCGACTCGTGGACCCGACGTCCGAGAGGTGGTCGCGGCTCGCCCCACGGGGGCACCCTCGGCAGTTGCACCGGTTCCGGCCCCGCCCGTGCAAACAGGCACGGCGCCTCGACCAACCGAGCGGCGCGCCGCCTCGGCGGGTCCACGGCAGCATCCGCAGGTGCGGGCCGGCGCGCGTTCGGTTCCGCCGCAGGCTCGGACAGCGTCTGCGGAACCCCTCGTGATCAAGATCGTGACCGACGACCCCGAGGTCGTCATCTACTGGGTTGTGGACGGAAAGAAAGGATGAGGATATGACGAAGAGCCCCGATGCGAGGCCGCTGCGGGCGGCGCTGTTGGTGATTGCTGCGGTGCTGGCGGTGCTGCCTCTGTTCGCGCACGCGCAAGAGAACCCCACCCCTACCGTCGCGCCCGAAGCGGCCCCGAAGCCCGACGCGGCGCCGTCGCAGAACGCGCCCCGCGTGAACCCCGACAACTGGGTTACGCAGGTGTTCCAGCTCAAGCACGCCCGGGCCAGCGAGCTCGTGACCGTGCTCCGGATGATCTCCGGGCGGGCCGAGTTCCAGCGCGACCTCAACGTCCTGATGTGGTCGGGGCCGAAGGAGCTCGCGCCCGCCGTCAAGGACGTCGTCGAGCGGCTGGATGTGCCCACCGCAGCAGCGCCGAGCATCGACCTCACGTTCTACATGCTCTCCGGATCCAAGCACGAGGCTCCTTCTGCCTCGCTTCCCTCCGAGCTCGAAGGCGTCGCGACGCAGGTCAAGGGGATCTTCGGGCTCACCAAGCTCTCGCTGCTCGAGAGCGCGGTGATCAGGGTTCGTGACGGGAGCGGCGGGAGGACCGAGGGCGTCGTGCCCGGCCTGGGCGACGAAAGCCATCCAGCGAACTACCAGATAGACTTCGGGCCCGCCGCAGCGACCTCCGACGAGCGCGGAAGGGTCGTCAGCCTGACCAGGCTGTCCCTCAGACTCAACGTGCCGTTCGGCGACAGGTCGCCCGCCGGCACGCTCTCCAATGTGAGCTACAGGGAGTCCTCCCTCCGCACCGACGCCACCGTGCGCGAGGGGCAGAAGGTCGTCGTCGGCAAGGCGAGCGTGGACCGCTCCGGCGACACGCTCTTCCTCGTCGTCACGGCCAAGGTCGTGGAGTGAAGGCTGCGCGCACGGTGGATCGGGTCCGTTCCAGAAGACGCCGGCGGGCGGGCCTCTCCTCGTACCCGCGGGTCCACCGCCCCGGGCCGCTCCCGCATTGACAGGCGGACCGTCCCGAAATACGGTGTTGCGCTCGAGGTTCGACGGGAGGATCCGATGCGCCGACTTCTCGCGCTCGCCGCGATCGCAGTCCTGGCCCTTTCCGCTACCGCCGCTTCGGCGCAGCAGTACAGCTTCGTCGTCACCGGGGACGACCGCTCGGACGACCCGCCCCGGCCGGGGATGGACGCCGACGGCATCAACACCACCGTGATGACGGAACTTGTCGCCCAGATCCTGAAGATCAAGCCGAGGTTCGTGCTGTTCAACGGCGACCTGGTCCACGGGCAGACGACCGAACCCGGGTTCCGCACGCAGATCGGGGCGTGGATCGCGCTCATGAAACCGGTCTACGAGGCGGGCGTCCACGTCTACCCCATCCGCGGCAATCACGACGTCTCGAGCGTCAACGCGGACCGGGTCTGGAACGAGGCGTTCTCCGGGCCGTACGCACTCCCCGGCAACGGTCCCGAGGGCGAGAAGAACGTCACGTTCGCGGCCGCCGAGGAGAACGCGCTCATCATCGGCCTGGACGAGTACGGCCGGCACAAGCACATGGTCAACCTGGCGTGGCTGCGCCGGCAGTTGGAGCGCAACACCCTTCCCCTCGTCTTCGTCATGGGGCACGAGATGGCGTTTCGCGCCGGCCATCACCGCGACAACCTCGACAACCACGAGCCGCTCCGGGACGAGTTCCTCGATGTGCTCGGCAAGGCACGGGCCCGGGTCTACTTCGCCGGCCACGATCACTTCTACGACCATCAGCAGATCACCGATCCCAAGCGGCACCCTGACGTGAAGATCGACCAGTTCGTGGTCGGGACGGCCGGCGCTCCGTTCTATCAGGGCCGCGACTACGACGGGAGCAACGGCTCCTGGACGATCACGCATGTGAAGCACATCGAGATGACGTACGGCTACGTGCTCGCCAAGGTCGACGGTCCCCGCGTGTCGCTGTTCTTCATGGGCCGGGTCGCCCCCGGTGTGTACGAGGCGCTCGACACCTTCGCGTACCAGGCAGCGGCCGCCGCCGCGCCTGCGCCGGCCGCCGGTCGCTGAACCACCCCGCCCGATCGCTCGTCGGACGCAAGGCCGCCACGGCGCTGCGGACCCTCACCCGGGTCCGGTCCCGCGCGCTCGACCGCGACGTCCGGACGGACGTTGACCAGCGACCCGCTACTCCCCGCGCTGCCAGCGCCGGAGGCGCGCGGCCTCGCCGGCGAGCCGGCCCCACTCGCGCTCCGACTGCCGGCGCAGTCGCTCGTCGTGGCGGCGCTCGTAGGCCCGGGCCTCCCGCTCGAGCTTCCGGTAGTGCTCGAGCCGGTCGGCGGCGAGCTCGCCCGACGCGACGGCCCCCGTTACCGCGCAACCCGGCTCGGCCTCGTGGCGGCAGTCTCTGAAACGGCATCGCGCCGAAAGGGCCGCGATGTCCTCGAACACCGCGCCGAGTCCGTCCTCGTCGACGATCTGCAGCTCTCGCATCCCGGGCGTGTCGAGCAGCAGGCCGCCCCCGGGCAGCAGCACGAGCTGGCGGCGGCTGGTGACGTGGCGCCCCCGAGCGTCGCCGACCCGGACCTCGCCGGTCGCCATCCGTTCCTCGCCGAGCAGGGCGTTGACCAGGGTCGACTTCCCCGCGCCGGATGATCCGACGAACGCGGCCGTGAGCCCCTCGCGGATCCCCTCCCGGATCGGCGCCAGGCCGTCGGCGTGGAGCGCGCTCGTCGCGTGGACCGGCACGCCCGGACAACGGCCCTCGACCTCGAGGACTCGGGCCGAGACGTCCGCGCAGATGTCGGCCTTGTTGAGGATCACCGACGGCGCGGCGCCGCTCGCCCAGATCCGAGCGACGAAGCGCTCGATCCGGTGGACGTTGAAGTCCGCATCCAGGCCGCAGACGGCGAACACGAGGTCCACGTTGGCGGCGACGACCTGAGCCCTCACCTGGCGGCCGGCGGCGCCCCTCATGAACACCGTGCGCCGGGCGAGGACCCGTTCGATGATGATCGTGCGCCCGGGTCCGGGCGTTCCGTTGACGGCCACCCAGTCGCCGACGCAAGGAAACCCGTCCTCTTCGAGCTCGAGGCGCAGGCGCCCGGCGAGCTCGGCCCAGCCGGCGCCCGCCGTCGACCAGACCTCGTACCCGCCGCGATGCTCGGCGGCGATCCTCGCGGCGATGAGGCCGGTGACCGGCGAGTGCTGCAGCTGCTCCTCGAAGAACGGCCCGAAGCCCAAGGCCGACAGCTCGTACATGACGGAATCCTCCATGGTGTGCGGCTCGACGCGCGCACGGCCCCACGTGCGGGTGCCGGAGCGCTCGTGGCTCGGCGAGGCACGCGGTCTTGGATCGGTGGTTGGGGAAACGGGAGCGCGATCCGGCGGTCAGCCCGTCAGGCCGAAACGCCTAGGCGCTCGATCCCTTACGCACGATCCGCATGGAGAATGGCGGCGATCATCAACCCTCTGACGGGAAACCCGTCCGCTTCCAAAGCGAGACTACCCTCGCGGAGCGTCGAGGTCAACGCGCTTGCAGCCGCGCGCTTCCGGCCGCCCGGCCAGCGCGCCGTCAGGCTGGGTCGAGGCCGATCGCGGTCGGGTGGGTCGGCTGGTAGAGGCCGACCGCGCCCCCGCTGGGGAGACGGACGCTCGTCCTGGTCCCCCACCGCTGCTCGTCGAGCGGCGCGCACTCGACGTCCTTCGCCTCCAGTGACCGGACCGTAGTGCGCACGTCGTCGCACATGAGGTACAGGACGGCGCCGAAGAGCTCGTGCCCCGCGTCGAGCCGGACGAAGCTCTCTGGCGCCGGGTGGACCGCGACCTCGGCCGGGGGCAGCCTGAAGATCAGCCACCCGTCGCCGGCATCGACCCAGCGAAATCCGAGGATGTCGCGGATGAAGGCACGGTCGGCCTCCGGGTCGCTGCTGTAGAGGAGGAAGTGCGCGCCGGTGATCATGATCGGATTCTATCGCGCGGCCCATCGCCTGAGGCCGCCTGGCGCCCGCTACCTGCCGGACCGTCGACCCAGCCGTCACTCGCACGCGGAAGCGGCGCAGCGCGGACCCGCGGACCTGCCCGCGCCGATTCATGCGCCGGGCCGCGATGGGGATACCATCGTGGTCGATGAAAGCTCTGCTCATCTCGTCGAACACCGAGCGCATCAGCATGGTCACGATTCCGCTCGGGTTGGGTCTGGTGGCCGCCGCGACGCGACGAGCGGGACACGAGGTGAGGTTCCTGGACCTGCTGAACGAGCGCGACCCCGAGGCCGCGGTCCGCCGCGCGATCGAGGCCGCGCGGCCCGACGTGGTCGGCATCTCGGTGCGGAACATCGACGATCAGACCCGGGACAACCCGCGGTTCCTGCTCGAACAGGTCAAGCCCGTCGTCGCGGCGTGCCGCGCCTGCACCGGCGCGACCGTCGTACTCGGTGGCGCCGGGTACAGCATCTTTCCCGACGCGGCGCTGGCGTACCTCGGTGCGGACCTCGGGGTGTGCGGCGACGGCGAGGCGGTGTTCCCGGCGCTGCTCGAGCGCCTGCAGGCGGGCGGCGATCCTTCCGATCTGCCCGGCGTGCACGTCGCCGGCCGGCCTCCCCGAACGCCTCCGTCGTTCGAGGACGATCTCGACTCGTTCCCGCTGTGGGACGAGGCGTTGAGCTCGACCGCCGATCCGGCCTCGCCGGACCTCTGGATTCCGGTCCAGAGCCGACGGGGTTGCCCGAACAGCTGCTCGTACTGCTCGACCGCCCGCATCCAGGGGCGTGCGATCCGCTCGCGCTCGCCGAGGCAGGTCGTCGAGCGGGTCGCGCGGTTGGCCCGCGCCGGCTACCGGCGGTTCTACTTCGTGGACAACTCCTTCAACACCCCCGAGAGCCACGCATTCGAGATCTGCCGCTGGATGAAGGAGCTCGGCGTCGGTGCCGAGTGGCGCTGCATCCTCTACCCCCACGTCGTCGGGGAGCGCCTCGTCCGCACGATGGCGGAGGCTGGATGCGTGGAAGTCTCGCTCGGGTTCGAGAGCGGCTGCCTTCGGATCCTGCGCGAGATGAACAAGCGCTTCACCCCGGACGAAGTACGGGCGACGACGGAACTGCTGGCGGCGCAGGGCATCCGGTGCGTCGGGTTCCTGCTGCTCGGCGGACCGGGCGAGACAATGGAGTCGGTCGAGGAAAGCCTCGAGTTCGCCGAGTCCCTCCGCCTCGACCTCCTCAGAATCACGGTCGGCATCCGCGTCTACCCCGGCACCCCGCTGGCTCGCAGGGCCGTCGAGGACGGGATGATCACTGCCGAGGACGACCTTCTCCACCCGCGCTTCTACCTCGCGCCGGGGCTCGAACCGTGGATCCAGGAGCGCGTCGCGCGCTTCGAGTCCGCCCACCCGGTGCCACGCTGAAGTCCCCCTGCCTGCGGGCCGGGCGTGTGATGCGTTTCGACCACCGTGGGCAGACCCGGGCCGGGTTCGACGGGGTCCGCCCTTCCACGCCTCACCCCGGTCATTTCCACCGGGGCCCGGAGCAGGACTAGCCGCCGCCAGCGGGCGCCGGCGGCGGCGCCGCGAAGTCGCGGTCCGAGAGCTTCCAGCCGCCGCCGAGCGCCTTGTAGAGCTCGACCAGCGCGGCGAGGCGTTCGAACCTCGTGAGTGCGAGCGCGTTCTCGGCCGGGTAGAGCTGCTGCTGCGCCTGCAGCACCTCGAGGTAGTCGGACAGGCCCGCGACGTAGCGCATGTTCGACAGGCGCACCGCCTCGCGGTCGGCGGCCACGGCGCGCGCCTGCTCGACCTCGACGTCGGCGAGCTTGCCGTAGGCGATGAGCGCCGACGACACCTCGGCGAACGCCCCATTGACGCTCTGCTCGTACTGCGTCTTCGCCTGCTCCCACTGCGCGACCGCGGCGCGGCGCAGGTGCTTGAGGCGCCCCGCCTGGATCACGGGCGTGAGCAGGCCGCCCCCGACCGACCAGGTGCGACCCTGCCCGAAGAGCTGGCTGACCTGCGGGGCCACCCCGCCGAACGCGCCGGTGAGCGAGATCGTCGGGAACATGTTCGCGGTGGCGAGGCCGACCTCGGCGTTGGCCGCGGTCAGCTCCTGCTCGGCCTGGCGGAGGTCGGGTCGCCGCTCGAGCAGGTCGGACGGCACTCCGGCTGGCACTTCGGGCGGCAGGTACTGGTCGCCGAGCGCGGCGCCGCGCGGGATCTCGCCGGGCTCGCGGCCGAGCAGCAGGTCGAGTTGGTTCTCCTGCGCGGCGATCGCGCGCTCGAGGTTGGGGATGTTGGCCTTCGTGGAGGCGAGCGACGCCTCGGCGGCGGCGGTCTCCAGGGCGGAGGCCGTCCCGCCGGCGAGCCGGCGGTTGAACAGGTCGCGGGTCTCGCCGAACGCCGACGCGGCGCGCCTGGCGATCGCGAGCTGGTCGTCGAGCAGGCGGAGCTGGAAGTAGCCGGCCGCCACGTCGGCCACGAGCGACAGCATCACGCCGCGATGCGCCTCCTCAGTGGCGAGGTAGGAGGCGAGCGCCACCTGGCTCGAGCGGCGGATCCGCCCCCACAGGTCCAGCTCCCACGACGCGCCGAGGTTGACGTCGGCGAGGTTCGTCGGCGCCGGCGGGTTGGCGCTGGTGAAGGACGAGGCGCGACTGCGGCTCCACGCCGCCGAGCCCTGGATCTCGGGGAAGAACTGCGCGCGGGCGATACCGGCGAGCGCGCGCGCCTCCTCGACGCGCCACGCGGCGAGGCGGACGTCGTAGCCGTTCTGCAGCGCCTGGGCGATCAGCGAACGCAGCGCCTGATCGTGGAAGACGTCCCACCAGGCCTGGTCGGCGAGCGAGGCGGCCTCCGCCGGGCCGCTCTGGCCTCGGGTCGCGGCCGGCGTCGCGACCGCGGGCCGCCGGTACGTCGGTCCCACGGCGCAGGACGCGAGCACGCCTCCGGCGAGCAGGAGAAAGACCGCGAGCCTCATGTCACTGGCCCCCGCCCGCGGGGCTCTCCCCCGGCGCCAGGACTTCGCCGGGGAGCGTCCTCTCCCCTGCCTTCCTCTCGGAGATCCGCTCGACGACCACGAAGAGCACGGGGATGATGAAGATCGCGATCGCGGTGGCGGCGAGCATCCCGGCGATCACCACGGTGCCGAGGATGCGGCGCGCGGCCGCGCCCGAGCCGGCGGCGATCCACAGCGGCACGCAGCCGAGGATGAACGCGAACGAGGTCATCAGGATCGGCCGCAGCCGGAGCCTGGCGCCGGCGAGGGCGGCGTCCACGAGGTCGCGGCCCTTTTCGTGCTCGAGCTTGGCGAACTCGACGATGAGGATCGCGTTCTTCGCCGACAGGCCGATGAGCATGATCAGCCCGATCTGGGCGTAGACGTCGAGGTCGTAGTGCCGGAGGAACAGGCCGAGGAACGCGCCGAGGATCGCGACCGGCACCGAGAGCAGCACCGAGAACGGCAGCGACCAGCTCTCGTAGAGCGCCGCGAGGATCAGGAAGACGAAGGCGAGCGAGAGCGCGAACAACGCGGCGGCGCCGCCGGACGCGCGCTTCTCCTGGTACGAGAGGTCGCCCCAGTCGAACCCCATCTCGGGCGGCAGCGTGTCCCGCGCGACTTCCTCGAGAGCGGCCATAGCCTGGCCCGAGCTGTAACCCAAGGCGGCGGACCCGATCACCTGCGCGGCGCGGTAGAGGTTGAATCGGTTCGTGAACTCGGGCCCCTGGATTCCACGTACGCCCGCGAACGCGGACAGCGGCACCATGTTGCCGTCGTTGTTGCGCACGTAGAACGAGCCGATGTCGGCCGGCCGCGTGCGGTCGGTGCCCTGTGCCTGCATGAACACCCGCCACTGGCGGCCGAACCGGTTGAACTGGTTCAGGTACAGCCCGCCGAGGAACGTCTGCAGCGTCTGGTAGACGTCCGCGACCGCCACGCCCTGCTTGAGGACCTTGTCGCGGTTGACATCGACGAACAGCTGCGGCACCGCCGTGGAGAAGAGCGAGTTGACGGCCGTGAGCTCCGGGCGCTTGCGGCAGGCGTCGAGGAACTTCTTGAGATTCGCGTCGAGGAAGTCCGGGGTGCCGCCGCTGCGGTCCTGGAGCCAGAACGAGAACCCGCCCGAGGTGCCGAGGCCGGGGATCGCCGGCGGAGGGAAAGAGAACGCCATCGCCTCCGGCACGTCGGCCGCGAGCTTGCGATTGATCGCCTGCACGATCCCGGGCGCGTGCAGGCGCGTCGCCGAACGTTCCTCCCACGGCGTCAGCTCCACGAAGAAGAATGCGTTGTAGCTCGCCGAGACGCGGTTGATCAGCGAGAACCCGACGATCGAGTTGAAGTGCTGGACCCCGTCGGTGTGGCCGAGGATCCCCTCGATCCTGTGGCACACCGCGTCGGTGCGCTCGAGGGAGGCCGCCGCCGGCAGCTGCACGTTGAGGAAGAGGTAGCCGTAGTCCTCGTCGGGGAGGAAGCTGGTCGGAAGGCGCTTGCCGACGACGCCGTCGAGGAGGGCGACGCCGGCGAGCACGGCCACGGCCAGCACCGCCTTGCGGATGAGGCCGTGGCTGATCCCGAGGTACCCCTGCCGGAAGCGGTCGAAGGCGCGGTTGAACACCGAGAAGAAGCGGGCGAGGGGACCGCGGCTCGCCTTGCGCGGCCGCAACAGGAGCGCCGACAGCGCGGGCGAGAGCGACAGCGCGTTGAACGCCGAGATCAGCACCGAGATCGCGATCGTCACCGCGAACTGCTTGTTCAGCCGCCCCTGGATCCCGGTCATGAACGCGACCGGGATGAACACCGACGCGAGCACGAGGGCGATGCCGACGACCGGTCCGGAGACCTCCTTCATCGCCTGCAGCGTCGCCTCGCGCGGCCGCATCCCCTCCTCGATGTGGTGCTCCACCGCCTCGACGACGACGATGGCGTCGTCCACCACCAATCCGATCGCGAGCACGAGGCCGAACAGCGACAGCGTGTTGATCGAGAAGCCGAGCGCCGGGAAGAGGGCGAACGTGCCGATCAGCGAGACCGGCACGGCGATCATCGGGATGAGCGTCGCGCGCACGTTCTGCAGGAACATGAACACGACGAGCGTGACGAGGGCCATGGCGATCAGGAGCGTCTTCACGATCTCCCGGATCCCCTCGGTGACCGGCAGCGAGGTGTCGAGCGTGATCACGTAGTCGAGGTCGGCGGGAAAGCGGGACTTGAGCTGCGCGATCGTCTGCTTGACGCCCTTGGCAACGGCGAGCGCGTTGGCGCCGGGCGCGAGGAACACCGCGATGATGCACCCGGGCTGGCCGTCGACCCGCGAGATCTGCTGGTAGTTGAGGGCGCCGAGCTCGACGCGGGCGACGTCGCCGAGGCGCACGACCGAGCCGTCGGGGTTGGAGCGGACGGCGATCGCGGCGAACTGCTCGGGCGTCCGCAGCCGCCCCTGCGCGCGCACCGTGTACGTCATCTCCTGGTCGTGCGGCTCGGGCTCGGCGCCGATCTGGCCCGAGGGGTTGACGGTGCTCTGCTGCTGCACGGCGCGGGCGAGGTCCGGCACGGTGAGGCCGAACGTGGCGAGGCGGTCGGGCTTCACCCAGATCCGCATCGCGTAGTCGGAGGCGCCGAACATGAGCACGTTGCCGACCCCGCGCACCCGGTAGAGCGCGTCGTTGATGTTGATGTTCGCGTAGTTGGCGAGGAACAGCGAGCTGTAGGTGTGCTTCGGCGAGACCAGCGAGATCACGAGCATCGGCAGCCCGGTGAACTTGCGCATGGTCAGGCCGAACTGGTTGACGTCGGGCGGCAGGTTGGGCTGCGCCTGGGCGAGGCGGTTGGCGACGTTGACCTGGTCGATGTTGGGGTCGGTGTCGACGTCGAACGTGACCGCCAGCGTCTCGGTGCCGTCGTTGGCGTTGATCGACTGCATGTAGAGCATGTCGTCGACGCCGTTCATCTGCTGCTCCAGCGGCGTCGCCACCGACTGCTCGACCGTCAGGGCGTCGGCCCCGGGGTAGGTCGTCGAGACGAAGATCTGCGGCGGCACGATCGGCGGGAACTGCGCGAGCGGCAGCCCCTGCATCGCCACGAGGCCGACGAGCACGGTGACGATCGCGATCACGATCGCGACGATCGGGCGGCGTACGAAGAACGGGGACACGGGCTAGCTCCCCGCCGCCGATCTTGGTTGCGCCCCGCGGTCCGCCACGGCGACCGGCTCCGGCGGCGCCGGGACCGGGTTGACGAGGGCGCCCGGGTGCGCCTTCTGCAGCCCCTCGACGACGACGCGGTCCCCGGCAGAGAGCCCCTTCTCGATCACCCACAGCCGCCCGATGCGCTCGGCGGTCTGCACGGGCCGCACCTCGGCCTTGCTGTCGGGCCCGACGATCACGACCTGGTAGGTGCCCTGCAGCTCGGACACCGCGCGCTGCGGCACCAGCAGCGCGCCCCGGCGCACCTCGGTGACGGCGCGGATCCGGGCGTACTGGCCGGGCCGGAGGACGCGGGAGGGGTTGGGGAAGACCGCGGCGACGGTGATCGTCCCGGTCTTGACGTCGACGCTGCGGTCGGTGAAGGCGAGGTCCCCGCGCGCCGGGTAGACGGAGCCGTCCGCCAGGACGAGCTGGAACAGGCCCTTGTCCGCCGCCGGCGTCCCGGCACCGCGCATCGGGACGAGGTGCTGGAGCCAGGTCATGTACTCCTGCTCGCTCGGGTTGAAGTACGCCCGGATCGGGTCCACGGTCGAGACGGTCGTCATCAGCGTCGCCCCGGAGACGAGGTCGCCGACCTGGGCCCTGGCCATGCCGGCGATCCCGGCGATCGGCGAGTCCACCCGCGTCCAGGCGAGGTTGAGGCGCGCGTGCTCCACGGCGGCCGTGGCTGAGGCCACGTTGGCATCCGCCTGGCGCAGGGCCGAGTTGGCGTTGTCGAGCTCCTCCTGGGAGATCGCCTTTTCCGCCGCGAGGGGCGTGAAGCGCTCGACGTCGAGCTTCGCCTTGGCGAGCGCCGCCTCGTTGCGCGCGAGGTCGCCCGTTGCCTGGTCGAGCGCCGCCTGGAACTGGCGGGGGTCGATCTCGAAGAGGAGCTGGCCCTTGGTGACGTACGACCCCTCTTGATAGACGCGGCGGAGCACGTACCCCTCGACCTGCGGGCGGATCTCGGCGTTGACGGAGCCGTCGAGCGTGCCGATCCACTCGCTCGTGATGTCCACGTCCTGGCGGACCACGGACGCGACTTCGACCGTGGGCGGCATCGGCTTCTGCCCGGTCTCAGCCTTCGCGCAGCCGGCCTGGGCGAGCGCGACGGCCGCGAGCGCGGCCGCGCCGGCGAGCAGTCCGATGCGGGCGCGGAAGGACGCAACGGCGGTCGCGTGCGGTACTTCGCGAATCATGGCAACACCCTCCTCACGAGCAGACGGGCAACTTGAACATCGCTTCGCGCCGCCCCGGCTCAGCCGGAGGTCCGCGATGGACGTGTTCCGGCGGAGCGCACCCGGCATGTGTCACTCACGGTGCTGGTGAGCCGTCGCGCCTGGACTCGCGTGCCCGGTTGCCCCGGCACGCGACCGGAGGTGGAACACCCCGCAGCCGCGATTCGCAAGACGGCCATCCGCCCCGGTTGGCAGCGTTCCCGACACACCGCCATAACCGATGCGCGCGACGAGCATTCCCCCCGCGACGACGTGCGCTCGACCTCTGCACCAAACGCGGCCGCCGGCGCGTCTCCGCGTTCGGCTGCGATCCACTCCGGTCGTCGGGGCGGTGCGGCGTCTCTCGGGAGGGGGTCGGTGACGGTCAGGCGCCGCTGGGACAGGGCGACAGCGGCGTGGCGGCGTCTTCTGTCGCCGGGTCCGTGACGGGAGCGGACGCATCGGACGGGGCGCGGCGGCGAGGCCCGCTGACGCCGGCCTGCTCGAGCCCTTCCAGGATCGCCCCGATGTCCTCGGACTTCACGACCGCCGACACCACCGCGGACGGCGCTCCGCAGGCGGGGCAGTCGAGCGGCCGCAGCTCCGCGACGCTGTCGAGCAGGCTCGCCCACGATGTCAGCGGCGTCTCGGCGCCGCACGCCGAGCAGCGCACGACGGCCGCCGCCCGCGGTCCGGCCACGGACTCCTCCGGCGTTGGCTCCGGCTCCGGCTCCGCGTCATCGCCGAAGGTCTCCCGGTACCACTTCGCGTAGTGGTGCCTGGCCCACTCGCGGTCGACGTTGCCGGAGAACATCCCGGAGAGGCCGATGCGGGTGTCCGGGTTGACCACCGCCATGAAGATGTGCCCGAAGATGAGGGGCGCCGAGAGGATCGCAACGGACACGTGGACGATGAACGAAAGGAAGTTGACCCCCGGCGTGTACAGGAGCACGCCGGTCGTGACGAGCACCGGGTAGGTCAGCATCAGGGTCATGAAGTTGACCTTCTCGCCGGCGTTGAACTTGTGCTGGTCGGGGAGCTTGACGCGACGGACCAGTGTGGCGGGGCCCACGAGGACGAGCCACTTGATGTCGTCGAGCGTCCACGTCCACGCCCGCTTGATGTTGTACAGGTAGAGCGAGAGGTCTCTCCGGTGCCGCCACGCGGAGAGCGGGGGCAGGAGCACGAGGCAGGCGCCCGAGATCCGGTGCACCCACAGCAACGCGGAGTGCACAAGGAGCTGCGCGTGGAGGTGGTTGAAGAAGAGCTTGATGACGATCCCGCTGGCCAGGCACACCATGAACGGTATGGCGATCGACCAGTGCAGCTCGCGCTCCGACCTCCGGAATCGCGGGATCTCCCGCGAGAACATCGCGGCGGCCGCCTCCCGGTTGATCGGGGCCGGACGGGCCGGCGTCGACTCGCGCGCCCGCGCGGCATCGGCACCCGCCCCCGCGGCGCGGCCCTGGCCACGGCCATCGTACGCGAGCACGCGGCCCCCCGCGGCCGGTCCGCCGGCTGCACTGCGCCCCACCGAGCTGGTCACCCCAGCGCTGACGCGATCGCTGCTCATTGAGACTCCCCCCGAAGCCGAGCCGAGCTTATCAGATTCTCGACTTGCCCGGCCCTATTTGAGCCCGAACGGGAGGAGTCGTCTTGTGACAACGCGCACCAAACGCGCCGGGTCCTGGGTCGCGGCGGCCTGGGCGTAGGGGAACGCTGGTTCTAGCGGGGCCGCCCCGCCAACCCCCGCAGGATCTCGTAGAGGACGCCGTAATAGACGACGGTCTCCGCGGCGCGCCCGATCTTCTCCTGGGTGGAGAGGTCCTGCCAGTCGTCGGCGAACGGGCCGGCGAGCACCCGCCGCACGTCGGCTCCGGGAAGGGTGAGCACGAGGGTCGTCGCGGAGAAAGGCACGTAGGAGCCGGCCAGACCGCCCCGCCGGGCGGCCGACTCCTCGCGGCCGAGCGCGAAGGCGAGGCGCGCCATCGGGTCGTCCCAGGCTTGCCGGCGCAACGAGAGGTCGAACTCGGCATGGCCGCGCGGCGGCTCGACCAGCGCCCGCTCGAGGCCGAGCGAGAGCCGCCGCTCCCGCGCCACCGCCGGCGGCGCCGGCTCGGGCGCCGCCCCCGGCAACTCGTCCGCCCGCGCCGCAGGGCGCAGGAGCCCGGTCCATACGACCAGCGCGAGCACCGCGATCCGCCGCGCGATCGGGACGATCCGCTTCGGTCTGCCAAACGGTCCGTTCATCGGACCACGCCTTTCTCCCCGCCGGCTCAGGGCCCGAGAGGACCGGCACGTCACGGGCGGCGGACCGCCGTGAGCGCTTCGCCGCCCCGCGGGGGCCGCCGCGAGCGGCCGCCCGGCGGTCACCGGCGACCGCCGACGAGGGCGCTCACACCGAGCGAGATCTTGGCGTGCCCCCGGTTGTACCCGCCCGCGGGTTGCGTGGCCTCCGCGATGAACGCGCGGGCGTCGAGGCGGGCCGCGAGCACGTCGTTGAGGCGCCACCGATAGCCGCCGCCGATCTCCCAGAACCGCATTCCGCTGTAGTCGCCCCCGCCCCACCCCGCGCCCACGACGAAGTAACCCCGGCCCACCTGGGTGCGATCGGCGTTGTAGAGCAGGTCAATGCCGAACGTGGTGCCGTCGACCGCGGCCCGGTACCCGATTTCGGGCCGCGAGTAGTCGGCGCAGGCTTCGACCTCCAGGTCGTCGGTCGCGTTGTAGCCGATCCGTATGCCGGCGAGGGGCCCCGCCTGAGAGTCGGGCGGGTCGAACGCCACCATGCCGGCGAACATCGACAGTTCGAGCTTCCCGGAATCACGCTGCGCCGCCGCCGGACCGGCGGCCACGGCGACGAGCAAGCCCAGCCCGATCACCAATGTCCTGCGCACGACGACCCCCTTTCGCGGCGGCCCGGCGCTTGTTGCCTCGGCCGTCTCGCGAACCAGGGTCGGCTCGGGCGCCGGCCTTGCCCTGACGGACAGGCAACGGCCCGGTCACGAGTCGGCAACGGTCTCCTGAAGCGGCCGTCGCCGGACTCGGAACCGCCCCCGGGCCGAACGCGCGGGGCGAAACCACGCGCGCGTTCGTGCGTATCACGGGCTATCGAGGATGAGACTTTGGATCCGGATCGGGTTCGGAACGCGGCGCCGCAGGGCGCTTCGAGGTCGCCTCGACGGCCTGAGTCGTCAAGGCTCGACGAGAACGCGGCCCGCCGCGCGGGGCGCGAACGGAAAGGGAGGCACGAGATGAGCGCTGCACGACTGGTTTCGGTCTTCGTCGCGGGGGCGGCGATCGGGGCGTTCACCGCCGCGCCGCGCGCGCTGGCGTCCGATCTCACCGGGGTAAAGGTCCCGATCACGACCGCCTCCGCCGAGGCGCGGCAGGCGTATCTTCAGGGGCGCGACCTCGTCGAGAAGCTGCGGTTCACGGACGGCCGCGCCTCTTTCGCGAGGGCGGCCGAGCTCGACCCCGACTTCGCCCTCGCCCACTACGGGCTCGCCAACACGGCGCCGACCACGGGCGAGTTCCTCGCGGAGCTGCGCAAGGCCGTGGCGCTGGCGGACAAGGTGAGCCCGGGCGAGGCCGACATGATCCGCGGGCTCGACGCGCAGGCGAGCGGCAACCCGGAGCAAGCTCGAGCCAGCTTGACGGCGCTGGTGGAGGCCTACCCGAACGACGAGCGCGCCCAGACCCTCCTGGGCAACTTCTACCTCGGCCGTCAGGAGGACGTGGCCGCGATCGACCCTCTCCGCAAGGCCTCGGCGATCAACCCGACCTTCTCGCAGCCGTACAACCAGCTCGGCTACGCGCTGCGTGCGCTCGGCCGCTACGACGAAGCCGAGGCGGCGTTCAAGAGATACGTCGAACTGATCCCGAACGAGCCCAACCCGTACGATTCGTACGCCGAGCTGTTGATGAAGCGCGGCCGCTTCGGCGAGTCGATCGAGCAGTACCGCAAGGCGCTCGCGCTCGACGCGAACTTCGTGGCGTCCTATATCGGGATCGCCAACGACCAGATCTTCCTCGGAAAACCCGCGGAGGCCAGGGACACGCTGGCGAAGCTGGCGGGGATCGCGCGCAACGACGGCGAGCGGCGCCAGGCGCACCGCTGGACGGCCGCGGCGTTCGTCCACCAGGGCGGCACCAAGGCGGCGCTCGCCGAGGTCGACCGCATGATCGAGATCGCCAAGGCCACCGACGACAAGGTCGCGATGTCCGGTGACCTCAACCTCATGGGGACGATCCTCCTGGAGGCCGGCCAGGCTGACGCCGCGCTCGCCAAGTATGACGCGGGGATCGCGGCGATGGACGCGTCCGGCGCGTCCGCCGGAGCCAAGGAGGCCGCCCATAGGAACCACATCGCCGACACCGCCCGCATCGCGCTGTTGCGCAACGACGTCGCGGGCGCCTCGGCCGCGGCGAATCAGTACCGGGCGCAGGTCGAGGCCAGTAAGGTCCCGTTCGAGGTTCGTCAGGCGCACGAGATCGCGGGCCTGGTCGCGGCGGCACGAGGCGACCACGCCACGGCGGTCGCCGAGCTGGAGCAGGCCAGCCGGCAGGACCCGCGTGCGCTTTTCGAGCTGGCGCAAGCCTTCGGCGCGGCGGGCCGCGCGGACGACGCGAAGAAGACGCTTCGCCAGGCGGCGGAGTTCAACGGTCTCGCCTTCAACTACGCGTTCGTCCGCGCGAAGGCACAGGCCGGCCTGCCGCGCAGGGGACAGATCCGCGGCAGGAGGGGCCCGACCCGGTCGTGACGCGCCGCCGCCGTCCGGTCGACCTTCCCGCGTATCATCGAGCCGACGACAACCCGGTCGGGACGACCAGGCAGCGGAATCGGGGATACGCCGAGCGCGGGAGGTTCATGTGAACACCGGACAGCGGTTCGCGGGTCCCACGTATACGCTCTTTCGGATCGTGGTCGGGGTGCTGTTTACCTGCCACGGGCTCCAGAAGCTCTTCGGCATGTTCGGCGGGGCGCCGGCATCCGCGGCCTTGCCCGTCGCGGCCGGAGCGATCGAGGCGATCGCAGGTCCGCTCGTCGTGGTCGGGTTGTTCGCGGGCTTCGCCGCATTCATCGCCAGCGGCGAGATGGCGGTCGCCTACTTCATGTCGCACGCGCCGCACGGATTCTGGCCGATCGTCAACCACGGCGAGCTGGCGGTCGTTTACTGCTTCGCCTTCCTCTTCATCGCCGCCCAGGGCTCGGGCCGCCTGAGCCTCGACGCCCGTCTGCGGAAGCGCTAGCCGCGGCGCCGACCGGCTGCGCCGCGGCCAGGGGCGGACTCGAACGCGGCCGGATCGCCTACTTCCTGCGGAACGTGAACTCGCCGGACGGGTCCCGCTGCTTGAGCGAGGTGACCACGCCGTTCTCCAGGACGAACTCGAGCGAAAGGTCGGAGAACTCCTGGACGTGGAACTGGAGGCCCTTGTACGGCACCAGCCTGGTCTCGGGCTGGCCCGGAAAGACCAGGTAGAGACCGCCGTCCTCCTTCAGCACGACCTGGAACTTGCCGCCGTTCGGCGTCTCGTAGGTCCCGGCGAGCGACTTCAGGAGTGCGGCGTCGAGCGTCTGTGCCTTGCGCGTGAACGTCGCCTCGGCCTCGTCGAGCGACATCACCGCACGGTCGACGTCGCCCTGGGGGTTGGTCTCGAAGTTCACGGACCACTTGCCCTCCTGCTCGTCGTCCGGCGTCTCGAACCGGTCGTAGTGGAAGTGGCTCAGGGGCAGCTCGATCTTGTGGAAGCCGAACCGGAGCTGCCCGTCCTTCATTGCGATCTGCATGGCGCCATACGCCGGGTTCTCGTACTCACCTGCGTAGTCCGCGAGCGGGTGCGAGGGCTTCGTGTTGGGGACCCGGTCGGCGCCGGCCTTGGCCCGGGCCTCGCTCCCCGCCTTCTTCCCCTTCAGCCTGGCCTCCAGCAGCCGCTCGCTCCACGGCGTCTGATCCATCCCGAGGAGGCGCTCGTAGACGTTGTAGCTGACGGTGTTGTAGAGGCTCGCGCAGTGGTCGCCGATCACGAAGACGATCACACCGATCCTCTCGCGCGGCATGAACGAGACCTGGGCGTGGAAGCCGTTGATGTCCCCGCCGTGGAACGTCAGCAGGTGGCCGCGGTACGAGCCGGTGAAGCGGCCCATCCCGTACGTCGTGTTCAGCATCTCCCAGTACCCGCGCGTCTCGGCGGCGGTGTTGGGAAGCGCGATGGAGGGCGCGAGGGTGGCTTTGAGCACGTCAGGGGGAAGCACCTGCCTGCCGCCGTAACGACCGTCGTTCATCAGGGCCGCCAGCCAGTGGGACATCTCCTCTATGTTGGAGATGATCGCGCCGGCCGGCGCGACGCCCGCGGTGTCCTCGTAGTACGGGATCTGGTAGATCTCCGAGGTATCGCGCTTCTCCGTGTAGGGCACGCCGTGGTCGGGCTGCGCCTCCATTTCCGCGATCGTGTAGACGGTCGACCTCATCTCGAGCGGCGTGAGTATCCGCTCGCGGACGAACGCCTCCCACGGCTTCCCGGACTGCAGCTCGATGATGTACCCGACGCTCGCGTACATCATGTTGTTGTAGAGGAACGTCTGGCGGAGCGGCTCGCGCGGCTCCATGAACTTCAGCCGCTCGAACAGCTGCTTGCGGGTGAAGTCCGACTTGTACCAGATCGCGTCGTGCCGGGTGATCCCGGTGCGGTGGGAGAGCATGTCCTGCAGCGTCACGGTCGCGTTGAGCTGGTCGTTGTAGAAGCGGACCGCCGGAACGGCCTCGCGAACGGGCTTGTCCCAGGTCAGCTTGCCCTCGTCGACCAGCAGGCCGGCCGCCACCGCGGTGAACAGCTTGCTGTTCGAGGCGATCGGGCACAGCGTCGTCGGCGTGAACGGCAGCTTGGACCCGTAGTCCCGGTAGCCGTACCCCCTTGGCGAAGACCAGCTTGTCGCCCACGATGACGCCTACGCCGACGGCCGGCGCGTTCCAGTCCTTCAGCACCTTCTCCATGTAGGCGTCGAAACCCTCGCAGCCCTTTCGCGGCATCGATCCCCTGGGCGTGCAGCGCGGCGCCCGAGGCGAGCGCCACGAGGGCGAAGACCGCGGCCCACACCCTCGCCGTGCGCCGTCCGTATCGAGACTCGCCCGTCATGACGACCCCTCCTTCTGTCGAGGTTCACACCCTGGAACCGTTGCGCCCGTGACCATCCGGAACGCGACGTCCTGAGGCGAGCCCGGAGCCCCGGCATCGTCCGCCGCCGCTCGGACTCGAGGTTTCATGCTCGCTAATACGAGGACCGGGGCGCCGCGGTTCACACCCTCGCGGCCGCCGTGCCCAGGACCGGTTCCCCGTCCGACGAGGCCGCGCCGACAGGCTCGCCCTGCGACCTGAGGCGCGGAGCGAGGCGCCCCGAGGGTGGTACGGTCTTGGGGGAGGGGCAGCGATGAAGGCGCTCTCGTACTCGATCGCCGAGGAGGTGTTCGGCAGGTTCCCGGAGTACGTGCGGGGGGTCGTCGTCGCGCACGATGTCCGCAACGGCCCCTCACCCGCTCCGCTCGTCGAGATGCTGCGCGCCGCCGAGGCCGGTGTGCGCGAGCACCTGGCGCTGGACAGCCTCACGTCACACCCCCGAATCGCCTCGTGGCGCGAGGCGTTCCGTTCGCTCGGGATCAAACCCAACGAGTTCAGGTCGTCGTTCGAGGCGATGGCCCGCCGCGTTCTCCGGGAGCAGCAGCTACCGTCGATCAACGCCCTCGTCGACATCGGGAACGTACTCTCGCTGCGGCACCTCGTGCCGGTCGGAGGCCACGCGATCGACGCCCTCGCGCACGATATCGCGCTGCGCGCCGCCACCGGGGAGGAGACGTTCGTCCCGTTCGGGTCGGAGGACTCGGAGCACCCGGAGCCCGGCGAGATCGTCTTCGTCGAGGGGGACACGGTCCTGACGCGGCGATGGACCTGGCGACAGGCGAACCACACCCTCACGCTGCCGGCGAGCACGGCCGTGGAGATCAACGTGGACGGGCTCCCGCCGGTCGCGACCCCCGACGTCGAGTCGATCTGCGCGGAGGCCATGGAGCTGGTGGACCGCTTCTGCGGAGGGCACTCGAGGTTCGAGATCCTCTCCCGGTCCAACCCGCGCATGTCGCTGGCGCCCTGACGTCGCTCGGGCTACAGCTCGGCGTGGTCGAGGGCGTGACGGCATGAACAGTCGGGGTGCTCGGGGTGGTCGCGAAGCAGCGCGGCGAAGAGCGCCCCCACGACATCGCCGAACCTCGCGATCGCGTCCCTGACCTCGGTTGCCGTCAACGTGGCCTGCATGCCGGCCGCGAAGTTGCTGACAACGCCCAGCGTGGCGTAGCAGATCGCCAGCTCCCTCGCGAGGACGCACTCGGGAAAGTTGGTGTGCCCGACGAGGTGAACGCCCAGGCGGCGGAGCATCTCGATCTCCGCCCTGGTTTCGAATCGGGGACCGTCCATGCAGGCGTAGGTCGCGCCGCGCTCGAGACGAGCCCCAAGCTCGCCGGCAGCGGCGGCGAGTTGGCCGTGGAGGGTTGCGCAGTACGGCTCGCTGGCGTCGATGTGCACCAGGCGGCCCTCCAGCGGGTAGAACGAGTCGGGTCGGCCGGAGGAGAAGTTGAGGAACTGGTCGATGAGGACCAGCGTGCCGGGTCCCCAGGCCGGGACGAGCGAGCCGGAGACGCTGGTCGCCAGGATCCGCTCGACCCCCAGCTCCTTCATCGCCCACACGTTGCCCCGGACGTTGATGCCCCGGGGCGCGATCGTGTGGCGCTTGCCGTGGCGCGGGATGAAGACGACCGGTTGACCCTCCATCGACGCCAGCTCGACGGCGACCCTCCCGTACGGCGTCGCGACCTCCTCCGAGCGCACGTCGATCGCCCCCGGCAAGCTGTACAACCCCGTGCCCGTGATGAACCCTGTTATCGGCGCCATGATCTCGCCTCCTGACGACGCTCGTGGATTCCGGCCGCCCTCACCGCGATCCGCCCCACAAGGATAGGCCGACCTCTCCCGAGGGCAGGCGTGTCCCAACGGTGCGACGGACCGCCGGCGACGAGCGAGGACCCGCCTCGCGGCAGGCGGGTCGCGCACCGCGGCGAGGACGGCACCGGACTCGCTTTCCGGTGAGTCAGGGAGAAACGCTCATGCCGACCAAACACGCCCTCCGCTTCTCGCTCCTTGCCGCGGTGGCAATGGCTCTGCTGGCAGCCGCGACGCCCGCGCAGGCCGGCGGCGGCGTACGGGTAGGCTGGTCCGCCGGGATCGTGGCGCCGCCCGTCGTGCTCAGCTTCGGATCCGGCCACGCCTACCGCCCGCTCGTCGGCCCCAACTGCTACCGGCCCCACGTCTACCGGCCGTACGCCCACAGGTCGTACGCCTACGCGCCGTACGCCGCTCCGTGGGCGCAGCCCGTCTTCGTCGTACCGGCCGCGCCGCTCGTACGCGTGTGGGTTTCCTACCCGTACCCGCACTGGGCGATGCGCCGCGGGGTCGCGCCGTTCCGCCGCAGCCACAGGTACTGAGGCGCCGCCGGCCGCAGTTGCCGGTGCGGTCTCGCCGGACCGGCGCTCAGCCGGCCGCGGCGAGCGCGGCGAGAGCCTCCGGCAGGTCGGCCCGGCCGAAACCGAGGCGAAATCGGTCATGATCGCAACCGAACGCCGGGCCCGGCACGACGAGCACGCCGCCCATGTCGCGCCAACGCGCCAGCACGCGCTCGGGGTCGCCGCCGTGTCGGGCGAGCAGCGGCGCCGCGACGCGGGCGACCGACGTTGTCGTCGCCGCCGGTCTCTGCCAGGCCAGGAGGTCGGGGTGAGCGGCGACGAACGCTTCGAGAACCTTGAGATTGGTGTGGCAGCGCGCCCGCGTTCGTTCCAGGAGCGCAGCGTGCGCACGCAGGGCGACGGTCGCGAGCACCTCTGAAGGTCCCGCCGCGCACAGCGTCGTGTAGTCCTTGATCGCGATCGTCCGGCGCCGGAGCGCCGCGTCCCCGGTCACCAGCCAGCCGATCCGCAGGCCGGCGAGCCCGTAGAGCTTCGAGGTGACGCCGATCGCGACGGCTCGGTCCGATCGCTCCGTCACCGATGGCGCCGGCGGGCCGGACCACTCGAGGCCGCGGTAGACCTCGTCACCGATGACCCGAATCCCCAGCTCCTCGCAGCGAGCGACGACCGAGTCGAGCTCGTCGGATGTCGCGGTCGCGCCGGTCGGGTTGTGAGGGACGTTGAGAACGAGCACCCGCACGCGGGGTTCGAGCGCGCTCAGCAGCCGGTCGATCGGGAAGCGCCACGTGCCGGCGGGCCCATCCTCGCGGATCTCGACGAGCTCGAGCCGCGCACCCATGGCGCGCGGCACCTCGTGGAGCGATTGGTACGCCGGCGCCAGGGCGACCACGCGATCGCCGGGCTCGATCGCCGCCGCGAAGGTCACCATGAGCGGCTCCGAGCCGCCGACGCCGACGACGACGTCCTCCGCCGTCCGCCCCGGGTACAGCGCGGCGATGGCCGCACGGAGGTCGGGATCGCCGGCGCAGGTCCGGTACCCGAGGAGGAGGGTGCTCCACCGCTCGCGCATGTCCTCGTCGGCATGGCGCAGCAACTCGGAGATCGAGAGCGTCTCCGGGTCCGAGGACCCGAGCTGGTACGGGAGGTCGAATTCGAACTCGTCGAAGAACCTCTCGAGCGCGAACTCCGGGAGGGCGCCGAGCCGCCCGGCGACGGCCGATGAGCCGGAACGTGTCTTCCGCATCGGGCGATGATACGGCGGCTCAGAGCCCGTGGGCATTCGGGTCCGGCGGGAACGTCCGCGCGGTGCGCCTCGCGCGCCGGCCGCTCCATCTAGGAGCCTGTCCGGGAAATGGGGTGGGTCGCGCGCAGGGGGCTTGCGAGGCGCAGGCAAGGCGCGAGGAAGCAAGCGATGCCGGCGCCATCGCGGCCGACGAGCAACGCAGCATGCGCCCGCAACCCCCCTGCGCCCATGGGTTGCGGCGGCGCGGGGCGATCTGCAGCGTTGCCGCGCCTCGCCGATGGGTCCACATCGCCATCGGCGCGTCGCCTTGCAGCTCGCCCCGCGGCGCTCGCAACGCGACCCTCCCGCTTTCCCAGACAGACTCCTAGCCCGCCGCCCCGGATCCATCCCCTGTTACCCCTTTGCGTTGCCGTCTGTTCGCGCCCGACGATTTCGCGCTCCGCCGCCCGGCGCCGTCCTCCGGGCGACGCCGTCCGCCGCAGGAAATCCGCAGGGCGCTCTGCGAGTTTGGGTTTCTGAGGATCACCGCAACGCATCGGTCCGAGGGGGAGGCCCGAATGGACACCATGGACGTCCTCGTCTATTTCCTGGCCGCGGGGGCGGCCGCCGTCGCAGCCGTCATGCTGGCGACCTCACTCTGGAGGAGGGTGCGGCGCTCGGGCCGAGTCCTGCGCGAGCGGTCGGCGAGCGACCGCCGGCAGCGCCGCGTACCGGTCGTCTGGGAGCGGCGGCGCGCGCCACGGCGTCTCGAGGACGTGGCACGGGGGTTTCTGACCAGAATCGAGCGCGGGCAAAGGATCAGCCGCACCGGACCGTCCCGGAACCAGGTGTCGAGCCGCTGACGCACCGCGACTCCGACGGTGCGGGGCCCGGCCGCTCCGACCACAGGTGGGACTCCGGCCGCACGCCGGGGACGCCGTACACTGATCCGGGCATGGAACCGTCGCCCCCTGCGCGGCCGTTCTCTCCCAGGGAGGCACCGCTTGTCGCGCTCGATGCGCATCACGCTCGGCCTGGTGCTCGCGGTCGTCCTGGCCGCCTCCGCTCAGGCGGCGGCCGCCGATCCTCCCTGGGAGGTCGGCCTTTCGCTGGGTGCGGGCCCGCAGGCGACCGGCGTCCTCCAACACCGCTTCACGCCGTCGCTGCCCAACCACCCCGAGGCAACCGGGTCAGCGGGGCAGGATGTCCGGCTCCGCGGCAGGACCGGCGACGCCGTCGCCGCGTCGTTGACGCGCATGGTCGGCCGCAGCATGGGCGTCCAACTCGTGGCTGCCGCCGCCCGCTCGCCACTCGGCGGACCCAGCGGGGACTACGCGTGGTCGCTGAGATACGTCGCCCGCCAACCCCCGAACTACCAGCCGCAGCCGGTCGAGGCGGGCGGGTCGACGCCGTGGCCCGCCACCGACGGCGAGCTGCGCCACGTCGCGGTCGCGGCCAACGTGCTCGTCCGCTACCCGGTGGTCGAGCGCGTGGCGCTTTCGTTTTCGGCCGGGCTCGCGGTTCAGCGCGTGGCCGGCGACATCTCGCCGCTCGGCGTGACCCTGTTCTCCGAGGGCGGTCACGCGGTCCTGTTCTCCGACACGTACCGCGTGCGGGTGGCCCTGCAACCCGCCACGGTCGTCGGAGCGGACGTCGGAACCGAGTTCGGCTGGCGGCTGTCCCCGCGCTTCAGCCTGGCCCTGGAGATCCGCTACTTCGCCGCACCCTCGACGCGCGTGGAGGCCAGGGTCGACCGCGTGTTCAACAACGGCGAGGTCATCCACCAGGCGACGCCGGCCGAACTGAACGCGCAGGCGCCCCTTCGGCGCGTCGAGGTCGACCCCTCCTTCGGGGCCGCGTGGGCCGGCGTCCGCTACCGCTTTTGAGCGCTGCGCAGAGCGCCCCGGACGCTCGGGACGCCGCCGAGCATCGAGCGCGTCCCCGGACGACCGGTCCGGCCGCTACCTCGTCGCGGTCAGGAGAACGGCGATGCCGTCGTGATCGCCGGTCGTGACGCCCGGGTCGCCGATCACGGCGTTCTCGAGATTCACGAAGGCGGTCACCTTGTAGTCCGAGCGCTCGCCCATCCGCTGGGCGAAGTCGTCCCGCGCCCGGTCGAACGACCCGTACCTGTGCTTCACCTTGGTCACGGGGTCGACGCGCTCCCGGCTGAAGGCGCCGATGAAGTAGTACGGGCCGCCTGCCGCGCCGAGTGGACGCGCCGGACCGAACACCCGCCCGTGGTTGTTGTCCACCTCGAACGGGAAATTGGAGAACGCGTTGTCCTTCTGCTCGGGCAGCTGGGAGTAGAACGAGCCGTCGATGTACCCGCGGTACCCGCTCGAGTGTCCGAACCTGGCCGGATAGCCTGCCCGCCGGCACGCCGCCAGGAGGCGCGCCTTGGCGCTCGTTGCCGACGCCGCGAAGCCGTCCACGATGAGCACGTTGATCGGCTCGCGCAGTTGCTTGCCGCGGTAGACCTCGCCCAGCCAGTGCGCAGGCTCGCCGAGGACGTTGTACATCCACTTGCCGACCCGGGGGAAACCGGGCGGCGTGGAGGTGTCGTCCGGGGTCGGGACGGTTGCGGTCGCGATCGGGGTAGCCGGGGGCGACGCGGCCGCGGCGGACGCCGCCAGCGCCAGGCATCCGAAGACGCAGTGCGCGAGCGCAGCGTGGAGGTTGGTTGTCATCGTGGCCCTCCGGGACGAGCCGCCGCCGATCGGCCGGCCGGCGCCCCGCGCGCCTCAGCTCGAGGGCGAGGTATCGATGTCCTCGAGCTTGCCGCTTCTGATGACGTGCATGCGGGGGTGGTGGTCGATGTTGCCCACCTCGTCGAAGGCGAGCTTGCCGGTCACCCCCAGCCTGTCGCCCAGGCTCATGATACGGACCAGGAGCTCGCTGTTGTCCTTCAGCGGCGGGCCGGTGAGGGCCGCGAGCGCCACCATTGCGGCATCGTACCCGTAGGCCGCGAAGATGTCGGGCGAGGCCCCGTGGTGCTGCGCCTTGAAGCGCTGAACGAACGACTTGACCGGCTCTTTCTGGGAATCCGTGTCGACCCTCACCAGCGGCACGAAGACTCCTTCGGCGAGGGCGCCGGCGCGGCGGACAACGTCGCCCGTGTCGATCGCGGATGCCGCGCACACGATCCCGGCGTACTTGACGTTGCGCACCACCGTGAGCGCGCCGAGGATCTCCTCGCCGTACGCGCAGATGAAGATGGCATCCGGCTTGCTGGCGGTGAGTGCGTCGCCGATCGTCTTGTCCCAGTCGGTGGGCCCGATTTGCAGCCTGTCGCCGAGCTTGGCGCCGAGCTTCGTCGCCTCTGCCGTGAACACCGGCAGCATGCCGTCGGCGTAGAGGCCCTGCTCGTAGAGGATCGCGACCGTGCGGGCCTTCTTTTCCTTCACGAGGAAGTCGGCCGCGACGACCCCCTCGAACTCATCCGAGGGCACGGTCCGGAAGAAGAGGTTGCTCGACGCGGCAAGCGCGGGTTCGCTCGCCGAGGGCGAGATGATCACGCGCTGCGCCTTCTCGGCCTCGGGGATCATCGCCTTGGCCTCCGCGGAGGTCGCGCCACCGATCACGATGAGCGCCCCGGCCTTGAAAAGCTCGGCGGCCTCCTTGGCGGCGTACTCGGGGTGCGAGAGGGAGTCGCGGTACTGCGCCTCGATCCCCGGCGGGGTCTGTTTCGCCACCGCCTCGTCGAGCGCGAGCTTGATGCCGGCCTCGAGCGACGCACCGTACCCCTTGTTGATCCCGGTCTCCGGGAGCACCACCCCGACGATCAGCTTCCCGCTGCCGCACGCCGCCGTGACCACCGCCGCCAGTACCAGCAACCCGACCAGGCCCCGCCTCATCTCCGACCTCCTCCGACAGGAAAAGTCAAGCGCCTCCGCGCTTGTGCCGGATTGTACTACGCGGCCGCCGGCGCCGCCCGGCTGGGCTATCCCCAGCCGGGCGGGAGCGCTCCCGGACAGCGACGGCCGGCCACGGCGGGCCCCTTGGCTAGGCCTTCAGCCTCGCAAGGATCCCGTCGATCCGCTGGTGTTGGGCCTCGGGCGCCATCGCGCGCGCCTTGGTGTAGTTCTGCAGCGCGAGCGCTTTGTCGCCCTTGGCGGCGAGCGCCTCACCGAGGCTGTCGTACACGTTCCAGGACTGGGGGTGGTCCTTGACGTTCCTCGTGAAGAGCTCGATCGCCTCTTTGGTCTTGCCCTGCCCGAGCAGTTGGTAGCCGTAGGCGTTCACCTCGGCTTCGGTGCCGATCGAGAGCCCCTTGGCGCGCAGGTCGGCGGCTTGCTTAGCATCGCCCTTCAGGTCGAGGAGCCCCGCCTTGGTGACGAGGTTGGTCATCGTCTGGCTGAGCGCGATCGAGCGGTCGGCCCACGCGAGCCCCTCATCGAGGTCGATCTTCTCCTGCAGGCAGTACCTCGCCGCCTGCTCCCACCCTTGCCAGGAGAACCGGGGGAGGCCGCGAAGGTCGCGCCGGATGCTGGCGAGCACGACCTCGTGCGTGTCGACCCTGATGGGGAGCGAGGCGCGCGCCTTCTCCCAGCGGAGGCTGACGATCGCCGAGTCGGCTTCCGGCTGGTCGATCGTGTAGGTGAGGTGCTCGACGAACGGCGCGCTCTCGGGGACGGCGGCGACGCGCACCGCGTCCTCCGCCTGGTCGTAGCTGAAGCTGCCCCACGCCCAGCTGACGTTGGAGAGGATGAACGTCCATTCGCGCTCGGTGGGCAGGACGTGCAGGCCGTACGTGCCGGCCGGCAGCGGCTTGCCGCCGACGGTGACGGGCGTGCTGAAGCTGATCGTCGTGTTCTCGTTGGCGCCGGCGCGCCACACCTGCCCGTAGGGCACCAGATCGCCCCAGATCTTCCGGCCCTTGACGGCGGGCCGGTGGTACGAGATCGCAACCTCCGTGAGCCCGACGACCTGCGATACCGTCGCCTTCTGGCTCGGAAGCGGCAGCGTGAGCGGTACCTGCGCGAGCGCCAACCTCCCGGCACCCGCGAGCACGGTCGCGCCGACCGTCACGGTGGACAGAAGTTTGCTGTTCATCACCTTCCCTCCCTTCCTGCTTGCGGCATGCGATACGCACTGGGCGGGCCGGGGTTTCGGCGCGTCGACGCGCCGGCCTGCGACCGGGCCGGGTCCTCCCGCCGGGGAGGACGCTCTCGCTCCCGCTTGTCAGCGGGTGAACTGGGTGCGCCTGGCAAACTGGACGACCGTGAAGGCCATGAGCAGCGCGGCCAGCGCCGCCGACTCGGCGGCACGAAGCGCCGCCCCGCCCCAGGGCACCAACTGGATCACGACCGTGAGGGCGGCCATGACGGCGAGAAGGGCGTTCGGGACGAACGTTCGCGTCCAGCCCCTGCGGCGCCGGAGCTCGGTGATCTCCCTCGTGACGAGGACGAATTGGCCCCAAAAGAGGAGTTGCGCCGCCACGAAGTCGACGTCCCCGTGGCGCGCGGACAGGATCGGGAGGCCCTCGAGCCCGAGCGTCAGGGCGAGCAGCGAGTGCGCGGCGACGGCCCCGGCTACCATGAACAGGGCGGGCAGCAGGACCCGGGCGACGGCGACCTGGCGGATCGGGAGCGGGAGCATGACGTGCAAGCGGACCCTCCGCTCGCTGCATTCCGCAGTGGTGACGATGAGCCCTGCAACCATCGACGCGATGAGGATCGCGAGAGGCGCCAGCTGAGCCAGCCCCGCGACATCGTGGCGGTCCTTCGCGGACCCGACCACCGACACGATCGCGAGGACGAGGAGCACGATGCCGATGCCGGTCGTCCAGGCCGCCAGCAGGACCGGCCCGGTGGCGCGCAGCGCCTCTCTAACCAGCCGCCACATGGTGTCCTCCCTTCAGGACCGCGACCGCGATCTCGTCGATGGTCATGCGGGACTGTTCGATCGCCGTCGCGCCGATCTCGCGCAGGTGCGCGAGCGTCGTCTCGGCGTCGGCGGTCACCACCTGGTGCTCGGCGCGCACGCGCCGGTAATCGACCGCACCCGTGACCGCAACGTCCGCTTCGGCGAGGCGGAACGAGACCCGCGCCCAGCGGTCGGTCAGGGCGTCCTTGGAGCTGCGCAGCAGGACCCGCCCCTCGCGCAGGAACACGAGCTCGTCCGCGAGCCGCCCGATGTCCGAGAGCACGTGGGTCGAGTAGAAGATCGCGTGCTCGCCGTCCTCCAGCACCTCCCAGAGAAGGTCCAGGACCTCGGCACGCACCACCGGGTCGAGCCCGGCGGTCGGCTCGTCCAACAAGAGCAAGCGGGGGCCGTGACCCAGCGCCGCGACCAGGGCGAGCTTGGCGAGCTGGCCCTTGGAGAGATCGGACACCTTCCTGTCCAATGGCAGCCCGAGCCGGTCAGCGAGTCGGGCGACGCGCTGATCCGACCAGCGCTCGTAGAATCGCGAAAGGAACCGCAGGTTCGCGGCCGCCGTCCACGACCTGTAGAACCCGTGCTCCTCCCCGACGACGCCGATGTCCGCCTTCCAGTCCGGCGCCCGGTGGTCCACCGCGCGCCCGAGGACGTCCACTCGGCCCGAATCCGGGATCACGAGCCCGGCAATGCAGTTGAGCGTCGTGGTCTTGCCCGAGCCGTTGGGTCCCACGAACCCCAGCACGGTCCCGGGCGACAGGGCGAGGTCGAGAGGTCCAAGCGTGAACCCCGGGTACCGCTTGACGACACCCGTGAGACTGAACGCGCTGACGGTGCTCATCGTCCACGTCCGTTCCGGCCCAGTACCCGCTCGATGACCTCGCGGATCTGCGCCTCGTCCAACCCCTCGGCGACGGTCTCGGCAACCAGCTTCCCGAGCGCCTCCTCGAACCGGCTTTCGGCCATGCCCTGCATCCTCTCTTCCGCGATGGCGACCACGAAGAACCCCTTGCCCGGTCGGGACCGCAGGAGGCCCTCCCGCTCGAGGTCCTCGTACGCCCGCTGCACCGTGATCACGCTGACCCGCTGGTCGCGCGCCAGGGCGCGGATTGAGGGCAGCGGTTCGTCACCGGCGAGCTCGTGCGCCAGCACCTTCGCTCGGATCTGGCGCGAGATCTGACCGTGCAACGGCTCCGCCGAGAGCTCGGACAGGTGCAGGAGGAGGTCGGTCACGCCGGCCCCTCCCGGCGGCGTTCGACCGCCACCGCGGTCCAGTCGTCCTCGAGCGCGGGACCGGCGGCGCGCTGCGCTTCGTCCAGAACGAGATCGAGCCAGGGCCCGATCGGCCGCCGACCCCGAGGCTCTGCGAGCGAGCGCGCCAGGATCCCGGCCCATCCGTCGTACCCGAGCGCATCGCCCGAGGCGCGGCGAGCCTCCGGTATCCCGTCCGAGAACAGCACCAGGCGGTCGTCCTCGCCCATGCGTGCGGCCACGGAGGCGTAGCGGACGTCCGCGCGGATGCCGAGCGGGAGCCGAGAGCCGGGAGCCTCAAGTGCGACTGGCGCCCTCCCGGCCTTCACGACGAACGGGTCGGGGATGCCGGCGTTGGCGAGCTCGACGCGCCCGGATGCCGGAGCGATGCGGGCGTATGCCAACGCCACGAAGCGGTCGCGGCCGAGCTCGGCGCAAAGCCGCCGGTTGAGCTCCTCCAGCGTTTCCGCGACGCCCCTCTCGGCGGCGATGAAAGGGACGATCGCCTTCACCCACGCCATGACGAGGCTCGCTCCGAACCCCTTGCCTGCGACGTCGCCGACCACGACTCCGACCGTTCCGTCGGCGTGCCGGAGCACGTCGAAGAAGTCACCGGAGACGAACCGCGCCGGGAAGCACCGTGACGCCACCGCATAGCCGGCGCCCTCGACGAGAGCCGGCGGCAGGAACCGGCGCTGGATGTCGGCGGCCAGCCCGAGCTCGCGGACCGAGAGCTCCTGCTGGCCGGGGTCGTCGTTGAGGCGCCGTGCGGCGAGCGCGCGCCGTTGCGCGGTCGAGATCGCCGCCACCCGGAAGGCCGCCGTCCCGTCGCGCACTAGCAGGCCTTCCGACGCGAGCTCCTCGAGCGCCTGGCCGACGTCGCGCGGGCTGACCCGATGGTCGCGGGCGACCCGGTGGGCGTCCGGGACCGCGCTGCCCTCGCCGAGGTCCCCGACGAGGATCCGGCCTCGGAGTTGCCTCGCGATCTGGCTCCGTATCGGTTCCGGCGAGCTGTCGGTCAGGTGGAGAAGCATACGCACCGTCCTCACTGCTTATATACGCTATATACAGTTGGAAGTTCTGTCAAGCCCCGGAATTGACCGCGCTTCACGGACATTCACCATAAAGCACTGCGCAATATATGTTTGTCTACGATCTCGCGAACCCGGGCGGCCCTCGGCCACTCACGCGCTGTTAACCCGGGAGGCGTGGCCGACGTGATGAAGGGTATCGGGGGCGCGCAACGGCGCGCGCCGCCGACACTGAGAATCGGGAGGAACCGCCAATGGAATTCATCGCCCTGATCTTCGTGGTCGTCGCATCGATCCTCGCCACGATCCTGATCGTCCGGATGATCCTCGAAAACGGGAAGTCGAAACGTGAATCGGAGGCCCAGCTCCAGCTCCACACCCGCCTGCTCGACAGGTTCGGCTCCCCCAGCGAGCTCCTCGAGTACCTGCAGTCGGACGCCGGCAAACGGTTCCTCGCCCCGCCGGCGGCCCAGAAGGCGATGCCCTACAGGCGGATCATGGGCGCGACACAGGCCGGCGTGGTCCTCCTCTTCGTCGGCGTCGCGTTCTGGCTGATCCGGGGCTCGTTCGGCACGGACGGCGACCAGGCGCTCACCTTCCTCGCCGCCACCACGTCCGCGTTCGGACTCGGGTTCCTCTGCTCGGCGGTACTGGCCCACGTCCTCTCCCGAAGGTGGGGGCTCCTCGACGGCAACGGCGCCGCCGCCGGTAAGGAGCAGTAGGTTACGATGACCGGCGCAGCCGTGCTCGTCGCCGGCGGCTTGCCGCCGGAGGAGGGAACCGGAGACGCGGCGTCACCGGTCGTGGCGAGCGGCGCGACCGGGGCGCGTGAACCCATGGACGAGGCCGCCTTTCGAGCCCTCTACGAGCGCACCGCCCCCGCGCTGCGCGCCTACCTCGTGCGGGTGTCGGGCCGGCGGGCGCTCGCGGACGACCTGCTCCAGGAGTCCTTCTTGCGGCTCCTCCGCGCCGGTTTCGTGGGCTCCAGCGAGGCGCACACGAGGAACTACCTGTTCCGCATCGCCACCAACCTCCTGCACGACCACTTCCGCCGTCCCAACCGCGAGGTCGGCGAGCTTCCCGATTCGATTCCGGTCCCCGACGACCACGGCGCCCTCGAGCTCAGGAAGGACTTCCACAGCGCGTTCGCGGCCCTCTCCCCGCGCGAGCGCGCCATGCTCTGGCTCGCCTACGTCGAGGGGTCGTCGCACCGCGAGATCGCCGCGATCCTGGGCGTCAAGACGGCGAGCATGAAGGCGATGCTGTTCCGTGCGAGGTCGCGCATGGCGGGTCTGTTGAGGGCGAAGGGACTGGCGCCGGCGGCTGCAAGCGGGAGGGACCGATGAAGACAAAGCCTTGCGAGCGCGAGCGGGACGTCGTCGACGCCCTCGCCGCGGGTGTCTGGCCGGAGGAGCTTCGCGACCACCTCGCCGGCTGCGCGAGTTGCGCGGAGGCCGCGCTCGTCGCGCAGGCGTTGTGCGACGCCGCCGCCGTTCCGACGAAGACGCCGCTTCCCGACGCGGGGGTGATCTGGCGCGCCGCCCAGCGCCGTCAACGGCAGGCCGAGGTGAACCGTGCGATGCGGCCGATCCGGCTGATGGTCGGGGCCGCGGCCGGAGGCAGCCTGCTCGCGGCGGTCGCCGGTCTCGCCATGTTCTGGCCCGCCTTCACCGCTCAGGCCGCCGGGATCGGCCGCTGGTTCACCCGGCAGCCGACCCTCGACGTCGGCCAGGTCTTGGTGGCGGCGCTGGGGCTCGCCGGCCTGGCCGCGTTCACGGTCGCGTTCGCCCTCTTCGAGTCCTGGACGAACGAGTAGCGGGAACCTCGCCCGGTTCAGGGCCGCTGGGCCCGGCGGGCCAGGGGGCTCACGAGCGCCGCGGCGGCCGCACTCGCCACCGCCGCGGCGGCGAGCGCGGCCCAGACGGGTGGCCAGGCCGGCGTCGCGTCGCGCACGGCGCCGGCCAGCGCAGGGCCGATCAGCGTGCCGAGGTTGGAAAGCGCCGTGATGAAGCCGAACGCGAGACCGACGCGTTCCGCCGGCACGAGCGTGCTCGGCAGTGAGTAGAACGCTGGCGGCACGGCTCCGGCCACCAGCCCGATCGCGACCATCGCCCCCAGCGCCGGCAGCACCCCCGCCGCCATCGCGGCGAGCGTGGCCGCGAGCAGTCCGGTCCCCGCGACGCACCAGACCACCGGCCGCCGTGTGCGGTCGATCAGGCCGCCCGCGATCGGGGTGCCGACCAGGGCGACCCAGGTGATCACGCTGGTCAGGAGCAGCCCGGCGGCGCCGGCCCCGGCCCACTCGGGAGCGAACGTGGCCACCGCCGAGAACGGCACGAAGTAGAGCATCCAGGCCACGCCCAGCGCCACCAGCGCCGGCGGGAACGCCGGCCCTCCTCGCGGTGCGCCGGGCGTGGCCGCGGAGCGAAGGCGCGCCGGCATGGCGAATGCGTGCAGCGGGATCGCGGCGAGGACGAGCGCCGCGAGCAATCCCGTCTCGCCCCGCCAGCCGACGCGCGCCTCGAGCCACGGGTGGACGGAGAACAGGATGATCATGCTGGCCGCGTACGTGCCCGTAAAGAGCGCCATGGCCAGTGCCAGCTCGCGCCCGGCGAACGCGATCGACAGCGTCCGCGCCAGCAACAGGTTCATGAGCAGGGCGCCGGCGCCGAACAGCAGCCGACCGGCCAACAACCAGCCGTACCCGGGCGCGGCGGCGAATCCGATCGCGCCGGCAAGCATCGCCGCCAGCCCCGCGAGGCCGGCCGCCCGCGGCGGCCAGCGGTCGAGCGCCGAACCGAACGGGATCGAGAGCACGATCGCCGGCGCCGCGATCGCCCCCATCAGCACACCGATCGCGAGGTTCGAGAGCCCGAACGCCGCGCGCAGCGGCGCGATCAGCGCCGGGACCGCGAAGAACGTCATCCCCACCGCGAAGAAGCTCGCCATGGCGCTGGCAAGCACCCACCACCGCCGGGCCGAGACGTCGGGCGCGAGTTGCACCCGACGATTCTAGCCGGGCCCGATCGGAACGGCGGTGGAGACGACCGGGAGACAGAAACCAAGCGCCGTCAGCATGATCAACACTATGGAATCCGTCGGGACGCCTCCCCAGTTGTCAGGAAGGCAAATGGACACGGCGCTTCGAATCCAACGACTCGGACAAGGGAGGGCGTCATGGCGAGCAAGGCGACCAAGAAGGTGAGCCCCGTACCCAACGGCATGCGCACGGTCACGCCGAGCATGACCATCAGGAACTGCGCGAAGGCGATCGAGTTTTACGAGAAGGCGCTCGGCGCCGAGAAGAAGGAGGTCTTCCCGTCGCCCGACGGCAAGGCCGTCTGGCACGCCGAACTGAAGGTCGGCGACTCGATCATCTTCATGAACGACGAGATGCCCGGCATGACCGGGGCGGCGCCCTCGACCGACAAGCCCTCCCCGGTGTCGATCTGGCTCTACGTGAAGGACTGTGACGCCGCCTTCAAGCGCGCCGTGGCGGCGGGCGCCAACGGCAAGTACCCTCCGGGCGACATGTTCTGGGGCGACCGCTGCGGCGGCGTCCTCGACCCGTTCGGCTACAACTGGACGTTCGCCACGCACGTCAAGGACATGACCCGCGAGGAGATGGTGCGCGGCGGCGAGGAGTTCGCCAAGGCCCAGGCCGCCGGCAAGAAGTAGCGCGGAGGCGGTCCGTCAGTCGACGGCGTGCCGGCAGTCGTTCCAGAGCAGGATCGCCGGGTCGGACGGCGAGTGCTCGTAGCCGAGGATCGAGAGCGCGGCGGTCGAGAGCACGAAGTGGCGCGCGTCGGAGGCGGCGAGCATGATCCATCGCGCCGTGAGGACGCGGAAGAAGTGCCCGTGCCCGAACAGGAGGGTCCGCCCCGCCGCGCCCCGGAGCCGTCCGATCACCCGGTCGGCGCGCAGGCCGATCGCGTCCGGCGTCTCGCCGCCCGGGCAGCCGTCCTGGAAGATGTCCCAGCCGGGCCGCTGCCGCCGGATCTCCTCCGAGGTGCGGCCTTCGTAGGTCCCGTAGTCCCACTCCACGAGGTCGGGGTCGGGCTCGGCCGCCTCGCCGAACCCGGCGAGCTCGCACGTCCGCCCGGCACGCTGCAGGGGGCTCACGAACACCCGTTCGAACGTGATGCCGCGGAGACGTTCGCCGAGCGATCTGGCGTTGCGCTCGCCACGTTCGGTGAGCGCGAGGTCGGTCCGTCCGGTGTGCCGGCCCGTGATCGTCCACGCGGTCTCGCCGTGACGGGCGAGGTAGACCTCGGGAAGCGCGGCGCTCACCCTGTCATCCCCCACCGCCACTCGCGGATCTCCGGCATGTCCTCGCCGTACCGCACGATGTACTCCCGGTGCTCGACGAGCTTGTCGCGCATCGCCTGCTTGAGGTAGACGGCGCGGCTCGCGAGTTGCGGCAACCGGTCGACCGCGTCGCCCGCGAGGTGGAAGCGGTCGAGGTCGTTGAGCACGGCCATGTCGAAGGGCGTGGTGATCGTCCCCTCCTCCTTGTAGCCGCGCACGTGCAGGTTCGCGTGGTTGGTGCGGCGGTAGGTGAGCCGATGGATGAGCCACGGGTAGCCGTGGTAGTCGGCCGCCACCGGCACCCTGAGCAGCGGGTTGTCGTACAGGTGAATCGGGCCGGGCGCGAGGTAGTTGGACGCCCGCCAGTACGCGTCGATCCTCGCCAGCTGCTCGCGCGACAGTGGTTCGGCCATTCTGCCCCTCCCGCGACGCTCTCCGGCCCGCGCGGGCCCGGCCCGCTTCTCGGCCCGTTGCCCACGAGGTTACAACGACGCGCCTCGGGCATCATTCCGCTCCGGGTCCCGTCGCAGAGCGCCCTTTGGCGCGCCTCGTCCACCCGCTATCCTTGCCGCGGGGGAGGTGCCGGCATGGACTACGCTCGCCTCGGTCGCACCGGGTTGCAGGTCTCCCGGCTCTGCCTGGGGACGATGACCTTCGGCGTCCAGTGCGACGAGCCGACCTCGGTCGCGATCCTGGACGCGGCCGCCGCCGGCGGCATCACGTTCCTCGACACGGCCGACGTGTACCCGATCGGAGGCACGTTCGAGACCAACGGCCGCACCGAGACGATCCTGGGGCGCTGGCTCGCCGGGAAGCGCCGGGACTTCATCGTCGCGACCAAGTGCTTCGGCGTCATGTCGGCGCGCCGGTGGGACCGCGGCAACTCGCGCAAGCACATCCTCGACGCGATCGACGGTTCGCTGCGCCGCCTGCAAACCGACTACGTGGACGTGTACCAGCTCCACGGGCCCGACCCGGAGACGCCGATCGACGAGACGCTCCGCGCGCTCGACGACGTCGTCCGCTCGGGGCGCGCGCGCTACGTCGGGTGCTCGAACTTCCTCGCCTACCAGGTCGCCCGCGCCCTCGGCCGCAGCGAGGCGCTCGGAGTCGCCCGCTTCGACACCGTGCAGCCGCGCTACAACCTCCTCTTCCGGGAGCCCGAGCGCGAGATCCTGCCGCTGTGCGCCGAGGAAGGGGTCGGCGTGATCCCCTACAACCCGATCGCGGGCGGCCTGCTCAGCGGCAAGCACGACTCTGGGTCGGGGCCGACCGAACGCACGCGATTCACGCTCGGCAAGGCGGGCGAGATTTACCGCGGGCGCTACTGGAACGACGGGATGTTCGCCACCGTCGAGCAGCTGCGGGCCGTGGCGCAGGAGGCCGGCATGCACATGGTCACGATGGCCGTCGGGTGGGTGATGGCCAACCCCGTCGTGACGGCACCGATCGTCGGCGCCAGCCGCCCCGATCAGCTCGCGCCCGCGCTCGCGGCCGCCGAGACGCCGCTGCCGGCGGAGCTCAAGGTCCGACTCGACGCGTTGACCGCCGTCTACCGCAAGGGCGATTCGACCCGCTGAGCCGCAATCCGCCCCAGTGGGAGGCGCGAACCGTCCGCACACCCTGTCATCCTGAGCGAGGCGCAGCCTCGCGAAGGATCCCCTGGAAGCGTGACAGACCTCCGTGTTCTCTTGCAGCCTCGGGGGGATCCTTCGTCGCGACGCGTGCCGCGCCGCTCCTCAGGATGACGGCGAGACGGCGGGAGCCGCTCCCGCACCTTGATGTCATCCTGAGGCCCGAAGGGCCGAAGGATCCCATGGGAGCGCGAGCGACCGTCGGGGCCGGTGCGGGTCCGGGGGGATCCTTCGTCGCGACGCGTGCCGCGCCGCTCCTCAGGATGACGGCGAGACGGCGGGAGCGGCTCCCGCACCTTGATGTCATCCTGAGGCCGCGCAGCGGCCGAAGGATCCCATGGGAGCGCGAGCGACCGTCGGGGCCGGTGCGGGTCCGGGGGATCCTTCGTCGCGGCGCCGCCGCGCCGCTCCTCAGGATGACGGCGAGACGGCGGGAGCCGCTCCCGCACCTTGATGTCATCCTGAGGCCCGAAGGGCCGAAGGATCCCATGGGAGCGCGAGCGACCGTCGGGGCCGGTGCGGGTCCGGGGGGATCCTTCGTCGCGGCGCCGCCGCGCCGCTCCTCAGGATGACGGCGAGACGGCGGGAGCCGCTCCCGCACCTTGATGTCATCCTGAGGCCCGAAGGGCCGAAGGATCCCATGGGAGCGCGAGCGACCGTCGGGGCCGGTGCGGGTCCGGGGGGATCCTTCGTCGCGGCGCCGCCGCGCCGCTCCTCAGGATGACGGCGAGACGGCGGGAGCCGCTCCCGCCGTCTCGCCGTCAGTTCCACTGATCGGGGTCGTCCTCCGGCCGGGGCGGCTCGGCGCGGCGGCCGGCGCGCTCCTCCTCGTCCCACGTCTCGCGCAACGCGGCGTCCCGCTCGCGCCGCCGCCGGATCGCGAGCAGGGCGAGCACCGTGATCGCCATCCACAGCGCGGTCGAGCTGGTGATGAACGGGATCCAGGTCCGCCACAGCACCTCGCGACCGAAGTAATCGTGCGCGAACGCGCCCGTCGTTTCTCCCGTCGCGGCGGCGAACGCCTCTTCGAACCCCGCGCCGCGGCCAACCCCCGCGAGGATGCGGGCGACAGCCGTGTCGCCACCGCGGCGAAGCAGGTGTCGAACCAACGCCGCGGAAACCGCATAGGCCCGCGACGCGGCGCCGCCGTCGCCGGAGAACGAGTCCTCGACATCCGCGAGCGAGCGGGGCCCGCGGCCGATCGTGGCGAACGCCACCCGCGCCGAGTCCTCCACGCCCCACTCGCGCGCCGCTACCGTCGCCACGCCCTCGTCGAACCAGCGCGGCACCGGGTTGCCGTGGGCCGCCCGGGCGACCAGGACGTGGGCGACCTCGTGCCGCAGCAGCGCCTCGAGGTTGCGGTCGGGGTACGACGGAACGCGGCCGGGGAACAGCACGATCGCGTCGAGCGGCGGCAGGGCGTACCCGCCGACCCACGATGCGACATTGGCGGCGGCCGGCGAGCGCTCGGAGGCGAGCACGACACGGATCGGGGCCCCCGGCGCCGCGAGCCCGACCAGCTGCAGGACGGAGGCCCACTCCCCGGCCGCGAGCGTCCGCACCGCCGCGGCCTGCCGGTCGAGCTCGACGGGCGCCTCGACGCGCAGATCCGGCGCCTCGTCCGCCACCGCCGGGCGAGCCTGCACGAGGCCGACCGCGAGAACGGCCCGCGCGAGGAATCGCGTCCCCTTGCCCGTCACGCACCTCACCTTCGTCGAAGGCTAGCAGAGGCGGGCGACGGCACCGCCGCCGTCGAAGCTGCTACCCTGTCGCCCGCGGCACTGAACCCCCCGCCGGCGCCGCCCGGGAGGCCCCGTGAGCTTCGCACACCTCGGACTCGTGCTCGCCCTTGCCACCCCAGCCGCCGCCGCGGAACCCGTCACCGTCGTCGAGACGACGGACTACGCGCGCACCTCGCTCTACCCGGACGTGATCGCCTTCCTCGACCAGGTCGCGAAGAGCTCCGAGCGGGTCGAGATCACGCCGCTCGCCGTTTCGACGGAGGGCCGGATGATCCCTCTGGTGGTGCTCTCGCAGGAGCGGGTGCGGACCCCCGCAGAGCTGCGCGCCACGGGCAAGCCCGCCGTGTTGGTCATGGCCAACATCCATGCCGGCGAGATCGAGGGCAAGGAGGCGTGCCTGATGCTGATCCGGGAGGTGGCGAGCGGCCGCCTCGCTTCCCTGCTGGAACACCAGGTCATTCTCGTCATCCCGATCTTCAACGCCGACGGGAACGACAAGCTCGGCCACAACCGCCACGACAAGGGGCCGGAGCTCGCGGGGATTCGGTCCAACGGCCAGGGACTCGACCTCAACCGCGACTACACGAAGCTCGAGACCCCCGAGGTCAGGGGGCTCGTGCGCCTGTTCGCCACGTGGGACCCGGTCCTCTTCGTGGACATGCACACGACCAACGGCTCCTACCACCGCGAGCCGGTGAGCTACGCCCCGTGCGCCAGCCCGAACGGGCCGCCGGCCCTCGCCGACTACATGTGGAAGAGGCTCTTCCCGGAGGTCGCTGCGCGCCTCAAGAAGGCGTCGGGGTACGACAGCATCCCGTACGGCGAGTTCGTGGACGGCACGCACCCGGAGCAGGGGTGGACCAACGACGCAATCGAGGCGCGCTACGGGACCAACTACGTGGGCCTGCGCAACCGGCTCTCGATTCTCGACGAGAACTACTCCTACGCGGACTTCAAGACCCGGGTCCAGGCGTCGCTGGCGTTCATCCGCGCCCTGCTCGAATACACCGGCGCCAACTCGACCGAGATCGCCGCCCTCGTGCACCGTGCCGACGCCGGGACCGCGGCCACGTTCTCCGGCCGGCCCTTCGTGACCGAAGCGACGCTCGCCGAGCTCTTCCGGGTCACCGTCGAGGGGTACGGCTTCACGACCCAGCCGCTGACCGCCGAGGAGAGCGCGAAGTACCCGTGGCTGCACGGGGTCAGGGTCACGCCTACCGACGTCGAGCGCGACTACCCGGCGCCGTACCTCGCGCTCGCGACCCCCACGCAGACCGTGTCACTGCCGGCCGGATACGTGGTCCTTCCCGGCCAGGACGAGGCCGTGGAGAACCTGCGCGCCCACGGGATCATCGCGGAGAAGCTGCTCGAGGGCTGCAGCGTCCCGGTCGAACGCTACGCGATCGAACGGGTCGAGCCCGCCAAGAACCTGTTCCAGGGCCACGCCCTGGTGTCGTTGCCGGGCCGCTACGAGCGCGCCGACGCCGACCTGCCGGCCGGCTCGGTCTGGGTGGACATGCGCCAGCCGCTCGCCCGATTGGTCGCGACGCTGCTCGAGCCCGGATCGACGGACTCGCTCGCCGCCTGGGGGTTCTTCAACCGCGTGATCGTGCGCGAGTGGAGCAACCAGCCGGCGCCTTACCCCGTTCTCCGAGTCGCCTCCAGGCCACCGGTCGCGATGCTCGTCCTCGGCCCGGAGTGACGCCCCGGCTACGCTGACGCGGCGGCAACGGGCGTGAACCCCGCGAACGCCGCGACCGACCCCTCGTAGGCCGCGCGAACCCGACGCACGTAGTCGAGCAGCGGACTCAGCATGTCGAGCGTGAGCGCCTGGCCGCCGTCGCACAGCGCGAGCTTGGGGTTCGGGTGAAAGTCGACCAGCACCGCGGAGGCCCCGGTCACCACGCCCTGCCCGACCGCATGGAAGATGTCGGGCAACCCGTCGGGCGCGCGCAGGCTCGTTCCCACGCTGTGGGAGGGATCGACGCACACCGGCAGTCTCGTCTGCCGCCGCACGACCGGCACGTGCGCGAAGTCGACCAGGTTGCGGTGCGGCTCGCCGAGGTGCGACTTGACGCCCCGCAGGCAGAAGAGGATGCGGGAGTTGCCCTCGCTCGCGATGTACTCGCAGGCGTTGAGCGACTCCTCGAGCGTGATCCCCATCCCGCGCTTGAACAGCACCGGGAACTCCTGCCGGCGCCCGATCTGCTTGAGGAGCTCGTAGTTCTGCGCGTTGCGCGTGCCGACCTGGATCATCACCCCCGTGGGGTGGCCGGCGCGCTCGAGCGCCTCGCCGATCTCGTCGAGGTGCGACGCGTCGGTGGCCTCCATCGCGATCAGGCGGATCCCGTGTTTCCCCGCCGCCTCGAAGACCCACGGCAGGCACGTCTTGCCGAGCCCCTGGAAGTCGTACGGCGAGGAGCGCGGCTTGTAGGCGCCCATCCGCGTGGTCACGATCCCCTCGCGGGCGAGCGCCGCCATCATCGCGTCGACGTGGGCTGGCGCGTCCACGGCGCACAGACCGGCGAACAGGTGCACCGCGGCCTCGTCGATGCGCACGCCGTTGTGCTCGAACCCCACCGTCCCGTGCGCCGGGTCGTGGCGGCCGATCAGGCGGTACTTCGCGGAGACGCGTACGACCTGCCGCACGCCCGGCAGCCCCTCGAACGGCGCGGTCGGCACGGCCGCGGTCGAGCCGATCAGGTGCACCTCGGCGAACCGGTGCGTGGTGCCCTTGAACTCGTACGGCTTGACGGCCACGCCGGGGTACCGCTTGGCGATCGCGCGCACGGCCTCCACGGTCGCCTTCTGATCGCCCAGGTCGGGCTCGAGGATGATGATCACGACGACACCTCCGGCAGGCCGCCGAGCGCCGTCGCGATCGCGTCGCGCTGGTCCGCCTGCTCGCCGAGCGTGCCGTCGAGGTACGCCTCGTACGCCGCGAGGTCGAACAGACCGTGGCCGGAAAGCGAGAACAGGATCGTCGCTTCGCGATCCTCCTCGCGGAGCTGGCCGGCCTTGGCGACCACCGCCGCAACGGCGTGCGCCGATTCCGGCGCGGGCACGATGCCCTCGGCGTGCGCGAACAGCTCGGCGCACCGGAACACGTCCGCCTGCGCCACGGCCTCGGCGCCGATCACGTCGGCGTGCACGAGCGCCGAGACGATCGGCGCGGCCCCGTGGTAGCGCAGTCCGCCGGCGTGCGACGCGGGCGGGATGAAGTCGTGCCCGAGGGTGTACATCTGGACCATCGGCGTGAGCTTGGCCGTGTCGCCGTAGTCGAACGCGAAGCGCCCGCGGGTGAGGCTGGGGCAGGAGTCGGGCTCGACGGCCACGGCCCTGATCCGCTCCCCGGCGAGGATCTGCGGCACGAACGGGAGCGCGATCCCGCCGAAGTTGGAGCCGCCGCCGTGACACCCGTAGATGAAGTCGGGCGTCTCGCCGACCAGCTCGAGCTGGCGCTTCGCCTCCTGGCCGATCACGGTCTGGTGGAGGAGCACGTGGTTGAGCACGCTTCCGAGCGCGTAGTTGGTGTCGTCGCGTCCGGCGGCTTCCTCGACCGCCTCGCTGATCGCGATCCCCAGGCTGCCGGGCGAGTCCGGGTCGCGGGCCAGGATCGCGCGGCCCGACGCCGTGTTCGGCGACGGGCTCGGGATCACCTCCGCCCCGAACAGTCGCATGAACGTCCGCCGGTACGGCTTCTGGTCGTGACTCACCCGCACCATGTAGACCCGGCAGGTCATCCCGAACATCCGCGTCGCGAAGGCCAGGGCGCTGCCCCACTGGCCGGCCCCGGTCTCGGTGGCGAGCCTCTGGATGCCGTGGACCTTGTTGAAGTAGGCCTGCGGAACAGCGGTGTTCGGCTTGTGGCTGCCGGCCGGCGAGACCCCCTCGTTCTTGTAGTAGATGCGCGCCGGCGTGCCGAGCGCGCGCTCGAGACGGCGGGCGCGCACCAACGGCGTCGGCCGCCACGACGCGAGGATCTCGAGCACCTCGTCGGGGATCGGGATGAGCGGCTCGGCGCTCATCTCCTGCTCGATGAGCTGCGGCGGGAAGATCCGCTCCAGCTCCGACGGCGTCACCTGCTGCCCGGTCGCCGGGCTCATCGGCGGCGGCAGCGGCGCCGGCATGTCTGGCAGGACGTTGTACCACCTGCGCGGCAGCTCGCTCGCCGGCAGCGTGATGACGTCGCTGCGCACCCCGGTTCCCGGCTCGTTGCCTCGCGGTTGCCTGATCGCTTCCATCGTCCCCCCTTTCGCCCAACAAAAAAGCCCTCCGTGTTTCGGAGGGCTGTGGGTTCGGACTCAGATCGAGCTACCGGGCCGTACACCCTCCGTGTCCGCTGCGATACCACCACCATGAAGCGGTAGCGGTCACGAAGGGACGTGCGTTCGGCTCGGTGCTCATCGTGCAGGCATGGTCCCACCCGCCACGACGGCTGTCAACTTGCATACCTTCGATCCTGCGAAACCGGGCGCCCGCACGCGTCGATCCCGCGCCGCACGCTGGACGGCGTACGGCGCCGGCGCCGGACGCCGTCATCCGGTGAGATAATGAGTCGTATCAGAATCCTCTCGGCAGCGAACACGGCGTTTCAGGACCGCGACGAAGGAGGCGATCGATGACCGGCCACGCGAAGGTGACTGCGGTGCTCGTCCTCGCGGCGGGACTCGTCACGGCGACCCTCGGGGCGCAGCGCGCCAAGAAGACGGGCCCCATGCCCGCGGCGGGCGCCGCGACCACGGCCGAGGCCGCTCCGCGGTACGGCGGCGAGGTGCTCGAGATCACGACGGACGTGCTCGACCGATTCGTACAGGGGCTCGCCGCAGAGGAAGCATCACGCCGGGCGATCGCCGCGAAAGCCGCATCCGCCAAGACGGCGGCCGACTACGGCCAGTGCAAGAGCGGCGCGATGATGGGGCCCGAGGGGTTGAAGCTGCTCCAGGACTACACGGCCACCATCGGGGACGGGTCGGGCGGCCCCGCGGTCGTGCAGAAGGCGGCCGCGGCCATGACCGCGAAGATGGACGCGCTCGTCGAGACGAGCTGCGGCCCCGACCCCGCGAAAGTCGGCTCGAACGTCCCCAACCAGCTCAAGGACGCCGCAGCGGCGGCGGCGCGAGCCCAGGGGTTCACGCCGCGCCAGTTCGCGATCCTCAAGGAGCGCGTGACGCCTCTCTGCCTCTCCGACCCCGCCCGGCCGGGGGGCGCCAACGTGAAGGTGCCCGGCCAGGGGGACGCCTCCTACGTCTACACCACGGCCGAGGTCGGGGTGCTGCGCCCGCGCTGCGAGGCGCTGCTCAAGGCGCTCGTCCCCCCCAGGACCTGAGGCGCGATGCCGCGAACCTGCGCACGCTGGTCGCGGGCATCGGCGGCAGGCGTCGCGCTGTGCGCCCTCGCCCTCGGCCGTCACGCTGCGGCGGTCGGCCTCCCTGCCTCCGAACTGGAGGTACTGGCCGGCGACCGGTGGGTGACGTGGTGGACGTCGGATCGCGCACCGTGTGCCTGGCCCGCCCCGGATCCCGCGGTCTCGGGAGCGGTTCGCTGGCAAAGCGCCACGCCGGGCGTGCAATGGGGAACGCTCGAGCTCCGTGGCAGCGGCGAAGCGTGGCGGCTGAGCGTGGTCGTGGTCCGGCTCGACCCGGCGCTGCTCGACCTCGAGCTGGTGCAGGCCAGCCGTGAGGCGGGCACGATCCCGGCCTGGTCGCTCGACGACATGCCGACGGAGGCCGTGCTGGGCGTTAACGCCGGCCAGTTCAGCGGCGGCCTCGCGTGGGGGTGGCTCGTCCACGGCGGCCGGGTCGTGCAACCGCAGGGGGCCGGGCCGCTCTCGATGGCGTTCTGCGTGCTCGCCGACGACGCCGCTCGCCTCGTGCCTGCGGAGGAGATGGCGACGATCGCCGGGACCTCGGTGGCCGAGGCGTTCCAGTCCTACCCGCTCCTCCTCCGCGGCGACGGGTCGGTGCCGCCGCAACTCGCGCGCCCCGGGCTCGGCGTGGACGTCGGCCATCGCGACGCCCGCCTCGCGCTCGGCGAGCTTCGCGATGGGCGGCTCCTGATCGTGCTCACCCGCTTCGCCGCGGCAGGTGAGGCGCTGGGATCGCTCCCGTTCGGGCCGACGGTCCCCGAGACCGCCGCGCTCCTCGGCGCGCTCGGCTGCCGGCAGGCGATGATGCTCGACGGAGGGATCTCGGCGCAGCTCGCGGTGCGCGAGGCGAACGGCGCGCTGCTCCACTGGCGGGGTTGGCGGAAGGTGCCGCTCGCCCTCCTGGCCTACCCGAGACGACCGCGGTGACGGCAGGGTGGGACCGCGCCGCACGCCGAGTCGCTAGACTGTCGGCGGGCGTCGTCCTCGTCGCCGAGGGGGACGACGCAGGGGGCAGGGGTGAACAACGTCCTTTTCACGGCTGCAGTCGCCGCGAGCTCACTCATCGCCGGGTTCCTCGGCTCGCTCACCGGCCTCGGCGGGGGCGTTGTCATCGTCCCGCTGCTCGCCCTCGGGTTCGGCGTCGACATGCGCTACGCGATCGGCGCGTCGCTCGTCTCGGTGATCGCCACCTCGTCGGGCGCCGCAGCAGCCTACGTCAAGGAGGGGTTCTCCAACATCAGGATCGGCATGTTCCTGGAGATCGCCACGACCACCGGCGCGCTGGTCGGCGCCTCGCTCGCCACCCACCTCTCGACCTCGGTGATCGCGGTCGTCTTCGGCGCCGTGCTCCTGCACTCGGCGTTCGTCTCCACTCGGCCGCACGTCGCGGAGCCGGCCGACGCCGCCCCCGACGCGCTCGCCACCAAGCTCCGCCTTCACGGCAGCTTTCCCGCCCCGGGCGGGCCGCAGGCGTACCACGTGCGTGGCGTCACGCCGGCGTTCGGCCTCATGTTCGTGGCGGGGTCGCTGTCCGGTCTGCTCGGGATCGGCTCCGGCGCCGTTAAGGTCCTCGCCATGGACCGGGTCATGCGCATCCCGTTCAAGGTCTCGACCACCACGAGCAACTTCATGATCGGCGTGACCGCGGCGGCCTCCGCCGGGATCTACCTCAACCGCGGGTTCCTCGACCCCGGGCTCGCGATGCCGGTCATGCTCGGCGTGCTGGCGGGGTCGACGATCGGGGCGAGGGTGCTGCTCTCGGCGCGAACCCCGGTGTTGCGCCTGGTGTTCGCGACGGTGATCCTCCTGCTCGCCATCGAGATGATCTACAACGGCCTCACCGGGAGGCTGTGAGATGACCCGGATCTGGAACGACAAGCGGATCGAGACGGTCGTCGGGAACCTGCTTCGCGCCGGAGTGCTGGTCGCCGCAGCGGTCGTCGCCGCCGGGGCGGTGCTCTTCCTCGTCCGCCACGGCGGCGAGCGCCCGACCTACGGCCTCTTCCACGGCGAGCCGTCCGATCTCCGCTCCGTCGCCGGGATCGTGGCGAGCGCTGCCGCGGGCAGCGCGCGCGGCCTGATCCAGCTCGGACTCCTCCTGCTCGTCGCCACCCCTGTCGCGCGGGTGGTGTTCTCCGTGGCGGGATTCGCGCTCGAGCGCGACCGGACCTACACGCTCATCACCCTCGTCGTGCTCGCGCTGCTCGTCTTCTCGCTCGCGGGCGGGGGCCTGTGACGCCGCAGATCAGGCGCCGGCACGCCGAGTGGCGCCGGCGCCGATGGCCGTCGCAGCCGCCGAGCGGTCCCTCCCGGCGCGCCCGGGGACCGGCGCTCGAAGCTCGGGTTCGCCGTCCCGTGTAACGTCCGGGCGGGTCGAGGCAAACCTCCCCGCGGAAGGGAGCGCGCCCATGTCCGAACCGAGTTGCTCCCCGGGTCCGAGGAATTCGACCCCGCGCGGCCGGCTTCTCACGGGTGTGCGCGGGTGGAGGCTCACACGCGGCGCCGCCGCGCTCATGGGTGCGGGGGCGATGCTCCTTCTCGTCGGGACGACGGCCCGCCGGGTCGCGCTCGCGGCGCAGCCGGCCGCAGATTCGTCACCGGACTCCGGAGGCGCAGGGGGGATGAAGGCGATGCAGCCACGCATCTCGAAATCGGGTTACGACGTCACGCCGCTGCCGCGCGAGGCCGTCGCCAAGCTCGCCGCGAAGCTCGACCCCGAGGCGTACCGGATCACCCAGAAGGCGGGCACCGAGCCCGCGTTCTGCGGGAACCTCCTCGACAACCACAAGGACGGCGTGTACGTCTGCGTCGTCTGCGGCCTGCCGCTGTTCGCCTCCGACAGCAAGTTCAAATCGGGCACCGGGTGGCCGAGCTTCTTCCGGCCGTTCGACCCCGACCACATCACCGAGGAGTCGGACACCAGCCTCTTCATGGTCCGTACGGAGATCCTCTGCGCGCGCTGCGGCTCCCACCTCGGGCACGTCTTCGACGACGGGCCGCCGCCGACCGGAAAGCGGTACTGCCTGAACTCGGCGGCGCTGCGCTTCTACGAGAAGGGCGCGCCCCGGCCGGCGGAGAGCGAGCCGACGCATGCGGCGGCCGCCGCCGGTCCGCGCGCGCCCGGGGCTGCCGCGACTGCGGTCGCCTACTTCGCCGGCGGCTGCTTCTGGGGGATCGAGCACTACTTCCGCGAGGGCCCGGGCGTCGTGGCGGCCGTCAGCGGCTACATGCAGGGCGACGTCGACAACCCGACCTACCGGCAGGTGTGCTCGAACACCACCGGTCACGCGGAGACCGTGAAGGTCGTGTACGACCCGGCGCGCATCACCTACCGCCGCCTCCTGGAGGCGTTCTTCGCGATGCACGACCCGACCCAGCTCGACCGCCAGGGTCCGGACCACGGCTCGCAGTACAGGTCCGGAATCTGGTACGCCAATGACGAGCAGAAGCACGAGGCCGAAACCTACATCGGCGAGCTCGCGGCGGCGAAGCGCTACGGCGGAAAGAAGATCGTCACGCGGGTCGAGGCGGCCAAGCGGTTCTGGCCGGCCGAGGCGTACCACCAGGACTACATCACGAAGAACGGCGCCGCCTGCCACGTCGCGGACCCGTGGTGACCGCGCCGCGCGGCTCCGTCGTACGATGCCATTCCTGGCGTGGAGAGCCCTGAGCGTCTCCTCCGGGACGCTGCCCAATCCAGGTTAGAAGCGCACCAGGCTGTCGGGGGGACGCCGGCGTCGATCGCGTCTGTCCGCCTTGAGACCGCGCGAAACGTGCAACGAAATGGACGCTTTCGCAAGATCACGGCTTGACAGTGCGACGACCGATGTGTTTGTTTGTCGGGGGCGATCCGCCGCGCCGGCCGGGTTCGGGCGCCGCGGTCCTCGGGGCGCGCCGTAAGACGCGCGGCCTGCGGCGGGCGGCGACCCCCGGCACCCCGATGCAGGTGCGATCGCGCCGGCCCCATCGCCAGGGAGGAACGGACTTCATGGGCTTTTCCGGGCTCTTCATCAAGCGGCCGGTCATGACGACGATCGTCATGGCGGGGATCCTGATCTTCGGGCTGATGGCGTACCGCCTCCTGCGCGTCAACGACCTGCCCAACGTGGATTTCCCGACGATTTCCGTGTCCGCGGGCCTGCCGGGCGCGAGCCCGCAGACGATGGCCTCCTCGGTCGCCAACCCGATCGAGAAGGAGTTCGCCACGATCGCCGGCGTCGACTCGATGAGCTCCTCGAGCTCGCTCGGCAGCACCCAGATCACGCTGCAGTTCGCCCTCGACCGCGACATCGACGCCGCGGCCCAGGACGTGCAGGCCGCGATCGCGCGCGTCACCCGCCACCTGCCGCAGAGCATGCCGTACCCGCCCAGCTACCAGAAGGTGAACCCGGCCGACCAGCCGGTGCTCTACCTCGTCCTCACCTCGAAGACGCTGCCGCTGTACGCGCTCGACGAGTACGCCGAGACGACGGTCGCGCTGCGCCTGTCCACCGTGTCCGGCGTGGCGGCGGTGCAGGTCTACGGCGGGCAGAAGTACGCGGTGCGCATCCAGCTCGACCCGCGCGCCCTCGTCCACCGCGGGATCGGGATCGAGGACGTCGCGGACGCGGTCGACCAGGCCAACGTCAACCTGCCGACCGGCGTTCTGTACGGCCAGGAGAAGGCGTACACCGTGCAGGCCGACGGCCAGCTGACGGCGGCCGAGGCCTACCGGCCGATCATCGTCGCGTACGTGGACGGCAAACCGGTGCGCCTCGACGCGCTCGGCCGTGTGATCGACGGCGTCGAGAACCCCCGCGTCGCGGCGTGGTTCAACGGCACCGAGCGCAGCATCATGCTCGCCGTCCAGCGCCAGCCCGGCGCCAACACCGTCGAGGTGACCGACCGTGTGAAGGCGGCCGTGGCCACGCTGCAGAAGACACTCCCCGGCTCCGTCTCCCTGTACGTGCTCTTCGACCGCTCGCAGTCGATCCGCGAGTCGGTGAGCGACGTTCGCTTCACGCTGCTCGTCACCCTCGCACTCGTGGTCCTGGTGATCTTCCTGTTCCTCCGCAACCTTTCCGCGACGGCGATCCCCTCGCTCGCGATGCCGATGTCGATCGTCGGCACGTTCGCGGTGATGTACCTCCTCGACTACTCCCTCGACAACCTCTCGCTGATGGCGCTGACCCTCTCCGTGGGGTTCGTCGTGGACGACGCCATCGTCATGCTCGAGAACATCGTCCGCCACATGGAGATGGGCAAGCAGCCGCTGCAGGCGGCGCTCGACGGCGCCCGCGAGATCGGGTTCACGATCGTGTCGATGACGCTGTCGCTCGCCGCGGTGTTCATCCCGGTACTGTTCATGGGCGGGATCGTCGGGCGTCTGTTCCGGGAGTTCGCGGTCGTGATCGGCCTCTCGGTGCTGATCTCCGGGTTCGTGTCGCTGACGCTGACCCCGATGCTGTCGAGCCGGTTCCTGAAGCCGCCGAGCGAGGCGCACCACCGCCGCCTGTACGGCCTCTCGGAGCGCTTCTTCACGGCGATGCTGCGCGGCTACCAGGTCGGCCTCAGGTGGTCGCTCGGCCACCGGCGCACCATGATGGCGGTCACGGCCGGCGTCACGGCGCTCACCGCGCTGCTGTTCATCGTGATCCCCAAGGGTTTCATCCCGTCCCAGGACATCGGCATGCTCTTCGGGCAGACGGAGGCGGCCCAGGGGATGGCGTTCGACGCGATGGTCAAGCACCAGAAAGCGATCGCCGAGGTGATCAAGGCCGACCCCGACGTCGAGGTGTTCACGTCGTCCGCCGGGGGCCGCGGCGGCTCGCTCAACACCGGCAGCGTCTGGCTGCGCCTGAAGCCGCGCGGCCAGCGCAAGGCCACCGCCGACGAGATCGTGGACCGGCTAAGGCCGAAGATCGCCGCGATCCCCGGCGTCAAGGCGTACATCCAGTCGCCGCCGGCGATCCAGGTCGGCGGCCGGCAGTCGCGCAGCCAGTACCAGCTCACGTTGCAGGGCCCGGACACCGACGAGCTGTACCGCGCGGCGCCGCTGCTCGAGGAGAGGATGCGCGCGCTCCCGGGCCTCACCGACGTCTCGACCGACCTCTACCTCAAGAACCCCGAGATCAACATCAAGATGGACCGCGACAAGGCGGCATCTCTCGGGATCACGCCGTCGCAGATCGAGACCGCGCTGTACACGGCGTACGGCCAGCGCCAGATCTCGTCCATCTACGCCCCGAACAACGAGTACCAGGTGCTCATGGAGCTCATCCCCGAGCACCAGGACGAGCCCGCGGACCTCGGCCTCTTGTACGTGCGCGGCAAGGGCGGCCAGCTCGCGCCGCTGTCCACGATGGCCCGGGTCGTGACGGGCGTCGGGCCGCTCACCGTGAACCACTCGGGCCAGGCGCCGTCGGTGACGCTCTCGTTCAACATCAAGCCCGGCGTGGCGCTCGGCCAGGCCGTCGACGACGTCGAGCGGCTCGCGCGGGCGACGCTGCCGGCCTCGATCGGCACGAGCTTCCAGGGGACCGCGCAGGCGTTTCAGGATTCGCTTCGGGGCCTCGGCTTCCTCCTGGCCCTCGCGATTCTCGTGATCTACATGGTGCTCGGCATCCTCTACGAGAGCTTCATCCACCCGATCACGATCCTCTCGGCGCTGCCGCTCGCGGGCGCCGGCGCGATCGCCACGCTGCTCCTGTTCGGCAGCGACCTCAACATCTACGCCTACGTCGGCATCATCATGCTGGTTGGCTTGGTCAAGAAGAACGGCATCATGATGATCGACTTCGCGCTCGAAGCCCAGCGCACGGAGGGCAAGACAGCCAAGGAGGCGATCTTCCAGGCGTGCGTGGTGCGCTTCCGCCCGATCATGATGACCACCATGGCGGCGTTGTTCGGCACGCTCCCGATCGCCCTCGGCTTCGGGGCGGGCGGCGAGGCGCGGCGGCCGCTCGGCCTCGCGGTCGTCGGCGGCCTCGTTGTCTCGCAGTCGCTGACGCTGTTCATCACGCCGGTGTTCTTCACCTACATGGACGGCCTCCAGAGGCGGCTCGGCCGCCGCAAGGCCCGGGCGAGCGAGACGCCTCCCGCCCGGGCCGCGGAGACCGCCGCGGCGTAGCGCCGGCTACTTCTTTGCGCCCTCGAGGTCTTCGACCATCTTCTGCAGGTTCTTTCTGTTCACGTCGTCCGGGGCCTGCTGGGCGGCGAGCTTCGCGTATTTGAGCGCGTCCTGCGTCCGGCCCACCGCCGCGTAGCCGCGCGCGAGCCCGACGTTGACCGGCCAGACGCCCGGGTGCTTGGCGGCGTTGAGCTCGAACACCTTCAGCGCCTTCTCCTTCTCGCCCCGCCCCAGGAGCTCGCGGCCGTACTGGTGGAGGTCCATCGGACCCGCGCTCGGGTCGTCGAGCGCCCTCTTCATGGTGGCATCGGCGTCCGCCTGGAGACCGTTGGCCGTCTGAACGTCGGCGAGCGTCCGCAGCGTCTGGAAGTTCGCCTTTCCGATGAACGGAAGGCTCACGGCGTTCTGGGCCCAGACGAGGGCTTCCTTGAGGTTCGTCTTCTGACCGAGGCAGTAGTTCGCGGCCTCCTGCCACCCCTGCCAGTTGAACCCGGGCGTCGTCCGCAGCTGGCGGCGAAGGTTCTCGACGTAGAGGTCGGTGACGTTGTCCACGGTGATCGTCCACGGCACCTGCAGGTACTCCCACTTGAGAACCACCGTGGCGCGGTTCGGCAGGCGTTCGGTGAACTCGTAGGTGAGCCAGTGGTTGTACTCCGCTTTGGCGGGCTTGACCTTCACCCGCAGGGCGTCCTCGGCCGCGTTGTAGAAGAAGCTGCCCCACGACGTGGAGTTCTTCGAGAAGACGACCGTCCACTCGTCCTTGCCGGGGATCATGAACAGGCCGTAGGCACCCGCCGCGAGCGGCTGCCCCTCGACCTTGACGTCGTTGGAGACCCGGAACACCGTGTTCTCGTTCGCCCCGGCCCGCCACGGGCACTGGTCGCCGCACGTCCCGAACCCGAGGTTGGCCATGCCGTACGGCACCAGTTGCCCCCAGATCTTCCCCGTGCGGTCGGTGCCGTCCGGCGCGGTAACCTTGGGCGCGTTGTAGGTGATGTCGACCTCGACCGGACCGATCCACTGCGAGACCGACGCCTTCTGGTTGCCGCCGTCGGGCGGCAGCGTCACGACCTGCGCGGACGCGACGACCGCCATTGAGCCCAGTGCGGCGGCGAAACACAGCGCGATTCGCCCCCGATTCCAATTCATACGGAGTCTCCTTTCTCGATCTCCCACTTGTACGTTCCCGCGCCCGAGAGGTTTGGCTGTCTCGGACAGCTCGGCTCGGCGGGAGGGTATTCCGCGCCGGCCGATCGGGTCGTCGTGCCCGGCCCGGAGGTGCGAGAATCGCGGGCGTGAGCCCCGTCCCGACCTTGGACGACGTGCGCCGAGCGCTGGCCCGGCTCGACCCGACCCCTCCCGGGGAGTCGATCGTCGGGCCGACCGCCGCCGTGGCGGCCGTCCTGCGCGACGCCCGCGCGGCCATGGACCTGCTCTTCATCCGGCGCGCCGAGCACCCCGGCGACCCCTGGTCCGGCGACATGGGCCTGCCCGGCGGCCGGGTCGAACCGGGCGATGCCGGACCGCTCGGAGCGGCCGTGCGGGAGACGCGCGAGGAGCTCGCGCTCGATCTGGAGCGCGACGCCGCGCTCCTCGGCGCGCTGCCGACCGTCCGTACGCACCTGCGGCGCGGCCCCGGGCCGCTCTGGGTCGCCCCGTTCGTCTTCGAGTTGAAGGGGGCGCCGCCGCTGGTCCCAAACCATGAGGTCCAGGAGGCGATCTGGGTCCCGCTCGCCTTCCTGCTCGACCGCGGCAACCGGTCGTCATTCTCGTGGACGGGGCGCGGCGCGCCGCTCGAGATGCCGTGCTATCGCTTCGACGGCCGCCTCATCTGGGGCCTCACGCTCCACATGCTCGACGATTTCCTCGCGACCCTCGCGAGCCCGGGACCGCGGCTGTAGCCCGCCAACGGGCGCCTGCGTCGGCCGCCGAAGAAAAGGGGCCGGCCCGAAGGCCGGCCCTCTTCCGTCCGTCCGACGTCAGTTGCGCCCGCCCCCGGCGGGAATGTGAGCGGCTGCGGCGCAGCTTTGGATCGCGTCCTTCTGCGCTTCCGTGATGACCCCCTGCGTGACGAGCGCGTTGGTGAGATGCGCGACGCAGCTCACGAACGCCCCGTGGTTGCGGGCCCCGGCGGCGCAGTTGGCGATGAGGTCCGAGATCGTGCACCCGGTGGCGAAGAGCGTGTTCGGCACGCCGCTGTCGCAGCCGGCGATCACGACCGTCGGGCCGAGGTCCGACCCGGAGCACTGATCCTCGCCGTCGGGCACTCCGTCGAGGTCGGCGTCCGGGAACCAGCCGACGTCGCGCAACAGAGGCAGCGTCAGGTCCTGCGGCGGCTTGACGCTGTGCGTGAGGTCGGCGTTGATGTTCGGCTCCATGAGCTGGTTCGGGAACGCGATGGTGTCCCAGTGCGAGATCGTCGAGCCGGGCGCCACGGGCACCGGCGTGTAGAGGAGCGCCTGCCCTTGCGGATCGGCGCCGGCCAGGACCGAGAGGTCGACACCGAGGGTCGCGTTCACCCCGGGCAACGCGCCCTTGATCGTGTTGCCGTCGGCGAGCGAGATGCGCACCGACGGGATCGTGATCGTCGGGTCCGTCCCGCCGAGTCCGGCCGGCGGAGCGCCGGCCACGTTGTCGGCCACGAGTACCGCGATCGCCCCGGCGTCCTGCGCGTTCTTCACCTTGACGTTGAACGTGCAGGTCCCGCGGTCGACAAGGGCGACCATCCCCGACACGTTGTTCGTGATCGCCGAGCATCCGTCGGCCGGGGTCGCGTAGACGACGTCGCCGGTGACGCCGGGCGAGGCCAGCGCCGGGCCGAACGACGCCGCACCGACCGCGTACGCACCGGCGATCGACGACGGCGTGTTGACGCGCAGGAGCGGGGTGCCGGGGCTGAGGACGCCGGGAACATCACCCGTGACGATCCCTCCGTCCCACGTGACGCGGCGCGGGTTGATCGCCGAGGCGGCCCGCTCGGCGTTCGTCATCTGGTCCCACGTCTTCCCGGTCGTCGTATCGAGGATCTTGCGGCCGTAGACGTCCGTCATGTTCTGGATCTCGGCGCCCGACGTGACGCTCGCGAACTGCGAGAAGCCGAGGCCGTGCGCGAACTCGTGGAGGAGCACGGTCACGAGGTCGATGTTGGCGCCGTGGTTGTTGTCGAAGCCGAGGTACCAGAACGTCCCGGTCAGGCACCCGGGCTGGCCGATGCTCACGTTGAACCGGGCCCGGATGTCGGGTTGACCGGGGTTGAGGTTGAAGCCGGCGCGCTTGTTGGCGAGCGCCTGGTGGTACCACGTGTCGGGGAACTCCGGGCCCGGGAACGGGAAGTTGCTGGGGAAGTTCGAGAAGATGAACGTGGTCCCCGCCGAACCCAGGACGGCCGAGGTCGCGTTGCAGGAGAGCGGCTCGAACGTGGCGAGGATCTGGATCTCCACGTTGCTGTCGAGCGTCGAGCCCCAGATGTCGGCGGCGAACTGGAAGGCGTTTAGCCGCTGCTGGCCGAGCGTCGTGCCGGTGTTGCCTCCGACCGGCGTCGCCGGGGTCGGGTCGTTGAACCCGACCCCTGGGGCGTTGCCGTTCACGATCGTGATGATCGCGGCGCCGGATGCGGGGCCGGCCGCCAGACTGAGTACCACGGCCAGGGCGAGGATGCCGAATCGGATCGTGCGCGCGTTCATCGCCCTACTCCTTCTCGAGATCGGGGCGCTTCGCGGGAGCCGGCTGAGCCATCGCCTTCTCCAGTTGCGAACCCGGGACGCACACCATGGAGATCGAGCCGTCCGGGTTCCTCCGGGCGACCACGTCGTTCATGAACTCGTCGCCCAGCTGCACGCCCAGCATCCCGTTGGGGTACTGCACGACGCTGGGCTCGATCGCGAGGGCCGACGCCTGCAGCATCGCCCGCGACAGGGCCTCCACCTCTTCCCGCGTCGGCTCGCGGAGCTGACCGGTCTCCGGGTCGACGAACGCCCGCAACCCGGCGGGCGTCGCGACGGTCGAACGTGCCGCCCGGCTCGCCGGGGCGCTGCTCGCTGCCGCCGGCGCCGTTGCCGGGCCGCCCTGGGCCGTGGCCCCGCTGCACCCGGCTCGTTCCCCGCTCGCGGCGGCCGTGGCCGCAAAGGCGGCGGCGGCCAGCAACGCTGCAAACCCGGTCAGGAACCGGCCGCTCGCGCTTCCAAGTCCAACCATGTCAGGCATCGGAGATTCTCCCTTCATCGGTTCACTTCCTGGTCCGACGGTCGGCAAACCCGTCACGAAGCGTGTCTTGGGGGGACCGTCCGGTAGTGCGACTCGAATGGAAGCGGCGGTCGTGCGCCGCGCGCTCCGAGGCTTTCACCCGCGTCTGAAACCGAATCTCGATCCGGGCGGAGCGGACGTCAAGGTCCACACCGCCCGGTCCCCCGCGCGGAGGCCATTGGTGTGACGCGAGTCACCACCAGAGGAATCTGCCGCTCGTTGCGGTGTGCGCCGCCGTAGAGGCAGGCGTCCTGGCCCCGAACCTCGGGCTCCGAACACAACACGACTAGACAAGCATAGGCAGGACTTTGCAGCCAGACGCATCGCTGCGCCGCGTGGTCGCGGACACGTGGACGTTGCCCGACGTCGTCGTTGGGAATGAACTCGTGAGGTACACGCGGCACCACGGCAGCGCGCTGGAGGTACCGTTCACCGACATCCTCACGATGAATAGGGGGCTCGCCTGCAGGAACCTGGTCTTCGTGGACGCCTCGCGGCTCTATACGCGGTAACGGTGTGCAGGCGGCGATTCAGCTCCTGCGAGCTCGCCGCCCCGTGACGCGACCGAGCCCCGGTTCGGCCGTTCCTGCTCCGTGACACGGTTTGTCCGTGAGTCACTGCGCCGGCTTCCTGGCCGCGATGAAGAACTCATGCCCTAGAAGCTTCGATCTCAGGAAACGGTCAAGGAACGGCGTGTGACGATGCAGCCACAGCAGCGATACGACGAGTCGTCCCTCGTGGAATGCGCTCCCGCGGTAGCGGGCGAGTGCGTTCGCGAGCTGTCGCACCGGCCCGGAGCGGGCACGCGCCGTCGCCGCGGACAAGACAGCCAACGCGGCGCACTCGAGTTGGTGGTAAAGCGGCGGGAACTCCGCCAATGTTTCCTTGGTCGCTACGTTGAGACCTTTCCCCTCGATCCACTTCGCCAGGCCGTGGACCGAGAAATACTGGACGTGTCCCGGCGTATAGATCCAGTCCCACCGGCGCCCTACGAGCCAGTAGATGGCGGAGTCGATGTTTGGCGAGTTGACGACCAGGACCCCTCCGGGTCGCAGCAGCTCAATCGCTCGTTGCAGGCACTCCCGCGCATCGAGAAGGTGCTCGGCGACGTGCCAGAATGTCACCGCGTCGAACCGGCTTTCGCCTAGCTGCGCGAGCCCCCGTCCGGCAGGCTCACTGACCACGCTGGCGCCGAACTCACGGGCCGCGTACTCCGCCTCGAAGCGGCTCGGTTCGATACCGAGGGCATCCCAGCCTCTCGATGCCGCTTCGCCCAGGAGGACGCCGTAGCCCGAGCCGACGTCAAGGAGCAACCGAGTTCTGCCGTGAGGCACCAGCGTGTCGAGTCGGTCCGCCCTCATCCGCGCGAGCGTCTCGAACCACGGCCGGATCGCCGCGATGTAGGCTGCGTCATACCCGGCCTCGCCATACGATTCCTGCGCTTCGGGCTCCGGGAGTGGGAAGACGAACATATGGGGACAGGTCGCGCATCGAAAATAGTCGAATTGGCCCTTCCGGAAGACGAACGCTCCCCTCGCCTTCTCGCACAGAGGGCAGAGCGGCGCGGACTCATCGGCTGGACGCTGGCGTGACGTGACCATTCGGCGGGTAGCTTACCGGACTCGGAGGACACGTTGACCGGGGGCTGGACAGACCGCGCGGAGGTGCGGCTCCGGAGTCGGGATGCGACGCCCGACCTCGTGGGCTCGTCGGGCGCGCTCCGGCGGTCAGAGCTCGCCGTGCTCGGTGCGGGCGATGATCTCGGTCTGCAACACCTCGGGAAGATCGCAGAAGTAGTCGCTGTAGCCGGCGACTCGGACGATCAGGCCGCGGTGCGCCTCCGGATCGGCCTGGGCCTCCCGCAGGGTCGCCGCCGAGACCACGTTGAACTGGACGTGGTGGCCGTCGGCCTTGAAGTACGTCCGCACCAGGTGCGCGAGGCGGCCGATCCCTTCCTCGCCGGCGAGGATCTGCGGTGTGAACTTCATGTTGAGCAGCGTCCCGCCGGTCTTCACGTGGTCCATCTTGGCGGCGGACCGAAACACCGCGGTGGGGCCGCGCCGGTCGGCGCCCTGCACCGGCGATATGCCCTCGGAGACCGGCACGCCGGCCCGGCGCCCGTCGGGGGTGGCGCCGCACACCGACCCGAAGTACACGTGGCACGTGGTGGGGAGCATCTCCAGCCGGTAGGCGCCGCCCAACGCGGTGGGGCGGCCGTCGATGCATCGGAACGCCAGGTCGAACGCCCGCACCATGAGGCCGTCCGCGTCGTCGTCGTCGTTGCCGTACTTTGGCATCCGGTTGACGAGGCGCGCGCGCAGAGGCTCCACGCCGGCGAAATCCTCATCGAGGGCGGCGACGAGATCCGCGAGCGCCAGCGCCCGGTCTTCGAATACCTGGCGGCGGAGGGCGGCCAACGAATCAGTGATCGTCCCGATGCCTACGGCCTGGATGAACGTGTTGTTGTACCGGGCGCCGCCGGCGTTGTAATCGCGGCCGTTCGCGACGCAGTCGTCGATGAGGACCGACAGGAACGGCGCCGGCATCTCGGTCGCGTAGAGCCGCTGAATGGCCTGGTTGCCGCGGATCTTCACGTCGACGAGCTCGCGCAGCTGGGCTTCGTACGCCCCGAAGAGGTCGTCGAAGGTGGCAAGCGTGCCGGCCGCGCCGGTGGGAGAGCCGACGCGAACTCCGGTGCGCGGATCCACGCCGTCGTGGAGGGCCAGCTCGAGCACCTTGGGGAGGTTGAAGTAGCCGGTGAGCGTGTACGCCTCCTTGCCGAACGCGCCCACCTCGACGCAACCGGAGCAGCCGCCCGCGCGGGCGTCCTCCGGCGTCTTGCCCTGTCGGAGCTGCTCCTGCACCACAGCGTCGGCGTTGAACAGCGAAGGGAACCCGTACCCCTTGCGGATCACGCGCAGCGCGTGCGCGAGGACGTCATCCGGGGTCCGGCGGGACACCTGCACGTTGGTCGAGGGCTGCAGCAGGTGCATGTCGTCCACGATGTCCAGCAGCAGGTGCGTGAGCTCGTTCGACCCGTCGCCACCGTCCGACAGCAAGCCGCCGAGATTTATGTTGGCGAAGTCGGTATAGGTTCCGCTCTCCGCGGCGGTGACCCCGACCTTGGGGGGCGCGGGGTGGTTGTTGAACTTGACGAAGAAGCACTCGAGGAGCTCGCGGGCCGACGCCTCGGTCAGCGTCCCGTCCGCCAGACCGCGCCGGAAGAACGGCAGCAGGTGCTGGTCGAGGTGTCCGGGGTTGAAGGCGTCCCAGCCGTTGAGCTCGGTGATCACGCCGAGGTGGCAGAACCAGTACGCCTGCAGCGCCTCGTGGAGGTCGCGGGGCGCGTGCGCCGGGACGCGGCGGCAGACCTCGGCGATCCGGCCCAGCTCCGCCCTCCTCATCGGGTCGGCGGTCTCGGCGGCCAGCTTCTCGGCGAGTGCCGCGTGCCGCTCGGCGAAGAGGACGGTCGCGTCGCATGCGATGTCCATCGCGACGAGCTGCTCACGCTTGTCGTACGCCTCGCGATCGCGGTCGAAATCGAGGGCCGCGAGAGCGCGGGCGATGTCGGCCTTGAAGTCGATCATCCCTTTTCGGTAGATCTTGTCGTCGAGCACGGTGTGGCCCGGCGCGCGCTGCTCCATGAACTCGGTGAAGACGCCGGCGTCGTACGCGGCGCGCCAGTCAGCCGGCAGCATCGCGAACATCCGGTCGCGCAGCGAGCGCCCGCGCCAGAACGGGATCACCGTGCGCTCGTAGAGGTCGAGACACTCGGCCGGCACGCGGTACGAGGTCTTCGGCCGCGTGTCGAGGATCTGCAGGTCCTCGAGGCTGTGGCAGGTCAGCTCGGGGTACGTCGGCACCGCCTTCGGCGCCGGGCCGCGCTCCCCGACGATCAGCTCGCCGTCGCCGATCCAGATCGTCTTCGTCTCGCACAGGTCCGCGAACGCCCGCGCACGCAGCACGGGCGGCGACCACCGCCCGAGGTTCTCCCGGTAGAACTCGGTCATCAGGGCCGCACGCTCGCCGGAGACGGTCGGCACGGCGTCGAGACTTGCCTGGCGCAAACGCGCCGTGCGTTCGTTCATCGCTCACCCTCCAACGGTTACGGCGACCCCGGCCGACTCGACGATCCCGGCGAGCGCCCGCATCCGCTCGGCCGACGGCGACGCCAGCGACGCGAGCGGGTCGGCGCGGCCGAGGCGCGAGCGCTTGCCCGCCCCGCTGCCGTGGTACGGCAACAGGCTCACCCGCTGCACACCCGGTGTCGCGGCGGCCAGGTCCGCCACCGCGGCGACGTTCCATTCGTCATCGGTCACGCCCGGCACGACCGGGACCCGGAGCCAGATCGGGACGCCGAGAGCCGCGACCGCGCCGCCAGGTTGGCCAGGATGGGCTCCAGCGGCGCTCCGGTGAGGGCGAAGTGACGCCCAGGGTCGAGCGTCTTGACGTCCCACAGGATCAGATCCGCCAGCCGCGCCGCGGCCAGCACGATCTCGCGCCAGGCGAGCCCACAGGTATCGAGCGCCGTGCGCAACCCGAGGGTTCGACACCCCTCCAGGCAGGCGAGCAGAAACGCCGGCTGGGCGAGTGGCTCCCCGCCGGAGAACGTCACCCCTCCGCCCGATTCGTCGTAGGCGAGCCGGTCGCGCGACGACCTCCGCGAGGACCTCCGCCACGGTCCAGGCGCGCCCGGCGATCTCGCGAGCGCTGGTCGGGCACGCCGCGGCGCACTCGCGGCAGCCGAGCGCACCCGTCCGAGCCGACGGACCGCGCCGGCCGGGAGCGGCCCGCCGGGGCGCGGGACACGCCGTCGCGCACGACCGGCACCCCAGGCAGCGGCCGGTGTTGACGAGCACCTCGGGGCCGAAGGCGATCCCCTCCGGGTTGTGACACCACGGGCAGCGCAGCGGGCAGCCCTTGAGGAAGACCGTGCTCCGGATCCCCGGCCCGTCGTGGAACGACGCCCTCTGGACGTTGAACACCGTCCCGCGACGTAGCGGATGCCGCTCGGGTCTCGGCCGGGTCCGGTACCATCGCGGACAGCTTAAGCCCGGAGCGTCCGCTTGTCCTCTTCGAGCGCCGGCGGCCCACAACGGCCTTCGCACGATACGCGGCGCCGGAGACGGCGGTGTCGCCGGCGGACACCGACCGGGAGCGCGGCGACCGGGCTTGCCGGCTCAGCGCAACGTACGCCGGGCTCCGCACCATCCGATCCGACCGGTCGGGTACGATCGCTCCGGAGCACTGGCCGATGCCGACCGCCATCACCCGCAAGCTCAGCCCTGCCATCGCACGCTGCGAGCTGACACACCTGGCGCGCCAGCCGATCGACGTGGGCCTGGCCGAGGCCCAGCACGGGGCGTACGAGCAGGCGTTGGCCGGACTCGGTTGTCGCATCGTGAGCCTGCCCGCCGATCCCGGCCTGCCCGACTCGGTGTTCGTCGAGGACGCGGCCGTCGTGGTCGAGGAGCTGGCGGTGCATCACCCGGCCGGGCGCGCCCTCGCGCCGGCCGGAGACCGCGGCGGTGGCGCGGGCCCTCGCCGCGTACCGCCCGCTCGCGGCGATCGAGCCGCCGGGCACGCTGGACGGCGGCGACGTGCTGCGCCTCGGCCGCCGCGTGTTCGTGGGGTTGTCGGGACGCACCAACACGGCCGGGTTCGAGCAGCTTCGCCGGCTCCTCGCGCCGCACGACTACGAGGTCGAGCCGGTGCGGACCTCCGGGTGCCTTCACCTCAAGTCCGCCGTCACCCAGGTGACAGCCGACGGCGTGCTCCTGAACCCGGCGTGGCTCGAGCCGGGCGCCTTCGCCGGGCTCGAGCGGATCGAGGTCGACCCCGCCGAGCCGGCCGCCGCCAACGCCCTTCTGGTCGGCGGCACGGTGATCTACCCGACCGCGTTCCCACGCACCGCGGCGCGGCTCGAGCGGGCGGGCGTGCGGCTCGAGCGCGTGGACGCCTCCGAGCTCGCGAAAGCCGAGGGCGGCGTCACCTGCTGCAGCCTGATCCTCGCCGGGTGACGAGAGTCGAAAGTTCACAGTCGACAGTTGACGGTCGAACGCCGGGCGACGGCGAACCGCCGCGATGCGGTCCGTCAGGGGGCGGAGAACCGGGTCCAGGGCCGCGACGGAAGGTCCCGGAGAAGGCCCTTCTGCCAGGCGTGCTGCGGGTAGCGGGCGAGGTGCTCCGCGGCGTGGAAGTCGAGGCCGCACGGGTGGCCCATCGCGGCCTCCAGCTCCATCCTCCCGACCATCGCCGCGTCGGCGGCCTTCGCCTGCACGGTCCCGGCGGGGCCGAACTCGTCCTGCCAGGGCTTCATCCCGCGCGGCGAGAGGTCGACGTGCCCGCACAGCGTGCGCTCGCTCGGCGCGTCCGCCTTCCCCGCGTAGGCATCGACGTGGTCGGCGAGGAATCGCTTGGCGGCCGCGAGGTCGATCCGGCCCTTGAACTCGGGCATGAGCTGCTCCCACCGGGTGCGGCGGGCGCAGGCGCTCACGGCCGGATCGTTCGCGGGGAAGTCGGTCTCCTCGGCGGCGAGCCTGGGGTCGATGGGAAAGTTGGCGCCGAAGAACACCCCGTCGGTCGTGCGCTCGAGCGTCACGTGCACGAGGCCCAGCTCGAGGCGCGCGATCTCGTTGTGCGCGGTGTCCGCCACCAGCCAGGTGTTCGCGTAACCCCCGTTGTTGCCGTCCCGCATGATGCGGTCGAACTCGTCGATGCTGGTCGCGTACTGCATCGCCTTGCGGGCGCGCACGAACTCCGGCACGCCGGCCGGATCGAACCCGCGGAACCCCGAGATCGTGGTCTCCGTGATGGCGATCCCGGCGGCGTTCATGCCGAAGTCGTCGCCGCTGTGGATGAGGCCGGGCATCCCGTCCATGAGGATCCGCTGCCCGTGCGTCGGCCGCAGGTCGAAGATCACGTTCCAGCGCTCGCCCTCGAGGTAGCCGGACCAGTTGTTGTGGGCGATCACGGGCCGGTGGTCGCGGGTCCAGCTCCCGGTGGCGACGAACGCGCTGCACCGCTCGGGGGTGGCCGCGGGCTTCGTCTTGTCGAGCCAGCGCGTGTAATACCCGAGTTCCAGGTTGGCGTTGAGGACGAGGACGTCCCAGAGGTCCGCGCGCACCCCGCGGGCGGCGAGCCCCTCGGCGATGCCGCGGAGCTCCTGCCGGTACTCCTCCTCGACGCGCGGCCACAGGACCTTCTCCGCGGCCGCGCGCAGCGTCGCCCAGTCCCGCTTGGTGTCGTGGACGAGCAGGAGCTTCTGCGCGGCGAGCGCGTCCGCGACCTCCGGCGCCAGCAGGTACCCGTGCTGGAACCCGATCTGCGCCGGCTCGCCCGCCAGGCGGACCGGGATCCAACCGTTCCGCTCCTCGCCGCGCCAGGACCCCGCGAGGCGGGGATCGGACCTGCGCCCGCAGGAAATCACAGTCGAGGCGAGACCGAGGGCCGCCAGCACGCACGCCACCGAGTGGGTTCTCATGGCGCCAAGCATAGCCTGGCCCGCCGGCGGTCCGCAGGCCCCCCCGAGTACAATGAACTGCGGCCCGGGACCGTACAACGGAGGGGGACGCGCTCTCGGAATGTACGAACAGTTCTTCGGCCTCTCGGCCTCGCCGTTCTCGATCACGCCGGACCCGCGCTACCTCTTCTTCTCCCGCGGGCACCGCGAGGCGTTCGAGCACATGCTCTACGGCATCACGCAGCGGAAGGGGTTCATCCAGATCACCGGCGAGATCGGCGCCGGGAAGAGCACGCTGTGCCGCGCGGTCCTCGAGCACCTGGGGGCAAGCTACGCCACGGCGCTGATCCTCAACCCGGTGATGAGCGGGACCCAGCTCCTGCGCGCGATCGTGCACGAGCTCGGTCTCGACGACGGCGGCAACGACCGCCTCCGGCTCACCCGCCGGCTCAACGAGTTCCTGCTCGACCGCGTGGGCGCAGGGCAGGACGTCGTGCTGTTCGTCGACGAGGCGCAGGACCTCAGGGACGAGATGCTCGAGGAGGTGCGGCTCCTTTCCAACCTGGAGACCGACGACCGCAAGCTGCTCCAGATCGTGCTCCTCGGCCAGCCGGAACTACGCGACCGCCTCGCGCGCCCGGAGCTCTGCCAGCTCCGCCAACGCATCACCGTGCGCTACCACCTCGGGCCTATCGACCGCGAGGAGATCGAGGCGTACATCCTCCATCGCCTGACCGTCGCCGGCTCGAACGGCCGGCCGACGTTCACCCCGGGCGCCGTCCGCGCGGTCTACCGCGGCTCGCGCGGGGTCCCGCGATTGATCAACGCGATTTGCGACAAGACGCTGCTCGCAGGGTACGTAGAGGGGCGCGACCTCCTGGGCTGGCGACAGGTCCGGCGGGCGGTTCGCGACCTCGATGGAGACGGCGGATGAGCCTGGTCAGCGAAGCGTTGCGCAAGGCTCGGGCCGAGGCGGCCGAGCGGGGCGCCCAACAGCGTGGCGTCGTGTTCCGAACGACGGTCGTGTTGGGCCCCAAGGGGACGAGACTCAGCGTCCCGTGGCTGGCGATCTTCGCCATCGCGGCGGCGGTCGCCGGTGCGGGGCTCGCCTGGTGGGCGCTCTCCCCTCGCGGAGGCGTCGCGTCCGCAGCGCTCCCGACCGACCATGCCGTGTCGGCGCCGGGTTCTCCGGCCTCGACTCCGAAGGGGGCGGCGGCCGACCGCGTCCCGACGGCGACCCCGACGGCCGCGCCGGAACCGCCGCAACCGACGCCGGCGGCCGGGGCCCCCGCTCCTCCCACTCGGACCCCTTCACCCCAGCCCGACTCGGCGGCCCCTCGAGTCCCGCCGACCGGCGGTCAAGGCCAACCCCCGCAGCAGCGGGCGCGCCCCACGCCGGCGCTGACCCGCCTGATGGCGCCGATCGCGGACGTCTCGGGGGCGCCGCCGGCCGTCACCCCGGAACCGGCGCAACCTCAGGCGGAGGCCAACGGAGCACGGCCGGGAACGCGGCCGGCCGCCACCCGGGGCGCGGAGGCAGCGGCGGGCGCCGCCCCGGAGGGCGAACGCTCGTTCGGCCTCGACGCGGACCTCGGCTATGCCAAGCTCCACCTCGATTACATCGTGTATCGCTCGAAGGGACCGTTCGCGGGGATCAACGGGCAGCAGGTCATCGTCGGCAGCGTCGTCTCCGGCTTTACGGTCGAGGCGATCACGGCCGACGCCGTTGAGCTGCGCGACGCCCGCGGCCCCGTCGAACTGCGCGTCCACTGAACCCCGAGTTCAGCCTGCGACAGGCAGATCGGCCGGGCGTGATGGCGAGTCGGTAGTCTGGTCCTGAAGCTCGCTCCGCCGCCACTCGAGCAGGCCCGCCACGGACATCGCCAGGAAGATCGCGTACAGCACGGCGGTCAGGGGAAGGGCCCGCGACGCGTACAGGCCGATGTAGATGACGTCGACGGCGACCCACAACACCCAGTTCTCGATCAGCTTGCGGGTCAGCATGTACTGGGCCGCAAGACTGATCGCCGTCGTGAGGGCGTCCAGGAAAGGCGCCGAGTCGCGGATGCTCGTCAAAAACACCGACCCTCCCCAGGTCATCGCCGCGACGGCGAGGGCGAGGCACGCCCCCTCGCGCCACCCCGTCCGCTGCACCCTCAGGCGCCCGTGGCCCGAGCCGCCGTGCAGCCAGAGATACCAGCCGAGGATCGAGAGGGCGATGTAGACCACCTGCAGCGACATGTCCGCGAACAGCCGCGCGCGGAGGAAAACCACGACGTAGAACGCGTTGTTGGCGATCCCGATCGGCCAGTTCCAGATGTTCTCCTCGACGAGGAGCCACACGCACCACGCCCCGGTCACGAACCCGAGGACTTCGGTGAGCCCCAACGGCACCCGCCGCGCGGCGGAGAGGACGATCAAGGCCGCCGAGGCCGCGACGCCAACCCCCAACACTATCGGCCGCAAACACCCTCCTCGAGACGGCCGACGGCGACCTTCCGGAGCGCCACGGCGACAGCGGTATTTTCACCCGCGTCTCGCCGCAGAGCAATGGACGCCACCGGCGCTCGCCCTCCCTCGCGCACGCGTGGCCGGGCCACGACGCGCTCCACGCCACAGCCGCGCGGGCCGCGGCGGGACGCCACTCGGGAGGTCACGGAGCGCTCAACCGCCGGCTGCGGCGGGCAGAATTCCCCGTCGATTCTCCGGTTGGCGCCGGGCGCCCGGGCGGTTATCGTTGTCCGCATGAGCGAACGACTGCTGCCCGACGGCGACACGATGTACCGGGCCCTCGTCGAGAAGGACCCCGCGTTCGACGGGCTCTTCTTCACGGGGGTGACCACGACCGGGATCTTCTGCCGGCCGACATGCACGGCCAAGAAGCCCCGCCGCGAGAACGTGACCTTCTTCCCGACCGCGCACGACGCGCTGCTCGCCGGCTACCGCCCGTGCCGGGTGTGCCGGCCCGTGGAGACGCCCGCGTCCACGCCGGAGGCGGTTCGCCGGCTGCTCGACGAGGTGGAGGGCGATCCCTCGTTGCGCCTCACGGATGCCGACCTGCGGGCGCGCGGGATCGACCCCGCAGGGCTGCGCCGCTGGTTCAAGAAGAACCACGGACTGACGTTCCAGGGCTACGTGCGGGCGTTGCGGATAGGCGCCGCATTCGGCCGGATCGCCCAGGGCGACACGGCGACCGCGGCCGCGTTCGACCACGGGTGGGAGTCGCTCTCCGGCTTCGGCGACGCCTTCCGCAAGGTCCTCGGGGCGGCGCCGACGCGGGCGAAGGGCCCCGTCGTGACGGTCACGAGGATCGAGACGCCGCTCGGCCCCATGCTCGCGGGCGCCAGCGACGACGGGGTCTGCCTGCTCGAGTTCGTGGACCGCAGGATGATCGAGACCCAGCTGGAACGGGTCAAGCGCCTGTTCAAGGCCGTGCCGGTGCCAGGAACGAGCCCGCACTCCGACAGCCTCGCGAGGGAGCTGGGCCGCTACTTCGCGGGCGAGCTCACGCGGTTCGAGACGCCGCTCGACATGCGGGGCACCGAGTTCCAGTCCAAGGTCTGGCGCGCCCTCCTCACGATCCCGTACGGAGCGACACGTTCGTACTCCGAGCAGGCCCGGAGCATCGGCGAGCCCAGCGCCGTTCGCGCCGTCGCCCGGGCGAACGGCGACAACCGCATCGCGATCGTCATCCCCTGCCACAGGGTCGTCGGCGCCGACGGCTCCCTCACGGGCTACGGCGGCGGCCTGTGGCGCAAGCGCTGGCTGCTCGACCTCGAGCGACGCCAGCCGGCGGCGGCCGAACGAAGCCGCCTGCATTGACCGGGGAGTCGGACCTCCGAACGAGCTCGACAGCGGCCGCGCCATGCGCCGAGGGCAGCTGGCGTGGCTGGACGCCGCCCAGTTCCTGTGCACGGTCCGGCGGGCGCGGGACGCGGCGCCGAGTGTGGCGCGGCTGCCGGTCGCGGGAGGCCCGCCGGCGCTGCTCGCGAAGAGCGCGCTCAGCCCGAGCGTATCGGGAGCGCCGGCTCCGTAAGGGCCAGCGTTCGCACGGCCCGGACGACCCAGGCGGTTCCTTTCCTCAGTCGATCTCGAACGCGATGAACCTGAGCAGCCCCTGCCGCTCGATTTGCACGACGACGGGGTCGCCGTCCTTCAGGCCGGCTACCGCCCTGCGGAGCTCATCCAGCGACGTGATCGTGGTCCAGTTCACGCCGTGGATCACGTCACCCGGCTGGAACCGGTCCGCCGGCGGGGCGGCGTCCGCCGACATCGCCGCCACCAGCACCCCGCTGTCCCTCCGAAGCGGGCGAAGCGCGGCGGCGATCCTCTCGTCGACGTCGATCCCGAGGATGTCGAGCTCCGGTACCAGGTTCTTGTCAGGACGCACGAGGTCGACGAAGCTCGCCGGGTCCTCGGTCCGCTCGATGACGGGGACCGGGATCGCGAGCTTGCGGGCGCCCCGCCGCACCTCGAGCGTGATGTCCGTACCGATCGGGTGCCTGTAGACGTCGATCCCGAACTGTCGGACGTTCTCGACGGTGGCGCCGCCCGCGGCGACGATCACGTCGCCGATCTGCACCCCGGCCTTGGCGGCGGGCCCATCGGTGTCGATGTCGGCGACGATCACGCCCCACGACTGCGGCAACGCCATGGCCGCCGCCATCGTCGCGTTGACCGTCTGGACCTGGACGCCGATCACCCCGCGAAGAACCCTGCCGTGCGAGCGAAGCTGGTCGGTGATGTAACGCACGGTGTTGCTCGGGATCGCCAGGCCGACACCCTCGCTGCCGCCCGACTGCGTGAGGATCATCGTGTTGATCCCGATCACCTCGCCGTGTGAGTCGACGAGCGGCCCTCCGGAATTGCCCGGGTTGATGGGGGCGTCGGTCTGGACATAGGCGGGCACGTCGTCGGGTTTCAGCTGCCTCGCCACGGCACTGACGACGCCCATCGTCACCGTGTTCCCGAGTCCGAGCGGCGAACCGAACGCGAGGACCAGCCGGCCCTGTTTGAGCTTGTCCGAATCGCCGAACGCCAGCGCCCGGAGCCCGTGCGCGGCGATCTTGATCACCGCGAGGTCGGTCGGCGTGTCGATCCCGATCACCTCGGCGTCGAGTTTCACGCCTTGCGGTCGGACCGACGAGGACCCGCGATCGTCGGTCGCGTCCTGGGCGGGTAGCAGCACCTGGATGCGCCTCGCCCGCGACACGACGTGGGCGTTCGTGACGATGACGCCGTCCGGGTCGATCACCGTCCCCGAGGCCGTGCCGAGCTGCTTGGTGAAGACCTCGTTCTGGCCCGGACCGACCCCGTACCCGCTGGTGAAGACCTGGACGACGGCGGGCGCCACGAGCTGGGCGACACGTTCGAACGTCGCGCTCGTGCGGTCGAGATCGACCGTCTTCCCCGCCGTCGGTGGCTCGGCCGGTGCGGCGACTGCCGGCGCGGCACACACGACCGACACGAGTAGACCTCGCAGCCATCGATTTCGCATGAAGATCACCCCGCTTTCGCGAGAGGACGCGGTGCCGGCTGTGCGCCGCGCGGCCGCGCCCACCCTCCCATTGACGCACGCCGGGGCGCCCCGGATACAAACGGCACCCACCGGAGACGCGAGCCGGGCCGGCCGACGGAGCCCGATCCTCCTCCAGCCGGCACTTCAGGTCTCGTCCGCTGACGCGGTTCGGGCGGCGGCGAGCGCCTCGAGCTGCGGCTTGACTTCTCTCGCGTAGCACTCGGGGCAGATGCTGTGCGAGAAGCGCGCGTCGGAATGTTGGGAGATGTAGCCCTCGAGCTGCTGCCAGTAGTTGTGGTCGTCGCGGATTCGCTTGCAATAGCTGCAGATCGGGAGGAGCCCCTGGAGCGTCTTGATCTGCGAGAGCGCCGCCTCGAGCTCGCGTACCCGGTCGGCCAGCGCCACCCGCGCCGCGGAAAGCTCCCGCTCGGCCCGCGTCGCGTCCGTGACGTCGTGCAGCACGATGAGCCACCCGGTCAGCGACTGCCGCCGGTCTCGGAGCGGCACGGCGCGGACCTCGAGGTTCCGCCCGGTGCGCTCGACGAACGCGAGCGTCCCGACCTCGATCGCGTCACGTCTCGCCGGCTCGACCCAGGCGAGCAGATCGGCTCCGGCGACCCTTCCCGCCTTCAACCCCGCGGCGTCCCCGAGCAGGGCGAGGGCCGACGGGTTCGCCACGACGACCCGGTAGAGGACGTCGAGCACGACGACCCCGTCGTTCATGCTCGCGACGACCGCTTCGCGTGCGACGGGTACGATGTCGAACAGGCCGAGCCGGTAGATCCCGAGCGTCAGCGACAGCCCGGTCAACGCGAAAGCCGCGGGGGCCAGGTCCAAGGCGGGCACCGGGCTCGCGCCGAGAACGTAGAGGATGTTGGCGGCCCACGGAAGCGGCACGCCGAGCAGAACCGCGAGCGCCTGCCGGCGGAACGGGTGCCGGAGCCGGATGGCGGCGCGCCCGAGGAGTATCGTGGCCGCCAGCAGCAACCCGTAGAGGTACGCGACGAGCGCGAAGTAGCCGAGGCCGTGGCGGTAGGCGAGCAGGATGGAGCCCGGCCTGGGCTCGATCGCGCTCCAGATCAGACCGTGAGCCTCGTTGGTCGCGACGAGCGCGAGCGCGACGAGCGGCACAACCCAGAGCGAGGCGACCAGGCGACGCCCGATCTCACGGTCGGGGTCGGTGTACTCCAGCGCGAACAGGAGGTACAGGACCGGGACGCTCACGATGCCCAGGTACGCCACCTTCGACAGGAGCACCTTGGCCGCCGGCTCCAACGCCGCGGCCTCGAACCCGGCCGTGACGGCCCACTCGAGCGCGGCGAGCATCAGCAGCGCGAGCGGGCGCGCACCCGGCATCGCCCGCCTCGGCCACAGGAGGCGCGCGACCACGCCCGCCAGCAACGCGCTGGCGAAGAAGGCCACGGCGGGAAGTGTCACCTGCATGCCTGTAGCGGTCGGTCTCGTCCCAACTCGGGGTCGCCTCCACCGGCCGGACGGATCGTATCACCGGCCGGGACGGAGGAACCGAAGTGCGCGGCCGAGGGCGGTCGCGCCACGTGGGAAACTGAGGAAACTGTGGGGCGGGCGCCCTCGCCCGCCAGAGCGAAACGAAGCAGACGGTCGGAGGCCGGCGGCGCTACCTCGCGGAGGCGGCGGAGGCTTCCTTCAGGCCGCGCTTGACCAGCAGCGGTTCGACGCTCGGCTCGTGGCCGCGGAATCGCTTGTACGCCTCCATCGCGTCCCCGGTCCCCGCCCGCTCCAGCACTTCCGTGCGGAAGGCGTGGGCCGTGGTCTGGTCGAAGATCCCCTTCTCCTTGAACGCCTCGAACGCGTCGGCTACGAGCACCTCGGCCCAGATGTAGCTGTAGTAGCCGGACGAGTAGCCGCCGCCCGGCCCGAAGATGTGCGAGAAGTACGGGCTGCGGTAGCGCACGACGATCTCCGGCATGAGGTGGATCCGGGCGAGCGAGGCGTTCTCGAACGCGGTGGCGTCCGGCGCCGCGGCGCCCTTGATCGTGTGCCAGTCCATGTCGAGGTACGAGGCGGCGAGGTACTCCACGCTCGCGAACCCCTGGTTGAACTTGCGGGCGCGGTCCAGCTTCGCGATCAGCTCGGCCGGGATCGGCGCGCCGGTCTTCCAGTGGTGGGCGTACACCTTGAGCACCTCGGGCTCGAGCACCCAGTTTTCCATGATCTGCGAGGGCAGCTCCACGAAGTCGCGCGGCAGGCGCGAGGCGCCGCGGTAGTGGACGCGCGAGAACAGCGAGTTCAGGCCGTGGCCGAACTCGTGGAACAGCGTCTCGGCCTCCTCGAGCGACAGCAGCGCCGGGGTGTCGGCGGTCGGACGCGAGAAGTTGCAGACGTTGACGACGATCGGCCGGACGTCCTTGCCGTCCTTGAAGTACTGATCGCGGTAGCGCCCGCTCCACGCGCCGCCCCGCTTGCCGGGCCTCGGGTGGTAGTCGGTCATGTAGACGCCGAGCAGTGATCCGTCGGCGTCCCGCACCTCGAACGTCCGCACCTCCGGGTTGTACTTCGGGATGTCGGTGCGCTCGGTGAACGTGATGCCGTAGAGCCGGTTGGCGACGTAGAAGGCGCCCTCGCGGACGTTGTCGAGCTTGAGGTAGGGCCGCAGCGCCTCCTCGTCGAAGTCGTAGCGGGCCCTCTTGACCTTCTCCGCGTAGTAGCGCCAATCCCACGCCTCGAGCTTGAACTCCTTGCCGTCCGCCGCGATCGCCGCCTGCAGGTCGGCGGCTTCCTTGTGGGCCACCGCGAGTGCCGGCGCCCAGACCTGGTCGAGAAGGGCGTAGACCCTGTCCGGCGTCTTCGCCATGTTGCGGTCGAGCACGAAGTCGGCCCAGGTGGGGAAGCCGAGCAGCCTGGCCTTCTCGCCTCGCAGCGCCGCGATTCTCGTTAGGATGGCCTTGTTGTCGTTCGCATCCCCGTGGTCGCCGCGGCTGACGTACGCGGCCAGGATCTGGCGCCGCAGCTCGCGGTTCTCGGCGTACTGGAGGAACGGCCAGATGCTCGGCGCTTGCAGGCCGAAGACCCACTTGCCCTCGAGCTTGGCCGCCTTGGCCGCCATGGTGGCGGCCGCCACGACACCCGGGGGGAGGCCGGCAAGGTCCGCCTGCCGGTCGACGACCAGCCGGTACGAGTTGGTCTCACGCAGCACGTTGTCGCCGAACTTGAGCCCGATCAGCGAGAGCTCCTTGTTGATCGCGCGCAAACGCTCCTGGCCGGTCGGGTCCAGGTTGGCGCCTCCGCGGACGAAGTCCTTGTAGGTCTCCTCGGTGAGCCTCCGCTGCTCGGCGTCGAGACCGGCGCCCGCCCGCTGCTCCCACACCGCCTTCACTCGGGCGAAGAGCCTCGGGTCCAGGTTGATGTCGTCCGAGAGCGCCGAGAGCAACGGCGAGACGTCCTTGGCGATCGCCTGGAGGTTGTCGCTGGTCTCCGCGGAGAGCTGCCCGTAGAACACCGTCTGCACGCGGTCGAGGAACTCGCCGGAGGCGTCGAGCGCGGCGACCGTGTTGGCGAACGCGGGTGCCGCCGTGGACGCGACGATCGCGTCCACCTCCCGGCGCTTGCGTGCGATCCCCTCCTTGAACGCCGGGAGGTAGTGCGCGTCCCTGATCTGCGGGAACGGCGGCACGCCGAACGGCGCGGTCCACTCGGCGAAGAACGGGTTGCCGGAAGCCGCGGTTGCGGCCGCCGGGGCGGCCTGGGGCGCGCCTTGCGCAACCGGCTGCGCCACGACGGGAAACGCAAAGGCGAAGACGAGGGCCAGCACGAGCCACTTTCGCATGGGTACGACCTCCTCGAGGACGAGAGTTCCGGACCCGATCGCCCGAGCGGGCGGGGCCGGACGGCTCATTCTACGCGGTCCGCTGAATCAAGGCTCGTCGCAAGACGCGACCGCTCTGCGGGCTTTCGCCCACCGAGGATGGCCGAGATCGCCGGGCCGCTGATCATCGAGGTCACCAGCGCCATCACGATCAGCGCGACGAACACGCGCGCCCCGATGGCGCCGTTCTGCAGCGCGACCGACGCGATCACCATCTCCATTGCCCCGCGTGCGTTGAGCCCGAACGCCACGGCGAGCGCGTCGCGGGCGCCGAGTCGCGCGAGGCGCGCCCCGGCGGCGCCCGGCGTGGTACCGTTCGGCGCGTGAACCGGCGCATGGCTCCGTCGATCCGGCCGACCGCCCGCCGTGCGGCCGCTGACGACCCGCGATGACGGCCGTGCTCGCACTCGCCGGTCTCTTCGTTTCGGCCGTGGTCGCCGGCGCGGTCAACTCGGTCGCCGGGGGCGGCAGCCTGATCTCGTTCCCGTCGCTCGTCGCCTACGGTGAAACCGCAATCGTGGCGAACGCCACCAACACGGCCGGGATCTGGCCCGGGTCGCTGGCGAGTGCCCTCGCCTACCGGCGGGACACGCGGGTGCACGCCGACCTCATGGTTATGCTCCTCCTGCCGAGCGCCGTCGGCGGGCTGGTCGGAGCGTTCGTCCTGGTGATCACGCCGCCCGCGCTGTTCGACCACATCGTCCCGTTCCTGGTGCTGTTCGCGACGCTGCTGTTCGCGATGCGCGGCACGATCTCGCGCTGGACCGGGGCGGCAGCCGACGCCGAGGAGCGCGTCACGCTCGGCGGGCGCGTCTGGGGCTTCTTCTTCCAGCTCTTCGTGGCGACGTACGGCGGGTACTTCGGCGCCGGGATCGGCATCCTGATGCTCGGGTCGTTGTCGGTGATGGGGCTGCGCGACATCCATCGCATGAACGCCCTCAAGACCATCCTCGGGACTCTGATCAACGTGATCGCGTTCGTGTTCTTCGCGTTCAAGGGCCTGGTCGTGTGGCACCTCGCGGCGGTGATGGCCGCGGGCACGATCGCCGGAGGCTGGGTCGGCGCTCGCATGGCCAAACGGGTGGACCCGCGGTGGCTGCAGGGCTTCGTGATCGCCGTCGGGCTCGCCGTGTCCACCTGGTTCTTCCTCAAGGGCTAGTCCGGGACGGCGGGAATCGCAGGTGGTGCGGCACGCGCTTACCCGAGCGGGAGGCCATCATGCCCGCACGCTCGTGCCGCACCCTCGGGATTGTCATCGCGTGCGCCGCTGGCGTCGCGGCGGCGAGCGGCGGCCCGACGCCAGCGGCTGATGGCGGCGCAACCGCAACCGCCACATTCGCCGGCGGGTGCTTCTGGTGCATGCAGCCGCCGTTCGACAAGCTCGACGGGGTGGTCAAGACCACCGTCGGCTACACCGGGGGCACGGTCCCCAACCCGACCTACGAGCAGGTGTCCGGCGGGGGCACCGGGCACGCGGAGTCGATCGAGGTCGTCTACGACCCGCGGCGGATCGGCTACGAGAAGCTCCTGGACGTGTTCTGGCACAACATCGACCCGACGACGCGCGACCGGGAGTTCTGCGACGTCGGTCACCAGTACCGCTCGGCGATCTTCTATCACGACGAGGCGCAGCGCCTCGCCGCCGAGCGCTCGAAGGCCGAGCTCGAGCGAACCGCGTCGCTCCCCGGGCCGATCGTCACCGAGATCGTACCGGCCGGTACGTTCTACCCCGCGGAGGCGTACCACCAGGAGTACGCGAAGAAGAACCCGCTCCGCTACCGGTACTACCGCTGGGGGTGCGGTCGCGACGCGCGCCTGGCGCAGCTCTGGGGCCGCTCCTCCCACTGAGCCCAGGCCGGAGCCGGTCGCAGTCGGACAGCGCAGCTCTCAGGTAACGTTGCCGCGCGCCTTGAGCTCGGGGCGGTCCCAACTCCCCTCCACCAGGATCCGGCGCAGGCGCGCCACCGCGTCCCACACGTCGACGAAGCGGACGCAGGCCGGCGAGAAGCCGAACCGCAGGAGGTCGGGTGCGCGGAAGTCCCCGATGACGCCGTCGCGGATGAGGGCCTGCATGACGGCGTAGCCCTCCGGGTGCCGGTAGGAGACCTGCGAGCCCCGATGAACCGGGTCGGTCGGCGACGCCAGCTCGAGCCCTCGACCCGCGCACTCCCGCTCGACGAGGCCGGCGAACGTCTCGGTGAGCGCGATCGACTTGCGGCGCAGCCGCTCGACCCCGGCGCGCGCCACCACGTCCACGCCGCCGGCGAGCGCGGCGAGGCTCAAGATCGGCGGCGTGCCGCAGAGCAGGCCGCCGATCCCCGGGACCGGCGTGTAGGCCGTCGCGAAATCGAACGGCGCCGCGTGGCCCATCCAGCCCCAGAGCGGCGAGCGGAAGGTGTCGTGGAGGCGGCGGGCCACGTAGGCGTACGCCGGCGCGCCGGGGCCGCCGTTGAGGTACTTGTAGCCGCAGCCCACAGCGAGGTCCACCCCGCTCCGGTCCAGGTCGACCGGAATCACGCCCGCCGTGTGCGAGAGGTCCCACAACGCGAGCGCGCCGGCGCCGTGTGCCGCGGCCGTGAGTCCGGCCAGATCGAGCACCTCGCCGGAGCGAAAATCCACGTGGGTGAGCATCAACGCCGCGACGCGCTCGTCGAGCGCGGCGCCGATCTCGGCGCGATCCACGAGGCGCAGCTCGCAGCGGCCCGACAGGAGGTCGGCGAGACCCTGTGCGACGTACAGGTCGGTCGGGAAGTTCGCGCGCTCGGAGACGATCACCGTCCGCCCGGGCCGCAGCCGCAACGCCGCGGCCAGGAGCTTGAACAGGTTGACGGAGGTCGAATCCGCGACGACGACCTCGCCCGGCTCGGCCCCGACCAGCGGCGCGATCGCGTCGCCCACCCGCAGCGGCAGCTCGATCCAGCCGTGCAGGCTCCACCCCCTGACGAGGTGCGCGCCCCACTCCCGATGCAGGACATCCTCCACGCGATCCGCGGTCGTCCGCGGCAGCGGCCCCAGCGAGTTGCCGTCCAGGTAGACGACGTCCGGGGGCAGCAGGAACTCCGCCCGGATCGCGCCGAGTTCGTCGGCTGCGTCCATCGCGACCGCATCGTCGCGGCGTGCCGGCAGACCCATGGCCGGTATTCTGCCACGCGCGGCCCCGCGCAGCCCTTCGCCTCGCAACAAGAACCGGACGCGTCTTGAGAGCGCCCCGGCGCCGCTGGGTTATGCTGCCGTCGATGGCGCACACGGTCTGCCCGTGGTGGCTCGGATACTGGCTCCTCAGCCCGCTCCGTAAGCTGCGGGAGAACCCGCGAACGGCGCTCGACCCGTTCGTCCGCGACGGCATGGTGATCCTCGAGCCGGGCAGCGGCATGGGTTTCTTCACCCTCGAGCTCGCCCGCAGGGCCGGGGCGGCCGGACGCGTCATCGCGGTGGATCTTCAGCCGAAGATGCTCTCGGGGCTCGAGCGGCGGGCGTCGCGCGCCGGGTTGCTCGACCGCATCGAGCTGCGGCTCGCCGAGCCGGCCGCACTCGGGGTTGCCGACCTCGCGGGACGCGTCGACCTCGCGCTCGCCCTCCACGTGGTCCACGAGGTGCCCGATGCGGGCCGATTCTTCGTCGAGCTCTTCGAATCGCTCAGGCCCGGCGGCCGGTTGCTGTTCGTGGAGCCGAAGGGGCATGTGTCCGCGGAAGCGTTTGCCCTCTCCGTCGCGGCCGCGGAACGGGCGGGGTTCCTCGCTTCGGGGACGCTCCCCCGCTTCCGGGGCCGGACCGCCCTGCTCGTGAAGCCTCAGGCCGCGCCCCCGGCGATCCCCGCACCCGCACGCTGAGCGCCGCGCCGTGCGCGCTGATCACCGCGCGGCGAGATCGGCGGTGGCGAGGAACCGCGGCGGGCGACGCAACCGGGTCGCCTGCTCGAACGCGTACGCCAGGCGGATGAGCGCGCCCTCCGACCAGGCCCGGCCGATGAACGTCAACCCGACCGGGAGCCCGAACGCGTACCCGGCCGGCACGGTGATGCTGGGGTACCCGGCTACCGCGGCCGGCGTGGAGCTCGCCCCCAGGAAGTGGTCGCCGTTGACGAGGTCGATCGTCCACGGCGGCCCGCCGGTCGGCGCGACGACCGCGTCGAGGCGGTGCGCGTCCATCACCGCGTCGAGCCCCTTGACCCGGGACAGCTCGCGGCACCTCTTCAGCGCCTTGAGATAGGCCCGATCGGTAAGCGGCCCCTTCTTCTGCGCCTTCTCCATGATGTCCTGGCCGAAGTAGGGCATCTCCTGGTCCCGGTGCCGCTCGTTGAACGCGATGACGTCGGCGAGCGAGCGCACCGGCGCGCCGGGCGCCCACTCGGCGAGGTACGCGTCGAGGCCGGCCTTGAACTCGAACAGCAGGACATCAAACTCCGCGTCGTCGAACTCGCCGGCGTGCGGGATGTCGGCCGGGTCGACGATCGTCGCGCCGAGCCGGCCCATCTCCTTGACGGCGGCCTCGACGAGCCCATCGGCCTCGGGGCTGTAGCCGAAGAACTTGGCCCTCGCGACGCCGATCCGCGCGCCTGCCAGACCCTTGGGGTCGAGGAAAGTGGTGTAGTCGGCGGCGATCTTGCCCCGCCCCGCCGCGGTGGCGGGATCGCGCGGGTCCGCGGCGGCCAGCGCGCCCAGCAGCACCGCGGCGTCGGCAACGCTCCGCGCCATCGGGCCGGCGGTGTCCTGGGTGTGCGAGATCGGCACGATCCCCGACCGGCTCACGAGCCCCACGGTGGGCTTGATGCCGACCAGGGAGTGGACCGAGGAGGGACAGACGATCGAGCCGTCGGTCTCGGTGCCGACCCCGACGGCCGCGAAGTTGGCGGCGACCGCGGCGCCCGTGCCGGAGCTCGAGCCGCAGGGGCTGCGGTCGAGCGCGTACGGGTTGCGACACTGCCCGCCGCGGCCGCTCCACCCGCTCGACGACTTGCCGGACCGGAAGTTCGCCCACTCCGAGAGGTTTGTCTTGCCGAGGATCACGGCGCCCGCCGCCCGGAGGCGCTCGGCCACGAACGAGTCGCGCGGCGCCTTCCCGCCGACCAGCGCCAGAGAGCCCGCGGTGGTCGCCATGCGGTCCGCCGTCGCGATGTTGTCCTTGATCACGACGGGAACTCCGTGCAGCGGTCCGCGCGGCCCCTTGGACTTGCGTTCCTCGTCGAGAGCGCCGGCGACCGCCAGCGCGTCGGGGTTCACTTCGATCACCGACCTGAGGCTCGGGTCGAGCGCGTCGATCCGGGCGAGGTACGCCTCGACGAGCGCGCGGGCCGTGCGCTTGCCGGCGGCCATCTCGGCTGCCAGCTGGGCGACCGTCGCCTCCTCGAGCTCGAACGGCTGCGACCGAACCGGCTCCGGGTCGGCGCCTGCAAGGAGCGGTGAGGGTACGACCGCGCCCGCCGCCACCGCGACAGTGCCGGCAAGACCCGCTTTGAGGATCTCGCGACGGCTGGGACCTCGGCCCGAACGGGGACGCATCTTCGTCGCATCGCTCATGGGTGGCACTCCTCGGAGGCGAGTCTACCCCGGCGCGGGATCGCCGTCAGTAGCCGGCCCGGGACCACGGGCGGCGGCGGCCGTTCCGGGTCGAAACCCGCTGCGGTGGTGCTAGACTTCTCATGCGGACGGCCGCTACGGTATCGTCTCATGTCTTCCCCGACGCTCGGCACGGGAGCGCACGTCGCAGGCGCGGAGGAGTCGGCGCCCCAGCGCGATGACCTGACCCGCAATCCGGTCGCCGCGCCGTACGACATTGCGGCGTTCCACGAGGAGCTTCGCCGCAAGAACCTGCCGCTGCTCGTCTGGTCGGTCGTCGTCTTCAACATCGCCTACCTGACGTGGACCGTTTTCGATTTCTACCTCGCGCCGGTCCACTGGCGCTACTTCCTCGCCCTGCGGATCCTCGGCGCGCTCCTCAACACGCTCATCGTGATGGTCGTCCACCGTGCCCGGTTCCGCCGCTACACCTGGGAGGCGTTCTGGGCCCTCGCCCTCGTGTGGGGCGGCTTCATCGCGCCAATGCTTCCGATCGTCGGCGAGAGCTACCCGGCCTACGTCATGGGCTTCTCGATCGTGATCTTCGGCGTCGGCCTGCTCCCGTTCTGGCGGCCGCTTTGGACCGTCTCGAGCCACGCCGTGCTGCTCGCACTCGCGCTGGGGTCGTTCCTGATATGGCCGTCGGACGTGTCGCTGCGCGCGGGCCTGGGCAGCGTCTTCTTCGTCGCGACCGCCAGCGGTCTCGCGATCGCGAGCGCCTACTTCAAGTACGACATGGCCAAACGGGACTACCTGACGCGCTCGGAGCTCGCCGAGGTCGCCCGCCTCGAGGCCGATGCCCGGGTCCGCCTCGGACGTGCGAGCGCGGACCTCCAGCAAGCGCTCGACCAACTGAAGGACCTCGACCGCCTCAAGAGCAAGTTCTTCGCGAACGTGTCCCACGAGCTGCGCACACCCTTGACGCTGATCCTCGCGCCGGTGGAGAAGCTCGCCGAGACCGCCTCGGACCCCGAGAGCCTGCAGTACATCCGGGTCATCCGCAACAACGCCCACCGCCTGCTCCGGCTCATCGACGACCTGCTCGACCTCTCCCGCCTCGACGCCGGAGGGCTGCGCCTCAACCTGGCGGACGTGGACGCCCGCGCGGTCGCGGCCACGGTTTACGAGAACAGCAAGCCCGCCGCGATGGCCAGGGACATCGCGTTCGAGCTCGCGGCGCAACCGTCGAGCCGCCGCATCTTCGCCGACGCCCACCGTCTCGAGATCGTCCTCACGAACCTCGTCGGCAACGCGCTCAAGTTCACCCAGCCCGGAGGGCGAATCGACCTCCGTGTGGAGGACCTGTCCGGCGGCGTGCGCATCGAGGTCGCCGACACCGGCCCCGGCATCCCGGACGACGCCCTGCCGCGCGTGTTCGAGCGCTTCTTCCAGCTCTCGACGACCGATCAGCGGCGGGAGGGCGGCGTCGGGATAGGGCTCGCGCTCGCCAAGGAACTGGTCGAGCTGCACGGCGGCTCGCTCGATGTGGCGAGCGAGGTCGGCCGGGGAACGACGTTCGCGGTGAGCATCCCGTTCGGCCGGGACCACATCCGGCCCGAGGTGATCGAGCGGCGCCAGGCCGCGACGGCCCACCCCGACGCGCCTCGCCGCGCCGAGGACCCCGCCGCCTCCGCACCCCGGTCGCCGTCCGCCACGCCGCCGCCCGGGCCGGCCGGCGCCGCCGCGAAGACGGGGTTCGCGCAGGCGCGCCGTGCCCGCATCGTGCTCGCCGAGGACAACCGCGAGGTGCGCGAATTCATCCGGGGTCTGCTCGAGCCCGAATTCGAGCTCTACGCCGCCGCCGACGGCGACGAAGGCTGGGCGCTCGTCACGCGCGAGGTGCCGGACCTCGTGATCTCGGACGTGATGATGCCCGGGCGCAGCGGGACTGAGCTCTGCCGCGACATCAAGGCGAGCCCCGCCCTCGCCACGATACCGGTCATCCTGCTGACGGCCAGGGTCGGGTCCGAAGCCACCCTCGAGGGGTACGCGCACGGGGCCGACGATTTCGTCGCCAAGCCGTTCCATCCCAGGGTGCTCCTGGCGCGGGTCCGCGCCCAGCTCAAGCTCCGGTCGCTCGGACTGCAGCTGGCCGAGCAGGAGAAGCTCGCGGTTGTCGGCACCCTCGCCGCCGGAATCTTGCACGAGGTACGCAACCCCGTGAACGCGATCCTCAACGCGGCGCGGGTTCTGGCGGACGGCAAGGCGGCCCCGGAGATGAACGCGCGGCTCATCGGCGTCATCGGCGATGCGGCGGAGCGCATCCAGGGCATCACCAAGGCCCTGGAGCAGCACGCCCGCCCCGCGGAGGCCGGTCGCGTCGCGCTGTGCGACGTCGGCGAGGGCCTGGACGCGACGTTGAGGCTGCTCGAGCACCGGATGGACGGCGTCGTCGTTCACCGCGAGTACGGGACCACGGCCAGGGCCGAGGCCCCTCCCGGCCCGCTGAACCAGGTCTTCCTCAACCTCATCGACAACGCGCTGCGGTCGGGCGCGCGCAACGTGTGGGTGCGGACCGACGGGCGCGCCGACCGCCTGACGGTGCGGGTCGGCGACGACGGGCCCGGCGTGCCCCCTGAGGTCGTCCAACGGATCTTCGACCCGTTCTTCACGACGCGGGACGTGGGCGTCGGCCTGGGTCTCTACCTGTCGCGCCGGATCGTCGAGGGGTACCATGGTGCGCTCTGGTTCGAGGAGCGCCATGGCGGGGGGGCGGAGTTCGTCGTCGAGCTGCCCGCCGCCCCGGGGATGGGATGACGGGTCTCGCAGCGGCAGTCCAGTTCTCGGATTCCGGTTCCACCCGATGCCCGGGGGGACACCCTCGGGTCCTTACCGGCCCGTGAATCCCGGGTCATCACGTTGATCGAGGCGAGGTGCCGATGCCGAAGTCGTACGAAGAGCTGATGGGGGCCTACGGGCGAGCGGTCTTCTTCCGGCCGGAACGACGCCGCGTCCGCGACCTGCTGTCGCGCGATGCGCGCCCGCAACTGCTGGTGGCGGGCGAGGAGCACCAGCTGTTCGACCTCTCGATGAACGGCGTCTCGTTCAACGTCGCGGACGGGGCCAGGACCTTTCCCGTCGGCGCCGACGTGGAGCTCACGCTGCTCCTGTACGGGCAGGAGGTGTTCCGCGGGCGGGGCCGGGTCGCCCGACTGGAGCCCGGGCCGCGGAAGGGCACCCGCGTCGCCCTGGGTCTGACCACGGGGTTCCTGGACCTCCCCGACATTCTCCGCCGGGACGAGGAGGGGCGCCTCGAGACCCAGCTGAGGTACGGCCCCGAGTTCTGGCGCACGAGGATCCCCCAGCGGTTCCAGGACGCGGTCTCCCGCGCGGTTTCGTTTCTGCATTTCTACCGGCAGGCGCTCGACCACCACGAGGCGCGCTACAAGGCGGCCGGGGGCGGCGGGACCGAAGCGGTGGACGCGCTCGCCGACCGCGCCCTCGCGGCCCTCCGCGATCCCTGGGCGACGATCCAGCGCGACGCGTCCGGCGCCGCGGTCGAGTGCCTCTCGGACCCGGAGGTGCTGGTCGCGGCCAAGGACTTCACCGAGACGCTGGTGACGCCGGTGATGATGGTCTGCCCGCTCGTTCACCGGGCCTACACCAAGCCGCTCGGCTATTCGGGCGACTACCAGGTCATGCTCTACTACTACAACAACGCGCTCGAGGGCGACTCGGTGTTCGCGCGGGTGTTCCACAAGCTCGGCGTGGAGCACCCCTTGTCGGCCGGCGTCCGCAGCCGCAAGGACTTCGTGGTCGACTTGATGGAGGAGGAGCACGCGCGATGCCTCGCCCAGGCCGCAAACGAGGGGATCTTCAGGGTCGCGAGTCTCGGCTGCGGCCCGGCGCGCGAAGCCTCGGACTTCATCGCGCGCCGTCGCGGGTGGCCCGGCCAGGTGGTCTGGACGCTCATCGACCAGGAGGACGAGGCGCTGTCGATCGCCTACCACAGCAGCCACAGCGAGCTCAAGGCGACCGGCGCGAACGGCACGTTGCACTGCCTCAACCTGTCGTTCATCCAAATCCTGCGCGACCCCACCCTGGTGCCGGTCGAGCACCCGCAGCACCTGATCTTCAGCACCGGTCTCTTCGACTACCTGCGCGAATCGACGGCCCAGGTCCTCGTCAGGGCCCTCTACGATCAGCTGGCGCCGGGCGGCCTCTTGACGCTCGGCAACGCGCTCGCGCCCAACGACCACTTCTGGTCGCCCGAGTTCATCCTCGACTGGACGATGCTCTACCGCACGCGGGAGGAGATGGTGCGCCTGACCGCCAAGCTCCCCGGTTCGGCGCGAGCGGACATCACTGTCGAGCCGGGTGGCGCGTACTACTTCCTCCTGGTCCGCAAGCCCTGACTACGGCGCCGCACTTCGGGGGGGATTGCTTCCCGCGGCCTTGGGAGCGAGACTCTCGTTAGTGCCGCACGTGAGACCGGCTCGGCAGGACGCGGAGTTCCTTGGCCGGAAGGGGAAGGGTTGAAGGATGGACCACACGATCCTCTACGTGGATGACGACGAGGCCAACCTCATGGTCCTCCAGGCGGCCTGCGAGGAGGAGTTCACCGTCGCCACGGCGCTGAGCGGCGAGGCCGCCCTCGAGATCATGCGCCAGCGCGAGATCGCCGTCCTGCTCGCCGACCAGAGGATGCCCGGGATGAGCGGCGTCGAGCTGTTCGAGGCGGTCCGCGGCGAGTTCCCCGACACCGTGCGGCTCCTGATCACGGCCTACTCCGATCTCACCGACGCGATCGCCGCAATCAACCGCGGCCAGGTCGGGGGGTACCTGCAGAAGCCGTGGGAGCCGGCGCAGCTCAAAGCGACGCTGCGCGAGTCGCTCGACCTCTACGAGACGCGGCGCAAGGTCCGCGAGCTGGAGCGCCGCCTCCTGGAAACCGAGCGCGCGTATGCCCTCGGGATCGTCGCGGCCGGGGTCGCGCACGAGCTGCGCAACCCGCTCACCGCGCTCCTCACCTCCCTGGATCTCGTGGAGCTGCGGATCCGGTCCCTGATGGGCGCTCAGGTCCCCGGGGCGCCGCCGTCCGGTCCCGCGGCGGCCGTCGTGGCCGTTGAACAGCTCGCGATCGCCCGCCACGCGGCCCGCCAGATGAGCGAGATCACGAAGGGCATCGAGCTGTCACACCGGCGCCAGGACGAGGCCCGCACGGCGGACATGGCCGAGGTGTGTCGCCTGACGATCCGCTGCGTCCAGTCCGAGCTCGCCAAACGGGCGAAAGTCCAGGTGGAAGTGGGCCCGACGCCGCCGGTCCGGTGCTCGCCGACCAAGCTCGGGCAAGTGGTGATGAACCTGCTCATCAACGCGATGCAGGCCCTGCCGGACCGGCCGCGCGCCGAGAACCTCGTCGTCGTTCGGCTCGCTCGCGCGGGTGAGATCGTCCGCTTGGAGGTCGAGGACAACGGATCGGGCATCCCGGAGGACGTGCTCCCGAAGATCTTCGATCCGTTCTTCACGACCAAAGCCCATGGAGGCACCGGGCTCGGCCTCGCCATCTCCCGGCAGATCATCGAGGAGGCGCACGGCCGGATCTCGGTCGAGAGCGAAGTCGGATGCGGGAGCAAGTTCTCGGTCGAGCTGCCCGTCGCCGTCTCGGAGCCCTTGGCGGTCGGCGTGACGTCGAACCCGGCGCGAGGAACGGTCGGCAGCTGACCGGCGCGTCCGCTAGACGCCGGCGTCGCTGATGAACGCCCGCAGACGGGCCTGGTTCCCGTCCTCGAGCCCGCCGAACGTCACGCCGACGCCCGGGAACGGCTCCCGCCGTATCGAGGTCCGCCGAACGACCCGGCCGTGCCCGCACAGTGGGACCTGCGAGCCCGGCAACTGCAGCTCGAAGACGACCAGGGTGCCGGGCTGGAACCCCTGGCGAACGCGGAGCAGCATCCCGCTCGTCGAGACGTTGACGGTGCGGCCCGGAACGGACCCCGCCGCCTTCTCGCCGACCGGCTTGATGCGGACCGAGGTCTCGAGCGCGACTCTCGGCGCCGCGTTGAGGATGCCTTCGAGGAGCCCCGGCAGCGCGAAGCCCGCCTCGTCCCAGGTGACGACCCGGTTGGCGCCCCGCCCGAGGTACGTGGCCGCCTCGGCCCGATGCCGTTCGTCGGTCAGCAGCACGACGGCGGAGCTGCGGCAGGGGCAGGACGGCTTGCGAAGTCCGGCCAGGAAGCCGGCCGTCGGCGCGTCCCCGAGCGGGTAGGCGACCACGATGCCGTCGTAGTGGCCGGCGGAGGCAAGCTCGAGCGCCTCCGACCAGTCGTCGGCGCCGGCGGTCACCACGGCCTCCAGTGGCGCCAGCGCGCCGCGCAGCCTCTCGCGCCCCTCGGGATCCAACCCGACGGGCAACACCGTGTACCAGACCACTGTGCCCACCCCGCCCACGTTGTCCTCGTCACTGAGTCTGCCTTGTACCGGCGAGTAGCAAGGTGACCTGCCTCACATTCCCACTCGGCGCTGACGGACCGTTCGCAAGACCGCCGCGCGGTGGGCTACTTCGACGGCAGGGCCTCGCGGAGGCGGCGGATCTGGCCCGCGTGATTGTGCGCGTGCTTCGCGTAGATCTCGAGCCAGAGTTCCGCGGTGTACACGCCGGCCTCGGTGTGCCAACCGGTGCGCGCCCAGTCATCGTCGCCGAGCGACTGCAGCAGCGGGACCGTGGCCGCCCTGGCGGCCCGGAACAGCTCCAGCGCCGGTGCGATCGGCCTGTCCTCGTACCGCAGCCGTTTCGCGAGAGCATCCTGGTCGTAGCCCACGATGACCGGATACTCCTCCGCGAGCAGCCTCCGCAGTCGAATGGCCGCGATGCTCTCGCTGTCGGCCAGGTGGTGCACGATCTCGGAGGCGCTCCACTTGCCCGGTATCGGATGCGCCGTCAACCCTCCGTCGGGGAAACCGTCGAGGCTCGCGGCGACCTCTGTGTAGCCGTCGGCGTACTGTGCGATCAGTCGGCTTCGGTCGTCCCTGGTCATCCTTGCTCCCCTCCCCGGCTCCACCTCGGTCCCGCCTCCCCACTCACAACATCGGAGACCCCGGCAAATTGCAGCCGCCGGCCGGACGTCGGTTGCGCCGTAGGCCGGAATCGGGAAAGATGGCGCCCGCGGAGGGGCGATGCGCCAGGGCCGAACGTACCGCGGGGAGTCGAGCTTCGGGAGCGCCGGGTGGCCGGGCGGCCGGCCTGCCGGCGACCTCGTCGCCCTGATCGCGATCCTGTTCGGCACCTACGCGCTCCAGTTCTTCGAGAGCACGGCGATCGTCCCGGCGCTCGGCCGTCTCACGCCCGCCCTCTGGCGCCTGGGCTACCTCTGGCAGCTCGTGACCTACGTGGTCATCGGCTTCGGCGGACCCAGTCCCTGGATCCTCCTCGAGATGCTCGTCGTGTTCTGGTTCGGCCGGGACGTGCGGACGCGCCTCGGTCGCCGCCGGTTCTGGACGGTGCTCGCCGCGGCCGCCGCCGGCGCCGCGCTCGTCGCCGCCGGCGTGCAGCTCGCGGCCGAGGCGGCGGTCGGCGCGAGCCCGACGCCGTTCCCGTTCCAGCTCATGCAGGGCCAGCGCATGCTGCTCGCCATCCTGATCGCCGCCTTCGCGACCCTGTACGGCGACGCCACGATCCTGCTGTTCTTCGTCCTGCCCATCCGGGCGCGCTGGTGCATGTGGCTCGGCATCCTGATCGCGTTCGTGGCCTACCTCGGGAGCAAGGACCTGGCCGGGTTCGCCGGGATCTGCGCGGGCACCGGGATCACCGCGGCCGTGCTCGGCCCGCGCAAGGGCGGGCGAGGCATCCGCCGCTGGTGGCTGCGCTGGAAGGAGCGCCGGCTCACGCGCAGGCTCGACCGCCTCGCCGCCCGGCGCGGCCTGCGCGTGCTGCGCCGCGACGACGGTCACGACGGCGGTCCGATCAACTGAGCCGGACGCCCGCGAGCCGCGCCCGCCCGGCGGCCCGCGGGAGGCCCCGACACGGGAGCCTTGCCGACCTCCCACCGGCCCCCTTTTGGTATAATCAGTGAACGATGGCAGCGACCGACGGTCGGACTCAGGAGAGGCGGCGCCGTCCCCGGCACGTCGTGCAGAACGTCGAGGGGACGCTGCACATCTCGGCGGAGGCCAAGATCCTCAACATGAGCCTGACCGGCCTGGCCGTCGAAACCGACACCCAGTTGCGGGTCGGCCGGACCTACTCTCTTACGCTGCGGCACGGGGTCGACCACAGCGTCCGTCTGTCGGGGACCGTTGTCTGGTGTCACCTCCGCAGCCTGCGCAGGAGCGAGACCGGCGACACCAGGCCGATCTACGTCGCCGGGGTCCGGTTCGAGCAGGCGCTGACGGACCGGGCGGCCGAGCTCGCGCGGATGCTGGAGGCTACCGCGGTGATCGCGGTGGAGAAGAGGGTCTCCGGCCGGTTCAGGGTCAACGTCCCGGAGCCCGTGAGCGTCGCCGCCGAGTACCACTTCGGTGTGAAGACGATCAGCGCGCTCGGCCTCCTGGTCGAGACCGAGGCGACGCTGGCGCTCGGCACGGTCATCGACGTCGAGCTGCACGTCGACGGCGCGACACTCCGCGCCAGGGGCCGGATCGCCCATGTCCGCGAGGTCAGGGATCCGGGGGCCGCCAGAGTGAGCCACCTCGGCATCGAGTTCGTCGAGACGACGGACGCCGACCGCAAGGCCATCGAGCGGTTCATCGCCGACAGCCTGCAGCCCCCGGCCGACGGCGCCGACGCCTGACCCCGGCTCCACGTCATCGGTGGAGGGTCAGCGGCGTCGAGCCGCCCCCGTCGTTCCGCGCGCGCCCGGTCCGGGGTATCGTAGCCGGCGACGGAGGCTGCCACATGAGACTTGCCTGGATCCTGTCGCTCGCGGCCCTCACAACGCCGGCGCTGGCCGAGACCGGTGCGGGGCGAGGCTACTACCGGTTCCCCACGATCCACGGCGATACCGTGGTGTTCACGGCCGAGGGCGACCTTTGGGAGGCGCCGGCCGCGGGCGGCGTCGCTCAGCGTCTCACCACGCACGAGGGCGAGGAGAGCCACGCGGCGATCTCCCCGGACGGCACGACGCTCGCCTTCTCGGCGGCGTACGAGGGGCCGACCGAGGTTTACACGATGCCGCTCGCGGGCGGCCTGCCCACCCGGCGGACGTGGGAAGGCGGCGGCGCGCTGGTTGTTGGCTGGACCCCGGACGGGAAGGTGCTGTACGCGACGCGACACTACTCGACGCTGCCGGAGACGGAGCTGGTCGCGTTCGACCCCGGCTCCGGAGTCCGCTCGGTCCTGCCGCTCGCGCAGGCGAGCGACGGCAGCTACGACCCGGCGGGCCGGACGCTGTTCTTCACCAGGCTGGCCTTCCAGGGCAGCCACACCAAGAGGTACAAGGGCGGCACCGCGCAGAACATCTGGGCGCTGGCGGCCGGCGCCGCCGAGGCGGTCCCCTTGACGTCCGACTTCCCGGGGACGAGCAAGACGCCGATGTGGTGGAACGGCCGCGTGTACTTCGCGAGCGACCGCGACGGGAACATGAACCTCTGGTCGATGGACGAGCGCGGCGGCGATCTGCGTCAGTTGACCCGCCACGCCGGCTGGGACGTGAGGTCTCCCGCGCTCGACGCCGGACGAATCGTCTACCAGCTCGGGGCCGACCTGCGCCTCTACGACATTGCGGCGGGCCGCGACGCCGCGCTCGAGATCTCCCTCGCGTCCGACTTCGACCAACTCCGCGAGCACTGGCTGGACAAGCCGGCCGATTACCTGACCGCGGTCCACCTCGCTCCGAAAGGCGACCGGGTCGTGCTCACGGCCCGGGGGCAGGTCTTCGTCGCCCCGGTCAAGCAGGGGCGGCTCGTCGAGGCCACCCGCAGGCCGGGGGTGCGCTACCGGCAGGGCCGCTTCATGGCGGACGGCAAGACCGTCGTCGCGCTCTCGGACGAGAGCGGCGAGGTCGAGTGGTGGCGCCTGGCCGCGAACGGCGTCGGGGCGCCCGACCAGCTGACGCACGACGGGAAGGCGCTGCGCTTCGACGGCGTCCCCTCACCCGACGGGAAGTGGATCGCCTCGTACGACAAGAACCTCGTCCTCTGGCTGTACAACATCCCCGAGAAGCGCACGGTCGAGGTCGCGACGTCCCCTCGGGGCGGGTTCTACGACCTCGCCTGGTCCCCCGACAGCGCGTGGCTCGCCTTCGTGGTGCCGGCGGTCAACACCTTCTCTCAGATCGAGCTCTACAACGTCGGCGACGGCTCCACGACGGCGCTCACCGACGACCGCACCGAGAGCGGCTCGCCGGCCTGGAGCCCGGACGGGAAGTGGATCTACTTCCTCTCGGACCGCCACCTCGAGTCCGCGGTGCCGGGCCCCTGGGGCCCGCGCGAGCCGGAGCCGTACTTCGCCGCGCCGACCGGGGCGTACGCCGTCGCCCTGACCCCCGGCGTTCGCTTCCCGTTCCTCCCCGGCGACGAGCTCGTGCCCGAACCGCCGGAGAAGAAGGACGAACCCAAGAAAGACGCCGACAAGAAGCCCGTGCCGGCGGTCGCGATCGAGCGCTCGGGGCTCCAGAGCCGGGTGTACGAGGTGCCGGCCCCACCGGGCGACTACGAGGCGCTGGCCGTCAACGCCGACCGGCTGTTCTGGCTCTCACGCGAGGTCGGCGACGGCGGCAAGGCCAAGCTCGTCACCCTGCCGATCAAGAACCGGGACGCCAAGCTCAGGACGCTGGCCGAGGACGTCCGCTCGTTCGAGCTCTCCGGCGACGGCAAGAAGCTCCTGGTTCGCAAGGACGGCACGCTGTCGGTCTTCGACGCCTCGACCGACAAACCCGACCTCGCCGAGTCGGCGGTCGACCTCAAGGCGTGGCGTTTCCCGATCGAGCCGCGCGAGGAGATCCGCCAGATGTTCCGCGAGGCGTGGCGGCTGGAGCGGGACTACTTCTACGACCGCAAGATGAACGGGGTGGACTGGCCCGCGATGCTGACCAAGTACCAGCCGCTGGTCGCCCGCGTCGCGGACCGCGCCGAGCTCTCCGACCTGCTCGCCCAGATGGTCAGCGAGCTCTCGGCGCTGCACATCTTCGTGTACGGCGGCGACCTCCGGAAAGGCAAGGACGACATCGCGCCCGCGTCGCTCGGCGCCGTGCTCGCCCGCGACGAGAAGGCCGGCGGCCTGCGGGTCGTCCACGTCTACCGCGCCGACCCCGATTACCCAGACCGCCTCGCCCCGCTGGCGCGGCCGGGGGTGGACGTGCACGACGGCGACCTCATCGAGACGGTGAACGGCGCGGGCGTCCTGACCGTCCCGGACGTGGCCGAGCTGCTCCGCGACAAGGCCGACCGGCAGGTGCTCCTGCACGTGCGCGCAGGCGCGGGCGGCGCCGGACGCGACGTCATCGTCGCCCCGATCACGCCCGACCGGGAGGCCGGGCTGCGCTACGACGAGTGGGAGCTCACGCGGCGAGAGCGCGTCGAGGCGCTCGGAGCGGGCGCGATCGGCTACGTCCACCTGCGGGCCATGGGCGGCGGCAACTACGCCGAGTGGGCGCGCGACTTCTACCCGGTGTTCAACCGGGCCGGCCTCATCATCGACGTGCGCCACAACCGCGGCGGCAACATCGACAGCTGGATCCTCGAGAAGCTCCTGCGCAAGGCGTGGTTCTACTGGCAGCCGCGGATCGGCGACCCGTCCTGGAACATGCAATACGCCTTCCGCGGGCACGCGGTCGTGCTCGTGGACCAGAACACCGCGTCCGACGGGGAGGCGTTCGCCGAGGGGTTCCGGCGGCTCGGGCTGGGCAAGCTGATCGGGACGCGCACCTGGGGCGGCGAGATCTGGCTCTCGAGCAGCAACGTCCTCGTCGACAAGGGGATCGCCACCGCCGCCGAAACCGGCGTCTACGGGCCCGAGGGCCAGTGGCTGATCGAGGGGCACGGCGTGGACCCCGACGTCGTCGTGGACAACCTGCCGGCGGCAACGGCCCGGGGCTCGGACGCGCAGCTCGACGAGGCGGTGCGCGTTCTGCAGGGGCAGATCCGTGACCACCCGGTGCCGGTGCCTCCACCGCCGCCGTACCCCGACAAGTCGTGGAGGCCTGCGGGGCGCTGAGGGACCGAGGCCGGCACATGGCCGTCGCCCGTGGCGAGGTCGCCGACGCGGCCGGAGCCCGAAGTTGACGTGGCTGCGACTCCGTCTTAACCTCCGGCCGACAGGAGGCAACCCATGACGAGATTTCGGGTTCTTGCACTCGCGGCCGTCGCGACGGCCGCGGCACTCGGCACGGCGGCATCGGCGGTCGCGCAGCTCGACCTGCCGCGCGTGAGCCCCAAGGCCACCGTGGCCCAAACCGTCGGCGTCACCGACGTCACCGTGACCTACTGCCGGCCGAGCGTGAAGGGCCGTACGATCTGGGGCGGTCTGGTCCCCTACGACCAGGTGTGGCGCACCGGCGCCAACGAGGCGACCACCATCACGTTCGCCGACGACGTCACGGTCGACGGCAACAAGCTGCCGTCCGGGACGTACGGGCTGTTCACGATCCCCGGCAAGGACGAGTGGACCATCATCTTCAACAAGGGCGCCAAGCAGTGGGGGGCCTACGAGTACAAGCAGGACCAGGACGCGCTGCGGATCAAGGTGAAACCGCACGGCGACGAGTTCCGCGAGCTGCTGACCGTGTGGTTCCCGGCGGTCGGAGTGGATTCGGCCACCGTCGCCATCAGCTGGGAGAAGGTCACCGTGCCGTTCACCGTCAACGTCGACACGACCGGCAAGGTGATGGCCGCGGCGCGCAAGGCGATCGCGGAAGCCAAGCCCGACGACTGGCGCACCCCGTACCGCGCCGCGTCGTTCTGCCTCGACAACAACGTCAACCTCACCGACGCCAAGGCGTGGCTCGACAAGTCCGTGTCGGTCAAGGAGACGATGGCCAACCTCTCCGGCCAGGCGCGGCTGCTCGCCATGCAGGGCGACAAGTCCGGCGCGATCGCCCTCGCCAAGAAGGCGATCACGGTCGGCAAGGCCGCCGACCCCAAGACCGACACCGGGATGGTCGACAACCTGATCAAGGAGTGGCAGAAGTAGCGGGCACCGGGCACCGGGCACCGGGCACCGGGCACCGGGCACCGGGCACCAAACCGGCACGACAAGCGAGCGATTCCGACGGCGGCCCGCGCGAGCGGGCCGCTTCCGCGTCAACCAGTCATTGCGAGCTCCGCCGAAGGCGGGGCGAAGCAATCCCGGGGCCACCGCGGCGGCTTCCGATCCCCATCCGCTTTCCAGTCTCGCCTTCCCGGATCCTGTCATCCTGAGACCCGCCGCAGGCGGGCCGAAGGATCCCATGGAACCGCGAGCGATCTCGATCTCGCAAGAGCGGGCCGGCCGCGTCGTCGTTGCCGATCTGCGATATACTGTATGCGAACCAGGTCGGAGGACGCGTTGGCAGCCACCCCCTCGACGGTCCCTGACGGCCCGCCCGGCGGCGGGGCCTGCAGCGTTTCTCCGGCCGTTTTAGGCTGCAATACCCGCAGCGTTTCCCGGGACGGCCGGATGGCGCGACCGTCGCCGAAGCGCAACCCGCTCAGGATCATCGGCCGCGCAACGTCCCCTAAACCCGCCGAGAAACGCTGCACAGCGCGCAGCGTTTCCCGATTTCCTCTAGTCAACCGACTATGCGTTAGGCGGGACCTCCGGAGGCTCCTTCTAGTGGTTCTGGTGGCTCTTGCTTTCGCTGGGTGCGTCCACCGGACTGTCATCTTGGTTCCGACCTGCCCTATCGACTTGCGCCTTCCACCTCCTGAGGGAACGGTAGAGCTCGATTGTCTCCAGTTTGTGGACGCCCAGATCTCTTCCGGAGGACCCTGGTCGTACCTGGCGGTGCCGCTACCTCAGTTCGAGTACCCGGTCTCTGCCATCGCAGCACGAGTCCGAGGCACCGTGGAGCTTGAGGGATACATAACGCAAGATGGATCGGTGGGGGATGGAATCGTGTTGCGTGGCCTTCCGATGGGTTTGAACGAGGCAGCACTCAGGGGCCTCTGCGGTCTTCGTTTCGAGGGCCTGCCGGCGGGCGATAGCGTGCCGACGCGCCGGCTTCGCGCGACGTTCCGTTATGAACTCCGCTGAATGGAACCGTCCGCCTAACAGCGCGCTGGACCTGACGGGGACCTTGCCCCGATAAAGTAGACACTCCGACCTAACAGGGGTTGGAGGGCAGAATGGCGAAGATCCTCGGTCCGAAGAAAGTCCAGCGGTACAGCGTGGAGTTCAAGCTCAAGGCCGTGAAGCTGAGCCAGCTCGAGGGCGTCCAGGTGCAGGACGTGGCGGACGCGCTCGACATCCACCCGTTCATGCTCTCGAAGTGGCGGAAGCAAGCGCGGGAGGGGCTGCTAAAGGCCCGGGTCGGGGTGGCTCCGGCTGCGCGAGCGCAGCGGGAGGTGCGGCAGCTGGCGGAGCTCAAGCGGCAGTACGCGCTCCTGAAGGAGGAGCACGAGCTGCTAAAAAAAGCCATTCGGTTCTGTTCCGCTCGAAGAGCGAGATCTTCGCGTTCATCGCGGCGGAGCAGGGCCGGTTCGAGGTGAAGGGGCTGTGCGCGCGGTACGGGGTGACGCGGGCGGGGTACTACGCGTGGCGTCGCCGTGGCATCTCGAGCCACGAGCGGGTGGACGAGCGGCTCTCGGCGCGGATCGCCGCCGTGTGGAGGGCGAGCGAGGGCACCTACGGCAGCCCGCGGATCCAGGCCGCGCTGCAGGCGGCGGGATACCGTGTGGGGCGGAAGCGGGTGGCCCGGCTGATGCGGGAGGGTGGGCTCAAGGCGCGCGTGGCACGGATCTACCGGCGCACGCGAGGGACAAGGGCCTTCTACGCGGAGATCCCCAACCGGGTGTTGGGTGTGACCACCGATGGGCCGAATCAGATCTGGGTGGGCGACGTGACGTTCCTGAGGACCGGGCTGGGGTGGCGGTACCTCGCCGTGGTGATGGACCGTCACTCGCGGCGGATTCTCGGATGGAGCCTGAGGGCGCAGCGGGACCTCGAGCTCACCCTGGCGGCGCTCAACCACGCCGTGCGGCGCCGGCGGTCGGTGGACGGGTTGACGTATCACTCGGATCGCGGCTCCGAGTACGGCGCGTACGCCTTCCGCGCCCGGCTGGCGGCGCTCGGGATCACGCAGAGCATGAAGCGGCCCCGGGAGCTCGGTGACAACGCCTTCATCGAATCGTTCTTCCACTCGATGAAGGGAGAATCGATCCACGCCAGGACATTTGGGAACGAAGGTGCGCTCCGCCACGCGGTCCGGCGCTTCATCTGCCGATACAACCGGAGCCGACTGCACTCGAGCCTTGGGAACCGGGCGCCCATTGACTATGAACGTGCCGCAGCGTGAGGATGGCTCTATGGAGTGTCAACCAAATCGGGTCAACATCCCGGTCCGGCCTGTCACGCCCGTTGCAGGGGCGCAACGGGCGCGCCAGTCCGTCCCGCAGGTCAGCGCGAGCGTTAGGCGTGCGAGCCGAACGACGACTTGGATGCGGCTGAAAACTGCCTTGGCCGTCCAGGTCACGCTCTTCGTGTTGCTGTCGGCCATCGACTGTGGTTTGTTGGCACCTCTTGTCTATGGCTCCGATCTCGGGTGTGCTGGTCTATGGCACGCAGACACGACCCTGACCGGTCCTGGCGGCCTGCGGTTCGTACGAGCTGGGGCTCCTCCATCAGCCCCCCCAAGGATGGCCGCTGGACAACATGTCCGGGCCGGCTACGAGAATCTCAACCTAGGCTCCGGGACCTACGGGTCCGTTGAGTTCGTCGCCTTCGCAGGAGGGGCTGTCGGCCCGCCGTATCCTCTGGTGAACCAGAGCGAACTCCTCGTATTTTCCCATGTCCAGGACGCTGGGCGAGACGAATGGTGGGAATTGGTCACCGAATCGGATGGGGAAGTCGGACACCTCGTGGTGTCTGGGGACCATCCGCCGGTGTCATTCCGGCTGGCCACCGGAGAACCCACGCTGCCGCTGTTCGTCTTCTCATATCCGCAGTCCGAACAGGCAATGTACTCGGCCACCACAATCAGCCAGCAGGTGGTCATTGACTTTCGAAACCACGCGCGTAGGGTCCTGGCCTGCCTCACGTGCTCCGTGAGTGAAGGGGTAGGGGGCAACTGCAGTCCCTACGACTCTGACTACTACGATAGGACCGAACTCAGCTGCGATTGGGACGCTGGAACTAAGGACTTCCTGTGTACGGAGATCGATGTCTTGCCGATCGGCTGGGGGCAGCGAAGAGCAACAAGGCGCTTCCTTCTTGGTCGCGAATTGCTGCCAACGCCGGATTCTGGTTCCCTTAGGCCATCGCGGCATGGAGTTCTTGGTGAGCTGGAAATCCCAGGAGTAGGGCCGCTCCAAGCGGTCTTCACGGGCTTCCTCAATCAGAACGCTGGCGCCTACACGATCTACGTCGCCCAAGGAACCTCGCCGGTCTTCGATGCGCGCTTCTTCGCAGTAGCGCTCTGGCCGGACCGCGAGCAGTTCCTCGAGATCGTTCCCCGGCAACTGGACATTGGCGGAGAACTCTTCGATGATTCCCCGCTGCGCGGTGAACCGGCTGACCCGGCGCCAGCTACCTCGGTCCGATTACTGCCCACTGCAGACACGACCCTTCATCTGTTCCAGATTGTTGCGACCGATCAGGGGATGCGAGGCCTCTACGTCGTTGGGGTCGAAGAGACGCCACGCGAGTTGAAAGCGGACGCATTTCTGCTGGCAACGGAGGCGGCATACTACTCTCGGTGCCGGGAGTACATTGTCCCTGAGAACGCCATTGCTGTGGATTACCGCCAAGCGCCATTCGGCGCGACCGTGTGGCTTGAGCCCTCATTTCGCGTAGAAGCGTTCCGAGGCGATCTCGGCTCCATCCGCACGGGCAACACATATCAATTGGTCAGTCCCGTCGAGGCCTCTCTTTGCTGGCAGAAGGGGAGTGGGTTTCTGGTTACTCGAGACACTCGGAGGCAACCCGACCCGCGTCAACCGGTTTTTGTTGCAATCTCGGGCGATGGCCAGATTGCCGGTATCCAGGCGGTGCGCTAGGTCTACGTGAGCGGTCGGGCGCCTAGGTGACACTTTATTCTAGGCGCCTGGGTAACACTTCTTGCAGTCCTCGATTGCGATCCCCGCGCTTTCCACATGGGTCCCGTGTATCGCGACTCTGCGACGATAGGGCGGAATCGCGGCGTGCTATTCGTGGGATGGGTACTGGATCCTGCATAGGTCACAACATGCCTGCGCCCGATTCGCCGGGTCGGCGAAGAACCGCCGCCCTACTCGCCGCCTTCAACGAGCGTGACGCCGCCGCTCGTTCATCCGCCTGAGACGGCCAATAGGTACCAGGTCCGGCATAGTTGACAAGTCCGGCGCCACGCCGTGGCCTCATGATGATGCTCGCCTCAACTGCGCTTCGACGGCGTCCACCCGACGCCCGAATGCCTCCTCCGCAGCGCGCCTCTCCGCCCCTCGGCTCAGCCACCGGCTCACCGTGTCGGCCGGCCGGCCCAGGCACCGCCCCACCTCCGTCACCCTCGCCCCACACCGGTGCACGGCCACCACGGCCAACAGTTCCCGCGCCGCGACCGTGGCACGATCCTGCACCCTCGACGCGAGCCGCTCCCGCGTCAGCCCCGTCGCCCGTTCCACCGCGGTCAGCACGTCCTCCACGGCCGCCCGTACCGGTGCGGGCGCCGTGCTCGCACCCAACGCATCCACGCTGGGTCGGGTCGGCGACCCACCCAGTTCATCCTCCTCGGTTGCACCGCGGCTCCACCAGGGCAGCCGGCCCGGCTCTTCAACCGCCCACGCTTCCCGCCCGACCGCCCGTACCATGGCCGCATACGCCCGCGCCGCTGCCCCGCGCCTGGCGCCGTACAGACGAAGCGCCTCCTCCACGTCGACCAGCGTTGCGCGCACGCGACCGACGAGCTCACGATGGCCGCTCCACCGGTAGCGCACGGGCGATGCCGCCAGCCCTGCCTTGACGGGGTTCAGGTGGATATACGCCAGGAGCCGGTTCAGCTCGTCTTGGCCCTCGACGACCCGGGCCTTGTAGCGCCCCTGCCACAGGGGACCCAGGGTACGGTGACGGCGGTTGTGGAGGAGCGCGAACAGTCCCTGGATGATCCGCAGGCTGCGCCACAGCGGTAGGCGGCCGGTCCGCACGGCAAGGTGGTAGTGCGTCGGCATCAGGCACCATGCGAGGATGAAGAGGTCGTCCGTGCGTTTGACCTCGCGCACGATGGTCAGGAACTGCTCGGCATCCTCAGGTGAGGCGAAGACCCGTGCACCGTGTGCGAACCGGCAGTAGACGTGGTAGATGGCACCGTCGACAAAGACTCGCGGTCTGCGCGGCATGGCGGTTCCTTTGTCCCACCGTAGCCATCTCACTCCACTTTGTCAACTCAGCCGGACCTGGTACCTATCGCCGTGTGGAGGGCGAGCGAGGGCACCTACGGCAGCCCGCGGATCCAGGCCGCGCTGCAGGCGGCGGGGTACCGGGTGGGGCGGAAGCGGGTCGCCCGGTTGATGCGGGAGGGTGGGCTGAAGGCGCGCGTGGCACGGATCTACCGGCGCACGCGAGGGACAAGGGCGTTCTACGCGGAGATCCCCAACCGGGTGCTGGGTGTCACGACCAGCCGGGCGAATCAGATCTGGGTGGGCGACGTGACGTTCCTGAGGACCGGGCTGGGGTGGCGGTACCTGGCCGTGGTCATGGACCGCCACTCCCGGCGGATTCTGGGGTGGAGCCTGAGGGCGCAGCGGGACCTCGAGCTCACCCTGGCGGCGCTCAACCACGCCGTGCGGCGCCGGCGGTCGGTGGACGGGCTGACGTTCCACTCGGATCGCGGCTCCGAGTACGGCGCGTACGCCTTCCGCGCCCGCCTGGCGGCGCTCGGGATCACACAGAGCATGAAGCGGCCGCGGGAGCTCGGTGACAACGCCTTCATCGAATCGTTCTTCCACTCGATGAAGGCGGAGGCGATCCATGCCAGGACGTTTCCGAACGAAGGTGCGCTCCGCCACGCGGTCCGGCGCTTCATCTGCCGATACAACCGAAGCCGACTGCACTCGAGCCTCGGGAACCGGGCGCCCATTGACTATGAGCGTGCCGCGGCGTGAGGATGGCTCTATGGAGTGTCAACCAAATCGGGTCAAGATCCCCCACTCGGCTGTCACGCCGCGTGCAGGGGCACGCGTCGCGCCAGTCGGCGGGCGGCTGAACCGCGGCGTTAGACGGCAACTGGAGCGAGGTGCGGCTAGCGTTGTGCTGTTCGCTGCTCTTGCCGCGACCCTCGTAGTGCCGTCGGCCGCGCGTGCTGAAGATCCCTGCACTCAAGAGTCGCTCGAGAACGGGCTGGATCGGATCGTTGCGCTCAAGGACTTGGGCCTCCTCTACGTTGAGGACGCAGCCTCCGATGGTTCCATCGTAAAGCAGCCTCCCGACTACAGGTTCTGTCGCCCTGAGGTAGAGCCGATCCTGAAATGCACAAAGAAGGCGGCTGCAGTGTTGATCGACCACCTCGACGACATTCGTTTGACCACGGCGACGTTCTGGGGGGAGGGCCACCGCAACATCCCCCTCCGGGTCCCGCTCGGTGTGGTGTGCCTGGACATGCTCTTGTCCATCAGCACAACGAGGTCCGTCACCTATGACAGTGCTACCGAAAACGACGACATGCTTGGGTCCGGGGTGGTCCCGAAATTCTACTTCCGGCCCGACGCCTACACGGTGAGGAACGCCGCCTACACCGCGAAGCCGGTGGTGCTCAGGGTGAAAGCCAACTGGCAAAGGGCACTTGCAGCGGGCCAGCTCACGTTCGAGTTCTCGAAGTGGCATCGCGGCGAGTTCGATTAGGAGGGGCGCTTGCCGTCTAACATCGCGCTGCAGTCGACTGGCACTCGCCTGCAGGCCGGCGCTGCGCGCCGGGCAGGCTCGCGCCAGCGACTGAGCGCGAGCGTTAGACGCTGAGGGGAGCATGGACTCAAAGCTCTCGACCCCGCTTTCGGTGCTCTCTCTGCTAGCGGTCGGCATCGTAGCTGCGGTTACTTGCGCGTCACCCGTGTTGCGCTGCGAGCCCGTGGTCCCAACTCAGTTCGTGGGGCAGACCGTAGTCGGAGAGTCCGAGGCAGTGCACTACGAACGTGCGTTCCGGTCGCTCTGGCGGTGCTGCGTGCAGCTCCGCGCGTCGGACCCGGAGGCGAGGTGCCCGTTTCTCTGCTCCGGCACGCCAGCCGACGCCCAAGGGTGTGCCGATGGGGCAACAGCGGCCGAAGCACAGATCGGTGCCCTAGTCGAGCGCGTTGGCGCGAAGCGTGCGGCTGACCAGATGCGTGTTGCCATCCAACGCACCAACGCTGAGCCCCGGATGCCTAGCTTCACGTGCAGCCCCGAGCAGAGGCGGTAAGGGCATGTGCTCAGCGTCTAACCGCGCGCTGGACCAGACGGTCCGTCCTGTCACGCCCGTTGCACGGGCGCAACGGGCGCGCCAGCCGGCGGGCGGCTGAACGGCGGGGTTAGGCGGATGAAACGGAGCCTTGCTGCCTGGCGATCTGAGATGAGACCAGAAGGCCGCATTCTACTAGTCGTCGCATCCACGCTCGCGCCGCTGGCGTGGCCTGGCTCCGTTGCAGCCGCGTCGAGTCCAATCTGGGCGAAGACGGCCGTGCCCATTACGGTGGTATGCGAGACAGGGGGTGCTCACCCTGCTCAGCGCATCCCGGCACCTGACGGAACGGCATTCGTTGAACTCAGCTGCCGCCGGCTAAGCAGTGACTTCGAGACCATGGTGGCGAAGGTCGTCCGGAGGGATGGACCCGCCACACCGATCAAACTCGCTGCCAGCAATGCGTACTGGAGACCGGAGGAAGTGCTGTGGGCCCCTGACTCCCGCGCCTTTCTGATCAACGGAAGTGAAAACGCGTACGCCGGCAACGCATTCTTGGTGTTTCGCGTGGGTGCCAACTCGGTTGGGGTCACCGAACCGACGACAGTGGCCCAGCGAGACATGCTTCGGACGTTCCCACCTTGCCAGGCCGCTAACCGGGAAGAAGAGATCTGCAAGCGGCTGGAAGAGCACCCCGACTTCAACATGTCTGCCCTAGGTTGGACAAGGGGCAGCGCCGCTGTCGTGGTGTTCGCAGAGGTCCCCTGCAGCTCCGCCTACGGCGGGATCATGTGCCAGGTCGAAGGCTACGAGGTGGATTCGGCGACCGGGAAGATACTGACGCGTTGGAGTGCCCAGGAGATGAAGAACGAGTGGCAGAAGGCGGCGGGGTGGGCCATCCGGGTTCCTGAGCCTCCAGAGTACGGGCCTCCATGGCGACCCACAAAGTAGCGTCTCACTGAGCGGTCGGGCGCCTAGGTGACACTTTATTCTAGGCGCCTGGGTAACACTTCTTGCAGTTCTCGATTGCGATCCCCACGCTTTCCACATGGGTCCCGTGCATCGCGACTCTGCGACGATAGGGCGGAATCGCAGCGTGCTATTCGTGGGATGGGTACTGGATCCTGCATAAGTCACAACATGCCCGCGCCCGATTCGCCGGGTAGGCGAAGAACCGCCGCCCTACTCGCCGCCTTCAACGGGCGTGACGCCGCCGCTCGTTCATCCACCTGAGACGGCTGCCGGCCGGGCGGTGCCAGGGAACCGCTCGATCGCGGACGCGAGGGCGACGACCGCGACACAGCCGACGACGTTGTACCAGAGGAACGACAGCCGGGTGAAGGCGAAGCACGCGACCACGAGCGCCTCGGCGACGATCGCCGCGGCGAAGACGGCCGTGCCCGCCACGCGCTTCACGTAGAACCCGGTGAGGAACACGCCGAGGATCGTGCCGTAGAACAGCGAGCCCAGGATGTTCACCGCTTCGACGAGCGAGCCGAGGCGGGCGGCGTACTCGGCGAACAGCACGGCGAAGCCGCCCCAGAACACGGTCGCCAGGCGCGAGACCATGACGCAGTGGCGCTCCCCCGCTCCGGGCCGCAGGAGGCGCCGGTAGACGTCCACGACCGTCGTCGAGGCGAGCGCGCTCAGCTCCGCCGAGGAGGCCGACATCGAGGCGGCGAAAACCATCGCGAGGACCAGGCCGACCAGACCGGCGGGCAGGTTGTGCACGACGAACGAGAGGAACACGTAGTTGGTGTCGTTGCCGTCCGCCTTCGGGTCGGCGACGCGCATCAGCGCGATCGCACGCGCCCGGACGTCCTCGGACGCCGCCGCGGCGGCGCGGTACGACCTACCCGCCTCCTCGCGCTTCGAGCCCGGATCGCCGCGCATCGCGCTGACGAGCGCTCTCGCCTGGCGCTCCTGATCGGCCCGCGCCGCGCGATAGCGGGCTTCCAGCTCGGCGAACGCCGTCCCCTGCGACGACGCACGCACCTTGGCGGTCTCGACCGGGTTGAAGAACACCGGCGGCGTCGCGAACTGGTAGAACGCGAACAGGCTCGCGCCGACGAACAGGATGGCGAACTGCATCGGGACCTTGACCATCCCGTTGAACAGGAGGCCGAGCCGGCTCGCGGAGACCGACCGTCCCGAGAGGTAGCGCTGGACCTGCGATTGATCCGTCCCGAAGTACGACAGCGCGAGGAACGCGCCGCCGATCAGGCCCGACCACAGCGTGTACCTGTCGGTCAGGGAGAACGACGGGTCGATGGCCTTCAGGCGCCCGGCCTTGCCGGCGACGCGCAGCGCGTCGAGCAGCGAGACGTCGTGGGGGAGCGAGGCGACCAGCACCGCGAACGCCGCCGCCATGCCGGCCAGGATGACGGCGGCCTGCAGCGTCTGGGTGCGGGAAACCGCCCGCGCCCCTCCGGAGGTCGTGTAGACGACGACGAGCGCACCGATCACGAACACCGTGATCCGCAGGTTCCAGCCGAGGATCACCGACAGGATGAGCGCGGGCGCGAAGATCGTGAGGCCCGCCGCGAGCCCCCGCTGGACCAGGAAGAGGAACGCCGTGAGCGCGCGGGTCTTGAGGTCGAAGCGGCCCTCCAGGTACTCGTACGCGGTGAACACCCGCAGGCGGTGGTACAGCGGCACGGCCGTGGCGGACAGCACGATCATCGCGATCGGCAGCCCGAGGTAGAACTGGACGAAGCGCATCCCGTCCGCGTACGCCTGACCCGGGGTGGACAGGAACGTGATCGCGGAGGCCTGGGTCGCCATGATCGAGAGCGCTACGGTCCCCCATCGCATCTCGTTCCCGGCCAGGAGGTAGCCCCGCGTGTCCCGGCTGCGGCCACCCCGCCAGACGCCGTAGCCGACCATCGCGGCCAGCGCGCCGGCGAGCACGCCCCAGTCGAGTGGGGTCAACTGAACGCCCTCGTGAACAGGGCGAAGAGCAGGATCAGCACGACCAGGGTGCCGGCCACGGCGGCGTAGAGGACCGACCAGGAGCGGCCGATCGGCGGTGGCTCCTCGACAGAGGCGGGGTCAGGGGTCAGGGGTCCGGGGTCAGGGACGACGCCCTCGCCGTGGCGAGGCGGGGCCGAACCGGGAGCCCGGGCGTCGCTACCCACGCGGGCGGCCCTCGCCGAGGAGGTTCACGAACAGGCGGATCGCGCCCGGCACGCCGGCCGGCAGTTGCCGGAAGAACGAGAGGCCGGTGTAGACGTAGGTCCCCTTGCCGTACCGCGCCCAGAGCAGCGCACCCGAGAGCGGCCGCTCCCCCGGGTCCGCCATCGCGAGCGGGGCCTGGTAGTGCTCGTCCCAGCTCTCCGGGAAGTAGAGACCGCGCTCCTGCACCCAGCCGTCGAAGTCCGCCGGCACGATCCGGTTCGGGGAGTTCAGCACCGGGTGGCCGGGGATGAGGACCGTGATCGGCGCAGTCTCGTCGGTGACCCGGTCGTGGGAGATCTTGAACGGATACGGCCCGAGCCGGTCGGTGACCAGCCCGCGCTCGGTGTCGTACTGCACGACCAGCGTGCCGCCGTTCCCGACGTAGTCGAGCAGGCGCTGCTGGGTCTGCGCGAGGCGCGTCCTCGTGTCGTAGGCGCGGACGCCGACCACGACGGCGTCGAACGCCGCCAGGTCGGCGTCCTCGAGGTCGTCGTCGGACAGAAGCGACACCTGGAATCCGAGCTGCCTCAGGACGTCGGGGACCTCGTCGCCGGGTCCCATGACGTAGCCGATCCTCCGCGCCGGGGTCGACACGTCCACCCGCACGAGCTTCGCCGTCGCGGGGGGGAGCAGCGTCTGCGGCGGGATGTGGGGGTGCGAGATCTCGACCAGCGAACGGGCGGGTTCCTCGTGGTCGGTCGCGAGGAACGCCTCGAGCTCGCCGGTGCCGACGGCCGGCGGGGGTACGAGCGTGAGGCGGACGCTGCGCGCCTCGCCGCGGCTGGTGAACGTCAGCGGCACGCGCTCGGGCTCGACCTTCCAGCCTCCCGGCACGGCGAGTCGAAGCGTCGCCGCGGCCGCTGCTTCGTGGGCAACCGCCTCGACGCGCACGACCCGCGGCGCGCCATTCGGGGCAACCACGACGGGGGCCTCGAAGTTCACCGTGATCCTGGGGACGATCGCGAGGTCCCGGGTACGCTCCCCTTCGACCGGGTCGGTCTTGCGGCTCTGGACCGGGACCGAGTACGAGAGCTCCCGGTCTCCGACCCGCAGCACGAACGTCGCGGCGAGCGCCGGGGGGTTCTCGGGCCGGCCGATGAGCCGTTGGTCCGCCACGTTGAACAGCCCGATGCCGTGCGGGGCGGCGAGCCAGTACGGCTGCGTCGTGCTCGCCGTGGCCGGGACCGAGACCTCGATGTTCTCGCTGACGACCTGGTTGTCGGCGAGAACCGTTCCCACGGCGGCCGATGCTCCGAACGGGCCCTCGACCCGGACGAGTGTGACGGGGACGGCGCTGCGGTTGACGGCCGCGGCCGTGATCTTGAGCGGACTACCCGGGGTTACCGTCGGATCGGCTGCGATCGCCTCCAGCCAGAGGCCGGTGCAGGCGCGGACCACGTCCAGCAGCTCCCGCCGCTTCTGGGCCACCCACGGGTCCGGCGCGAGCCGGTCGAGCCCGTTCAGCACGCCGACGAGGGCCGGCACGCTCGCCGCCGGATCGGTGTCGCGGTAGTCTGCGATCACCTTCGCGACCAGCTTGCCCACGGCCTCGCCGCCGGGCATCCGGTTCCATGTGAGGTCGACGCCGTCGAAAAGGTCGTGTGCCGGCGGATCTCCGGCGACCAGCTCCAGGGCGTTCGGCAGGCTCCCGCGTCTCGGCGAAGAGCCGAACCCCTGGCTCTTGTGCATGCTGCGCGAGGCGGCGGCGATCTCGGCGTACGACTCGCCGAGCACGGGATCGTAGGCGCCGAGGTCCACCATGAGCTGCGGCGGCGCGTCCGGCCTCGGCTTGGCGCCGGGCCGCTGCCACGCGTTCCACATCAGGCGCTTGGCCTGCCACGGGCGGACGTACTCGAGCTGCTCGGGGAAGCGGCTCGCGTCGGCCGCGGCGGTGAACGCTTCCGCGGCGAGGATCGCCGACGCGGTGTGGTGCCCGTGGCCGCCGTCGCCGTTGGAGGGGAAACGGGTGATGATGACGTCCGGCCGGAACGATCGGATCACCCAGACGACGTCGGCGAGGATCGCGTCGTGGCCCCAGAACCGCAGCGTCTCCTCCGGGCCCTTGGAGTACCCGAAGTCGACGGCCCGCGTGAAGAACTGCTCGGCGCCGTCGATCTTGCGCGCGGCCAGCAGCTCCTGGGTGCGGATGACGCCCAACATGTCCCCCTGCTCGGTGCCGATCAGGTTCTGACCGCCGTCGCCGCGCGTCATCGAGAGGTAGGCGGCGCGGACCTTGCGGCCCTGCGCGAGCCACGCCAGCATCGCGGTGTTCTCGTCGTCGGGGTGGGCGCCGATGTAGAGGGCGCTGCCGAGCACCGCCAGCTTCTCGACCTCGACGCGGCGCCTCGCCGCATCCTCGGCGGGCGGCTGGGCGGCGGCACGGCCGCCGCAGACGACGGCGCCGAGGACCGCCACCGCGGACAACGTTCGAGCATGGGTCTTCATCGGGTCTCCTTCCCTAGCCCGGAGATCTCACCGGAGTCCTGCTGCGCGGGCGGATCTTGCCGCGCTGGCGGGCGTACTCGGGGCTCCGCGCCTGCGGCGTACTGTACGAGTACGCCTCGGCTCGTCGCCCCTACGTGCGCCCACCATCATCGGCATCTCCGCCCGCTCGCAACGGACCCCGGTGAGACATCCGGGCTCGGTTCCGTCTTATACGCCGGCCGGCACGACGGGTTCCGCCGGACGGGCGAACGGCGGCTCACACGATCGGCAAGCAGCGGCGGAATCGGCCCATTCCCGGACGGTCCGACGGCTGGGCTAAACTCCGACCCGCTGCCCGCGTGAACGCCCCCCGGGAGGACGCGATGCGCCGCGACGACGACAGGCCACCCTCCGGATCAAAGCTCGACCCAGGGTCCGACGCGTCCGAAGCGTGGACCCGACGCCAGGTGCTCATCCGTGCCACCGCGGCCGGGGCGGGTTCCGCCATTTTCGCGCGCGCCCTCACGGCGCTCGCCGCAGGGGGCGCCGTGACCGAGGAGATGATCCGCCAGGCCGGGTGGGTGGCCGGCCTCGACGTGCCCGAGGACGAGCGCAAGCTCATGGTCGACGGAGTCAACGACCTCCTCGCCGACTTCGCCGAGATCCGCAAGGTGCCGCTCGACAACGCGGTGGCCCCTGCGTTCCGCTTCGCGACCGCGGCGGCCTCGGACGAGCACGCCGCCCGCCGCGACACGAGCATCGCGTTCAGGCCGGACAGAGAGCTCAAACGGCCGGTCGCGGACGACGACCTCGCGTTCGCGCCCCTGACCGAGCTCGCCTCGCTGGTGCACCGCCGCGAGGTCTCCGCGGTCGATCTGACCAGGCTCTACCTCGCCCGCCTGCGCCGGTTCGACCCGCTGCTCGAGTGCGTCGTCACGCTGACCGAGGAGCTCGCCCTGCGGCAAGCCGAGCGTGCCGACCGCGAGGCCGCGGCGGGGCGGCGGCGCGGCCCGCTCCACGGCCTGCCGTGGGGCGCCAAGGACCTGCTCGCCGTGCCGGGCTATGCGACGACGTGGGGATCCAAGCCGTTCCAGGAGCAGGTGCGTCCGGAGACCGCCACGGTCGCGCGCCGCCTCGAGGATGCCGGCGCGGTCCTGGCCGCCAAGCTCACGTTGGGCGAGCTGGCGATGGGCGACGTCTGGTTCGGGGGTCAGACGAGGAACCCGTGGAAACCGGCCGACGGCTCCAGCGGTTCGTCGGCCGGCCCGGCGGCGGCCGTCGCGGCGGGCCTGGTCGGGTTCGCGATCGGGTCGGAGACGTTGGGCAGCATCGTCTCCCCGTGCACGCGGTGCGGCGCGACCGGCCTGCGGCCCACGTTCGGCAGGGTCTCGCGCCACGGCGCGATGGCGCTCGCGTGGACGATGGACAAGCTCGGTCCGATCGCCCGCTCGGCCGAGGACTGCGCGCTGGTCTTCGCCGCGATCCACGGCGCCGACGGCCTCGACCCGACGGCGGTGGACCGCCCGTTCCGCTGGCCGCTCGGGCGCGAGGTCCGCGAACTGCGCGTCGGCTTCGTCGAGTCCGCGTTCGCCGAGGACCGCGCCAAGGGCATGGAGAAGGACGAGGAACGGGCGCGGGCCCGCGAGTGGCAGGAGATCGACCGGCGCACGCTGACCGCGCTCGAGGGGATCGGCTTCAAGCTCGTCCCCGTGAAGCTGCCGGAGGGGCTGCCGCTCGATTCGCTGCGCTTCCTCCTCCAGGCGGAGGCGGCCGCAGCGTTCGACGAGCTGACGCGCAGCGGTCGCGACGCGCTGATGAAACGGCAGACCGCGAACGCGTGGCCGAACATCTTCCGGCGGGGCCAGCTGGTGCCCGCGGTCGAGTACATCAGGGCCAACCGCATCCGCACCCTGCTCATGCAGGCGATGGAGCGGGCGGTCGCGGACGTCGACGTCTACGTCTGCCCGAGCTACGGCGGCGGCAACCTGCTGCTCACGAACCTGACCGGCCACCCTGCGGTGGTCTGCCCGAACGGGTTCCGCGCCTCGGACGGAACCCCGACGAGCATCACGTTCACCGGCCGGCTCTTCGGGGAGACTGCGCTGCTCGCGGTGGCCCACGCTTACCAGGGCGCCACGGATTTCCACCGGAGGCGGCCGCCGATCGAGGCCTCCTTGAGGACCCGACGAGAGGAGATGAAGAGCTGACGGCTTTCGGTGGTCAGGCGGTCGCGCTCGGGGCCGGACCACCGAAGCGGGCGTGAAGCGCCTCGCAGGCCGCGTCGTCGAGTGCGGTGAATTCGACCCCGATGCCGGGGTAGGGCTCGCGACCGTTGCTCGTCTGGCGCACCACCCGCGCCTCGCCCCGCGCAGGCTCGCTCCGGCCCGGCAGGAACAGCTCGAAGCGCAACTCGGTGCCCGCCGACAGCGTGTGCGGCACGCGCAGCAACGCCCCGTGCATCGAGAGGTTCACGCTTTCGCAGAGCACGCGGCGGATGAGGCCGCGACCCATGACCTGCAGGCGGACCGGGACGCGCCACGGTGACCGGGGCGGGATGCGGAGCAGGGGCTGCAGCACGCCGGCGATCGCGTCCGGGACCTGCTCGAGCGCGAGGACCCGGTTGGCCCCACGACCCAGGTAGGCCTCCGCTTCGCGGCGCAGGCGTTCGGGAGCGACCAGGACGAGCCCGGAGGTCCGGCACGGGGACTCGGCGTTACGCACGGCGCCCAGGAATCCGGCCATCGCCGCGCCGCCGAGCGGGTGCGCCACGAACAGCGCGTCGAAGCGACCGCGCGAGGCCAGACGGAGGGCCGCCGAACCGTTGCCGGCCGCCGTGACCCGGTCGCTGAGCGGTGCGAGGCCGTCGCGAACGCGGCCGCGCGCCGCACCCTCGAACCCGACCAACATCAGATTGTGTGCGCCTTCCACTCCGGACTCCGCCTGAAGATTCCTCGCCCTACAAGATTGGCGCCGGATGCTCCCGGAGAGCGTGACGCGGATCACAACGACCGTTGGGGCGTGGAAGGCGCGGGCCGAGGGCCGCGGCCCGGTCGGACGACCCCCGGCGCGCTACAATCCTCCGCCACGGAGGGAGCGCGATGCTGGAGGCGATTCGTGGCGCGTTGACGGCGGCGATCGGCACGGCCCTGCGCGGGATGGGGGTCGAGTCGCCCCAGCCGGCGTTGGACGTGCCGCCGAGGCGCGACCTGGGCGACCTCGCCTGGGCGGGCGCGCTCCCCCTCGCCAAGACGCTCCGCCGCGCCCCGCGGGCGATCGCCGAGGAGGTTGCCGAGCGGCTGGAGGGCGCCCGCGCCGCGCTGCCGCCCGACCACCCGCTCGCGTTGCTCGAGCCGGGCTGCTCCGTCGAGGGCCCCGGTTTCTTGAACTTCCGTCTCCGGCGCGGCCCGATGCTGGCTCGTCTCCTCACGGCGCTGGGACCGCGCGGCCTCACGCCCGGTTCCGAGCGCGGACCCTCAGCCGCCGGTCGCCGGCCGGCCAAGGTCATCGTCGAGCACACCAACATCAATCCGAACAAGGCAGCGCACATCGGCCACCTCCGCAACGCGGTCCTCGGCGACACGCTCGTGCGCTGCCTGCGCTTCCTCGGTGCGCCGGTCGAGGTCCAGGACTACATCGACGACACGGGCGTGCAGGTCGCGGACGTCGTGGTCGGCCTTCTCTTCCTCCCCGAGGAGAGGCTCCTCTCGGCGGCCGCGCCCGCCTGGCCGGAGCTTGCCGGCGCGAGCTCGCGGCGCGACGTCTTGCGCGCGCTGGCGCGGCGACACGCGGAGGGTTCGCTGGCGAGCGAGACGCTCGGGGCGTCGGACTTCGACGACCTCTGTTGGGACCTGTACCCGCGGGTGACCCGGTGGTACGAGGAGGACGAGACTGCCGTGGAGCGGCGATCCCTGGTGCTCCACGCCGTCGAGGCCGGCTTCCCGCTCGACCTCACCCTCGAGGGCGCGGTCGAGCGCCTCGTCGCCCCGGACCCCGGATCCCGCACCCCGGACCCCGGCTCCGTCGCTTGTCTCGCCGCCGCCGTCGCGGAGACCAATCTGCGCTGTCACCTGGTGACGATGGGCCGCCTCGGGATCGCCTACGACGTGCTGCCGCACGAGTCCGACATCCTCCAGCGCGGGTTCTGGCGGCGGGCGTTCGACCTGCTGCGCTCGGCCGGCGCGATCCGCGAGGAGACCGAGGGCAAGAACGCGGGCTGCTGGGTGATGTCGCTCGCGGACTCGCCCGAGTTCGCCGGGATGGCGGACGCCGACAAGATCCTGGTGCGGTCCAACGCAACCGTGACGTACACCGGCAAGGACATCGCGTACCAGCTCTGGAAGCTCGGGCTGCTGCGCGACGACGACGGCGCCGTCCACGACTTCGGCTATCGGAGCTTCTGGACGTTCGCGGCGGGCGGGGCCGCGGACCCGGTGCACTACGGGGGCGGCGACCGCACCCTCTACCGCACGGCTGCGGACCCCGGGCTGCGGCCGGCCGGCGTGGCGTTCGGCGAGGGGTCCCTCGTCTACAACGTCATCGACGTGCGGCAGGCCTACCCGCAGAAGGTCGTCAAGGAGGCGATCCGCGTCCTCGGCCACCCCGAAGCGGCCGAGAGCTCGATCCACTTCGCGTACGAGATGGTCGCGCTCACGCCGAAAGCCGTGCGGCGCCTGGAGGAGACCCAGGGACTCGACTTCGGGCTGTCCGCCGAGGACTCGGCCAAGCCGTTCGTCGAGATGTCCGGGCGGCGCGGCATCGGGGTCAAGGCCGACGCGCTCCTCGTGACCCTCATCCACGAGGCCGAACGGGCGATCGCGGACCGGCGCGGCGGCGACGATCCGCTCCCCGCGGACCAGGTCGCCGCGCGTGCCCGCGCCATCGCGGTGGGCGCGCTGCGCTACCAGATGGCGCGCCAGGGGCGCAACCGGGTGCTCGCCTTCGACTTCGACGAGGCGCTCGCATTCGAGGGTGACACCGGTCCGTACCTGCAGTACTCCGCCGTGCGCGCGGCCAAGATCTTCGAGAAGCTCGCGGGCCAGGGGCTCGCCGGCACGACCCGGATCGACGCCGAGGCCGCGTCCTCCGCGACCGTGCCGGACGATCTCTGGGAGCTGGTGCTCGCCTGCGCCCGCATCGACGAGATGGTGGACAAGGCCGTTGCCTCCCTCGAGTTCTCGCTGCTCGCCGGGCACGCGCGCGACCTCGCGCAGGCGTTTCACAAGCTCTACCACGAGCACCCGGTGCTTCACGCCGAGGACGAGGGCACGCGGGCGTTGCGGCGGGGCACGTTCCGTCTGTTCGCGGCCACCATCGCCGAGATACTCGAAGAGCTGCTCGGCATCCCGGTTCCGGCCGAGATGTAGCCGTTCGCGCGGGCGCCGCCGCCAGGCGATCCCGGGCGCCTACTTGGCCGGTTTGACCTCCACCGAGGTCGCGATCATCCGGTACTGGATCGTGACCTTGGCTCCGACCTTGAGATCGCCGTTCACCTTCGTGCCGGCGTCGCGGGCGATCTCCCACCTGTCGTTGCCCTTCTGGACGACGATCAGGTCGCTGGAAACGGCGAGCACCGGTCCAGTCACCTGGTAGGTCTTGGGCGCCGCCGCGAACGCGGCGCCGATCAGGACGACGGCGACGACGGCGAACAGGCACATCTGGACGGAACGGTTCTTGAGCATCGAAGCCTCCCCTTGGTCGTTGGACCCGATTCTAGCGTGCCCGCCGGGCCGGGTGGAGCGACCGGCAGCCGAAGGCCGGCGCGTCCGCGACCGTCCTCGCACGAGTGCGGGCGGAGACGGTCGTCGTCGACGCGAAACGGGACAGGAATCGGCTACACTCCAGGAACGACGTCCGACTTCGGATCGAACTCGACGGGAGGGTGCGATGCTCAAGGAGTTCAAGGAATTCGCGATGCGCGGCAACGTCCTGGACATGGCGGTGGGCATCATCATCGGCGCGGCGTTCGGCCGGATCATCACGTCCGTGGTCAACGACGTGCTGATGCCGCCGATCGGCCTGCTGATCGGGAAGGTCGACTTCTCGAGCCTGTTCATCAACCTGTCGGGAACGACGTACCCGAGCCTCGCGGAGGCCAAGAAGGCCGGCGCGTCGGTCATCGCCTACGGCGCGTTCCTCAACACGATCCTCGACTTCGTCATCGTCGCCTTCGTCATCTTCCTGCTCATCAAGCAGCTCAACCGTCTGAAGAAACCCGCCCCGGCCGCGGCGCCGTCCACCAAGGACTGCCCGTTCTGCCTCTCGGCGATCCCGATCAAGGCGACGCGCTGCGCGCACTGCACCTCGCAGCTCGCGGCCGGCTGAGGCGGCGCACGGCGTTTCGCGCAGAGGCAAGCGGGATCGGAGGGTCATCATGCGTCCGAAGACACGACTCGTCGGGTTGATCACGACCCTGTTCTGCGCCGCATTCGTCCACGCCGCGGAGCCTCCCACCACGCTCTCGCTCGGCCTCTCGTACCTCGCCACCAGCGGGAACTCCAGCAGCCAGACCGCCGGCCTCGATTTCCTCTTCAAGCACGCCTTCGACCCGTGGGGCCTCGAGGTGTCCGCGAACTTCCTGCGCGCCGAGCAGGATGGCCGCCTGACCGCGAAGAAACTGTCCCTGGGCGTCAAGGGCGCCCGCGCGCTCAACGCCGACCTCGACCTATTCGTGATGGGGAGCTACCTCCAGGACCCGTTCGCCGGTCTCGACCCCCGCCTGCTCGCCGCCGGCGGGGTCACCTACAAGTTCCTCAAGGGACCGGAGCACGAGCTCGCGTTCGACGTCGGGCTGACCTGGACCAAGGACGACCTCGTGGGGGACGGCTCGAGCAGCTACGCGGGCGCGCTGGCCTCGGCCCGGTACGGCTGGAACATCAGCAAGACGGCCAAACTGACGGAGGACCTCTCCTTCTTCCCGAGCTTCAAGGACACCAGCAACTGGCGCGTCGAGTCCAAGACCGGGGCTGCAGGCTTCGATCTCGGCGGCCACCGCGCTCAAGCTCACCTACGGCGCGCGCTACGCCAACCGGCCGGTGGCGGGGTTCGGCAAGACCGACACGCAGACCGCGATCTCGCTCGTGATCAACTTCCTGTAACGGCCGGCGCCGGCCGCCCGAGGCTCGCGTACCATACCGGCATGACGACGCTACCGGCGTACGAGCGCGACCCCTACCTCGGGAGCTGGCGACGGAGGTCGTGGAGGTCGGCTCCGACGGCGGCCGGCCCTACGCCCTGCTCGCCGACACCGTGCTGTTCCCCGAAGGCGGCGGGCAGCCGGCCGACCGCGGCCGGCTCGGCGAGGTCGGCGTGCTCGACGTGCAGCGGCACGGCGCCGCGGTTCGTCACTTCCTCGAACGACCGGTAGCGCCGCGGGACGGCCACGGCGGTTCGCCTGGACTGGGTGCGGCGCTTCGACCACATGCAGCAGCACACCGCCCAGCACCTCCTCACCGCGGTCGCCGACGACCGCTTCGGCTGGCCGACGACGGCGTTCCACCTCGGCGCGCAGGTCTCGGACATCGAGATCTCGGCGCCGCAGCTTCCCGACCTCGAGTTGCGGATGCTGGAGGAAGCGGTCGCGGCGGAGATCCGAAGCGCTCGGCGGGTGACCTCGCGACGGGTGTCGCCCGAGACCCTCGCCACGCTCGCCGTGCGGACGCGCGGCCTCCCGGCGGGCCACGAGGGCGACGTGCGCCTCGTCGAGATCGAGGGCATCGACCTCAATACCTGCGGCGGCACGCACCTCCACTCGACGGCCGAGATCGAGGCGATCAAGCTGCTCGGCGGCGAGCCGATGCGCGGCGGCGTGCGCCTGCACTGGGTCGCCGGCGGGCGGGTTCGGGGGCGCCTCGCGGCGCACGAGGCACGTGCCGCACGGCTGCGCGTGCTCCTCGGCGCCCCGGACGAGGAGCTCTCCGAGGTCGCCGAGCTCAAGCTCGGCCAGCTCCACGCCGCCGAACGCCGCATCCGCGGCCTCGAGGAGGCGCTCGCGGCCGCGAGCGCCGGTGCGCTCGCCGGCGGGCCGTACCGGGTGGTCACCGCACACTTCGACGACGTGGACGTCGCGTTCCTCCAGCGCGTGGGGCGGCTGCTCGCGGCGGCCGCGCCGACGAAGGTCGCCCTTCTCACCGCGAGCCAGGAGGGGAAGTCGTTCTTCGCGGTGGTCGCCGGTGAGGCGGTCACGTTCGACGTCCAGGCCGGCGGGCGCGAGGTGGCCGAGATCCTCGGCGGGCGCGGGGGCGGCTCGGGCCGCGTGTTCCAGGGACGAGCAGGCTCGTTGGCCGCGCGCGACTCCGCGGTTGCTCGCCTCTCGGAGCTCGTCCGCGAGTTCTGACACCGATTCTCCATCGTCAGCGAGGTGCTCGCTGCGCGTCGGGGTCAAGTGCTTCCACTGCGTGGAGATCTCCTTCTTGGCCCCCGGGGTGCAGCGGCCATTGCGACGAGGCCGCCGAGCGGCGACGAAGTGATCCCCTCCAGAACCTGTCATTGCGAGGAGGACCGAGCGCAGCGAGGACCAGAGCCTGCCCCGAGGAGGAGCGGAGCGACGACGTGGGGGAAGCAATCCCGACCCCAACCGTACGGCTCAGGATCGCTTGTCTTCCACGGGATTGCCACGGGTCCCTCGCTGCGCTCGGGACCCTCGCAATGACAGCTACGCGGAGGACCGACTTCGCCGCACGAAGAGGCCATGCGTCGACGGCGCTGGCGAGTGCCGGCCTACCCTTGCACCCCGAAGGCTACCGAGAAGCCTTCCAGGCAATGGAGACAGCAGATCCTGCGCCGCCTTGCATTCGAGGCTTCTTCGGCCTACCTTGACCGCTCCGGCAGCGCGGGCATACGCGGTGGCCGCCTCCAAGGACTCGCCACCGTCGAGATCGTCACCCGGGAGACCGCATGGGCTTCATCAGCCAGCTGATCGACTTCGTCCTCCACATCGACGCGCACCTCGACCTCATCATCCGGGACTACGGGCTGCTCACCTACCTGCTCCTGTTCGTGATCGTCTTCTGCGAGACGGGGCTCGTGGTCACGCCGTTCCTTCCGGGCGACTCGCTGCTGTTCGCCGTCGGGACATTCGCGGCGCGCGGCTCGCTCGGCCTGGCGGGCGCGCTCGCCGTTCTCGCGGGCGCCGCGATCCTCGGCGACACCGCCAACTACTGGATCGGCGCGATCGTCGGCCCGAAGGTGTTTCGCAAGGAAGGACGTCCGTTTCCTCAACCGGAGGCACCTCGAGCGCACGCACCAGTTCTACGAGCGCTACGGGGGCAAGACGATCGTGATCGCCCGCTTCGTGCCGATCGTCCGCACGTTCGCGCCGTTCGTCGCGGGGATCGGCAAGATGACGTACGCCCACTTCCTCGCCTACAACGTCATCGGCGGCGCCGCATGGGTGCTCTCGTTCGTGTTCGCGGGCTACTGGTTCGGCAACATCCCGATTGTCAAGCGCAACTTCACGTTCGTGATCTTCGCGATCATCGTGATCTCGGTGCTGCCTGCGGTGATCGAGGTGATCCGCCAGCGCGCCCGCGCGCACGCCGCCGAGTAGCCGCTGCGCTCAGTTCCCGGTACGGCCGTACAGCCAGGCCATCTCGGCGAACCGAGACGACAGGGCGTCGCTCAGCATCCACTCGGTGAGGCGGAACGTCCAGTTGCCGCGTGCGACCGCAGGCGTGTTCATGCGGCAGTCGGCGCCCAGGCCCGCGATGTCCTGGTGGGGGACGAACGCGAGGTCGGCGACCGACGCCAGCGCCAGGCGGATGAGGTCCCAGTGGATCTCGCGGCCGTCCGTCGCGAGATACCGCCGGGCGAAGTCCTTCTCCGCGTCCGGGGCGTCCCCGAGGAACCAGCCTACGGTCGTGTTGTTGTCGTGCGTCCCCGTGTAGACGGCCATGTGCCGCTTGTGGAGGTACGGCAGGAACTGGCTGCGCGGCGACGGCGCGAACGCGAACTGCAGGACGGCCATCCCGGGCAGCCCCACCGCCTCGCGGAGCGCCACCACGTCGTCGGTCATCACGCCGAGATCCTCCGCGACCAACGGGAGCTCGCCGAGCGCGCCGCGCAGCGCGTCGAACAGGCGGCGGCCGGGGCCGGGGACCCACCGCCCGTTCACGGCGGTCTTCTCGCCGGCCGGGACCTCCCAGTACGCCGCGAACGCCCGGAAGTGGTCGAGCCGCACCGCGTCGAACATCGCGAGCGCGGCCCGCAGCCTGGCGACCCACCACGCGTAGCCGGTCGCCTCGAGCGCCTCCCAGTCGTAGAGCGGGTTGCCCCAGAGCTGGCCCGTGGGGGAGAAGTAGTCGGGCGGCACGCCGGCGACCGCCACGGCCCGCCCCTGCGGGTCGAGGCGGAACAGCTCGCGGTTGGCCCACACCTCGGCGCTGTCTCCGGCGACGTAGATCGGCAGGTCGCCGAGGACGCGGATGCCGAGGCCGCGGGCGTGCTCACGGACCGCCTCCCACTGCGAGAAGAACAGGAACTGGCAGAACTCCTCGAACGCGACCGCCCGTCCGTGGGCGGAAAGCCACGAGGCGAGCGCACCGGGCCGGCGCAGCGCGAGCTCCTTCGGCCACTCCCACCACGCGCGGCCGCCCGTGGCGCGACGGATCGCGGCGAACAACGCCCAGTCGCGGAGCCAGCCGCCGCCCGCGCGGCGGAAGGCGTCGAACTTCCCGGCCATCCCGCCGGGGGGTCGCGAGCCGAACCGCTCGTAGGCGCGCTCGAGCAGCCGCAGCTTGTACGGCACGACGTGCTCGAACTCGACCTTGAACGGCGAGAAGTCGGGCGCCCCCGCCAGGTCGCTCGCCTGCAGGAGCCCTTCCTCGCGCAGGACCTCCGGGCTCACCAGGAGGGCGTTGCCGGCGAACGTAGACGCGGCCGCGTACGGGGACGCGCCCGGCCCCACGGCGCTGAGCGGCAGGACCTGCCACCAGCGGGCGCCGGCGCGCGAGAGCCACTCGAGGTATCGGTGCGCCGACGGGCCGAGGTCGCCGATCCCGTACGGGCCCGTGAGACACGTGGGGTGCAGGAGGACGCCGCAGGCGCGCGTGAAGGTCATCGCTTGGGTTCCCGTCGGAGCCATCGTACCGGATCGGGGTGCACGGTGCGGCCCGTGCCGGCGACCGGCATCAGACGACTCCCCGCCAGGCGGCGCCTCGAGCGGCGTACGCCTGCCCGATCCGTGCGATCGTGTCCGCGGGCAGCGGGCCCTTCCTCACCGCGGCGACCGCGGAGCGGAGGTGGTCGACGTCGGCGGTCCCGACGATCGCGGCGTCGACCGCGGTGTGCCACGCGGCGAACCGCACTGCGATCTCCTCCCAGCCGTGGTCGTGCGGATCGAGGCGGAGCGCGCGGAAGCGGTCCCAGTACGCCGCGAGATCGGCGGCGGCAGGACGCTCGGCGAAGCGCCACGGCGCGTTCGCGAGCGCGCGCTTGGCGATCACGCCGGTTCCCCGTGCCCGAGCCCTCCGCAGGATGCCGTCGGCGGCGGCCTGGTCCAGGAGGTTCACCGACGCCTGCAGCCCGCCGAAGCGCCCCGAGTCCGCGGCCCACTCGAGTGCCTCGTTCTCGCCCGAGTACGCGGGCACGAGCACCTTCCCGGCGCGCACGGCGACCAGCAGCGCATCGACGACGTCGCCCTGTTGAAGCACCTCGAGAGGGCACGAGTGCAGGTGGACGATGTCGATCCTGTCCGTCCCGAAACGCCGCAGCGCGGCGTCGATCCCGGCCGCGACGCAGGGGCCGGTCCAATCGGCGAACCCCTCGATGCCGTAGCCCACCTTGGTGGACAGCACGACCTCGTCCCGGCGCCCCGGCAGGAACCGCCCGATCCTGTCTTCCGACGCGCCGTACGACCGCGCGGTGTCGATCAGGGCGACGCCCATCTCCAACGCCGCGGCGAGGAGCGCCTCGGCGTCGCCGTCGGACAGACGTGGGTCGCCGAGCGCACCGCCGCCGAGCCCGAGCGCCGGCACGCTCAACCCCGTGCTCCCGAACGCACGCCTCGGGAACGCGCTCATGCGCCCGGCCCCGGCCGCACGCCCGGCCCCGTCACCCCTGCCTCCGGCGCCACCAGGAACGCAGCGTCGCCCAGGCCCGCGGCGCCCCGCTGTAGTACGCCCTGAAGTGCCGGACGGCCGTCGCGGGGCCGACCGGCTTCGGTGCGTAGCGTTCGCGCAGGTGATGGAGGTGGTCCATCGTGAACAGGTAGAGGTCGGTTTCCGTCCTGCCGGGGAACGCCGGCATGATCCCGCTCCGCCGGATGGCGGTGATCATGGGCCCGTACACGGTGTCGTACCACGACCCCACGGCCTCCCCCCAGGAGAGCGACCTCCCGGTCTCGAGCCCGCGGTAGTACCGGTGCACCGTGACGTGCTCGAGGAGTCTCTCGTAGCCGCTCGGCTCCGTCACCCTGAACTCGTCGGGGGCGGCCGGCACGAGCCCCGTCGCCTCGAGGAAGTCGGCGAAGCCGCTCTGCAGCAGCACCTCCTCGATCGAGGCCTCCGGGCCGAGCGGCACGGGGGTCAGGAACTCCTTCACGTGCGCGTCGATGGTCGGGACCCCGAGCGAGCGGGCCACCGAGACGCGGTGGTGCCCGTCGACGACGAAGTAGGCCTCACCCACCTTGTAGAGCTCTACCGCGGGGAAGCCCGACGGCCCCTCGGCCAGCTCCTCCACTTCCTCCCAGCGTTCCCGCAGCGCCTCGTCCCGAGGCAGGAACTCACGGTTGAACTCGCGCTCCCGCCCCAGCGAGCCGACGATCGCCGCCAGCGGGACGTCCTGGTTCCCCCGATCGACAGTGTGCCGGAGGCGCAGCCCGGCCCGGACCCTGTCGAACGGCAGCAGGTCCACGGGACGCCCAGTGAGGACGCCCAACAGGTCGGCCATCAGCGCCGCACGGCGGGCGGCGTCGAAGCGGGTCACTGGCCCCTCCACGCCCTTGCGGGCAAGCGAAACCGCGGTACGATTCCGCCCATGGTACACGCCTCGCACGCACGTGGTGCCCGGGTCCGCGGCCGTCTGCGGACACTGGTCGGGCTCTCGTTCGCCCTCGTCGTGGGTTCGGCGGCGCTCGCCGGCGCACCGGGCGGGAGCCAGGCGCACGTTCCGCGACGCACCCTGCACCGCGCGGCGCCGGTCTGGGCGAACGAGTGGTCGCGGGGCGCGGTGTTCTACGAGGTCTTCGTGCGCAGCTTCGCCGACTCGGGCGGGGACGGGATCGGCGACCTCAAGGGCCTAACCGCCAAGCTCGACTACCTCAACACCGGCGATTCGACCACGACGACCGACCTCAAGGTGGACGCGATCTGGCTCATGCCGGTCTTCAAGTCGCCCAGCTACCACGGGTACGACACCACCGACTACGAGACGATCAACCCCGACTACGGCACCAACGACGACTTCGCGACCCTCTGCCAGGAGGCCCACCGGCGCGGGATCAAGGTGATCGTCGACCTGGTCGTCAACCACACGGGCTCGGACCACCCGTGGTTCGTCGAGGCGGCGTCGTCGCCGACCGCGGCGAAGAGGAACTGGTACGTGTGGAGCCCCGTGGATCTCGGCTGGCGGCAGCCGTGGAACCTCTACACCGGCGCGGACACCTGGCACCAGAACCCAAAGGACGGCCAGTGGTTCTACGGGGTCTTCTGGGCGGGCATGCCGGACCTCAACCTCCGGAACCCCGAGGTGCGAGCCGAGGTCAAGCGGCTGGCCGCGCTCTGGCTCTCGCGCGGCGCCGACGGCTTCAGGCTCGACGCGGCCCGCCATCTCGTGGAGAACGGCGCGGGGCTCCTCCAGGTGGACCAGCCGGAGACGCACGCGTTCTGGCGCGAGTTCTCCTCATCGGTCCGTTCGGTCAAGCCCCAGGCGACGCTCGTCGGGGAGATCTGGACGGACACGCCGATCATCGCCGCGTACTACGGCAGCACGACGGCGGTCCCGGGCGGCGACGAGCTCCCGATGACCTTCGACTTTCCGCTCGCGTCCGCCATCGTCCAGGGTGTCGGCTCGCAGGACGCGACCGTCATCGGCAGCAAGCTCGCGGAGGTGCAGGCGAGCTACCCGCGCGGCGCGGACGACGCGCCGTTCCTGACCAACCACGACCAGATCCGTCTTGCAAGCCAGTTGGGCGGCGACGGGGCGAGACTCCGGAGCGCCGTCGCGGTCCTCCTGACGGTCCCGGGCTCGCCGTTCCTGTACTACGGCGAGGAGGTCGGCCTCGCGAACGGCAGCGCCGACAGCGACGACCGGCTCAAGCGCACGCCGATGCCCTGGGACGCCTCGCCGGGCGGCGGCTTCACCACCGGCACGCCGTGGTTCCCGTTCTCGCCGGGCCGCGACACCGCCAACGTCGCGAGGGAGACGGGCGATCCGTCCTCGCTGCTGTCCCGCTACCGGATGTTGATCCGGGCGCGTCACTCGTCGCCCGCGCTCGCGAACGGGGGGATCCAGGTCCTCGCCAGCGGCAGCAGCCAGGTCCTCGCGTTCCTGCGGACGACCCCCGACGAGAAGGTGCTCGTCGTCCACAACCTCTCGGGGTCGTTCCAGAACGCCGGACCGTTCGCGGCCGCCGCCGCCGCGTCCGAAACGGTCTTCGCGGATTCGGGCGCGACTCTCGATCTGGTGGGCGGGGCGTGGAGGGTGTCGCTCCCCGCACACGCAAGCGCGATCTGGCGCCTGAAGTAGACGCCAGGGCGCAGGGCGCGACGGACGCCGGGCCCCGGTCACCGAAGGGGCGTAGTCGGTGGCCGGCGGCCGGTCGCCGCATTGATCTGGTGTAGGGGCGGGGCTTGCCCCCGCCCGCGAGCAGCAGGGCCTCGCAACTCGCGGCACGGGCGGCCGCAAGGGCCGCCCCTACACCCTTCGCGTCGTTGTTCGATCAGTGGGCACGTACGCTCGGGCAACGGCCGGCGGGGGGCGCTGTTCCCGCTACAACTCAATTGGCCCGCTATCGGCGGCGCAGTTACTTCTTGAGGTCTGCGGGGACGACGCCGGGCAGCTTGACCGGGCGATCCACCCGCAGGTCGTAGTCCTTCAGGACGTCCTCCTGCTTGACGCCCGGCGGCACGATGATGTCGACGAGCGGCGGCTCGAGGTTGTCGTCCTCGTGCCCGCCGCCGAGGAAGTCCGGCCCTCGGCCCGGGGCGACCGGCGCGATCATCATCGCCGGCACCCTCGGGTCCCGGCCCACCGCCGATCCGAGGTCGACGCTCGGCTGGAGATCCGCGACGGAATCCGCGACCACGTAGGCCCAGGTGTCCTTGGCCACGCCGCCGAGGAACGGCGCCGGCACGAAGAACCGCACACGGTTTCCGACCACCCAGACCAGCGTCGGGAAGAAGACGTTCGCCGCGACGTCCCTCGACACCGTGGCCGCGATCAGCTTCTCGTCCTCGTCGGTGATCCGCCCCTGGTGCTTCTTGAGCGCCATCTTCTGCTGCCGCTCGAGGAGCGAACGCAGGATGCTCGCCGCGTGGCTGGGTCGGGGGGTGAGGCAGATCGCCTTCTCCCACGCGTACGCCGGGTCGATCGTCGCGCGCCGGCCCGGCAACATGTCCGCGCTGCCGGAGCCGGGTATGCGGTCCGTGTCGATGTAGACGTCGACGTTGAAGTTGTAGAACCCGAGGCGGGCCACGGCGTCGAGCGACGTGCCGAGCTCGTCGATCGCGCGCCGCTCGGGCTTGCGGACCGGTCGTGCAAACACGAGCTCGAAGATCGTCCCGGCCTTGTCGGGATACGCCGAGAACGACACCATGTCCAGCTCTCCCGGCTGGATGTCGTCACGCTGCGGATACACCAGCGTGCCGTCGCCGTAGTCGTCCCCTCGCGGATCGGTGAGGGTGAATATCGGCTTTTCGGCCGCCGAGGCGGCGATCACGGACGCCGCCGCGAGCAGGACGGCTAGCAGGAGAACGCTGGTGCGAGATCGCATGGACCCTCCACGTGTACGCCAGGGATCGAGAGGATTCCCTATCGCATTGTAGACCCCTCCGCCCTTGGAGAGACCAGCAATTCGGAGACCTCGGACGGCCGACGCCGGCAGAAACAGAAAGGCCCGGCCGAACGCCGGGCCCTTCCGCTCTACGAGGCCTGAGGCTAGAACTGGATCTTCATGTACGCCTTGATGCGCTGCTGGTCGAAGTGCCGCTCGAGAAGGCTGTTCCAACCGTTGTATCGGTTCGCGAAGCCGGGCGAGCCGACCGGCACGCCGACGTTCGCAGCGGTGCCCGCGTACAGCCTACAACACGTCGCTGGCCGGTCGGAGAACGGGGCGCCCCGGCGCGAGGGCAACTGCCGAAAAGCGGGAGCGTGAACACCCCCCACGCCCCAGAAGCAACACAGTTCGATCCGTCTCCCCCCACTTCATGGGTTGACCGATGCGAGACCCGACTCAAACTGGCGGGCCGGTCGTCGGCCACGACGGGCGAATTGCCACCAGCCCAACCGCGACCAGGCGCCGTGTCCATCCGGAACACCTGTGACTGCCGTCACAAGGGATCGCGCTGCGGCCTTGACGCGCGCCGGGCAGAGACTCATTGTTGGCTTGAACGAGATCGACATTGTCGCGACTAGCACTGTCGAGGGGAGGCTACATAGCCTGACACCATAGCAACCCCCTGGGCTCGCCACTCGAGCAGGAGCCACCTTTCGCCATCCGTCCCTCAAGGACGCAGCAGACTTCTCCAGAGAGATTGGTCGTGGCCCCAAGATGTTCAGCAGGCACCCAGAAAGGAGTCGTCCATGCGCAAATCGTCAGCTGCCCTCGTTGCTTCACTTGCTCTTACTGCGTTTGCGCCCACGGCCGTCGAGGCAAGCAAGGTCCTCATCCAGAAGCCAGTAACCCAGCCCTCGGCCGGCGCTCCTGTTGTGCACCAGGCGCTCGACACCGCTCGCCTGAACGCCCTCGGCGCAACGATCCTGGCGGACTACGAGACATACTACCTTGCTGACGTGCCACAGAGCGCCCTCGTGGGCTTCCAGCGCCAGGCCAGCAACGCTGGAATCGGAATATTCATCCGACCGGGCTTCGACGAGATTCACGTCAACGGCTACGCGTTCGCCTCAACTGGGCCGCTCCCGCAACTGCCGAGCGACCTAAGACTCAGCGACTACGCTGGCTCGGTCGGCCTCTACCTAGTCCAGTTGGTGGGCCCCAACCGGCCCGAGTGGTACCAGTCACTCAAGACAGCCGGCGAGCCCATCGCCTACTATGCGGACAACACCTTCCTGTTGAGAGCGCCACCAAGCGCGGTGGCGGCGCTACAAAAACTGCCCTTCCTCCAACACGTGAGCGTCTACCAACCAGCGTACAAGGTCAGGCCCGACGTGCGTGACGCCTTCGTCTCAGAACCGCTCATAGTCCAGCTTGATGGCGGGCAAGACCTTAGCAGCGTGATGCCAATCCTCAACCAGATCACGGGGTCACAGGTCGACCTCGAACCAACCGGCCCGGTACGAAACCTGGGGCTCAACCTCACCCCAAACGAAGTCAGAGCCCTCGCCGCCCGCCCCGAGGTCCTCTGGATTGAGCGTCAACTCCCGATGAAGCCCAGCGACGAGCGCCAAGCCATGACGGCCGCCGGCCAGTACAACAGCGCAGGTCAGATCCAAGGCACAACATACGAGACGTGGCTTGAAGCCAAAGGATTCTGCACCTCCCAACGGCGCACCAACTGCTGGGACTACTGGAGCAAGGTGGCGGTGTTCGATACCGGCTTGGACAACAACATCTGTGCCTCCAGCCCGAGCACCGGGGCCGACTGCAGCACAGCGAACCGCCACCCGGACTTTACCGGATACGATCTTCTCAGCACGCGCGAGAAGTACTTCTACTGCGCCGACACCGGCGGTGGGACGAACTACTGCCATGGGTACGACGGCGTCGGCAACAGCTACAACTACGCCGACCGGTACGGGCATGGCACCGCGGTGGCGTCCGTCATCGCAGGCGACCCGACCGTAGGCGTGGGTCGCCTGTCCCCACCCGTCAACCCTAAGGATGCACAGAGCTTCTACCTCGGGCTAGGAGTCGCCCCGCTAGCGCAAATCCTCTCGTTTCGCATCTTCGACGATACAGGGAACACGTTCGTATCAAACAACCCACTGCCCGGCCGCTATTACACGCCGGCGGACTGGGAACGATGGTACGCGAATCTTCCGCAGGCAACACCGCCCGCGATCCAACCGGTTCGCTTCTCGAACCACAGCTGGAACATGTACGACGCGTGGAACGGACCTGATACGAACTACGACATCTGGTACAACGCGACCTCCCAGAAGTTCGACTTTCTCGTACGCGACGGCAACGGTGGCTTCAATGACCTCAATCACCCCATGACCATCGTCGGGGCCGCAGGAAACGCGGGGAGCTGGAACACGGGGAATTTCGTCCTCGCTCCTGGCAACGCAAAGAACGTCATCTCCGTCGGTTCAACGCAGAGTTGGCGCGGGTCAGACGTTCCCCCGTGGAACCAGGTCTGCGGCAGCGCCGCCGACAGCATCAAGAACGTCGCCGCATTCTCGCTTCGCGGCGTCGCGAGCGACGGCAACCGGTTCAAGCCCGACCTGGTCGCTCCGGGAACGCGTGCAGGCATTGCGTTCACTCGTGCCCCGCTCTATTACCCTAACGGTAGTGGCTGCTTCTTTCCGCCGGCAGCGAACGACCCCAACGGCCAGTACTATTCTCGGGATGTCGGAACCAGCTTCTCGGCACCGGTCGTGACGGGTGCGGCCGTCCTGGCGGAGATGTGGTACTACAATCACAATGGCCTTACGATACCGAGCCCTGCCATGATCAAGGCCATGCTCGTGGCGCACGCGGACTCGATCGCTGGAGGCATCGACGAAATGACGGGCCAGACGCTGATCCCCGCACCAACGTACGAGAAAGGATGGGGCAGCATCAACCTCGACCGGCTCTTCCAAGCCACCACGCCAGTGAAGTACTACGATGAGGATCACACCCCTGGTGGAGTGAGGCGCTTCACGCCTGGAAAGGGGAGCTGGGCGGTGACACTCACCCGAGCAGACGCAACCAAGGACGTGGTTGTCGTCATGGCGTTCACGGACTATCCCGCGCCGCCTAACGGGTGGTGGGCCCTCTACCAGAACAACCTCGATGTATACGTCCTCAACAACATCTATCAGTACCAAGGCAACAACTTCGACGGACAAGGGTACACGTATCGGGCCACTGGGTCGTACCTACCTGACTTCGACAACAACGTCGAGACGATCCGGATCCGGCCCAGCGACCTTGTGGGAAACAGCTTCATGATTGAGGTGGTCCCCGACGGCATCAACCAGCACGCCGTCCCAACGCTGGACGGCAACAGCCCGAACCAGGACTTCGCCCTGTACGTGTACAATGCGCGGTAGGGAGCACAAGATGAGAAAAGGAGACATCGCACCCGTAATTGCAGGACTAATCCTAGCGTCGGCCTCTCTCGGCAGCTCGACGCTGGCCGCCACTTACGTCCTACCCGTGGTCGTTGGTGGCGTCCCAGGCATGAACGGCAGCTTCTGGGACGCCGAATTGCGCGTCGTTCAACTCTCAACATCACAACCTGTTACGGTCAAGCGTGTATGGGTGGGACTGTTGGGCGGTGGGTTCGTGGACGACGTGGCCACCGCACCACACTGGGAGCTGGTCGGCGGCCCCGGCTACATTGACAACAGCCCCGAGGTGATCGTCCTCAAAGCAACGGACTTGCTCCAGGGAGTGGCCGCCACACACGCCGCCATTGGCCTCGACATCCAGGGACCCGTTGACGTGAACCTATGGCTGGGAAACTCGGAGGGCCAGGGGCGACTATTCGACAACAGCCAGAACTGCTGTCTGCCGGGGAACGGACAGCTCGTCCATATCACGCCACAATTGATCCAGGGCGATAGCCACGTGCCATGGAGCACGGCCGGCACGGGCGTCTTCCGCTCGAGTCTCGGGGTAGTCAACCCCAATGCGGAGCCGCTCCAAGTCAGCGTCTTCGTTGCCAATCTCGGTCCGGCCCCCTTCAGCGCTTGGGAGTGGCGCACAACGAGTACGCTCGGGCCGCTGGTCCTGACACTGCCGCCATGGGGTTGGGTGCAAGTCGATGACCTATACCATCACCTGCCATGCCTCGCCTTGCCACTGGGAGGACTCTGCCCGCCACCGTCTGAGCGAACCGACCCTGTGCAGCCCGGCCTTGTCGTACTCCGCCCCTCGTCAAGTGCGCCGTACGTTGCGTATGAGTCCCTGATCTACTCCCCCAAGAACGACCCGGAATTCATCCCCGCGCTCGCCGGAGGAATCGGCAACCTCTTCCAGTAGGCCTGTACCCACGCTGACCGCCTCCTTCGATCGGAAGGCGGCCTGGAGCCGTCCATGCCAAGCGCCCAGGGCCGGGCCCAACGAGGGCGTACCTGTCCAAGCCCCCACCAATCGCTTCGTGGGGGGCCAGTATTGATCGTAAGTCCTCGCCCTACCCTGACGGTATGTCTGAACGGAGTGACTGAAAATCTGAGTCGAGGCCGATCAGGTGACCTGCTGGGGGAGCGTGGCGGTGCTCGGCGGGGCGATCGCGCGACGCGTCGCCTCGAACACCCAACGGTGCGAGTCCACGCCGGCGAGGTCCGCGCTTTCGAATCACGTGTAGCAGATCGCCACCACCGCGGCCCCACTGTTCGAGTGCGAGTCGTACTGGTTCCTTCGCCCGACCACGACGCCACGCAACGCTCGCTCCGCCGCGTTGTTGGTAAGACCTCGCCCTGCCCCGTCTTGATCGGACGGGCTCGGCCGGTGATGCTTCGGGAATGGGCGACGAACGGATCATCGAGCAGGGAGAGCAGCTTTCGGAGGAGCTGGCGAAGGAGCGGCAGCCGGCGGCTGGTCGTCGCTGGCGGTGCCCCGTCGATCTTCGCTCTCGCATCGTGGCGTACGCGGTGGCGTGCAGCGCGGACGGCGAATCGCATCGACGGATCGCGGCGCGCTTGGGCGTGACACAGCGGACGCTGTCGCGTTGGATTGGCACGTGGCGCCGGGCGGCCGCAGGTGTGCGCCAGGTCGCGATCGTGCCGAGCGCCGGCGGCCGCACCACGCCGGAGCCGGCGCGCACCGGGCTGCGGCTGGTCACGCCCCGCGGCTTCGTCGTCGAGGGCCTCGATGCCGAACGCCTCGCCTTGTTGCTGCAGGTCCTCGGGTGATCGGCTCCACCCGTGCGGTGCGGGTCTTTGCGTACAGCCAGCCCGCCGACATGCGCAAGGGGTTCGACGGCCTGTACGGCCTGGTCCGGGAGCACCTCGAGGCCGACCCACTCTCGGGTGACATGTACCTGTTCGTCGCCTCCAATCGCAAGCGGGCGAAGGTCCTGCTGTGGGACGGCACGGGCTTGTGCCTGTACGCCAAGCGGCTCGAGAAGGGCCGCTTCGCGCAGCTCTGGGGCGAGGCGACCCAGGAGCTCACGATGGCCGAGCTGCAGCTCTTCCTGGAAGGCTCAGGATTGGTGGGCAAGGTGCGAGTGTCGCCTGCGAAGCTGTGCTTTCGTTGCTTGACAAAGGCCACAGAGAATGCGACCCTTCCTCGTGCCACGGCTGGAGCAGATCCGGGACGTTGACACCCTCCAGCAGGCCGCGCTCCTCCTCGAGAAAACCGTCATCTCCCAGCAGAAGACCATCGCGACACTGCGCGTCGAAATCGCCCAGCTTCGTGGTGAAGGGGTCCCCGCTCAGCTCGAGCTCGACCTCTTGAAAGAGCAGATCGAGGCACTCAAGAAGAAGGTCTTCGCCCCCTCCACGGAGAAGCGCCCGCACGAGGGACCGTTGAGTGAGGAGACGGCGAAGGAGCCTCGCCGCGGTCACGGCCCCAAGGCACAGCCGCTGCTGCCGATCTCGACCGTCATCCACACCCTGCCCGAGACCGAGCGCATCTGTCCCGTCTGTCAAGGTCATCTCGAGCCGATGGGCGAGCAGCGCGAGGACTCCGAGGAGATCACCGTCGTCGAGGCCACCTACCAGGTCGTCACGCACCGGCGGCAGAAGTACCGCTGCTCGTGCAACGCGTCGGTCGTCACCGCACCGGGCCCGCTCAAGCTGACTCCAGGCGGGCGCTACGCACCAGAGTTCGCTGTCCACGTGGCGGAGAGCAAATACCTCGATCACCTGCCGCTCGAGCGCCAGGCGCGGGCGATGGGGCGGAAAGGGCTCGACGTCGATTCCCAGACGCTATGGGATCAGCTTGGAGCGCTCGCCCGGCACCTCACGCCGACCTACGAGGCGCTGTGCGCGAAGGTCCTATCCTCCGAGGTCGTCTTCATGGACGAGACGCACTGGCGGCTGATGGACGGCGACGGCTCGCACCGCTGGTGGACGTGGTGCGTGGCGGCCGAGGACGCCGCCGCGTACTGGATCCGGGATCACCGGTCGAAGGACGCGGCCGTGGACGTCCTCGGTGACTTCAAGGGCGTGCTGATGTCGGACGGCTACGCGGTGTACGAGGCGCTGGCCCGTGGCTCGCCGGAGATCACGCCGGTGCACTGCTGGGCGCATGTGCGCAGGAAATTCGTCGAGGCGGAGAGCGCCTACCCCGAAGAGTGCCGAAGAGCGATCGACATGATCGGGGAACTCTACGAGATCGAACGCCAGGTCCCGCGATTACCCCGGGCGGCGCCGGCGGAGGCCCGTGCCGACGCGCTGGATCTCCGGAGGCGCCTGCGCGCGGAGCGCTCGCGGGGGGTCATCGAGGCGTTGCGGGACTGGGCGTACGCCACCAGGCCGGTGACGCTGCCGGAGAGCTCACTCGGCAAGGCGATCACCTACATGCTGTCGCTGTGGCCCGGGCTCACGCGCTTCCTTGCCGATCCGCAGGTGCCGCTGGACAACAATGCGGCCGAGCGGGCGCTGCGCGGCGTGGTGGTGGGCCGGAAGAATCACTACGGCTCGCACTCGAAGCGCGGCGCCGAGGTGGCGGCGATCTGCTACACGCTGTTCGAGAGCGCGAAGCTCGCCGGCGTCGACCCGCACCGCTACGTGCTCGAAGCGACGCGACGCGCGATCGCCTCGCCGGGCACCGCCACACTCCCCGAACAGGTCACCTGATCGGTCTCGACTCAGATTCCAAGTCACTCAGTTCAGACATCCGCTTGGGGTACGGCGAGGACTTACCGTTGTTGTCGAGCGGCAGCCGCGGATCTACGAGGATGCGCGTCGGCCCCGGCCACCGGGAGAGCACTTAGGTGATCGCCTCGCGAGGTATCGGCACGCTCCCAGACAGCGTCAGCCGATCGGGCCTCGCTCAGACCTTCAGTCATTCATCCAGCCATACCCCACGGGCTCAGGCGAGGACTTGCGACCAGCCGGCGTTCGCCCCTCACTCTTCGTGGTCGTAGTGAGCCCGGTGCCAATATCCGACCGCTACCTTGGGAGCCACGACATCGTCCCACCCGCGTCGCGGCCTCGCCACGATGAGCCCCAAGGGATGGAAGAGACCAGTAGGCGGTCGAGCCCGACCAGGCGTCGATGCCACATGGAGCGATGCTCCACTACCTCGTGAGCTGCATCACAAGCCCGTTCGAATGACCTTGACCCGGGCTCGCGTCCGGCCTAGGTTTGATGATACAGGGTGCAATCGCTTATCGAGCATTGAAACGAGCGGCCGCACGTGGTCCAGGCGATGAGTACATAGGAGGTCGGCAGGAAAGAGGGTTTCGCGGGTTCAACCGCCTTGACGCTATTGACTCATCTCCGCTCAACCGCCCAACGGCAAGAGCTTCTCGTGCCATTCAACAACGATGCTGGTGGAGGGCTTACATGCACAGGACATGTCATGCACTCTGGTTCCACGCCTTGGGCCGAGAAACCTGCGCCGCTACCAAGACCCGCGCCGCCCGACCGGTCTGCTCTTCCGACACGGTACGTGGGCCGCCTGTCCGGGCAAGTTCGCAGCGGCACGCACTGGCGTTGGAGAGGTTCTGGCGTCTCATTGAGCTCGGAGAGTCCACTGAGAGGAGGATTTCATGCAACGTGGTACCCCCCTAATTCGCCGGATGGTTCTTCTGGCCGTATTCTTGGTCGCGGCCACGGGAACGATACTGGCGTCCGACCGGGCAGAAGTGATGTTGGGCGCGAAGGCTGGCATGGCGGCCGCTCAGGCGGTACTCGTAGGAGAAGGAATCGCACTGCCGGGCGGAATTCCGAGTACGTCCGCCGTTGGTACGGACGGCTCACTCGTGTGGAGGGTCTACAAGGATGTAACCGACGCCTCTGGTTACCACCACGTCTTCTACACCCAGTACCTTCGGCCAACCGGGAAGCTAGCGGCGTTGGTGCCGACCTCCTACCGCAGCGCCGGTATCCCCCTGCCGGCGACCTCGATGGGCTTCCACTTCGACAAGGAGCAGAATCTCATCCTGACCTACGGGCACCAGGCCACAGTGGTCGCGCTGGGGAACCAGCTGAGGCTCAATACGACTCAAGCGGTGGCGTACGCCGCGCTAGCAGCGGTCATCACGAGTGGCTCGTACGAACCCTTTGATCCTGGCGCTCTCGATGACGCGACCAGGGCGACCTGGGAGTCGTCGCCGGAGTTGTTCGTCGAGTGGGTAGGGGCAAGAGACCAGTGGCGTTTGGCGTGGCGTGTGCCGGTCCCCGGGGCCCAGGATCCCGGTAACCTGGCCGTCATCGATGCGGACAGCGGGGACCTTCTATGGCTCCTCGAGGGCGCGGCGCTGTCGCAATGCCAACCCGACCTAAGCTCCCCTATTCTGAATGAAACTGCCTACCCGCAATACAGCGGTTCAGTCACGCGAACGGTGGCAGCAACGCCTGGGTCGCTAGGGCACGAGGCACACTGGCCGGGCGCTCTCGACATCCAGGCCTTTGTCCCAGGGGGAGCTCAAACCTGCGACTGGTCGAGCATTCGCTTCACACTCGCGAGCATACCAGGGGACACGTACGGCTCCCCGTCGTCATGGTCTCCGGAGAGGGGAGCAGGTGCGGCACTCTACTACAGTCACCTAGCATTCAATCTCTTCGGGTCCCTCGGCTGGAGCGCAAGCCCGCTCAGCCCGGCCAGAATCACGGTCAACCACCAGAGTGGGTCATTGATCGGCGGAGGCGAGTTCCTTTACAGCGGGGATCTTGGGTGGGGCCCCGCCAACATGGTCCTTCTAGGCGCGGCATTCAACGACCCATCGCCGCTCTGCAACGTGCCGTTGCCCGCCCATACGTGTCCGCCTCCGCCAGCGTGCATTGATCTGGTCGCACACGAGTGGGGGCACGGCGCCTCCAAGTACATGGTGCCTTGGTCAACGTACCAGGCCAACTCGGTGAGCGGTCAGCTCAGCGAGGCATTCGCCGACGTCATCGCGCACATGGTCAGGCGATCCAACCCCACAGACAGTGCAGTCCTGACCTGGACCCTGTTCGACCAGTGCGTCCCCCCAAGCACCTCCACGAACCCTTGCCGGCCAGCTTTCCAGCGGCCAGCAGGGAGCTTCGTTAGTGCGCCGCCGTTGTGCTACTTCAAGGGCCAATCGGTGTCCAACAACGGTTGTGGCGGCCCTACTACGTGTCCTTACGTTCTCCAAGGCGGGAACCCCTCCCAGGTCATGGAGAACCACCTCGCCGGTCATATGCTATCGGTAGCGTTCTATCTCCTGGCAGACGGGGGCAGCACGCACAAGAACCCAGCTCTATCGAACGGCGCGCCTGACGTCTACGTCCCAAGCGTCGGGCTAGGTCCCGCCAGGCGCGTGTTCTTCGACCTGCTCAACAACTGGGTAACACCGACTACCACGTGGGAAGCCCTCCCGACACTCGCAGACCTGGCTGCGCTGGCGTCGGGCCAGCCACGCGGCGCAGTAGCCTGCGCCTTCCTGGCGATCGGGCTCGCGGGTTCGTACCCGTGCTCTTGATGTGCGAGCGAGACCGCCACAGTGGACCAAGGAGGCTCACGACCGCCAACCGATTCTTGGTGTGAAGTCAAGGCTAGGCCGCGGAACGTGTCCAATCTAACGTGGGGCTAAGTCGGCGCAGGCCCGGGAGATCTCGCACCGGGCCTGCGCCAGAATCGAACACGCGTCAGAACTGGATCTTCATGTAGGCCTTGATGCGCTGCTGGTCGAAGTGCCGCTCGAGCAGGCTGTTCCAACCGTTGTATCGGTTCGCGAAACCCGGCGAGCCGACCGGCACGCCGACCTTCGCGGCGGTGCCCGCATCCGCGTACTGGGTCACGAAGCCGCCGCCGAAGTCCGGCTTGAACGTCCCGAAGACGTACTGGTACTCGAAGCCGATGTCGGCGCCGCCGATCGGGAGCTTCGCCTTGACGATGACGAAGTTCTTGTCGTGCGTTCCCGAGGCAATCTCGTGCAGGTTGTAGGCCTGGAACGCCGTGTTGCCGTCCTTCAGGTTCGCGTGGTAGTAGTGGTACTCGACGGAGCCGTAGAGGTCGTTGGTGAGCTGGTACCCCGCGCCGAGCTGCAGCGTGTAGTAGTCGAGCTTGCGGTCGTCGTCGGAGAGGCTGCTCCACGGCTTCCACTGGTAGCCCGACGCGGTCGCCCCGGTCGCCGGGTTGGTGACCGTGATCCATCCCGGGTTGCCGTAGTAGGAGGACGTCGTGAGGCCCGGCGAGTAGTAGTTCGGGACGTTGTTGCATGGACCGTTGCCCGGGCAGTCGTTCGCCGCGTAGGGCAGGAAGCGCGGGTCGTTCATCCGGTTGTCGGTCTCGTTGATCATCTTCGCCTTGAAAAAGATGTCGATCCCCTTGCCGACGTTGATCACGTACTTGCCCTTGATCAGCGCGATGTCGGTCTTCTTGTCCTGGAACGGCGCGTAGGCCGAGCGGTAGCTATGGCCGACGCCGGTGTCGAGCTCGTTCGACGGGTAATCGGTGTCCGTGATCGAGCGATTGGGGTCGCCCCACGCCTGCCAGTTGGTATCGTAGCCGAGATGGGTGTATTCCGCGGCCAGCTGCAGAGAGCCGCTGGTGTACGTCGGCGTCAGGGTGATGCCCTTCCAGCCGATCGCCGTTTCCGCATAGGGCTCGTCGAAGTCGGTGAACTCGTTGTCGACGTTGACGGTCGCCACCTGGACCGAGTTGCCGTCCCAGCCGCCGTACCCGATCGCCGTTTTGTTCCCCCCGAACACGCCGAACCTGGCGTTGGACGGCCCCGGGAACGCGAACGCAGCGTCGTGGCCCTCGGTCAGGAGGACGTCGGCCTCGCGGCGCGACGCCATGATCGATTCGTAGTTGGCGCCGATGAAGAACGCCTCCGCGTTGAAGGAGAGCCCGACTCCGAACGGGTCGTTGGCGTCGACGTCGAGCTTCCACGAGTTACCCGAGTGGCTCCCGGCCAGGGTCGAGCCGAACCCCCCAATGTTGAAGTTGGCGGGTGCGCCGGCAATCGGGAGCGAGTCGGACGTGGAGTGGTAGTAGGCGCCGCGGATGTCCCAAATCGCGCCCGGGTGGATCCCGAACTTGACCCCGGCGACCGAGTTGCGGGAGCGGGTCCTGAGGTTCTGGCCGTTGTCCCAGTTCATGTCCGTGTTGTCGATTTCCTGATCGTTCACGTAGTTGAAGGTGCCGCCGAAGTCGAAGAGCGGATTCACAGTCTCCTTGAACTGGGCGACGTACGAAGCATCCGACCCCGTGTAGGTTCCGCTGGTCCAGTTCGGGCCGGCCCACAGGCGAGGCAGTGAGAGCCGGGCGAAGTCCCAGGTGAACGCGCGGTGCGCCATCGAGCCCTGGAACAGCATCCCCGACAGGTTGTCGCGGTCGATGTAGCGGATCCGGCCGACCACGAACGGGTCGAACATCCCCCAGTCGCTCGCGCCGATCACCGCGTCGTCGAGCCACTTGTACCCCGGGGTGAACGTCACCGCGACGCCGCGGAGCTTGATGTACTGGTTGGAGCGCGGGTCGAACTCGCCGCAGCTGCCCCCGGTGCAGTTGCCGTTGTTGATCGGGTTTGTCCCTGCCGGGTTGCCCCAGCCGCCATAGTTCGTCCACTCGTTCTGGCTGAACCGGCTGTGGATGCGGGCGTGGACCGACACCTTCTTCGACACCTTGGCGTCCACGAACAGCTCGAGCTCGGAGCCCTGACCGTTGTCGCCGACGTACTCCCCTGGCACGTCGGTGTAGTTGTACATCGAACCGTCGTAGTGCATGTTGCCCCAAAGCCACTTGGTGTAGGTCGCGCCGCTGAGGTTGAGCTTGAACTCCTCGGCGTGTACAACGGCCGTCAAGAGAACGAAGCTCGCAATCACAAGCCCCAGTATCAGAAGCCTCTTTGCTCCACGCATCATTTCCTCCCTTCAGAGTCGATAGCTGCGAATCCGGCTATTTCTTCAGGTACACCATCTCGAGGGTGGCCAGCTTCTTCGACGTGCCGTCGGCGTTGCACTCGTACGCCAGCATCTTGTGCTGGAGGTCGACCTCGCTCTTGTCGCCCGCGCCGTTGCCGGCCAGGATGTCCATGAGCTGCGGGTTGCAGTGCGAGTCGTTGCCGCCGCCGAAGCGGTGCTGGCCCTCGTACTCGTTCACGCGCCGCGTGAGCAGCGCATCCGGATCCGGGAACCCCTCGTTCGACTGCACGACCACCTGATAGCCCCACTTGGTGATGTCGCCGGCCGGCAGGTCCTTCGCGTCGACCCACGCGGAGATCGTGCGGCCCGCGCCTCTGACGTGATCCGGCACGACGATGTCGGGCTGCAGGCCCTTGGCGACCTTGAGCTCGACCTCGGACTTCACCCTCGTCGACGGCTGGGGCGACACGATGATGACCTTGTTCCATCCGGAGTCCTTCGCGAACTGCACGGACAGCCCCGGCAGGCCCTCGGTGTGCCCCGTCGCGGTGTCGGCCTTGATGAAGACGAAGAACATCTGCACGCAGAACCCGTACTGCATCGACCAGCACTTGTCCTCGAGCTGCGCGTTCACCCCGAGGTCGATCTGGTACTTCCCGCCCGACGCCTTCATCTTGACGAACGTGAGGTCGAACGAACCCGGCTTGTAGACGTTGTCGGTCGGGTAGGTGTAGGCGCCCGGACCGTTGTCGTCCCCGACCGGATCCTTGAAGTAGACCTCCTGGGCGATCCCGACGGACGCGAACACCGCGGTCGCAAGGAGCGCCAGACCGACGAAACGCCACGATTTCCTCATACGTTGCCTCCCTTTCCCGAGAACGGCCAAAGAAGATCTCTCTCTGCTTCGCGGGTCGAATCGAACGCTTGCGTCGCACCTCCTTCCGCGATTGTCCTACCCTTTGACCGCCCCGGCGGTCAGACCCGAGACGAGGTACTTCTGCAGGAACAGGAAAAGCGCGACGATCGGGATCGCGGTGACGATCGCGCCCGCCGCGAAGTACCCCCACTGCTGCGAGAACCCGCCGACGAAGAAGCGCAGGCCCACGGGGGCGGTGTACATGGTCGCCTTGTCCATGAACGTGGCCGCCTGGATGAACTCGTTCCAGGCGGTCATGAACGAGAACAGCGCGGTGACGGCGACTGCGGGCTTCGCCAGCGGCAGCACGATCCGGTAGAAGATGGTCGCCGCCGAGGCGCCGTCCATCAGGGCCGACTCCTCCAGCTCCTTCGGGATCGTGTCGAAGTACCCCTTGAGCATCCACACGCAGAACGGGATCCCCGTTATCGAGTAGACGAGGATGAGGCCGATGAAGTTCGACCCCAGGCCGAGGTACACCACGATGATGAGGTAAAGCGGGATCAGCATCAGCGTGCCCGGGAACATCTGCGAGACCAGGAACGACATCAGGCCGACGCGGCGGCCGGGAAACCGGAAGCGCGAGAACGCGTACGCCGCGGTGCACGCGAGGAAGACGCCGAGGATCGTCGTCGCCGACGCCACGATCACGCTGTTGAGGAGCCAGCGCGCGAACGGCTGCTCCGTGAACAGCGAGGTGAAGTTGGAGAAGGACAGGTGCGCGGGCCACGGCATGATCGCCCGCAGGCGGTCGAGGACCGTCGGGTTGGACGGGATGTCCACGATCATGAGCCCCTGCTGCCCCGAAAAGCCGATCGTGAGCACCCACAGGAGCGGGTAGAGCGTGACGGCGGCGTAGACCAGCAGGACCAGGTGGAGGGGGAAGTGCGGGAACTCGCCGGTGCGCCGGTTCGCGCTCATATCCCCTCCGTCGCCTTCGTGACCTTGTTCTGCCAGACGCCGTACGCGAGCAGGATCGCGAAGATCACCATCGAGTAGGCCGCCGCGTACCCGTAGCGGTACTGCTCGAACGCGAACTTGTACGCCTGCGTGATCAGGATCTCGGTGGAGTGCCCCGGCTCGCCGGCCGAGACCAGGTAGATGATGTTGAACATGTTGAACGTCCAGATCACCGACAGGATGACGGCGGGGACCAGGGCGGGCTTGAGCGACGGCAGGGTGATCGACCGGAACTGCTGCCAGCGCGTGGCGCCGTCCACCCGTGCGGCCTCGTAGAGGTCGGCCGAGATCGACTGCAGCGCCCCGAGCGCGATCACCATCATGAACGGCACCGACAGCCACGCGTTGGTGGCGATGCACGCGAACAGCGAGGTCGCCGGCTTCTCGAACCACGAGACCGGCGTGCCGCCGAACATCTGGATGATCTGGTTGATCACGCCGAACTGCTGGTGGAACATCCCCTTCCAGATGAGCGCCGTGATGTAGTTCGGCATCGCCCAGGGCAGCACGAAGATCACCCGGTAGACCGGCCGGGCCAGCAACCCCTTCGTGTTGAGGATGAGCGCGAGGAACAGGCCCATGGCCACGCCGTAGGCGACGTTGGTGACGGTCCAGACGATCGTGACGCCCAGGGTCCAGTAGATGTTCTGGTAGTTCCAGACCAGGCCGGCCGCGCTGCTCGTGACGACGTGGAAGTCGCCGAGGATGTCGGTGAAGTTCTTGAACCCCACCCAGAGCTTGCTGAACAGGTCGCCGACAGGGGCCTGCGAGGTGTAGAGCGACTGGTCGGTGAAGGCGAGCAGCACGCCGTAGAGGAACGGCAGGAACACGAGCAGGAGCATCCCGAACAGCGCGGGGAACGTGTACGCGTACGCCTGGCGATGCTTCCGCAGTGTGGCCACCAGGCGGGCGGCGAGCCCGAATCCAACGGTCGACAGGACGGCGAGCGCGAGGACGGCGTACGTCCCGAAGACGCGAGTCGCGGATGACGCAACCGCGGCGAGACGCTGCGCGGCCCTGGTCTGGTCCACCGAGCCGTCCGCGCGAATGATCCCGAACGGCCTCCGAAAGGCATCCGCGTCCCAGGCCGCGGGGTGCAGCGCCCGCCCGTCGCCGAGCGACGCCTCCTGCAGCGCCCTCGCCGCCCTTCCCTGCTCGGCGACCACCGCCGCCGCCACGGCGCTCTCGCCCGCCCTGACGTCCGAGGCGACCACGGTGATCGCGTGACGTCCGACGATGAACATGGCCGCGACGAGCACGGCGCAGGCCGCGGCCGCGAGCGCACCGCGCCGCTCGCCGACCGCCATCGCGGCGACCCAGTACACCCCGATGCCGGCGACCGCCGCCAGCAGCGGGAGCAGCCACCCGGTCGAAGGAGCGCGCGGCACCGGCGATGTCTCGACCGCCGCCATGCCGACGACGGCTCCGTCCCTCTCGAGCGGGGCGGCCAGGAGGAGGCCGCCTGAGGAGGCGCGGCCGATCTCGATCTCCTCCTTGCGAGCGCCGCCCTCCTGGCGGTTGGTCTCGACCGCCGCGCGCAGGCGCTGCCCCTGGTCGTAGATCCCCTTCTCCTCCCTCGCCAGCCGGCGCGGTGCCGCCTTCTCGCCCGTGTCCGCCGCGGCGGTCGAGGCCTCCAGCGACAGGCCGTCGAACGCGACCACCCTGATCGCGGTCAGCGAACCGTTCTCCCGGGCGACCGCCGCGACGGCCTTGCGCAGCCCGTCGCCTGCTCCGCCCGCGCGCTCGGCCAGCTCCACGAGCGCGGACAGCGCCACGACGCCCACACGCTGGGCGCGCGATCCGGTCTCCCGGGAGCGCGCCCGCACGAGCGACCACTGGGCCAGGCCCACGCCGAGCACGAGCGCGGCGGCCAGCCCGGCGGCGAAACGCCGGCGATGGGACGGCGCCTCGGTCATTGCTGCTTCCGCAACAGCTTGACCGCCTCCACGACCTCCTTCTGTGCCTGGTCGAGCGCGGCCTTGACCGTGGCGGACTTCTGGGCGACGGCGGCCATCGCGGAGCTCGCAGGCGTCCACATCATGCTCATCTCCGCGAGGTTCGGCATCGGGATCGCCACCTCGACCTGCTGGCGGAACACCTTCAGGATCGGGTCGTTGCCCACCTGCGGATCGCCGTAGACGAGCTTGTTCGCGGGGGTCTGGCGCCCTTCGACGGCCATGATCTTCGTGGCCGGCGTGTCGGTCACGTACTTGACGAAGTCGTAGGCGGCGTCCTTGTTCTTGGCGCCGGCCGCGATGTAGACGCCCTCGACGGTCATCCACGGCCGCATCGGCTTGCCGCCGGCTTCGTCGAGCGTCGGGAGCGGCGCCAGGCCGTAGTCGACGCCGGGTGCGATCTCGCCCAGGAACCACGGCCCGTTGAACACGATCGCGGCCTTGCCGTCGTTGAACAGCGACGTGACGAGCGCCGTCGACGGCTCAGCCGGGAGGAACTTGTCCTTGTCCACCCACCTCATCAGGAGGTCGAGCGAGGCGACGTTCGCGGCGCTGTTGAGGATCGGCTTGCCCGTCGCGTCGAACACGCCGCCGCCGAACGCGTTCATCAGGATCGCGTGGTAGTAGAAGTTGGTGTACCAGTAGGCCACGCCGAACCTGCCGGTGGCCGCGTCGGTGAGCGACTTCGCGAGCTTGACCAGCTCCCCCGAGGTCTTGGGCGGGGTCGTGACCAGCTTCTTGTTGTAGACCATGGTGATGACCTTGTAGTTGAATGGCAGCGCGTAGAGCGTGCCGCGATAAGTCATCGCCTCGACGGTGGTCGGCAGGAACCGGTCCCTCGTCGCCTTGTCCACGTAGAAGTCGATCGGCTCAATGGTCTTCCCGGCCTCGACCCAGCCGCCCAGGCGGTCCTGGGCGAAGATGAAGATGTCGGGCCCCTTGCCGCGCGGCACGGCGGCCGTGATCTTGTCGGCGAAGGCGTCGTAGGGCACGGGCAGCGTCGTCACCTTGATGCCGGCGCCGGCCCTGGCGGCGTTGTACGCGGCCACGACCTTCGCGAACGCCGCCGCCTCGCCGCCGCGGTAGGCGTGCCAGACGACGAGCTCGACGGGCGGTGCGGCGAGCGTCGAAACGGCGCACAGCGCGGCCACGGCCGTGCACACCACGAGGCGAGAATGACCCTTGCTCATCGCGACCCTCCTCTTCATCCGAGACGCTGTTCGGTCTCGGCGTCGAACAGATGCAGCGAGTCCAGCTCGACGAACAGGTTGATCTTCTCCCCGAGCTTGGGCACGCGGTGGGGCTCGAGCTTGGCGACGAGCAGGGCATCGCCCACGCGAGCGTGGACGATCACCTCGTTGCCCAACGGTTCCGCGATCTCGACCTCGGCCTCGAGCGCCGCGGTCTCGCCGCGTCCCTCGACACCCGTCTCGAGGATGTTCTCCGGTCGGATGCCGACCACCACCTTGCGGCCGTCGTTTCGGTTCGTCACGCCCCGGAGCGACGCCGGCACCGGGAGGTCGAACTTGGCCGTCGCCAGGGTGGCGCCGCTGGCGGTGATCGTGGCCGCGACGAAGTTCATCGGCGGCGTGCCGATGAAGCTCGCCACGAAGACGTTCGCGGGCCGGTCGTACAGCTCCATCGGCGACCCGACCTGCTTGAGGTCGCCGTCCTTGAGCACCGCGACGCGCTGGCCCATCGTCATCGCCTCGACCTGGTCGTGGGTGACGTAGATCGTGGTGGTCTGGAGGCGCTGCTGGAGCTTGGCGATCTCGGCCCGCATCTGCACGCGGAGCTTGGCGTCCAGGTTGGAGAGCGGCTCGTCGAAGAGGAAGACCGAGGGCTGCCGGACGATCGCCCGCCCGACCGCCACGCGCTGGCGCTGCCCGCCCGACAGCTCGCGCGGCTTGCGGTCGAGGAGGTGGTCGATCCCGAGCATCTGCGCCGCGTGATTGACGAGCTTGTCGATGTCGGCCTTCGGCATCTTGCGGATCTTGAGGCCGAACTCGAGGTTCTCGCGGACCGTCATGTGCGGGTAGAGGGCGTAGCTCTGAAACACCATCGCGATGTCGCGGTCCTTGGGCGGGAGGTCGTTGACCACGCGGTCGCCGATCGCGATGGTCCCTCCGGAGATCTCCTCCAGGCCGGCGATCATCCGGAGTGCCGTCGACTTGCCGCAGCCCGAGGGTCCCACGAGAACCATGAACTCGTGGTCCTTGATCTCGAGGTCGAGGCTCTTGATCACGGTCGTCTTGTCGAATCGCTTCTCCACGCCCTTGAGCGTCACGCCGGCCATTCGGCAGCCCTCCTGCTGAAACCCGCGGGGCTCACGTCCCTACCTCACCTCGCGAGCCAGGATTCTTGCGGTCTTCGGGTCCACAGTCGTTTCGACGGAGCCGCTTGTCAAGGGCACGGCGCCGCCGTTCCAGAGATCCGTCACACGCCCTCCGGCCCACCCCGCCGGCGCCGGGAAACGGGCCGTCAGAGGCTTCTCGCCCCGGTTGATCGCCACGACGACGGCGTCCCCGCTTCCAGTGTCCGTCTGCGCGAATACGAGGAGGTCACCGTCGGCCACGAGCTGCTCATGCACGCCGCGCGAGAGCGCCGGATGAGCCCGGCGGATCCCGATCAGCCGGCGGTAGTCGCCGAGCATGGCCTCGTCGCGCGGCAGCGACTTGCCCGGCAAGACGTCCCGCTGGCCCCAGGGCATGTCGCTGCGGTTGTCCGGCCAGTCCCCGCCGATCCGCCCGACCTCCTCGCCGTAGTAGATCAGCGGGATGCCGATCGATGTGAACTCGAGGACCGCCGCGAGGCGGAACAGGAGCTTGTCGCCCCCCAGCTGAAAGAGCGCTCCGGGGACGTCGTGGGACGAGAGGAACTGTACGAGCAGGTGCCCCGGCCGCACCTTCTCGCGTGACTTGAGGTAGTGGTCGAACGCCACCGCGCGGCCGCGCCCCTGAACGAACCCCAGCACGTTGCCCTGGAACGAGAAGTCGAACCCTGCGTCGATCTCGTCGGTGGAGAACCACGGATCGAGCACCTTGGCGTCCCCGCCCCAGACCTCGCCGAGCAGAAAGAAACCGGGTCCCAGCATGGCCCGCGTCCGGCGGCGGTGCTCTTGCCAGAACGGGTGGTCGACGTGCTTGACCGTGTCGAGGCGGAACCCGTCCACGCCGGATTTCTTCGCCCATGCGAGCTGGGCGCCGAGCAGGAAGTCGGCCACCTCGGGCAGCTCGGTCTTGAAGTCGGGCAGGCCCGCCACGCACGTCGTGAGGTCATCCTGACCGCACGTCCCCGCCTCCTCGGACCGCAGCCATCCCTTCGTCTTCGGGTCCTTGAGGTAGTGCGAGCCGTACCCGGCATGGTTGTAGACGACGTCGAGGAGGACCTTCATCCCGCGGCTGTGGCACGCGTCCACCAGCGCCTTCAACTCCGCCTCGTTCCCGAAGCGCGGGTCGATCCGGGTGAAGTCGTCCGCCCAGTAGCCGTGGTAGGCCCAGTCCGGGAAACCGGCGCCGGTCACGAAGCCGTCGATGTTCTTGACGACCGGCGTGATCCAGATGGCCGTGGCGCCCAGCCCGGCGATGTCGTCGAGGTGCTCGCGCAGGCCCGCGAGGTCGCCGCCGTGAAACGCGCCCTTCGCCGAGCGGTCGACGCCCGCATCGTTGCCGGGGTCGCCGTCGGCCCAACGGTCGACGATCGCGAAGTAGAGGACGGCGTCCGACCAGTCGCTCTGAGGCGCGACGGTGAGCGGCGCCGCGGGCGTGGGGGGGTTCTGCGACGCGCTGCGGGCCCCTGCACAGGAAGCAAGGTACAGCGCCGCTACCAGGGCGCCTGTGATCGTGGCGGCTTGCACAACTCGTCGCCCCGCGCCACGACAGAGATCACTCGCCAATGGGCTCACCAAGTCTTCGAAATCATGATACCAGAGGCGCGTCACGCCGGGATTCGCCGGCCGCGAACATTCGGCGCGCCGTCACGGCTCGCGGCAGTCGGTTGGAACCCCGCGACCGCGAGCCGGGGCGCGTCGCTGCAGGGCGTGGCTGGGGTCAGCGCACCCACTTGAACCCGTCCACCCTGAGCCAGCCGTCGTACCTGACCGGCAGGTCGACCCTCGCCGAAAGACCGACGAACTCCGACCTCAGCGTCAGCGGCAGGATCGGCAGCGCTTCCAGCACCCGCCGTTGCGCCTGCTGGAGCAAGGCCAGGCGTCGCGCCTGGTCGAGCTCGCGGTCGGCGGCCTCCAGAAGGGCATCGAGCTCGCGATCCGAGATCCCGCTGTAGTTCTCCTCGCCCAGCCCCCGCTCCGGGTCGCGGCTGTGGAAGGAGCTGTCGAGGAACTCCGACGCGTCTCCGGTCGTGCACGCGCGGCCGTACGTGAGCAGCGGCAGCTCCCCGGCGCGCGCTCGGCGGAGCAGCTCCGCCAGCGTCATCGGAACGGGCGTGACCCGGATCCCGATGCGGCCCAGGTCCGCCACGAGCGCGGCCACGTAGGCCGGCGGGATGGAGCCGTGCGCCAGCTCGACCGCGAAGCCGTCGGCGAACCCCGCGTCTCGCATCAGGCGTCGGGCCTGGGGGAGGTCGTGCGGCGCCGCCGACGCGCCGGGGTCGTAGCCGAAGACCACCGGATGCACGTACTGCGACGCGACGGTACCGTTGCCGCGCAGCACGCCGCTCACGATGGCCGCACGGTCGATCGCCAGCAGCATCGCCCGCCGGACCCTCGGATCGGCCAGGGCGCGCCTCGCCGCCCCGCCGCGGCCTGCGGCGCCGCCACCATGAGCTGCACGCCGAGGTTCGGCTGCGGCTTCACGCGCAGCCCCTGCCGGCGTTCGACCTCGTCGAGCGCGCTTTCGAGGAGGCGCGACGAGACGTCGACGCCGCCCGAGAGGAAGGCGTCGCTGCGCCGCTCCTCGTCCTCGACGAAGGAGAAGACGACCCGACGCACCTCCGCCATGCCGCGCCAGCTCGGCCACGCCTCGGCCTCGACGGACCCGTTCGGCCCGCGCTGCACGAAGCGATACGGGCCGGTGCCGACCGGCCTCCCGATCTCGGGGACCGCCGCGAGGCTCCTCGGCACCACGAACAGGAACGCCAGCCTGTTGACGAGCGTGGGCGCCGGCCCGGTCGTCTCGAACACGACGGCGTCATCCCCGTCGGCCACGACGCGGCGAACCCCGACCAGGTGATGCCGGATTCTCGACCGCGGGTCGTGAAGCGCGCGCTCGAAGCTCGCGACGACGTCGGCGCTCGTGAACGGCGCGCCGTCGGCGAACCGAACGCCCCGCCGGAGTTCGAAGCGGAGCCGGTTGTCGGCGAGGACCGCCCACGATTCGGCCAGCGCCGGCTCGATCCGCATCTCCGGCGAAAAGCCGACCAGCGCGTCGTAGAAGTTGCACAGCAGCGACCACCCGACGACCTCGTTGTGGTGGTGGGGATCGAGGGTCGCGGGAGCGCGGTCCAGGTCCACGACGAGGGGGGCCCGGACGCCGGGGGCTCGACACGCCGCCAGCGCCGCGAACACGGCCAAGAGCACCGCCGGCCCACCCCGGCCGCGCCGCCTTGAACCCAGCACTCGATCGAGGAGCACGCTCGTGTCACCCCGCTAAGCCGCGATCCAATGTACGCTCGCCGTTCTCGGACCGCCATCTCCGCGCCGCCGCCCCTGCGCCGGTCCCGATCCGCACCGTCCGGCAAGAAGATCTGAAACCGCGTCGCAGTGCCGTATGACCACGTCGGGGCCCATCTGTTCGCCGGATCGGACAGGAATTCGAGATATTGGATACATTCCCCGCCGGATGCTGCTACCAGGCGCTCGGCGGCTGGCAACGGGATTGCACAGATATGGCCGATAACCAGCGGTGTGTCGTCCCTCGGGGCGACGGGAAGGAGGTACCTGGCGCCGGGACAACCTCGATTCCGCGTTCGACGTGTGTTGTTGGATCAGCTGCAATCGCAGTGTTGGTATCACTCTACGAAGGGGAAAGGAAAGCGTGCTATGAGATTCGTTCGCTTTGTCGTCTGTCTCGCCGGGGTCGCAGCACTTGCCCTCCCGGCAATCGCCCAGCTCCCGACCGGGACCCTCGCGGGTCACGTCACCGACGGAAAGGCCCCGCTTCCGGGCGTCACCGTGACGGCGACCTCGCCGGCCCTTCAGGGGGCGCGCACCGCCGTGACCTCGGTCAACGGCGACTACATCTTCCGCTTCCTGCCGCCCGGAGACTACACGGTCAAGTTCGAGCTGCAAGGCTTCCAATCGCTGGACACCACGAGGAAAGTGTCAGCGGCACAGGACGCCATGGTCGACGCGGTCATGCCCCAGGCCAAGGTGGCCGAGGCCGTGACGGTCACCGGCTCGTACGAGACGATCTCTACGACGAACCAGGCCGCGTCGACGCTGACCAACGACCTGCTCAACAAGCTGCCGCTCGCGTCCAGCAACGGCACCATCTTCAATTACGCCGCCCTCGCGGCCGGCACCAACGTCAGCGCCGTGACGGCCAACATCGCGATCTCCGGCGCCCTCTCCTACGAGAACCTCTTCCTCGTCAACGGCGTCGCGATCATGGACAACGTCCGCAACACGCCGACCAACTTCTACGTCGAGGACGCCGTGCAGGAGACCACCACGAGCACCGCCTCGATCTCCGCCGAGTACGGCCGGTTCGCGGGCGGCGTCATCAACATGCTGACGAAGTCGGGCGGCAACGAGTTCCACGGGACCGTCCGCATCGGGCTGGACAACGACAAATGGACGGCGGCAACGCCGCTCACCACGACCCGCACCGACAAGGTCAACAAGACCTACTCGGCCACGATCGGCGGGTTCGTGCTCAAGGACCACCTCTGGTTCTTCGGCGCCTACCGGTATCGCAAGACCGACCTCACGCAACAGACCTCGTACACGTTCCTCCCGTACCCGGTCAACACCACGGACAAGCGCTACGAAGGCAAACTGACCTTCTCCCTCAACCCCAACCACCGGCTCGTCGGCTCGTACCTCGACTACGACGTCCTCCAGAACAACAACTACTACACCTCGGCCGCGATCCTCGACCTGCGCTCCCTGTACAACCGCGACCTGCCGTCCAAGCTGTACACCGGGAACTACACCGGTGTGATCACCGACAACTTCTTCGTCGAGGGTCAGTACTCGAGGAAGGAGTTCTCGTTCGTCGGCTCAGGTTCGCCGTGGCGCGATCCTATCGACGGCACCCTCATGATCGACCGCAGCCGCAGCGCCCGTTTCTGGTCGCCGACGTTCTGCGGGGTGTGTGAGCCCGAGCTGCGCAACAACCAGGACTACATCGCCAAGGCGTCGTACTTCCTCTCCTCGAAGGGGCTGGGGACCCACGACATCGCCGCCGGGTTCGACAGCTTCGACGACCAGCGCAGCGTGATGAACCACCAGTCCGGCAACGACACCCGCATCTACGCCCAGAGCGCGGTGATCGGGCCCGCCGGTGAGGTCTTCCCGGTGCTGCTGCCCGGCACCTCGACTTATTTCTACTGGCAGCCGATCCTCAACTACAACAAGGGAAACCACTTCAAGACCGACTCGTTCTTCGCCAACGACAAGTGGCGCCTGAACGACAACTTCTCGTTCAACGTCGGCCTGCGCTTCGACAAGAACAACGGCAAGGACGGCATGGGCAAGCTCGTCACCGATGACCAGAACCTGTCGCCGCGCCTAGGCCTGACCTGGGACCCCAAGGCCAACGGCGAGTGGCTCGTCAACGGCGGTTTCGCCAAGTACGTGACGGCGGTGGCCAACACGATCGGCGACTCGACGTCGTCCGCGGGCAACCCGGCCACGTGGCAGTACAACTACGGCGGCCCCGCGATCAACGACAAGTGCACCACGGCAGGCGCCAACTGCACCGACACCGCGACCGCGATCCAGCAGTTCTGGGATTGGTTCAGGGCCAACGGCGTCGACCCGTTCGCGAGCCCGTGGACGGACAACTCGGCGCTCTACCGCGGCGCGCCCGACATCCCGGGCGGGAACTCCAAGTTCAACGGCTCCCTCAAGTCGCCGAACACGGAGGAGATCACGCTGGGCGTAGCGAAGAGGTTCGGCAGCCACGGCATGGTCCGGGTCGACTACGTCAACCGTCAGGCCAAGGACTTCTACGTCGCCCGCCTCGACCTCTCGACCGGCACCGTGACGACCCCGAACGGTACCTACAACTGGACCGTCTACCAGAACGACAGCAACCTGCTCGAGCGGAAGTACGACGGCCTTCAGATGTCGTGGAACTTCCGCCTCACCGATACGCTCGGCCTGGGCGGCAACTGGACGATCTCCAGGCTGTACGGGAACTGGGACGGCGAGAACTCGACCTCGGGCCCGTTGTCCTCGGCGATCATGCAGTTCCCCGAGTACCGGAACCTCGCCTGGTACGCCCCCAAGGGCAACCTCGGCGCCGACCAGCGCCACAAGGCGCGCGTGTGGGCGATCTGGGACGTCCTCAGCCATCGTCACAACCGGCTGTCGGTCTCGGCGATGGAGAGCTTCTTCTCAGGCACGCCGTACGGCGCCGTGGGCACGGTCCCGCTGACGGACTCCGCCAAGAAGCCGTACATCACGAACCCGGGCTACATCACGCCGCCGACTACACAGACCTACTATTTCACCAGCCGCGACGCATTCCACACTGCCAACGTCACCACGACCGACCTCTCGATGAACTACTCGTTCGTCATCCCGGCGATCGGCACCGAGCTCGAGTTCTTCGTCCAGCCCGTGCTGACGAACGTCTTCAACGAGCACGCGGTGCAGACCGTCAACACCACGATCTATACGGCCGGCGACAAGGCGTACCTGGCGCGCTTCAACCCGTTCAACGACACGCCGACCGAGTGCCCGCAGGGGCAGACCACGACTTGCACCGGCAACTACCAGAAGGGGCCGAACTTCGGCAAGCCGACGAACGCCAACAACTACCAGATTCCGCGCAGCTTCTCGGTCTCGGTCGGCGTCCGCTTCTGAGCTGACCGCGTCATGAACCGACGGCCCCGGTCTTCGCGACCGGGGCCGTTCTCTTCTTCCGCGCGACCTCCCCGGAACCGAGCCGTCCCGGCCGCCGTATGATCAGCGGAGCGGAGACCACGACGACGGGGCGCTTGCGGACGTTCTACCGGGAGTACACGGCCGGCCTGACCACCCGGGAGATGCGGCGGGTGATCGGGCGGGACGCGCGCCAGGCGTACCGCGTCATCACCCGCGAGCAGGACCTCTCGGCGGAGCCCAGGGGGTTCGTCCGGGGGTGGTTCTTCCGGACCAAGGTGCTCTTTCTCGGTCTCGCGTACAAGCTGACTCCGGCCCGGCGTGTGCTGTTCGCCGTCGCGATCCTGGCCGCATTGCTCGGCCTCGTGAGGGTCAACGCGGTCGTCGAGACCGAGCGCATCACCGTCGACTTCTCGCCGTTCTGGTTCATGCTCAGCGTCGGCATCCTCGTGTTCGTCCTGGCGCTCGAGCTGACCGACCGGGTGCTCGTGCGCGACGAGCTCGAGGTCGCCCGCCAGCTCCAGCGGGAACTGCTGCCGGCCGAGGTGCCCGCGATTCCGGGCTACGCCGTGGCCCACTCCTACCGGACCGCCAACGAGGTCGGCGGCGACTACTACGACTTCCTCCCGCTCCCCGGAGGGCGCGTCGCGCTCGTGATCGGCGACGCCAGCGGACACGGCATGGCGGCCGGCCTCCTGATGGCGATCTCGAACGCCGCGCTCAGGCTCGCGGTCGAGGTCGACCCCGACCCTGCCAGGGTCGCGGAACTGCTCAACAGGGTGCTGTTTCGGACCGGCGACCGCCGTTCGTTCATGAGCCTGTTCTACGGCCTGCTCGAACCGGCGGCCGGGCGCCTCGCGTACGTGTGCGCCGGACACCCCTTCCCCCTCCTCCGCCGAGCCGACGGCGAGGTGTCCGAGCTCGGCACCGGCAGCATCCCGCTCGGGATCCGCGAAGGCGTCGAGGCGGGCGTGTCGGAGGCGATCCTCTCGCCGGGCGACCTCCTCGTCCTGTACAGCGACGGGCTCCCGGAAGCCGCGAACTCGGCGGGGAACGCGTTCGGGTACGAGGCGCTGCGCACGCTCCTCGCGCCCGGCGGGAGCGTCCAGGAGGTTCACGACCGTCTGAGGCGGGCGCTCGACGCACACGTCGGCGACGGACCGCTGACCGACGACGTGACGCTGGTCGTCGTCGCGCGGTTGTAACGCGGCCTTCCTCGAAGACGCGGCGGGAGACGCCGGACTCGGCGCGCCGGAAAGCTGCTCGCTCACCCTCCACGGACCCACAACCGATGATGCGACTCGCGCTCAACCGTGAACAACGTCACGGCGTCTTTGACACCCTCACAGAAGGACCCGATCCGTCAGACCACTGTCTCGAGACGAGAACGACAAAGTCATGACAGAATAGGATTTACAAACCAGCCTTGACCTGGTAGCGTGTGCTCGGAGATGGTCGGCCCGCGGTTGAGACGGGCCGGTCCGGAGGGGGTTGGATCATGTTCCTCATCGCCACGATGCTGCTCGCCGCACTCGAGAGCGCGCCACCGGCGCCCGATCAGGCGGCGAAGGGCCCGGGTGACGGCGCCACCGCAACCGCAACGACGGCGAAGGACGCCTCCGACAAGGGGAAGGCCAAGCCGGCCCCGAGCAAGGCGCCGACGCCGCCGCCCGTCCACGAGGAGATCCAGGTCACCGCAACCCGCTACGAGACCGACTCGTTTCAGACGCCGATACCGATCAGCGTGGTCTCCGCCGACCAGCTCCAGCGCGACATGCCCGAGAAGATGGTCGACGCGCTCAAGATGCTGCCGGGGGTCGACATCTCGGGCGAGGGCCCGTTCCGCGGCCTGCCCGTGATCCGCGGCATGTCGAGCAACAGGGTGCTGATCCTGGTGGACGGGCAACGGCTCAACAACTCCCGGGAGTCGACCCAGTTCGCCGGCATCCAGCCGGGCCTTGTCGACCTCTCCCAGGTGGAGCGCATCGAGGTCCTGCGCGGCCCGGCCTCGGTGCTCTACGGCAGCGACGCGATCGGCGGCGTCATCAACATCATCACCAAGCAGCAGGCGTTCGCGCAGGGCGCATTCACGGTCGGGGGCGGCGTGAACTACGAGTACGGCGACTCGGCGAGGTCCAACCGCGGCCAGCTCCAGCTCAACGGGGCCGGCGAGCGCGTCACCTTCCACTTCAGCGCGAGCGACTTCGATGCCAAGAACTACACGAGCCCGGAAGGCGTCGTCCCGAATTCCGGCATGAAGCAACGGGCGTTCGACGGCAACGTCCGCTACCTCGTGTCCGAGAACGCGGTCATGCGCCTCGACGTGCAGACGACGCAGGCCCGCGATGTCGGATTTCCAGGCTACGACCCCGCGACCTCCGGGATCGACATCTCGTTCCCCAAGTTCGACCGCAACAAGATCGGGCTCACCTACGACTCGGGGCCGGTGCTCGGGCTCGCGAGCCTCTCGATGAACGCCTACTGGCAGGGCGTGGTCAAGGACAGCATCCTCGACTTCAACTTCGGGCCCACGTTCTTCTCCGACAACTTCACGCACTCGGTGATCAACACCTGGGGGTTCAACGTTCACTCCGGTACCGAAGCGGGCGGAGGCCAGCTCACGTTCGGTCTGGACTTCTACCAGGACAACCTGCACGACGACACCCAGGAGTCTTCGATCCTCGGCTCGGACACCAACGTGGCGGTCCCCAACAGCTACCAGCGCGGCCTCGGCATCTACGTCCAGGACGAGCTCCCCGTCACCTCCCGCCTCAAGCTGGTCGCGGGCGTCCGCGGCGACCGGTACAGCTTCGCGAGTCAGGTCGACCCGCGCTATACCGGCCAGCCGTTCGATCTCGCGCAGACCGCGGGCTCGGGCAACGTCTCGGCGCTGTATGAGGTGACGAACAACGTCGCCCTCACCGCGCTCGTCGGCCGCGGATTCCGAGCCCCGAACATCGAGGAGCGCTCGTTCTTCGGAGTCGACACGACCGGCACGGTGCTGATCGAGCAGAACCCGCAGCTGAGGTCGGAGACGACGCTCAACAGCGAGGTCGGCTTCAAAGTGCGCTACCAGCAATTCGCCGGCGGGTTCAACGTCTACCACAACGCGGCGCGCGACTTCATCGACCTCGTGTACACCGGCAGCGACCCGGCCTCCGGCCTCCTGCTGGCTCATTTCGGCAACATCGACCGCGCGACGATCGAAGGCGCCGAGTTCGAGCTCAACTGGTACCCGTCCGCGCACTGGACCGCGTTCGGCAACATCGGGTACTCCCGCGGCACCGACGACAAGACCGGCGCACCGCTCGCGTTGATCGCGCCGCTGAAGGGCGTCCTCGGATTGCGCTATCAGGCGCCCCGGTGGTGGGGCGAGGTGGGCACCCGGATGGTCGGGCGCCAGACCCGGGTGCCGCAGGACCAGGTCCAGACCCCCGGCTTCGCGGTGCTCGACCTCCGCGGCGGCTACGACATCACGGGCGGACTGACGGTGCAGGCGGCGCTCGAGAACGCGGGCAACACGGCGTACATCGAGCCGTTCAACACGCACCTGGAACCCGGGCGCAACTTCCGCCTCATGCTGGGATACAAGTTCTAGGAGAAGTCGCCAGTTCAAAGTCGAAAGCAGAGACGGAAATGCATTCCTTCACTTTCGACTTTGGCCTTTCGACTTTCGACCCGGACGTCAGCACGCGCGGACGGCGCCACCTCGTCTCCCGGAGACCGCCGCCCGGCGCTAGACTCGTCGGGGGAGGTGCGCGCTGACCACCGCCGCTCCGACGATCGCCGACGTTCGCGCTGCCGCGCAGCGCATCCGGCCCTTCGCGCACCGCACACCCGTGCTCACGTGCGAGGCCCTCGACGCGATGGTCGGCGCGAGGCTGTTCTTCAAGTGCGAAAACTTCCAGAAGGTCGGGGCGTTCAAGTTCCGCGGGGCGACCAACGCCGTGTTCTCGCTCTCCGACGCGGAGGCCTCGAAGGGCGTGGCGACGCACTCCTCGGGCAACCACGCCGCGGCGCTCGCGCTCGCCGCGCGTCTGCGGGGCATACCGGCGCACGTCGTCATGCCCAGCACCTCGAGGGCGATCAAGCAGGCGGCGGTCGACGGGTACGGCGCCCGCATCGTGCTGTGCGAGCCGACGCTCGAGGCGCGCGAGTCGACGCTCGAGACCGTCGTCGCCGCCACCGGCGCTGCCGTGGTCCACCCATACAACGACCCGCGCGTGATCGCGGGCCAGGGCACCGCCGCTCTCGAGTTGCTCGCGGACATCCCCGACCTCGACGTGGTGATGACGCCGGTTGGCGGCGGCGGGTTGCTCTCGGGAACCGCGATCGTCGTCAGGAGCCTCGCGCCCGGCGCCCGCGTGGTCGGGGCGGAGCCTGCGGCCGCCGACGACGCGTTCCGCTCGCTCGAGCAGGGGCGGATCGTTCCGTCTGTCGACCCGCGCACGATCGCCGACGGCCTCCTGACCTCGCTCGGGACGCTTACCTTCGCGATCATCCGGGAGCACGTCGCCGGGATCGTGACCGTGAGCGAGGCGGCGATCGTCGCCGCGATGCGGCACGTCTGGGAACGCATGAAGATCCTCGTCGAGCCGTCATCGGCCGTGCCGCTGGGTGCGCTGATCGAGGGCAAGCTCGCCGCGGCCGGGCTGCGGGTCGGGATCATTCTATCCGGCGGCAACGTCGACCTCGAGCATCTTCCGTGGGGCCGGCAATGATCCGCGGCGGAGGTCACCGGCCATGCCGGGCGACGCGTTCGCGCGCCTGAGCCTCCGGGTCGCCGCGGCGGTCGCGCTGCTCGCGACGGTCCTGCAGCGCCCGGCGCTAGGCCAGGAGATCCGGGTGCGCGAGCACGTCGAGGTCCGGCGCGTCGTCGTGGACGCGCGGGTCGTGAACAGCCGGGGCGACCCGGTGACGGGGCTCGGCAGCGCCGACTTCCGGGTGCTCGTGGACGGCCGCCCCGCGGAGCTGGAGTCGGTGGAATGGGTACCCGGCACGCAGCCGTTCGCCGAAGGCCCGACGCCCGAACAGGCCGCGCTCAGCGGACGTCCGGCCGCGCCCCCGGGCCGTCTGATCGTCTACTTCTTCCAAAGCGATTTCGCACAGGTACGGCTCGCCGGCCTCATGCGCCTCAAGTTCAAGGCGATCGAGCTGCTCGACACGCTGCTGCCGGGCGACCGTGTCGCCGTCGTCTCGTTCGACTCCCATCTCAAGCTGCGCCAGGATTTCACGGCCGACCGCGCGAGGATCATCCAGGCGATCCACGAGGCGATCCTCACCGGCAGGGAGCCCGACGTCGCACCCGGTCGGTTCCCCTCGCTCGCGGCGTCGTTCGACCGGGCCGCCGCGGAGCGCGCCGCGGAGCCCGAGAGCGGCCTCCTGGTCACGGCGCGTGCGCTCGAGGCGCTTCCCGGCGCCAAGTCACTGGTCTACTTCGGATGGGGGCTGGGCCACCTCGCGCTGCCCTGGGTCGTGATGGGCCACGACTACGGGCCGGCCCGGGACGCGCTTCTCCGCGCGCGCGTGTCCGTGTTCGCCATCGACGTCACCGACGCGGACTACCACGACCTCGAGGTCGGGCTGCAGCAGGTCGCGGCGGACACCGGCGGCTTTTACGTGAAGACGAACCTGTTCCCCAGCCAGGCCGTCACCCGACTCGAGGGCGCCCTGGCCGGCCACTACACGCTGGTCCTCGTCCGCTCCGAGGAAACGCGCGGCCGGCACTCGCTCGCGGTCGATCTGGTCGGCCGCGCCGGCACCGTGCTCGTCAAGCCGTCGCTCGACGACGGGGAGTGAGGGTAAGCGAGTTAAGAGTTAAGAGCTAAGAGTTAAGAGTTAAGAGCTGTTGATTTTCCACTCTTCACTCTTAACTCTTCACTCTTCACTGCCTCACTCTTCACTCTCAACTGCCTCACTTCACGCCGAGGAGCTCGACCTCGAAGACCAGCGTCGCGTTGGCCGGGATCACGCCCGGGAAGCCGCGCTCCCCGTAGGCGAGTTTCCCAGGGATGACGAGCTTGCGCTTGCCGCCGACCTTCATGCCGGCGACACCCTCGTCCCAGCCCTTGATCACCCGACCGGCACCGAGTTGGAACACGAAAGGGCTCTTGCCGACGCTCGAGTCGAAGACCTTGCCGTCCTCGAACCGGCCGGTGTAGTGCACGGTTACGGTCTGGCCCGCCTTCGCCTCGGCACCCTCGCCGACCTTGAGATCGACGTACTGCAAACCCGACGTCGTGGTGATCACCTTTTCGCTCACTGGACCCGCCTTCTCGGTCGGCTCGCCCGCGCCCGCCGTCGGCGCCAGCATGACGCTCGCGCCCAACGCTGCCACCAACAACGACCCGAGGCCCAACACGCGTTTCCTCATCGCGAGAGCTCCCTTCCAAAACCCCCACCGCGCTCGAGGGCGACGAGGGTCGGCGGATGATACTTCAGGTCGCGGTGCGCACGCCCTACGAAGCCGCCGGCTTCCCGGCGGGCGCCTTGCGCGTCGAGATGCCGAGCACGGTGTAGAGCGCGCAGTTGCCAACCAGCGCGGTTCCGAGCGGCAGGAGGCCGATCAGACCCCACCAGCTCCCCAGCGCCACGCCGACTCCGATGATCGCGAGACCCACCACGGCCCTCGCCGTCCTGTCGATACCGCCCATGTTGACCTTCACGGCGTCCCTCCCTGACCGATCGTCCGCGGTGTCCCGGCGCCGTGGCGCCGTCACCCGGTCCGGTTCATCGCCCGCCCCGGCCTGCGCCCCGACTCAGCTCAACCCGAACGCCGGCACCGCCGCTCCGTGGACGGCCCGACCGGCGTCGGAGGCGAGGAAGAGGACGACGTCGGCGACCGCCTCGGGCGCGACCCACTTCGCGGTGTCCGCATCCGGCCGGTCCTGCCTGTTCTGCGGCGTGTCCAGCGTGCCCGGCAACACGCAGTTGACGTTGATTCCGGCGTGCCTGAGCTCCGCGGCCAGGCTCTCGGTGAGCCGGACCACCGCGGCCTTCGCCGCCGAGTACGCCGCCATGTTGGCCGCGCCGGCCATCGCCGCGCGCGCCGCGATCGTGATGATCTTCCCGCGACGCTGCGCCAGCATCGTCGGCACGACGGCCCGCGCCGCCACGAGGCTGGTCCTCAGATTGAGGTCGAGGAGCATGTCCCACGTTTCCAGCGGTGTCTCGTGGACGGGCCTGCCCGCCCGGAACCCTCCCACCGCGTTGACGAGGATGTCCACGCGGCCGAACAGCTCGACCGCCTGGGTCACGACCCCGTCGAGTGCGCCGGCGGCCATCAGGTCGATCCCCTCGGCGAGCAGGTGGTCGCGCGAACCCTGCAGGTCGGGGAACACCTGCTGCAGGCGGGTCGCGTCGCGGTCCACGAGGACCGTGCGCGCAGCGCATGCCTGGAACGCCCGGCTCACGGACTTACCGAGGTTCCCGGCCGCCCCGGTCACGAGCGCCACGCTCCCGGAGAAATCGAACATCGCCCCCACCCCCTTCCGGACGCGGTCTGAATCTCACACTGGCGTCGCGGCAAGGATACCAGCGGTCTTCCCCGGGGCGCACGGCGACGCCCGCCGGCCGGGGCCGCCGGCGTGGCGCGCGGCCCGGCGCTCAACGGGAGCCGAGGGTGGGCAGGGCGGTCAGGATCGACGCAACGACCGCGAGCACGGACGCCGCCAGGCACGCGAACGCCACCACCACGTGGTCGACCCGCTCGGGTTTCCACGGATCGAGGACGCGCGCCGCCAGGTACCCTCCGGCGAAGCCCCCCAGGTGCGCCCAGTTGTCGATGCCGGGCATCACGAACCCGAACAGCCCGAGCACCAGCGCGTACCCCAGCGCCTGGCGGCCGACGGCGCTCGAGCCGCGCCGCCGGCCGTAGTGCACGATCGCGCCGAGCAGTCCGAAGATCGACGCCGATGCGCCCACCGTGAAGCGGGCGCCGCCGAGGATGCCGGGCAGGAACGCCAGGTAGTAGCCGACCACCGAGCTCGCGAGGAACCCGGTCACGCCGGCCGTGGTGTAGATGATCACCATGCGCGCCGGGCCGTACGCTTCCGCCGTCTCCGGCGCGAGCTGGCGGACCCACAGCATGTTGAAGAGGATGTGCAGCAGACCGCCGTGCAACCACGATGCCGAGAGCACGGTCCACCAGCGGCCGAGCCCGAACACGGGGATCGCGCCGCTGGCGCCGAGCACGAACAGGCTGCGGGTCGTCGGGGCGAGCAGCGACATCGGACCGTGCCCGGCGAGCCCCGAGGGGTCGAGCAGCAGCGCCACCGCGTAGAGAAGCACGCTCCCGCCGATCACCGCAGGCGTGAACCCGAAATCCTGGCCCAAACGCCGAAACGCCGACGCGAACCCCCACATCCCCGGGTTGCGCCGGCCGCACGAGAGGCAACGCTCGTCGTTGACGCCGACGAGCTTTCCGCACGACGGGCAGACGACCGACCCCGAGCGCTGGCGCCGTAGCACGTTATCGCCCTCCCTCACCCAGGCTTCGCCCGCAGGTACTGCACGGGCCACGAGGCCTCCGCTCCAAGTTCCCTCGCCGCGTGCAGCGGCCAGTAGGGGTCACGGAGCATCCCCCGCGCGAGCAGCACCGCGTCCGCCTGTCCGTTGGCCACGACCTGTTCGGCCTGCGTCGCCGAGGTGATCATGCCGACCGCCCCCGTGGCCACCCCGGCGTCGCGACGGATGCGCGCGGCCAGGGGCACCTGGTAGCCCGGCCCAACCGGGACGCGGGCGTGCGGCACGAGCCCCCCGCTCGAGCAGTCCACCATGTCCACGCCAACGTCCTTGAGGCGGCCGGCGAACGTGACGGCCTCGTCGAGGTCCCAGCCGCCCTCCGCCCAGTCGGTCGCCGAGATACGCGCGAACAGCGGCAGCTCGGCCGGCCAGACGCTTCGCACCGCGCAGGCGACCTCGATCGGCACCCGCATCCGGTTCTCCAGGCTGCCGCCGTAACGGTCGGTGCGGCGGTTCGAGAGCGGCGAGAGGAACTCGTGGCAGAGATAGCCGTGCGCCATGTGGAGCTCGACGACCTGGAACCCGGCCGCGTGTGCGCGTCGCGCCGCGGCCGCGAACTGGGCGACCACCGCCTCGATGTCTGCGCCGCCCATCTCGCGCGGGACCGGGTGCCCATGGGCGAACGGTACCGCGCTCGGCGCCGCCGGCTGCCAGCCGCCACGCTCCGGCGCGAGCGGCTTGCCGCCCGCCCAGGGGACGTCAGTCGAGGCCTTGCGGCCCGCGTGCGCCAGCTGGATCCCGGCGGCCGCGCCCTGCGACCTCACGAACGCCGCGATGCGCTCGTAGGCCCGGCCGTGCGCGTCGGACCATATCCCGGCGTCCGCCGGCGAGATCCGGCCCTCGGGGGCGACCGCCGTGGCCTCCGTCAGCACGAGACCCGCGCCGCCGACGGCGCGGCTTCCGAGGTGGACGAGGTGCCAGTCGCCGGGCATGCCGTCCGTCGAGGAGTACTGACACATCGGCGAGACGAACACCCGGTTGCGGAACGTGACCCCCCGCAATACCAACGGCGAGAAGAGCGCGCTCAAGGCGCGACCTCACCGGTCGCCGGGACGTACCGGCCCGCAGCGCCGCCCGACACGCCTGCCTCGCGAACGTACCGCATCAATGGGGGCCAACGTCCGGCGACGACCGTCGCTTCCACCGGCTCGAGGTCCGCATCATCCGAGCACCTGGGCGTCGTCGTGGGGCAGGCTGCCGCGCGGCGCCCGCAGGTACACGAACGGCGTCTCGAACAGGAAGTTGGAGACGCGGGAGGTGTAGATGTCCGCGTACCTCTCCACCTGGCGGGCCAGGTGGCTCTTGTCGTTGCCCGCCCGCATCAGCAGGCCCCACCTCCGGTTGAGGATCTCGCCGCTCGACCTGGCGATCGGCGCGATCCGCTCGTCGAGGGCCACGAGCTGCGTCCTCAGGCGCGCCATCTCATCGCGCAACGCCGACGGCGACGCCTCCGGCTGCGGGCCGTAGCCGTTCTGTCGCCGCTGCAGCTGCAGGCGCGCCTGCGAAAAGTCGAACTCCAACCGGACCTTCTCCTCCATCATGCGAGCCAGCTCCGCTTGCGGCGCGCGGAACGCGTCGAGCGCACCGATCTCGCCCTCCATCTCGCGGAGGATCAGCGCCGTGCGCCATCGCAATACCGCCTTCGACACGTGTACGTCGACGAAGATGTGGTCGCCGACGTAGAGGATTTCCTCGCCCGCGACGCCGAGGAACTCCTCCACCTGCAGCGCGTCCCCGCCGACGTACACCCCCGGTTTCCTGATACCGCTGGGGCACGGGCGCAGCAGCCCGTCCTCGGTTGCAAGCTCGAAGGTCGGCATGCGCTGGGTGAAGAACTCGGGCTTCCGCGCGGCGACGATGATCAGCTCGAAGAGGCCTCGCCACCCCAGGCCCCGGGGCAGGAAAGGCTCGAGCGCGTGGCGCATCATGTGGTCGGTATACGCCCAGTCGGAGTTGGTGATCAGGAGCAGCCGCTTGCCCGCCTCGCGTTGGTCGATCAGCGCGAGCGCGAGTTCGGGGTCGCGCTCGACGTACGTTTCAGGCGCGGCCGCGATGTCCGCCTTCAGCTCCCCTTCGAGGTGCGCCTCGTCGATCCCGCGCCGGACGAGCCGGTACAGCTCGTCGTACCCCATCGGCCCACGCATCTCCCCGGCGTCCAACCGGTCGACGAGCTGCGCGAACATGCACGCCTCGGAGAGCGAGAACAGCGTGTTCAGGAAGACGTACCTCGACTCGGCGAGGGACACCAGCGTCCTGCCGTAGACGGCCCGCTGGCGCTCGAACTCCATCGGCGCGGTCCCGTGGCAAGCCCGCGTGACGTACCCGAAACGGTTGGCCTTGACCAGGTTGCCGAGCTCGGTGTCGATGATGAGGCCGCGGGTGACGAGGTCCGCGTCGAACTCCAGGTCGCCGGCGCGCAACCCGAAGTCGACCAGCTTGCCCCTCAGGTGCTCGTACGCCCGCCGCTCCCACGGCTCGACGTGGTAGTGGACCAACGTGTAGTCCATGTCGTAGCCGATCGCTCGCAGCGCGCGCAGGTTGAGCGTGCGGTTGCAGTAGATTCGGCGCCCGGGCGGCGGCGCGCCCGGCCGGCTGGCTTCGTCGTCCATCCAGAGACCTCACCCGCGGCTCCTCGCCGCTCTGGGTTGCGGGCCAAGGTTATCACTCGCGGGCGCCGTTACTGGGCGGAGAGCAGCGTTCGCAGCCTCTGCTGCCCGTCGTCCGCGAACGAGACGATCTTCCCCCCGAACCCGTCGATGCGCTCGCGCAGGCGGTCCGTGTGCCGCGCCACCTCGACCTCCCCGAAGATCGGCGAGCCGTGCCCCGGGAGGAGCAGCTCGAATTCAAGCCGGGAGCCGACCGGGAACTCGGTCCCGCCGCGGACCAGCATCCCGGTCGTCGAGACGTTCTCGGTGACCGTGAGGAGGCGGTGGTGCCCCCGGGCGAGCCACAGCTCGAGCTGGACCACGGCGCGCAGGCTGTGGCGCGGCGCGGTGTCGAGGAGATCCGCGATGGCGTCCAGGAGGCGGTCGCAGGGCGCGTCGGCCTCGACGACCCGGTTGACGCCCCGATGGAGGAGCGGCGTCACCTCGCCGATGGCGTCCGAGTCGGCGAGGAGCAGGAGCCCGGAGTCCCGGCACGGGGAGCTTTCGGCGCGCACGGTCGCGACGAACGCCTCGACCTCCATGCCGACGACCGGGTGGCGGGCGAGGATCAGGTCGAACCAGGTCCCCTGGAGGAGCTCCGCGGCCTGGTCGGCGCGCGGCAGCCGGTGGACCTGACAGCCGACCCGGCGGAGCACGCGGGTCACCTGACGGAGAGCCGTCGTCTCCGCGCCGATCACGAGGAGCTCGTGTACCGCGGCGTGTGTCTCCAACGTCTCATGATAGCGTGCCCGGCGGCCGGCGAGAACCCGGCTCCTCGCCGGCCGCGGCGCCGCAAATCCAGGGCTGGCGGTGCATTAGGTGTGATAGCCTGGCATTTGCCATGATGTTGTGTCCGTCCAAGCGACTCGCCCGGTGGCTGTGCGCGTTGCTTGGCCTCGGGTGGCTCGCAGCGGCGGCGGCGCAGACGCCGCCCCGCGCCGTGATCACGGTCGGGATAGACCGCGCGTTCCCCCCGTACGAGTACGTAGACGAGGCCGGTGCGCCCGCCGGATTCGACGTGGATCTGATGCGCGACGTCGCCCTGGCGGAGGGGTTCGACGTCGAGTTCGAGCCGGGGCACGGCCGGGACCTGGTCGCTGCCCTCGAGGCCGGCCGCGTCAGTGCGCTCGCCGGCGTCTTCCGCTTCGACCAGCTCCTGCGGACGCTCGCCTTCAGCGAACCGCACACCCCGGTCGACTTCGCCGTGTTCGCCCGCAAGGGCGGCGCCGAGATCGTCGGCCTCGACGGCCTTGCCGGGAAAGACATCCTGGTGGCGGCCGGCGACGCCATGGACGAGTGGCTGCACCGTCACACTCTGCCTGCCCGATTGATCGCCGCCGCGTCGCCGGCCGACGCGCTCCGCCGGCTTTCCCGTGGCGAGGCCGACTGCACGGTGATGGCCCGGGCCGAAGGCAACCTGCTCGCCGGCCAGCTCGGGCTCTCGAACCTCGTTGCCTCCAGGCCGCCGATGTTCCTGCGCCCGTACGGCTTCGCGGTCAAAGCCGGCGACGACCGGCTCCTCGCGAGCCTCGACCGGGGGCTCGCAAAGCTGAAGGCATCCGGGCGGTACGACGAGCTCCATCGGAGGTGGTTCGCGCTGCTGGAGCCTCCCCGGTCGTCGGTCCTCTGGGTCTTCCGGCATGCCGCGTTCTTCGTCGTGCCCCTCCTGCTCCTGCTCGCCGCGGCCGTGGTGTGGTCCAGGTCGCTCGCGCGCCGGGTCGAGAGCCGCACGCGGCTGCTCCGCGAGGAGCTCGCGGAGCGTGGCCGCGTCGAGCACGCGCTCCGGGAGAGCGAGTCCCGGTTTCGCGCGCTCGCGGACGTCGTCCCGTTCGGGATCCTGATCGTCCAAGGCGAGGTGATGGTCTACGCCAACCGGGCGCTGGCCGACCTCCTGGGCCGCCGTCCGGAAGAGCTCGTCGGCACCGCTCCGTGGCGGCATGTCCACCCGGACTTCGTCGACCTCGTGCGCGACCGCGCCAGGAGGCGGGTCGCCGGCGAGTCCGGCTTGCCCGAACGCTACGAGATCAAGGTCCTCAAGGCGAGCGGCGAGGAGCGCTGGATCGAGATGTCCGTCACGTTGACGGCCTTCGAGGGGCAGGCCGCGACCGTGATGTCGATCTCCGACGTCACCGAGCGCCAGCGCGGCCAGGAGATCCAGGCCGCGATCTACGAGATCGCACAAGCCGCGGGGAAGGCGGAGAACCTCCAGGAGCTGTTCGAGTCGCTCCACCGGGTCGTCGGCCGCCTGATGCCCGCCCCCAACCTCTACATCGCGCTCTACGACCCCGACACCGACCTCCTCTCGTTCCCGTATTTCGTCGACGAGGTGGACGGGAGGCCGGAACCGTTCAGGCCGGGGCGCGGCATGACCGGTTATGTGCTGCGCACCGGCGAGGCGCTTCTCGCCACCACCGAGGCGATCGAGGCCCTCGAGCGCAGCGGCGAACTCCAGTCGCTGGGGGCGCCGTCGGTCGACTGGCTCGGCGTGCCGCTCAAGGTCGGGGGCGCCACGTTCGGCGTGCTCGCGGTCCAGACGTACACCGGCACCGTCCGCTACACCGAGGCCGACCGCAAGATCCTCAGTTACGTCTCGGCCCAGGCCGCGCAAGCGATCGAACGGAAGCGCGCCGAGGACGAGCTGCGCGAGAGCCGGCGCAAGCTCATGACGCTCATGAGCAACCTGCCGGGGATGGCGTACCGGTGCGCCAACGACCCCTCCCGGACCATGGAGTTCGTCAGCGAGGGGTGCCTCGGCCTTACCGGTTACCAGCCGGCGGACCTCCTCAACAACCGACGCCTCGCCTACGGGGAGCTGATCGACCCCGGCCACCGGGACAGGGTCCGCGAGGCCGTGGACGAGGCCATCGCGGCGCGCCGGCCGTTCGAGCTCTCCTACCTTATCCGCACCTCGAGCGGCGACGCGAAGTGGGTGTGGGAGCGGGGGCGCGGCGTATTCGACGATGGCGGCGCTGTCCTCGCCCTGGAGGGCTTCGTCGCCGACATCAACGAGCAGCGCGCGGCGGAGGAGGCCCTGGCCAGGAGCGAGGAACGGTACCGACTCGCCCTGCAAGCCACACAGGAGATCATGTACGACTGGGATCTCCGCGCCGGCACGATCTACTGGAACCCCGGCGTCCAGAAGGTGCTCGGTTGGAGCGCCGAGGAGATAGGTACGACGCCCGAGCGTTGGGCGGGCCTGCTGCACCCGGGTGACGCGAGCCGCGTCAGAGACAGGCTGGACTCCGTCATCGCCGCCGGGGAGGTCTTCAGCTCGGAGTACCGTGTGCGGCAGAGGTCCGGCGACTACGCGTCGCTGTTCGATCGCGGCCTCATCATCCGAGACGCCGGCGGCGCCGCGGTGCGCATCGTCGGGGCGATGAGCGACCTCACCAACCGGAAGCTCCTCGAGGACCAGCTGCGCCAGGCTCAGAAGATCGAGGCGGTCGGCCGGCTCGCAGGGGGCGTGGCGCACGACTTCAACAACCTGCTCACGGCGATTCTGGGCTCCGCGGAGCTCCTCCAGCAGCGGCTCGCCGGCGACAGCCGGGCCCGCGAGGAGTTGGACACCATCCACCGGACGGCTCTGCGCGCGGCCGAGTTCACACGGGGCCTGCTCGCGTTCGCGCGCCGTCAGGTGCTCGAGCCGGTGACGCTCGACCTCAACGGGTTCATCTCGGAGGCGCTTCCGATGCTCCGGCGCCTCATCCCGGAGAGCATCGGGATCGACTTCAACGCCGCCGACGGCCTTCACGCGGTGCGTGCCGACCCCGGCCAGCTCACGCAGATCCTCATGAACCTCTGCGTGAACGCTCGCGACGCGATGCCCGCCTGGGGCGTCATATCCATCGCGACCGGCGAGGCCGATCTCGACGAGGCGTTCGTCGCCACCCATGCCGGGGCGCGACCGGGCCGATTCGTGATTCTCGCCGTCACCGACACGGGGACGGGCATCGATCCCGAAGACATGGCGCACATCTTCGAGCCGTTCTTCACCACCAAGCAGATCAGCAAGGGGACCGGATTGGGCCTGTCGACGGTCTACGGCATCGTCAAACAGCACGAGGGCTTCATCTACGCCGACAGCTCCAGCGGGGCAGGCTCGACGTTCACCGTCTATCTGCCCGCGGCCGCCGCTCCCGGGGGGTTGGTCGTGCCGACCTCCGAGAAGCCCGTCTTCGGCGGCGGGGAGACGATCCTGATCGTCGAGGACGAACCCGAGGTCCGGTTGATCCTCAGCCAGGCGCTGACCGGCCTTGGATATCGTCTCCAACAGGCCGGCGACGGCGTCGAGGCACTCGATCTGCTTCGTCGCGAGCCCGCCGCGGTGGACCTGATCCTCACCGACGTCGTCATGCCGCGGATGGGAGGCACGGAGTTGTACCGGGCGGCCCGCGCCCTGGCGCCCGGGCTCAAGTTCCTCTTCTCGTCCGGGTATACCGAAGACACGGTGCACGTCGGGTTCATCAAGAAGGAAGGCGTGTTCTTCCTCGCCAAGCCCTACGGGATCGCCACGCTGGCCCGCAAGGTGCGCGAGGTGCTGGACGCGCCGACGCCCGCCGCCGAGTCAAGTTCCGGGTGAGCGGGGTTCACCCCGTCAGGCGTTGATGCTCGCCATGAAGAGTCTGGCGATGTCCTCCTGGCGACGGGGGCCGTTGCGCCGATCGAACCCGACGCGGTCGCTCCGGCGCCGCCGCTCGGCGCCGGAACGCTGCACCCAAGGCTGGTCCGGCAGGCGCTCCGCGCGCGGTCCGCGCCGGAAGAACAAGAGGGCGCCGACCGCACAGGCCGCGGCCACCACGACGACCGCGCTGACCGTGATCCAATCCATCATGCCCCTCCGCGTTTCCGAACAGCGCCAGCGCCGGTCCGCGCGCTCGACGTCACCGGGCCAGGGCCCACGCCCGATCCCTGGGCACGCTCGATGCGCGGTTGCGGCTCGTGCCCTCAAGTATGGGTCCCCGGCGCCCCGCTGACAAGTGGGTTCCCCGAAGCCCTCGCGGCGGCCTCGGACGTGCCGGAACGGGACGGCGTCGCCGCGTCGCCATGCGCTCACGCCCCAACAACTTAGGTGCGGCTCTCGAGCTCGCCGCGCGCGATCACGTGCCCCCCGGGTTCGAGGACCTCGACCCGGAGCGGCCCACCGGCCGGACCCGGCGCTCCGCGCACCGGGCGCATGCCCGGCGGCGTCGCCCTCGAAAGGAGCAATTGGCCGTCGCCCGCGCCGTCCGTGATCACGGTGCCGACGTGGAGTTCGTTGATCGTGACGCAGTAAATCGAGCGCGGACGCAGCGACCCCACCACGACTCGCAGCTCTTCGCGGTCGGTGCCGTCGGCCAACGCCTCGCGCACGCGGATCAGGACTCCGCTCGAGCCGTCGGGCGACGCTGCGACCGGGATGATCGTTGCGGCCGCCGCGGTGGTCGGCGGCGCACCGGGCTCGCCGCAACCGCCGGCGCGGGTTTCGATCGTGCGCGCGGACACGGAGCCGTCGGGTCGGACGTCCCCATCGACCGACACCGCGACGCCTCGTGCCACGCCCGCTTGAGACTCGTCGACCGCGGCCGACGCCTCGACACGGACGGTCATCCCGCTCACCGTCCAGACACCGCCGAGCCCGTCCTCGGGCAGCCTCTCGACGATGCCCTCGAACGAGATCGCGCGACAGCCCCTCGGCGCCGTCTGGCGCACCTCGATCCGGCGCGCCGCACAGCTGCCGTCCGCGAACACATCGCATTCCACGTAAACCAGCGCGCCTTGGGAGATCGCGCCGTGCCGCTCGCCGACGCCGGTCGCGGCGTCGACACGGACGAGCCTGGTGCCGACCGTCCAGTCGCCGATCCAGGCCGGCGCGGGCGGCAACGTCACGACCACTCCGACGAATCGGTCCGCGACAACGCCCAGATCGGCGGCGGGCGCCCACCCGGCAGCCGTCGCGGCGAGGACCACGGAGGCCGCGACGGCACCCCCCCCGAGGCCGCGTGTCCGACTGCGACCCGTCCGCGTCGAGATGGCCCGCTGCCTCGTCTTCGTCGTCGCCGGCCTCCGTTGATATCATTTTTGTGCGACTCTGTCGCCGTTGCGGTGACCGGCGTCACCCGTGATCCGGCCCAAAGGCGGCTCGACCGAACGCGAATCCGGGTGATCGGGCCGGCCTTCGACACCGAGCCGGAGCACGGCCGCCGGGTCACCATTCCGGTTCCGGTCCTGCGAGCCGGCAGGCCGTTTCGGTTTTGTTTTGCTGCGATCTGTGTCTAAATGGCATGGGTACCGTTCAGGCCCTGCCGTGTCTGCGGGTGAGCGGGCAGGAGGCGCGCAACGTGGAGCCGGCCGACGAACCAGCTCTGCTCGCGGCCCTCGCCGAGGGCGATCGGGCGGCGGCCGAGGCGCTGGTCAGCCGCACCTACCGAAACGTCTTCGCGTTGCTGTGCCGGCTGGCACGGGACCCCGACCTTGCCGCCGACCTCACGCAGGAAACCTACCGCCGGGCGTGGGCGGCGATCGGCTCGTTCGACGGGCGCTCCCGGTTCGGGACGTGGCTGTTCCGGATCGCCACCAACACTTTCCTGAACCACGTCCGCCGGCCGCACGCGGTGGTGGCGCTCGACGAGCATCTGGGCGCCACGCTCCCCGACGGCGGGCCACGCCAGGACGACGAGGTGATCGACGCGCAGATGCAGGAGCGGCTGCGGAAAGCCGTGCTCACGCTGCCCGACGAGCTGCGCTTCACCGTCGCCGCGAGGTACTGGGCCGAAACGTCCGTTGCCGAGATCGCACGAGCCGACGGGATCAGCGAGGTGGCGGTGCGCAAACGGCTCAAGCACGCCATCCGGCTCTTGGCGGCAAAGCTCCAGGAGGCTGCACCATGAGGAAGCTCAACAGCAAGGAGGTCGCACGGCTGCTGGCCGCTTGTCCGACCCCGGAACCGCCCGCGGGCCTCTCCGACCGCATCAAGTCCGAGATCCCGGGATCGATCCGCGTGATGCGGGGCGCGTTCCAGCCGGGTCGCCGCTGGCTCATGCCGCCGCTCGTCGAAGGCCTACACCCGAGCTGGATCGCCGCGGCCTCGTTGCTGCTGGTCCTGGGGGTCGGGTTTGTGGCAGCGCACATCCCGGCCAGACCCGACGACGTCTGGAAGTGGATCGCCCTCAACGGCGTCGTCCACATCGACGACGTCGTGGTGACGGCGCCGGCGCCGCGCGATGCCGGGACGTCCATCGCGCTCGCCTCCGCCCAGACCAGGGAAGCGCGCGTCGCCCGCCGGCGCCGCGGCGGCGCTGCCGAGCGCCGGGACCAACCCGGCAGCGCCGGCACGGAAAGCCCGCTCCGCATCGCGCCCGGTGACGCCGCCAGACCACCGATTCCGGCCGAGGCGGAGACCGCCCGCGGGCCAGCCGGCGACTCCATGGGTGCGCTCGATCTCACGGTTACCGATGGGGCCAGGCCCCTCTCGGGCGCGACCGTCGTCGTGAGCCGTGCCGAGGCCTCGGAGGGAGGCGGCCGCATGGCGGTTTCCGATCCCGCCGGCCGCGCATCCGTGAGCGACCTGCCGGCCGGCGAGTATCGGGTCCGGTCCGAGCTGCCGGGGTTCCAACCGCTCGAGACGACCGTCGACGTGGCCGGCGGCGCCACGGCTCGGGTCGACGTCACGCTGCCGCCGGACAGGGCGGCCGAGGCGCTCACGGTGCCGGCTGCCCGCGAGCCCGCCCCGGCCCGGGCTGCGGCCGCGTCGGCCCTGCGCCGCCCGGTGGCGACGACGCCGGCCGGGCCGGCGGCAAGCGAGAGCGCCGTTCTGGTTGTGGTGCTGGACCAGGCCGGCAACCCGTGCGAGGGGGTGGTGGTGACACTGGAGCGACTCGGCCAGGGCGCCACCTGGGAGCGGTCGGCGCGGACCGATGCCGACGGCGTCGCCGCGTTCCGCGGGGTTCCCCCGAGCACCTACCGGACGCTCGTCAGGGCGCCCTCCATCGCGCCGGCACAGCGGCTCGTGAACGTGACCTCCGATCGGGCGCCGACGAGGGCCGAGGTGCGCGTGAAGGCGCTGCCGCCGCGCTAGGAGCCTGTCAGTCCCGGACGGAGATCGAGAGCACCCAGGTCACGACGCTGACGATCAGGGCGCCGACGAGCGCCGGCACGAAGCCGTCCACGTGGAACCCGATCCCCACGGCGTCGGCGATCTTGGCGGCGATCAGCAGCGTGAGCGCGTTGACCACCAGCAGGAACAGACCGAGCGTGAGCACGATCAGCGGGCACGTGAGGACTTTGAGCAGCGGCTTGATCACCGCGTTGACGAGCCCGAGGACCACGGCCATTCCGGCGTAGGCGACCCACGCGCGGCCCTCGACGCGGATCCCCGGCACGAGCCACGCCGCGGCGACGAGCGCCAGCGCCGAAATCAGCCACCTCACGATGAGCTTGCCCATCCGTCCGTCCTCCCTCTGTTTGCCCGAGGATAGCCCGTCGCGCCTCGTTCTCAAAGGGCGTCGGCCGAACCGGTATTGCTATTCGCCGGGCCTGGTGCTACGAATTCCAGAGGCGTGACACGGAGGCGCGGATGGCCGAGCTGGAACGGTTCGGGGTCTCGATGGAGCGGGAGCTCCTGGCGCGCTTCGACGAGCTGATCGGCGAGCGCGGCTATGCGTCGCGCTCGGAAGCGATCCGGGACCTCGTGCGCAAGGAGCTCGTCTCGGACCGCTGGTCCGATCCGGACGCCGATGTGATCGCGACGGTGAGCATCGTCTACGGGCACCACGAGCACCACCTCGCCGACACGCTCGCCGAACTGCAGCACCGCCACCACGCGTCCATCGTGAGCAGCACCCACGTTCATCTCGACCCCGACAACTGCCTCGAGGTCGTGATCGTCCGCGGCGCGAGCGCGACGGTCAAGAGGATCGCCGACGCGCTCGTCGTCACGCGCGGCGTCAAGCACGGCGGCGTCGTGGCCACCACTACCGGAGCACTGCTCCCGTGAGCGGCGCGACATCCCCCTCCGGACGGAGCGTGTAGTGCACATCCCGGACGGCTACCTGGGCCCGCAGACGTACCTACCGGCATGGGGTGTGATGGCCCCGCTCTGGTACTGGGCTTCCGCGCGCGTCAAGCGCTCCCTGCGGATGCGGCAGCTCCCGATGATGGCCCTCGCGGCGGCGTTCACCTTCGTCGTGATGATGTTCAACCTCCCTCTGCCGGGAGGCACGAGCGGCCACGCCGTCGGCTCCGTCCTGGTCGCGGTGCTGCTCGGGCCGTGGGCGGCCGTGGTCGCGGTCTCGCTCGCGCTCGCCGTGCAGGCGCTCCTGTTCGGCGACGGCGGGGTCACGACGCTCGCCGCCAACTGCCTCACCATGGCCGTGATCATGCCGTTCGCCGGGTGGTGGACGTACCGGCTGCTGGCGGCCGGCGCCCCCGCGGCGTCCAGGCGGAGATCGCTCGCGGCCGGCGCCGGCGCGTACGTGGGGGTGAACGCGGCGGCCGTCGCGACCGGCGTGCTCCTGGGCATCCAGCCGCTGCTCGCCCGCGACGGCCTCGGGCGGCCGCTCTACTGTCCGTTCGGGCTGGAGGTGGCGGTCCCGGCCATGGCCGCGGCCCATCTCCTGGTCGTCGGATTCGTGGAAGCGGGCGTCACCGGCCTCGCGCTCGCGTACCTCGAGCGCACCGATCCGACCCTAGGACCGACCGGGAGCCTCACGGGCGAGGCCTCGCCGGTAGCGCGCGCCCGGCCGTTCCGCCGCCTCGCCGCCCTGATCGCGGCGTTGGTCGCGCTCGCACCGCTCACCCTGATCGCCAGCGCCCGCTTCGGCGCCGGGACGGCGTGGGGCGAGTGGAGCGCCGCCGGGCTCAGCGCGGTCGTCGGCCGCCTCCCGGCGGGCTTCGAGCGCCTGGAGTCCCTGTGGCGCGCGCCGCTGCCCGACTACGGGACGCCCGGAGCCGCGGCCGCATCGCCGGCATCGCGTGCCGGCTGGTATGCGGCCTCGGGCGCAATCGGCGTCGCGATCATCGTCGCCGCGACGCTCGCCCTGCGGCGGCTCATCGCCGGAAAGGACGGACGTGGCGGCGCTGCCTGACTGGCTGCGCCCGGGCGCGACACCTCCGCCCGCGACCGGACGCCGCCGTGCCGCGGCGCCGCGTCTCGTCCGCCGGGCGCTCGGGTCGCTGGCCGGCGTCCTCGCCTCGCTCGGGCAGGCCGCGTCGCGGTCCGGCCGGGCCGGCGGGCTCGCCTCCGCCGACGCCGGCGCCAAGCTGGCCGCCACGCTCCTCCTGGTCGCGGCGGTCACGCTTCTGCGCACGCTCCCGGCGCTCGCCCTCGGCCTCGCGCTCGCCCTGGCCCTCGCCGCGCTCGCGCGGGTGCCCGTCCGGCGAACCGCCGCGGTCCTCGGCGCCTCGCTGCTGCTGTCCGTGATCCTCGCGCTCCCGGCGACGCTCAACGTCGTGTCGGGCGGGACGGCGCTGCTGACGCTGTGGCGTCCCCGGGGCGCCTCGTTCGGTCCGTGGCGCCTGCCCGAAGCCGTGGCGGTCTCTTCCGCCGGCCTCGTCGTCGCCGGGCGCCTGGTGACGAGGACGACCGCGTGCGTCGCGCTCACGCTCACGCTCGCGGCGACGACGCCCACCGCGGAGCTGTTCCGCGGGATGCGCACGCTCGGCGTGCCGCAGGCCTTCGTCCTCGTGCTCTCGATGGTCGAACGGTACCTGGCCGTACTGGTGCGCGCAGCCGCGGAGCTGCACCTCGCGCGCCTGGCCCGGAGCATCTCGCCCCTCGGGGTGCAGGGCGAGGAGGCCTGGGCCGCCGCCGGCGTCGGCGCCGTCTTCCGCCGGGCCCGCGCCCTGGCCGACGGGGTCACGCTGGCGATGGTCTCGCGGGGATTCGCCGGGGAGGTCCGCTTCCTGCATCCTCGGCGCTCCGGGACGCGGGGTTGGCTGCTCGTCGCCGGCGCGATCGCTCGTCGCCGCGCTGCTCCTTCTCGTAGACCGGGGGATCTCGTGAGCGCAACCGGCCCCGACGTCGTCTTCGCGGTCGAGGGCGTGTCCTTCGCGTACCCGGACCAGGCCCCATGCCTCGACGCGGTGTCGCTCGAGATCCGCCGGGGCGAGCGAGCCGCGCTCGTCGGTGCCAACGGCAGCGGCAAGTCCACGCTGCTCCACCTGATGGACGGCCTCTACTTCCCGACGGCCGGGCGCGTGACCTTCGCAGGGACGGCGCTCTCGGAGTCGGCCCTGGAGACGGCGCCGTTCGGTCCCCGTTTCCGGACCGAAGTCGGATTCCTATTCCAGAACTCCGACGCGCAGCTCTTCTGTCCGACCGTCGAGGACGAGCTCGCGTTCGGTCCGCTGCAGGCCGGGCTCGCGCAGGTCGAGGTCGAACGGCGCATCGACGAGACCCTCGCGCTACTGGAGATCGGCCGGCTGCGCGCTCGCGCACCCGGAAACCTGTCGGCCGGCGAGAAGAAGAGGGTCGCGCTCGCTTCGCTGCTCGTGCTGACGCCCTCGGTGCTCCTGTTGGACGAGCCCACGGCCGGGCTCGACCCGCGCAGCCAATCGCTGCTTCTGGATGTCCTCGAGGCGCTGCACGGCCACGGGCTCACGCTCGTGACGGCGACCCACGACCTCACCCTCATCCCCCACCTTGCCGACCGCGTCCTGGTGCTCTCCGAGGAGCACACTCTGGTCGCCGACGCCGATCCCGACGCGGTTCTCGCCGACCTGGACCTGCTCCTCGCCGTGAACCTCGTGCACGCCCACGCCCACCGTCACGGACGGATCGTGCACGCCCATCCCCATGAGCACGCCGCGCCCGGAGGCCGGGCGCGCGGCCACGACCACCGGCACGATGCCACGCGCGGCCGGCGTGAGCGGGAGGACTGAGCGCCGCCGCGCACGTGCGGGCGGGCCCGCGGCGGCGTAGACTCGAACCCGCCACGGCGACGAGGGGGGACCGGCCTACGAACGCGACTTCGGGCAGCGAGCGCGACTACGACTTCATCGTCGTGGGCTCCGGGTTCGGCGGCAGCGTCTCGGCGCTCCGCCTCGCCGAGAAGGGGTATCGCGTCCTCGTCATCGAGGCCGGAAGACGCTGGCGCACCGAGGACTTCCCGAAGACCAACTGGCACGTCCGCAAGTATCTCTGGCTTCCCCAGCTGTTCTGCTACGGGATCCAGCGCCTCACGCTCCTGAAGGACGTGCTCGTGCTGTCCGGAGCCGGGGTGGGCGGCGGCTCGCTGGTCTACGCCAACACCCTGCTCGCGCCGCCCGACGAGGTCTTCACCCGCAAAGGGTGGCCGCGGGGCGTGGACTGGAAGGCGCGCCTCGCGCCCCACTACGAGACGGCGCGGCGAATTCTCGGGGTGACGCCCACGCCGAGGATGTGGGCCGGCGACGAGTCGCTGAAGGCGTTCGCCCGGGCCGCCGGGTGCGCCGACCGCTTCACGCACACCGACGTCGCGGTGCTGTTCGGACCGGCCGGCGGCGAGGACGCGGGCGACCCGTACTTCGGCGGCGAAGGGCCGCAGCGCAGCACCTGCACCTACTGCGGCGGGTGCATGGTGGGGTGCAGGTTCAACGCGAAAAACACCCTCGACAAGAACTACCTTTTCTTCGCGGAGAAGCTCGGCGCCGAGGTGCTACCGGAAACGCTCGTCACCTTGATCGAGCCCGACGGCGAGGGCGGCTACCTGGTGCGCACGCGCCGCTCGACCCGGAAGGTGCTGCGGGGCCGACGGGCGCTCCGCGCTAGGGGCGTGGTCCTCGCGGCGGGCGCCATGGGGACCACGGACCTGCTGCTGCGCTGCCGCGAGGCAGGCACGCTGCCGGACCTGCCTGCTTCCCTGGGCGGCTTCGTGCGCACGAACAGCGAGGTGATCTGCGGGGCCACCGCGCGGGACGACCGGGTGGACTACTCCGAGGGGATCGCGATCGCGAGCTCCCTTTACCCCACGAAGGACACGCATCTCGAGGTCGTCCGCTACTCGAAGGGCTCGGACTTCATGGGGTTCCTCGCCACGCTGCTCACCGACGGCGGGAGCCGCCTCGGCCGGCCGCTCAAATGGGCGGCGACCTGCGTGCGCCACCCGATCGACTTCCTGCGCTCGCTCAACCCGTTCGGCTGGGCGCGGCGCACCGTGATCCTGCTCGTGATGCAGACGGTCGAGAACTCGATCCGCCTCGTGCGCAAGCGGCACTGGTGGTGGCCGTTCGCCCGCAAGCTCGGCAGCCGGCGCGACCCGGGCCAGCCCCCGATCCCGAGCTACATCCCGGTCGCGAACGAGGCCGCGCGCGCGGTCGCGAACGACATCGCCGGCTTCCCGGCCAGCGCCGTCAACGAGGTGCTGCTCAACGTCCCGATCACCGCGCACATCCTCGGCGGCGCCTGCATGGGCTCCGGTCCGGAGGACGGCGTCGTGGACGAGCGCAACCGGGTGTTCGGCCACGACGGACTTTGGGTCGTGGACGGCGCGGCCGTCCCCGCCAACCTCGGTGTCAACCCGAGCCTCACGATCACCGCGATCGCCGAGCACGCGATGAGCGCCATCCCGCTCAAGGAGGGAGCGGTCGAGCTGCGCCCGCTCCCGCCGCAGGCGCGAGCCGCACGCTGAAACGCAGAGGCAAGTCTAGAGCTTAGAGTGAAGAGTGGAAGACGTTCGCAGGTTCGAACGTTCACAGGTTGGAACGTTCAAAGACAACATCCTGCGTTGCCTGGAACATGAGGACGAGGCGGGAGTTGCTCTTCCCTGGGCGAACCTTCGAATCTCCGAACCTCCGAACCTCCGAACCTCCGAACCTTCGAACCTTCGAACCTTCGAACCTGGGAACCTTCGAACCTTCGAACGCCCCTTCGCGGCGGTCAGCCGCGAATCGCGGCGGCGAGGATTCCTGCGAGCTTGAGCACGGACGGACGCGCCTCGAGGGCGGTCAGCCGGCGAGCGACCACAGGGGCGGTGCGGCACGTTGGGAACCATGGCGGCGTCGGCCAGACGTGGAACGGGCCCCGGATGACGTTCTTCTGGACGCGGGAGAACATCAGCGTGTTGTGAACCTCGCCGATCCCCGACCTGACGTCGTAGATGTCGCTGCCGCCGAACGCGCCCCACGGCGTGGTGACCAACGCGTAGCCGATGGCCCCCCAGTGGTTGACCGAAACCGTCCCGAACCGGAGGCTCTCGACGGCACGGTCCACTGCCGCGGCGACCTTGGGGTCGCGGAGCGACCGCGGGTGGACGATCAGCCCGACGTTGAGCGTGCCCCACAGGGTGTCGTTGGCGAACTCGACGGCCCGGTCGAGGAACTCAACGGTATCGGAGGCCTCGAGCGCGGTCTCCGAAGCGACGCCGCAGAAGGCCTCCTGCGTGAAACAGATGTCGTCCGCCGCTGCGGGGTCGAGTCCCGCGGCGAGCAGCCAGGGCAGCTCGCCTTCACGGGGGTTTCCGAAGCGCTCGGCCTTCCGGTGCGTGGCGGCGTACGCCTGCCAGCGCTCGGCCGCACCCGGGTAATAGGCCTGGCGCGGCGGGATCGCAGCGAGAAGCGCCCTCACTTCCGCGAGCAGCTTCTCGCGTCCGTCCCACCCGGCATGCTGGACGATGACGCGCACGGCGTTGCAGTTGAACCCGGCGTTGTTGACGAGCTGGCCGACGATGTTGGCCGCGTGGAACCGGAAAGTCCCGCCCGGTCCACGGCCCCGGCACCACGATCACCGGGCTCACGTTGCCGAGCTCGCTCGTGACCCGCTTGGTGAGGAGGGGCCGGCGCTCGGCCTTGCGCCGAGCACCCTCCTCGCCCGGCCCGAACACGATTGCGTCGTGCGTGCGGTCCGAGCCCGTGATGTGGATCTCGTCGACGCCGGGGTGCCGGCACAGGTGCGCGCCCTCGGCCGCGCCGCCGTAGGCGACGTGGAGGAAACCGCGCCCGATCAACGCGCGGAAGCCCTCCTCGATCAACGGGCCGAGGTACGCGTTCACGGGGTTCAGCTTCAGGAGGACCACCTGCTTCTCGACGAACAGCTTGTAGAGCGCGTCCATCGGGCCGATCGAGGAGACGTTTCCGGCGCCGAGCACCAGCGCCACCTTGCCGGCCGGAACGCCTTCCCCGTACGCCACGGCCTGCGTGTTCGGCAGGTCGCCGGCCGCGACGCCGGGCTCCATCCACACGTCGCCGGTGAACCCCCGGAAGAGGACGCGGTCCCAGATGTCGGCGGGGAAGACGCGCGCCGCCACCTGGCCGTTCGGGCGCGTCGTCACGCGGCCGCGTATCCTCGGCCGCCCGTAACGGGCGATCTCCGAGAGCGAGCAGCGCAAGAGGCGCAGGTTGCGCAGGAGGAACAGCGGTCCGGCGAGCCACTCCTCCCCTTCGCACTGGGTTCCCGGCTCGATCCCCTTGGCCTGCATGGAGACGGCGACCCAGCGCTCGACCACTCCGACGAAGTCGTCGCGGATCATCCCGAGCAGGCCCAGGCGCTCGCCGATCGCAAGCCGCGCCCACTCGTCCTTGTGGGCCTGCAACTCCTCGACCGCCCGGTCGAGGTTCTCCGTCGAGGTGTGCGGCATGCTGCCGGCGATTTCCGGGACTGCGGCGCTGCCGCGCCGAGGCGTTGCCACCGCCATGGCTACCTCCCCGACCCAAGATCCGATTGAGACTATACCTCGTCGAGCCTCCGGCCCCGGCGACCCGGTTGCGTCTCGTTGTCGTGCCGGGGGCCGAGGTGTAGCCTCGCGGGGCCGGTCGCGGCGTCCCGTCGCCGCGCCGACCGGGAGGGTCCATGCGCTGTGGGTTGCCCGCGCTCGCGTTGCTCCTCGTCGGTCCGCTCGTCCACGCCGACAAGGCGCCGTTCACGATCGCCGACCACTACCGCGTCGTCGGTGTCTCCGACCCACAGGTCGGCCCCGACGGCGCCAGGATCGTCTACGTCGCGGCTCACACCGACCTGCCCAGGGCGACGAAGTGGTCCGAGCTGCGGGTCATCGGCGCGGACGGCGGCGGCGACCGCGCCCTGACCGAGGGGCGTCACGCCGACACGTCGCCGCGCTGGTCCCCTGACGGCAGGACGATCGCGTTCATCTCGGACCGCGCCGGGGAAGCGACTCAGCTCTTCCTCCTCCCACTCGACGGCGGCGACCCCCGCCAGCTCACGACGTTCCCGATGGGGGTCGGCGACCCCGTGTGGTCGCCCGACGGGAGGTTCATCGCGGTGACGTCGGAGCTGTACCCCGAGTGCGGCGCCGACGCTGCCTGCAACGACAGGATCAGGAAGGCGTGGGGCGACGGCCCCCTGCACGCGCACCTGGCCGATGCGCTGCTCTACCGGCACTGGACCGGGTGGCGCGACGGGACTTACATCCACGTGCTCCTCGTCAAGGTGGCGGACGGCACGCTTGCCGACGCGACCCCCGGCCGGTTCGACTCGCCGCCCTTCAGCCTGGGCGGCGAGACGAACGTCGCCTTCTCGCCCGACTCGCGGGAGCTCGTGGTCGCGTCCAACCACGACGAGGTCCCGGCACGCTCCACCAACGCCGATCTGTGGGCCGTGCCGCTCGGCGAGGGAGGCCGGCCGGGGACGGCGACCGACCTCACGGCCGACAACCCGGCGTGGGACGGTTCACCGGCCTACTCCCCGGACGGCCGGTTCATCGCCTATCGCACCCAGCGCGTACCCGGCTACGAGTCGGACCTCTTCCGCCTGGCGGTGCTCGATCGCGCGACGAAGAGCCATCGGGTCCTCACGGAGAGCTTCCCCAACTGGATCGACTCGTTCCGCTGGCTCCCGGACGGACGGCACATCGTGTTTCAGGCGCAGCTGGAAGGGCGCACCCCGCTGTTCGAGCTGGACGTGGCGACGGGCGCCGTCAGACCGCTGCTCACCGACGCGACCATCGACGCCTGGCAGCTCGTGGACGGCGGCGTCGTGTACGCGCGCCGATCGGTCGGCGAGCCCGCGGAGCTCTTTCGAAGCGGTCTCGACGGCGCACGCCGGGTCAAGCTGACGCACGCCAACGATGCCCTCCTCGAGGAGGTGGACGTCCGACCGGCCGAGTCGATGTGGGTGACCGGACCGGGGGGCCGGCGGATCGAGGTGTTCATCGTCAAGCCGCACGGGTTCGACGCGGCCAAGAAATACCCGCTGATCCTCAACGTCCACGGCGGGCCGCAGTACCAGTGGGAGGACGCGTACCGCGGCGACTGGCAGGTCTACCCGGGCGCCGGCTACGTCGTGGCGTTCCCCAACCCGACGGGCTCGACGGGCTACGGCCAGGCGTTCACCGACGCGATCTCGCAGGATTGGGGCGGCAAGGTCTTCGAGGACCTCATGGCCGTCACCGATGCGCTCGCCAAGCTCCCCTTCGTCGACCCGGACCGGATCGGCGCCATGGGCTGGTCTTACGGGGGGTACATGATGATGTGGCTCGAAGGCCACACGGACCGTTTCAAGGCGATCGCCTCGATGATGGGGGTGTACGACCTGCGTGCCATGCACTCGGCGACCGAGGAGCTGTGGTTCGCCGAGCACGACCTCGGCGGCGAGCCGTGGACGAGCCAGGACTACCGGCGGTGGTCCCCGTCGGAGTTCGTGCCGAAGTTCAAGACCCCGTGCCTCGTCATCACCGGCGAGCGCGATTACAGGGTGCCCTACACCCAGTCGTTGGAGTTCTTCACCGACCTGCAGGAGATGAAGGTGCCGTCGCGCCTCGCGGTCTTCTCCAAGGCGGGCCACTGGCCTTCGTGGTACGAGATGGCGTTCTACTACGACCTCCACCTCGACTGGTTCCACCGCTATCTCGGGGGCGGGCCGCCCCCGTGGGACCCCGAGAAGCTCCTCCGCAACCAGGCATTCGAGAGTAAGGAGTGATCCGGCGCCGGCGCTCGAGGCGCCCGGGAATCCGCGCCGGCCGGCAACGTGCGTTCGTGCCGGGCGCGAGTATCGTCTCGCGAAGGAGGGTGCGATGCGGCGGCTGGCGGTTTGCCTCGTAGTCGTCTCGAGCACGGTGGCTCTGGGGGCCGTCGCCCTGGAGGAAGCGGCGCTGCCCGGGTACTCGGACCGGGCCGCACGGGTCGAGCGCGACTGGGAGGCGCGGTTCCGTGCGCTCCCCGATACCGCCAGCCTGCGCGAGGCGATGCGCCACCTCTCGGCCCGGCCGCATCACGTCGGGTCGCCGTACGACAAGGCCAACGCCGAGTGGATCCTCTCGAGGTTCAAGTCGTGGGGGCTCGACGCACACATCGAGAGCTTCGACGTGCTCTTCCCGACGCCGCTCGAGCGGCGCGTCGAGATGGTCGCCCCGCGGCGCTTCGTCGCCAAGCTGCAGGAGCCCCCGGTCGCCGGGGACCCGACCTCGGCCCAGGCTGACGAGCAGCTGCCGACGTACAACGCCTACTCGAGCGACGGCGACGTGACCGGGACGCTCGTCTACGTCAACTACGGCCTCCCCGAGGACTACGAGATGCTGGAGCGGCTCGGGATCTCGGCCAAGGGTGCGGTCGTGATCGCGCGCTACGGCCACTCATGGCGCGGCATCAAGCCCAAGACCGCGGCCGAGCACGGCGCGGTCGGCTGCCTGATCTACTCCGACCCCCACGAGGACGGCTACTTCGGCGGCGACGTCTTCCCCGACGGACCCTGGCGTCCCGCCGGTGGCGTGCAGCGCGGCAGCGTTTCCGACATGCTGTACGAGGGCGATCCCCTGACGCCCGGCGTCGGCGCGACGAAGGACGCGAAGAGGCTCGCGCTCAAGGACGTCGAGATCCTCACGAGGGTCCCCGTGCTGCCGCTGTCCTGGGCCGACGCCGAACCGCTGCTGCGCGAGCTCGGCGGGCCGATGGCCCCGCAGGCGTGGCGCGGCGCTCTGCCCTTCCCGTACCACGTCGGGCCGGGCCCGGCGAAGGTCCACCTGGCGATCAAGTCGAGCTGGGGCCTCAAACCGATCTACGACGTGATCGCGCGGATTCCCGGTTCGACCGACCCCGACGAGTGGGTCATCCGCGGCAATCACCACGACGCTTGGGTCAACGGCGCCGAGGATCCGATCTCCGGCCAGGTCGCGTTGCTCGAAGAGGCGCGCGCCCTCGCCGAGCTGCTCAAGCAGGGGTGGCGGCCGAAGCGCACGATCGTTTACGCCGCCTGGGACGGCGAGGAGGCCGGCTGCCTCGGCTCCACGGAGTGGGTCGAGACGCACGCGGCGGAGCTGGCCGAGCACGCCGTCGCCTACCTCAACTCCGACTCGAACGGGCGCGGGTTCCTCGAGATGGAAGGCTCGCAGACGCTGGAGGGCCTGGTCAACGGCGTCGCGCGCGACGTCACCGACCCCGAGACCGGCCTGTCCGTTTGGAAGCGGCTCCAGCTCCGCCGCATCGAGCGCGCCAAGAGCGCCGACGAGCGTACGGCGCTCCGGACCCATCCGGACCTAAGGGTTGACGCCGCGGGCTCGGGCTCCGACTACGCGCCGTTCCTCGACCATCTCGGCATCCCCAGTCTCTCGCTCGGGTACGGGGGTGAGGACGACAACGGCATCTACCACTCGATCTACGACGACTTCTACTGGTACACGCACTTCTCCGACACGACCTACGTCTACGGCCGGGCGCTCGCGCAGACGGTCGGCACCGCGGTCATGCGGCTTGCCGATGCCGAGCTGCTGCCGTTCGAGTTCGACGGCCTCGCCGACGCCGTCCATGGGTACGTCGGCGAGCTGAAGACGCTCCTGGCACGCGAGCAGGACGACGCCCGCGAGCGCAGCGCCGAGCTCGAAGAAGGCGTCTTCAGGGCAACGTCCGACCCCAAGCGGCCGTCCGCGTCGCCGCCGCCCCAGGGCGTGCCGCCGCACCTCAACTTCGCGCCGCTCGAAAACGCCGTCGAGGCGCTCGAACGCGCCTCCAGGCACTGGGAGCGGGCGCTGGCGAAGGCGAGGGTGGACGGCGTGCTCGGCAGCGCCGGCGCGGTGAACCGCACGCTCCTCGGCGTGGACCGTGCGATGCTCGATCCGGTTGGGCTCCCGCGGCGGCCCTGGTACCGCAACATGCTCTACGCCCCCGGCAGGTACACCGGCTACGACGTCAAGACCATCCCGATGGCTCGTGAGGCGATCGAGCTGAGGTCATGGCCCGAAGCCGAGGACGGCATCGCCCGCGCGGCCAGGGCGGTCGACGGCGTCGCCGCGGCCATCGAGCGTGCGGCCGCTCAACTCGAAGCCACGAAGCCGTAGGCGAGGCTGCCGTTGCGCCACCAGGCGGCCACGGGTACGAGGCCCCCTGACCCGCACGATCTTGAGCCGATGCAGTCACATACTTGCGACGGCCACCGGTGGTCGAGCACCGGTGCGGTGAGGTCCGCGCCCCGCTTGCGGCCGGTGGTAAGCTGTGACCAAACTAGGGGGAGGTTCACATGGACGTCACACGACGCGGCTTTGTGAAGCTCTCAGCCACAGCTGTCGGGGCTTCGAGCCTCACGGCCCTCGGGTTCTCCGCGACCGAGGCGCTCGCTGAGGTTCGAACGTTCAAGCTCGCACACACCAGCGAGACCCGCAACACGTGCCCGTACTGCTCGGTCGGCTGCGGGATCATCATGTACGGCCTCGGCGACCGAGCCAAGAACGCGCACACCGAGATCATCCACGTCGAAGGCGATCCCGACCACCCGGTCAACCGCGGGACCCTGTGTCCCAAGGGGGCATCACTGCTCGACTTCATCCACTCGCCGAGCCGTCTCAAATACCCGGAGTGGCGCAAGCCGGGCAGCGACACGTTCGAGCGGGTGACGTGGGACTTCGCGCTCGACCGCATCGCGCGCCTGATGAAGGACGACCGCGACAAGAACTTCATCGCCAAGAACGCCAAGGGGCTGACGGTCAACCGCTGGACGTCGTTCGGCATGCTCGCCGCGTCGGCCTCGTCCAACGAGACCGGCTACATCACGCACAAGGTGTTCCGCGCGCTCGGAGGTGCGTGCTTCGACAACCAGGCGCGTGTTTGACACGGCCCCACGGTGGCCGGTCTGGCCCCGACATTCGGCCGTGGTGCGATGACCAACAACTGGGTCGATATCAAGAACGCGAACGTCGTGGTGGTGATGGGCGGCAACCCCGCCGAGGCCCATCCCTGCGGGTTCAAGTGGGTCATCGAGGCGAAGGTCAAGAACAAGGCGAAGCTCGTGGTCGTCGACCCGCGCTTCACCCGCACCGCCGCGGTCGCCGACCTCTACGCGCCGATCCGCTCCGGCACCGACATCGCCTTCCTGGGCGGGGTCATCAACTACCTCCTGCAGCACGACGCGATCCAGCACGAGTACGTGCGCTCCTACACCAACGCGCCTCTGCTCGTGCGCGAGGACTATGGGTTCGAGGACGGCCTGTTCTCCGGCTACGACGCGGCCGGCCACAAGTACGACAAGACCACCTGGGCGTACCAGCTCGACAAGGACGGCTACGCGAAGACCGACCCGACGCTGCAGGATCCGCACTGCGTCTTCCAGCTCCTGAAGCAGCACTACGCGCGCTACACCGCGGAGAAGGTCTCCGAGATCACCGGGACGCCGCGCGAGCTCTTCCTCGAGGTGTGCGCGGCGATCGCCTCCACCGCGCCGCCCGAGCGCACGATGACGAGCCTCTACGCGCTGGGCTGGACGCAGCACTCGGTCGGCTCGCAGAACATCCGCGCGATGGCGATGATCCAGCTCCTGCTCGGTAACATCGGCATGCCGGGCGGGGGGGTCAACGCCCTGCGCGGTCACTCCAACATCCAAGGGCTGACCGATCTCGGCCTGCTATCGCACCTCCTCCCTGGCTACCTCACGATGCCGACGGAGGGGGACCCCGACCTCGCGACCTACCTCGCCAAACGCACGCCGAAGCCGCTGCGCCCCGGCCAAATGGACTACTGGCAGAACTACCCCAAGTTCTTCGTCTCGCTGCAGAAGGCGTGGTACGGCTCGGCGGCGACCAAGGACAACCAGTGGGCGTACGACCTCCTGCCGAAGCTCGACAAGGTCTACGACGTGCTCGCGGTGTTCGAGCTGATGGCGCAGGGGAAGATCAACGGCTACGTCTGCCAGGGGTTCAACCCGCTCGCCTCGTTCCCGGACAAGGGCAAGCTCCTGAAGGGGTTCTCCAAGCTCAAGTATCTCGTCATCATCGATCCCCTCGAGACCGAGACCTCGGTGTTCTGGCAGAACCGCGGCAGTCTCAACGACGTGGATCCGGCCACGATCGGGACCGAGGTGTTCCGCCTCCCCTCCACCTGCTTCGCCGAGGAGGACGGATCGCTCGTCAACTCCGGGCGCTGGTTGCAGTGGCACTGGAAGGGCGCCGACCCTCCGGGCGAGGCCAAGGCAGACGCCGCGATCGTCGGCGAGCTCTTCGTACGCCTGCGCGAGCTCTACCGCAAGGAAGGCGGCGCGTTCCCCGACGCGATCCTCAAGCTCACCTGGCCGTACCGGACCGAGCGCGCGCCCTCGCCGGACGAGCTGGCCCGCGAGTACAACGGCTGGGCGGTCTCCGACGTCCCCGACCCCAAGCAACCCGGCGCTCTCCTGGCGCGCGAGGGCGAGCAGCTGCCCGGCTTCGCGCTCCTCCAGGAGGACGGCTCCACCGCCTGCGGCTGCTGGCTATTCGCAGGCTCGTGGACGCAGGCGGGGAACCAGATGGCGCGCCGCGACCCCTCCGACCCGAGCGGGCTCGGCGCCACCCTGAACTGGGCGTGGTCGTGGCCGGCCAACCGGCGGATCCTCTACAACCGCGCCTCGGCCGACCTCGCCGGCAAGCCGTGGGACCCGAACCGTCGCTACGTCTTCTGGAACGGCAAGAAGTGGACCGGGGCCGACGTCCCCGACTACAAGATCGACGCGCCGCCCGAGGCGGGGATGAGCCCGTTCATCATGATCCCCGAGGGCGTCGCCCGTCTCTGGGCGCCGCCCATGGTCGAGGGACCGTTCCCCGAGCATTACGAGCCGTTCGAGACGCCACTCGACGGCAACCCCATGCACCCCAAGGTGATCTCCAACCCCGCCGCCCGCGTGTACGCCGACGACCGGGCGCGCTTCGGGACGGCCAGCGAATTCCCGTACGTCGCCACGACCTACCGGCTGACCGAGCACTTCCACTTCTGGACCAAGCACGCGCGCATCCCGGCGATCCTGCAGCCCGAGGCGTTCGTCGAGATCTCGGAGGGTCTGGCGCACAGGAAGGGGATCGCCAACGGCGACCGCGTCGTGGTCAGCTCCAAGCGCGGGCGCATCGTCGTCAAGGCGCTCGTCACCAAGCGCATCCCCACCCTCAACGTCGCCGGGCGCGAGATCGACACGGTCGGCATCCCGCTGCACTGGGGGTTCGAGGGGATGTCGAAGCCGTCGTACCTCGTCAACACGCTCACGCCGTTCGTGGGCGACGCCAACGTCCAAACGCCGGAGTTCAAGGCGTTCCTCGTCAACATCGAGAAGGCTTGAGGAGGGCGCCATGGCGAGCCAGTCACTCGACATCACCCGGCGGTCGGCCTTCATGGGCATCCCGCCCTCCGCCCGCCGCACCCTCGAGGTCGGCAAGCTCATCGACGTCTCCCGCTGCATCGGCTGCAAGGCGTGCCAGGCGGCGTGCATGGAGTGGAACGACCTGCGCGACGCCGTGGGGGTCAACGTCGGCGTCTACACCAACCCGCCGGACCTCTCGGACCAGAGCTGGTGCCTGATGCGCTTCACCGAGGCCGAGATCGACGGCCGGCTGCGCTGGCTCATCCTCAAGGACGGCTGCCTGCACTGCAGCGATCCCGGCTGCTTGCGCGCCTGCCCCGCGCCGGGCGCGATCGTCCAGTACTCGAACGGCATCGTCGACTTCCAGGAGGAGAACTGCATCGGCTGCGGGGACTGCATCTCGGGGTGCCCGTTCGACATCCCGCGGCTGCGTCGGGCCGACTCCCGGGTGTACAAGTGCACGCTCTGCTCCGACCGGGTGGCGGTCGGGCTCGAGCCCGCCTGCATCAAGACCTGTCCCACGCAGGCGCTCTCATTCGGTTCCAAGGAGGACATGCTCGACCTCGCCGAGCACCGCCTCGCGGACCTCCACGAGCGCGGGTTCGCACACGCCGCCGTGTACGACCCGCCCGGCGTCCGGGGTACGCACGTGGTCTTCGTGCTGCCGCACGGCGATCGCCCCGAGGCGTACGGGCTGCCGCGCAACCCCAGCGTGAGCCCGGTGGTGAGGCTCTGGCGCAGCACGTTCGCCCGCGGCTTCGGCGTCTTCACGATGTTCGCCGTGGTCGTCGCCGGCGTGCTCCACTACATGCGGCACGGGCCGCTCGAGGTTCCCGAAGACGGGAAGGAGCGCTAGCAATGGCCAGCGAGAACGATGACCTCATCCTGCGCTACCCCGTCGGGCAGCGGGTCACGCACTGGGCGGTGGCCATTGCGTTCCTGTTCCTGTTCTTCTCCGGCCTCGCGATGTTCCACCCGTTCTTCTTCTGGACCTCGCTGCTCTTCGGCGGCGGTCAGTTCATGCGCTTCATCCACCCGATCGCCGGCGTGGCCCTGGTGGTCCTCTTCTACCCGTACGCCGTCCAGGTGTGGCACGACAACCGCTGGCTGCCGGTGGACACCCAGTGGGTGCGTGAGGGGTGGGCCTACATCAGGAAGGAGCACCCCGCGCTCGACAATCACAAGTTCAACGGCGGCCAGAAGCTGATGTTCTGGTCGATGGTGCCGATCATCGCGGTGCTCTTCGTCACCGGGATCCTGATGTGGCAGCCGTGGTTCGCCCAGGCGTTCTCGGCGCCGTGGCGCCGGGTGGCCGGCCTCATCCACGCGACCGCCGCGTTCATCATGTTCGTGGGGATCGGCATCCACTGGTACGCCGCGTACTGGACGAAGGGCTCGGTGCGCGCCATGGTCCGCGGCACCGTGAGCCGGCGCTGGGCGCGCTTCCATCATCCTGCGTGGTACCGCGAGATCGCAGGCAAGGACGCGCCGTGACCGAGTCCCCGGGTGCTCTCGCCGGGGCAAGGCTCGGCGAGGTTCCCTACATGAGGTCGCACCCCGGCGCCGCGCTGTTCGGGCGCCGGGCCGAGCGCCTGCGCGCCCTCGCCCACGGGCACACGCTCTCCGACTACCTCGAGCTTTGCGCGCGCCTGGCCGCGGCGCAGTCCGCCGCGGCCTCCCGCCTCCGGAGGCCGGCGGTCGCAGTGGCGCTGCCCGGTTCCCGGCCGCTGCGACGGGTCGCGTCGGACCGGCGCGAGTGGCGCGACGCGCTGCGGGTGGTCGTCCGCGAGCTGGAGGGGACCGCGATGCCCGAGGCGTCGCGGGAGGCCCTCGCCCGGCTGGCGGCGATCGACGACACGGCGCTCGCGGCGCTCGCGGAGAGGGTCCTCCTCGCCGAGTTCGACGGGGTCGACCTCGCGGCGGCGGTGTTCGTCGCCGCCGCGCTCCAGGTCCAGTTCACGACGCTCGCCGCCCAGGTCACCGAGCGGGTGGCGCGCTCAGCGGCGGACTGCCCGCTGTGCGGCGCCTCCCCCGTGGCGGGGGTCGTGCTCGGCGACAGCCGCCTGCGCTACCTCGCGTGCACGCTGTGCGGCTCGCAATGGTACCTGCCTCGCCTCACGTGCGCCCGTTGCGGCGCGACCGGCGGGCTCTCCTACCTCAGGCTCGAGGCCGATCCGGGCGAGGTCAAGGCCGAGGCGTGCGCCTCCTGCAAGGGCTACCTCAAGCTCTTCGACCTGGAACGCCGGCCCGCGGCCGATCCGGTGGCCGACGACCTCGCCACGCTTGCGCTCGACCAGCTCGTCGCCGGCGAAGGGTTCGCGAGGATCGGGGTGAACCTGTTCCTGCCGGTGTGACGGAAGCTGACAGCTCACAGCTGACAGCCAACAGCGAACAGCCGAAAGTACCGAGTCGAAGGGCCAACGTTCACCGGCAACAGCTCACAGTCGACAGTTGACAGTCGACAGCCAGAACCGGGGGCTTGCGATCCAGCGATGACCGGCGACGCAACCTGGCCTCGCCACGAGCTCACTGGCACAGGCGAGGCCTTCGCAACTGGCGACCGGGATTCGCGAGTCGGCAACCTCCTCCATGGACAGGTCTGAGGGGAATGGACACGGCACGCTCCGGTTTTGCCGGGTGGGGCGTGGGAGCCTCGTTGGGGGTAGGCGTGGCCGAGCACCGAACCGAGACGATCGAGTTTCCGGACGCCGTACCGGTCGGGCCCACACCGAGCGAGAGCGAGCTCGGTGTCGCCGGCCCGCGCGTCCCGCTCGTCTCCGCGCTGGGTCGCATCGCCCGGGCCGTGTCAGGGACGCTCGAGCTGAAGGACGTCTTCGTCCGCGTGGGGGAGGTTGCGGCTACCGTCCTGCCGTTCGACGCCATGGGCCTCGCCCGCGCGGAAAGCGCGGCTACCCTGACCGCCTATTCCTACTACTCCAGCGAGGCACCGGCCGACGACGCCCGGGACGAGAAGCCGCGAACGCTGCGCCTCGGAGACTTCTCCCCGGCGATCCGGCCGGTTTCGGCGGACATCCGACGGTTCGACGACCTCACCGGCCTGCTCGACCCGAGCTTCTTCGTGGACCGGATGCTCCTCGCCGGAGGACGGCGCTCCCTGCTGTTCGTGCCGCTGCGGCGGTCCGACGAGGTGACCGGCTTCGTCCACGTGAGCGCGCGGCGCGCCGCCGCATTCACCCCCGAGCACGAGACCGCCCTGCGCGCGATCGCCGATCTGCTCGGCGTCGCGCTCGAGCACGAGCGGCTCTGGAACCTCGACACCGTCCGGCGCCGCCGCCTCGAGGCGATCGACGCGTTGCTCCCCGTGATGGCCAACGTCCTCGACGTGCGCGAGATCTTCAACCAGATCTCCGAGGTGGTCCAACCGGTCCTGCCGCACGACCGTCTCATCCTGACCTCGGTCGACGCCGACCGCCGCATCGTGACGGTCGACGCGATCTCCGGCGAACCGGTTCCCGACCTCGCGACGGGCATCCCGATGAGCGGGCCCGGTTGCGCCAAGCAGGCGGAGTACAAGCTGGTCCAGGACGTCGAGGCGGAGCCGGAGATGGGGGCCGGACGTTGCGAGAGGCTGCGTGCGCTCGGTGTCCGGTCGCTTCTCGGCATCCCTCTGCGCCTCGAGGGCGACCTAATCGGGTCGCTGGTGCTCGCCTCGCGAACCCCCGCGCAATACGCGGAGGAGGACGTCGTCGTGGCCCGGCGTGTCGCCGACCACGTCAGCCTGGCGCTGTCCCACCAGCGCCTGGCCGAGGAGCAGCGGCGGACGGCGGAGGCGCGCCAGCGCGCGTCGCAACTCGAGGACCGCGTCGTGGCGCTGCGCCGCGAACTGGAGACCACGCTCGGCCACCGGCGCGTGATCGGCGAGTCGGAGGAGTGGCGCGACGTCCTCACCCAGGCCGCGAGGGTCGCGGCCACCGAGACGACCGTGCTCCTGACCGGGGAATCCGGCACGGGCAAGGAGGTCGTGGCGCGCATGATCCACCGCGGCTCCCCGCGCGCGGACGGCCCGTTCGTCGCGCTCAACTGCGCCGCGCTTCCGGAGACGCTCCTCGAGTCGGAGCTGTTCGGCCATGAGAAGGGCGCGTTCACCGGCGCCACCGCCGCACGGGCCGGCCGCATCGAGCAGGCCTCGGGCGGCGTCCTGTTCCTCGACGAGGTCGGGGAGATGAGCCCCGCCGTGCAGGCGAAGCTCCTGCGCGTCCTCCAGGAGCGTGAGTTCCAACGCCTGGGCGGTGCGAGGCCGATCCAGGCGGACGTCCGGGTCGTCGCGGCCACCAACCGGGACCTCAAGACCGCACTCGCTCGCGGCCAGTTCCGCGAGGATCTCTACTACCGGCTGTGCGTGTTCGAGATCGGCCTCCCCGCGCTGCGCGAGCGCCGCCAGGACATCCTCCCCATGGCCGCGGCGTTCCTCGCGGAGATCGGCCTCGCCGTGGGCCGCCCAGCCGCCGGGATCTCCCGCGAGGCGCGCGAGGCCCTGGTCGCGTATGGCTGGCCCGGCAACGTCCGCGAGCTCCGCAACGTTCTCGAGCGGGCGACGATCCTCTGCGACGGCGGCCTCGTCGGCCTCGAGCACCTCCCCGTCGAGGTCGGCCGCCGGACCGCGGCCGTCCACGTCGCCGCGGCTACCGCTGCGCTCCCGAGCGGAGGCGTCGATCTTTCGTTCGTCGAGCGCGACCTGATCGCCAGGGCGCTCGGGCAGGCGAAGAACAACCGCTCCCAGGCCGCGCGGCTGCTCGGCATCACCCGTTCCCAGCTCTACTCCCGCATGCACAAGCACGGCCTCGGGATCGCCCAGGCACGCACGGCCGAGTAGGCGGCCGCGATGCCGCACGCCGGCCGTCCGTTTTCCCGCACCTGTCCGAATCCGCACACCCGCACCGCCCGAGAGGGCTGTCCGGGGAGCCGCCGCAACCTCCTAAATTGGCTTCTGTTGCGCGCCGACAGGCAGGTTTCGCCGAACCTGGCACGCCACGTGAACGTACGACATCCGAGTGAGGTCGAGACCGTGTCGCAACCGGCCGCGGTCGGGAAGAGCCTGAACCCGGCCCCGCGCCGCCCGGTCGGCGCGCGCCGGACGGGCCTGACCGACGCACCCGGAAGAACGGCTTGAGGGGGACCGACGCATGAATTCGAATGTCACCAATCGGTTGGAAGGTCGTAGCAGAACGCTCATCGCCGCAGAGGCCGCGACCGCCTGCCTCCTTGTCCTCGTCGCGGCGTGCTCGAGGGGCAAGCAGGCGTCGTTCGCGCGCCCGCCGGCGTCCGTGGCGGTGGTCGAGGCGAAGGCGCAGGACGTCCCGGTCTACCTCGACGAGGTGGGCAAGTGCGTCGCCCGCGAAGTGGTGTCGGTCGAGCCACAGGTGTCCGGCCGCCTCACGAAGATCCTCTTCGCGGACGGCGCCGACGTCCACGCCGGCGACCCTCTGTTTACGATCGACCCGCGACCGTTCCAGGCTCAGCTCGACGCCGCTGGCGCCAACCTCGCCCAGTCCAGGGCCGCGCTCGATCTCGCGAAGACCGAGTTCGCGCGAGCGGCGACCCTCTACGAGACGAAGGCGATCGCCCAGCAGGAGTACGAGACCAAGCGGAACGCGGTCGAGGTCGCCGAGGCCCAGGTGCAACAGGGCGAGGCCGCGGTCTCGACCGCGCGCCTCAACCTCGAGTACACCTCGATCCGCTCCCCCATCGACGGACGCACCGGGCACCGGCTCGTCGACGTCGGCAACATCGTGACCGCGAACAGCGGGTCGCTGCTGACGATCCAGCGCCTGGACCCGATCTACGCCGACTTTACCGTCACCGAGAACGACCTCTCAGCCGTGCAGCGGGAGATGACGGGCGGGAACCTGAAGGTCGAGGTCCGGCTGCCCGACGAGCCCGACCGGCCGGCGGCCGGGGAGCTGACGTTCGTCGACAACGCCGTGCAGGACGCCACCGGCACCGTGACGCTCCGCGCCACGGTGCCCAACCCCGAGCACCGCTTCTGGCCCGGCCGCTTCGTCAAGGTCCGCCTCGTGCTCGACACGCTCCGCGGCGCCGTGCTGGTGCCCGCCACGGCGCCACAGGTCTCGGGCCAGGGCCCGTTCGTGTACGTGGTCAAGCCCGATTCCACGGCCGAGCTGCGGCCGGTCACGCCCGGGCAACAGCAGGGCGACCTCGTGGTCATCAGCCGCGGGCTCTCGGTCGGCGAGCGGGTGGTGGTCAACGGCCAGCTCGGCGTCACGCCGGGCGGCAAGGTCCGCGTCACCGAGGCGCCGAGGGCCGTCGCGAGCCTCTCGAACCCGCGCGCAGGGGGCACGTCATGAACCTCTCCGAGCCGTTCATCCGCCGGCCCGTGACGACGGCGGTGCTCACCGCCTCGGTGATCCTGTTCGGCGTCCTCGCCTACCTGAAGCTCCCGGTCAACGACCTGCCGGCCGTGGACTACCCGGTCATCCAGGTGCAGGCGAGCTACCCGGGCGCTTCCCCCGACACGATGGCCAACAACATCGCCACACCGCTCGAGCGCCAGTTCATGCAGATCAACGGCCTCGAGGTCGTGACCTCCAAGAGCACGCAGGGGAACACGAGCCTCACACTCCAGTTCGACCTCGACAAGAACATCGACGCCGCCGCGACCGACGTGCAGACCGCGATCTCCCAGGCGACGGGCAGCCTGCCGGTCGACCTGCCTTCGCCGCCCACGTTCTCCAAGACCAACCCCAACGACCAGCCGATCATGTACATCGCGCTGACCTCCGACTCGGTGACGCCCGGCCAGCTCTACGACTACGGCACCACCCAGGTCGGTCAGCAGATCAGCATCCTGCCGGGCGTCAGCCGGGTGCTGGTGTTCGGCACCAAATCCGCCGTGCGGATCAAGGCCGACCCCTCCGCGATGTGGGCGCGCGGGATCTCGATCGACGACCTCGCGACCGCGGTGCGCAACGGCACGAGCTACACCGGCGCCGGGCAGTTCGACAGCGCGTCCGGCACCGAACTGCTGCGTCCGCTCGGGCAGCTCGAGACCGCCAAGGGCTACCGCGACCTGATCGTCGGCAGCAAGGGCGGCGCGCCGGTCTACCTGCGCGACGTCGCGAAGGTCGTGGACTCGGTCCAGGACGAGCGCATCAACATGCGGTTCTGGGTGCGCGGCTATCCGGTGCCCGCCTCCACCGTGGTCGTGGCCGTCAACCGGCGGGCGGGGGCCAACGTGGTCGAGGTCGCCAAGAGCATCCGCGCCCTGCTCCCCCTCGTGCAGACCGAGCTGCCGGGCTCGGTGCGCGTCACCATGATCTACGACCGCTCGCAGAGCATCGTCAACTCGGTCAACGACGTGAAGACGACGCTCGCGCTCGCGTTCGTGCTCGTCGTCGGGGTGATCTTCGTGTTCCTAGGACGCGCGGCCGACACGCTGATCCCGGCCGTGGCGCTGCCGCTCTCGCTGCTGCTCACCGTCATCGTGATGCGCATGCTCGGATACAGTCTCGACAACCTCTCGCTGATGGCGCTCACCCTCGCGATCGGGTTCCTGGTGGACGACGCGATCGTGTTCCTTGAGAACACCGTCCGGCGGATGGAGCGCGGCGAGAAGGCGATGCAGGCGGCGATCGGGAGCGCGCGGGAGATCAGCTTCACCATCGTCTCGATGACGGTCTCTCTCGCAGCGGTGTTCATCCCGCTGGTCTTCATGTCCGGGCTGGTCGGGCGCATCTTCCGCGAGTTCGCGGTCACGATCGTCGTCGCCATCCTCGCCTCCGGCCTGGTCTCGCTGACGCTCACGCCGTTGATGTGCGCGCGCCTCCTCAAGGACCGCGGTGAGGGCGCGCGCAAGACCTGGATGGAGCGCGTGATCGGAGGCGTCGAACGGCGCGTGCTTAAGGCCTACGGCAGCTCGCTGTGGTGGTTCCTGCGGCGGCGCTGGGTCTCGGCGACGATCTGGGCCGTCTGCATGGCCGGGACCATCGCGCTCCTCGCCTGGATCCCGAAGGCATTCCTGCCGACCGGGGACAGCAGCGTGGTGAACGGCGTGTTCATCGGCGCCGAAGGGTCCTCGCCGGACCAGATGCACACGATCCAGGACGAGGTCGACAAGACGCTGCATACCGACCCCAACGTGCTGATGGACTTCACCGTGTCGGGGGTGAGCGGCTTCCTGCCCTCCAACCAGGGGCTCACGTTCATCTTCCTGAAGCCGCCGTCGACCCGGCCGCCGATCGGCGCCGTGGCCGGCCAGCTCATGGGTCGGGTGGGCTCGATCCCGGGCGTGTTCGCGTTCCTCCGCCCGTTCCCTGTCCTCGAGATCAGCACCGGCGCAACGAGCCAGCTGCAAGGCCAGTACGCGTACACCATCTCCGGCGCAGAACCCTCGCAGGTCTACGACACGGCCGGCAAGCTGATGGGAAAGCTCTACTCCTACCCGGGGTTCCAGTCGGTCTCCTCCGACTTCTTCAACCACACCCCGAACCTCGACATCTCGCTCCGGCGCGACCGGGCCCGCATCTACGGCGTGTCGGAGGCGCGCATCCTCTCGCTGCTGCGCACCGCTTACTCGCAGAACTACCTCTACCTCATCAAGAAGCCGGAGGATCAATACCAGGTGATCCTGGAGGCGGAGGACTCGGCGCGCGCGCGGCCCGAGGACCTCTCGCTCCTTTACATCAAATCGGACGACGGCAAAAACATGGTGCCGTTGCGCGAGCTGGTCGACTGGAAGACCTCGGTCGGCCCGCAGGCAGTCAACCACCTCGACCAGTTCACCAGCGTCTCGTTGTTCTTCAACCTCAAGCCCGGCGCGGCGATCGGCGACGCGACGGCGTTCATCAAGAACGCGGCCGCGGGCATCGTTCCGCCGACGGTGCGGGCCGGGCTGCAGGGCGAGGCGCAGACGTTCGGGGACACCGTGGTCAGCCTCAGCATCCTGATGGTCCTCGCGGTATTCGTCATGTACGTGATCCTCGCGATCCTCTACGAGAGCTACGTCCACCCGCTCACCGTGCTGTCCACGCTCCCCACCGCGCTCGTCGGCGGCCTGCTCACGCTCGCGGTCTTCGGCGAGCAAGCTTCGCTCTACGCCTTCGTCGGGCTGTTCATGCTCATGGGGATCGTCAAGAAGAACGGGATCATGATCGTGGACTTCGCGCGCCACCGCGTGGAGGCGGGCCAGCCCGCCGAGCAGGCGATCCACGACGCCAGCATGGACCGCTTCCGCCCGATCATCATGACGACGCTCGCGGCGATAATGGGGGCGCTGCCGATCGCGATCGGGTTCGGCGCCGACGGCGCCTCGCGGCGGCCGCTCGGCCTCGTGATCGTCGGCGGGCTGGCCCTCTCGCAGTTCATCACCCTGTACGTCACGCCCGTGCTTTACCTGTACCTCGAGGAGTTCCAGGAGAAGGTGCTGGACCGCACCTCGTTCTTCCGCTCCCGTCACGCGCTCCTGCCTCCGTCGCCGGGCGGTCTCGCGCCGCTGCCGGAGGGCGCCACGGCCGGGGGGGAACGGTGATGAGGACGCTCCTCGCCGTCACCGCCGCGTTCGCGATCCTCGCCGGGTGCGCCGTAGGGCCGAACTACCGGCGGCCTCCGGTGGCGACGCCGCCGTCGTTCCGCGGCCAGGTCGGCCCGGCCGAAGCCGCCTCTCTCGCCGATCAGCCGTGGTGGGCGGTCCTCGACGACGAAACGCTCCGCTCGCTGCTCGACTCGGCGCTCGCCGCCAACTACGACCTCCGGATCGCGGCCGCACGCGTCGCCGAGTCGAGGGCGGCCGCCGGGATCGCGCGCTCCGAGTTCCTCCCGGCGGTGCAGGCGCAGGCGGGCTGGTCGCGCAGCCGGCCGTCGCCCTTCTCCGGCGCTTCGACCACCCCGATCGGCCTGTACCAGGCCAACGCCAGCCTCGGCTGGGAGATCGACCTCTGGGGACGGATCCGGCGGCTCAACCAGGAGGCGCTCGCTCAGTACCTCGCGACCCAGGAGGCCCGCCGCGGCGTCATGCTCTCGCTCGTCGCCGACGTCGCCACCGGGTACTTCCAGCTCCGCAAGCTGGATCTCCAGCTCGAGATCGCGCGGCGGACCACGAACGACCTCAAGGAGACGCACGACCTCTTCCAGCGCCGCTTCGACGCCGGCGCCGCCTCCGCGCTCGAGACGGCAAGCGCCGAGGCGTCGCTCGAGGCGACCGCGGCCAACGTCCCCAACCTCGAACGCCAGATCGCGGCACAGGAGAACGAGATCGCGCTGCTGCTCGGCCGCCCGCCGGAAGCGATCCCGCGCGGTGCGACGCTCGACGACCGCTCGCTGCCGCCGCAGGTCCCCGCCGGGCTGCCTTCCGACCTCCTGCAGCGGCGCCCCGACGTGCGCCAGGCCGAGGACGACCTCATCGCCGCCAACGCGGCGGTAGGCGTCGCCAAGGCCGACTTCTTCCCGGCCATCAGCCTCACCGGGCTGTTCGGCGGCGTCGCGCCGCAGCTCGCCCACGTCTTGTCGGACGGCCGTACGTGGTCCGTCGGCGGCGGCCTCGTCACTCCGGTGGTCCAGGGCAAGGCCCTCTCCAAGCAGTACCAGGCCGCGGTCGCCCGTTGGGAGCAGGCGAAGGCGCGTTTCGAGCAGACGGTGACCGGCGCGTTCGCCGACGTCTCGACGGCCCTCGTCGCGTACCAGAAGCTGGCCGCCGTCGAAGAGGCGCAGGCGCGGTCGGTCGCCGCCTATCAGCAGGCCGTGCAGCTCTCGAACCAGCGCTATCTCGCCGGCCTCTCCGACTACCTCGAGGTCCTGCAGGCCCGGCAGGCACAGCTCGCAGCCGAGAACGCCCTGGCTGAGACGCGCTTCTCGCGCCTCTCGGAGTTCGTCCAGCTCTACAAGGCCCTCGGCGGCGGCTGGAAGCTGACCGACGAGCAGTGGCCCCACCCCGCCACGGTCTCCGACGCCCGGCGCCCGCAGTGAATCGCCGCCGTCGCAGCCGGTGCCCGCAACGTCGGACGATTGTCGACACGTGTTCGATTCCGTTCACCTCGCACGGGCGGTGGCGGCCGCCGACCGGCGTCGGTAACCGCCTCGGCCTCAGGTCATTGCGCCTCCGATCCCCGAATCGGACCACATGGCACCCTTTGTGAACTCTCCGCAGGCATGAGCGAGCCCAGCGGGCCGGGGGGTGCGGTCGCCTCGCGTCGACAGCGGGCGCTGCCCGGTGTCGCCGCCGTCCTCCTCGTCGTAGTCGGGACGGGTACGGCTGGGGCGCAGACCGACTTCCTCGGTCCGCTGCGGATCCGCGACATGACGCCGTTCAACCTGCTGCGATTGGAGATGACGCCCGCCCCGGCCGTCCCTCTCGAGCCCGGACGGTGGCAATTCGAGGCCGACCTCTCCTGGGCGAACACGTTCGTGATGAGCAACGCGGTGAGCGCCTACCTCGCCCGATACCACCCGCGCCGCCAGCCGCTCACCGCCTCCGACGTACAGGGGATCTTCGCGCTCGGGCGGGACGCGTACTACGTCGACGGCGAGTACGGCCTCCTCGACCTCAACCTCCGCCTCGGCCTCACCCCCCGGACCGCCGTCTACCTCTCGGTGCCCGTCTACGAGTTCACCGGCGGGTTGCTCGACACGGAGATCGAGGCGTTCCACAGGACGTTCGGCCTCGACCAGGCCGGCCGCGACCTGGTCGCCCGGAACCAGTTCCAGGCGATCATCGCGATCGGCGGGCTGCACGCGGCGTACCTGTCACCCCCCACCAGCGGCGGCGTCGGCGACCCGGTGCTCGGCGCGAGCTACGCGCTGCCGCTGGGCGGCTCGAGGTGGCGGCTCGCCGTCGACGGCGCCGCGAAGCACGCCTTGCGCGGCGAGCAGTCGTTCCTCTCCACCGGCACCGACGACTTCGGCCTCCAGGTCTCGCTCCAGGGCCGGTTCCCGCGGCACGCCTTCTACCTGGCCGCCGCCTTCGTCAGGACCGACGGGAAGGTCCTCGGCGTCCGCCTGGGAAGCCGCGTCGTCCCGACCCTGACCGCAGGCTACGAGCTCGCCCTCACCTCGCGCACCAGCGCCATCCTCCAGCTCTACGCGAGCCAGAGCGCGATCCGCAACACCAACCTCGAGGAGATCGACGGGAACAAGTACGAGGCGACCGTGGGGCTGCGCACCCGGCGCGGGCCGCTCGCGTACGCGCTCGCGGTGACCGAGAACGTGGGCCACCTCGAGAACACCCCGGATATCGGCGTCTCGATGAGCGTCGCCTGGCTCGCGCCGGCCGGCCGACGCTGACACACGCCGCCGCGCCGTCGCGCGGCTGCGCCTCGTCGGCCGCCGGAGTTGACACGCCGCCTGGAACGCGACAAGATCTCAGTCCAAAGAGACCCGGAGCGATGTTCGTCACGAGCCCACCGCCGCCTGCCACGGAGAGAAGTGCGTGCTCCCCCGCCTCACCCAACCGGGAACCGTGATGGGCGCCGGTATCGGGCTCGGCGGCGCTGGCGCCCCGCGACGACGGCGGGGGCCGACGCCTCGCCAGGGCGAGCTCGGACGACGCCAGGGACCCGCCCTCCGCTCCAGCTCGGATCACCGCCCATGCGCCTCGGCCGTTCTGCCTTCCGGCGGCCGCGAGAACAATCGAGAGAGGAGGAAACTCGTATGTGCCGTGTGTCATCCCCAGAGGGAAACGCCGTCCCACATTCACTCGCGCGGGCCCTCGCCCGCGTGCGCCGACTGCGGTGGGTGCTGGTCGCCGCGCTGGTACCCTGGCTGCTCTCGGACGTCACCAGCAACCGCCGGTTGACCGCTGCGGCGCAGACGTTCGACTTCATCACCGTCACGCACCCCAGCCCGGGCGTGGACGTGTTCAGGATCGACCGTCCGGACCCCACGCGCTCGTCCACCCAGTACCCCAGCATCACATTCCGGCCGGGCGACGCGATCACGATCCAGGCCGGCGGTTGCGTGCAGTCCGGGGGGACCGGAAGCACATGGCACCGCTACGTGAACCCGACGGGAGGAAACACCGACAAGCTCTACCACGGGCTCATCACCATCCCCTTCGCAACGGGCACCCTGGAGAGGATCTCACGCTACCAGAACCAGCAGGTGCGCATCGACCCGAACGCGCCGCCTGCGCGCCTGCACCTGCAGCTCGGCTTCGAGGACGACAACTACGGCGACAACGGGTACTACAGCCACGACGACGGGCCGAACGATCAGTGCAAGGGGTCGGACGGCGGGTCGGCGTGGGTCCTCCTGACGGTCAACCACAACCAGGCCGCGACCACGCCGACCCCGGTCACCACGACGCACGACTGGGACATCGAGCTCTCCGGGTTCGACGACAACGCCATCCCGCTCAACCCGCGGTGGGCGAGCCAGGTCACGCACCCGAACTCGAACAACGGGTGGCCGGACCCGAACGGCTGCACCTGGCCGTGGGCCTCCCCCGCCCCCGGGGCGGAGTGCACGATCCAGCCCACAACCAGCGACACCTACGACATCTGCGAGTGGTTCTCCGCTCCGCTGGGGTTCGGCGGGCACCTGAACTGGATCGCGGCGACGTACACCGGGACCCTGGCCTGGGAGGAGAAGTCGCCCCCGGGCAAGGACGACGAGTACAGCCTCAATCTGACGACCGACAACGGCAACCCGGGCGCCACCGCCGCCCGCCCCGAGGGGATGCACATCGAGTTCGACAGCGACGAGACCGTCGACCCGATGACCGACGACCTCAAGATCGCCTGGTGGAAGGCGATCCACGCCGCGGTCGACAACGGCGACGCGGCGGCCCATGCCCTGTTCGACAACGACTTCGCGATCGTGACCGGCCTGATCGGCGTGGATTTCGCCCACACGCCGAGCGGGGAGTCGCACCCTGTCTGGGCGCTCGCCATCAGGGTCAAGGACGATCCCGCGGACGAGACGTGGGCGGTGTTCGTGCGGAACTGGGGGAACGAGGGGTACTGCAGCGGGGACCAGCACTACATCGACTACCTCGACGACCAGTACACCTTCCGGCTTCCCTGGCGGCAAGGCGCCACCACCGCAAACGTGCTCCTGGATCCGACCCAGTTCTCGGCGAACCAGGACGGTTTTGCCGTCCCTGAGGTCGCGTTCGCCCCCAACACCGGGGTCTTCCTCACCTTCAAGACCATACCCGCCGCATCCTCGCACCCACTGATCGCCGGCGAGTTGCACCTGAGCTGGACGCTGGCGCCGCAACCGCACCGGCCGCCGCTCCACACCGTGTCGCGCCCTGGGCCGGGCGGTGCCACCCGCCGCCTGTCGGCCGGTCCGGTCCGCGACCACCGCGGCCAACCCGAGCCGGACCGCGCCGAGGCGTTCATGGCGCAGGCGTTCCGCAACCTCCCGCCCGAGAAGCGCGATGCGATTCTGAAGGCAATCGGGCCGACGAAGGTTGCGATGAACCGCTTCCCGCTGCGCGCCCGCGTCGTGGCGTTCACCGCCGTGCGCCGCACCGGGCGGCCGCGCGTGTGGCAGCAGGCCGACCCCGCGCTCGTCGCCCAGAGGAACCGGGAGGTCGAGCTCATCAAGGCCGCCTACGGCGGCAAGGTCCCGGGGATGCCGGAGAAGCGGGCGCGGTAGCGGAGGCGCTCGCCGCTAGCGCCGCGCCGGGCAGGCACGCCCGCCGCCTCGGGCGGCGTGGGATAATGCGCCGGCCCCGGCAGGCGGACTGGACCTCAACGCCCGGTCGGGGCCATCGGCCGGCGCGGGGAATCGACCGCTTCGGTCCCGGGAGGTCGGCACATGACTGGGAGACTCGGCGTGATCGCGGCGCTGTTGAGCGTGGTGCTCCCGTGGGCGGCCGTCGCCGCCGACGACGAGGACCCGTTCCTCTGGCTCGAAAACGTGCAGGGCGAGAAGGCGCTCGCCTGGGTCAAGGAGCACAACGCGCGCACCACGAAGGTGCTGGAGGCGGTGCCGGAGTTCGCGCCGACCCAGAAACGGACCCTGGAGATCCTCGACTCCAAGGACAAGATCCCCTCCCCAGAGCTGCTGGGCACGGCGGTCTACAACTTCTGGCGCGACGACGTGCACGAGCGCGGGATCTGGCGCCGCACGACCCTCGCCTCGTATCGGACCACCTCGCCGGCATGGGAGACCGTGCTGGACGTCGACGCCCTCGCGAAGGCGGACGGTGTCGCCTGGGTGTTCCACGGCGCCGAGTGCCTGGCGCCCGACTACCGCCGCTGCATGATCTCCCTCTCGCGCGGAGGCTCGGACGCCTCGGTCGAGCGCGAGTTCGACACGGTCGCCAAACAGTTCGTCGCCGGCGGCTTCTCGCTCCCCGAGGCGAAGTCGCGGGTCGCCTGGCGCGACGAGGACACGCTCTGGGTCGGCACCGACTTCGGCCCCGGCTCGCTCACGGCCTCGGGGTATCCGCGCATCGTGAAGCTGTGGAAGCGCGGCACGCCGCTCGCCGAGGCGCAGACGGTGTTCGAGGGGAAGGCCCAGGACGTGGCCGCGGCGGGCGCGACGTACATCCTGGCCGACGGACGCTACGACGTGGTGACACGCGTCCCGGCCTTCTTCCGCCAGGAGACGTTCATCATGCTCGGCGGCCGCCTGGTGAAGCTCGACGTGCCGGACGACGCGCAGCCGCAGGCGTTCTTCCGCGACAGGGCGCTGTTCTCGCTCCGCTCCGACTGGACCGTGGGCGGCGCGACGTACCGGGCCGGCTCGCTGCTCGCGATCCCGCTCGACGAGCTGCTGCGCGGCGGCCGCCGGTTCGACGTCCTCTTCGAGCCCAGCGAGCGTGTGTCGCTCGCCGGCGTCACGCGGACCCGCGACCGCCTCCTCGTGCTCATCCTGGACCACGTCCACAGCCGCGTGTCCTCCGTCACGCTCGAAGGCGGGGCCTGGAAGCATGCCGAGGTCCCGCTTCCGGGGATCGGAACCGCCGCCCCCACGACGGCCAGCGACGAGGCGGACACGTTCTTCCTCTCCTACCAGGACTTCCTCACTCCTGCCTCGCTGTGGCTCGACGAGGGCGGCGGGAAGCCCGAACGGGTGAAGACCATGCCGGCGTACTTCGATGCGGCCGGGATCCGCGTCGAGCAGCTCGAGGCAACCTCCAAGGACGGCACCAAGATCCCGTACTTCCTCGTCACGCCGAAGGGGTTCAAGGCCAGCGGCTCGGCCCCGACGCTGCTCTACGGTTACGGCGGGTTCGAGGTGCCGGAGGTGCCGCGGTACTCCGGGGTGGTCGGCTCGGCATGGCTCGCGCACGGAGGCGTCTACGCCCTCGCGAACATACGGGGCGGCGGCGAGTTCGGCCCCGCCTGGCACAAGGGCGCGATGAAGGCAAACCACGTCCACAACTTCGACGACTTCTCCGCTGTCGCCGAGGACCTCATCGCACGCAAGATCACCACCCCGCGCCATCTCGGGATCATGGGCGGCTCGCAGGGCGGGCTGCTCGTCGGCGGCACGATGGTGCTCCACCCGGAGCTGTTCCACGCCGTCGTCGCGCAGGTGCCCCTCGCGGACATGAAGCGCTTCAACCACCTGCTCGCCGGGGCCTCCTGGATGGCCGAGTACGGCGACCCGGACAAACCCGAGGACTGGGCGTACATCAAGACCTGGTCCCCGTACCAGCTGCTGCGCAAGGACGCCGCCTACCCGACGCCGTTCTTCTGGACCAACACCCGCGACGACCGCGTCCACCCGGCGCACGCCCGCAAGATGGTCGCCAAGCTGGAGGCGCTCGGCCACCCGGTCTACTACTTCGAGAACACCGAGGGCGGCCACGGCACCGGCGCGGTCAGCAAGGAGACCGCGTACGTGACCGGGCTCGAGTACGCGTACCTGTGGAAGATGCTGCGCTGATCGCCGGCGCACCTCGCGACGACGATGTCGTCCGGAGCCTCTGTGGGGCGCGCACGCCGTGCGCGCGGTCGCTTGCACCTGGGACCGGTACCGCTCGGGTCCCGACGGCGACGAACCGCCGGCGCGGCGCGCCGGCCCCACACTAGGCAACGCCGCTGCCGCTACAGGGCCAGGGTGTTGCGGTTACTTCCCGGCGTTGTCGTTGGACGCCTCGGCCGCGGCCTTCAGCTCGACGTTGACCTGGTCGAGGAGCTCCTTGGCCTTCTGAGCGTGACCCTGGAGGTCCCACTCGTTCGCCTTCTGCGCGACGACGATCTTCTCGAACGCCTGGTGCGACAGACGCTGCGCGGCGGCCAGGTTCGGGTGACGATTCGAGCTGATGTTGCGGACGGGTGCGGCGGCCACGAGCGCGACGCCGCCCACCAACAGCACGGTTACGACCAACGCGAGCACGACCTTCTTCATCCGATCCCCCCTTTCCGAAGCCTTGTCGTTGACGTTGCGACACTATTGCACCTCAGTCTCAGTCCGTCAATGGGGGCTCGCGACCGCGGAAGCGGCGCCTGCATCCGGGGTCGGCAGGCCTCCCCGGTTCATGGGGACGGTCCGCGTCACGCGCGGGTTGACACGCCGGCGCGCCGCCGGCTCACTCCGCCGGCGCGACCAGGCGCGCGATGAGGTGCTTCTGCACCTTGCCGAGCGCGTTGCGCGGGAGCTCGTCCATGACGTGCACGGCGCGCGGCAGCTTGAAGTCCGCGAGGTGCCCCGCAGCGAAGCGGGTCAGCTCGCCGGCCAGCGCCTCCGCGTCGGTCCCGGCCCCGGGCTTCGGCACGACCGCCGCGACGATCCGCTGCCCCCACACCCGGTCGGGCACGCCCACCACGGCGACGTCGGCGACCGCCGGGTGCCGCCGCAGGACGTCCTCGATCTCGCGCGCCGAGATCTTGAACCCGCCGCTCTTGATGATGTCGACCGACTTGCGGCCGACGATGGTCACGTAGCCGCCGGCCTCCCGGCGGCCGACGTCGCCGGTGAGGAACCACCCGTCCCGGAACGCTGCGGCGGTCGCCTCGGGACGGCCCCAGTAGCGGCGCATGACGCCGTTCCCCCTCACTACGATCTCGCCCGTCTCGCCGCGGGGGACGTCCGCGCCGCCGTCGTCCACGATCCGCACCTCGCAGCCGGGCACGGGCAGGCCGACGGTGCCCGGACGGCGCTCCCCGACGTAGGGGTTGGAGAGCGTGAACAGCGTCTCGCTCATCCCGTAGCGCTCGAGGATCGCGTGTCCCGTCGCGTCGGCGAACGCCCGGAAGTCGTCGGCGGGCAGCGCCGCGCTCCCCGACGTGAACAGGCGCGCGCCCCGCAGGGCGGCGGCGGCGTCGGGGTGGCGGCCGAGATGGTCGAGCAGACGCACGTACATCGTGGGCACGCCCATGAACACCGTCGCGCCACCCGCCCGGAACGCGTCGACTATGGCGCCGGCGTCGAACCGCTCGAAGAGGAGGAGCGTCGCGCCGGTCAGGAGGGACCCGAACGCGCCGAGGCAGAGGCCGTGGACGTGGAACAGCGGCAGCGCGATCGCCACGCGGTCGTCCTCGCGGAACCCCCACAGGCCGGTCACCGCCTCGGTATTCTCGACGATGTTCCGGAACGACAGCTCGACGCCCTTGCTGGGGCCGGTCGTGCCCGAGGTGTAGATGAGCACCGCCGTCTCGTCCGCCCCGGCGGCGACATGGTCCTCGGCCGGCGAGGCCCCGGCGAGGCCGTCGAACGAGACGCGGCCGGCGCCGGAGGCCGGGCCCCCGACGACGATGCGGGTGCCGAGGGCGGGCAGCGGGCCGATCGCATCGAGAACCCGCTCGCCCTCCGAGCCTGCGGCGGCCAGGACGGCGGCGGCCCCGGAGTCGCGCAGCACGTGGCCCGCCTCCTCCTCCCTGTAGCGAGTGTTGACGGGGACGTGGACGACGCCGAGCCGCCAGTGCGCGAGCAGCGCCGCCACGACCTCGGGACCGTTCTCCGCGAACACCGCGACGCGGTCGCCGCGCGAGACCCCCAGGCCGGCGAGGCCGTTCGCGTACCGGCGCGCGAGCAGGTCGAGGTCGCGGTAGAGCCAGGTCCGGCCGGCGAACACCAGCGCGGGGTGGGCCTCGCGGCCGCGGAGCCTCTCGAGCAGGCGAGCCTGCGGGTTCATACCGCGCCCTCGCCGAGGAACTCCCGCTTCACACGCGGGTCCTGCGCGAGCCTCGCCGCGGTATCGGCGAGCGTCACGCGGCCGGATTCGAGCACGTACGCGCGGTCCGCGAGCGCGAGGGCGTGCCTCACGTTCTGCTCCACGAGGAGGATCGTGACCCCCTGGGCCCGGATCGCGCGCATCGAGTCGAAGATGGCCCGGACGACCAGCGGCGCCAGCCCGAGCGCGGGCTCGTCGAGGAGCAGCAGGCGCGGCCGGGCCATGAGGCCGCGGCCGATCGCGGCCATCTGCTGCTCCCCGCCCGACAGCGTCCCCGCTCGCTGCCGCAGGCGCGTGCCCAGCACCGGAAACATCGCCAGCACCGCTTCCAGCGTCGCCCTTGCGTGGGGTCGCGCCGCCCGCCCGTACGCACCCAGCTCGAGGGTCTCGCGCACCGTCATCGCCGGCCACAGCTGCCGCGCCTCCGGGATCAGCACGACCCCGCGGGCCGCGAGCCGGTGCGCCGGCAACCCGGCGATGCTCGTCCCCTCGAAAACGATTGCGCCGCGCCGGGGGGCGAGCAGGCCGGCGACGGTCTTGAGCGCGGTGGTCTTGCCCGCGCCGTTGGCGCCCACGAGCGCGACGATCTCGCCCGTCTCCACCTGGAACGAGGCTTCCCAGAGCGCCTGGGCCTCGCCGTAGAAGACGTCGATGGCGCGGACCTCCAGCATCAGACCTCCGCGATGGCGGCCTCGGAGCCGAGATAGGCCTCGATGACCGCGGGGTCCTCGAGCACGGCCGCCGGTGGGCCCTCGGCGATCTTCGCCCCGAAGTTGAGGACCATGATCCTGTCGGAGACGCCGACCACCGCGTGCACGTGGTGCTCGATCATCAGAACGGTCAACCCGGCGGCCCGGAGCTGAAGGACCAGCTCCATGGTGCCGCGGATCTCGGCCGGGTTGAGGCCGCCCATGACCTCGTCCAAACACAGCGCGGCGGGCTCAGTGGCGAGCGCCCGGGCGATCTCGAGCCGCTTCAGGTCGCCGATCGCGAGCGTGCCGGCGAGCGACTGCGCCCTGGGCGTCAGACCGGTCCGCGCGAGGGCCTCCTCCACGAGCCGCGCCGCGGTCGCGCCGCGCCGCGCCCCTGAGCCGAAGTGCGCGCCGATCGACACGTTCTCCGCCACGGTCATCTCGCGGAACGGCCGGACGATCTGATGCGTCCGCACGAGACCCCGGCGGACGATCTCGTGGTTGCGCCGGCCGTCGATCCGGCGGCCCGCGAACCGGATCTCGCCGGAGGTCGGTTTGAGCGCGCCGACGAGGCAGCCGAACAGCGTCGTCTTTCCGGCGCCGTTGGGGCCTATCACGCCGAAGATCTCGCCGCGCGCGACGTCGAAGTCGACGCCCGCCACCGCCAGGAGCCCGCCGAACCGCTTCTTCAGCCCGCGGACCGAGAGCAGCGGCTCACCCGACACGCGTCGCCCCCGCTTCGCGCGCCGCCGGGCGCAGCGCGGCGAGCGCCCGCCGCGCGAGCCCGACGAGACCTCTCGGCTCGAAGAGCATGACCGCGATCAGCATCCCCCCGTAGATGAACAGGTACGAGTCGCGGAGCGCCGGCAGCTCGAGGAGCTTCATCTGGATCGTGCTGAACACGATCGCCCCCAGCACCGGCCCGACGACGGTCCCGATTCCGCCGACGACCGGCATCAGGACGATGGTCAGGCTCAGCCGGAAGTCGAACACGGCGCCCGGCGCGATGTACTGGAAGTTGATCGCGTAGAGGCCGCCCGCCAGGCCGACAAGCGCGGCGGAGAGCGCGTGCGCCGCGAGCTTGAAGCGGGTGGAGTCGACGCCGAGCGCCTCGGCGGCGTCCACGTCCTGGCGGATCGCGGCCAGCGCGCGGCCGAACGCGCTCCTGCGCACGAACCCCGCGAGCGCCACGCTCCCGATCGCGAGGGCGACCATCGCGAAGTAGTTGCGCCCGAAGGCGAACGAACCGGCGGGCATGCGCACCCCGCTCGAGCCGCCCGTGAACGCGACGCTCGACGCGGCGACGCGGACGGCCTCCCCGACCCCGATCGTGGCGATCGTGAAGTACGGGCCGCGCAGCCGGAACCCCGGCAGCCCGATCGCCACCGAGAAGACGGCCGCGAGGAGGGCGCCCGGCAGCAGCGTGACGAACGGGTCCACGCCGCGCAGCGACAGCAGCACGGTCGTGTACGCCCCGATGCCGAGGAACGCCGAGTAGCCGAGCGACACCTGGCCCGCGAAGCCGCCGAGCAGGTTCCAGGCCGAGGCGAGGATGACGGCGAGGGCGAGGTTCCAGAGGTCGTTCAGCGAGCCGCGACCGAGGAACAGCGGCGCGGCCAGCGCCGCGAGCGCGGCGACGGTCCCCAGCGCGGCCGCGCTCCGGCTCACCGCGCGCCTCCGGGCCGCCAGGCGCGGCCGAAGAGCCCCGACATCCCCTCCGGGAGCACCACCAGGGCGACGAACAGCATGCCGAAGCTGATCGCGTCCTGGAGCGAGGTCGGGACCGCGGTGTAGACGGCGAGGGCGTTCTCGAGCACGGCGAGGACGAGCGCCCCGGCCGCCACGCCGGTCACGCTCTCCATCCCGCCCAGCACGATGATGCAGAACGACTTCAGCAGGAAGCTGCGGCCGAAGTCGGGCGTGAACGCGTAGAGCGTGGACAGCATCCCGCCCGCGACGCCCGCGAACGCGGTGCCGAGCCCGAACGCGAGCGCCGAGATCGCCTCCGCGTCGATGCCGGCGAGCATCGCCGCGTCGCGGTTCTGCGTGACGGCGCGGATCGCCTTGCCGAGGTACGTCGTCCGCAGCAGCACGTTGAGGAAGACGAGCGACGCCGAGCTGGCGAGGAAGACCAGCAGCGAGGGCACGCCGACTCGGACGCCGAGGATCGAGATCGACTTCATCGTGTACGAGGTCAGGATCGACTGCGTGTCGCCGCTCCAGATGACGTAGGCCAGGTTCTGGAGCACGAGCCAGACGCCGAACAGCAGCAGCAGCGATCCGACCGTCGGGGTGGCGCCGGTGCGCGGGACCCGCCGCACGACGAGTCGGTACAGCCCCATCCCCAGCGCGAGGAACAGCGGGCCGACGAGGAAGAACGCCAGGAACGGGTCGAGGCCGACCCGGGTGTACAGCGTGAACGTCACGTAGGCGCCCAGCATCATGAAGCCGGCGTGCGCCAGGTTCACGATCCGCATCACGCCGTAGATCACGGCGAGGCCGTACGCCATCTCCGCGTAGAGCCCCGCCGCCAGCAGCGAGTTCACCGCGACCGTGAGGAAGCGGGCCGTCACCGCGGGATCACGGCGTCACGAGTGATGCGCTCCACGTCACGCCCGCGGGATCGGCGCGACGGGATCGCCCGTGCGATCTCCCTTCGGCCAGACCAGGTCGACCTTGTCGCCCGGCTTGTTCTGCGTGACGACGAACGGGAGGATCGCCTGCCCGGTCGCGCTGAACTTCAGCTCGCCCGGCGCCAGCAGCGAGCCCTTCATGTCGAGGGCGGCAAGCGCGGCGCGGATCGCCTCCGGAGCGAGCGATCCGGCGTTGTGGATCGCCTGCGCGAGCGCGCGGACGGTCTCGTACGCGCAGGCGTGGTACCACTGCGGGGCGCTCCCCATCGCGGCCTTCCACTTGGCGTTGAACGCCTTCACCTGGGGGTATGGAAGGAGGTCGGACCACCACCCGCTCGCGAAAATATAGTCGGTGGCCGCGCCCAGGGCCTTGCGCGCCGCCGCGTCGGCGCCGCGGGCGCCATAGGTCACCATCTTGTGGTAGAGGCCCATCTGCGTGTAGGTTCGCTGCATCGTGATGTAGTCCTCGAGGTGGGCGTCGGCCATGAAGAGGTCGGCGCCGGCGGCCTGCACGCGCGTCAGCAGCGGCTTGAAGTCGGGCGCGTAGAGCTCGAACGCCTCGCTGAGCACGACCGAGAACTCGGCCGGGTGCGCCTTGGCGAACTCGGTCACCCCCTTCTCGAAGTCCTTGCCATGCTCGGTGTTCTCGTAGACGAGCGCGATCTTGAGCGGGGGCTTCAGCTTGCCGGCCTTGACGAGGTCGTCGAGGAACTCCATCTGCGTCATCGCCAGGTTCTCGACCGGCGAGAGGACGCCGAACACCCACTTGCTGCGTCCGTAGATGCTGGTCGCGCCGGCGCCGCCGGAGATGTAGGGCACGCCGTAGCGCTCCGGCACCACGCTCTGCGCCTGGACGAGCTGGGAGCCGTAGCCGCCGATCACCGCGTGGACCTTCTCCTGCGTGATGAGCTGTTCGACGAGCTGAGCGCTCTTGGTCGGCTCCGACGTGTCGTCGAGCAGGCGCAGGTCGATCTTCATCTTCCGTCCGCCGACGTCGACGCCGCCGGCATCGTTGATCTCCTTGACGGCGTACTCGGTGCCGACCTTGTAGGCGCCGCCGATCTTGGACTCCTTGCCGGTGACCGGCAGTACGGCGCCGATGCGGATCACCGCATCGTCGGCGGCCGCCGCGGCGGCGGCTAGGCCGAACCCGGCCAGAAAGAGGGAAACGCCGAACACCGAAGACCTCCGAGAGCCTGACGAGCGCATTGTGGCCTCCACACGGGGGGCGATCCGACAACGCCCACTGCACCGATCTTGAAGCTGAACGGAAAACCCTACGAACTCCGAGGGTTATTCCTGCGTGGCAACCCTGGTCCTTACGGTGTCGTCCCGTGCAGGCGTTTCCGGGGGGCGTGCACGGCCCTGGTCACGACCGTGATGGTTGCCGTCGCCGAGGCCCCACCCAGGCTGTCGGGCAAGTCGCACGGAAATCGCGGTCGTTCCTCCGGCCGCCGCTCCGGCAGCTGTGAACGAAACGGACGTGTCCCCGGCGGGAAGTCTGACGACATCAGGGACTGATGCGACCTCTGGGTTCGAGGAGCTCGCCGCTAACTGGGTCTCGGTCAGCTGCGCCGGGTCGAGCGTCGCGGTCAGGACCGTGCCGGTTCCGGCCGCGATCGTGACGGGATCCGGTACGATGGCGATCTCAGGCGTCGCGGTCGAGATCTCGAGATCGAACACACCGCCGCCGTCCGTCGCGGCGTAGAGTCTCGTCCCCGTCCTATCAATGGCGAGCCTAGTCACGTCAACGTCGGGCATGCCGCCGTTGATCAGCGCCCAGGTCGCGCCGCCGTCGAGGCTCATCGACACACCCCCGCTCCCACCTACGTAGAGCGTGGACACTTTCGCGGGATCGAGGACGAGCGTCATAGCTCCGTTCCCGGGGTTGGAACCGGTCCAGGTCGAACCTCCGTCGACGGTCTTGTACACCGCCCCCCTTCCGGGGTCGATGCTCGAGTGGGCACAGTAGATCGTGTCAGGACCGCGAGGATCGATCGCTATGTCGGAGAGGAATCCGAACGCCGACGTCACGAGCGCCGCCCAGCTCCTCCCGCCATTGGTAGTCCTCCACAGGCCCGGCCCGCTCGCATAGACCGTCGCCGGCCTCTGAGGGTCCACCGCCAGCGCGCTGACGGAAAAGGCCGCGCCAGGCGCCAGCGAGGACAAGGCTTCCCACGCAGCGCCGCCATTGGTCGTCTTGTAGAGAGGGTTCCCGATCAACGTTCCCGAGTAGTCGAGCCTACCGCTTCCGGCATAGAGGGTCAGCGGGCTAGATGGGTCGATCGCCAGCGGCCCGACCCCTTTCACGAGGCTGTCGAAGCCGTGGTTGATTCTCACCCACGAACGGCCACCGTCGTAGCTCTTGAGCGGTCCGTTGAAGGAGCCGGCGTAGAGCGTGTTGGGGTCCGAAGGATCCACCAGGATCGTGGTTGGACCGTCGGTGCCGATGTTACCCAAGCTGGTCCAGCTCACGCCGTGATCGGTGCTGCTGAGCAATCCGTTCCAGTTGCCCGGGGCGTAGAGGGTGGCGTTTGGCCCTGGGTCGAGGGCCAGCGCCCAGACGCTCGTGTTGCTGAGACCCCGATCCGATGCTGTCCAGGTCATGCCGGCGTCGACGCTCTTGAGCACGCCAGCTCCTCCGGTGATCCCGGCGTAGATGACCCCGGTGTCGTTGGGATCGAGGGCGAGTGCGGCAATTTCGACGTTAATCGGAAGCTCAACGGCAACTGCGGTCCACGTGGCGCCGTCGTCGGTGCTCTTGAACACCGTGTTATATCCTAACAGGTAGATCAGCGCGGGATCCCCCGGGCCCAGGAAGAGACTTGAGAACCCTGAGGGGGGAAGGATGGCGACCCAGCTCGCGCCACCGTCTGTGCTCCGATATAGACCGGTCTCGTAGGTGCTGGTGTCCCAGACGACGGCGAGGAGGCGCGGCGGCGTGTGGAAGTCAAAAGTGAGGTCTCCGACGTGGTCGGAGCTTGTGTTGGGCAGGCCGGCGCTCGCCGCCGCCCACGTCGCTCCGCCGTCCGCGCTCCTGAACACGCCACTTCCCACGGTGCCCGCGTACACCGTCAGTTCCGAGTCCGGCTGCACGGCGACGCTTTCCACCAGGGTGCCTGTCGGGAGGCCGCTGCTGACCGAGCGCCAGGTGACAGCGCCATCCTCGCTCTTGAGGATCGCCTCGTCGACGACGGCGTAGATCGTCGTCGGCCTCCCTGCAGAGACCGCGATCGCAGTGGCCAGGACCGTCGAGACCGAGGTCCAGTGATCACCCCCATCCTGGCTCCTCATGATGCCTGTCCGGTAGGTCGCCGCGAAGGCGACCATGGGGTTGCCCGGGACGAACGCAAGGGCCACGACACCGTCGCCTTCGCCGAGGGCGGCGCCTTGGTGCCAGCTGGCAGCGGCATCGGTGCTCGCCCATATACCTCCTACCGGTGTCGGGGCTCCTGCGATACTCCCGACAAGCAGCCGTGTAGGGTTTCCGGGGCCGACGGCGAGCACGGAAACGTCGCCCCCGTCCGGCCCATGGCTCGTCCACACGTTGACGCCGCCCTCTGCCCGTCCGCACGGCGACGCCGCGAACGCAAGCAGGACGCCCAGCGCAGCCAGTGCCCGTCGGCCTACCGTGTCTCGTCGCATGCTCCACTCCATAGTCATTGCGGTTCCCCTCCTATCGCCAGTCTCGCGCGCGGCTGGCCTAACGTCCTGAAGGATCGGTAACGTTGCGGCAATGTACTGATCATAGTGGGCTTCAGGCCGCCGGGCGCCGACCCGGCGGCGCGTCCTCGCCGGGATCGGGGTAGACTCTGCGACGGATGGATCGTTCGTCCATCGACCGCCCACTCCCAAACGAGGTGCCCCGCCAGCGGCGCTCGGCCGTCGCGTCCCTCGCGACCCTGTTCTTCCGCGAGGCGGTGCGGGCGCTGTTCCGCCACAAGCTGCGCAGCGCCCTCACGACGCTCGGGATCTGCATCGGCATCGCGGCGGTGGTGCTCGTGGTCGCCATCGGCAAGGCGGGCTCCGAGCGGGCCCAGCAGGCACTGGCGGACCTCGGCGAGAACTTCGTCTGGATCGAGGCGGGCTCCCGCAACGTCAGCGGCGTGCGGACCGGCAGTCACGGCATGAACACCCTCACCGTCGGCGACGCCGAAGCGATCCGCCGCGAAGTGCCGCTGATCTCCCGGGTCTCGCCCCAGGTGGACGGGAACGTCCAGGTCATCTGGGGAAACCGCAACTGGGGCACGCACTACCGGGGCGAGACCCCCGAGTACCTGGCCATCAAGCGCTGGCCGGTGGCGGCCGGGATCGCCTTCTCACAGGACGACGTGGACCACGCGGCGGCCAAGGTCCTGCTCGGCGAGACGGTCCGCCAACAGCTGTTCGGCAGCGCCAACCCGTCCGGCGAGATCGTCCGCATCCAGGGGCAGCTCTTCGAGGTGGCCGGCGTCCTGGCCCCTCGAGGGCAGAACGGCGACGGACGCGACCAGGACGACTGGATCCTCCTCCCCTACACCGCCGCGCAGAGGCGTTTCCGGACCCACTTCCAGAGCTGGCTCGACGACATCCTCTGCTCCGCGGTGTCGCCGCAGGCGGTGGAGCCGGCGATCCGCCAGGTGCGGTCGCTGCTCCGGCAGCGGCACCGGATCCGCGAGGGCGAGGACGAGGATTTCAACATCCGCCGCCCCGACGAGCTGCTCAAGGCGCAGGTGGAGGCGAGCGACACGCTCGCGAACCTGCTGGTCTCCGTTGCGGCGGTCTCGCTGCTCGTGGGCGGCATCGGGATCATGAACGTCATGCTCGCCTCGGTCGCGCAGCGGACGCGCGAGATCGGGTTGCGTATGGCCGTCGGGGCGCGCGAGTCTGCGATCCGCGTCCAGTTCCTCGGCGAGGCCGTCGTCCTCAGCCTGATCGGCGGGGTGTTCGGGGTCGGACTCAGCTTCGTCGGGCTCGGCCGCGTTCGAACGCACGCTGGGCTGGCCGATCGCGATCCCGCCGTCCTCGCTGCTCGCGGCCGTCGCGTCCGCGGTCACGGTCGGCGTCGTCTTCGGCTATTACCCTGCATGGCGCGCCTCGTGCCTCGACCCCATCGAGGCCCTCCATCACGAGTAGCGCACGACGGACCGCGGACGATCCGGCTAGTCCCATGGAGGAATGTCTCGAATTCGACCCCCGTCTTTGACACCGGACACTCTGACCCGGCATGTAGCGACGGAGCGGCACGTTCTCTGCGACCGGGGGGCCGAGCGAATCGGGTCAGAGATCCGCAGGTTCAGGCAAACATGTTCCTGGCGCGATCCCCATATTGCTGGTGCACGCGGGCGGCGTCCGCGGGCACGACGGGCGGGCAGGCGCTGACCTGCGCGGCCGAGGCCCAGGGCCGGGAACGGACGCGAACCGTCGGGGGTGGATCATCCTAGTCGGCATTCTCGGTTCGGGGCTGATGGGGGCAAAGCTCGGGACGCTATTCGCGCGCGCAGGGCACGAGGTCGTCTTCAGCTACGCGCGCAGCCGGAAGAAGCTCGAGAGGCTCGTGCAGGATGCGGAGGGAAGCGCGCGGGCGGGGACGCCGCGCGAGGCCGCGGCCGACGCGGACGCCCTCCTGCTCGCCGTCCACTGGTCCCGGCTCGACGACGTGCTGGAGCAGGCAGGCAACCTGTCGGGAAGGGTCATCGTCACCTGCTCGCTGCCGATGAACGCCGACAACTCCGGGCTCGTGGTGGCCCACACTTCATCCGGCGCCGAGGCGCTCGCGACGAAGGTCCCGAAGGCCAGCGTGGTCTGCGCCTTCAACACGGTGCCGAGCGAGGTGCTGTTCGGCGTCTTCGAGGCCCGGCGCAAGACCCCGCGTCCCAGCATCGTGTACTGCGGGGACGATGCAGGCGGCAAGAGGATCGCCGCCGAGCTGATTCGCGACGTCGGTTTCGACCCGGTGGATGCCGGACCCCTACGGATCGCCCGCTACACCGAACCGTTCGCGCTGCTCGTCGGCCAGCTCGCGTACGGCGGTGAAGGAAGCCCGGCGCTGGCGTACCGGTTCGAACGCTACGGGGAATGAGGTTCACCATGTCGCAACTCGCTGAATGGAGCAACTTCTACGTCATCGTCGGCGCGGCAGCGGGCGCCCTGATCGGTTTGCAGTTCGTCGTCATGACCCTCCTTGCCGAGCGGCCGCCCGTCGACGCAGCGGCGGCAGGCGCCGCTTTCGGGAGCCCGACGATCGTTCATTTCGGCGCCGCGTTGCTCCTGTCGGCGCTCCTCAACGCGCCGTGGCACACGATCGGTGCCGCTGCATCTCTTTTGGGTTTCATGGGCGTTGCCGGACTGGCGTACGCGGCGGTCGTGGTTCGGCGCATGCGGAAGCAGGCGGCATACCGGCCCGAGCTCGAGGACTGGGTCTTCTACATCGCGCTGCCGTCGGCCGCGTACGCCGCACTTGCGCTTTCGGCGCTCGCCGCGACCTCCCACACACGCAAGGCCCTCTTCTGCGTCGGAGCTGCGGCGCTGGTGTTGCTCTTCACAGGCATTCGCAACGCCTGGGACAGCGTCACGTACCACGTGCTCGTGAGCCGGGGAAGTACGAGCGCCGAGCACCGTCGAGACGACCGTTCGGGAGACCCCGGCTCATGAGATCTGGGCATCGAGGACCCGAACAGACGGTCGCGGCGTAGTCAGACAGGTGGAGGAAGCCAGCAATGGACATCAAGAGAAACGGCTCACAGCCTTCCGGCAAGGGGCCTGCCGAGTACTTCACCGGCACCGTGCGCATCGACCCCCTCTTTCAGGCGGCCGACCCGGCGCGCGTGGTCGGCGCGAGCGTCACCTTCGAGCCCGGCGCCCGGACTGCCTGGCACACCCACCCGCTCGGCCAGACGCTGATCGTGACCTCGGGCTGCGGCCTGGCGCAGCGATGGGGAGGTCCGATCGAGGAGATCCGGCCGGGCGACGTGATCTGGTTCCCGCCGGGCGAGAAGCACTGGCACGGCGCCACGGCGACGACGGCCATGACGCACATCGCCGTTCAGGAACGGCTCGACGGCAGGACCGTCGACTGGATGGAGAAGGTCAGCGACGACCAGTACGAAGCGGAGCGCTCAGGGACGTGAGCGTGGCGACAGCATGGTGAAGGAGCGACGAATGAACACGCGCAGACTCGGAAACGGCAACCTGGAAGTCTCGGCTCTCGGGCTCGGCTGCATGGGGCTCAGCTTCGGCTACGGTCCGGCCGCGGACAGGCAGAGCGGGATCTCCCTGATTCGGTCGGCCGTCGAACGCGGCGTGACGTTCTTCGACACCGCCGAGGCGTACGGCCCGTTCACGAACGAGGAGCTCGTGGGCGAAGCTCTCGCCCCGGTCCGCCGGCAAGTGGTCATCGCGACGAAGTTCGGGTTCAAGTTCGAAGCCGGCGCGCAACGCGGCCTGGACAGCCGGCCGGCCCACGTCAAGGAGGTCGCCGAGGCTTCGCTCAAGCGCCTCAAGATCGACGTGATCGACCTGTTCTACCAACACCGCGTCGACCCGGACGTGCCGATCGAAGACGTGGCGGGCGCGGTGTCAGACCTGATCCGGGAAGGCAAAGTCAGGCACTTCGGACTCTCCGAAGCCGGCGTGCAGACGATTCGTCGCGCCCACGCGGTCCAGCCGGTGACCGCGCTTCAGAGCGAGTACTCGGTGTGGTGGAGAGAGCCGGAGAACGAGGTGCTGCCCGCCCTCGAAGAGCTCGGCATCGGATTCGTGCCGTTCAGCCCTCTGGGGAAGGGCTTCCTCACGGGGAAGATCGACGAGACCACGACGTTCGACAGCTCCGACTTCCGCAACGTCGTCCCGCGGTTTACGCCTGAGAACCGGAAGGCGAATCAGGCCCTGGTCGAGTTGTTGGCCGACGTCGCAGGGCGGAACAAGGCGACCCCGGCTCAGATCGCGCTCGCGTGGCTGCTCGCCCGGAAGCCGTGGGTCGTCCCGATCCCGGGCACCACAAAGCTGCATCGCCTGGACGAGAACCTCGGCGCCGCCGCACTCAACCTCACGGCCGACGATCTCCGCGAGATCGATCTCGCTGCCTCGAAGATCACCGTGCGGGGAGCCCGCTATCCCGAACACCTCGAGAAGATGACCGGTCGCTGACCGCCAAGGACGTAGCCGGGTTGCGCGAACACGCGGGCGGCGTTTCCGACAGGTAGCGTCCTGTCGCCAGAAGGACAGTCGGTCGGCAACCCGACACCGTCATGCACCATGAGCGGTTGGTTTGTTTGGTCGGGACGGGGGGATTCGAACCCCCGACCCCTTGAACCCCATTGTAGCGGGAGGAGGTAAATGATAGTGATGCAAGGGCATGAGAAGATATATACTTGCGACTGAAAGGGCACGGAATGACACGGCTCGAAATCGGCGGAATAGAAGCTCGAAAACATTTGGCGGACAATGGCGGACAACGCTGAGACAGTCTCAGCGGCCAAGGTGACGTGAGGTGACCCCCTACCTGCCCCGCCGAAGAAGCAAGGCAAGAGAGAAGAGAAAGTGCTAAAGCTGAAAAGAGAGATAAAGATAATGGAAAGAGTTATGTGAAAGAGAAAGAGAAGAGATAAAGGAGATGGAGGGAAGATAGATGAAAGATATGTGAGAAGAAGATAGAGAGAAGATAGAGAGAGAGATAGATAAGAGGGAAAGAAGGTAAGAAAAGAGGAGGAAGAAGAATAGAGATGGAGAAGAGAAATAGATAAGGAAGTATAAAAGTAATGGATAATGGAGAAGGAGAAAGAGAGAAAGATATAATAAAGAAAAGAAGAAAGAAGAAGATAAGGAGAGGAGATGAAAAAGAGAGATATGAGAGAGATAAAGATATGAGAGAGGGAGATAGGAGAGATAAAGAGAGAGATAGGAAGGAGACTAGATGAGAAGAGAAAGAGAGAGATAGATGATATGAAGGGAAGTGAGAGCTGGAGAAGAAGAGATAGATAAAGATAAGGAAGAGAGAGAGATGGGGATTAGATAAGATAGAGCTATAAGAGTGAGATGGATGCTCAGAGCCTGGATGAATGAGAAGATAAAAGAAGAGGGGAAAAAAGACAAAGAGAAGAGAGAATATAAGGAGATAAATAAGATGGAAGAGTTAAAAAGATTAGAGAGAAGATAGAGAAGAAAGGGAGAAAGATAAGAGATGTAAAAACTAAGATAGGAACACAAATATATCAAATAGTAAAAAAGAAAAAGATATAAGAGAAGATAAAGAGTAAGAGAAGAATGAGAAGAAGGAGAAGAAAAGGAGAAAAGAAAGAAAGAGATAAGAATAGAAAAAAAGAGAGAGATAGATGAGAGAGAGATAAATGGAAAGTAGAGCAACACGTCTAAAAGATAGATAGTAACAGAGAGAAAATAAAAGAAGAGAGTGAAGAGATGTAAATGTGAAAGATGGATAATAAAAGATGAAAGATAAAAAGAAAGGAAGGAGAAAGATGAAAAAAAGAAGACTAGAAGAAAGAAAAGATAAGATAGAAAGAGAGAGAGAAAGGAGAGAGAGAGAGAGAGAGAGAAAGAGTTCCCTGAGAAAGCAAAGCGCTGGGAAAGAAAAAAGGAGAGAAAAAAAGGAAAAACAGCACACTGATTTAGAGATAGATCGCTCCGAAAAGAAAGAAGAAGAAGAAGAGATAAAAGAAGAGAGATATATATAAATAGAAGAGAAGATAGAGAAGATATAAGAGAAAGATAGAGAGAAAGAGAGAAAGAGATAAAGAAAAATAGAAAAAGAAGATAAGAAAAAAAGAGGAAAGTAAGAGATGATAAAGTATGAGAAGATAGAAGAAGAAAAATGAGAAAGGATGGATTAAATATGTAAGAAGGTATGAAAAGAGAGAGAGAAGAAGAGACGATGAGGAGGAGGAGATAAGAGAGAGATAAAGAGATATATAGAAAGAAAAATAAAAGATGAAAGAGAGAAAATGATAATATGAAGATGTAAAGAGAGAGATAGAGATAAAGGAGAAAGCTGAGAAAAAGAAAATGGTAAAAAGAATGATATAAGAAAAGAGATGAGAAGAGGGAATAAAGTAAGAGAGAATAGAAGATAAAAAGAGAAGGATGAAAGAGATATAAAAGATGAAAAGAAAGGAAGAGAAGATATTAGAAATGGAAGAAAAGAAAAGGAGAGAGATGTGAAAAGAAAGAAAAGAGAAAGACTAAGTCTACGTCGAAAAGGAAGCTCTGTATGCTGAGCTCGCTAGAAAAAGAAAAAATAAGAAGAGAAAATAGGGGTAGTAAGAGAAGAAGATAAGATATATTAAAAGAAAAGAGAAGAGAAAAGAATAGAGAAAGAAGAAAGAAAGGAGATAGAATAATAATAAGAAGAAAAAGAAAAGAAAGAAGATGAAAAAGAAAGAGAGATAGAGAGAGAAATAAGAGAGAGAGAGAAGAGAGAGAAAATAAATAAGAGAGAGAAGAGATAAAGGAGAGAAAGATAGAGGAGAGAAAATTATACAGAGAAAAAAGAAGAAGAAAGAAAAGAGAGAGAAGAAATAAAAGAGAGAGAGAGAAGAGATGGAAGAGATATAGATAGATGAAATAAGAGAGATAGATAGAGAGAGAAAAGAGAGAAAATAGAAGATAACAATAGGAAATGAAAAGAGAGGAAGAGGCTAAAGAGAGCGAGAAAATAAGAAGATACGAACAGAAGTTAAGAGTAAGAAGAAAGGAGGAGAGCTGTGAGCGATGGCGCTCTAGACAGAGTGCGAGACGATAGCTGCAAAAGACTGACGAGACAACGCTCGCGGGGAGGACAGGTGCCTGGAACAAGACGACAAGAGAGAGAGCTTGATGATCTCCGAGGGTGAAGACGGGAGAGCGCTGGTGCACTGACACGATGATAGCAGCGAAGAGGAGATCAAGGGGAGCTAGAGCTCAGAGTGGCGGACTTGTTTGAGCCGAAAGGCAACGGAAAGAGATGGGAGATGGAGAAATAAAAAAACAAGGAAGAGGTGGGAGAGCTGCTGTAAGAGATGAAAAGGTAAGTTAAGAAAGACTAAAGAGAAAGATGGAAAGACGACAATGGAGAGAGAGTGTGGAAGCTAGGAGAAGAGAGAAGAGTGCTCTACAGACTAGAGGCAGTGCTAGAGGAGATGAAGGAAGGGAGAACGATATACATAGAAGAGGGAGAGAAAGAAGTAGAGACGCTGGTGAGCTGGCGCCTAGACGCGAAGTGCAACAAAGACGAAGATGGCAAGGGGAAGAGACAAGAGGAGAACAGAGAGGAGCTAGGAGACGATAACATAGACAACAACTAAGACGAGGACAAGGAAGGGAGAGAGAAAGATGTAAGAGTAGAAGAGGCACTAGCTGGCAAAGATGAAGATGTAGAGGTAGAGGAGCTGAGAGATGAAAAGGAAGTGACAGAGAGGAGAGACAGGCAAGAAGAGACGAGAGAACAGCTCGAGAAAATAGTGGACTACAAGAAGAGAGAGCAAAAGAAGAAGAGAGAAGGCAAGAACAACGAACAGGGGTACTAAATAAAAGAAGATGGAAAAGAAGAGAGATAAGAGAGATAAAAAGAAGATAAAGAAAGATATAGATAAGAGAGAAAGAGATAAAAAGAGAGAGAAGAGAGAAGATGGGAAAAGGAAGAAAGAGAAAGAGAGAAAAGAATAGAGAGAGAGAAAGAGAAGGGAAAGATAGAAGAGAAGAAAAGGATAGAAGACAAAAAGGAAAGAGAAGAGATGGAGAGATGGGATATAAGGAAGAAAGATTAAGAGAGAAGAGAAGAGATGCTAGCAAACGACAGATCGGAGCGAGACATCCAGATAGAGCCAGAGGAGCTAGACCGCGACGAATGGCTGCTGAACGTCGCAAAGGCACGATGGAACTGCGAAACGGTGAGCTGAGACCGCACAACAGAGAGGACCTCATCACGAAGATAGCACCGGAAGAGTACAACGAGAGCGCGGAGAGACAGCGATGGAAGAGGTAACTAGAGGAAGTGCTCCCCGACAGGAGATACGTCGATTCGTGCAAAAGGCCGTAGGCTACTCGCTAACGGCGGAAGTGTACGAGCAGTGATTGTACTTCTAAACGGCTACGGCGACAACGGGAAGAACACCTTCCGAAAGAGCGCAACAAGTACTCGGCGACTACGGCAAGCAAGCAACGCCCGGTCTACTCTTCAAAAGAGCGAGAAACAGCATACGACAGAGCTGAAGGACCTACGAGAAGAGCGTTTCGTGAGCAAGATAGAAGAAGAGGAAGGTAGGAGCATGGCTGAAGAGCTAACAAGAAAATGACCGGCGGCGAAAGAATGAGGAGAGACACATGCGAGAGGACTTCTTAGAGTTAGAGAACACGAACAAGATATGGATAGCGGCCAATAACAAACCAAAGATACGGGACACCTACGCACGCGATATGGCGACGAATACTGCTCAATCCTACACGGTCACGATCCCCGAAGAACAACGCGACGCGCGCTCGCAGCGACCTCAACAAAGAGGAGACAGGAATCCTCGACTGGAACGTGAGATGGATGCCTCGAGTGGCAGCGAGAAGGACTGCGACAGAACGGCGGCCGTGTGCAAGAGACCACCAACTACCGAGAAGAGAAGGACTGGTGGGAAGCTTCGTCGCCGACCGCTGCCTGTTGATATCGAGCGCCCAGGACACAGAGACCCGCTACTCTAACGAGAGATACAAGGAAATGGTGACGAGGAAAACGGAGAGCGAGAGCTGTCACAACAGAAGATTCGGAAGAAGAGATATCTGAGCGCGGCTTCGACAAAAGAGAGGCGCCGAAAGAACGGATACATACTGGCTTGAGTTAGACCTAGCTCACTCGAAGAGGAGAAAAAGGAGACCCTACCGATGCTAATACTAAAGTTAACCGTATGTAAACGATATGTGACTTAACCGAAAAAGACGGTATGAGCAGCTCAATTCGATAACTAAAGAGGCGCTAATACCAGGAGAGAAAAGACTAAACAAACGTACACATCGTTAACAGAGGGGAGAGAAAAGAGAGACGCTGAGCGCTCGACGCGGGACAAGCATGTGCAGTGAGACAGGGAGGGAAGAGGAATGCAGAAGAGAGAGAGCTACTCGGCCAATACGCTAGAAAAAGACAACGTCAGGGACAGCGGGACAACGACTAGAGCGGACAGCGGTAGACGCTCTGGAGGCACTGCTCGAAGCCCGCCAGCGCACCCAGCGCCTGCCCTCAAAGCTACGCGGGCGCTTGAACGAGAAAGAAGAATAGAAAGAAAAGAGCAACGCTACGCCGAGAGATCGCCGTTGCGTTCGCACGTATGGAGAGAAACGCCGCGCCGAGATTGGCAGACAACTGGCAGACAGACTCGTGCAAGTGGCTTCCGCGATAGAACTGTTACGAGACGTTACCTGATGTTCTGTCAAGGGGTCGGCGTAGTGCACAACTGTCGGCTGAGAGCCTCTGACCGTCACGAGGCGGTCGGGATCTTTCGGGGGACCTCTACAGCCTCGCAGCCGACTTCTACGATGTAGAGGTGCTCACGGAGCGACGGTTCAAAGGCGACGCCATAGGGCGGCGGCGCTGCGCAGGCAGGCCGCACGTCAGAGGGCGAGCAGAGGGACCGATGCGTAACGCGAGCGACGAAGTGAACGGCAGCACGAGGGCGGCAGCGCCGTTCAGCGCGGGATGGAGTTGACGATGGCAGGTCATCATACGCAATGGGGGAGGCTGCAACAGCGCCTCGCGGCACGCGCGGCGCTTGGCGGTAGGGACACGCAACGTGCAGAAGCGGGACCCGCGCTGGCCGGGCAGGCAAGACGACTTCGCGATCGCGAAGGCCGAGATCGTGGCCGAGGCAATCAGGGTGCTCGGCCCGAGCGAAGACGATCGGATACAAGGCGAAGTTGCGAAGGCGATCGCGACGGGCGAGATCACGGCGAGCACCTCGCTCCCCGTGCTGAACAGACTCGCCGACGCCAGCACCACGCGCGTCACGGTCAAGTCGGTAGAGGGCGTGGCCACGAAGCTGATCGATGCCATCCGCGCCGGATCGCGAGGCGTGCAATAAGCAACCTCGACGAACTGGCGGTGGAACGGCAACGGGTTGAGGTTGCGCTTCGCCAATGCTCAGACGAGTTGGCGGGCAGCGAACGCCGTCACGACGAGGTGCTCGTGCTGGTCGCCGAGCGTGCGCAGGTTCAAAAGGACGCGGCTCTTGAGGCCGAGCGGTCCGGCGGCGGCGATTCGAAGGCGTTGACGCGGGCGGTGGCCGGACACCAGGAAGCGCAGGCCCGACTCGACGCGCTGGTCGAGGTGATCGGCGAGAAACGGTCGGCAGTCGAAACCGCGCAGCTCGCGCTCTCGGCCGCAGTCCGGGCCGAGGCCGAGGCAAAGCGCAAGGCCGAGGTCGCGCACCTCAGGGCCAGGTGCGAGGTGATCACGAGGGAGGTACGGGACGGCTTCGAGCGGCTCAGCCATCGCGGCCGGAAGTTTGGAGCTGCGATTCACGAGCTCGACCGGCTCGACCGGAGCGCCGCGCAAGCGGTCGCGGGGCAGGTCGCGAGCGCCACGCTGCGGGCGGACCTCGTGCGCCGGGGCGCGGTCGGGGTTGGCGAGGGCGACGGGCAGCCGCACGCGCTCGTGGTCCCGGCGGCCGTGCTGTCCCCGGAGCTTGTTGCGGCGGGTCGGGCGGTGGTGACGGTGGACGAGCTGGTGGCGCGGATGCAGCGCACCGAGCCCGAGCAGGCGGCGTAGCGCCGTGGCGCAAACCTTGTCTTGCCTGCAGCCACCCGACAGCGCGCCGCACTCGACGCTGCGATCGTGGCGGGCGACTCGCTGCGCAATCTCGCGACAAGCGTACGGCGTCAGCAAATCGACGCTCGCCCGGCACAAGGCGCACGTCTTCGAGGCGGTCGCTGTGGAGGTCCCCGGCGCCGCGGCGCTCGCCGAGGAGACGTGGACCTCGCTGCTCGCAAAAGCGTGAAAGAGCAGCGCAAGCGGGCCGACGGGCTCTACGAAACGGCCCTCGACATCATGAGGAAGGCCAGGCGGCGCAAGGACCCGCGACTGGCCCTGCAGGCGATCGGGCAGGCGCGTTTGATGATCGGGGAGTTGCGCGCCTGCATCGAGCTTGCCGGATAAGAGTAGAGCGGGGCGATTAAGCCCGGAAGGGACCACGGTCAACGTCGCGGTGCTCGGCTACCGAGTCGAGTGGTGCTCTCACGGCGAAGCTCGAGCGGCTGATCCTCGGGGCACAAAGAACGCCTCCCCGCGGGCGAGCCTGAGGCCTCTGCGCCGGCGTCCCCGCGAAATCGTCGAGGCGGTCGCCGAGCTGGTGGCCGCGGAGCCGGTCCCGTGAGCGCCCGGCGTTCGCTCGCCGCGGAACTCAGCGCGTTGCCGCCCGACGAGCGACAACGGATCTGGGTCGCGTTGTCGCTGAGCGAGCGGGAGGCGCTCGCGTTCGAGTGGCGGTTCTGGGCCAGGCCCGAGCAGCTCCCGCCTCCCGGCAACTGGACGACGTGGCTCATCCTCACCGGCCGCGGTTGGGGCAAGAACCGGACGGGCAGACGAGTGGGTGCGCGCCGAGGTGGAGTCGGGCCGCCGTGGACGGCTGGCGCTCGTCGCGCGCACGACGGCGGACCTTCGGGACACCGTGGTCGAGGGTGAGAGCGGGCTTGCTCGCGATCTCCCCGCCCGGCTTCCTGCCGGAGTGGGAGCCGAGCCGATCGCAGGCTGACCTGGCCCAACGGCGCGATCGCCACGACGTACACGAGACGAAGAGCCCGACGTGCTCCGCGGCCCTCAGCACGACGGGGCCTGGGCCGACGAACTGGCGTCGTGGCGTCAGGGGGCCGAGACCTGGGCAAACCTCATGATGGGGCTGCGCCTGGGGCCGGACCCCCGCGTGGTGGTCACGACGACGCCCCGGCCGGTGAGGCTCGTCAAGGACCTGCTCGCGGACCCGCACACCGTCGTGACCAGGGGCCGTACGTACGACAACCTCGACAACCTCGCCCCGACGTTCCGGCGGCAGGTGATCGCCCGATACGAGGGGACGCGGCTCGGGCGACAGGAGCTTGACGGGCTCGTGCTCGAGGACGCGCAGGGCGCTTTGTGGAAGCGCGACGAGATCGAGGCGCACCGCGTCGTCAAGGCGCCGGAGTTGAGCCGGATCGTGGTGGCGATCGACCCCAGCGGCACATCGGGCGCCGGCTCGGACGAGTGCGGCGTTGGGGTTGCGGGCCTGGGAGCGGACGGCCACGGCTACGTGCTGGACGATCGCTCCGGCGTCATGAGCCCGGCCGAGTGGGGCCGCGTCGCCGTCGCGGTCTACCGCGCCCACGGCGCCGATCGCATCGTGGCCGAGAGCAACTTCGGCGGCGATATAGTGCGAGCTGACTCTCAGGACGGTGCGCGACGAGAGCGACCAGCCGATCGGGCAGAACGTCCCGTTCAAGGCGCTGCACGCGAGCCGGGGGAAGGCCGCGCGTGCGCAGCCTGTCTCTGCGCTGTACGAGCAGGGCAAGGTGCACCACGTCGGGGTGTTCCCCGAACTCGAGGACGAGCTGTGCTCGTGGGTGCCCGAGCTCGGGCATGCGGAGTCCGAACCGGCTTGACTGGCTTGTCTGGGCGGTGACGGAGCTGATGCTCGACGGGAGCGAGGTTGACACCGCGATGTGGGGGCGCCTGGCGGCGCGAGGCCTTGTAGGCTCATGGCTAAGGTGAGGCTGGCCAGCCTCGGAGTCGCAAGGGCGAGCGTGACGACGCTGGCGTGCTGGTACCTCGTGAACGAGTCGACGGGGGCGTGGCGGCGGCTGGCGAAGCTCGGCTACTGCGGCGTGCGGTTCTGACCTACAACTTCTGTTAGGTCGGAGTGTCTACTTTAGCGGGGCAAGGTCCACGTCGACTCAGTTAGTTGTTAGGCGCCAGCATACGGACCTGCCACTTCGATGACACAGAACTAGTCCGGTTTGCCTTCGCTCTCGGCCGAGTGCTGGGCTCGGTAGTAGGACGAAACGCGACCGCAGCGTCTTGGGTCGGGAACAGAAAATGAGCGTTGACAGGCCGCAACGCTTGGCCCAGGGCCTCGAAGGAGTCGGGTTGTGGTGGGTGCCACCTGGGGGTTACAGCGGAGTCGCAGATGATCGAGAAGTGGTCGCCGCGAGACCACAGTAGCCGACATCGTAGCCGAGAACCGAAGGGTCGTACGTGAACCCCGAGCGTCGAATGCGAATGACCTCCCATCGACTTGGTTCAGCGAGGAGCCTGTAGACCTCGCGCGCCGCGTCATGCGAAGGCAGAAGCTAGTGAAGTATGTCATTGGGCTGTGCTCCGACGAGCTCGGCGAAGAGACATCTGGCAGCGACCTCAGGGCTGTAGAGTATAACGCATGCAAAATCAGGGTAGTACAGCGGAAGCAGTGGATACAGAGAAATATCACGATATTGGCCGGGGTCACTGGTCAGTTCACGACGGAGCGCCTCATAGTAAGGCCGATTCACTGCTCGAAGTCGTTCCTCGAACGCCATGAGGAGGTCATGTGTGTGTCGCACGATGAGAAACGCCTCGTGCGCTTCTTGCGTCACTGCTCCTCCTGGCGCCTAACGCCGCCGTTCAGCCGCCCGCCGGCTGGCGCGACGCGTGCCTTGCACGCGGCGTGAAAGCTGAGTGGGACGGCTGCAACGCGCTGTTAGGCGCCAGCATACGGACCTGCCACTTCGATGACACAGAACTCGTCCGGTTTGCCTTCGCTCTCGGCCCAGTGCTGAGCTCGGTAGTAGGACCGAAACGCGACCGCAGCGTCTTGGGTCGGGAACAGAAAATGAGCGTTGAGAGGCCGCAACGCGTGGCCCAGGGCCTCGAAGGAGTCGAGTTTTGGTGGGTGCCACCTGGGGGTTACAGCGGAGTCGCAGATGATCGAGAAGTGGTCGCCGGCGCCACCCCAGTAGCCGACATCGTAGCCGAGAACCGAAGGGTCGTCCGAGAACCCCGAGCGCCGAATGCGAATGACCTCCCATCGACTTGGTTCAGCGAGGAGCCTGTAGACCTCGCGGGCCGCTTCATGCGAAGGCAGAAGCTCGTGAAGTATGTCCTTGGGCCGTGCTCCGACGTGCTCGGCGAAACGCCGTCTGGCAGCGACCTCAGGGCTGTCGAGGATCACGCACGCAAAATCAGGGTAGTCCAGCGGAAGCAGTGGATTCCGCGAAATCCCACGATAATGGCCGGGGTCACCGGTTAGTTCACGACGGAGCGCCTCATAGTAAGGCCGATTCACTGGCTCAAGTCGTTCCTCGAACGCCATGAGGAGGTCATGCGTGTGTCGCACGATGAGAAACGCCTCGTGCGCTTCTTGCGTCACCGCTCCTCCTGGCGCCTAACGCAGATTAGACGGACTAAGGGAATGAGGCAAACCGAGAGTCGAGGGCTGCGTTTGCGTTGTGGGCCGGGATCCATGGCGCCCTCCGATCGTTCAGCTAGAGCACATTATACGCCCCCCGCGGGCGTCTGGAGATTCCCGAGATAGGCCGACTCGGAGGCGGCCTAATTCGTCCACAGGCTGCGTTCCTCAGTCAGCGCGTCAGGGGGGTCCCGCTCCCGCATTGGCCCGCCGCACCACGGGCAGCGGGGCGGGCCGGCGGGCGGGAGGTCTCGTCCTGGTGACGATGCCATGAGGCGAACCTACCACATGCCAGCGCCTCCGCGGCGCGGGGGCCGACCAGGGTACCGGTTCGTGCCATCGTCTTATCAGCTCGTTTACTTACCAGCTCGTTGACTTATCCGCTCACTTGCGCTAGAGTGGGCCTCGGAGGTGACCATGCCGAGGAAACTGCGGGTTCACGTCGCCGTTGATACCCCCCCGCCCAAGACAGAGAAGGTGTCGGTTCGCGTACGCAAAGAGGTGAAGGAAATCCGAGTGCCATACCGCGTCACTGCCGCTCCACCGGTCAGAACAGTTCCTGTCAGCGAACGGGCTCTCATTCAGCGGATCAACCGCGTCCTTGCCAGCGATGACCAGAAGGTCGTGACGACGCGGGGTGCACGGGCCATCCTTGACCTAGGCTACTACTACGTCCTCGACTGGCGGCGGAACCTGGCTCTGCAAACCGATCTCGACCTCGAGAGCTTCGGGCGCGAGCTAGGCTGTCTTAAGCCCTGGGAACGGCTGGAAGAGTAGGGGGCAGCGATGGGCAGGCGCGAAGGTCAGGTCAGGAAGCGCGGTCCGAAGGCGTGGCTCGTCTCCGTCTTCACCGGCCGCGACGTGAACGGCAAACGGCAGTACGTGACGGAGACCGTCAAGGGCACCAAGAAACAGGCGGAGGAGAAGCTCCGTGGCCTGCTCGAGAAACACACCAGGGGCAAGCTCGCACGGCCGGACAAGCGCTCCGTCGGCGAGTACCTCGACTGGTGGCTCGAGAACGTTGCCAAGGTCCGTGTGCGGGCGTCCACACTGGCGAGCTACACGGCGATCGTCGAGACGTACCTCAAGCCGGACCTTGACTCGACGCGCCTCGACAAGCTCACGCCGCTGCAGGTGCAGGCCCTCGTGCGCGGGCTCTCGGAGCGCGGGCTATCGGCGCGCACGGTGCGCTACGCCTCGGCGATCCTCGGCGGGGCGCTGCGCTACGCCGTCAAGCACCGTCTGCTCGTCTGGAATCCGACCGACGATGTTGAGCTGCCCCGCGAGCGCCGCCGGGAGCTGCAAGTGCCCGCCGAGGCGGGCCGCTCCCGTCTGCTCGAAGAGCTGCAAGCTGACGCGCTCTGGCCGCTGTGGTGCGTGATGGTGACGACGGGCCTCCGCCCTGGCGAGGCGCTCGGGCTGCGGTGGACCGACCTCGACCTCGGGGCGGGCGTGCTCACAGTGCAGCGCTCGCTCTCGCGGACCGGCGGAGCGTGGGAGCTGACCGAGCCAAAGACAGCGCAGGGGCGCCGGGCCGTCCACCTCCCCGCGGAGACCGTCGAGGTGCTGCGCGAGCTTGCAGGAGCGGCAACGGGCCGCGCGCGAGGCATTCGAGGACAAGAACCCCGGCATGGCGCAGCAGCACGGCCTCGTGTTCGCCGACGCGCTCGGACGCCCGCTCGAGTGGCGGAACGTCCGGCACCGTCACTTCGCCACGGCCCTGCAGCGCGCGGTGATGACGTGCGCGACGTGCGGCGTGGCGCTGCGCGAGGGCAAGGGTGACGTGCTCGAGCACGCGGGTCCGGTGCTCGTGGGCGCGAAGGCCAAGCGGGTGGACCACCAACCCGAGCCGTTCGCCGAGCTGGAGGGGTTGCGTCCCTACGATCTCCGCCACCTTCACGCGAGCCTGCTGCTCGCGCACGGCGTCTCGCTGAGGACGGTCTCCGAGCGGCTCGGGCACGCGGACCCTGGCTTCACGCTCTCGACGTACACGCACCTCGTTCCCGGCGGGCAGGAAGCGGCCGCGCGTGGCGATCGGCGCCGAGGTGTTCGGGAACGGCAAGGCGAAGAACGGGGAGCGTCGGTGAAATTTGGCGGACAACTGGCAGACAAAACGGCCGCCGGAGCGGTTCCGGCGGCTCGTAAGTGTTGATTTGTTGGTCGGGACGGGGGGATTCGAACCCCCGACCCCTTGAACCCCATTCAAGTGCGCTACCAGGCTGCGCCACGTCCCGACCGGGTCACGTCGTCACTTCACTTCAGGAGCGCGAGGATGGCTTCCAGCTCGCGGCGGGCCGCCTTCAGCGCGCGCCGCAGGCTTTCTACTTGGTTCCCTTCCTTGGTGTCAAGCCGCGGTGCGTGCTTGACGCGCTCCGTGGTCTCCTCCGACAGCCGCTTCTTGGCGCCGGCGACGGTGAATCGCTCCTCGTACAGGAGCTGCTTGATGCGGAGGATCAGCTGCACGTCCGTCCGGCTGTAGGTGCGTTGGCCGCCCGCGCCCTTGGAAGGCGCGAGCTCGGGGAACTCGGTCTCCCAGTAGCGCAGCACGAACGGCTTGACGCCCGCGATCTCGCACACCTCGCCGATCTTGAACTCCTCCTTGTCGGGGATCACGACCTCATTCGGCATGGGCGTCCTCTTCCGGAATCAGGGTCAGCCGGAACTGCAGCGTCAGCCGCTTGCCTCCGGTCCACTGCGCCGGCACGGGAACCTCCAGCTCGAGCTCCCGCACCTCGCCCACCTGGGCGAGCGCGCGGGGGACGATGCGCTGCACGAGCGCCTGGCCGGCCTCCGGCGGGAGCTCCGCCGTCCTCGCCGGCTCGGATTCGTCGACAGTGGCCTCGGCCGCCGGCCCATCCGCCGCCGCGAGCGCTTCATGCTCCGCCGCCGCGACCGGCTCCGGGGCTACCGGCGCGGCCGCCTCCTCCGCCACCACCGCGACGGCCACGGCCGACGTCACGACCGGCGGGGCGATCTCGAACACGTCCGCGCCCAGACCCTCGCCCCCCAGCGCGGGCGTCTCGAACGGGTCCCCCAACGCCCACGGCGCCTCGGGGAGCGCCTCGCCGCCCGACGGTGTGATGATCACCTTGCCGGTCAAGCCAGGCGTCGCCATGGCGGCGTCGGCGTCAAATGACTCGCCGAACTGGAACTCCGGCGGCTCCGACGGCGGCGGCGGCGCCTCCGGCGGCGGCGTCGAAAGGGGCGGCAGAGGGACGACCCCGGGCGTCGGCGGCGCTGCCGGCGCGAACGAGTAGACGCGCGCGCCCGCCGGTTCGTGGAACGGGAGCGGCTTCGCGGGCGCCGGCCCGGGTCCGGGCGTGCCCAACGCCAGTTCGCTCGGCGACAGGCCGAACGTGGGAACGGGCGGCGTGTACGTCGGCTTGGTATCCGGCCGGAATGGCGGCGCTTCGACCGGTGTGGCCGGGAGCGGTTCGACGAATTCGCTCTCCTCCCCCGTCGGCATTCGGAATCGATCGCGCAGCGAGCGCGCCACCAGCTTCACGAGGCCCTGCAGCGTCTCCTCGACCCCGATCCCCTCCGTGGCGACGGCCTCGTAGAACGGCGCGTTGAACTCGTTGAGGAGCTCGTCGAGATCGTCGATCGAGAGGACGTCCTTGAGATCGCGCTTGTTGTACTGCAGGACGTGCGGCATGTCCGCCAGGGTCAGCCCTTGCAGCGCGAGGTTGTCCTTCAGGTTCTCCCACGACTCGCGGTTGGAGCGCAGCAGCTCGCGCTGCGAGTCGGCCACGAACGCGATCGCGTCCGCCCCGCGGAGAACGACCTGACGGGTCGCGTTGTAGTGCACCTGGCCGGGAACCGTGTAGAGCTGGACCCGCATCCGCATGCCCCGCAGCGTGCCGGCGTCCACCGGGAGGAAGTCGAAGAAGATCGTGCGGTCGCCGCCCGCGGGGACGACCACCAGCTCGCCGCGCGTGTCCGGCGGATAACCCGCGTAGAGGGTGCGCAAGTTGGTCGTCTTCCCACCCAGGGGAGGGCCGTAATAGACGACTTTGGCGATGATCTCACGCGTACGCGGTCTGAATTGCACCATTAACGGGTCCGGTCACTTTTCCCCACTATCTTAAACCTAATCGGGACGCCTGCCAACGGGAATGCTTCGCGCACCGCGTTTTCCAGGTAGCGGACGTACGAGAAGTGAAGCTGGCCCTTGCCGCTCACGAACAGGGCGAAGCGCGGCGGCGCGCTCCCCGTCTGGGTCGCGTAGTACAGCCGAGCGGGCCGGCGCCCGCCGGGCGGCGGCTGGCGCTCCCACGCGTCGCGCAGGATGCGGTTCAGCTCGCCCGTGCCCGTCCGCAACCGGAACGCGGCGCCCACCTCGAGGGCCATCGGAAGGATGTGCGTCACGCCGGCGCCGGTGAGCGCGGACACGAACACCAGCGGCGTGTCCTTGAGGAACTTGAGGTGGTGCACGACCTGGTCCTTCAGGCGGTCCGTCCCCTCCTTGTGCTCAGCGGCGATGAGGTCGGCCTTGTTGACGACGATCACGGCGGCCCGGCCGGCCTCGGTGACGTAGCCGGCGACGTGGGTGTCTTGCGCGGTCAAGCCCTCGGCCGCGTCGAGGAGCACCAGGCACACCTCGGCACGCTCGATGGCGCGCCGCGCCATCATCACCGAGAGCACCTCGGGCCCCTGGTCCGTGCGCCCCTTGCGGCGGATGCCGGCGGTGTCGATCAGCCGGACCCGCTGGGACCCCACCGCCAGCACCGTGTCGACGGCGTCGCGGGTCGTGCCCGGCACCTCCGAGACGAGGACGCGCTCCTCGCCGAGCAGCCGGTTGAGGAGTGAGGACTTGCCCACGTTCGGGCGGCCGACGATCGCGACCGACAGCTCGGGAGGCGGGGCCTCGGCCTCGTCGTTGGGCGGCGGCAGCACCTTCTCGAGCTCGTCCCAAAGGTCCCCGACGCCGTGCCCGTGCTCCGCCGAGATCACCACCACGGGGTAGCCGAGCGCCGTGAACTCGGCATCGGCGTCCGCCGCGTCCCGGCGGTCCTCCTTGTTCACGGCGATGACGACCGGCGTCCCGGTGCGGTGGAGCGCGCCCGCGATCTCCTCGTCCGACGGCAACAGGCCCTGCGAGCCGTCGACCACCAGGACGACGGCGTCGGCCTGCCCCACGGCGGTCAGCGCCTGCTCGCGGATCATGGCCGGGATCGCGGCCTCGCTCTCCGGCTCGAAGCCGCCGGTGTCCACCAGCACGACCGCGCCGCCGGCCGGCCGCGGCGCGTCCGCCGCGACGCGGTCGCGGGTCATCCCGGGAAGGTCATGGGTGATGGTCCGCCGCGTACGGGCCAGCCGGTTGAAGAGGGTCGACTTGCCCACGTTCGGGCGGCCGACGATCGCGATCGTGGGCGGCATGGCTACGGGGCTCCGGGGGCCGGGATCCGCGGCCAGGCGTCCCCCGAGAACGAGAGACATGCGTGACGAAAGGCGCGGATGATCGCGACGTGCTCGGGCTCGGCGAGGTTCTCGGGGTGCCACTGGACGCCGAGCACGAAGCGCTCGGATCCCCGCAGCTCCACGGCCTCGACGACGCCGTCCGGCGCCGATGCGACGACCTCGAGGTCCGCGGCGGGCCGGCCGACCGCCTGGTGGTGCCTGGAGTTGACCTGGAACTCCAGAGGCAGCGCCGCCAGCCGGCAGCCGGCGCCGGTCCGGAGGACGAGGTGCGCGAGATGGTCCTTCGGCTCCGAGACGGCATGGCCGGGCCGGCCGGCGTGGTCGAGGTCCTGGATCACGGTACCCCCATGGTAGACGTTGAGGATCTGCATGCCGTAGCACACCGCGAGCACCGGCCAGCCGGCCGCATCGGCCCGCCCGAGCAGCTCGAGGTCGAGGGCATCGCGCCCCGTGTCCAGGCGGAGCCGGACGCCGGGCTCGGGCGTCGCGCCGAAGCGCTGGGGGTCGACGTCCGGGCCGCCGGTCAGCAGCAACCCGTCGAACGCCGCGCCGGGCGGCGCCACCGCGCCGGCGGTCGCCGGGGCCACGAACACGAGCTCCGACTCGTCGCCACCGGCCCGCCGCCACGCGGAGCCGAAGCGATCGGCCTCGAACGGCCGGCGGTCCGAATGGGCGACCAGGACTCGCACCCGGGCATTCTAGGCACACGCGCCCGCCGAAGTGCGGGGCGCCACCGCGCTGGGTGGTTCGCGCGCCGGTGAGCCCGTGGTCCGTGGTCCGAAAGGAACAGGGCCACAACGCCGAAGGCAGGGCGTCGGAGTGAGCCGTGTACCCCGCCGCCGTTCGCCAGCCCGTCATCCTGAGGCCCGCCGCAGGCGGGCCGAAGGATCCTACGGAACCGCGACCGACCCCATGGGCAGTGCACTTCGGGGGGATCCTTCGTCGGCCCGGCTTTGCCGGGCCTCCTCAGGATGACACCGCTCTGAATCACGGCGCGTAGCCGCGCCGCCGAGAGTGCGGGAACCCCGCGCTCAGGTGACCGAGCGATCACGGACCCCCCACCCAACCCCCTCCACGGATATCGAAGCCCTCGGCCCGCGTCGTGCCCCCCACCCACCCGCCCGCACGGTGGGCCTATCGCAAGGCGCGCGAGCGGCCCGGGCCGGAGTGTAGCCGGAGGCTACATGAGGACCCGAGGCCGCGATGCGCAACGCCGCGAGAGGTCCGACGCCGGCGGCGCACTGGACAGCGCTCAGCAGATGCGGGGGAGCTCGGCGCCGGCCAGGAGATCGAGCGGCCGCTCGGTCCGGTAGAACGTGCGCAGCGCAACGGGCGCCTGGCCGTCCTTGCGGACCTCCACCGTGCCGACCCGCGCCGCGTCTCGCCCGAGGGGGTGGGCCCGCAGCGCCTCGAGCGCCCGCTCGGCGCCCGCCTCGGCCACGAACGCCACCACGCGGCCCTCGCAGGCCACGTAGAGCGGGTCGAGGCCGAGCAGCTCGCAGACGCTCCGCACCTCGGGGCGGACCGGCAGCGAGGCCTGGTCGAGCACGATGCGGACCCCGGCGCGCGAGGCGACCTCGTGGCAGGTGGTGGCGATGCCGCCGCGCGTCGGGTCGTGCATCGAACGCACGCCCGCGCCCGACTCCAGCAACCCGTTCACCAGGCCCGCCAGCGGCGCGCAGTCGGAGCGCAGCCCGGCGCCGGCCAGCTTGTGGCGGCACGCCATCACGGTCGCGCCGTGGTCGCCCAGCGGACCCGACACGATCACCGCGTCGCCGGGCTCGATCCGCCGGTCGCCGAGCAGCCGCCGTGCCGGCACGACCCCCAGGCCCGCCGTCGTCACGTAGGCCCGATCGCCCTTGCCACGCGGCACGACCTTGGTGTCGCCGGCGACGATGGCCACGCCTGCCTCCCGGGCCGCGCGCGCCGCGCCGGCCACGAATGTGCGCAGGAGCTCCAGCTCCAGCCCCTCCTCGAGCACGACCGCCCAGGTGACGGCGACCGGTCTTGCGCCCGCGACGGCGAGGTCGTTGACGGTCCCGCACACCGAGAGGTAGCCGAGGTCGCCGCCGGGGAACACCGGGGGGTCGACGACGAACGCGTCGGTCGTGAGCGCCGGCCGGCCGGGAGGGAGCTTGGCCAGGATCGCCGCGTCGGAGAGGTCGGCGATCGCGGGGTTGGAGAACGCGGGCAGGAACACCTCCCGGATGAGCTCCTGCATGAGCCGCCCGCCGCCGCCGTGCGCGAGCAGGATCCGATCAGGCTTGTCCATTCCACCCACCCAGCCCGGGGCCCGGGGTCCGGGGTCCGGGGTCCGGGACAGACAGACGACGGCTTTCGGTCCGGATCCCGACCCCCGAGCCACGAGCCTCACTCCCTAGCGCCCGCACCCACGTCGGGCTCGCGGCGCCACCCCGCATCATGAGCGTCCTCCCGCGAAGCGCTCGTGGCGGTACCAGGCGGCGCAGGTTCCTTCGCTCGAGACCATGCAGGCCCCGATCGGCGTCTCCGGCGTGCACTGGCCCGCGAACAGCGGGCACTCCGGCGGGTCGATCGTGCCCTTGAGCACCTCGCCGCAACGGCACCCCGCCGGCTCGAGCGGCTCGGGCAGGTCGACGGCGATGCGAGACGCGTCGCGGTGCGCGTACTCGGAGCGCAAGGCGAGCCCGGAACCGGCGATCGCACCCAGGCCCCGCCAGACCACGTCGGCCGTCGTGAAGAAGCGCTCGACGAGCGCCTTCGCCGTCGTGTTCCCCTCGGGCTTGACCACGCGGGAGTAGAGGTTGACGATCTCGGGCGTCCGCGCAAGCAGCAGCTCGACCAGCGTCTGCACGCCGCGCATCACGTCGGTGGGCGCGAAGCCGACCACGACCGCGGGCATGCCGAACTCCTCGGCGACGAAGCCGAACGCCCGCGAGCCGATGATCACCGAGACGTGGCCGGGCAGCAGGTACCCGTCCACCTCGACCTCGGGGTCGCGCGCCAGGGCGCGCATCGGAGGCGGCATGATCTTGTGCCCCGACAGGACGAGGAAGTTCGGCACGCGGTCGGCCTCGGCCTCGGCGAGCGCGGCCGCCACGGTCGGGGTCGTGGTCTCGAACCCCACACCGAGGAAGACCACCGTGCCGGCGGGGTTCTCGCGGGCGATCTGGAGCGCGTCGCGCGGCGAGTACACGATGCGGACGTCGGCGCCGTCCGCGCGCACCTGCTCGAGACTGCCGCGGCTCGACGGCACCCGCAGCAGGTCGCCGAACGTGGCGACGATCGTGCCGGGCCGGCGCGCGAGCGCCTCGGCCTGGTCCACGTACCCCACCGGCGTCACGCACACCGGGCAGCCGGGCCCCGCGATCAGCCGCACCTGAGGCGGCAGGAGGCGGCGCAGGCCCGCCGCCGCGATCGCGTGCGTGTGCGTGCCGCAGACCTCCATCAGGGTGACGCGGCGCGGCAGCTTCCCGCCGGTCTCGGCGATGCGGGCTGCGAACGCCGCCACCGCCTGCGGGTCGCCGTAGGGCATCGGGGAGGTCACACGGACTCCAGCGAGTCCGCCGCCTGGCGCAGGAGCGCGAGGGTCGCGCTCGCCTCGGCCTCGTCCACCACGCCGATCGCGTAGCCGGCGTGCACGAGCACGAAGTCGCCGACCTCGACGTCGGGCTGCAGCATCAGCGAGACCTCGCGCCTGACGCCGTCCAGCTCGGCGACGCCCAGCGCCTCGTGACGCTCGATCAGCTTCATCGGGACCGCGAGACACATCACGCCACCCCCTTCTGCACGGGCTCGACGGCGCGCGCGGCAGCTACCGCCCCGAGCACCGCTTGCCCGTACGAGACTCCGCCGTCGCCGGGAGGCAGCCGCAGCGGCAACAGCGGCTCGATCCCGACGGCGGCGAGGCCCTCCCCCAAGCCACGGCGGAGGAGCCGGTTCACGAGGCATCCTCCTCCCAAGGCTACCACCCGGACGCCGGCCGGCAGCACCCGCCGGGTGAGCTCGACGGCCATCCGGCAGAACGTGGCGTGGAACCCCGCCGCGACCCGCGCCGGGTCCTCGCCGCCGGCGACGCGACGCGCCGCGGCGGCGAGCAGCGCGGCGCTCGGCAGCACGCCCCGGTCGGAGAGGTAGACCTCGGTCCACGGCGTCACGTCGTTGCGCCGCTCGGCGAGCGACTCGAGGCGCGCGGCCGCCTCGCCCTCGTACCCGTTCACGGCGGCCAGGCCGAGCAGCGCGCCCGCGGCTTCGAAGAGCCGCCCGGCGCCGGTGGCGCGCGCCCAGGAACGGTCCGCGGCCATCCCGGCGACGGTCGCCAGCTTCTCCGCGGGGACGAGCGCCGCGAGCGGCACGCGCGACAGCAGGTCGGTCGCGCCCGCCAGCGCGAGCGCGGCGGCCGCGACGCGCCACGGCTCCCGCACCGCCGCCTCCCCGCCGACCAGCGGGAGCGCCTCGAGGTGCGCGAGCCGCCGCCACCCCAGCTCGCCGTCGAGGAGCAGCCACTCGCCGCCCCACACGGTGCCGTCCGGCCCCCATCCGGTGCCGTCGAGCGCCAGGGCGCCGACGGCCTCGCCCGGCACCGGGAACCGGCGGTGCTCCGCGAGGACGGCCGCGGCATGGGCGAGGTGGTGCTGGACGCGGACGAGCCGCGCCCCGCGCTCCCGGGCGAGCGCCTCGCCCAGCCATGTGCTGGGGTAGTCCGGATGAGGGTCCACCACGATCAGCTCGCCGCGCGCCTGCAGGAACTCCTCCAGGCCGAGCGCGGCCTCCGCCAGGAACGCCCGGGCCGGCTCGCTCTCGAGGTCGCCGACGTGCTGGGAGCAGAACGCCTCCTGCCCGGCCGCGAGGCACGCCGTGACCTGCAGGAACGGCCCCAGCGCCAGCACAGGCACCGGGGTCGCGAAAGGCAACGGAAGGGCCTCCGGCACGTACCCGCGCGCCCGCCGGACCAGCGCGGGCCCGCCTGGACCGGTGCGGGCCACCGAGTCGTCGGCGCGACGCACGACGTCGCGGTCGTGCAGCAGGAACAGGTCGGCGATGCCGGCGAGCCTCTCGAGCGCCTCGCGGTTGCCGCGGCAGATCGGCTCGTCCGTGACGTTCCCGGACGTCATGACCAGCGCGTCGTACGCGGCGCCCCGAAACAGCTCGACGTGCAGCGGCGTGGTCGGCAGCATGACCCCGAGATCGCCGAGGCCGGGCGCCACCTCGCCCGCCATCCCCGCGCCGGGCCAGCGGGGCGCCAACAGCACCGGGGCGCGCGGCGACGCGAGCAGCGCCTCGTCCTCGGGGCCGAGCGCGACCAGCCGGCGGGCGGTCGCGAGGTCGCGGACCATGACCGCGAACGGCTTGGTGGGACGGTGCTTGGACTCGCGCAGCTGCGCGACCGCGGCGCCGCTGTCGGCGCGGCACGCGAGTTGGAACCCTCCGAACCCCTTCACCGCGACGATCACCCCCCGCTCCAGCGCCTCGCGCGCAAGTCGGATCGCCTCCTGGCCCTGTCCGCGGATCCCCGATCCCGGCCCTTCCAGCCACAGGCGCGGTCCGCACGCGGGGCAGCACACCGGTTCGGCGTGGAAGCGCCTGTCGCCGGGGTCCGCGTACTCGCGGGCGCAACCCGGGCAGAGCGCGAAGCACGCCATCGAGGTGCGCTCGCGGTCGTAGGGCAGGCTGTGCACGAGCGTGAACCGCGGACCGCAGTTGGTGCACGTCGTGAACGGGTAGCGGTGTCGCCGGTCGGCCGGATCCTCCATCTCGGCGCGGCAATCCCGGCAGAGCGCCGCGTCGGGCGGCACCAACGCGCGACGGCGCTGTCCGGCCTCCGAGGGGAGTACCAGAAACTCCGTCGCGCCCTCGGCCGCCAGCGACGCGGTGTCCATCTCGTCGATGCGGGCGAGAGGCGGCAGCGCGCGGGGCAGCGCCTCCGCGAACGAGCGCACCGCCGCGTCCGGCCCCTCCACCTCGATCACGACGCCCTCGGGCCCGTTGCGGACGAAGCCGCCGAGCGCCAGCGACGTGGCCAGGCGGTGCACCGCCGGCCGGAACCCCACGCCCTGGACGACGCCGCGGCAGACCAGCCGCAACCGCTGGCGGAGGGGGTCGGCAATCACGCTCAGCTCGCCTCGGGGCGGGCGGCCGCGAGGGCCGCCCCTACCTCGGCCTTTCCGATGTGGGGCGCGCACGCCGTGCGCGCCGTCGTCGTCGTCGGGACGTCGAGAAACCGCCGGCGCGGCGCGCCGGCCCCACATTCGAGGCACGACTCGGGGCGGGGCTTGCCACCGCCCGAGTTGTCATCGCGAGGCTCCCGAGCGCAGCGAGGGCGCCGTGGCGATCCCGAGGCCATCGCGGTGGCCTCCGGATTGCTTCGGCCGCTTCGCGGCCTCGCAATGACACGTGTTCGCGGATGACCGGCGGCCGCGAGGGCCGCCCCTACCTCGGCCTTTCCGATGTGGGGCGCGCACGCCGTGCGCGCCGTCGTCGTCGAGACGTCGAGAAACCGCCGGCGCGGCGCGCCGGCCCCACATTCGAGGCACGACTCGGGGCGGGGCTTGCCACCGCCCGCGCTGTCATCGCGAGGCTCCCGAGCGCAGCGAGGGAGCCGTGGCGATCCCGAGGCCATCGCGGTGGCCTCCGGATTGCTTCGGCCGCTGCGCGGCCTCGCAATGACACGTGTTCGCGGATGACCGGCGGCCGCGAGGGCCGCCCCTACCTCGGCCTTTCCGATGTGGGGCGCGCACGCCGTGCGCGCCGTCGTCGTCGTCGGGACGTCGAGAAACCGCCGGCGCGGCGCGCCGGCCCCACATTCGAGGCACGACTCGGGGCGGGGCTTGCCACCGCCCGCGCTGTCATCGCGAGGCTCCCGAGCGCAGCGAGGGAGCCGTGGCGATCCCGAGGCCATCGCGCCGGCCTCGGGATTGCTTCGGCCGCTTCGCGGCCTCGCAATGACACGTGTTCCGGATCACCGGCGGCCGCGAGGGCCGCCCCTACCTCGGCCTTTCCGATGTGGGGCGCGCACGCCGTGCGCGCCGTCGTCGTCGTCGAGACGTCGAGAAACCGCCGGCGCGGCGCGCCGGCCCCACATTCGAGGCGAAGGTAGGGGACGGCCACGGTCACGGTCTGGTACCACGCTTGGCGGCGAGGCGCCGCTCGAGCAGCGCGCACCAGTCGTCGATCCCCTCGCCCGTGCGCGCCGAGGTCACCAGGACCTTGCCCTCGGGCGCCAATGTCGCGAGCTGGCCGCGGACCGATTCGAGGTCGAACGTCACGTGCGGGAGCAGGTCGATCTTGGTGACCAGCGTGACCTCGGCGCGGGCGAAGATGGCCGGGTACTTGAACGGCTTGTCGTCCCCTTCCGCCACCGAGAGCAGCGCCACCTTGAAGTCCTCGCCGAGGTCGTACGAGGTCGGGCAGATGAGGTTGCCGACGTTCTCGATGAAGAGCACGTCGAACGCCGGGAAACGGTGCTCGGCCATCGCATTGCCCACCTGCCGCGCGTCCAGATGGCAGGCGCCGCCGGTCAGGATCTGTACCGCCGGTATCCCGAGCGCCCGCAGCCTGTCCGCGTCGCGCTCCGTCGCGATGTCGCCCTCGATGCCGGCCAAGCGGAGGCGGGGCGCGAGCGTCCGGACGGTCGCCTCGAGCAGCGTCGTCTTGCCGGAACCTGGCGACGAGATGAGGTTCACCACCAGCGCACCGCCGGCCGCGAAACCGGCGCGCAACCGCGCGGCCGCCTCCTCGTTGGCGGCCAGCACCCTGGCGCGTACGTCCACCACCTCAGCCATGGCCATCCCCTTCCGCGCCGCCCTCCGCGCCGGCCCCGTCCGCGAGGAAGGTGACCTGGAGGACGTCGAGCTCCTGCCCTCCCGTGACCGCGAGCGGCAGCCCGCAGTCCGGGCACAGCCGCAGCCAGGACCCCTGCGCGCGCGGCTTGTCGCCGTTGCACGCCGAGCAGAACTGGCGGGCCGGATGCCACTCCACGTCGAGCACGCTGCCGGAGTCCGGGCCGTCGCCTGTGACCGCCTGCCACGCGAACCCGAGGAGGTCCGGCTCGATCGCGGTCAACTCGCCGACCGCGACCCTGACCCGCTCCAGTCGACCGGGGCCGTGCGCGGCCACCGCGCGCTTGCTCGTGCGGTAGATCTCCTCGGCGATCGAGAGCTCGTGCAACGTCCCCCCGGCCGTTGCCGCCGCCCCGTCTAGACGCTGGTGCGCCGGCGAACGGATACCCGATGATACAGCGCCGCAGACTAAGGCCGCACCAGTCTGCGGAATAGCGGCCGGCGAGCGGCCAGTTGTGAGGGCGGCGTTGTAAGCTTGTGCGAGGGGCGAACCCATTATGACGATGACCGACACCTATCCCGAGTCTCCCGCGAGCGGTCCTGGCGACCGTTCTCGCCGTGGCGATCGCGGCGACCGCGGCCTTCGCCGGGCCGGGCGCCGCCGGGCCCAAGCTGCAGCTCCCCGACGACACCCGCGCCTGGACGGAGAAGGTCACGCCGGAGCTTCTGGCGCGAGCCGCATCCGCCACGAAGGACCTCGACGTCCTGGTGAAGTTCCGCGAGCCCGAGCAGGTGCACGCCCTGGCCGCCGGCGGTCCGGGCGCGCCGGTCAGGCTGCGTTGGATCGCCGACACCGCGGACGGCCTCGAGCGGGACTGGGCGCCGGCGGGCGTGAAGGTGCTCGATCGCTTCTCGCACCTCGCCTCCGTCCATCTGAGCGTGCCGGTCCAAGCGCTCCCGGCGCTCGCCGAGGACCAGCGCGTGGACGCGGTCGCGCTCAACCACCGTGTCCACAAGCTCGACGCCGCGGGCCGGGCCTACATGAACATCTCGGCGATTCAGCCGCCCAATTCGGGCGACCGGGGTCGGCATCGCCATCCTGGACACCGGCGTGGATTACACCCACCCCGAATTCGCGCCCGTCGGGACCAAGACCATCGCGCTCTTCGACGCGTACCACACGAGCGGCGACCCCGCCTACGCCAAGGACGACGACGGCCACGGCACCGGGGTCGCGGGCATCGCGGCGGCGGCCGGGATCAACACGGCGGCCACGGGCGTGGCGCCCGCCGCCATCATCGTCTCGGTCAAGGTCCTCGACAGCACGGGCAAGGGGAAGCGACGCTCAGATCCTGCCGGGGATCAACGCCGTGCTCACAAGCGTCGCCAACGGCAACCCGTACAACATCCGCGTCGCCAACTTCTCGCTCGGCGGCTACGAAACCGGCGCGGGCGACGCGGGCGTGCCGCAGCAGCCGTGCGACCCGGAGGGCCTGCCTCTCGTGGACGATTTCCAGCAGCTCACCAACGCGAACGTCATGCCGGTCGTGGCCTCCGGCAACGGCGGCTGCACCACCGGCGTTTCGTGGCCCGCGTGCATCTCGACGTCGCTCGCGGTGGGCGCGGTCTACGCGGCGCCGCTCGGCACCCTGGACTACAAGGACGCGCAGCAGTGCAACGGCACGAACGGGTGCGCGGACGTGGTGCACACGGCCGGCGGGGTCGCCTGCTTCACCGACTCGGGCGACAAGCTCGACGTGTGGGGCCCGACCTGCGCGACGTCGACGCCGTTGAAGGGCGGCGGCTACGACGGCAACTACTTCTGCGGCACCTCGGCTTCGGCCCCGTACGTCGCCGGACTCGCGGCGCTGCTGGCGCAGGCGTCCCCCTCGACCTCGGCCGCCAACGCGCGCCTGGCGATCCGCAACACCGGCACGCCGATCACCGACACCAGGAACAACATCACCCGCAACCTCGTGCAGGCCAATCAGGCGGTCGCGGCGCTCTCGTGCCCGCCGCCGGCGGCGCCAGCCTTGCTCTCCGCCAACAAGACGTCGTTCTGCAGCGGCGAGCAGGTCGTGATCGGCTGGAGCGCCGTGAGCAGCGTCAGCGGGTACACGGTTCAGTCCGCCACCGACCCGTCCTTCGCGAGCCCCGTGTCGGTCGACACGACCTTCACGAGCTTTACGTTCTCCTCGAGCCAGGCCGTCTCCGTGACGTTCTACTACCGTGTCCGCGCCAACGTCGGCTGCGGCGCGTCGTCGACGTGGTCGAACACCGCCCAGGTCGGCTATACCCAGCAATGCTCGAGGACCTACACTTACTACCTCTCGGGGATCGCCCGCACGCCCGGCGTCGCGCCGGCGTTCTGGCACTCGGACGTCTCGATCCTCAACCCGTCCCCCGTGCAGCCCGCGGACGTGCAGCTCACGTTCTACGGGGTCGGCTCGTTCCCGCCGGCGATCACGACGACCGTTGGCGCCCGGCAGGAGATGACCTGGCGCGACGTGCTCAACACGCTGTTCGCGACGGCACAGGACAAGGGCATGATCGTCGTGCAGAGCACCATTCCCGTGCAGGCGCTCTCGCGGACGTACTCCCAGGTCGTCAACGGCACGACGATCGACACGTTCGGCCAGGGGTACGTCGGCGTGCCGGCGAGCCAGGCGCTGACCTCGACGGCAACCGGGTTCTTCGGCGGCCTCCGCAGCGACGGCGCATTCCGCACGAACCTGGAGTTCGTCAACCCAAGTGCCATCGACGCCAGCGTTGAGATCGCCTTTTTCACCGGCAGCGGCGCTCCTTTGACCACTACGACCACGACCGTGCCGGCGTACCGCTGGAAACAAATCGTCCAGGCCCTACCGCCAGGCACCCCCGACGCGTTCGCCGTGGTGCGTGTACTCACCACCGATGCCGTGATCCTGGGCTCGGCGTCCGTCATCGACGGCAACTCCACCGACCCGACGACGATCGCGATGTGGGTGCCGTAGCCGGGCGGGGAAGCTACCGCTTCAGGGCCCGTTGCCAGTCGAGGTCCACCACGAGGCGATCGGGCTCGGCCCGCTCCGCCCTGCGGACGACGAGGAACCGGCTGCCGTCGGCCGCCGCGTCGTAAACGTGCGACGCCAGGTACTGCGTCGGGGCTGAATGGAGCTCGAACAGGGGCACGGGCGCGTCCACCTCGATGCCGGAGGCGCCCGCGCGCAGCGCGACGGCGGTCAACATGCCGTCGGCCGAGACGTAGAAGAGCTCGCGCCCGTCGCGCCGCCACACCGGAACGGCGCCGCCGCCTGTGGACACCTGCCGCTTCGGCCCGGCCCGAAACGGCTTCACGTAGATCTCGCTGCGGCCCGACTCGGTGGAATCGAAGGCGACCCAGCGGCCGTCGGGTGAGAGCTTCGCCGCGAACTGATCGAACTCCGGCTCCGGGTCGACCGGCTGCGGCGTCCCCCCTGAGATCGGTGCGATCCAGACCCCGGCCCGGGCGCCCCCCTGTACGCTGAACGTGATGGAGCGGCCGTCGGGCGAGACCTGTTCGGGGAACTTGTCGGCTGCGCTCCGCCGGACGACCTCCTCGGGACCCCCGGCGGCGGGGCGCGAGTAGAGGTCGTAGAAGCCGGCGTGGTCCGAGGCGTAGACGAGGCGCCCCCCGTCCGGCGTCCACACAGGGCGGAACTCGTCCGTGCGCTCCGCGGTCACGCGCGACGCGATCCCTGTCTTGGCGTCGAGGACCCAGACGTCGAGGTTCTGGCCCCGGCCGGGATCGCGCTCGGACACCGCGACGCGCCCGCCGTCGGGAGAGATCGCGACCTCCTCGTAGTGCGCGACCGGCCCGAGCGAGCCGATCTCGCGCCCCCGGCGATCCACCCAGACGAGTCTCCGCTCGTGCGACCAGATGCTGTAGACCAACGCTCCGCCAGGCGAGGCGGACGCGGGCAGACCGTTCATGGCGGGGTAGAACAGCACGTTCTCGGCGACGACCGACGGTTCGCCGACCGGCACGAGGCGATGCGGGTCCAAGCGCTGGGCCAACAGCGCGCCCTCGCGGGCAAACAGGAGGTAGCCGGGGTCGGCATAGCTCGCGGCCGAGTCGGCACGGAAAAGCGGCTCCACCGCGGTCGTGCCGAGCTCGCCGAGGCAGATCGTGGTCTTCTCCGGGTCGAGGTTGCGCGCCACGAAGACGAAGTGGCGGCCGTCCGGGAGGAACGCCGGGAAGAGGTGCGCCGCGTCCCCGCGGCTCGCGTCGAGGGCCGTCGCCGCGGCCGGCGTGCCGCCCGACGCGGGCACGCCGACCAGCGGTTGGCCGAACGCCGGGGCGTACAGGATCGTACCGGCGCGGTTCCACGAGCCGCCCATCCCCAGGCCGGCACCACTGATCGTCTGCAGGGCGCCGCTCGCCAACTCGACGCGGCGCACGTGCTGGTCCCCGAAGAACGCGACCCAACGCCCGTCCGGCGACCAGAACGGGAGCCGCGCCGCATCGCTGCCGGGGACGCGGGTCGCCGCGAGCGCGTCGAGCGGCCGGACCCACGCCGAGCTCTTCCCCCCTGCATCGATGGCCTCGAAGAGGAGGCCCCGCCCGTCGGGCGAGAACGCTACCGCGGGGCCGAAACGGTACCCCGCCGGGGGTAGGATCGAGAACCGCGCCGCGTCCGGCGCGGAACGGGCCTGCGGCCGCAGCGCGAGGCCCACGATCGCCGTCACCGCGGCGCCGATCGCGACGGCGCCGAGCAGGGGGGCGAGGGGCACGCGGTTGCGGGTCGAACCGCCGGCGGTTGCTCCGTCCTTCGATCCTCCGGCGATCCACGACAGCTCCCGCGCGAGGTCGGCGGCGCTGTGCCAGCGCGTGGCTGGGTCCTTCGCCAGACAGGCCGCGACCAGCCGGTCGAGCCCGGGCGGGGACGCGGGCCGCACGGTCGAGAGCGGAGCGGGCTCACTCGACAGGATGGCGGACGCCAGCGATGCGCGGCTCGTCCCGGTGAACGCCTTCCGCCCGGTCGCCATCTCGTAGAGCACGCAGCCGAACGCGAAGATGTCGCTGCGCGCGTCCGCCTCCCGCCCCTCGAGCTGCTCCGGGGCCATGTACTGCAGCGTCCCCAGGATCGTGCCCTCGCCCGTCAGTGGCTCGGCGACGGTCTCGCGAAAGCCGAGTTCCGTCTCCCCGTGACTCGCCGCGTGCAAGCGTGCCAGCCCGAAGTCCAGCAGCTTCGCCCCCGACCTCGTCAGCATCACGTTGCCCGGCTTGAGGTCGCGGTGCACGATCCCGCGGGCGTGCGCCGCCGCCAGAGCCGCCGCGATCTCGCCGCCGAGCTTGAGGGCCGAATCGAGGGGCAGCGGCCCGCGCGCGAGCCGCGCAGCCAGCGTCTCGCCCTCGAGGTACTCCATCACGAGGAAGTGGGACCCCTCGTGCTCGCCGATGTCGTACAGCGTGCAGATCGACGGGTGCGCGAGCGCGGAGATCGCGCGCGCCTCGCGCTCGAACCGTTCCCGCATCGCCGGGTTCTCGGCGTGGCCGCCGACCAGCACCTTGAGCGCTACCTCGCGCCCCAGGCGCGTGTCGCGCGCGCGCCACACCTCCCCCATCCCGCCGGCGCCCAGTGGGCCGATGATCTCGTAGGGACCGAGGCGGTCTCCTGGGCTCAGCATCGGGTCCGTCTCCGGCGGCGCATCAGAGCCTCATCCTGCGCAGGAGCGCCTGGAAACGTGGATGCCCGCGCAAGCCGGCGAACAGGTACGAGCCCTTGACGCCGTAGATGCCCCCGGCTCGCTGTTCGAACGCGCGCTCCAGGCAGTCGATTGCGGAGTCCTTGTCGCCGAGACCGGTATAGACGTGGGCGAGGTGGTAAGCGGCCACGTACTGCGTTGCGGCCAGTCCCTCGAGCTCGGCGAGGATCGCCCGCGCCCGCGTCACGTCGCCGGTCACGCCGTACGCCTGGCCGAGCTGGGCCAGGAAGAGCGTGCTCTCGGGCGAGAGCTGACGGGCGCGCTCGAGGGCGGCGAGTCCCTCGGCCGTCCTCCCGAGCGCGAGGCACGCCCAGCCGAACACGGCGTGCGAGCGCGAGAAGGCGGGGTCCAGCGCCACCGCCCGCTCCGCTTCGGCCAGCGCCTCCCGCGTTCGCCCGGCTCGCATCAGCTCGTTGGCGACATCGCTGCGGTGCGCCAGCGGGTCGAGCTCCCGCGCCCGTCGCACCAGGGCGAGCGACTCGTCGAATCGTCCCTGCGCGGAGCACAGCCAGCCGAGGTGGTCGTAGATGTCCGCGCTGCCTGGGCTGAGCGCGAGCGCGAGCCGAAACTCCGCCTCCGCCCCCTTCCAGTCGAAATCGCGCGTGAATCGGAGCAGACCCACAATTCCGTGCGCTTCGGCGAGGCTGTCGTCCAGCGCCAGGGCGCTGTCGACCGCCTGCTGCGCGCGCGCGAACGCCTCCGCCGGCAGCACGCCGCTGATCCCCTCGATGCCGAAGTGGGTGTGCGCGTGCGCCATCGCGGCGTAAGCCAGGGCGAACGCGGGGTCACGTGCAACCGCCTGCTCGAAGAGCGCGAGGGCCTGCGTGACCCCCGCCTTCGTGAACCTCACGAAGCTGTGCCGTCCCTGCAAGTAGAGCTGGTACGCCTCCAAGTCGCGGGTGGGCCGCCTCCCGATGCGGGCCCGCTCCTCCAGGGTCAGCTCGGCGCGCAGCGCGGCGGCGATCTGCAGCGCCACATCGGTCTGGATCGCGAAGATGTCGTCGAGCTCGCGGTCGTAGCTGTCGGACCACAGGTGCTCGTCGGTGCGCGGGTCGACGAGCTGCGCCACGATACGTACGCGGTTGCCCGAGCGCCGCACGCTCCCTTCCACGAGCACCCGGACGCCGAGCGCCGCGCCGATCTCGCGCAGGCTCTGCTCGCGCCGCTTGAAGGCCATGACCGAGGTGCGCGAGGTGACGCGCAGCGTCCGGATCCTGGCGAGGTGCGCGATCACGTCCTCGGTGATGCCGTCGGCGAAGAACTCGTTCTCCGGATCGGCGCTCATGTTCACGAACGGCAGCACCGCCACCGAGGGGACCTCGGCGGCGGCGGTCACGGCGACGGTGCTCGCATGGGCCGGAGCGATCGCATCCGGGATACTGTCTCGGATCCTCGCGATATCACGAGCCATGTCCCGCGTCGACGCGTAGCGCTCCTCGGGGTCCTTCGCCAGGCACCGTTCGACGATCCACCGCAACGGCACCGGTGTCCCGGGCGCGTGGCGCTCGACCGGCTCCGGCTCCTCGCGGATGACGGCCGCCATCGTCTCCGGGGCGCTCGCCCGCGCGAACGCCGCTTCCCCGGTCAGCAGCTCGTACAGCAGGGCGCCGAATGAGAACTGATCCGAGCGGAAGTCGACCGGCCTGCCGAGCGCCTGCTCGGGCGACATGTATGCGGCCGTCCCCATGACGACGCCGGCCCCCGTCGCTCGGGACACCGTCCTCGCCGTCGCTCCGGCGCCGCCAGCCTCCGCCTGCACCAGCTTACCGAGGCCGAAGTCGAGGATCTTGGCGAATCCGTCGACCGTGACCATCACGTTCTCGGGTTTGAGGTCGCGGTGCACGATCCCCGCGTCGTGCGCCTTGGCGAGGCCGTCGGCGACCTGAGCGGCGACCGCGATCAGCTTCCTCATCGGCAGCGCCCTCTCGCCGATGAGCTCGCGGACCGTCCGACCCTCCACCAGCTCCATTGCCATGAAGAACGTCGCCCCGGACTCCCCGATGTCGTACACGGTGACGATTCCGGGATGGTTCAACGCCGAGGCGAGCCGCGCTTCCTGCTCGAAGCGCGCCAGCCGCTGCGGGTCCGCGGCGACCGACTCGGGGAGCACCTTGATCGCCACTTCGCGCCCGAGGCGCGTGTCGCGAGCCTTGTAGACCTCCCCCATCCCGCCCGCGCCGATCGGCGCGAGGATCTCGTAGGGACCGAGGGACGTCCCTGCTCGCAGGGTCAAGGCTTGCCTCCCGTCGAGCCTGCGCCCCCGAGCCGCAGGAGAAACAGGTTGCCCGAGGTTCGCCCGCGCGTGTAGAAGAGCGCCTTCCCGTTGCGGGAGATCTCCGGATCCTCCAGGTAGAGGCCGGCCTCGGGGAAGTCGGTTACGCGCTCCGCGCGCGCCTTCCGCCACTGCTGTGCGGGGCCCGGGACCCGGTACACGTTCTTGTGGTTGGGTTGGAAGTAGAGCCAGCGGCCTGACGGCGAGAACGACGGGTGGAACGCCTGGCTGGTGGCAGTCACGACGAGCGGTTGCGAACCTCCTGCCAGCCGGGCAGCGGCGATCTGGACGGTCCCCCCCTCGGCGGTCTGGTACGCCAGCCACTCGCCGCTCGGATCGACGGCAAACAGCGTCCTCGCCTTGAGGCCCTCGACCTGACGTCTCGAGCCGGACGCGATGTCCACGAAGGAGAGGTCCTCGACCCCGCTCTGGACGAGGATGGTTCGCGCGTCGACCCACGCCATGTCGATCACGCCCGTTGCGAGGCGGCGGGGGCCGGCGCCGTCGGGAGCCACCAGCCAGAGGTCAGGCCTCGTCTGGTCGTCACCGGCCGAGCGCACGAACGCCACCGACCCACCGTCCGGCGACCAGCGCGGGGCCCCTTCGCTGAAGCGCGGATCCAGCGTCAGTTGCACCGGCGCGGCCGGCGGGTCCACACGCCAGAGGTGGGACACGGCCCCGCGCTCCGCCCCGAACACGACCGCACGTCCGTCCGGCGACGCGTCAAAGTAGGCGACGTGGTTGCTGCCCTGCGTGAGGGGTCGCGGCGTCCCCGAGGGCCGGCCTGCCTCGGCGTCGAAGGGAAGCTCCTCGAGATTGAGCGACTGCTCCAGGGCCGCGAAGACGATCGAGCGTCCGTCGCGGGACACGGCCGCTCCCGCGTCAGGTCCGCGGCCGAACGTCACCGGCCTAGGCGCCCCGACAAGCCGGCCGCTGCCGGAGTCGAATTCCGCCTGCCACAAGGTCCGATTCTTCCCTCGCTCCCGACTCGTGAAGACGATGCTCCTCGACTCGGGCCCCCAGGCGGGCCGCTCGCCGTTCGCGATCTGGTGCGCCTCGCCGCCGCCCGCCGGGACGACGCACACCGTGCTGCCGTTCTGGAACGCGATCCACCGCCCGTCGCCGGAGTAGCTCGGGTAGAAGAACCGCACCAGCGGCAGGCCCTTGACCTCGAGGTCCGCCGGCGCGCCGCCCTCGGCCGCGACGGTGGCGATGCGCGACTGGCGGAACGTGCCGTACACGTAGACGATGGCGCGGCCGTCGGGCGACCATGAAGGGAAGTTCCCCGGCCCGACGATGCGGCGGGCCGCGCCCCCGAGCGCCGGCATCAGCCAGATGTCGCCCCCCACCATCGGGAGCGAGGGACCCGCCACAAACACGTCGCCGCCACCGGACCGATCCGAGACGAAGGCGATCTGCCGGCCGTCCGGCGAGAACGCGGGCTGGATGTCGGCCGCCCTGTCCCGGGTCAGGTTGATCGCCGGTCCCCCGGAGACCTGCTGCAGATAGATCTCGAAGTTCCCGTCCCGGTCGGAGACGTAGGCGATCGTCTCGCCGTCCGGCGAAAACGTAGGCTCGGCCTGGTATCCCGGGTCGGTCGTGAGCGGGGTGAGCGTGCCGCTCGCCCAGTCGGGAGGGACACCTGATGCCCCTTCGCGACGGGCGGAGGGTCGAAACACAGCGACGGCGGCGACCAGCGCGAGAGCGGCCGCCAGCGCCCACGGCGCTACCCGGAGAAGGCGGCGCTGCGGTACCGACGCCTCCCCGGCCGTTCGCTGCGGATCGGCTCGGATCCAAGCCAGTTCCTTGGCGAGATCCGCCGAACTGTGCCATCGCTCGTCGGCGTCCTTCGCGAGGCAGGCGCGTACAAGCCGATCCAGTGCCGGCGGGGTCAGCGGCTGGAGCGAGAGCAGTGGCGCCGGCTCCTTGTGCAGGATCGTTCCCATCACGCTCGCCTGGGTCTTGCCCTCGAACGCCCGACGGCCCGAGATCATCTCGTACAGCAGGCAGCCGAAGGCGAAGATGTCGCCCCGCGCGTCGGCTTCTTTTCCCTCCAACTGCTCCGGCGCCATGTATTGCAGCGTCCCAAGAATCGTACCCTGCTCCGTCAGCGGCCCCGAGGCCGTCTCCTGCGCAGCCGGGTCGGTGATGCCGTGGCTTGCCGCGTGCAGCTTCGCAAGGCCGAAGTCCAGGAGCTTCACCCCACCCCTGGTGAGCATCACGTTGCCCGGCTTGAGGTCCCGGTGCACGATCCCGCGGGCGTGTGCTGCGGCCAGCGCCTCCGCGATCTCAGTCCCCAGCTTGAGCGCCTGGTCGAGCGGCAGACCTCCGCGGTCGAGCCGATCGGCGAGCGTTTCCCCCTCCAGGTACTCCATTACTAGAAAGTGCGTGCCCTCGTGCTCGCCGACGTCGTACAACGTGCAGATCGCAGGGTGCGACAGCGCCGAGATGGCTCGCGCCTCACGCTCGAAACGCTCCCGCATCGCAGCGTCCTCGGCGTGCCGCCCGCCCAGCACCTTGATCGCCACCTCGCGGCCGAGCCTGGTGTCCCGCGCGCGGTACACCTCGCCCATCCCGCCGGCGCCGATCGACGCCAGGATCTCGTACGGGCCGAGGCGGGTGCCGGGAGCGAGCGTCATGGTGCGGCTCGTTGCGGCCCCGATTCGCGGATGGCAGCCGCCCAGTGCACGGCGACGACGACACGCCCAGTGACGGAGCCCGGGTTCTCGTACTCAACGAACGCAAACCGCTTGCCGTCCGCGCTGACGTCGTAGTTGACCGCGGTAATGCCCCGGTACATGAACCGGTCGAGGCCGCCGAAGAGCGGCTCGGGTGGTCCGAACCTGGGGAGCGCACCGCCGTCGACGTTCACTTGCATCATCTCCCCGTTGTGGATGTAGAAGATCGCGCGCCCGCCCGCCGACCACCTCGGGTAGGACCCGCCGTTCGGCGAGATCTGCCACTTCGCGGTCCCTTCCAGCCGACGCACGAAGATGTTGTGCGGCGCATCCCCCGCCTCGTACGCGACCCAGGGTCCGCTGGGCGAGATCGCGCCCGACGCGGCGCCGGGCTCGAAGCTCCGCGCCTTCCCGGTCGCGACGTCGAGGATCCACAGGTCGATCGTCACGCCTACCACCGTGTACGCTATCGACCGGCCGTCGCCGCCCCAGGAGGTCGCGTTCCCAGTTACGAGCGGCCGTTCTCCGATAGCCGTCTCGGTCCCGTTGCCGTCGGCCGCCCTGCGGTACAGACCCTGGTCCGCTCCTGCGATCTTGCAGTACGCGATCTGGTCCCCTCCCGGCGCCCAGACCGGGAACGCCCGCTGGCCGTCGAAGGTGAGGCGGGTGAGACCGTTCCCTCGAAGATCGGCGATCCAGATGTCGCCCTCGAGCCCGCCGCGACCCTGCCCCGAGGTGAACGCGAGACGGCCGCCGTCGGGCGAGAACCTCGGCGTGTGGTACCGCGCCGCCGGCAGCGGCAGCCGGGTTACTCGGCCCGCCCGATCGACGAGCACGAGGTAGGTGCGGGGCGAGCTCATCACGCCCGGTATCCAGGCGAGGGTGCCGTCGGCGGCCGCCGCGAAGTAAGCAGCGCCGCTGGTCGGCTCGCCGCCCACGCCGTCGAGCACTGGCGCCGGGTCGCCGGCGACGCTCATTGCCGAGAGATCCAGAGGGACCGCGTACAGCGTCCCCGCCCGTGAATACACCAGCGTGTTCGGCGGCACGAAACGCGCCATGCTCCCGCCCTTGACGAGCGTCGTCACCGACCGTGTCGCGAACGAGTACGCCGCGATGTCGGCGTTGTCGTAGTCCTGAGGGCTGGAGAGCCAGCCGATCGTGAAGAGCACCGCCTTGCCGTCGGGCAGCACCTGCGGCCAGCGGTACGTGCGTTCGCCCTTGGTCGCGTCCGGCGCCGCCAGCCGCCGGGCCGCGCCGCCGGCGGCCGAGATCGCCAGGAGCCCCGTGTCGAACCCGGGCGAGTAGACGATCGTGCCGTCCGGGCCCCAGCTCCCGCCCCTCGGCTGCGGCGCGTCGCTCGAAAGCACGGTCGGCACGCCGCCCTGGACCGGCACCTTCGCGAGTCTCCCGTGCACGAAGAACCCGAGCCACGCGCCGTCCGGCGAGAAGAACGGGGCGGTGGCGCCGTCGGTCCCTTCGACGCGGGTCGCGTCGAGGCGGTCGAGCGGGCGGAGCGCGATGCTGCTCTCGCCGCTGGTGTCATCCTCGACCTGGATCGCGACCCGACGGCCGTCCGGTGAGATTGCCACGTTGGGTACGTCCACCAGGCCGAGGCGTTGCCCTTCGGGCACCCTGAGCTCGAAACGGCTCTCCCTCTCGGCGGCCCTGGCCGCCGGCATATGGCGGATGAACGCAAGGCCGAGGCCCACCGCCACCAACCCGAGGGCGGCAGCGACCGCCCACGGCAGGACGGCCCGCATGGAGGAACCGCTACCCGCCGGGCGCGCGCCGCCCGCGACGGGCGCCGGCGACGCGGCGTCCTCGAGCTCGATCGCCACGTCGGCGACGCTGTGGAAACGACGGGCCGGGACCTTCTCGAGGCACCGGCGCAGCGCCCGGCGCAGCGCCGGGCCCGACGTCGGCCGGCAGCGCGGACCAGGCGGGCTCCTCCCTCAGCACGGCCGCGAGCGTGTCGGTCACGGTCTCGCCGCCGAACGCCCGCCGCCCGCTCAGCATCTCGTACACCACGCACCCGAACGCCCAGACGTCGGATTGCCTGTCGACAGGCCTCCCGCGCGCCTGCTCCGGAGACATGTACGCCGCCGTCCCGAGGATCACGCCGGCTCGCGTGTGATGCCCGGTGATCGTCGGCGAGTGCGCGGGATCCGAGCCCCCGGCCTCCTCGTACCATGCCTTCGCCAGGCCGAAGTCCAGCACCTTCACGGTGCCGTCGGGCCGCACCTTCACGTTCGCCGGCTTGAGATCCCGGTGCACGATTCCCTTCTCGTGCGCCGCCTCCAACGCGTCGGCGATCTGGATCGCAATCGGGATCGCCTCGTCGAGAGCGGATCGGACCGCGGACGATCCGCTCGTCCAACCCTTCGCCCTCGACCAGCTCCATCACGAGGGCGTGCTGACCGTCGAGGTGCTCGAGGCCGTACAGGGTGGCGATGTGCGGGTGGTTGAGGGAGGCCAGGAGCTTCGCCTCGCGCTCGAAGCGCGCGTGCCGCTCCGGGTCGGTCGCGAAGCCCTCGGGCAGGAACTTGAGCGCCACCTCCCGCCCGAGCCGCGTGTCGCGCGCGCGCCAAACCTCCCCCATCCCGCCCGCGCCGAGCGGGCCGAGGATTTCGTACGGGCCGAGCCTCGTGCCTGCGGTCAGCACGGGATCCCGCTCCGCTCACGCCCGCAAGACGGCTCAACTTCACCCATGCCCCATGCGACCAAAGGGGAGAAGATCTCGTAGGGACCCAGACGGGTGCCGGATGCGAAGCTCACGCTAGCTTTCCCATCCGGTCCAGGATGGCCTTGAAGCGGTCGCTGCCGCGGATGGCGTCCAGATCGGTATCGTGCTCGATCCAGTCACGGCCGGAGAATCCCACGCTCACGGCACGCTCGAGGCAGTCCAGGGCGCGGTCGGGCTCGCCGGCCTGCGCGTACGTGCACGTCAGGTTGTAGAGGATTCCGTCGTCGTCGGGACCCATCGCGAGCGCGCGCGCCGCCCACTCCAGCCCCTCTTCTTTGCGGCCCAGGACGACAAGGGCGCCGCTACCCAAGTACACAGGGCGCGCGTCACCGGGGTTCGCGGCGATGTACCTCCCCGCGTTGCTGAACCCTCGTGAGGCGACCTCGAGCGCCTCGTCGTTCCTCCCGAGACCGCGATAGATCCAGGTGAGCATCATCGGCACCTCGTAGTCTTCGGGCCGGATCTCGAGCGCCTCCTCGAATAGCTTGGCGGCCTCGGCAAGCCTTCCCTGGGTGACTCGCATCCGGGCAAACAGGTACTTGGCCTCCCAGAGACTCGGGTTGAGCGCGAGCGCCGTCCTGAGCTCGCGCTCCGCCTCGTCGTGGCGCCGGGACAAGCTCGCGGCGAAGCCACGTGAGGCATGACACTCGGCGAGCTGCGGCGCGAGGTCGAGCGCCTTCAGGCTGGCCTGCTCGGCGCGCTCGAGGTCTTCTCTCCCGCTGCCGTGGAACATGTACAGCATGCCGGACGCATCGGCGATGCCGGCGTAGGCCAGGGCATAGCCCGGGTCGACGGCCGCAGCCTGCTCGAACTGGCGAATCGCCTCCCTCTGACCGCCGCGCCCCGCCCGCAGGAACGACTTGCGACCCCGAAGGTAGAGGTCGTACGCCTCCACGTCGCTCGTCTGGCTACGCGACAGGACACGCCTCTCGCGCTCGCCCAGTACCACGCGGAGCGCACGGATCACCTTCTCCGTGATGTCGTCTTGAATGGCGAAGACGTCGCGAAGATCGCGGTCGTAGCGCTCCGACCACAGGTGGAAGCCGTCCTCCACCTTGATGAGCTGCACCGAGACGCGCAGCCGGTCGCCGGCCTTGCGCACGCTCCCCTCGAGGATCGTCGAGACGTGGAGCTGCCTTCCGATCGCCGCCACGTCGCCGGTCCTCTCCTTGAACATGAACGACGCGGTGCGGGAGGCGACGTGCAGGCCCTGCAGCGTGGTCAGCGCGTGGATCAACTCCTCGGCGATCCCCTCGCAGAAGTAGTCCTGGTCCTTGCCCGGGCTCATGTCCGCAAACGGGAGCACCGCGATCGAGGGGCTCTCGCCCTCTGGTTCCCGGGGACCCGGTGCGGGGGCCTCCGAGAGGCTCTCCAGTGCGAACGCCAGGTCGCGCGCCGATTGGAAGCGTTCCTCTGGGGGCTTCTCCAGACAGCGCCGTACGACCCGCTCGAGCGCCGGGGGAATGCGCCGCGAGCCGACCTGCAGGTCCGCCGGGTCGTCGCGCAGAATGGCGGTCATGGTCTCGGCGGCCGTGTCCCGGTGGAACGGCCGGGCTCCCGACAGCATCTCGTGCAGCACGCACCCCAGCGCGAAGATGTCGCTGCGGGTGTCCGCCGGTTCCCCGCGCACCTGCTCGGGCGACATGTACCCAATCGTGCCCATGACCATGCCGGACGCGGTCGCCTCGCGGGGTGGCGAGGCCAGAGTTGTCGCGGTTCCGGGCGGGGTCGTGTCGATCAGCTTCGCCAGGCCGAAATCGAGGATCTTCACCCGGCCGTCCCGGCAGACGAACACGTTCTCCGGCTTGAGATCCCTGTGGACGATCCCCTTGCCGTGCGCTGCCGAAAGCCCTCTTGCGATCTGTGCGCCGATCTCCACGGCTTTGCGAACGGACAGCGGCCTACCTACGAGACGTGCCCGCAGGGTTTCGCCGTCCAGCAGCTCGGTCACCGCGAACGCCACGCCGTCGGACGTCCCGAAGTCGAAGATCGCGAGGATGTTCGGGTGGGAGAGCGCAGCCACCGCCTTGGCTTCCCGCTCGAACCTCGCGGTTGTCGTGGCGTCGCTTGCCACGGCGGCTGGTAGCACCTTCACCGCGACCTCGCGATCGAGCTTCGTGTCGCGAGCGCGGTACACCTCGCCCATCCCGCCGGCACCGAGCAGAGCGAGGATCTCGTAAGTACCGAGCCTGGTGCCGGCGGTCAGCACGGGGCCTCCCCTTCCGCCCGATCGAATCCCGCCGCGGATGTCATCGTGCACCGTCCACCAGGAACAGGTGGGAGATCGTGACGTTGGTGGCGTAGGCGTAGGACCGCCCGTCGGGCGTCATCGCGACGGGTCCGATCTGGAGGACGCCGGCGAGGTCGGAGGGACCGAGCGTAAGCATCACTTCCCTCCGCCCGCTCGCGAGGTCGAGCCGTTCGACGCGAACGGGGACCGCGGACGCGTCGCCGACGTAAACCGACCGCCCGTCGGCGCTCCACCCGCCGGCGTAATCCCAGGCCGTGGCGCCCGGCACGGGCCGCCCGTTCCCCCCGTCCGAGGGGAAGAGCTGCAACCCTCCGGCGCTCTCGCGGACGAGGATCGCGCGGCCATCGGGCGACACGAGCCCGTCGGTCGTGCCCTCCGGCGTCACCGCCCGCGGCACGCCGCCTGCGGCCTCCTCCACGTAGCAGCGCACCGCGTGGCCCTGCTCGTTCCCGCACGCGAGAACCCGCTTCGCGTCGGGGAAGAACTGCGCCGACTCGTAGCTGACGATGGCGCCGCGATCGAGCTGGCGCGGCTCCCCGGCCCCGGTCGGGTAGAGCACGAGCTGCTGGGGCGAGGTCGGGACCACTGCGAGCGCCCACTTGCCGTCGGCCGAGATGGCCTGAGCCGTGCCCTCGCCGAGCCGGACGACCGGCGAGCCGTCCGTCTGCCTAAGGCACACGGCGTAGTTGAGTCCGACGCTGCCGCTCTCCTCGCAGAACAGGAGCACCTTTCCGTCCGGGGTCATCGCGGCGGGATGCGAGAGGTCGAGCCAGGAGAGGTCCTGCTCGTGCGTCGCTCCGGGCGCCAGGACCGGCATGTGGCGGACGAAGTCGTCCCGGGTCACGAGCCAGTGGCCGTCGTTCCCGACGTCCTGGATCGTCAGGCCGCCGGCGCTCTCGAGCGCGTCGCGCCGGCGGCCCGCGAGGTCCACCGCGTACACTTTGAAGTTGTTGTACGCGGTCCCCGCGGAGAAGAACACCTGGTCGCCCCGAGGCGACCACGCGAGCCCTTCCTCGCCCCAGTAGCCCTCGGAGAGGACGGTCCTGTTGCCGGCGAGAGCTACGACCGCCACGAGGCCGCGGTCATCCCACTTGACGGGGTGTTCGAAATAGGCGATGCGGTCCCCTTTGGGGGAGAACCGCAGGTTGCTGAAGTACCCCCCAGTCTGGCACAGCACCTTGCCGACAGGGTACTCGAGCCGGTCGGTGCCGTTGACGTCGCGGATCACGGCGAGGCCGCTACCGTCCGGCGACCAGTCGGCCTCGCGCACGCCCTCGAGGATCTCCCGCGGGGCGCCGCCGTCGATCGGCATCCGGGCGAGCGTACCCAAGAAGAGGTCGTGGCCGAGGTACTTGGCGTGGGTGAGGACGGCCAGCTCGCCGCGCGAGGAGACGGCGAGGAGGTGCGCGTCGCGCACCCCGAGCGGGCTCACCCCCGGGAGGCCGACGCGCAGCGAGAAGATCTCGGGGTTGTTCCCGGCGGGTGCGGCGCTGAAGAGCATCGACTTCCCGTCGGGGGCGAAGCGGGCGTTGAAGATCGGCTCCTGGCGGAACGTCAGCTGCGAGAAGGTCGGGGCACGGTTGGGCGCCGGTTGTGCCAGGCCGCGGCCGAGCAGGAACGACACCGCGACCGCCGCGGCGAGCGCCGCTGCCGCCCCGGCGCGCCGAGCCCAACGCCCGCGAGGACCGGCGCGCTCGGCCGCGGCGACCCCACTTCCCGAGGCCACGCCCGACAGCGCCTCGAGGTCGAACTCGAGGTCGCGGGCGGACTGGAAGCGCTCGTCGGGCACCTTCTCCAGGCACCGGCGAACGATCCGGTCGAGTGCGGGCGGGATCTGGCGTGCCACCATGGGGAGGTCGGGCGGTTCCTCTCGGAGTATCGCCGTCATGCCCTCTGCGGCCGTCTCGCGGTGGAACGACCGGGCTCCCGCGAGCATCTCGTACAGCACGCACCCGAGCGCGAAGAGGTCGCTGCGATGGTCCGCGGGCTCGCCTCGCACCTGCTCCGGCGACATGTAGCCCACGGTCCCGAGCACCACGCCCGGCCCGGTCACCAGCTCAGGCGGCGTTGTCAGCGTCTTGCCGTCGCCTCCCGGCAGGATCGGCCCCACCCGCGCCAGGCCGAAGTCGAGGATCTTCACCCGCCCGTCCCGGCAGACGAAGACGTTCTCGGGCTTGAGGTCCCGATGGACGATCCCCTTGCCGTGCGCCGCGGACAGACCGCGGGCGATCTGTGCACCGACCTCCACGGCTTTTCGCACCGGCAAGGCCCGCCGGTGAGGCGCTGCCGCAGCGTCTCGCCCTCGAGGAGCTCGATCACCGCGAAGGAGACCCCTGCGTCGTTCCGAAATCGTGGATGGCGAGGATGTTGGGGTGCGACAGCGCGGCGACCGCCTTGGCTTCCCTCTCGAACCTTCCGAGAGCCGCAGCGTCGGTTGCGAGGCCGGCCGGCAGGATCTTGAGCGCCACGTCGCGATCGAGCTTGGTGTCGCGAGCGCGGTAGACCTCCCCCATTCCACCCGCGCCGAGCCGAGAAGTGATTTCGTACGGACCGAGGCGGGCCCCGGCGTTCAACATGAGATCCCTCCCCCTCGCTCGGCTCGGCGTCGGGATTTCGCTTGTGGGCTCCCGCGGAGCCTGCCCCGAGCGTCGTCGAGGGGCTCACGCCCGCAAAGCGGCTCAACCTCGCCCATGCCGCCGGCGCCGAGGGGAACAAGTACCTCGTAGGGACCAAGCTTGGTGCCTGCGATCAGCACGGGGTCCAGCTCCGAGCCTGCTCTGAGCATGCTCGAAGGGCTCGAGCCTTCGCCGGCGGGCCCCCGGTTCGCCCACGCCCGTACGACGGTGCAATCCTCCCTTTCCTCGCGGCGTCAAGGAGGAAGCGGATCTCGTGCGGACCCACGCGAGGGGCGAGTATCAGGAGCATTGTGCGTGCCGTGAAAGCACAACCCCGGCCGAGCCCGATTCCATTCCGAGGCGCTCGATTCCCCACGCCCTATCACGCCGAAGCCGCTGGCACGGAGCGACGATCCCGCCGCCAAGGTCGATCACAGGCGCTCAAACGCCTCCCACTTCTGCTTTTCCCTGGCCAGGAACGCCACGAAACCGGGGTCATTGCGGATCCGGTCCAGGTTGGGATCGCTGTCGAACAGGGGGAAACAGGGAAGGCCGTCGTCGGAGGCCGCCTGCAGCCAACGGAGCGCTTCCGAGGGCCTGCGGAGTAGCGCCCATGCGACCCCCACGTTGTACTCGGTGTGGTGAAAGTGGCGATACCCCTTGCCGTGCTCGACCGCCGCGCGGATCTTGGCCTCGGCCGCGGTCGCGTCGCCAGCGTCGGCGGCGAGGATCGCCTGCATGCTGGCGTTGAGCCCGCCGACGTCACGCGGGTATGCGCGCTCGTACTCGTCGGTGCGCGCCTTCGCCTCTGCCTTGCGACCGAGGTCGAACAGCGTCCACGCGTTCACGTAGTTGAGCAGGACCGGGTTGAAGTTGAGCGGGATCTTGGAGAAGAGGTCCCACGCGCCCTTGTAGTCGCGCATGTAGAGCCGCACGCACCCCAACCTGTAGAGCGCGAGCGCGTTGCCCGGGTTGAGCCGGATCGCCTCCTGAACTTCCTTCAGCGCCTGGTCCAGCAGGCCGACGTGCAGGTAGACCAGACTGAGCTGGTGGTGCGCCTCGTCCGATGAGGGGTTCAGCTCGATCGCGCGGCGGAGCTCGCGGATCGCCTCGGCGTGGGGGAAGTGGTAGTCGACATCCCAGAGCAGCACCCCGCGCGCGAGGTGGGCGTCCGACGACTCCGGGTCCAGGCGTAGCGCCGTCTCCACCTCCGCCCGTGCCTTCCTCTCCAGCTCTGCGTCGTTGGGGAGGAAGAAGAAGTGTCTGATCCCGTACGCTCTCGCCAGCTCCGCGTGGGCCGGGGCGAAGGTCGGGTCCGCCGCAACGGCGCTCTCCAGCAGCGCGATCGCCTTGTCGTTGTCCTCGCGGTTCTCATGTCGTGATTGCGCCTTGCCGCGCAGGTAGAGGTTGTACGCTTCGGGGTTCACGCTCGGCGCGGCAGCCAGACGCCTGCGCTCGCCCGGCGTCAGCTCGACGCGGACCTGCTCGGCGATCGCGCGCGCGACCTCGCCCTGCAGCGACAGGACATCGGTCAGCTCGCTGTCATAGTCCTTGGCCCATAACGGCGTGTCCGTGGCCGCCCGGATCAGTTGCACCGAGACCCTGACGTGCTTGCCGGCGCGCTGCACCGAACCCTCGATGACCGCGTCGACGGCGTTGAGCCGTTTCGCGATCTCCGGCAGCGACATATGTGTGCCCTTGAACTGCATCACCGTCGTCCGCGAGATCACGCTCAGCGCGCCGATCTGGGCGAGGGTGTTGATCAGCGCCTCGGTCATCCCGTCGGCGAAGTACGCCTGGCCGGGATCGCCGGAGAGGTTCTCGAGGGGCAGCACGGCGAGCGATCGGATCGGTCGGATGCTCGGAGGGCCGAACAGCGCCGGGGGCCAGCGGACCGCCCGCAGCCCGAGCACAACGCCGGCCAAGACGATCACCCCCGAAAGCGCCAGTGCACCCGCGCGGCGGCTGCGGGCGTGGCTCGGAAGGTTTGCACTCGGAGTCCTGGCCGGCACACGCGAAGCAGCACGACCGACTGAGGAGACAGGCGGCGCGGTCTGGGCGACGCCGGCGTCACCGAGTGCGACCCTTGCCTCGCCGATGTCGCGCAGCCGGTTCTTCGGATCCCGTTCGAGGCAGCGCCGCAGCAGCCGGTCGAGCGCCGCCGGTGTCTCCGCGGGCAGCGCCTCGAAATCCGGGGCGTGCGTCAGCACCTGAGCCAGCGTGTCCGCCGTCGTGGGCGCTTCGAACAGCCTCTTGCCGGTGAGCATCTCCCAGACCAGCACGCCGAACGCCCAGATGTCCGCCCGCTTGTCGACGGGCTTGCCGCGCGCCTGTTCCGGCGACATGTACGCCGCCGTTCCGAGAATCACCCCTTCGCGGGTGTAGACCCCCGTCACGGTCGGCGAGTGCGCCGGGTCGGAACCCCCGACCGGTTCATCCCACGCCTTCGCGAGCCCGAAGTCCAGCACCTTCACGGTTCCATCCGGTCGCACCTTGACGTTCGCCGGCTTGAGGTCGCGGTGCACGATCCCCTTCTCGTGTGCCGCCTCCAGCGCCTCCGCGATCTGCAGCGCGACGGGCAGCGCGTCCTCCGCCGGAATGGCCCCGCGGGCGATCCGCTCGTCCAACCCATCACCCTCGACAAGCTCCATAGCGAGCGCATGCTGACCACCGAGGTGCTCGAGCCCGTAGAGCACCGCGATGCTGGGGTGGTTGAGCGAAGCCAGCACCCTCGCCTCGCGCTCGAAACGCGCGTGCCGCTCGGGGTCGGTCGCGAAGCCGCTCGGGCAGGAACTTGAGCGCCACCTCGCGCCCCAGCCGCGTGTCGCGGGCACGCCACACCTCCCCCATCCCGCCGGCGCCCAGCGGAGCGAGGATCTCGTACGGGCCGAGGCGAGTGCCGGGTGTCAGCATGTGATCCCTGCCGGGCTCGCGCCCATCGACCGGCCAATTCCCTCGTCCAGCGCCGGATTCCGCCTGGAGGGCGGCCGCCACTGCCGGGCCGTCGGCCGGGCCTCCGAGGTCGTGGCAACGGAGAGCGGACGCGCGGCGGTCATGGCCGCGGGCCGCCAGCCGGCAGTCCGACCTCGCGGGTGAGGTCGAGAAAGCGCCGGTCGCCGCGAACGGGGGCCCAGACCGGCTCCACGTTCAGCCAGATCAACAGGTCGCTCCGCTCCCCGAGCGCGCGGCGAAGGTGGCGCAGCGCCTCGTCCGCGTCGCCCAGCCCCATGTGGATCTCGGCGCGGCTGTACGCCGGAACGTAGGTCTCCCGTGACATGGCGTCCAGGCGCGCCAGGATCGCACGCGCCTCCTCCGCCCGCCCCGCCGATCCGAGCGCATGCGCCAGCGCCCCGAGCGCGACGGCGCTCCCTTTCGCCAGCGTGCTGGCGAGCGTCAGCTCGGCGATCGCCTCCTCTCTCGCGCCCGCCAGACCCAGGACCCTTCCAAGCCAGTGGTGGGCGGGGCCGAACCCCGGGTCGATGTCCAACGCCTCGCGAAGCGGCTGCGCGGCCTCGTCGAAGCGGGCCGCGTAGTACAGCATCGTCCCCCGGCTCTGCATCACGGGCAGCGAGAGCGGCTCGAGATCGTGCGCCCGCGACAGCTCCGTCATGGCCGCATCGAGGCGGCCCATCGCGGCGTGAAGCAGGGCGTACCAGTGGTGGGGCGTCGCGAGCGTGGGCCCGAACGCGATGGCACGCTCGAGCTCGGCCTCGCACGCCGACCAGTCCCAGTCGTAGCAGAGCAACGCCGCGGCCAGCGCCGCGTGGCCTTCCGGGAGGTCCGGCGCGAGCTCGATCGCCCTGAGGGCGGCCGCCTTGCCCTTCGGTCGCGCCAGCGTCGCCTCCTGAGCGGCGACCATCCCCGTCCCGAGCACCATGTACGCGTCGGCGATCCCCGCGAACGCGGGGGCGTACTTCGGGTCGAGCTCGATCGCCGCGGCCAGGTAGCGCAGCGCGGCCTCGGCGCCGCTTGCCGATCGCTTGCCGAGCTCGTGGCAACCCCGCAGGTAGGCTTCGTAGGCGCGGGGCTCCACGGTGCGGACCTGCGCCAGGTCGGCGTGCTCCTTCGGCGTGAGCCGGGCCTGGACCTGCCGGGCGATGTCCGTGGCCACCTCGCCCTGGAGGCTCAGGACGTCAGTCAGGTCCCGCTCGTAGCTCTCCGCCAGCACGTGGGTGTCGGTCGCGGCATGGACCAGACGCACCGCGATGCGGACGCGGTTCCCGGCGCGGAACACCGAGCCCTCGACCACCGCGTCGGCGCCGAGCTCCCGCGCGATCTCGCCGGCCGGGCGGTTCGCACCTCGGTACCGGGTCATGGTCGTCCTCGAGATCACCCGCAGCGCCTGGATCCGGGAGAGATCGGTCACCAGCGCGTCGGTCATCCCGGCGGCGAAGTACTCCTGCTCGGGGTCGCCGGAGAGGTTCTCGAGCGGGAGCACGGCGACGAGGCGGACACCTCCGGCGGGCCCGCCGACGGGCGAGGACCTCACGCCCCCGCCGGCCGCGGGCTGTTCGAGCGCCTGCCGGAGCGCGAACGCCACGTCGGCCGCCGATTGGAACCGCCTGGCCGGGTCCTTCTCCAGGCAGTGCTTCACGATCGCGGTGAACCTGGACGCGCCCCGCTGGTCCAGCACGTCCAATCCCGACGGGTCGCTCGAGAGGATGGCCGTCATGGTGTCCGCGGCCGTGGCGCCGGCGAAGGCTCGCCGGCCCGCGATCATCTCGAGGAGCACGCAGCCGATCGCAAAGACGTCCGCCCGGTGGTCGACCGCGAGGCCGCGAACCTGTTCCGGCGCCATGTAGCCGACCGTACCCAGGACGGCCCCGGACGAGGTGGCCCCCGCCGGAGGCGAGGTGAGCGTCTCGGCCTGGCCTGCCCACGGCCCCGGCAGGAGCTTCGCGATCCCGAAGTCGAGGATCTTCACGCGGCCGTCCTTCGTGAGGAACACGTTCCCCGGCTTCAGGTCGCGATGAACGATGCCTTTCTCGTGAGCCGCCGCAAGGCCCTCGGCGAGTCGGACGGCAACCTCGGCCGCGTCTCCTACGGGCAGCGCCCCGGCGTCGAGGCGATCCCGCAGCGATTCGCCCTCCAGCGCTTCCGTGACCAGAAACGGCGACTGGTCGAACTCACCCACGTCATAGACCGTCACGATGTTGGGGTGGTTGAGGGCGCCCGCCGCGCGCGCCTCCTGTTGGAACCGACGGATCCGCTCCGGGTCGGCTGCGAGCGAGTTCGGGAGCACCTTGACGGCCACGTCCCGTCCCAGTCGCGTGTCCCGAGCGCGGTACACCTCCCCCATTCCGCCCGCTCCCAGGAGGCCGATGATCTCGTACGGGCCGAGCCGTGTGCCCGGCTCAACGGCCATCTCGGCTCACCGCCTCAGCCCCGACGTCCAGTTGGTCACGAGCGTGAGGGGGTTCGGCCCGGCCTGCTGCGACCGCAGCACCAGGAACCGGTCGCCGCCCGGTGCGGCGGCGTAGACCCAGGCGGTGCCTCCGAACCCCGCGAGCTGCGCCTGGAACAGCTCGCGCGGGGTCCCCACCTCGACCGCCGAGCCGCGCTCCGCAACCGCGGCCTCCATGAGCTTCCCCTCGAGCGAGCGGAAGTACAGTGCCTTCCCGTCGCGCCGCCACGTCGCCTGGACGCCGCCGTCCTGCGACACCTGCCACTTGCCGCCGGGCGTCGGGAATGGCGTGACGTAGATCTCCGGCCGCCCCGAGGCGTTGGACTGGTAGGCGAGCCAGCGTCCGTCCGACGAGAACGTCGCGCCGGCCTCGTTGGCCTCGGTCGCGAGGAACGGCGAGAACTTCCGGTCGGGCATCGAGAGCATCCAAATGTCGGAGCCGGTCCTCTTCCCCGGCTCGACCACCATCACCGCGAGGAACCGCCCGTCGGGGGACCAGTCGGTGGGGTACTTGTTGGCCTCCGAGACCACCAGCGGCTCCGCGTCGCCGGCCCCGCTCGCGCTCTTGATGAACAGGTCGAGGTGCCCCTGGACGTTGGAGGTGTAGACGATGCGCTCGCCGTCGGGCGACCACACCGGGTAGATGTGCAGCGCCGAGCCGAATGTGAACTTGGTTCGCACCCCGCGCGCCAGGTCCACGATCCAGACGTCGGAGTTCTTGGAGTTCGCCCCGGCGGCCTGCTCGGCCATGCGCAGGCCGTCGGGCGAGAGCCGGATCGCCTCGAGCGCCCGCGGCTCGCCGACCGAGCCGACCTGGCGTCCGCTGGCGTCCACCCAGACGGCCTGGACCAGACCGATGTCGCCCGTCTGGTACGCGAGGGTGCCGTCGTCCGAGGCGGTGAAGCAGCCGCGCCGGTAGTTCTGCGGGTTCGCGACCTGCTCGGCGATCGGGAACGCCTCGCCGGTGAGCTTCCGCGCGGACGCGTCGAACGGCTGCGCCATCAGGGACTGGTCCCGCTGGAACAGGAGGTACCCGGGGGGAGCGTAGACCGCGTCGCTGTCGGCCTGCTCGAGGAACGCCGACGCCGCGTCCTCGAGCGAGCCGACGTAGATCCCGTCGGTCTTCACCTCGCTCGCGTTGAGCGGACCACCCGCCCAGAACAGGAAGTGGCGGCCGTCGGGGAGGAACGCCGGCCACCGCTGGCTGGTCTGTTGCGCCGCGACGCCGGACACCGTCAGGGCCGTCGCGGCGCCGCCCGCGGACGCCACGCGCTCGAGACTGCCGTAGAGGTCGGGGGCGAACACGATCACGCCGTCCCGGTTCCACGTGCCCCCGCGGCCGCTGGCGGCCGCGCAGATCGTCTCCGGCGGGCCGCCCGCGGCGTCGATCTTCTTGAGCTTGCCGGGGACGAAGAAGCCGACGTACCGACCGTCCGGCGACCAGAACGGGTACGACGCCCCGTCGGTGCCGGCGAGCGGCAGCGCGGCCTGCGAGTCGAGCGGCCGCACGTAGAGCGACGTCTTGCCGCCGGCGTCGCGCGCGACGAACACGAGCCGGGTGCCGTCCGGCGAGAGCTCGGGGCCGCCGATCGCACCGTCGAACGCGAACGACGTCTTGTCGGGCGGCAGCAGGAACGAGCGCACCGGGCGCCGGGCGGCCGGTCGACCGCGCACCACGGCAACCGCGCCGACGGCGGCGAGCGCGACCGCGAGCACCGCGACGAGGACCCATGGCAGCGCGGAGCGGGCCGGCGAGGCGGCCGCCGAGGGAGCCGAAGTCGAGGACGCCGGCGCAGCGCCCGTCGCCGAGAGCGGCTCCCCTCCGGCGAGCACCAGCCGCGCCTCGCCGATGTCGCGCAGGCGGCGCCGCGGGTCCCGGTCGAGGCAGCGCTCGAGCAGTCCCCGGATACGGCTCGGGACCTCGGCGGGCAGCGCCGACCAGTCGATCTCCTGGCGCAGCACCGAGGCGAGAACGTCGGTGATCTCCTCGCCCTCGAACGCGCGCCGACCGGTGAGCATCTCGTACACCACGACCCCGAACGCCCAGATGTCCGCGCGCTTGTCGACGGCCTTGCCGCGCGCCTGCTCCGGCGACATGTAGGCCGCCGTCCCCAGGATCACCCCCGCTCTTGTGTGATGCCCCGTGATCGTGGGCGAGAACGCGGGATCCGAGTCTCCCGCCTGCTCCTCCCACGCCTTCGCCAACCCGAAGTCGAGCACCTTCACCGTGCCGTCCGGCCGCACCTTCACGTTCGCGGGCTTGAGGTCCCGGTGGACGATCCCCTTCTCGTGCGCCGCCTCGAGCGCATCGGCCACCTGCAGCGCGATCGGGATCGCCTCTTCCAGCGGGATCGCCCCGCGCTCGATCCGCTTGTCCAGTCCGTCACCGTCGACCAGCTCCATGGCCAGGGCGTGTTGCCCGTCCAGATGCTCGAGGCCGTACAGCGTCGCGATGTGGGGGTGATTGAGCGAGGCCAGCAGCTTCGCCTCGCGCTCGAAGCGCGCGTGGCGCTCGGGATCGTCCACGAACCCCTCCGGCAGGAACTTCAGCGCCACCTCCCGCCCGAGACGCGTGTCGCGGGCGCGGAAGACCTCCCCCATCCCTCCCGCACCAAGGGGGGAGAGGATCTCGTAAGGGCCGAGGCGGGAGCCCGTGTCAATGCTCGGCATCGCTTACCTCTTCAGGCCTTCGGTCCAGTGCGTCACGAGCGTGAGCGGCACGGGCGCCGTCCGTTCCGCGCGCAGGACGAGGACGCTGTCGCCCTTGGGCGGCACCGCGTAGGTCCAGAACGTCGGACCGGTGTCCGAGAGCTGCGTCTTCGAGAACTCGGTAGGGGTCCCCACCTCGAGCGCCGACCCCTTCGACGCGACCGACGCCTCCATCAGCTTCCCGTCCGGCGTCTTGTAGTAGAGGCCGCGCCCGTCGTCGCGCCACGACGGCGTCACCCCTCCCCCCTGCGAGACCTGCCACTTGCCGCCCGCCTGCGGGAACGGCGTGACGTAGATCTCCGGCTTGCCGGATTCGTTGGACTCATAGGCGAGCCAGCGCCCGTCCGGCGAGAACACGGCGTCCCCCTCGCTGAACGGCGTCGCGACGAAAGCGAACGGCTTGCGATCGCCCGACAACGGCACGATCCAGACGTCCGCGCCGGTCTTCCCTCCAGGGTCGAGCTGCGTGACCGCGAGGAAGCGACCGTCGCGCGACCAGTCGGTGACGAACTTGTCCGCATCGGAAGCCAGGATCGTCTGCATGTCCCCGGCTCCCGAGGCGCTCTTCGCATAGAGGTCGAAGTGCCCCTTCGCGTTCGAGCTCCAGACGATGCGCCCGCCGTCGGCCGACCAGACCGGGTTGAGGTCCGCGCCGGGATCGAACGTGAACCGCGTCCTCACGCCCCGGGCGAGGTCCAGGAGCCAGATGTCCACGTTCTTGGTCTGCGGGTCCTGGACCTGCTCCGCGAGCATCCGGCCGTCGGGCGACAGCCGGACCATCGAAATGAGCGCGGGATCACCCACCGCCCCGATCTGCCCGCCGGTCGAGTTCAGCCGGACGGCCTGGAACCGTTCGTTCTGTCCTGTCAGGAACACCAACGTCCCCTCCTGCGACGCCGAGAAGCGGCCGAGGCGGTAGCTCTCGGGGCTCGAAACCTCCTCGGCAACCGGGAACGCCTCGCCCTTCAACTTCACGCCGCCAGCGTCGAACGGCTGCGCCATCAGGCTCTGGTCACGAAGGTAGAGGAGGTACCCGGGCGGCGCATAGATGGCGCCGCTGTCCGTCTGCAGGACGTACCGCTGCTCGGACTGTTCGAGCGCGCCGGCGTAGATCCCTCTCGTCTCCTGGGCGCTCGCGGTCGGGTTTCCGGCCCAGTACACGAAGTGGCGGCCGTCCGGGAGGAAGACCGGCCAGCGCTGGCTGGTCTGCCCGTGGCCGGAGTCGGGCTTCGTGATCGGGGTGGAGGCCCCGCCGGCGCTCGCGACCCGGGCGAGCCCACCGTAGACGTCGGGAGCGAAGACGATCACGCCGGCCGCGCTCCACGTCCCGCCCCGGCCGGAGATGGCGTCGCAGACCGCCTGCGGCGGACCGCCGAACGTGTCGATCTTCTTCAGCTTCCCGGGCACGAAGAACCCGACCGAGCGGCTGTCCGGCGACCAGAATGGGTACGATGCCCCGTCCGTGCCCTCGAGCGGCTGGGCGGTCAGCGAGTCGAGCGGCCGCACCCAGAGCAGCTTCCGGCCGGAGCCGTCCGCGGCGGCGTAGACGAGCCGCGTGCCGTCCGGCGAGAGGACCGCGCCGCCGGTTGCGCCGTTGAAGACGAAGAACGTCTTCTCGGGCGGCAGGACGTACGACCGCACCGATCGCGCCGGGGCGCCGCCGGAGCGCAGGTAGGCGACGGCGAACCCGACAGCCAGTACCAGAGCCAGGGCGGCCGCGATCCACGGGAGCGTTGCGCGGCGCGCGGGAAGGGCGGCCGCGGCCGGCGCCTGCGCCGGAGCCGGCGGCTCGGCGCCGGACGGGTGCATGCCCTCCTCCAGCTCGAACCTGGCGTCGCCGATGTCCCGGAAGCGGCGTCTCGGGTCCTTCTCCAGGCAGCGCTGGAGCGCATGCCGGGTCCGCGGCGACACCGAATCGGGCAGCGCAGCCCAGTCCGGCTCGCGCGTCACCACGCCGGCGATCACGTCGGTCATGGTGTCGCCGCCGAACGTCCGCTCGCCGGTCAGCATCTCGTACAGCACGCACCCGAAGGCCCAGATGTCCGCCCGCTTGTCGACCGGCTTCCCGCGCGCCTGCTCCGGGGACATGTACGCCGCCGTCCCCAGGATCACCCCCGCCCGCGTGTGGTGGCCCGTGATCGTCGGCGACAGCGCCGGGTCGGAGTTCGCACCCGGCTCCTCCCACGCCTTCGCGAGCCCGAAGTCCAGAACCTTCACCGTGCCGTCCGGCCGCACCTTGACGTTCGCCGGCTTGAGGTCCCGGTGCACGATCCCCTTCTCGTGCGCCGCCTCCAGCGCCTCCGCGATCTGCGACGCGAGCGGGATCGCGTCCTCTACGGGTACCGGACCGCGGGCAATCCGCTCGTCCAGCCCCTCGCCCTCGGCCAGCTCCATCACGAGGGCGTGCTGCCCGTCGAGGTGCTCGAGCCCGTACAGCGCCGCGATGTGGGGGTGGTTGAGCGAGGCCAGCAGCTTCGCCTCGCGCTCGAAGCGGGCGTGGCGCTCGGGGTCCGACGCGAAGTCCGCCGGCAGGAACTTCAGCGCGACCTCGCGGCCGAGCCGCGTGTCGCGGGCGCGGACGACTTCACCCATACCGCCTGCGCCCAGGGGAGCCAGAATCTCGAAAGGACCGAGCCTGGTGCCGGCGGTCAGCACGGGATCCCTCGCTTCGGTCGGGATTTCGCATGCGGGCTCCCGATCCGCTCGCGCCCGCGCAGCGGCTCAGGGTCGCCCATCCCGCCTGCCCCGAGCGGCGCGACGATCTCGGAGTCTCCAACTCGGGTCGCTGAGGTCATCATGAGAACTCCCGCTCTGCTCGGAACCGTGCCCGCAGGCGCCTGCTCCGCTCCCATCCACTGCGCGCTCGGCTTCTCCTCTCCCTCCGGCTCCGAGCGGGTCCGGGGGGATGGTCGGTCCCAGTCGCACGCCCTTGTCCAAGATCATGGGTCTGCGTCTCAATACTAACACAGAGCGCTACGAACGATTCCAGGGCTTCGGACGGGCGGCCGCCTGACGGCCGCGGCCCGTCCACCCCTGCCGGACCGACCTTCGTCGATTGCGGGGCCGCAACGCCGAGCACCGCCCTGGAAGCGAGGCCGCTCAGTCGCCGCGGAGGCCGCGCGGACGGGCGCCGTTGCGCGGCGATGGTACGCCGGGGCCTCAGGTCAGAACGATCTCGAGGTCCATCGAGGCCGTGACCTGCCCTTGCTTCACGATCCCGATCCGCTGCGGTCGGCCTTGCGGGCCGACAGGGGCGAAGCCGCCGATGTCCTCCGGGGCGAGGAGGTCGACCGGCAGGACCTGGACCGTGCCGAGCTTGCCGGACCGCGGGTCGAGGATGACCTCGAAGTAACCGAGCTTCTGCGAGTAGGCGTCTTCCCCGAGCTTGAGCGATTGGAGGGGGTCGATCAGGTCGGCCAGACTGATCGTCGCCAGGCTCAACCGGCCGAGGAAGTCGCCCAGCACCGACTCGAACAACCGGCCGACCACGACCTGGAGCCCGTCGCTCTGGACGTCCTGAAAGTGATGGATCCGTATGCGGACCTGCTCGTCGAACACCTGCGTGAACAGCTGGCCCTTGAACACGATCGCGTCGGGCAGCGCCTCGTCGAGCTCCGCGCGCGGGACCGGCCCGACGCTCGAGCCGATCGCGAACGAGGCGGTAGGGTTGTCGTCGTGCCGCCGCGGATGGAGGAACTGGAAGGCGAACCGGTTGCTGACCCCGGCGCGGCCCGCCCGTCCGTTCGGCCCGATGGTCAAGCTCGTGAGCCTGAGCGCCAGGTGCCTGTCCGCCATGGAGGCCCTCCTCTCGGACTCCTCGACCACAATTGCCCCGCAGTGACATCTCAACTCGATCGTGCGCGACGCGACGACGTGCTTGGACCTTCATTACGCCAGCGGGACCACGGCTTGTCAAGCGGGGTTGTCTCCTCGCTGGACAGCCATAGTGAAATGGCCCTGCCGTTGGTCGCGTACCCGTGACAGGAGCACCGCTTCCATGCGCATCCGCCTCCGTCCAGGGGCTGTCGGCAGTAATCTGGATTCGGGCCGCCGGGTTCCGCTGTCGCCGGCCGTCTCAACGACGGGGCGAGTCTTGTCGAGCGCTAGCGGGCAGCGCATTTCCTCGAACTGCGACGAGGCTGGAGGGCCGTGCCGGCGGCGCACGACGCCCACGAGAGCCACCCCGGCGACTTCGGGGAGATCGCCCGCCACCTGACGGAGGTGAAGAGCTCCGGCGAGGCCAGCGCCGAGGTGCGCGCCAGCGGCGTCGCCGAGATCCTCCAGAAGCCGGTCAGCGTGGAGGAGCTCGGCCGCGCCCTCGCCCGCGTGCTCAAGGGTTGATCGGACCGGCCGGTTCGTGCTGCGGCCGGCCTCCGCCGCGCCCTTCGCGCGCCACGTGCGGAGACTGGGCGCACGGACGGCGGCTCGCACCGCGGCGTGATGGAACCGTTGCCGCGCCGTTGCCGGTCCCTCATGAAACCCTCGCGGGCGGGCCCGAGACTGATGCCAGGAGGTCAAGATGACCGAGCGACATCCCGGAGCCGAGCACCCAGACACGATCCTGCGACTCGAGTCCGAGTTGACGTCGGACCCAGCAGAACCCACACTGAAGATAAATAGCGATGGCATGGCGGCATCGTCGCAGGAGGTCCGGGGTTTTGGCGACGCGACCAGACTGCCCGCACCGCAGCCATGGGAGGCTCCAGTGAGCGGCCCGTCGACGAACCTGTCGTGTCCGGTCCCGGACTCACCCCAGCAGACGATCCGACGCCGGCGCACGCTGGCCGGCGGCTGGCCTCGATTCGCGACTGTGGTCCTCGTCGCGACCGCCGGTTCCGCTGCCGGTCGGCCCGTCGAGGCCGGCGTGAACGTCTGGACGAGCGGCGGGCCCGAAGGGGGCACGGTCACCCGGCTCGCGGTCAACCCCCGGTATCCCGAGAGCCTCCTCGCGCTCACGAGCGGTGGGCTGTTCGTCAGCAGCGACGGCGCCGCCAGTTGGCGTTGGGCAGGACTGCCCGGCGATGCCGGCGCCGTGCTCGACCTCGTCTACGACCCGGGCGATCCCGCCGCCGTCTATGTCGCCACTACCATCGCCCGCATCCAGAAGAGCGTGGACGGCGGAGCGCACTGGACCGCGTGCAACGTCGGGTTGGGGGACTTTGGGGTTGCACGACTCGCCGTCGGACCCGGCCCCGGTGAAACGTTCTACGCCGCCAGCGGCGACGCCATCTTCAGGAGCGACGACAGGGCAGCGACCTGGCGCGAGGTCTACAGTCGACAGCCGGATGACCCGTACTTCTACGCGATCGCGGTGGACCCCGCCTCGGCGCTGACCGTGTACGCGGGCGCCGACTCCAAGGGCGTCTACAAGAGCACCGACGGCGGCGCGACCTGGGCCGCCGCGACCGCCGGTCTTCCAACTGGAGGTTTTGTCACCGTCAGCGCCCTCGCCATGGACGCGGGTCGGCCCGCCGGCCTCTACGCCTTGGTCTCCCAAGGGCAGGACAGTCCGACCAAGCTCTACCGGAGCACGGACGGTGCGGTGACTTGGTCCCTTGTCTTCGGCGGCAGCACCGCCGGCGTCGATGCCTTCGCCCTTGGCCCGCACGACCCCGCAACGATCGTCATCGGCTCAGGGCAGAGACTGCTCTGCAGCACGGACGGCGGCGGCTCGTGGACCACGCTTGGCGCGTGGAGCGACCCGAGGGACCTGCTCCACGCCGTCATTCTCGACCCTCAGAATCGCGCCGTGCTCTACGCCGGCATCGAGGGTAAGGGCGTGGTCAAGACCAGCGACGGCGGCGCCACCTGGCTCTCGGCGGCACGAGGGATCACCAACACTCAGGTGCACTCGGTCGCCATCGACCCGACGCCTCCCAACCCAATTTACGCCGTTGATTTCTTCGATCGCCGCGTCTTCAGGAGCACGGACGAGGGCGAGGGTTGGTCGCCGCTGCCCGCAAACCCGGCCTGCGTGCCGTACAGCCTCGCGATCGACCCTCACCGCCCCTCGACCATGTACGTCACTTGTTGGGATGCGGTTGCCAAGACGACCGACGGCGGCGCCTCGTGGCAGAGTCTCAAAGACGGCTTCCGCGGCGCACTATGGCCCTCAGCCCTGGCGATCGACCCGGCCGACCCGCTCACCCTCTACGCCGGCGGCTCACACATCTGCGTCATCGGCTGTTCGGGAGACCCACTCTACAAGACGACCGACGGAGGCGCCCACTGGGCGGCGCTGACGTTGGGCCCCACGACGCAACCAGATGTGTCGAATGCGGTGTCGGCGCTCGCAATCGATCCGCGGGGCACGGGCACCGTCTTCGCCGGTGCGAGTCTCCTCTACCGGTCCTCGGACGCTGGCCGGACCTGGGTTCCGGTGCTGCTGGCGCGAGTTATAGCGATCGCCGTCCATCCGAGCGCACCGGATGTCGTCTACGCCACCGACGGGTCCGACCTGTACAAGAGCACGGACGCAGGCTTCAACTGGACCCACTCGACCCCAGGTCTGTGGCCCATTGATGCGCTCGCCCTCGACCCGCTGTCACCCGCGACGGTGTACCTCGGAAGCAACGGGAAGGGTGTCGCACGGAGCACGGACGGAGGCGCGACCTGGACCCGGATCAACGGCGGGCTGGGCAACGAGTTCGTGTGGGCGCTGGCCGTGGACCAGACCGGGACCCGCCTCCACGCCGGGACTGACTGGGGCGGCGTCTTCGACCTCGAGATTTCGACGGCGACCCCCACCGTCTCCCTGTCGCCCGCGACGACCACGGTCCTCGTCGGCGCCACCACGCTCCTGACCGTGACGGTCGAGCCGCCCCAACTGATGGACGTCTCGCTCGCGGTCAGCTCATCTCCATCGACCGTGGTTTCGGTTCCCGTCGTCGTCACGCTCCCCGCCACCCAATCGTCGGTCTCGTTCCAGGTCGAAGGGCTCGCGTCCGGCAGCAGGGCGACCATCGCGCTCCACCTGCCCGAGGTCTTAGGCGGTGGCATCGCTACCGCTGCGGTCACGGTGAAGCCGGCCGGCTCCCTACGTCCGCCCCGCCTGCACCTGCGCGGGATCCGCCCATGACCCCCCCGGGCGGCGCTAGGGTCCTGGGGTCGCCTCGTCGTGCAGCGCCGCCCGCAGCTCCGAGGCGAGCGCTTGAATGTCGAACGGCTTCTGCAGGAAGCGCACCTCCCCACGGCTGATGCCGCGCCGGATCTCGACGTCGTCCGTATAGCCGGACATCACAACGACGTGAAGGCCTGGCCAGCGGTCCACCAGGCCGCGCGCCAGGTCGGCGCCGCTCGCGCCAGGGAGGATGAGGTCCGTCAGCAGCAGGTCGAACCGCGGCTCCAACGGCAGCAGCCCCGCCTCCTCGGCGCTCCCCACGGCGCGGACCTCGTAGCCGAGCATCGTGAGGATCTCCATCAGGCTGCGGCGTGCGCTCTCCTCGTCCTCGACGACAAGCAGCCTCTCGCCGCTCCCGGTCGGCCACCGGGCGGGCCCGTCCTCGGTCGGCGCCGCCGGCTCGGGGCCGGGCGCCGAGCGCGGGAGCACGACCCTGACGTTCGTGCCGACGTTGACTCGACTCTCCACCTCCACCGTCCCGCGGTGCGAGTCCACGATGCCGTGGACGACGGCCAACCCGAGCCCGCTGCCCTTCCCGACGGCCTTGGTGGTGAAGAACGGTTCGAAGATGCGCGGGAGGATCTCCTCCGGGATGCCGGTGCCCGTGTCCTGGACCTCGAACCAGACCGCGTCCCCCTCGCACCCCGTGCGCAGCGTGATCGCGCCGCCGCCCGGCATCGCGTCAGCGGCATTGACGACGAGGTTCATCAGGACCTGGTCGAGCTGGCCACGGTCTCCGGCGGCGCGCAGCGGCTCGGAGCACGGCTCCAGCCGGAAGGCGATGTCCTCCCGGACGATGCGTCGCAGCATCCGCGTTGCGTCGTCCACCACGAGGTTGAGGTTCAGCGGCTCGAACTTGGCGCTCTCGCGCCGCGAGAAGAGGAGGAGCTGGCGGGTCAGGAGAGCGGCGCGTCGGATCTGCGCCTCGAGCTCCCCGATGACCGGTGCGACCCTCTGCGCGTCGGTCTGGAACGCGCGCAGAAGTTGCGTGTGGCTCAGCATCGCCTGGAGCAGGTTGTTGAAATCGTGGGCCACGCCGCCCGCGAGCCGGCCGACCGCCTCCATCTTCTGTGCCTGGAGCAGGGCGGCCTCCGCACGCTTGAGCCCGGAAACGTCCTGGATCTGCGCGATGAAGTACAGCGGATTGCGCTTACCGTCGCGGACCAGTGAGATGCTGACCAGCACCCATACGAGGTGGCCGCGCTTGTGGACGTAGCGCTTCTCCAGCTGCATGGTGTGGCTCCCGCCCGCCAGCAATGCCTTCAGAGCCTCGAGGCTGGCGTCGAGGTCCTCCCGATACGTGATGTCCTGGAACGTCGTGCCCAGCAGCTCGGGCTCGGAGTAGCCGACCAGCTCGCAGAGCGAGGCGTTCACCCGCTGCCAGCGCCCGTCCAGGCCGACGAGGGCCATTCCTACGGCCGCGTCCTCGAAGGCGCCGCGGAACCGCTCCTCGCTCTCCCGCAGCGCCTCCTCGTCGCGCTTGCGGTCGATCGCCTGCGCCACCTGTCGCGACACGAAGCTGAGGATCTCGACCTCCGCCTCGCCGTAGCGGACGGCGCCGGAATAGCTCTGCACCACCAGCACGCCGGTCGTGCGCTGGCCAACCCGCAACGGCGCGCCGAGCCAGTCGAGCGGCGGATCTCCGACGACCTCCAGCGCCACTTCGCCCGCCGCCCGGAGGGCGTCGCGCACCTCCGGCGTTGCGAGCAGCGGCCGGCCGGTGCGCATCACGTAGGCCGAAAGGCTCTTCCCCGGCGGGAACGGCACCGGCGGGCCGCCCGTTTCGCCCGCGAAGTACGGGAACGTGAGCAGGTCGTCGGCCTGGTCGTAGAGTGCGATGAAGATGCTGCCGACGTTCATGAGCCGCCCGACGACGCGGTGGATCGCCGCGAACAGCTCCGGCAGCCCGGAGGTCGCCTGCGTCGCCTCCGAGATCTCGTAGATAGCCACCTGCAACTCGCGCAGGCGACGTTGCGCGGTCACGTCCACCATGGTGACAACGACCGCCGGACCGCCTCGCAGCGCGAAGGCGCCCGCAGTGATCTGAACCCACCGCTCTGCGCCATCGCGTGTCGCCAGTTCGATCTCGTACTGGTCCGGGACATCCGGCTCGCCTGCGAGGCGCGCCGTGCGGCGGCTGAGGACCAGCTCCCGAAAGTCCGGGTGAACGAGATCCATCGCGCTCATTTGCAGCAGCCGATCGGCGCTCAGGCCGGCGAGCCGCTCGCCCGCAGGGTTGACATAGGTGTAGCGGTCGTCCTGCACGATGAAGATGCCGACGGGCGTCGTCTCGGCTAGCGCGCGGAAGTGCGCCTCGCTCTCCCGCAGCGCCTCCTCGATCCGCCGGCGCTCGGTCACCTCCTTCACGAAGACCGCCACCGCGACCACGTCCCCGCGGTCCCCGCGGACAGGGTAGTGCCATACCTCGATGTACCGGCGGTTGCGCGCCTCCTCCCCGGAGAACGCCTCGTCGACGAACGTCTCGCCGCCGAGGGCGCGGTCGAGATTCGACTTCGCCTTCGTCCGGTCCGCCTCGACCGTCATGTGGTCCAGTACGCTCGTGCCGAGGACGATCTCGGCGCCGTACATCGCCTTCATCACGGCCGCGTGCTTCCGGTTGAACGCCGTGTAGGAGTAGGTGCGGTCCACCGAGAAGAAGTTCTCGGCGCTCTCCAGGACGTCCTGAAGCAATGCCAGGCGTGCCCGCAGTGCTCCGCGGTCGTCGACACCGCCCGTCACGGCCGACACCGGAACCGTGCGACGGCTCGCGCCGCAATCGGAGAGGCGACCGCTGGTTGCCGTGACGGACGGCTCATGAACTCATGTCCCAGGCCTGAACACATGATACCGCAACCGAACGCCGGAGGGCCGCCGTCGGCTCGGCTTTCCGACGCGAACTCCCCGTCCCGCAGCTCGTCTCCGGTATCCCCCGGCCTCGGCGGCCCGACTCGCCGTGCTGTGCAAGCATCCACACCGAGGGGAGCCGACTGGGGGCCCTCTCCAGGCTCCCGTACGCCGGGTTGCCGACCGCCGCCGGCAGCCTCTTGTCCATCCCCTGGCCGCTCCGCTTCGTCTGATCCGCACCCAACGCGCTCGTGCCCGTGGCGGGCCTCGCCGCCGGCCAGAGCGCCTACCTGCCGCACCTCACCGAGAACGCCGCCTACCCCAGCAACATCGGGCTGGTCAACACCGGCGCGGCGCCCGCGTTCACGCATGCGGCAGCGATTGGCCTGGGTTCTGTCCCAAGAGCTCGACGAGCGCGCTGAGCTTGGCACGGAAGCGTGTGAGCCGCTCCGCGAGCTTTGCCTGGCCGTCGGCCGTGAGCGCCTCGGCGGCGCCCTGCAGTCGTTCCGTGACCTCGCGAACGAGCTCCATCGCGGTGTCCCGGTCCGCCTCGGCGACGGCGCGCGACTCGGCCGCCGCGCCTGCCCTCCTGAGCCGCTCGAGCGCGAGAAGCGCGGCAAGCTGGGCGGCCGCGCCGTTGGCGAGCAGGGTGGACCACTCGGGAAGCGCCTGGCCCTCCTCGCACAGCACCTTCCAGAGCACCTGCCGCTCCCAGCCGTCCAGGCTCCACGACCTGCCGCCCACCGGGATCGAGACCGGAGTGTCGTCGTGGCCGCGGAGCTCGAGCAGGTGCGCCGCGCGGTCGAGAAACGGCTTGAGCCCTTCGGGCGGCGCAGCGGTCGCCGTGCGCGCTGCAGCGGGTGGCGTCTCCGACGCGGTCGCGGCCGCGCGTTGGCCCGTTCCCCCGTTCGCGATCGCCGCGCTTGCCGGCTCGTCCGCGAGGGCCCGCCTCGCGTCGCTGAGCGTCGCGCCGAACGCGCTCGAGAGCGCGGCGAGCTGCTTCGCATCGTCGAGGGCGCCGGCGGCGATTGCCCTCTCGACCTGGCCACGGAGCCGCTGCACGACGCCGGCTGCGAGAGAGACGACGCCCTGTAACGCCTCGCGGACGGCCGGCTCGGGGCCGGCGTTCCCGTCCGCTCGCTCCAGCTCGTCGAGCGAGAGCATCAGGGCGAGTTGCACCGCAACACATTCCGGGATCAGGCGGTGCCACTCCCTGGCCGTTGCCCCGCCTTCGCACAGCGATTCCCACACCACACGGCGTTCCCAGGCGCTCAGAGACAACGTCCGTTTGCCGAACGAGATCGTGAGCGGTCGTTTCTCGTTTCCGCGGGCGCGAAAGAACGCCGCCGCCCGCCGGAGGTATGGTTGCAGCTCCGGGTCGGTGGCTGCCTGGGTGTCGATGCTCGGCGTTGCTTCCGGACTCCCCTCCGGCGACAGGTCCGAGGACGCGCCGACGAGCTCGGCCTCCGTCACAGGAGGAGCGCTGCCGGCGCTCGTCGTGCGCAGAAGCGTGAGTATCCCGAGGAGCTTGTTGCGAAAGCTCGAGAGGCGCTTCGCCTCTTCGGTCCGACCGCCGGCGACCGTGGCGGCGATGGCCTGCCTCAACGCCTCGGTGTAGCCCGCGGCGACGGCGGCTATCGCGCCCAGTCGACCCGATCCGCCGCCGGAGTCCGCACCGGGCGTGTCCTCGAGCGCCGCGGCGAGGGCCAGGTGCAGCCCGGCGCCCAGCGGGATCCAGGCTGAAGGGTCGGTCCAGGCCACGGTCTCGTCGCAGAGCACCGACCACGCCGCTTTGCGCTCCTCGATCGACAACACCAGCGGGATTGGCTCGGAGGGGATCGTCAGCTGTCGCTTCTCGTCGCCGCGCGCGCGGAGGAACGCCCGCAACCGTTGCAGGTACGGTTCGAGCAGCTCATGGCGGCCATCCTGGGGCGTAGGGGCGGACACCGGACTCCCTCTGCCGTGATCGCGCGGCACGGTTCGGCGGAGCGAGCCGCAGTATCGGGCACCCCCGGCCTCGAGTCAAAGGGCGGGCCCCGGAACTGCAATTAGTCGGCGAGGCCGGTTGTTGGAAACCGGACGTCGGTCGGTCCGGTTTTAACCGGGACGGGCCGGTCGAGCCGTGACGCAGCTGTTGGTCGAAGAACCGAACCGCGGTCGCAGGACAACGCCTCCGGCGCGTGAGGTGTGACGAGGAAACGAACGAACAAGACCGAAAAGGAGACCCGACTATGCCCAAAGTTCCAGCCTATGCGGCGCCGGCCGCGAAAGCCCCCCTGGCGCCCTTCGCCATCGAGCGGCGCGCGCCGGGCGACCACGACGTCGCCATCGACATCCTCTTCTGCGGCGTCTGCCACTCGGACATCCACCAGGTCCGCGACGAGTGGGCCGACGGCGCCTTCCCGATGGTGCCCGGCCACGAGATCATCGGCCGGGTGACCCGGACCGGGTCCGCCGTCAAGAGGTTCAAGAAGGGCGACCTGGCGGGCGTCGGCTGCATGGTGGACTCCTGCCGCGTCTGCGACCCGTGCCGCCGCGACCTCGAGCAGTTCTGCGACAAAGGCGCCGCCTTCACCTACAACGGCACCGAGATGGACCGCACGACGCCGACCTTCGGCGGCTACTCCACGCAGGTCGTCGTGGACGAGCGCTTCACCCTCAAGGTGCCGGACGGCCTCGACCCGGCCGGCGCGGCGCCGCTGCTGTGCGCCGGCATCACGACGTACTCGCCGCTGCGCCAGTGGGACTGCAAGAAGGGCGACCGGGTCGGCGTGGTGGGCCTGGGCGGCCTCGGCCACATGGCGGTGAAGCTCGCCGCCTCCATGGGCGCGGAGGTCACCATGCTCAGCACCTCCCGCAAGAAGGAGGCGGACGCGCGCCGCCTGGGGGCGCACGCGTTCGCGCTCACCTCGGACGACACGACCTTCAGGAAGCTCGCCGGCCGCTTCGACCTCATCGTCGACACCATCTCGGCCCCGCACGACTACAACGCGTACCTGGGGCTGCTCAAGGCTCAGAGCACGATGGTGGTCGTGGGCGTCCCGCCCGAGCCGACGCCGGTGAACGCGTTCTCCCTGATCTTCGGGAACAAGCGGCTGGCCGGCTCGCTCATCGGAGGCATCGCCGAGACGCAGGAGGTGCTCGACTACTGCGGTGAGCACAAGATCGTCTCGGAGATCGAGGTCATCCCGATCCAGAAGATCAACGAGGCCTACGAGCGCATGCTCAAGGCCGACGTGCGCTATCGCTTCGTCATCGACATCGCGAGCCTGAAGGCGTAGACACCCTCCCTGTCGAGCCGCGTCGGGTTCTCGGACCGACTCACGGAGGCTCGGCCGGAAGCGCCCCGGCTCGGTCGCCGTCGTGCGATCTCACACGGAGGCGGTGTAGTCCACGCCCAACAGGACGTCCTGGACCGACGTGAAGTCCACGCCGGCGTTCTTGGTCTTGTCGATGACCAGTGACAGCGTCTGATCGACCGTGACGCCCGCGAGCACGTTCAACGGCGACAACGGCGCCGTGGACTGGGGGTCGGTAACCGGCGGGGCGTTCGAGAACGCCGTGCCGTTGACCAGGGTCAGCGCGATGGTCTGCGCCGGCTTCGTGGCCGTCACCGAGGCCTTGATGCTGGCGGTGTTCTTGCCGCCGATGACCATGACCGCGAGGTTGTTGACGGTGCGGCTCTTCTCCTGCGCCGGCAGCCCGACCGCCGTGAGGTCGAACGCGATCGTCGCCTTGCTCGGCTTGCCCTGCAGGTCCGCGAGGCCGGCGAGTTGCAGCTTGAACGCCGACACCAGCACGAACTTGGTGACCGTCGTCGGCATCTGCTGGAGCTGCGTCTGGTAGAGGCTGGGCGAGTACTGTGCCCGCAGGTCCATCGTGACGAGCACGTCCGCCAGGTTGGCGAGACCGGACGGGTTCGCCGCCGCGGGGAACTCCAGCTTCCACAGCGTCTCGACGCCGCTGCCCTCGAACTGCATGAGGGTCCCGCCCGGAAGCCCCCAGATCTGCATGTCGGTGGTGCCGAGGTTGAACTCCGAGATCGGGAGCGCGTCCGCCGGCCGGACCGAGAGATTCTTGGAGCCGTCGCCGGAGCTGATCTGCGAGATGCCGCCGTTGGAAAGCAGGCCGCGCACCGGCGCCGTCGCGGCGGTCCTCGTCAGCGTCGGCGTCACGGCCACGATGCGGTAGGCGAAGGTTCCCGGGTAGGCCCACTGGAGCGGCTGCTCGGGCGTGTAGAACAGGCACTGCCCGGTGGTGAGGAGCTGGGCGAACTGGAGCGGGAAGTCCCTCGCGATGGAGACGGTGTACTTGACCGGGATCATCTCCTTGAGGCCGTCGAGGTGTTGCGCCTCGAGGTCCGCGAGGTCGAGCTGCAGCTTGTCGGCGCCGCCGGCCCCCAGGTGTGCCGCCGGGTAGTAGTCCATCTGGATGATGCCCATCGGCGCGTTCTGCTCGTAGGAGAGCGCGCGCTGGGCCAGCCACCCCATGCGCGTGCCGAGGTCGAGGTAGGCGCGCAGTACCCGCCTGAGCAGCGACGCCATGTACGACCAGAACTCGATCGAGAGGTAGCGGTCCTTGGCGAAGACCAGGAGCTGCGTCGCGAGCTGCGCGTCCGCCTGGGCGATCTGCTGCTGCAGGTTCGCGATCGTCACGGACCGCTGCGCGATGTCGAGCTGGGCCTGTGCCGAGGGCAGGTTCTGGTTCTCGAGGTTGCCGAGCTGGCTCCCCCGCTGGTTCTGCGCGTCCGCCATGCTCGACATCGTCATGTAGCTCGCGACGTAGAACGCACCGAAGCCGGCCATGACCGAGGCGCCGGCGCCCAGGCCGAGGAGGCCCGCCGTGTCGGCGGAGCCGAAGCCGGCCTCCGCCGCGACGCCGGACCCTACACCCGAGGTGAAGAACGACGGCAGCCCCTTCGCGATCCCGGCCAGGCCGCTCACGAAGTCGCCGAGCTCCCCCCAGAAGCTGTCGTGGTCCGCGATCTGCTGCTGGAGCGCCGTGATCTGCTGGTTCACCTGCGTCACCAGGATCTGCGCCTGCTTCACCTGGTCCTGCGCGATTCCCGACTGTTGCTGGGCGACCTGCGCGGCGAGGTTCGCCTTCTGGAGCATGGCGGCGTCCTTCATGTTCTCGATCGTGGCGTTCTCCAGGTTCGCCATGAAGTTGAGAAAGTCCTCCTCCGCCGACTTCGCTGCCGCCGCGAAGCTGTCCGCGGCCGGTTTCAGCGTGGAGTAGCGCAGGATCGGCACCATGTCGTCGGCGTAGCCGAAGAAGTTGAGGCCCGCGCTGATCTGGGTGAAGCCCAGCTCCGCGCGCGCGAGCTGTGAGGCCTGCGCCGGGTTGATCGACCCGCCGAAGTAACCCCACGGCCCGTGCTGCGTCCCCCAGTCCGGGTTGATCGGCGGCACGGCGCCGTGCAGAAAGTAGACCCCCTTGTACAGCTCCCGCGCACGCCAGACGCTCGAGTCGTCACCACTCCGATAGAGGGCGTCGGCCCAGTCGAGCATCGCGCCGCCCATCTGGAGGCGGAAGAACCGGGACTCGACCGGGTGCACTCCGGCGGGAACGAGCTTCTGCGTGAGATCGTCGAGCGGCGTCCAGGCGCCGCCCGCGCCCCAGTACTCCGAGTCGTCGTCGGCGAGCGCCGGGTAGCCGAGGAGCGGCGATTCGGTGTCCACCGTGTACGGCAGGTTCCCCGCGTGGTAGAGGGGAAAGTCCAGCCAGCTCCCCTCCCACTCGTTGTTGTGGTCGCGGTAGGCTGTGCCGTCCGAGGTTGTCGCCTTCCCCACCGCGAAGAACGCCGAGCGCCCGAAGTAGAGGACGGCGGTCGGAGAGTCGCCGAGCTCGGCCGACGCCTGTGCGATCAGGAACGGGAGCGCGAAGACGCCCACGTAGGCGACGCTCGCCACGACCGCGGTCTGGTAGAACTGCGCCCACAGGTCGATGGTGACGCCGTCCCCGATGTCTCCGACCTGCCAGCGTGTCAGGAGCTTCTGCAGGTCGTCGAGCGACTTCACCGCCATCCCGTGGCGGGCCGCGAACTCGCCGGGCACGTCCACCTCCGAGACGACCTTGCTGTAGAGCAGCTCGATGATCGGGAACTGGAGCTGGCCGAGGATGTCGAGCGCCGCCTTGTACTCGTTCTGGTCGAGGTACTGGTACGCCTTCAGGAGCTGGTCCTGAAGCGCGAGCGCGTCGAGGTAGAACTGGTAGAGCGCCTGGTTCGGCCCGCTCACGCCCGCGAAGTTGGCCAGCTCCTTTCGGGTGTCGTCGCTCACGCTGATCTGAAAGATCTGTCGGATCTGGACGTAGTTCTCGAACGGGATCGGCTGCTGGAGCTGCAGCCACTCCTGGTATTCCAGGAACCACGGCGCCCGCCCATGCATCTTCTCGGGGATCACAGGCTGCCCGTGCGCCGCCGCCTGGGCGAGCACGTCGGGATCGCCGTCGAGCGGGTCGACGACGCTCTGGAAGCTGTCCCGGAAGAACCCCTGCAGCGTGTAGATGTTCTCCCACACCGCGTCCGACGTCGCCGTGTCCGGCCGCGTGAAGTCGGTCCGGTAGCGCAGGGTGAGCTCCTGTGCGGAGAGCTTCGTCAGGCCGATGAGCGTACTGAGGTACTGCCTCGCGGTTGCCGCCCCGCGCGGCGGGATCTGGGCCGTGGTGAGGCCGAACCCGAAATCCGCCGCCGGGGCCGTGAGGATCTCGGTCAGGATGGGGATCAGGATCTCGTTGGCGGCGACCCACGAGGTGTCCTGCGTCCTGAAGTCCTGGTGGAACCGGTTGCGCAGCTGCTGCTCCGACTGCGCCTGGGTCAGCTGGTGGGGCTGCACGTACACGACGAGCGAGTCCATCGCCGTCCACTGCGTGCGCAGGTAGTCGCGATAGCCGAGCTCGGGGCGGACGATGACGTGGAAGGGGCCCCCCTGCGGGAGCGGGCCATAGTAGTGGCTCTGGTTGGCGGTGATCGCGGCGGCCGGGCCGGCCGTGAACTGGTTGGGGTCGATCGTCCAGTCCACCGAGGACAGGCTCGAGAACGTGGTCACCTTCCCGCTCAGCTCGAGGAGCGCCTTCTGCACCCGAACCTGTTCGGCTCGGGCGCCCAGAGCGGTGCGGTAGCTCTGCACCCCGCTCGGCGCAGCCAGTTGCTGCCAGGAGGGCAGGGGCGCGATCTTGCCGAGCGTCCCGTGCGGGTCGAGGAACGCCGACTCCAGCTGGGCCACCGCGCCGTGCCGTTGCGCGAGTGGCCAGTCCCGGAAAAGCGATTGCGACGGCGGCACCCCCACGAGCTGTGCGACCAGATCGCTCAGCTTCGTGAGGCTCGCTGCATGCAGCCTCCGGCCGACCTGGCTCCAGGCTTGCCGGCTGACGGGCTTCGCCGCGATCGGCACCGTGAGGTTGGCGACGACCGTCTTGCCGGTCGCCGCCGTCGGCTGGGTGACCAGAAGAGGCTTCGACGCGCCACCGGCCGAAACCTGGAGCGTGAACTGCGCATCCTGGCAGTTGGCCAGCAAGCACAGCTTCTGGGTGACGGCGGCCGACCCGTCCCAGGCAACCAGATACGCCCCGTCCAGCCCCGAGATTCCGGACCCGAGGGGCGTCAGTGGTCTCTTCTTCCCGCCCTTCTGCGCGGGCGCCTCGACGAAGAGGACCTGGACCGTCAGGCCCTGCAACGGGTAGCCGGTCGCAGCGTTCAGCAGCGTCCCCCGGACGTTGAGTGGAGCATCAGCCGGCCTGCCGGGCGGCGGCGGGGCCACCTTGCCACGGACCGTTACAGCGCGGCGGGTTCTGCGTCGTGTCGCCATCGTCGAACGCCTCCCTTCGTAGCGTCTACCCAAGCACCGGAAATGGCCGCGCCCTCCCTCGGGCCCGACGTCTCCAGCAATTGAGGATGTGATCCAGTCGCTTTTTCGCTTACGTCAACGTAATGCCGCCCCACCGTAGTGTCAAGGCCGTTAGGGCCGCTTCAATCGACGGCATCGCCGCCACCGGCCGGCCAACGATAGTCTGAATACCGCAAGGCGCGGAGACAGCGACTGCCGCTGCGCTACACTGGCGCGGGTCAGTCGGAGGGGGGCGTGCCGAGCGGTTGGGTTCCCAGGGAGGCCCCGCGCGCGCGTGGCGTTGGGGTTCCCTCGTCGAGCAAAGAGGCCAAGACCCGCCCCGGACGGGCCGGCTGGCGATGAGGGCCCGACCGCTCGCTCGGTACCTGGCGGGCATCGCCGCGCTGGCGCTCGCGTACTTCGGCGGCGCCTGGGTCGGCCAGGGTGTGGCCCCAGCGCCGCTGGACATCACGCCCGTGTGGCCGCCGGCCGGGATCGCGCTCGGCGTGCTGCTGCTCTTCGGGTCCCGGTTCTGGCCGGGGATCGTCCTCGGGGAGATCGCCGCCAGCCTGACGGTCGGCATGCCACTGCTTCCCGCTCTCGCGTTCGCCGGTCTCAACACGCTTCAAGCGCTTCTCGCGGCGTGGGTGCTGCGCCGCGTCTTCTCCTTCCGCGCCCCGATGGAACGGGCGCGCGACGTCCTCGCACTCGCGCTCGTCGCGTCGGGAATCACGATGCTGGGCGCGGCGGTCGGGACGGGCGTTCACCTGCTCTTGGGCGACACGGCGCCAGGCGCCGCGGGCGGCGTCTTCGTCACATGGTGGCTGTCCGATGCGATGGGCGTGATGCTCCTCGCGCCCGTCCTGCTGACGTGGGGCACGCGCTGGCGGATCGGCACGACACCGTGGCGGCTCGCCGAGAGCGCCGTCCTCACGGTCTTCCTGACGATCGTCACCCTGGCGGTCTTCACCAACCGGCTCGACCACCCCTACCTCATCGCCCCCGCGCTGGTCTGGGCGGCGCTCCGGTTCGGCCAGCGCGGAACGGCGACCGCGGTGCTCCTTGTCTCGGCCCTCGGCATCCTCGCGACCGGAAACGGGCTCGGCCCGTTCGTGCGCCCCGAGGCGGTGGCGAGCCTGCTGTCGCTGCAGGCGTTCCTGGCGGTTGTGGCCGTCACCGCCCTCCTCCTTGCGGCCACCCTTGCGGAGCGGCAGTCGGCGCGGGAGGAGCTCGAGCGCACGCTCGGCGGACTGGAGCTGCGTGTCCAGGAGCGGACCAGGGAACTCGAGACCGCCAACGCGGCGCTGCGCGAGAGCGAACGGACGGTGCGGGCGATCCTCGACGCCCCGGCCGACATCGCAATGCTCGTCGACCCGCAGGGCACGATCCTGGCGGCCAACCACCACGCCGCCGCGTGGTGGGGCCGGACCCCGGAATCGATGGCCGGCACGGTCGCATTCGACCTGTTCCCGCCCGAAGTGGCGGCGCTCCGCCGGGCGCTCGGCGAGGAAGCGCTGCGCGGCCGCAAGCCGCTCCACGCCGAGGAAACCAGGGAGGGGCGTCAATTCGAGGTCACCTACTACCCGATCATCGACTCCGAGGGAAACGCCGCGCGCCTCGCCGTCATCGCGCGCGACGTCACCGACCAGAGACACGCCGAGGAGACGTTGCGTCTCGCGCAGACGCAGTGGTCCCAGTTTCTCGAGGCCTCACCCGACCCGATGTGGATCAAGGACGCCCAGGGCCGGTACGTGGCCGTCAATAACGCCCTCCTCCGCCTCTGGGGGCTGCACCACGTCGAGGTCGTCGGCAGAACGGACCGCGACGTGTGGCCGGCACGCGCGACCGCGTTCGCGGAGCGGGACGCGGCCGCCATCCGCGATGGGTCCTTCAACGGCGAGGTGAGCGAGGCGCTTGACGGCGACTCGCGGACGTTCGCGGTTTCGATCGTCCGGCTCGTCGCGACGGACGGCCGGGTCGCCGGAACGCTCGCGCTCGGCCGCGACATCAGCGAGCGCAAGCGAACCGAGGAGGCGCTGCGCGAGAGCGAGGTGCGCTACCGCACCCTGTTCGACTCCAGCAACGACGCGATCTTCCTGATGCGCGACGAGGCGTTCGTGGACTGCAACGACCGTGCGAGCGCCATGCTCGGGAGCGCGAAGGGCGACATCATCGGACGCACTCCGGTGGACTTCTCGCCGGCCGAGCAGCCGGGGATCGGTCCGACCGCCGGCGCCTTCAGCGCGAAGCTGGACGCCGCGCTCGCTGGCGGGACCCGGCTCTTCGACTGGGTGTGCCGGCGGCGCGACGGCACGGCGTTCGACGCCGAGGTCTCCGTGCGGCGACTGGAGCTGGGCGGCCGGCCGCACCTCCAGGCCGTCATGCGCGACGTCTCCGACCGCAAGGCCGTGGAGGCGCTGCACCAGCGCTACGCCGCGCTGTCGGAGAACGCCCACGACATCATCATGTTCGTGCGGCCGGAGGGGCGGATCGTCGAAGCCAACCGCGCCGCCGTGACGGCGTACGGATATACCCGCGAGGAGCTGCTCCGGTTGAACGTGCTCGACCTGCGAGCGTCGGAGCCGCCCGTGACGCTGCAGCAGCAGGTCGAGCTCGCACCCGAGGGCGGGTTCCTCTTCGAGCTCATTCAGCGCCGCAAGGACGGCACGACGTTCCCCGCCGAGGTGAGCACGCGCCTGATCGACCTCGGCGGCGAGCCCATCCTCCTCGGTGTGATCCGCGACATCAGCGAGCGCAAGCGCACCGAGGACCTCCTGCGGCGGTCCGAGGAGCAGTACCGCGGCCTCGTGGAGAGCGCCAACGAGTCCATCTGCATCTCGCAGGACGGATTCCTGAGGCTCGTCAACCCGAGGATGTCGCGTTTCACCGGGCTCACCGAGGCCGAGCTGAAAGCGAGGCCGTTCCTCGAGTTCATCCACCCCGAGGACCGCGACCGGGTCCGGAGCTACGCCGAGCGCAGAGCGCAGGGTCTCGAGGCGCCGACGGAGTTCGAGCTCCGGGTAGTCACCAAGGATGGCGACGTCAGATGGGCCGTCACCAAGAGCACCCAGGTGACCTGGGACGGGAGGCCGGCGACGCTCAGCTTCCTATCCGACATCACGGAGCGCAAGGAAGCCGAACGCGCGCTCGAGGCCAGTGAGGCGCGTTTTCGCGCCACCTTCGAGGGCGCCGCAATGGGGATTGCCGTATGCGACATGAACGGCAGGATCCTGGCCGCGAATCAGACCTTGGAGGCGATGCTGGGCTACTCCGCGGGGGAGGCCGAGGGCAGGAACGTCGCCGACGTGACCTACCCCGCCGACGCCCTGAAGGACGCCGCGGAGACGCGGCAGCTCGTCGCCGGGTCGCTGGACCACTACCAGGTCGAGAAGCGATACCTCCGCAAGGACGGCAGCGTGCTCTGGGGTCGGCTGACCGTGTCGCTCGTCCGCGGGCAGGACGGGCGGCCGGAGCTCGTGATCGGGATGGTCGAGGACATCGCCGAGCGCAGGCGAGCCGAGGATGCCGTACAGCAAGAGAAGGCCTTGACCGACGCGGTCATCGAGAGCATGCCCGGGATGTTCTACCTGCTCGACCGCCAGGGCCGGTTCGTCCGCTGGAACCAGTTCGGCGGCGAGGTGTCGGGGCTGACGCCCGAGGAAACGCGCGGCGCCGACCCCCTGATGGCTGTCCACCCCGACGACCGGGCGCCCGTCGCGCAGACGATGGGCGAGATCTTCCGGACCGGCCAGGGCGCGACCGAGGCGCGCCTCGTCAACCGCAAGACCGGCGCCCTGCATCACGTCCTTCTCACCGGACGGAAGATCGAGATCGGCGGCGAGGTCTACCTGGTGGGCAACGGGATCGAGATCACCGAGCGCAAGCACTACGAGGAAGCGCTGCTCGAGAGCGAGCGGAAGTTCCGGGCGCTCGTCGAGAACTCCCCGGACATCATCGCCCGCTTCGATCGGGCCCTGCGGCACCTCTACATCAGCCCGGCGATCACGGGGATCACCGGCGTCGAAACGCAGGAATTCATCGGCAGAACGGTCCGCGAGCTCGGAATACCCGACGAGCTCGCGGAACGTTTGGAGGGCGGCGTTCTGGAGGTGTTCGAGACCGGGGAGAAGCTCTCGTTCCACGTCAACGTGCCGACCCGACTGGGCATGAGACACCTCGACTTCCGCCTCATCCCGGAGAAGTCGCCCGACGGCACGGTGGAGTCCGTGCTCTCCGTTGCGAGCGACGTCACCGACCGGAAGCACATCGAGGAGCAGCTCGTCCACGCCCAGAAGATGGAGGCCGTCGGCAACCTCGCCGGAGGCGTCGCCCACGACTTCAACAACCTCCTGCAGGCGTTGCTCACCAGCGTCGAGATGCTGCACGTCCGGCGAAACGACCGGGCGGCGTTCGCGACCGCCGTAACCGAGATCCAGGAGCAGATCCGCCACGGCGCTTCCCTCTCCCGGCAGCTCCTCCTGTTCGCGCGCCGTGAGCTCTCCCAGCGACAGGCGCTCGACCTCAACGAGGTCGTCCGCGCCGCGAGCGCGCTCATGCGCCGCCTTCTCCGCGAGAACATCCGCTTCGTCGTCGAGCTCGCTCCGGAGCCGCTGCCGCTCGCGGCGGACCGTGGACAGCTCGAGCAGGTGCTGGTGAACCTGGTCGTCAACGCCTCCGACGCGATGCAGAGCGGCGGCCGCATCACCGTGCAGACCGGCCGCCTGGACCGCGATTGGTTGACGTTCGAGGTCGCGGACACGGGGTCCGGCATGGCCGAGGAGGTGAAGCGGCACATCTTCGAGCCGTTCTTCACGACGAAAGAGGCGACGAAGGGCACCGGCCTCGGGCTGGCGGTGGTGCACGGGATCGTCACCGCGCACGGTGGCCGTATCGACGTCGAGAGCGAGCCCGGCCGCGGCACCACGTTCCGGGTGGTGCTGCCGTCCGGCGCCTCACCCGCCGTCAGCGCGCCGGAACGCCCGGCCGAGGCGCTGCCGGAAGGCCGCGGCGAGCGGCTCCTGCTTGTCGAGGACGAGCGGAACGCCCGCGAGGGCCTGCACGCCATCCTCACGATGCTCGGGTACGGCGTGGTCACGGCCGAGAGCGGCGAGGAGGCGGTCGGCCTCCCCGGCGAGCCGCGGTTCGACATTCTGCTCACCGACCTGCTCCTACCCGGGATCCACGGCGGCGAGCTCGCCGACGCGCTGCGCGCGCGCTGGCCGGCGCTGAAGGTCATCCTGATGTCCGGGTACACCGAGGACGAGACCGTGCGGCGCGGGGTCCGCACAGGCGCCGTCCGGTTCCTCCAGAAACCGTTCGACATGGTCACGCTCGCCCGCGAAGTTCGCGACGCTCTCGACGACTAGCGCCGAGCACGGGCCCGGCCGAGAACGCGGGTGCGGCCCTTCCCGTACGGGCCGGGAGCGTCTATTCTGCTGCGGTCGGCTGGGCCCAGGGCAGACCGGCCCGGCCCCGGCGAGTGGACACGCAACCCTCGTGCAGCGTCCGGAGCGCTGCGGCCCGCACGATTCCATCTCGCAGAAAGGCGAGTCGCGATGAACCCCCCTACACTGCTTCTGCGCGCGGCGCCGATCCTCCTTGCTTCACTTGCCCTTGCCGGCCCGGCGCCGACGACCGCGCTGCCCGTCGACCCACGCTCGCTGGCCAAGACGATCTCGTACGCCGAGATGGTCTCCTTCCTGGCGAGTGTCGACGGGAAGGGGCCTGTGCACGTCTCCGTCGAAGGCACGACGGCGAAGGGCCGGGCGATCTACCTCGTGCACGCGACCCGCGGGGGCTCGCCGTCGTTCAGGATCCTGTTCTACGCGCAGCAACACGGCGACGAGGTCTCGGGCAAGGACGCGCTGCTCTTTCTCGTGCGCGACATCGTCGCCAGGCCGGAGCTGCTGCCGCTCGACGTCGACCTGTGGATCATGCCGATGATGAACCCGGACGGCGCTGAGGCCGGCACGCGGAGAAACGGCGCCGGTGCGGACCTCAACCGCGACCACATCGTGCTCGAGCAGCCGGAGACCCAGGCGCTCCACCGCGTGGCGCGGCGGGTGCGCCCGCACCTGGCGGTGGACTGCCACGAGTTCACGAGGGACTCCGAAGAACGCCGCGGCCGCGGCTGGATCGCCTGGCCCGACATCACGATGGACGGCGTCAACAACCCGCTGTTCGACCCGGCGGTGATCGCGGCGGCCCAGCGGTGGGTCGACGAGTCCGCTGCGCCCGAGGCGGCGGCCGGGCACGCCTTCCTTCGTTACTCGGTCGGCGGGATGCCGCCCGACGAGGAGCAGCGCCACTCGGCGCCGGACATCGACGGCGGCCTGAACGCGATCGGGATGTACGGCGGGCTGTCGTTCATCATCGAGGCCGCGGTTTTTCGCGGCGCCAACGCACCCGCCTCCGATCTCGGCAACCGCGTCGACGCGTACCTCGTGCTGCTGAGGCGCTTCGTCGACGGGGCCGGCCACCGGCAGGACGACCTCGCTGCCGTGGAGGCCGCCCGCCGGCGACCGCTGCCCCAGTTCATCCCGACGAACTACCTGTGGGTCAACCCGGGGATGACGGTCACCCAGTTCCCGGTGATCGAGGCCGCGACCGGGCAGACGCTCAAGATCCCGACCGCGAACATGATGACCGTGATGGCAGTGAAGGCTGCGGTGCCCGCACCGCTCGCGTACGCGGTCGACCCCGGCGCGGCGGCGACGTTCGCGCCGCTGCTGGACCGGCACGGCATCCCGTACGAGGTGGTCAACGACGGGCGCATCGTCAAGACCGAGAGCTGCACGCTGCTCCGCATCGAGGACGATTTCGACGAGCTCTACGGCCGCTACGAAGGCCGCCAGATCGTCCGGCGGGAGGCGCCCGTCGAGCGTCGGCTGGCGCCAGGGAGCCTGTGGGTGCCGCTGGCGGGTGAGGCCGCGGTGCGTGCCGCGCTCGTCCTCGAGCCGGCCGCGATGTATGGCGTCTACCAGTACCCGCGCTTCCGCGCCCTGACGACCCCGGGCCAGGCGCTGCCCGTCGTCCGGGTCGTGCGGTAGGCTCGCGCATGGCCGCCTCCTCCATCCGGTCCGTTGCCGTGCTCCTGGGCGCCTTGGTCGTGTGGCCGGCGGCGGCGTCGGGTCAAGTCCCGGCGCCGCCCGCCGGTGTGGCGGGCGACTTCGTGAACCCGGGCCCGCAGGAACCCGCGCCGGCCGCGCTCGCCGCGGCTCTCGCAGGGTTGCGGGCGCCGGCGCTCGCCGCCCACATCCGGTACCTGGCCTCCTCCGCCCTCGAGGGGCGCGGACTCGGATCCCGCGGGCTCGACGCCGCCGCCGAGTACGCGGCCGCGGCCCTCGCGCTCGCCGCGATACCGCCGGCCGGCACGAGCTACTTCCAGCCGGTCCCGGTCCGCGAGATCACGGGAGTGTCGGGGGAGGTCACGGTCGAGCGGCGCAGGGACGGCGTGACCCGGAGCCGGCCGTTTCTCGCGGGCGTGGACTGTGTCCTCCCGGAGGCCGCGCCGCAGACGCTGACCGCGCCGGTCGTGTTCGCGGGCTTCGGGATCCGGGAGCCGGCGCTCGGCCGTGACGACTACCGGGGCCTCGACGTCCGCGGGAAGATCGTGCTCGTGCTCGGCAGGCTGCCGGCGGGCCCGGCCTGGGGGAGCCCCGATCTCGTCAAGCGCTACGGCGGGGCGAAGGCACGCGATCGTTGGGCGGCCAAGGCGGAGGCGGCGCGCGCCGCCGGCGCGGCCGCCGTCCTCGCCGTGGACGGCGACGACTCCATCGGGGAGGACCCGCCGGAGGCGCGGTTCTTCCTGCCGTTCGAAGGCGCGATCGAAGCACCCCTGGTGCGCGTCTCCTCGGCGGTCGCGGACACGCTCCTGGCCGCCGCGAGCCTGGACGTCGCAACCGCCGGATCGGCGCCGGCACGGGAGCTTCCGGACACCGTTGCGACCATCCGCGTTACGGGAGCGGAGCGGCGCCTCGAGAGCCGCAACGTCGTCGGGGTCCTGGCCGGCGTCGATCCGAAGCTGCGGGACGAGGCGGTGGTGATCGGCGCCCACCTCGATCACCTCGGGAAGATCGGCGAGACCGTGTACCCGGGCGCGGACGACAACGCGTCGGGCGTCGCGTCGGTCATCGAGATCGCCAAGGCGCTGGCAGCGGCGCCGGCACGGTTGAAGCGAACGGTCGTGATCGCGTTCTGGACCGGCGAGGAGGAGGGCAAGTTCGGCTCCGGCCACTGGGTGCGCCACCCGCTGTGGCCGCTCGGGCGCACCGCGGCCTACCTCAACCTCGACATGGTGGGCCACCCGTGGTCCATGGACGAGATCCGGAAGCTCGTCGTCGACCTCGGCCTGCCGGACGGCGAGGCGTTCCTCGCCAAGGTGACGCCGGCCGATTTCGCGGAACCCGGGCTTCCGGTGGATGCGCCGGAGCTGGCGGCGGCGCTCCGCCAGGCCGCCCGGATCAGCGGGCTGGCGATCCACCTCGACCGGACCGACGGCACGCACGGCGGCAGCGACTACCGCGACTTCGCCCGCGCCCGCGTCCCGTGGGTCCGGTTCTTCGGCAACTTCTTCCCCGGCTATCACGAGCCGACCGACACCGCCGACGCGCTCGATCCGTCGCAGGTCCAGCGCATGGCCCGGCTCGCCCTCGCCACCGCCTGGCTCCTCGCCGACCGCTAAAAATGCAATAACCAGGTACCTGGTACCCATTTCTGCAAAATTCGGTACCAGGTACCAAAGTGCTTCGCGGCCTCCCCGGTTACCTCGCCAGCTGTTCGTCCGAGCCGTTTAGCGTCGCTCGTCGCGGCCGCCCGGACTCGCCGCGACGGTCGCCTCCGGCGGACGCGGCACCACCGTGACCGTGGTGATCTCCCGGCTGTGCTCCCCCATCCCCGAGCCACTTGTCTCACTTTCCTGCCGTACCGCAATCAGACGGTCCCCATACAGCGCGAACTCGGTGCGCAACCGCATGCTGAACTCGGCGGTGAGCACCAGGAAACGGAACTTCCCTTCGCTGATCGCCTCCGACCCCAATGGACAGCCGCCGCCGTCCAGCCAGACACGGAGCTCCTCCTTCGAGATCTTGACGTGCTTGCGCGCGCCCTCGTCCAACTCGGGGGCCGGGCGAAGGACGACGAGCCGCGCAGGGGCTCCGCCGAACGATCCGGACGCCTCGCGCACGAGCGTCGCGCCATCCAATCGCGCAGCGAGCGTCCGGCCGGCGCCGAGACGAGCATCGAGCGCGTCGAAGGTGACCTGGTCGAGTGCCGCGCTGAAGGAGCTGGCAGCCGGCCCTCCCTTGCCCCTAGCTCGCCGTTGCTCCTGCAGCGCGGCGAGCAACTCGGGCGAGGCGGTAACGGTGATCCCCCCAGCGCCCGCCGCAGCCTCGACCGTGAGTGTCGCGGGTTCCGCCTTTGGCGCGTCCTTGCCCCCCTTCGGGTCAGGGAACGATCGGACCACGACTGTCACTGTGGCGCGGACCGGGTCGTGCGCCGGGAAACGCACGAGGCATGCGCGCAGGTCCGCCAGGCCGTCGGCGCCGGCCGCCCGCGCCACGAGGGCGGCCGCGACCGCCACCAGGAGTCGGTGTCTCACTGGGTGCGCCTCTTTGGCAATATTGTACTCAGGGACACGACCATCGTCGAGTCGATCGCAACGCGGTTGGTTCGACCCGGCGATGACTCGCCCATCGCCCGACCGCGGAAAATGCAACAATGAGGTACCTGGTACCCGTTTTTTGCAAAATGCGGTACCAGGTACCTGGTTATTGCGAAATTCCCGCAAGCTGCAGCATGAACGCGTACTTGAGCGCCGTGAGGCGATAGCGCTCGAGGCGACCGGAGGCGCCGCTGTGTCCGGAGGCCATGTTGGTGACGAGCAGGAGCGGGTTGGCATCGGTCTTCACGGCGCGCAGCCGGGCCACCCACTTGGCGGGATTCCAGTAGGCCACCTGCGTGTCGTTGTAGGCCGCCGTGACGAGCATCGCGGGGTACGCCTGCGGCTTGACGTTGTCGTACGGCGAGTACGAGAGCAGGTACTCGAAGTCGGCCTTGCGGCGCGGGTCGCCCCACTCCTCGTACTCGACCGTCACGAGCGGCAAGCTCGGGTCGAGACTGTCCGTGACGACGTCGGTCCACGGGACCTCGGCGACGATCCCCCGGAACAGGTCCGGGCGAGTGTTCGCGACCACGGCCACCATCATGCCGCCGGCCGAGAGGCCGTTGGCGAACAGCCTGGACGGGCTGGTGTACTTCTGCGCGATCAGGTACTCGGCCGCCGCGACGAAGTCGGTGAACGTGTTCTTCTTGTGCTGCAGCTTCCCGTCCTCGTACCAGGCGCGGCCGAGCTCCTGGCCGCCCCGGACGTGCGCGACCGCGAAAACGAAGCCGCGGTCGAGCAGGCTCACCCGCTCGGGCGCGAAGTCGGCCTTGCGACTGTTGCCGTAGGCGCCGTAGCCGTACAGCAGGAGCGGGTGCGAGCCGTCGAGCTTGAGCCCCTTGCGGTAGACGAGCGAGAGCGGGACCTGAACGCCGTCGGCGGTGGGCGCCTCAAGGCGATGCACCTCGTAGGCGCTCGGGTCGTAGCCGCCGCCCACCTCGTCGCGTTTGAGCAGGGTCCTGGTGCCCGTCGCCAGGTCGTAGGCGTACACGGACGACGGGGTGACCGGCGAGGAGTAGCGGTACCGGAACGTCCCGCCGGCGACCTCGGGGTTCTCCTCCAACGCCGCGTCGTAGGCCTCGTCCTCGAAGGCCACCGTGCGGCTGGACCGGTCCGCGACGTTGACGATCCGCAGGCGCGGCAGGCCGGCGACCCGCTCGGCGAGCACCACGAACCCGTCGAACACGTCGAAGCCCTCGAGCAGCACGTCATCCCGGTACGGCACGACCGGCACCCACGACCCCTTGGAGGTGGCCTCGGGACCGGCCGCCATGAGCCTGAAGTTGGGCGCGCCGAGGTTGGTCCGGATGTAGAACGTGTTCGCCGCGTGCTCGACCCAGTAGCGCAGGCCGGGCGTGCGCGGCTGGAAGACCCGGAACGACCCTCTTGGATTCGACGCCGCGAGGTAGCGAAACTCGGACGACGTGGTGCTCGAGGTTCCGATGAGCACGAATCTCCTGGACTTCGACCGGCCGAGCGACACCTCGAACGTGGGGTCGTCCTCCTGGAACATGAGGGCGTCCTTCGCGACCGGCTCCCCGAGGACGTGACGCATGACCCGGTACGTGCGGATGCTGGCGTCGCGCGTGGTGTAGAAGAACGTCCGGTTGTCGGCGGCCCACACGATGTCCGCCGCCGTGCCCGGGATCTCGTCGGCCAGGAACACACCGGTTGCGAGGTCCTTGACGCGTACGGTGTACAGCCGATCGCCGCGCGCGTCGAGGCCGAACGCGAGCACCCGGTTGTCGGGGCTCACCGCGAGGCCGGCCGTCTTGCAGAGCTTGAGACCCGTCGCCAGAGCGTTGACGTCGAGGATCACCTCCTCGGGCGCCGCCGCCGATCCCTTCCTGCGGCAGAAGACCGGGTAGTCCTTGCCCGGTTCGTACCTGGTCGAGTAGAGGTAGCCGTTGTCCTCCACCGGGAGCGACGCCTCGTCCGGCTCGAGCCGCCCGACGATCTCGGCGTACAGCTTGCTCTGGAGCGGTTCGGTCGGCCGCATCGCCGCAGCGGCGTACGCGTTCTCGGCCTCGAGGTAGGCGATGACCCGCGGGTCGTTCCTGTCCCGCATCCAGAAGTACTCGTCCATCCGCCGGTGGCCCAGCGTCTCGAGGACCTTCGGGACCTTGTCGGCGCGGGGAGGGGCGACAGTCTGCGCCGGCGGCTGGGCCGACGCGTGCGCTCCGACGGCAATGATCGGAAGCACGGCGAGGGCCCGCAGGGCGCGGGCCAGGGTCGTTGTCCGGAGCACGGCGCTCACCTCCATCCCGGCCGACTCAGAACCTCACCTCGGCGTACCAGCCCTTGTCGACGATCGCGGTCCCGTACGGCTTCGAAAGCCTCTGCACACGCTCGATCATCTCCTTGGCCCTGGCGGCGGCGGCGAACCGCGGCACCCCGTACAGCGGTCCCTCGTCGTCGATCGACACCGGGATGAACTCGATCCGCTTGAGCTTCTCGGCGTTGAGCGTCATCCGCACCAGGATCCCCTCCATCGTCTGCGGCGTGTCGCGCCGGTCCCACACAGAGACGTTCGTCGGGCGCGCGACCTCGGTGTCGCGCTGGTGGATGAGGTCGATCGGGATCTTGTCGGGGGTGCGGTACTGGTAGATGAAATCGGAGAGGCTGTAGAAGATCGGCTTGCCCTTGTAGATCTGGATGCCGCGCAGGACGTGCGGCCCGCTGCCGAGAACCATGTCGGCGCCGGCGTCGATCGCCTTTCGGTACATGATCTCCTCGGTCGCGGGGATGTTCTCCTGGATGCCGTAGACGCGGTGGTGGCTGACGTCGTGGTTGTGGAGGGCGACCATGAGGATGTCGTTGTGCCTCTTCGCGAGCACGATGTCGTCCTCCATCGTCGCGACGTCGCTCGCGAGCGGCCCTTCGACCTCCTCGACCTTGCCGTCCCTGGCGGTCAGGATCACCGCCGGGTTGATCGTCGCCAGGCAAGGCCCCTCCGGATCCTTGCAGCGGTACTTGGCCGTCCAGTAGCGCATGTAGGACAGCAGCGCGAACTTCGTCTTCTGGCTCTGCACGCTCATCGTGCCCGGCTCGTGCGCCTCGGCGAGGGTGCGCCCGGCGCCGGCGTGCGTTATTTGCGTGAGATCGAGCGCCCGCAGCGAGTCCTTGAGCCCTTCCGGCCCGAAGTCGAGCGCGTGGTTGTTCGCCGTGCTCACGAGGTTGATCCCGATCGCGGCGACCTCCCACCTGAACTCGGTCGGCGCGCGGAAGTTGTAGAACGGCCGTTGCAGCTCCGGGTGGTCGTTGATGGAGAACTCGAGGTTCCCGTAGGCGATGTCCGCTTCCTGCATGATCCGGAAGAGCTGCCGGTGGTCGGCCTCGGGGAGCCGGCTGATCTGCTGGTTGAAGATCATGTCGCCGACGGCCGTGATGATCACGTCGCCGGGCTCCTCCTTGAGGAGCGCCGTCACCCGTGTTTCCCAGTCGACCTTCTCGGCGGGCTCCGGCGGCCTGATGCGCCGGTTGTAGACCGACTTGCTCTGATCCCAGGCCGGCTTGCCTTCAGCGGGCGCCTGGGCGTGCGCGCCGCCCGCCATCAACGCGAGGCCGACGGCAACGGCGTACCTGGCGGCGCGGCCCATCACCGGGCGGAGTGTTCCAGTCATCATCGGCGCACCTCCCAAGGAAAAAGTGGGGCGGCCTCGCGGCCGCCCCGGTTGCAAGGTGGGCGGTGTGCCGCCCCTAGAACTCCAAGCGGATGCCGAGCCGAACCTGGCGCGGCGCCTCGATCGAGTACGGCGTGCCGTAGTCGGACCTCGGTCCGGACCACGTGTTCCTATTCGCGTTGTAGCTGCCCCAGCGCTGGTACGTGTCGAGCATGGTGTTGTTGTTGAGGACGTTGAACACCTCGCCGGAGACCGTCAGCCTGAGCGCGCCGGCGATCTTGGGGTTCCAGGCCAGCCGCATGTTCACGAGGTGGCGCGACGGGAACTGATACGAGCCGCGCGGGAGGAGGAGAATGTTCCGGCCGGAGGTCGAGTTGTAGTCGAGCCCGCTGGTCACCCGCACGTACGGCGTCCAGTACATGCCGGAGAGGTAGTTGTACTGACCGCTGAGCTGGAGGTCGAGCGGCAGGTCCACCGCCGCGTTGAGCTTGTAGTCCCACTTGTTGTAGACCCAGTCCATCTGCCCGTCCGCGTTGGTGAACCCGTTGCGGTCCTGATACGAGGATTCGTACCCGTAGTTGCTGGTTTCGTTTCCCTTGAGGTCCGTCCAGACCAGCGAGCTCTGGGCATACCACCCGTTCGAGTACCGCTTCTCGAACCGGAGCATCACGGACCGGTAGTCGCGGTAGGCGCCGTTGTCGGTCGTAAGAACATACTGCTGCGGTGAGTTGAGGATCCAGATCGGCAGCGTGCCGCCGTCGAGAGGGTTGTCGGTGGCGGTCTTCAACGTGTAGTCCTGGTTCGCGTTGATCATCGCCATGATGTTGCGGAACTTCCGGTCGATCAGGTCGACGCCGAACACCATGTCCTTGCCGACCTGCTGCTCGACGGTGAGCAGCGCCTCGTCCACGTACTGCCCGCCGTAGTTGCCCATCGCGGCGGCCGGGGGAACCGAGTACGTCTCGCAGCCCGGGTCGCCGTTGGAGTCGAGGTCGTACTGGTTGGTGGCCGAGTCCCAGTAGCAGTCGATCGTCGGCGGCGCGATGTGGCCCGAGACCTCGCGGTCGTAGAGGTACCCCTTCATCTTGTCGTGGTAGCGGCCCACGTGCGCCTTGAGGGCCGTCCGGTTGTCACCGAGGACGTCCCACACGAACCCGATCCGCGGGTCCACAAAGCTCGCGTTGTAGACGTCGGCGTTGCCGGTGCCCGACGCGAAGCCGCCCTTCAGGTTGCCGTAGCGCACGCCGTAGTTGAGCGTGAACCGCTCGAGCCGCATCGAGTCCTGTGCGTAAAGGCTGATCTCCTTGAAGTCCAGCCGCTCGTGGTACTCGTTGTAGCCCGTCTCCTTGTAGGCGTAGTCGTTGAGGCCGCACTCGGGGTGGGCCAAGTAGTACGCGAATTGCGCGTCGGTCGTGTCGCCCGGGCAGGCTGAGGAGTCGTCGTACAGGGCATAGCCGCCGTTGGGCGCCGAATTGTAGCCCACCGACGCAACCTGGTAGCCCCCGCCCAACTTGAACGAGTGGGAGTCCTTGGGGGTGAAGAGCCCGTCGGCGAAGAGGCTCCACGAGCCGTCGAACGTCACCTGGCGCTGGTGCGAAAGGAGGTAGTTGGTCAGGTTCTGCCAGTAGATCCCCGTGTTCTGATCCTGGCGCCCCGGGGTGTTGAAGCCGTTGTACGGGAGGTCATCCTCGCGGCCGTCGAACCCGGTGAGCTTGAGGTTGACGAAGTTGTTCGCGTTGAGCAGCGACTCCCAGCTTGTGGCGAGCGTGTAGTTCGGCGCGCTCTCCTTGTATGCGGCCTCCGGCAGAACGCTCGAGCTGACGGTGCGGTAGTCCTGGTTCACGGTGTCGTGCTCGAACATCAAGCTGAGGCGGTTGTTCACGCTCCCCTGGAGGGTGAGCTTTCCGAGGTAGCGCGGGGTCTTCCGGTCCGTCGGCCTCGCCGCGCCGACGTCCGAGGTCTCCTGCTCCCAGTCCTCGCCGGAGAGGAAGAACCACAGCTTGTCCCTCATCACCGGGCCGCCGAGGCTGATCGCGTAGTCGTGGAACTTGAACGGCGCCTGCGTGCCCAGGTCGGCCGGAGTGTTGTTGGCGACCCACGACGACGGCTGGTTGTAGGCTTCCACGCCGCCGTGGAACTCGTTGCCGCCCGACTTGGTGACGCCGTTGATGATGCCGCCGGTGTAGCCGCCGTACTCGGCGCCGGCGCCCAGGCCGCCGATCTGGATTTCCTGCATCCACTGGATGCTGGGGAGCAGCCAGTAGTTCCCGTCGCCCGGCGCGGCGACGTTGACGCCGTCGACGTTGTAGGCGTTCTGCGTCGAGCCCGTGCCGCCGTAGGCCAACATGGCGGCGCCGTTGCCGGTGACGTCAACGGTGATGCCCGGAGCCGCCGCGAGCAGCGAGTAGTAGTTCCGCGGCAGCGGCTGGTTGTCGAGAAACTTGGCGTCGAAACTGGTGGACACCGTGTTGCTCGCCACGCTGACCAGCGGCGCCTCGCCCGTCACCGAGACTTCCTCGGCGAGCTTCGCCTGCTGCAGCGTGATGTCGATCACGAGCGCCTTGGCGAGGTTGACGACTACGTTCTCGGCGTGGGCCGTGCCGAAGCCGGCGAGGGCGGCCTCGATCGTGTAGTGCCCCGGCGGCAGGGAGGGGAATCGGTACACGCCCCGCTCGTCGGTGACCGCGCTCGAGGTGCGCGCGATCAGAACGTCCGAGGCCACCGTGACGGTGACGCCCGGGAGCACGCCTCCCTGCTTGTCCTTGACCGTGCCCTGAATGCTGCCTGACACGTTCGACTGCGCGACGAGCGGCGCCGCCAGCGCGAGCAGCATCAAGGCGATGAACCCTCCTCTGAAGAACGCACGCACCATGTCTCCTCCCCTGGCGCCGCGGGTTGGTTCCCGCCGCACCTCGATCCTGGACCGGAAGCCCCTTCGGGCCGGCCTCTCCGGCCTGCCAAGTGCCAGGCACGCACCCCGCCGCGATGGCGTCGCGTCGTGCCGATACCTGCTCATGCCTGTGCTCGCATCGCGGTGACCAAGGAGCTCCCCGCCGCTTCGATGTGGTGCCGGACGGCGCGCTCCGCCGCCTCGGGATCGTGCCGCTGCAACGCCTCGAGGATCGCCGTGTGCTCCACGATGTCGGGCTCGTCGCGGTCGGGGAGCGACTCCCTCGCGACGCGGGGCACGTTGCTCCAGAGCATCGTCGGGAACGCCGACCACAGCTGGGCCAGCGTCCGCATCAGGTACGACCGGCGGCTGGCGTTGCAGATCCCCGAGTGGAAGAGACGGTTCAGCTCGCGGTACTCGGCGAGGTCCTCGGGTGTCTTGCAGCGGACCATGCGCGTGAACAGCTCCCTCAACGTCGCCAGCTCCGTCTCGGTGATGCTCTCCGCGGCGTAGCGGCCCGCCATCGCCTCGATGAACGCGCGGCAGGCGTAGAGGTCCTCGACGTCCTCCACGGAGAACTCGACGACGCGGATGCCCCGGTACGGCACGTGCTCGACGAGCCCCTCGCTCGCGAGCTGTTTCAGCGCCTCGCGGACCGGCGTCTGGCTGACCCCCTGCTCCTGCGCGAGCCGTTCCTGGCGCAGCCACTCGCCGGGCTTGATGCGGCCGTCGAGGATCTCGGCGCGGAGACGGTCCGCCACCCAGAGCCGAAGCTGCATGTGCGTGCGAGGGGGGAACTCACTGGGCATTTGGGCGTCTGTGTATTAGATATTATGTACGCTGCGTCATTGGTACCAGAGCAATCCTCGCAAGTCAAGACCTGACCTATACCATCTATCTCAAGAACGTGTCTCATTCTGTGCTCATCGCGACGGCCCTCGCGCACACGTGTCATCTCATTGAAAAGAGATCAGGTTCAGCCCCTTCCGCTGCCTTCATTCGAATGCCGGGTCGATCCGTTCCCAACCCCCGGTCGCGCGCTAATGGGCCGCCGCACCCGTGGCGGGCGCCGATGCCGGGGCGACGACCGACCGGGTCTTGACGTCGAACGTCTCGCCGGGGAGGAGGACGTGCACGCGAAGTCCGTGCGCGCCGAGGCGCTCCTTCCCCTTGTCGCCGGGACGGCGCGCGATCGGTCGCGCTCGACGCGTCGATCACCACGACCGAGCTCTCGCCCATCACCTGGAAGGTCTGGTCGGGACGGACCCAGACCGCGGTCCCCTCGTCCACCGCGACGCCGAGCCGGTCAGGATGCTCGAGGATCACGGACAGGAGCCGGTTCTCGCGCTGGCGCTTGATGAAGTGCTGGTCCACGATGACCCCGCGGAAGAACCCGAACCCCGGCTTGAGCTCGACCGTGCCGGCCTCGATCACCGAGAAATCGCCCTCGCCGGTGATCATCGGATCGCTCTGGCACGCCGTACCGGCCGAGGTGCCGCCGACGACGGCGCCGCGCTCGAAGGCGCCCGCGATCGCGGCCCCGACCGGCGTGCCGAGGATGGCGTCGGTGATCCGCACCTGGTCCCCGCCGCCGAAGAAGATCCCTCCGGCGTTCGCCGCCAGCTGCGCGAAGTCGGGGCGCATGGCGTCCGCCCTGGTCTTGATGGCGAGCGCCACGACCTTGGTGCAGCCGTACTCCTCCTTGAAGAGCTTCTCGTAGTAGGCGCCGGCGTCCGCTTCCGACGAGGCCGTCGGGATCGCAACGATGGGCGCCTGCGGGCCTCCCGCGAGCTCCACGAACTTGGCCATCGCCTCGCGCGGCTTCTCGCCGCCGCCGATGAGGATGAGGTTGCCGAGGGGGCGCGGCGCCTCGGCGAACGCCGCAGCGCCCAGAACCATCGAACCGATCACAGCGAAAGTCCATCGCATGGGAGATCCTCCTCCGGAGCCGACTGGGGTCACGACCCCGACCTCCGCGTGGAGGCGGGGCGCAGTGACGACGCGTCATGGAGCGCCGGCCACGGCCGAGCGCAGCGCCGCGCCGGCCAGCTCGATGTGCCGGCGGACGGCGCGCTCGGCCGCCCCCGGGTCGTGCGCCGCGAGCGCCGCGACGATCGCGGCGTGCTCCTCGATGTCGGGCTGGTCCCGTCCGGGATCCGAGTCGACCGCGACCCGCGGCACGTTGCTCCACAGCATCGTCGGGAACGCGGACCACAGTTGCGCCAGCGTCCGCACCAAGTACGAGCGGCCGCTGGCCTGGAAGATCAGGCCGTGGAAGCGACGGTTGAGCTCGCGGTATTCGACGAGCTCGCGCGGCGTCTCGCACGCCGCCATCCTCTCGGCGAGCGCTCGGAGCTCCCCCAGCTCGTCCGGAGCGATGTTCCGGGCGGCGAAATGCGCCGCCATCCCCTCGATGAACGCCCGGCACGCGTAGAGATCCTCGACATCGTCGACCGAGAACGCCACAACCCGCGCGCCCCGGTAGGGGACGTGCTCGACGAGTCCTTCGGACGCGAGCTGCTTCAACGCCTCGCGGACCGGCATCTGGGATACGCCCTGCTCCTGCGCGATCCGCTCCTGCCGGAGCCAATCGCCGGGGCGAAGGCGGCCCTCGAGGATGTCCGTCCGCAGCCGGTCGGCCACCCATTGGGGGATCTGCTTGTGCGGGTTCGGTCGGGTTTCGCTGTCCATGACACGATCCATGATATTTGATATAAAATCTAACCTTGCCTGACGGTACGCCACGACACACCACGAGTCAAGCGTGCCGTCTGCCGGCGGGCGAACGGCGGCCATTGGATGGGTGGCGGCAGGCCGTGCGCGCCAGGAACAGGCAGAGGGAGGGCCAATGGCCTCGAACCATACGCGATGGACATGGCGGTATCGCGTCGGCGTGCTGGCGGTGGCAGGGGCGACACTGGGGTTGGGCCACGCGTCGGCCTGCACCACGGCGGTCATCTCCGGATCCTCGACGGCGAACGGACGGCCGCTGCTCTGGAAGAACCGCGACGCCGAGAACAAGCGGAACCAGGTCGTTTACGACGCCACTGGCCGATACCCGTTCGTGGGCGTGGTCAACTCCGCCGACCCGGCCGGCTTCGAGATCTGGGCGGGGATCAACTCGCAGGGTTTCGCGATCATGAACTCCGCCTCCTACAACCTCGACAAGGGCGACTCGATGGCGGAAGGCCAACTCATGCGGATGGCGCTGCAATCGTGCGCCACGGTGGAGGAGTTCCAGGCGCTGCTCGCGAAGACCGACGGCGGTCGGGACGTCACGGCCAACTTCGGCGTCATCGACGCCAGGGGTGGCGCCGCGATCTTCGAGACCGGCCGCAAGAAGTACCGTGCGCTTCGACGCCACCGACCTGCAAGGTCGCCCCCAACGGGTTCATCGTGCGCTCGAACTACAGCGACTCCGGGGACACCGACTCCGGCTCGGGCTTCCTGCGGCGCGAGACGAGCCACCTCGCTGCTCGACGACCTCGCGAAGACGAAGGCGCTGGATGCACAGACCCTGTTGTCCGGCCCCGCTCGCGACGTCGCCAACGTGCGTATCGGTTCGTACCCGGCCAAGGGGCTGCCGGTCGGCGCGCGTTGGGCGTACACGGCCGACAGCGTGTGCCGGTTCGACACCGCCTCGGTGGCGGTTTTCGAGGGCGTGCGCCCGGGCGAGGACCCGCTGCTCGCCACGCTGTGGGTGATCGTCGGCCAGCCGATTACCGGCACGGCGGTCCCGCTTTGGGTTCGCGCCGCGGCCGTGCCGGCCGCGCTCGCGCCGGCGCTGGACGCCTCGCCGATGACGCAGGCGCTCGACGCAGTTCGGACCCTGTTCTACCCCGAGACCCGCGGCGAGCTGAAGAAGTTCATCCGCGTCGAGGCCTTCGCTGTCTCAGGGTCGGCCGTCGTGCCGCGGCTGCTCCAGAGCGAAGCGGAGAACTTTCGCCGGGCCCGGGCGGCCCTCGCGTCGTGGCAGACGCAGGCTCCGACCCCGCAGGAGGTCTCGCGCCTCCAGGACGAGCTCGCCGCGCGCACGCTCGCCGACATCCACGCGATCGCGCCGAAGCCGCCCGCGAAGTAGCGCCCCCAACGGTGGAGGACCGTTCGACGGTTCGCAGGTTCGACGGTTCAGCAGCAGCCGAGGAGAACAGGGGCGGAGCCGCAGAGGGGAAGAGGTGCAGAGGCCAGAAGGCCCTCGTCCCTACGACACCCTCTCCTCACGGACCGGCCCGTCGCGCGCCCGGCGATGGCTGCGGGCCTGCCTTGGCCCGGGGATCCCCATTCGCTAGTCCGTAAGGTGCACCTCGTAGGAGCAGTTGTTGTTGGTCTCGTTGGATTCCTTGACCAGGTTCAGCGCGTCCACCGTGACTTGGAGCTTGAGGGGGTACCACGTGTAATTTCCGATATGCCCCATATAGATGTACGGGATCTTGAAGCACGGGGGATTGAAGTTGAAGTCGTACTGGTAGGTCGCACCCGGTTTCAGTTGTTCGGTGTACGGAAAGTCGTTGTTCTCAAAGGTCACGCTGGACGTACCAAAGCCGTTGACGTGGGAGACCGGGTAGATGAGCCGAACCAAGACGCTAAACGTCGGCGGTTGGGGGTTGCCGGCCGGGGTTATCGCGAAACCCATGTTCCTTACCGTCACGTGCGCCCAGCCGGGGTTCGCCTTCGATGCCGAGTACGTTCCCGTTGTTGAGCCCGGCGGGGAGATCGGCTGGTTGCCCGCCTCGTCGTAGGACACACGCACGGAGCACACGAGGTCGGTCGGCATCACCTGTTGCGCTCCTCCGGGCGCGGGAATCGTGCCGGCCACGAATTTTCGCCCGGTCGGCGTGATCTTGATCGGTTCCGGGAGCTTGATTTTGGCGACCTCCTTCGGTTGTGTTCTTTGTGCCGGCGGCGGATCAGCCGCGAGCGTGCCCGCGCCGACGACGAACGCGCCGCAGAGGGTTGCGGTCGCACTTGCGCACAGCTTGCGGAAGCTCATGGACTCCTCCCTCTCTCGTCTGGGTAAACGACCGTCGTTGCACAATCCGCACACGGACCGCGTCGAGGGCAAGCCCGTGCGGCTCCGCGCCGCCCCGCACCGTAGACCGGAGCCTTTCGGACCGCTTCCGCGAGCTGGATTACGGTTCGGCTGAAGAGGTAGAGCCTGCTGAGGGGCCCGTCGCCCAATTCGGCCGGTTGGGTACCTGCCACCTCGTAATCTGGTCCGCGTGCTCTCGGCACGATCTGGGGTTCCTGCCGCCGCTCGGGCCAGGCTGGTACGCGGGCTCACAGCATCAAGGCACCTCGACCTCTCTCCATCCCCGCTACCATTTTCACCCCCTGTGGCGACGACAGGTCCTCATGACCGACTGGTGCCGATTTGCAGGAGGCCGCGCGCCTCCAGGCCGAGCTCGCCGCGCGCCCTCTCGCCGACATCCTCGCGATCGCGCCGAAGCCGCCCGCGAAGTAGCGCCCCATAAAGCAGCGCCCTGCTCGAAGGTTCGAAGGTCCGGAGAATTTCACTGCGACGAATGACGTTCGCACTGTCGTGTTCGGTGCGTTTCTGCGCGCCCCGCAGCAAAGCGCAGCGGGGCTCACGTGCGGGGACGCTCAAGGGAGGTCCGCATGATCCGCAAGATCTCGCTTCTGCTGGCCGCTGCGGCGCTCTCGGCATGGCCGGCGGCGCTCGCCGCCGCTGACGACGCCGCGCCTGTCAAGTGCACCATGACGTTCACGCTCAAGGGATGGTCCGCGGTCTACAAGACGGCGAAAGGACACGGGACGGTGACCTGCAACAACGGGCAGGCCGTGCCGGTCAAGCTCACTGTCCACGGCGGAGGGTTGACCTTCGGCAAGATGGACATCCTCGAGGGCAAGGGCGAGTTCTCCGCGCTGAAATCGGCCGACGAGGTCCTTGGCCACTACGCGGCGGCCGAGGCCACCGCGGGCGCCGTCAAGGCCGGCCAGGCGGCCGTCTACACCAAGGGCGAGGTCTCCCTCGCTCTGGAAGGCACCGGCCGCGGCGTCGGGGTCGGCATCGACTTCGGCAAGCTCGACATCGAACGGGCCGCCAAGTAGCTCGCGTCCGACCTCGCGGCGTGTCCGCACATCGACACGTTCGCAGGTTCGAACGTTCTAAGGTTCGAAGGTTCGAACGTTCGAAGGCTCAAGGTCCGCAAAGGTACGCAGAGGAGCGGGGGCGCCGATAGACGTTCGAGGGTTCGCACGTTCGAATGTCAGAAGGTTCAACCCGCCGTCCTTCCCTCAACTCTTCACTCTTAACTCTTCACTCTTAACTGTCTTCCCTTAAAACCTTCGAACCTCTGAACTTTCGCGGTCCCTCAGTTCCAGTGGGTCACCGCCGGCCAGACGAGCGCGAGCAGGGAGAACGCGAAGAGCGCGACCTGAAGCGGCCAGTTCCACTTGAACCAGCGCTCGTAGGGGATCTTGGCGAGGGCGAGCGTGCCGACCGTCACCGCCGAGGTCGGGAGGATCATGCTGTTGAAGCCGGCGCCCAACTGGTAGGCGAGCACCAGCGTCTGCCTCGTGATCCCGGAGAGGTCCGCCAGGGGCGCGAGCAGCGGCATCGTGAGCACGGCCTTGGTCGAGCCGGAGGGGATGAAGAAGTTGAGGATGAGCTGGAGCACGTACATCGACTGCGCGGCCAGGATCCCGCCGAAGTGCGACGTGACCGACGCCATGCCGTAGAGGATGGTGTCGAGGATGTGCCCGTCCTCGAGGATCACGACGATCCCCCCGGCGAACGCGACGATCAGCGCCGCGCTCGCGAGGTCCTTGGCGCCCGCGATGAACGACTTGGCCATCTTGTTCGGCCCGATGCCGCCGGCGATGCCGCAGGCGAGGCCCATGGCGAAGAACAGGCCGGCGAACTCGACCATGTACCAGCTGTAGACCGTCGAGCCCACGATCAGGCCGACGACGGTGGCCGCGAGGACGAGCAGGCAGAGGCCGTGGCGCCAGGTGAACGCCGGCTGCCCGACCTCGGCGGTGGCGAGATCTTCGCGACGCTGGCGGTCGAGGTCGTACATCACCGAACGCTTCGGATCGGCCTTGACCCGCGCCGCGTAAACCATCACCCAGACGATGGCGAGCGCCGTGGCGAGGCACCAGATCACGATGCGATAGCGGATCCCCGACCCCAGCGGCACGCCCGCGATCCCCTGCGAGATCTGCACCGTGAACGGGTTGAGGAACCCGGCCGAGAAACCGACGCCGGCCGCCACGAACGACAGGCAGACGCCGACGATCGAGTCGTAGCCGAGCGCGAGGGCGAGCGGCACGAAGATCAGCGCGAAGGGGATGGCCTCCTCGGCCATCCCGTACGCACCGCCGAAGAACGAGAACACCGTCATCACGATCGGGATGATCAGAAAGCTGCGGTTGCCCAGCAGCTTGACGAGCTGGTGGATCCCCGCCGCGATCGCCCCCGTGTCGTTGAGGATGTTGAACGCGCCCCCGACGATGAAGATCAGGCCGACGATCGCACCCATGCGGAGGAAGCCGCGCATCGGGGCGAGCAGGATCGCGACGACCTGCGGCTTGCTCGGCTCGACGTGGAACGTCCCGGGTACGACCACCTCCCGCACCGAGCCGTTCACGTTCTCTTTCTGGCGCGTGTAGGAGCCGCCGGGCAGGATCCAGGTCGCGGCGGCGGCCAGCAGGATCAGCACGAATGCGATCACGAAGACGTCGGGGCTCTTCTTGGCCACGGGGGGGACCTCCACGAAACGCGGGCATTATACGGGGCCGTCAATCGCGCCGTCGGAACCCGCCGGTGCTCGGGCGGTCGGCGCGGGAGCGGGTCAGGCTGTTGCATGATCGCGCGACTCGATCTACATTGATGGCAACGAGAGACACCTTCAGGAACCGGCCATGCGAGTGCCCGTGTCGGTCGTCCCGGTCCTCCTCGGCGGCCTAAGGTGCGGCTTCTGCCGGCGAGGATCGCGCCGGCGGCGAAAGGGGGAGTCATGGGGAACCGGAGGCTTCTGGCAGTCGTTACCTTGGCGGGCGTGGCGCTGGCGGCGACCGCGCAGGCGGCACGCCACGTTCCGATACTTCGGGTGGGCGGCACCGCGATCGGCGCCAATCGCGTCCGCGCGCTGCTCGCGCCGGCCGGCGGGCATGCGGCCCAGGTGCCGGGGGTCGTTCCCGGGCCGCAGTTCTTCCCCCAGTCGGTGGCTTCGGGCGACCCGCGCCCGGACAGCGTCGTGCTGTGGACCCGACTGGCCGACCAGGACCTCGCCGACCAGGACATCCCGGTCCGAGTCATCGTCACGGAGGACCCGTACTTCGCGCACGTGGTCCTGAATCAGGTCGTGACGGCCCAGGCCGCCTACGACCACTGCGTGAAGGTCCAGCTCAGCGGCCTCCTGCCGCGCACGACGTACCTGTACTTCTTCGTCTACTACAAGAACGGGTTGATCTACCTCTCGCATCTCGGACGGACGAGGACCGCTCCGTCCGGCTCCGACACCGCGCCGGTGAGCTTCGCGGTGTTCAACTGCGAGGACTACGAGGGCCGCTTCTACAACACATACGCCAAGCTGCTCCTCGATCACCCGGACGACCTCGACTTCGTTGCGTTCATCGGCGACTACATCTACGAGACGGCCGGCGACCCGTCGTCGCAGACGCCGATCGTGGGGCGGGCGATTGACTTCTCGGACAAGGCGGGCGCGATCCAGCTCGGCACCGCCGACCACCCCTTCTACGCCGCGTCGAGCCTCGCCAACTATCGCCAGCTCTACCAGACCTACCGATCGGACCCGATGCTGCAGAAGCTGCACGAGAGCTTCCCGATGGTCGCGATCTGGGACGACCACGAGTACTCCAACGACTGCCACGGTGCCGCGGCGACCTACTTCGACAAGCGCAAGGACGAGAACGACCCCCCGAGGCGCAAGCACGCCGAGCAGGCGTTCTTCGAGTACATGCCGACCGCGATCGGCATCGCCTCCGACGAGGGCGTCCTCCCCTACCGCAGCGGCCTCCAGATCGACGATTCGATCCTGTACCCGAATGCGAAGATCTACCAAGACTTTCAGTTCGGCACGAACCTGGACCTCGTGCTCACCGACTACCGTTCCTTCCGTCCCGACGTGCTGATCCCGGAGAACGCCTTCCCGGGCGCGGTCGTGCTCGACAAGGCGACGATCCAGGCGATCCTCGGGCCGGATGGCTACGCCGCCGTCGAGGGCAGCCTCGACCCGTACGTCGCCCTCGGCTCGAACCCTGCGGTCCAGGCCGGAGCCATCGCGATCCTCACGCAGCTCTACGCGGTCTCGAACCCGTTCCTGACCGCTGCCGAGGCTGCGGCGGCCGCCCAGTCCGCGACGAGCGGCAACGTGAGCGCGACCTACCTCGACGGTCTCTTCGCCGCCGCGGGGCTGACGGCGCCGTTCAGCGAGGCGGACATGGTGACCATGGACCGCGGACTGTCCTACCTGTACCTCGGCAAACAGAACCTCTACGACATGCGGGGGTCGCGCTACGTCGTCGCCAAGGACAGCTTCGACCTCCTCTCGGGGTTCCTCTGGGCGACGACGCAGGGCGCCGCCGAGGACGTCTACGGCGAGGCCCAGGAGGCCTGGATCAGGTCCACGCTGTCCAACCGCTCGGCCACCTGGAAGGTGTTCACCAGCTCCGTGTCGATGACCCCGATGATCCTCGACTTCCTGAATCCGCAGATCGCGGCCCTGCTGCCGCCCGACTTCCCCGCCGCGTACAGGACCCGCCTGCTCGAGGACGCCGAGGAGTGGGACGGCTTCCCGCAGCGGCGCGCAGAGCTCGTCTCCTTCCTCCAGGGCGTGCCGGGCAGCGTGATCATCTCCGGCGACATCCACGCCGGCTTCGTGACCGACCACGGGAACGGCCTGTTCGAGTTCACCGCCCCCGCGGTGAGCTCGCAGACCAACGAGGAGGAGGTGCTCGCCCTCGTGATGGCCGACCCGGTGCTCAGCCAGGTCACCGGCATCGCGCAAATCGTTCAGGCGGTCGGCGATATCCTCCAGGTCTCCTCCCAAGACCCGGCGGTCAGTCCGGCGAAGATCCTCCACCAGTGGGCGCACGCCCACGGCTGCGTCGTCCTCAACGCTGCGCCCGATGCGCTCACCGCGACCTACTACCTCATCGACGCCTCGGAGATCGGGAACAACCACTACGCGGACGCGGCCGCGCTCAACGCGCTGTTCCGGACGACCACGTTCAAGGTCCAGGGGGGCCAGCTCACGCAGGTTGGCCCGTAGACGGCCGCCTTCCGCGAAGACCCCCGGCCGCCGGGCATGCCGTCGGCCGGCGCTGCGTTATTGGTGGGCGACACGCCTCGTCTTGGGGGACCGTGATGACCGCACGAGAGGGGTTTCTCCGGGCCAGGGATTTCCTGCTCGCCCACCGTGAGGACTACGCCGGCGCGTACTCGGGCTTCGGCTGGCCGCGCCTCGACTCGTTCAACTGGGCGCTCGACTACTTCGACGCCTATGCCGAAGGCAACGCCCGCACGGCGCTCTGGCTCGTCGACGAGGCGGGCGACGAGACCAGGCTCTCGTTCGCCGACCTCGCCGCTCGCTCGAACCGGGTGGCGAATTTCCTGCGCGGCCTCGGCGTGCGGCGGGGCGACCGCATCCTCCTCATGCTGGACAACGTCGTCCCGCTGTGGGAGACCGTCCTGGCGGCGATGAAGCTCGGGGCGGTCGTGATCCCGGCGACGACGCTGCTCGCTCCCGACGACATCGCCGACCGTCTCGAGCGCGGCGCGGTGCGGCATCTCCTCGTCGACGCCGGCCAGTGCGACAAGTTCGGCGGCCGCGAGGCGGCGCTGACCAGGATCGCCGTCGGCGATGCCGTGCCGAAGGGCTGGATCGCCTACGCCGCCGCCTACGAGGCGCCCGTCGCGTTCGCCGCCGACGGCGGCACCAAGGCGACGGACCCGTTCCTCCTCTACTTCACGTCGGGGACCACCGCGAAGCCCAAGCTCGTCCTCCACTCCCACCAGAGCTACCCGATCGGCCACCTCTCGACGATGTACTGGATCGGACTGATGGAAGGCGACGTCCACCTCAACATCAGCTCGCCGGGGTGGGCCAAGCACGCCTGGTCGAGCTTCTTCGCGCCGTGGAACGCCGGCGCCACGGTGCTGGTCCACCGCGCCGCGCGGTTCAGCGCCAAGGCAACGCTCGGGGTGATCGAGGCGAAAGGGGTAACCACGCTGTGCGCGCCGCCGACCGTCTGGCGCCTGCTCGTCCAGGAGGACCTCGCTGCCTTCAAGGTGCGCCTCCGCGAGGTCGTCGGGGCGGGCGAGCCGCTCAACCCCGAGGTCATCAGCCGCGTGGAGCGCGCCTGGGGCCTCGTCATCCGCGACGGCTACGGGCAGACCGAGACCACGGCGATGGTCGGCAACTCGCCGGGCCAGAAGGTGAAGCCCGGGTCGATGGGCCGCCCGCTCCCGGGGTACGCCGTCGCACTGCTCGACCCGGCCGGCGGCCCCGCCGACGAGGGCGAGGTCGCGGTCGCGCTCGGCGAGCGGCGGCCGCTCGGTCTGATGGACGGCTACCAGGACGACGCGGCGCAGTCGGCCGACGCGACGGGGGGTGCCTTCTACCGCACGGGGGACATCGCGCGCCGCGACGCGGACGGTTACTACTGGTACGTGGGACGAGCCGACGACGTGTTCAAGAGCTCGGACTACCGCATCAGCCCGTTCGAGCTCGAGTCAGTGCTGATCGAGCACCCTGCCGTCACCGAGGCCGCCGTAGTGCCGAGCCCCGACCCCGTCCGCTTCGCCGTCCCCAAGGCGTACGTGGTGCTGCGGGCGGGCCACGCCGCGAGCCGGGACACCGCGCTCGAGATCTTCCGTTTTCTCCGAGGCCGGCTGGCGCCGTTCAAGCGCATCCGCCGGCTCGAGTTCGCCGAGCTGCCCAAGACGATCTCCGGGAAGATCCGCCGAGTCGAGCTGCGCAAGCATGCCGCCGGCGGCGGCGTTCCCGGCGCCGAGTTCCGCGAGGAGGACTTCCCGGAGCTGAAGTAGCCGGCCCGCGCGGCGGGCGAACGATGCCGGCCGTGGGATCAGTGCGGCCGGGTGAACGCGAGCCGCACGTTTGAGGCTAGGCCGGCAGGAGCCCCGGCGCTCGGCGCGGGCGCGATCTCGCCGTGGAGCTCGACGAGCCACGGCAGCTCCTCGACGAGCTGCGAGAGACGCCCCAGCAGCTCCGGCTCCCCGCCCTCCGGCGGCACGGCCGCCGCCTCGAGCATTGCCCGCACGTCCTGGTCGGTCAGGGGCGTGATCCGCACCACCGACGGGAGCGTCGCGCGGCGCAGGGCGATGAGCGGGCCGAAGTCCGGGTGCGTGCGGACGTTCACCTCCACCGCGTCCTCCGCCTGCGGCGGAACCGTCGCTCTCTCGGCCAGGGCGATCCCGAACTCGGCGAGGATCTCGCCGGCCTTCTCGCCGTGGAGCCAGTAGGGCTCGCCGTCGGCTGCCGCGCCTTGCAACGACCGCTCGAGGCAGACGCGGGCCGCCGCGGGGTTCGTGCCCTCGTACCACAACAGGCGCCCCGGCGGCTGCCGCCGGTAGGCCGCGTACTCGGCGGCGTGGCCGAGCGCCCGCGCGGCCGCCTCGGGGAAGCGATAGGAGGGGAAGACGGTCCGCTTGCCGGTGACGCTGTCCCGGCCTTCGACCGAGAAGTCGACCAGTCCGGAAGCGCCCATCAGGCACAGGAGCGCCGGCTTCGGCACGCCGGTCTTGCCCTCGGCGCTCAGGACTCCGCGCCGGATGCCGCGCCCGGCCAGCGTCGGGTTGCAGTCGCCGACGCAGAGGAAGATCGCGATGACCGCGTCGACCTGCGGGTCCTCCAGGGCCTTCTGAACCGCGGCGCGGTAGTCCTCGGGCTCGGCGAAGGCGCCGAGGTCCACGAGGCCCGGTCCGGAGACGGACAGGCCCCTCGCCTCGCACGCGTCGGCGGTGATCGTGACGACCCCGCCCGAGTTGCCGATGATCGCCACCCGGTTGCCCTGCGGGAGCGGCTGATGGGCGAGCAGCACCGCCGCGTCGAACAGCTCGTCGAGGGTGTCGACGCGGATCACGCCCGCCTGCTGGAACAGTGCGTCGACCTCGATGTCGGAGATCGGACGCGCGCCGATGTGAGCCCGGGCGGCGCTCGACCCGGCACGGCTGCGGGCGCTCTTGACGCAGAGGACCGGCTTGCGCCGCGAGAAGGCGCGCGCGACGCGGGCGAACCGCCGCGGGTTGCCGAACGCCTCGAGGTACAGCATCGCGATGTCGGTGGCGGGGTCCTCGTCCCAGTACTGCAGCACGTCGTTGCCCGAGATGTCGGCACGGTTGCCCGCCGAAAGGAACGTCGAGAACCCCAGGCCCCGCTCGACCGCGTACTGGAGGATGACGATGCCGAGCGCGGCGGAGTGCGAGTAGAACCCGATCCTGCCCACCGGGGGCAACGTAGGGCCGAGGCTCGCGTTCAACCGGACCTCGGGATCCGTGTTGAGCAGGCCGAGGCAGTTCGGGCCCACGAGCCTGGCTCCTTGCGAGCGCACGATCTCCACCAGCCTGCGCTGGCTGGCGGCGCCCTCCGGGCCGGCCTCGGCGAACCCCGATGTGATGACGATCAGCCCCTGCGCGCCCACGCGCACCGATTCCTCGGCGACGGGCAGGACCTGGTCGGCCGGGACCGCGATGACCACGAGGTCGACCTTCTCCGGCAGCGCCGCGAGCGACGCGTAGGCCCTCACGCCGTACACCGGCGCGGCCTGGTTGTTGACCGGGTAGACGGTGCCCGCGAAGTTGTTCTTGAGGATGTGCTGGAAGATCAGGCTGCCGGCGCCGGCGCCTGTGTGCGACGCGCCGACGACCGCGACGACCTTGGGCCTCAGGAGGCGTGCGACGGAGTTGGCGGTCGCGATCCGCTCGCGCAGCTCGCCGCGCTCGCGGACGGCCACGGCGCCGGTCACGGGAAACTCGACGTGGTACGCGCCCCCGTCGAGCGCCTGGCGCGCCTCGAACCCGGAGTCGTGGAAGACGTTGATCATGGGCTGGTTCTCGGAGAGGATATCGGCCTCGAAGCCGACGAATCCGGCGCCGGCGGCGAGGCCGGCGATGCGCTCGAGGAGCAGCGTGCTGATCCCCCGGCCCTGGTACTCGTCGTCGACGATGAAACCGACCTCCGCCGTGTTCCGCACGCCCAGGGCCACGTAGTTGCCGAGGCCGACGACCCTGTGGCCGGGCTCCTCGCCTACGATCGCCAGGAGGCAGGCGCGGTCGCGGGTGTCGTCGCCGAACAGCGACTCCAGGAAGCTCCTCGATACCTGGGCGATCGCGCCCATGAAGCGCATGCGCAGGCTGAGGGGCGAGCACCGCGCCAGCATCGCCTCGATCGCCGGCATGTCGGACCGGCTCCCGACCCGCAGGAGGACGCTCTGGCCGTCGCGCAACAGGACGTGCTCGCGGAACTCCTTGCCGTCGGTGATGATCCTGAACATCGAGGTGGCCTCCGGGCCGAAGTCAATTCAGCATAGCACCCCGGCCCGATCGAGCCTGCACGGCCTCAGAGCCCGGGATGAGCCGGTACGTGCGCGTCGCGCCTGCGCCAGTAGCGAGCGAGGCCGGCGACGCTCATGAACGCCGGATTGGCGATCGCGTAGCGGCCCAGCATGGGCTCGTCCCACCCGCCGGCAACGAGAAACCCTTCGCTGAACGCCTCGAACATCGGGACCATGGCGGCCTCGTCGAGCCCGCGCTGTATCTTCGTCCGCACCCAGTTCGCGAAGGTCTCGAGCGCGCGCTCGAGGCGGTCGAGGTGCTCCTCGACTTTGGCGGTCGGTCCGAAGTGCGTGAGGTAGAGGACGTCGGGCCGGATGGCGCGCAACCGAGCGATCGAGATCCTCCACGCCGCGAGATCGATGTCGGGTGGCGGGCACGGCGGCACCACGGGCCCGCCGCCGACGCGAACGCCCCCGACGTCCCCGCTGAACACCTTGCCGTCCAACTTCCACGCGATGTGGTGGTTGGCGTGCCCCGGGGTGTGCAGGGCCTCAAAGGCGAGACCGCCGATTCGCAGGACCTCGCCGTCCGCGGCACCGCGCAGGTTGTCCTTCGGTATCGGCTCGAGCCGCCCCCACAGGGTGTCCATCCGGTCGCCGTAGATCTTCCGCGCCGAGGCGAGCAGCTTGCTCGGGTCGGCCAGGTGCGGCACACCCACCGGATGGACGTGGATCGTCGCACCGAGGCGAGCCAGCCGCCAGGCGGCGCCGGCGTGGTCGAGGTGGATGTGCGTCAACAGGACGTGCCGCACCTCCGCGGGCGACGTCCCGGCGTCCTTCAGACCGCGTTCGAGCGCGGCGTAGGTCGAGTCGGGGCCGGTCTCCACCACCACCGGCCCGTCGTCCGAGCGCACGAAGAACGAGGCGATCGTTCCCGCAACGCCGAAGTTCAAGTCGATGACCCGCACCGCCGTGTCGCTGAGTGGTGTCGTCACGCCCCTCGTCCCCCCCATACTCCTGCCTCTACCCGCGACCGCCCGGGCCGCCGGCCGTTCCCGCCGTCCCGGAGGCGCCCCGCCGGGCGGCCTCCGGGCGGCGAGAGATGCGGATCGGGCTTCAGTGCCCGCAAGCCGTTCAGCGCGACATCACCATCTGCTTGATCTGCTCGACCACCTCGGGGTTCATCAGGGTGGTCACGTCGCCCACCTTGTCCGAGCGGTTCGAAAGCGCCGCCAGGACCCTCCGCATGATCTTGCCGGAACGTGTCTTGGGCATGTCGGGCACGATGTAGACGTCTTTCGGCCGGGCGAACTTGCCGATGTTGTCCTCGATCGCCTTCTTGACGGCGTCCTCGATCTCCTTGCTCGGCTTGATGCCCGGCTTGAGGGCGACGTAGACGTCCGGCAGCTTGCCCTTGAGCTCGTCGTTGCGCGGCACCACCGCCGCCTCGGCCACCTCCTTGACCAGGAGGCAGCAGGACTCGAGCTCCTTGGTCCCCAGCCGATGGCCGGCGACGTTGATGACGTCGTCGACCCTGCCGAGGATGCGGAAGTACCCGTCGGCCGACAGCATTGCCGCGTCGCCCGCGAAGTACGGCCAGTCCCGCCAGTCCTTGCTGTCCTTCTTCTTGTTGTACTTGGCGAAGTAGGTCGACACGTAGCGCGCCCGGTCGCCCCAGATCGTCTGGAACATCCCGGGCCAGGGGTTGCGGATGCACACGTTGCCGGCCTTGTTGGACCCGGCCGGCAGCTCCTTGCCGTCCTCGTCGAAGATCACCGGGTGGATCCCCGGCACCGCTGGCCCCGCGCTGCCGGGCTTCATCGGGTGGATCGCCGGCATCGTGCTGCACAGGAAGCCGCCGTTCTCCGTCTGCCACCAGGTGTCGACGATGACCGCCTTGTCCTTGCCCACCGAGTGGTAGTACCAGCGCCAGACCTCGGGCTCGATCGGCTCTCCGACCGTCGTCATGTGCTTGAAACGGTAGTTGTACTTGGCCGGCTCGTCGGGGCCCAGCTTGCGGAGACCGCGGATCGCCGTCGGCGCGGTGTGGAAGATGTTGACGCCAAGCCGCTCGGCGATGCGCCACGGCCGCCCCGCATCGGGGTAGGTCGGGACGCCCTCGTAGATCACGCTCGTCGCACCGAGGGCCAGTGGGCCGTAGACGATGTAGGAGTGGCCGGTGATCCAGCCGATGTCCGCCATGCACCAGTACACGTCCTCCGGATGGATGTCCTGGACGTATTTGGAGGTGCCGGTCACGTACGAGAGGTACCCGCCGATGCTGTGCTGCGCCGCCTTCGGCTTGCCCGTCGTGCCGCTCGTGTACATCAGGAAGAGGATCCCCTCGGCCGGCATCGGCACCGGGTCGACCCGCGCGCCGCGGTGCTTGGCGAGCATCTCGTCCACGAAGAAGTCCCGCCCCTTCACGACCGGCGTCTCCGACGAGTACTTGCCGGGCAGGCGCCTCCAGATGAGCACCTTCTCGACCTCCTGGCCGCCCTCCTTGGCCACCTGGACGGCCTCGTCGGCCTTCGCCTTGTGGTCGAGGAGCGTCCCGCCGCGGTAGTAGCCGTCCATGGTCACGATGACGTGGCTCTTGGAGTCGGCGACGCGCTCGCCGCACGCACGCCCGGAGAACCCGCCGAAGACGACGGAATGGATGACGCCGAGGCGAGCGCAGGCGAGCATCGTGATCGGGAGCTCGGGCACCATCGGCATGTGGATGGTGACGCGGTCGCCGGTCTTGAGCCCGGCCGAGTCGCGCAAAAGCGCGGCAAACTCGTTGACGCGCACGTACAGGTCCTGGTACGTCACGGCGACCGGAGCGTCCTGCTCCGGCTCGGGGACGAAGATGATCGCCGCCTTGTTGCGCTGCTTCGCGAGGTGGCGGTCGACGCAGTTGTAGCTGGCGTTGATCTTCCCGCCCACGAACCACTTGAAGCAGGGGGCGTCGCTCGTGTCGAGCGTCGTGTGCCAGTACTGGTTCCAGGTGAGGAGGTCGGCGTACTCCTTGAAGCAGTCCGGAAAGTTCTCCAGGCTGAAGCGCTTGTAGACGTTCTCATCGCTCATGTTGGCCTGGGCGATGAAGTCCCTCGGCGGGTAGAAGTACTCCTCTTCCTTCCAGTGTACGGCGACCTCGGCCTCGCTGACTTCGGTCCCTTCCTTCTTCGTCTCAGCCATTCACCGCCTCCTTTCACTTAGGTTGTTGGCGCGTACGTTCGTTTGCGACGACCCTGCCCAGCTGGCGGCTCGCCGCGACCTGCACTGCAGCCGCGGCGCCTTCCGAACCGGCCGGGTTCCGTATCGAGTTCTTCATTAGCCAAACCACCGACGCCGGGGCTTTGCTTCCCACGGGCCGAACCGGGAGATTCTCCCGCCGGGCTCGCGAGCCCGAGGAGGTCTGCCGTTGACAGGGGGGCTTCGGCGCCATCGGTCAGACCGCCAGGTACCAGTACGGCATGAGTGCGTCCAGCAGACGGGACGTGATCCGCCGGTTGAACGCGGCGATCTCGTCGCGCTGCGGGATGGGCGGGTGCGCCGGGTCGGGATCGTGCAGTGCCGCAGGAAGCTGGAGCCCGAGGCGGGCCTCCCAACGGTGAACCCAGTCGGCGGGCAGATCGGAGGGGATCGGCAGCTCGTGGACGACCAGGTACAGCAACGCCCAGATCCGCGCCACCGACCGCACGTCGTAACCTCCGCCGAGCGTGAACAGGACCTTGCCGTGGCAAAACTTGTCGGCGTGCTCCAAAATCCGCCGGAACAGCACCTCGTACGCCTGGGTCGTCATGAGTAGGTCCGCGAGCGGGTCCGCGACGTGGGCGTCGGCCCCGCATTGCACCACCAGCACGTCCGGCCGGAACCAGGCCAGCGCCTGCGGCACGACGGCCTTGAACGCGGCAAGGTAGCCGTCGGGCTCGGTGAACGGGTGCAGGGGGATGTTGAGCTTCCGCCCGCGGCCCGGCCCGGCGCCGAGCTCGTGCACCTCACCCGTCCCGGGGAATAGGTACTGCCCGGATTCGTGGAGGCTGATGGTGAGGACGTTCGGGTCGTCGTAGAAGATCGCCTGCACTCCGTCGCAGTGGTGCACGTCGATGTCCAGATAGGCGACGGTCATTCCGAGCGCAGTGAGGTACCGGATCGCCACCGCGAGGTCGTTGTAGACGCAGAAGCCTGACGCGCGGTCCCGCTGGGCATGGTGCAGGCCGCCGCCGAGCTGGAGCACTCTGGCGGCCTCACCTTCGCGGAGGAGGCGCGCACCGAGAAGCGTGCCGCCCACGTGGTACCGCGCGGCGAGGTCCATCCCGGGGAAGACCGGGTCGTCCGGCGTGCCCAGCCCGAACTCCTCCGGATCTGGGACACCCTCGCCGCGGCTGGCGGCCTCGACGTGCTGGACGTAGGTCTCGCCGTGTACGGTCAGGATCTCGTCGCGGCTGGCCGGCGCCGGCCGCGTCGGGTGGAACGGATGCCCGAGCGCCTCCACCAGGTCGACCGTCATCTCCAGCCGGACCGGGTCGAGCGGGTGGTCGGGCCCGAACCTGTACGTGAGGTACGCCGGGTCGTAGACGTCGATCACCATGGGGCCTGCGCCGGCCACAACACCTCGAATCCCTCGCCGCGCAGGTCATGCGCGACGAGCTTCACGTCGATCGTGCCGAGCCGCAGGACGAGACGGACCTTGTCCCCGGGGTCGGGGTGGCTGAGGACCGAGCGGATGTCGATGTGTTTCGCGGCGAGGAAGGAGACGAGGCGAGCGAGCTCGCCGGGGCGGTCCGGGAAGGCTACCTCGAGCCGGCCCGAGGGCTTGAACACCCCGGTGAGGCGCAGCAGGGCGTCGAGAAGGTCGATGCCGGTCACGATCCCCGCCAGATCGTCGCCGGCGATCACCGGCAGACAGCCGATCTTGAGCTGCCGCATCGTCCTCGCGGCATCCTCCACCGGGTCCATGGGGTCCGCCGTCTGAACCGGCGCGCTCATGACTTCGGCCAGCCGCGCGCCGGCGGCGAACGGCTTGTCGGACAGCGCGCTCGTGGCCAGCCGCAGGTCGCGGTCGGTCACGATCCCCACGAGCTTGCCTTGCCGCGTCACCGGGAGGTGCCGGATCCCGCGCTCCCGCATCAGCGCGTAGGCCGCGGCGAGCGTGCAGTCGACGTCCGCGACGTCGACGGGGCTCTTCATGATGTCTCGCACGAGCACGGCTAGCGCCTCACTTTCGCACCGGCGTCGCGCTCGTGAGGTCGGAGGTCAAGTCCGCCCTCGGAAACGCGCGCCCCGGCGTCGCTTCTTCGCCGGCCGCGAACCGGCCGACGGCAAGAGACCTCCCCCAAGGTGCCGGCGAGGACGACCCCGTCCTGGCGGCGTGCCGGACCGCAAGCTCTCGAGTCACCCCGTCACGTCCAAGCTCCTCCGTTCGCCATCTGAGACCCGTCCGTTCCCTCCGGCGAGCACGCCAGCCCCGCACGCTTCGGTCGCCCTCTTTGCGACCGGACAATCCGGCCCTCAAGCGGACCGATGTCTTCACGATCTCGAGGGCTGCGAGCGGGCTCCCGGCGCGGGAGCCCGCTGCCCTGTTGCGCGGCCCGTCAGAGGATGACCGGGCCGAGCGGCCAGACCGTCCGGCCGTACATCTCGTTGAGCACCTGCGCCAGACCGGCGTAGATCGCCGACAGCCCGCAGATGATCCCCTCGTACCCCGCGATGGTCCCGACCGCCTCGCTGCCGGTCCACTTGTCGGTGGCGAGCAGGAAGAACAGGATCGCCAGGCTGAGGAACACGAACTGCAGCGCACGGTTGGCCCTCAGCGTCCCGAAGAACATGATGAAGGTGAAGACCCCCCACATGAACAGGTAGGCGCCGAAGGACGCCGGCGAGACCGCCGGGACCCAGCCGAACTTCGGGATCACGATGAGGCCCACGAGCGTGAGCCAGAAGAGGCCGTACGACAGGAACGCGGTCGTACCGAAGGTGTTCTTCTTCTTGAATTCGAAGATCCCGGCGAAGATCTGGGCCATGCCGCCGTAGAAGATCCCCATCGCGAGGATCATGCTGTCGAGCGGGTAGAACCCGGCGTTGTGGAAGTTGAGCAGCACCGTGGTCATCCCGAAACCGAGCAGCCCGAGCGGCGCCGGGTTGGCTGTGGTGTCGTGCACGGCGACCAACTGCACTGGTTGCGACTGGGACATCCCTCACCTCCCGATCGTTCACCGATGGCTCACTGCATTGCGCTCCACGGACCCGCGAAATGGACCGGCCTCCGCTCCTGACCTCCCCTCTCCCCAGAAGAGGCCAAACTCCAGCTGCGCACCTGGGTATGGCGATCGCAACGGGTGGTTGGACAAGGATGCTCGCCGAGGGCATCGCGCTCCCGTCGGCTCGCGTCGGCTGCCGACCTTCCGGGCGCGCCACGGGATACGAGAGCACGTTCCGCTCGGATTCGCTGCCAGTGACTGATGTTCTCCCCCCCGGGACAACGTTGTAACGGCAAGAGCTGGATGCTGGTTCGCTTATAGCGGGAGGGATCGATCCTGTCAAGCCCTCACGGAGCGGTCGCAAGACCCGCGTGGTGCGGCAACACGCACACGACCCCGGGTCGAGGGCCCGAGCGGGTCCGGCTCAGGCGTAGATGAGCGCCGCGATCGCTTCGAGCCCGGCACGGTCGACGTCGTCGAACCTGGCGATCTCCTCGGAGTCGACGTCGAGCACGCCGACTATCTCCCCTGAGCCGTCGCGGAGCGGCACCACGATCTCCGAGCGCGATCGCGAGTCGCACGCGATGTGCCCAGCGAAAGCGTGAACGTCGGGGACGACCACCGAGCGGCCGCCGTCGACGGCGGCCCAGCACACGCCTTCGTGCGCCTCGAGCACCAGGCACGCGAGCGAGCCCTGGTACGGGCCGACGGTCAACTCGCCTCCACGGAGGAGGTACCACCCTGTCCAGAAGAAGCCGGGCATCTTCGCGTGCAGGACCGCAGCGGCCGTCGCCATCCGGGCCCCGGCGTCGCGGGTCGCGGCGAACAGCTCTCGGAGCTGCGCGGCAACCCGGCCGTACCGTGCCTCCTTCAGATCAGCGTCCATCCTCGCCTCCATCGGAATCCTAGCCCGGCCGCCGACGCGCCGCCAAGACCAGCGATCCGGCCGTACCGGCGCCCAACGCCGCCATGCCGGCGGCGGCTCCGGCCAGACCCGCGGATGGGAACACGACCAGCCCGACGAGCAAGGCGGCCGCCGCGGCGCCGACCTCGTCGGCCGCGAAGCCGCGACCGGCGCCACGCGGCACCGCGCCTCCGCCCACGAGCCCGGCAACCACGGGAAAGGCGGCGCCGGTCAGGCCTCCGGCCAGCACCAGCAACGGCAACAGGACGGCTCGAGGGTAGGCAACGGGCAGGCCCGTTGCGATCGCCAGCGAGAGCGCGGCGCCGGCCGCGACCAGGACCGCGAGCGCGCGTGCGCCGGCGTGCGGGCGGCGGCGGGAGAGGAGCGCGCCGGCGGCCGATCCCCCCATGAACGCCGCCGAGAGCGCGCCGATCTCCCCGTAAACCGATCCCATCGTCGCCTGCCAACACGCCAGCAGGAGCAGCCACCACCCCATCGAGGTGAACCCGACCACCGCCCCGCACGGCAGGCCCACGGCCGCGCCTCTCGCCCCGAGCACGAGCAACGTCGCGACCGCCGCGACGACGAGTGCGGCGAATGGAATCCGGGAGCTTCGCTCCAGGGCGCCGGCCCCGGCGAGGATCAGGGGCGCGCCGCGCCCCTCCCGCAGGGCGGCCGCCAGGAGCACGGCGCGCGGACGCTGCGTCGTGTTGTCGGGCGACCGTGCGGCGCGGATGAAGCGGTCCAGCGGGGCGGCCCTCGAGGGATCGACCTGAAGCGCCAACAGCGCCGGGTCGAAGCCGGGATCCTCGATGCCGCGCCGGCGCCACCGCTCGGTGATCGTCCCCGGTTCCAGCTTGGAAGGGTCGCCGCCTCGCGACGCGACGAGCAGGATCTCCTCTCCAGGGACCCCGGTCACCTCGGGGAAGGCCTGCTTGAGCGTCGCCGCGAGCACCGCCACGAGGCGTCCCCCGACGCCGCCGAGGTAGGTGTCCCCGACCCCGACGCGCATCACCAGCACTCCGCCCGGGGCGAGGAAACCCGCGCACGCGCGGACGAACTCGACCGTGCGGGTGCGGTCGTGGCGGAGCGTCGTCGGATCGTCGTCGGCGAGCACGATGAGGTCCCACGGCGCGCCGCGACGGGCGACCCGAAGCGGGTCGCCGGACGCGAGGGTGAGCCTGGGGTCGGCGAGCGCGCGCGCCGCCGACGGCCCCAGCCAGCGCGGCAGCGCGGCCGCGAGGGACGCGTCCTCCTCCACGACGACGAGCCTGGCGACCGGGTGTCGCAGCATCGTCACGAAGCTGCCGTCGGCCGCGCCGCCGACGACAAGGACGCCTTCGGGATGCGGGTGGAGCAGCATCACCAGGTGCGCTCGCGGCACGGTGCCGTATGGGTCCGGGTAGCTTCCGGCGAGCCGGCCGTCCGCGTAGATCGCGGCCGGAGTGCCGCTTGCGAGCTCCAGTCGCTGCAGGCGGCTCTCCTTCCAGTCGGCCAGGACGCCGAGCCGCCCCGACCAACGCCACGCCGCTTCCGCCAGCGCGCGCGACGCCGGAGCGGCCGCGACGAGCGCCGCGAGCACCGGGACCGCCACGATCCAGAGGGCCCGCCTCCCGAGCAGCCCCGCCGCGGCGCACGCGCCGGCCGCGATGCAGACTGTGGCGGCGGCGCCGAGCGGGGCGAGGGCGAACGTGAACGCCAACCCTCCAAGCACCGCCCCGGCGCTCTCGAGCGCGTAGGCGGTCCCGGCGCTCGATGCCCCGCCGATCGCCGCCGTCATCGCCGGGAAGCACCAGCCGCCGGCGAGCGCGGGCGCCGTCCCCGCGACGGCGCAGACCCAAAGCCCCCGCCAGGCGGTCGCCGTCTCGCCGGCGCTCGCCCCGGCGAGGGCCGGCGCAGCGCGGACCAGCACGACGGCGAGCCCGGTCAGCACGAGGACGAGGACCGGGCCGGCCGGCACGAGCCGCGGGCCGCCCCACCGGGTTCCCGCCCACGACCCCGCCCCCATCCCCGCGAGCCAGAGCGCGAGCACCGTGCCCCACGCGAGCTCCGAGCCGCCGAGCGCCGCCATCCCCTCGCGCAACAGCACCGCCTGTGCGACGGCCGTGGCGAACCCGAGCGACCCCAACGCCACTCGTGCCCTCTGGGAGTCGTTGTACCGTCGCACGGGCCGATTATCGCCCCGCCCCTCAAGAACAGCTCACGGCCGACAGCTGACAGCTCCCCCGCCCACTCAGATACCGCACCGAGGCAGGAGGAGACTGTTGGCTGAGCCTCCCGCTAGTCGGCGGCGGGCAGCCAGCCCGCGAGATGGCGCGACGCGAGCGCTCCGAGCGCGCTGAGGTGGTCCGGTCGCTCGCCGAGCGCGGGGACGTACCGGAACGCCTTCCCGCCGGCCTCGATGAAGACCTCCCGGTTGGTCAGGGCGATCTCCTCGAGCGTCTCGAGGCAATCGGTTGCAAACCCCGGGCAGATCACGTCGACCTGCCGCACCCCGTTGGTGGCGAGCTCGCGCAAGGTCGCGTCGGTCGCCGGCTCGATCCAGGGCTCCCTCCCGAACCGTGATTGGAACGCCACGAGCGTCCTCTCGGCGGGCCAGTCGAGGGCTCGCCGCAACAGGTCGGCCGTCACCCGGCACTGGTCGGCGTAGGGGTCGCCGCCTTCCACGTAGCGCTTCGGCAGGCCGTGGAACGACATCAGCAGGCGCTCCGGCGTACCGGACGCCCAGACATCCCGCACACTGGCGGCGAGCGCCGCGATGTAACGGGGGTCGTCGTGGTAGCGCGCGATCGTGCGCAGCTCCGGGACCCGCCGCCAGGTCGAGAGCTCCTCCGTCACCGCGTCGAAGACCGAACCCGTCGTGGCCGACGAGTACTGCGGGAACAGCGGCAGCAGCAGCACCCGCTCGCAGCCGAGCGCGGCCAGCTCCCGCAGCGCCGCGCGCCCCGAGGGCTGCCCGTAGCGCATGCCGAGCGCGACGGCGACCGGCGCTCCGGTTACGGCGGTGATGGCCGGCCCAAGCTTGGCGGCGATCGCGCGGCTGGAGAGGAGCAGCGGCGACCCGGCGGGCTGCCAAATCCGCCTGTAGAGGCGCGCCGACCGCCGCGGTCGGAACGGCAGCACGAACGCGTTGAGGATCAGCCACCACAACGGACGCGAGAGCTCGATGACCCGGGGGTCGTCGAGGAACTCGGCGAGGAACCGGCGGACGGCCGCCGGCGTCGGCGCATCCGGCGTGCCGAGGTTCCCGAGGAGGATGCCGACCGGCGGGGTTCGGCCGGTCCCCACGTCGGCGACGCCACGAAAGCTGGGCCTCATCGTGCACCTCCAATTCGCGCCGCCGTCTTGGCGGCCTCCACCACGCAGGTGTTCGCGGCCACCCCACGAAGCCCGTTCCCGAGAAGGTGCAGCCCGGGCACCGCGCCGACCGCGGCCTCGATCTCGGAGAGGCGGGCGAGATGGCCCACCGTGTACTGCGGGATGCCGTACTCGTGCCGGATGACGCGCACGAAGTCGGGTTCGGGGTCGCCGCCGAGGTAGCGGTCGAGCTCCCTCCTCACCACCGCGATGAGCTCGCCGTCGGCGAGCGCTACCGCGTCGGCGTCGCGCGCCCCTCCGAGGAGCGTGCGAAGGACGGTTACGCCCTCCGGCACCTGCTCGGGGAACGTCGCGTCGCAGAAGATGGTGCCCAGCACGCGACCGTGCTCGCGGGCCGGCACGAGGAAGCCGAAGCCCCGCGAGGCGCGGGGGAACGGCCGCGCCTTCCGGTAGCCGGTCATCACGACGACGACGCCCGCGTAGGGGATCGCGCGGAGCGCGCCGATCGCGCCCGCCGGCAGCAACCCCGGAAGCGCCCTGGCCGCGGCCGCGGGCGGCAGCGCCATCGCCACCTCGCGGCCCTCCAGTTCCGAGCCGTCGTCGAGCCGCACGGCGAATCCGCGCTCCGCCCGGACGACCGACGCGACCGGAGATCGCAGGCGGACGCGCGGCCCCAGCGCGGCGGCCAGCGCGTCGGTGAGCTGCTGCATCCCGCGCCTGAGCGTCGTGAGGCGGCCGCCCGGGCCCGAGGGGCCGCCGTTGCCGCCGTTGCGCCGCTTCGCGAGCATCGCCTTCGTGAGAGAGCCGTACCTGCGCTCCATGGCGGCCATGTTGGGGAACGATGCCGGAAGCGACAGCCGTCGCGAGTCCCCGGCGAAGACGCCGGTGACCATCGCATCGACGAGGACCTCGGCCGCCTCCCGCCCGATGCGGCGCGCCGCGAAGTCGAACACCGACTCGTCGGCCGCCCCGCGGGGCCGCAACGGCTCGAGGAGCACGCGGAGCCGGCCGGGGAGCGAAAGCACGTCGGAGGCGAGGAACGCCGACGGCGTTGTCGGAACGCGGCGCAGGCGCCCGTCGCGCGCGATGAACCGGTCCTCGGCCGCCTGGTCGGCGCGCACGAGATCCCCGGAAAGGCCCAGCCGTGCGACGAGGTCGAGGGTCTCGGGGGTGTTGTCGAGGAAACCCTGCGGCCCCCACTCACAGCAGATGCCGTCGATCCAGTCGGTCTGGATCTTGCCGCCGGGGCGGGCGGCCGCCTCGAGCACCACGACGTCTCCGACGCCCCGCTGCAGGGCGAGGAAGGCTGTGGCCAAGCCGGAGATTCCGCCTCCGGCGACGATCAGGTCGTGGATCGTCCGCCCGGAGGCCATCGTCAGACCGTGCGGGAGTACACGAGCTTGTCCGTGTCCTGCGCGAGGTAGGCGTCGAACGGCATGCACAGGTTGCGGATGAAGACCCGGCCGCGGGGCAGGACGTGCACGCCGGAGTCGTCGACCTCGACCAGGCCGTCGGCGGCCGGACCCGCGAGCGCGGCGAGCTCGCGCTCGAACACGCGCCTCGGCTCGATGCCGAACCGCCCGCGCACCCACTCGAAGTCGAGGCCGAACGTGCAGATCAGGCGACGGATCACGTTGCCGCGCAGCTCGTCGTCGGCGCTCCTCAGGAGGCCGCGCTCGACCGGCAGCTCCCCCGCCGCCAGGCTCCGCTGATAGCGGGCGAGGTTCTTCTCGTTCTGCACGAACGCGCCGCTCACGTCGCCGATCGCGGTCATCCCGACGCCGATCAGGTCGCTCGCGGGGAGCACCGTGTACCCCATGAAGTTGCGGTGCAGGACGCCGGCGTCGAGCGCGCGCGCCAACTCGTCGCCGGGCCGGGCGAAGTGATCCATCCCGATGAAACGGTACCCGGCGAGCAGGAACGCATCCGCGGCGGTCGCGAAGATGAGGAATTTGTCCCAGCCGCGCGGGAGCGGCATCCCCTCGAGCGCTTTCTGGTGCGGCTTCAGCCACGGCACGTGCGCGTAGGAGAACACCGCGACCCGATCGGGCGCGAGCTCGGCGATGACGCTCTCGACCACCCCGCGAAAGCCCTCCGCCGTCTGGAACGGCAGCCCGTAGATGAGGTCGATGTTGACCGAGCCGAACCCGAGGCGGCGCGCCTCCTCCACGAGGTGGCGGGTCAGCCCCAGCGACTGCAGGCGATTCACCGACTCCTGCACCTTGGGGTCGAAGTCCTGCGCCCCCATCGAGACTCGGTTGAACCCGAGGGCGCGCAGCGTCGCGAGATGCTCGTCGGAGGTCACGCAGGGATCCACCTCGATGGCGACTTCCGCCTGCGGCGCCAGCCGGAAGTGCCGAGTGATGGCGCCGAACAGCCGCTCGCACTGGGCCGGCGTGAGGTAGGTGGGCGTGCCGCCGCCCCAGTGCAGCTGGGAGAGCGTGCGCCGTCCTCCGAGCTGATCGGCGACGAGCGCGAGCTCCCGCTCGACCGCCTCCAGGTAGCGTTCCTCGGGCCCGTGGCGCGGAGAGATGACGACGCTGCACCCGCAGTAGGTGCAGCGCGACTCGCAGAACGGTACGTGCACGTAGAGCGACAACGGCTCCGACGGGTGCTCCGCGGCGCGCGCGAGCGCCGCCCGGTACTCCGCGGCGCCGAACGCCTCGGTGAACTGCGGCGCGGTGGGGTACGACGTGTAGCGCGGTCCCGGCCGGTCGTAGCGGGAGAGCAGCTCGCGCGTGATCCCGCGAAAGTCGACCGGGTGCTGCCTGTCGAGGTGGTGGATGGCGTTCACGATGGCCCCCGTATGGCGTCGACGAAGGCGGTCACGGCCTCGAGTGGCGTGTGCGGGAGGATGCCGTGACCGAGGTTGGCGATGAAACCGCGGGGCGGCGCCGCCGCCAGCATCGCCTGCGTGGCGCGCCGCACGGTCTCGGGCGGCGCGAGCAGCACCGCCGGGTCGAGGTTGCCCTGGACCGCTTTGCCCGCCAGGGCCTCGCCGGCGAGCGAGAGGCGGACGCGCCAGTCCACGCTGACCGCCTCGCACGGCAGGCCCGCGAGCAACGGCAGGAGGTGGCCGCCGGACGCGTAGACGATTCGCGGAACGCCGGCGCCCTCCAGCGACCGCAGGAGCCGCGTGAGCGCCGGGATGGCGAACTCGGCGTAGCTCTCCGCCGACAACGCCATCGCCCACGAGTCGAAGATCTGCACGGCTTGCGCGCCCGTCGCGATCTGCTGCAGCAGGTACGCCGACATCGCATCGGCCAGCACTTCGAGGAGACGGCGGAACTCGCGCGGGTGCGCGGCCATCGCGGCCCGGGCGGCCGCGTGGTCTCGGGAGCCGCCGCCCTCGACGAGGTAGCACGCGAGCGTCCACGGCGCCCCGCAGAAGCCGATCAGCGGCGTGGCGGGCGGCAGCTCCCTTCGGACTCGGGCGATGGCCTCGGCGACGAACTCGGTGCCGGCGCCGGTCGCGGGCGGCGCGAGGCGCTCCCAGTCGGCCGGTTCGGCCAGCGGGCGTGCGAGGCGCGGCCCGCCCTCGTCCGGGAAGCTGAACTCCACGCCCATCGGTGCGAGCGGCAGCAGGATGTCGGAGAAGATGATCGCCGCGTCGAATCCGAAGCGGCGGATCGGCTGCAACGTGACCTCGGCCGCCAGCGCCGGTGTGCGGCACAGGGCGAGGAACGAGCCGGCTCGGGCCCTCGCGACCTGGTACTCGGGCAGGTAGCGCCCCGCCTGCCGCATGATCCACACCGGCGGCCGGTCGACCGGTTCGCGACGGCAGGCCGCCAGGAATCGGCTCAAAGGAACGCCTCCCGGAGCGCAGCAGCGACGGCATCGACGGTCGCGTCGAGGTCGCTCTCGGCGTGCGCCAGCGACAGGAACCCGACCTCGAACGCCGACGGTGCGAAGTAGACCCCGCGATCGAGCATCGCCCGGTGGAACCGCGCGTACCTCGACGTCGCCTCGGAGGAGATCCGGTCGAACCGCCGCGGCGGCTCGCCCGGCTGCATGGCGAACCAGAACAACGAGCCGACGCGGGCGAACCCCACCGGGGCGCCGGCCTCGCGGATCGCCCTGCGGGCGCCGCCCTCGAAGCGGGCGCCGAGCGCCTCGAGGCGCCGCCAGCCGTCCTCGCGCTCCAGGGTCTCCAGCGTCGCGAGCCCCGCCGCCATTGCCAGTGGGTTGCCCGACAGCGTGCCCGCCTGGTAGACGGCGCCCAGCGGCGAGAGGAATCGCATGAGGTCGCGGCGGCCCCCGTACGCCGCCACCGGGAGCCCGCCCCCGATCACCTTGCCGAAGGTCGCGAGGTCCGGTGTGATCCCCAGCCGCTCGGCCGCGCCGCCCGGACCGAGCCGGAACCCGCTGATCACCTCGTCGAAGATGAGCAGCGCGCCGGCGCGCCGCGTCCGCTCCGCCAGCCCGGCGAGGAAGTCGCGGCGCTGCACGAGCAGGCCGGCGTTGGCCGGCACCGGCTCGACGATCACCGCGGCGAGCTCGCGACCGTGGGCGGCGAACACCGCGTCGAGCGCCTCGTCGTCGTCGAGCGGCGCCACCGCCGTCAGCTCCGCGAGCTCGTTCGGCACGCCGGCGGAAGAAGGCGTGCCGAACGTGGCGAGGCCGGAGCCGGCCTTGACGAGCAGCGAGTCCGCGTGTCCGTGGTAGCAACCGTCGAACTTGAGCACGCGCGATCGCCCGGTCACGCCGCGCGCGAGGCGAACGGCGGACATCGTCGCCTCGGTCCCGGACGAGACGAAGCGCACCATCTCGCACCCCGGGTAGCTCGCGACGACCTTCTCGGCCAGCGCCACCTCGGCGGCGCACGGGGCGCCGAACGAGGTCCCCCGGCCGGCCGCCGCGCGCACCGCGTCGACGACGGCTGGGTGGGCATGGCCGAGGATGAGCGGGCCCCACGACATCACGTAGTCGAGGTAGCGGTTGCCGTCCTCGTCGGTGAAATAGGCGCCGGCGCCGGCCCGATAGAACAGCGGCGTGCCCCCCACGGCGCGGAAGGCGCGCACCGGCGAGTTGACGCCGCCGGGAAGGACCCCGCACGCCCTCTCGAACAGCGCCCGCGAGCGCTCGGTCGTCGGAGGACCCGGGTGACGAGGGGTCAGGGGCCGGGGGTCAGGGGTCAGTGCACCACGCCCTGCTCGGGGTGCAACCAAGCGCTCATGCCACGGCGCGAGGAGACCCGGTGTCGATTCGTCTCCCTGACCCCTGAGCCCTGACCCCTGAGCCCTGCGCGAGCGGAGCGAGCGGGTCACAGCCACCCCTCCGCGAGCGCCTGGCGCGCGTGGTACGTGATGATGATGTCCGCCCCGGCCCGCCGGAACGCGTGCAGGTTCTCCATCGTGACCGTCCGCTCGTCGATCCAGCCCCGTTCGGCGGCCGCTTTGACCATCGAGTACTCGCCGGAGACGTTGTAGACCGCGACCGGTTGCGTGAACTGCTCCTTGACGTCGCGCAGCACGTCGAGATACGCGAGCGCCGGTTTGACCATGAGGATGTCCGCGCCTTCCTCGACGTCGAGCTGCGCCTCGAGCAGCGCCTCGCGTCGGTTGCGAGCGTCCATCTGGTACGACCGGCGGTCGCCGAACTGCGGCGCGGAGTGCGCGGCCTCGCGGAACGGGCCGTAGTACCCCGAGGCGTACTTCGCCGAGTACGACATGATGGGGGTGTCCACCAGGCCCGCGGCATCGAGCGCCTCGCGGATCGCGAGCACGCGCCCGTCCATCATGTCGGACGGCGCCACGATGTCCGCGCCGGCCGAGGCGTGGGCCACCGCCATGCGCGCGAGGTGTTCGAGCGAGGCGTCGTTGGCCACCCGGCCGTTCTCGACGACCCCGCAGTGGCCGGTGTCGGTGTACGCGCACAGGCACACGTCGGTGATCACGACGAGGTCGTTGCCGAAGCGCTTCTTGAGCGCGGCCACCGCGTGCGGGATGATGGCGTCCTTCGTGTACGAGCTGCGGCCGTCGGCGTGCTTGGGTTCGTCGTCGCCGGGCACGCCGAACAGCAGGACCGCGCGGATTCCGAGCTTGAGGTCGGACTCGACGGTGGCGAGCAGGCGCTTGCTCCCCTCCCGGCGGATCCCCGGCATCGCCGCGATCTCCTCGACGGCGTTGGGAGGCCGCAGCACGAAATGGGGCATCACGAACAGGCGGGGATCGAGGCGCGCCTCGGCGACCATGTCCCGGACGAGCGGGTGGAACCGAAGCCGACGGGGTCTCAAGAGCAGGTCCGACATAGTTCCTCCACGACAGCCTCGGTGGTGGCAAACGCAGGGGCGTGCGCCGGAATGCCCTCCTCGGCGGCCGCGGCCGCCGTCGTCGCGCCGAGGGCAACGTGCGGAACGCCGGCGAACCGTCCGCCCGACGCGCGCAGATAGGCGCGGGCGGCGCGGGGGCTGGTGAGAAACACCCCGAGCGGGCGGCCGTCCGGCAGCGGCGGCAGTGTCTCGGGCGCCGCCTCGGCCATCGCGTACACCACCAGCGGAAGGACACGGACCCCGCCGGCCGCGAGCACGTGCTCCAGCTCATCGCGGCGCTCGCGGCCGCACGGGTGGAGAACGCGATCCCCCGCACCGAGCACCCGCAGCAGGGTGGCGCCGAGTGACGCTCCGCCGGTTTCGCCCACGATGCCGACATCGAAGCCCTCCCGGCGCGCCGCCGCCGCGGTCGCGGGCCCGACCGCCACCGCCGGCAGCCGGACCACTCTCGACCACAGCGCCCCGCCGACGACGTGGCGCATCGCACCGGGGGCGCGCCGGCTCGTGAAGGCGACCACCGCTACCTCGTCGATCGCGGCGTCCAGCCCGCTCAACGGTCCGTGTACCGGCTCTTCCCGCAGCACCGGAAAACCGACCACCCGGATCCCCCTGGCGGCCAGCGCCGCGGCGAGCGGCGTCAGCTCGTCGTCCGCGCGGGTCGCGAGGATCCAGCCCTCGGTCACCCGGCGCTCCCGCCGAGTTCGGCCAGGGCCGCTTCGGCGGCCGCGGGACCGCCGGCGGCAACGACGCGGGTGTGCCGGACCGTCGCACTCGTGATCTCGGGATTCAGGCTCGCCAGCGCGGCCCGCAGTTCGACCCCTCCGGCGCACCGGTCGGCGAACGCCCCGAGCGGGAGGCGGCACCCGCCCCCTAGGCCCTTGAGCACGGCACGCTCGCAGGCCGTGGCCTCGGCCACGCCGGCGTCGTGCAGCATCCCCACGGCCTCCGCCACCTCGCCGTCCTCCGAGCGGACCTCGACGGCGAGGGCGCCCTGGCCGGGTGCGGGCAACATCTCGTCGATCTCGTATCGGCGGGGGTGGAGGTCGGCCACGTCGACGCCCAGACGGTCGACGCCGGCCGCGGCGAGGAGGATCGCGTCGAACGCACCCTCCCGGAGGCGGCGGATGCGGGTCGGCACGTTGCCGCGGATCGCGCGGACGGCAAGGTCGGGTTGCGCGGCCAACGCCTGGCCGGCGCGCCGCAGCGAGGAGGTGCCGATCACCGCGCCGGGGCGCAGGCCCATGGCGCCGCCGTCTACGGCATCGGGACGGGCCAGCAACAGCTCACGCGGGTCGGTCCGCTCGAGCACCGCCCGCACGCAGAGCCCCGCGGGCTCCTCGATCGGCAGGTCCTTGAGCGAGTGGACGACGACGTCGACCTCGTTCGCGAGGAGCGCGGCTTGCAGCTCGCCCGTGAAGAAGCCGGCGCCCTCGAGCTCCCACAGCGCCCGCGACCGGTCGGCATCGCCGGCAGTGTGGACGACGACCAGCTCCGGGTCGCTCCCGGTGACGGCGGCGAGCAGCTCGGCGACCCGGCGGGACTGCCAGAGAGCAAGTTCGGACCCACGCGTCCCGATCCGCAGCGCCCGGCTCAACTCTGGACCGCCTCGAGGAACGTGGCGAGAACCTCGGGCGTGTGGTGCCAGGCCACCTCGCGGAGGCCGCGCAGCGGCACGCGCACGAGACGCTGGGTCATGCGTTCCACCGTGGCCTCGAGCGTGGCGGTGCCTTCGGCCTGCGCGCCGTCGGCCGCACGGTTCAGCTCCATGCGGACGACCTCGCGGAACGCGTCGAGGAGCCGGCGGGCAACGGGCGAGAGGTCGACCTCCATCAGCTCATAGGCCAGCTCGCGGAGCTGCGCCTCGATGATCTCCTCGGCCTTGCCGATCTCGGCGCTGCGCGCCGACCGGTTGTGCTCCGCCTCCCGCCGCAGCACCTGCTGGTCCACGCGCTGGATCCCCGCGACGCCGTCACACGCGGACGACACGGCGGGCGGCATGCCGAGGTCGAGCAGCAGGGTCGGCGCGAGGCGGGCCGCCAGCTCGGGACCGATCAACGGCTCCGTGGAGGCGGCGCCGGCGATCACGGCGGCGAAACGGTGTCCGTTGCGTCCGAGCGTTCCCAGCGGTTCGAACGCCGCGCCGAAACGGGCGGCCAGGGCCTCGCCGCGCTGCCGTCCCCGGTTGAACACGACGATCGGGCGCTCGGCGTCGAGGCTGCGCACCAGATCGGCGGCGAGCGCCGCCATCTCGCCGGCCCCCACGACCGCGACGGGCCCGCTGTCGGCTTCGAGGCGCGCACGAAGGCACCGCTCCGCCAGCGACAGCAGGGAAACCGCGCCGCGCGAGAGGCCGGTCTCGGAGCGCACCCTCTTGGCGGCGCGGAACGCCTGGGTGAACAGCGCCGTCGTCAGCGGCCCGGTGAGCCCGAGGTCGCGCGCCCGGCGGAACGCGTCCTTGACCTGGCCGAGGATCTGGTTGTCGCCGACCATGATCGACTCGAGGGCGCACGTCACCCGGAAGAGATGGCGGACCGCAGCCTTCTCGTTGACGGCGAAGCAGCTCCCGAGGCTGGGCATCGCGGTGAGCCCTCCCGTTACCTCGGGCAGGACCGACGAGAGGCGGAGCAGCATCTGGCCGGGGCACTGCTCGCCTTCGTACACCGCGTACCACTCCGTCCGGTGACACGTCGCCAGGTAGACGAGCTCGTGGAGGCCGAGGCGTTCGCTGATGCGGGGAAGAAGGTCGGCAAGGGAACCCGCGGGCAACTGGGCGCGACCGACTTCCTCAGGCGTCGCCTCGGTACAGTTGCAGCCGATCGTGAAGTAGCTTTGCATCAGTCCCCCCCAGGCGCGGAGTATGAGAACTCGAATGTCACATGGGAAGAGCGAATTGGTAACGCTTTCGTGGAGCCACTGCCACCCTTTTGCAACGTCGCGGATTGACTCCGAGTCGCGGCGATCCGAGCACCCCGTCGGCCCGCGCTGGCGCCTCGCGTGCCGCCGGCGATCCGGCGCGCGCACGGTGCGCTGCGGGGCCGATGACGTCCGGCCCCGTCACGCCGTCGGCCCGCGACGGACAGGCACCGCGCTGCCACGGCCCCCGGCGACAAACCGACGGCGGGCCGGCGCGCAAGATACGGGCCGGTCTTGACATCGGCTCGCGCTCATACGACATTGAGACAGAGGGTCACCACAACGAGGGGGAGGCGAGTGGCCGGAATTGTCTTGTGTTGCCGGGCTCCGCGGGCCGCACCGCCGGCGCGGCCGTGTCAGTTTGTGAGCCTTCTCACCCGCGACGATCGGCCCGCCAGGGCGCAGGTGTCGGCGTGATAGGCACCACCGTCTCCCACTACTCGATCCTCGAGCGACTCGGGGGCGGCGGCATGGGCGTCGTCTACAAGGCCGAGGACACCAAGCTCAAGCGCCATGTCGCGCTGAAGTTCCTCCCGCCGCAGTTAACCGCCGACCCCGAAGCCAAGGAGCGCTTCATTCAAGAGGCTCGCAGCGCGAGCGCCGTCGACCACCCGAACGTCTGCACGGTTCACGAGATCGACGAGACCGCGGACGGCCAGGTCTTCATCTGCATGGCGTACGTGGAGGGCGAGTCGCTCCGCGCCCGACTGGCGCGCGGCCCGCTCGAGGTCGAGGAGGCGCTCAACATCGCGCGCCAGGTGGCGGAGGGACTGGCCCAGGCCCACCTCCGCGGCGTCGTCCATCGCGACATCAAACCGGCCAACCTCATGCTGACCGGCGACGGCGCGGTCAAGATCGTGGACTTCGGGCTCGCCACGCTGGCCGGCCAGGCGCGGATCACGAGGACCGGTCAGGTCGCCGGCACCGCCGCGTACATGTCGCCCGAGCAGGCGCGCGGCGCCGCGGTCGACGCGCGTTCCGACCTCTGGTCGCTGGGCGTCGTGCTCTACGAGATGCTGACGGGGAAGCTGCCTTTCCCCGGCGACAGCGAGCACGGCGTGCTCGTGGCCATTGCCCACGACGACTTTCCGCCCCTGGAGAGCCTGCGGCCGGGCCTCCCGCCGCAGCTCGCGGCGACGGTCACGAGGTGTCTGCTCAAGGACCCCGCCGACCGCTACCGGAGCGCCGGCGAGCTGCTGGCCGACCTCGAGAAGGTCCGCCGCAGCCTGAGCCTCTCCTCGGCGCCGACGCTCACCGGCGTGCCGCCGGTCTCCGCCGTCAGGCGCCGCACCGTCGCGATCGCCGCCGCGGCTGGGGTGGCCGCGGCCGCCGTCGCGCTGTTCGCCCTCGTGCCCGCGGCGCGCGAGGCGGTCCGGGGCGTCGGCCGCATGTGGGGGACGCGTCAACAACACATGGCCGTGCTCCCCTTCACGAACGTGGGCGACGACCCCGCCAACCGGGCGTTCTGCGATGGGCTGACCGAGATCCTCACCAGCCAGCTCACGCAGGTCGAGACCCTTCGCGGCGCCGTGTCGGTGGTGCCGCAGAGCGAGCTCAGGGTCCGAGGCATCCGAGCGCCGAGCGACGCGCGGCGGATCTTCGGGACCAACCTCGCGCTGACCGGGTCCGTTCAGCGCGGCCGCAACGGCCTCCGCCTGGCACTCAACCTCGTCGACACCGAGAAGTCACGCCAGCTCAGGTCGCGGGTCATCGACGAGCCCCTCTCGAACCTGACCGCCGTCGAGGACCAGGCCCTCGTGGCGGTCATGGGGATGCTCGAGCTGGAGCTGCGTCCCGAGGCGCGCACGAAGCTCCGCGCCGGCGGTACGGCCGACTCCGAAGCCCAGGACCAGTACGTTCACGCCCTCGGCGCGCTGCACAACAGCCTCGGACCGCCCGACCCCGTCCTCGCCATCGCGGCGCTCAAGCGCGCCGTCGCGCTCGACCCGAGCTTCGCGCTCGCGCAGGCTGCGCTGGGAGAGGCGTACCTCGTGCTCTACCGGAACGGAAAGGACCCGAGGTCGGTCGACGAAGCCGTTGCGGCGTGCCGGATCGCGGCGCGGCTCGACCGGTCGCTGCCTCAGGTCCAGGTCACGCTCGGACTGATCGGCATGGCGACCGGCAAGTACGAGGACGCGGTGACGTCCTTCAAGAGGGCGATCGAGCTGAGCCCTACGGACGCCGAGGCGCTCGCCGAGCTGGGCCGAGCCTACGCCAAGCTCCAGAGGACATCCGAAGCCGAGGCGGCCTTCAAGCAGGCCATCGCGCTGCAACCCGATTACTGGGTCGGGTACTCGCGACTCGCCCGGTTCTACTGGCTCCAGAACCGGCGCGGCGAGGCCGAGCAGGAGTACCGGAAGGCGCTCGAGCTGACGCCGGAGAACAACCTGCTCCTGAACGACCTCGGCGCGCTCTACTTCGACCTGTCGCGCTGGGACCAGGCGCGCCTCATGTTCGAGCGCTCGGCAGCCGCGAAGCCGAGCTACATCGCCTACTCCAACCTCGGCACGCTGGCGTCCCGGCACGGCGACTCCAGGGATGCCGCCGCCATGTTCGAGAAGGCGTTGGCACTCGACGATCACGATTACGTCCTGTGGGGGAACCTCGGCAGCCAATACCAGCACATCCCCGGCCAGGAAGCCAAGTCGCGCCAGGCCTTTTCCAGGGCGATCGAGCTGGCCACCGCGAACCTCGCCGTCGACCCCCGCGACGCGCAGGTCATCGTCGACCTGGCGAGCTACCATGCGGCGCTCTCGGACGGCGACAAGGCGCGCGACTACCTGGGCCGGGTCGCGGCGGACGGCAAGAAGCAGGCCGACATTGCACGCCAGATCGCCCTGGTCTACGCGGAGCTCGGCGACCGCGGCCGGACGCTGGAGTGGGTCGCCACCGCGTTGAACCTCGGCTCGCCCGTCGGCGAGGTCCAGGCCGAGCCCGACCTGAAGAGGTTCGGCAACGATCCCGGCTTCGTGGCTCTCATCGAGGCCCGGAAGCAGAAGGAGAAGCACTGAGGCCGGCTCAGTCGGCGAAAGGGGGAGGCAAGATGGCGAAACACGACGAGTGCGTCTGCGGGTGCCGTTCCATCCACAAGGTCGTCATCTATAGGCAGGGCTGCACGTACCGGGTCGAGCCCGGTCGGCTCGTGGTGCACCCGGGGGCGAAGGTGACGTTCTTCCCCATGGCGGGAACCCGGAGTGAGGACCAAGGGATCAAGGTCTGGGTTCCCGTGGGTCTGGCGCCGAAGGCCCAGGTCCCGCTCGACGTCGACGGGCCGACGCCGGTCCAGGTCGGCGACGCGACCGGCGTGTTCCCCTACTCCGTTTACGTTCCGGGAGACATCGGCCCCGACTTCGCGGAGGGCGGCTCGGCGCCGAGGATCATCGTCGCCGACCCCTAGATCCGGCGCTCCGGCCCGCCTCGGCGATGGATCGCGGGTGCCGGCCGGCCCGGCCGCCGTGCGGGCGGCGGCGGTGAATTTCGTCCGTCGGCGACTGTTAGAATGAGTCGCCGCCACCGGCGGCTGCGGAGGAAGGCTCGTCATGGCCGAAACTCAGCGTGACCTCGTCATCATCGGCTCCGGCCCCGGCGGCTACGTCGCCGGGGTCCGCGCGGGGCAGCTCGGGCTCGACACCGTGGTGGTCGAGAGGGACCCGTTCCTGGGGGGGACGTGCCTGCACCGCGGCTGCATCCCGACCAAGGCCCTGCTCCACACCGCCGACCTGCTCCAGCAGGCGCGCGACGGCGCCCGCTTCGGGGTCGTCTGCGGCGAGGTCAAGCTCGACCTCGAGGCGGCGCACACGCACCGCCGCCGCGTGGTCGCCAAGAACGCGAAGGGCGTCGAAGGCCTGTTCAAGAAGAACAAGGTGTCGTGGGTGCAGGGTACCGCGCGCCTCACGGGAGGCCACACCGTCGAGGTCACGAAACCCGACGGTGCCACCGAGAAGCTCGAGGCGAGGCACGTCATCCTCGCCACCGGCTCGCGGTGCGGCGATCTCCCGTTCCTCGCCGCCGACGGGGATCGCATCATCAACTCCGACCATGCCCTCGAGCTGCCCGAGGTGCCGCCGCGCCTGCTCATCCTCGGCGCCGGCGCCGTCGGGATGGAGTTCGCGTCGATCTTCTCCCGGTTCGGCTCCCAGGTCACCGTCGTCGAGCTTCTCGACCGAGTTCTCCCGCTCGAGGACGGGGACGTTTCGTCGGAGGTCGCCAAGGCGTTCCGTCGCCAGGGGCTGACCGTTCACACGGCCACGCGGCTCGAGGAGGCCAAGGTCGAGGACGGCGTCGTTCGATGCCGCGCGGTGACCGCCGGCGGCGAGGCGCTCGCGCTGGAGGCCGACCGGCTCCTGCTCGCCGTCGGCCGGGTGGCGAACTTCAAGGGGATCGGCCTCGAGAGCACGCGGGTGCAGATCGAGCGCGGACGGATCGTGGTGGATGCAAATTGCCGGACCCACGAGGACGGCGTCTATGCGATCGGCGACCTGCTGACCACGCCCTGGCTCGCCCACGTGGCCTCGATGCAGGGCGTGCTCGCCGTCGAGCACATCGCCGGGAAGAACCCGCCGCCGATCGACTACGACCAGGTCCCCTCGTGCACCTACTGCTGGCCGGAGGTGGCGAGCATCGGCCTCCAGGAGGCACAGGCGCGCGAGAAGGGGTACGACGTGCGGGTCGGGCGGTTCCCGTTCACCGCCAGCGGCAAGGCCTCGATCATCGGCGAGCCCGTCGGGTTCGTGAAGATCGTCGGCGAGGCGAAGTACGACGAGGTCCTCGGCGTTCACATCGTCGGGGCGCACGCCACCGAGCTGATCGCCGAAGGCGAAGCGGCGTTGCGCGGCGAGCTCACGAGCGAGGAGCTGGTCCGCACGATCCACGCCCACCCGACGTTGCACGAGGCGATCCACGAGGCGGCCGAGGGGGTGCTCGGGCACCCGATCCACCTGTGACGAAAGCTCACGGCTGACAGCTCACAGCTGACAGCTGAACGGCAGTACCTGATATCCGCGACGGGCTGCAGGTCTTTGATCGGTTCCTTCTGTCGGCTGTCAGCTGTCGGCCGTCGCACGAGGGGAATGCTGGGGACCGTGCTCAGTTTCTGCAAAGAAGGAGCATGAGGGGGCACCGATGCCGGTCAACGTCCTGATGCCGCAAATGGGCGAGTCGATCACCGAGGGCACGATCGTCCGCTGGTTCAAGAACGAGGGGGACGAGATCGTCAAGGACGAGCCGCTGCTCGAGATCTCGACCGACAAGGTGGACGCCGAGGTCCCGGCGCCCGCGAGCGGCAGGCTCGCGAAGATCCTGCACGGCCCGGGGACCACGGTGGCCGTCGAGACGGTGATCGGGCACATCGCGCCCGCGGGCGAAGCCGCCGACGCCGCCCCCGCACCGCAGGCCGACGCCGCCGCAGCCGTCGCGGCGCAACCGCCCGCCGAGCGGATGCCGCCGCCCGCCCCGGCCGCGCCGGCGCCTCGGGCCGCGGCGAGCCCCGCGCCCGCGCCGCCGGCGCTCGCCGTCGCCCCCCCGCTGCCCCCCGAGCCGTTCGCCGCGGAGGCGGAGGCGCTGCGGCGGCGTTCCTCGCCGCTCGTCCGCCGCATCGCGGCCGAGCACGGCGTGGACCTCGCCGCCGTCCAGGGCACCGGGATTCAGGGCCGCGTGACCAAGGAGGACATCCTGTCGTTCATCGACGCCCGCAAGGGCGGCGGTGCGGCGGCCGCCCCGGCCGAGCGTGTCGCGCAGATGCCGGCGCCGCGGGCCGCCTCCCCGACCCCGTCACCACGAGGCACGCCGGCGCTGGCCGGCGCCACGCTGGCGCCTTCCGCTCCGTTCACCGCGGACGAGCTTCGCGAGCCGATGTCGATCATGCGGCAGAAGATCGCGGAGCACATGCTGCTCTCGCGACGGACTTCGCCCCATGTCCACACGGTCTTCGAGGCGGACCTCTCGAACGTGGTGGCACTCCGCGAAGGAGCCAAGGCAGCGTTCGAGGCCCAACACGGGCTCAAGCTCACGTACACGCCGTTCTTCCTCGCGGCCGTGATCGAGGGGCTGAAGGCGTTCCCCGTCGTCAACGCCTCGCTGGACGGAACCGACGTCGTGTACCACCGTCACATCAACCTCGGCGTCGCCGTCGCGCTGCCCCACGGCCTGATCGTGCCGGTCGTCAAGCGCGCCGAGGAGCTCTCGCTCATCGGCCTGCAGCGCGCGGTCAGCGACCTGGCGAACCGCGCCCGCAACAAGCAGCTCAAGCCGGAGGACGTCCAGTCCTCGACGTTCTCGGTCACCAACCCCGGCCCGTACGGCGGGCTCTACGGGCTGCCGATCATCAACCAGCCCAACGTGGCCATCCTCTCCATCGGCGGCATCCAGCGGCGCCCGGTCGTCGCGACCGACGAGTCCGGCCGGGAGTCGATCGGCATCCGCGACATGGTCTACCTCGCGCTGTCGTTCGATCACCGCCTGGTGGACGGCGCCACGGCGGACCGGTTCATGGCGGCGGTCAAGGCCGCTCTGGAGGCATGTCAGTTCGAGCTGGCCTGAGCCGGGCCGACACGGGTGGTCGTTGGTGTAGGGGCGGGGCTTGCCCCCGCCCGCGTCGGGCACGGCGATCGGGATTCGATTCGCGGGCGACCGCAAGGGTCGCCCCTACACCGACACAGCCGACAGCGCCTGGACTGGTGTAGGGGCTGGGCTCGCGAGGATCACTGCGGGACGACGTACCAGCCGTCGCTGCCGCGCAGCAGCCACGCCGTCCCCGCGGATGTCGTCACCTCGAAGAGGCCGTCCAGCGACGCGGTCTTTGGCGAGCCACTCGGCCAGTTGCTTCGCGAGCCCCTGCCGTTCGCAGAGCTCCACGATCCCCGGCCCCGACGTCTTCCCGGTCGCGGGATCGGCCAACGCGAGTCTCCGGTCCGGGTCGGTGGCGAGCATGAGCAGGCGGCCGCCGCGCACCAGCCGGGCGTCGCGAACGTGCGAGCCCGCGAGCTCGCAGCGCCACCGCGGTTCGCCCTTCTCGAGGTCCGTGCCGACGACGGCGCCCTGCGCGTCGACCGCCGCGACCGTCCCGGTGGCGAGGTCGACGTCCACGATCCTCCAGTCGCCGCCGCTCGCCTCCCGCTTCCAGACCACGCCGTCCGGGGCGCGTGACCGCATCAGGCCGCCGCCGCGACGCGCGAGGACCATGTCGTCGGGCGACAGCGCGACGAACCCCGCGAACAGCTCCGAGGCTCGAGCCAGCAGCTTCTCCCCGGCGAACCGGAACGTCGCCGCAACGCCGGCGCCGAGCGGGATGTCTTCGGGGAGCGAGAAGAACACCCGTGCCGCGGGCACGAGCGTGAGGAACCCGTAGACGCCGCGGCCGTCCAGCGTGAGCCGGCTCGTGTCGGTCGGGAAGAGATCGGAGAGGCCGGGGTTCGGCCAGGCCAGGCGCTCGCGCCCGACGACGCTGATGGCGACGAAGACCTCCGGCATCCCCTGCACGTCGTGCGTCACGTAGCGCAGGTTGGGACCGCAGTACTCGAGCACGCGAGGGTCCTTGCCGGGGAGCTCGAAGGCCGTGACGGGCTTGGGTGCGCTCGTGTTCTCGAGGATCTCGAGCTGGTTGCCGGTGAGAACCGCGAGGCGCCCGTCCGCCCGGTTCATCGCAACCGTTGTCGCGGCGCCGGGGAACCGGGGCGCCTGCGCCGCGGAACCGGCCTGTGGTGCCAGGAGCGCGACCGTGAGGGCTGCGGCCATCGTCATGTCGGAACCTCCATTCCCGCGGCCTACCGCCCGAGCGTACCGGCGAGCCGTGGATCGTCGCGCCACCCTCCCGGAAGGCTGAGCGCCGCCCCCGGTCTCGGGTGCAGCGCGCCCTCGGGGTCGCGGTGGCAGGAGAAGCAATCGTCGCGCAACGGGTGGCCCTTCGGTCGCGGGTGGGCCGCCGTGTGCGCGTGGCAGTGCAGGCAGGCGCTCTCGGTTTGCAGCAGCGCGTGGTCGCGGTCCGCCGGCAGGCGGGGTGGCTTGGACCCGGTCGCCCAAAGCCCGGCCCCCGCGGCGACGGCCGCGGCAAGGGACCAGAGCAGCAGCCGCCTCCTGCGTCTCATTGGCCGTATGGTAACCTCTCGCCGCGATGCGTGGACTCTTTCGCGATGCCGGCGTCATCCTCGTAGCCGTCCTGGCGCTGGGAACCTTCGCGAACCTGGTCCCGGCCCGACACCTCGCGTGGTGGGGCCAGGGACATCAACCCCCTCAGGCCGGCGTGGATTTCCAGCTCATCGACGCGGGCTCGGCCGATTCGCTGCGCGCCTCGTTGCCCAAGGTCGTGTTCCTGGACGACCGCTCGGGGGCCGAGTATGCGGCGGGCCACATCCCCGGCGCGGAACCGGTCTCCTACACCGAGATCCGCGGCCAGCTCACGTCGGCGAGGGTTGCAGCGCTACGGGCGAGCGACGCGGTGGTCGTCTACGGTGCGAGCGAGGAGACCGACGTGGAGCAGCTCCTCGCGCAGGAGCTGCGGCGTCGCGGCCTCCCGCCTCCGTACGTGCTCCTCGGCGGCTTCGCCTCGTGGCAGGGCGCCGGGCTGCCCGTCGAGGGGAGCCGATCATGACGTGGCTCCGCGCGCGGTGGCTGCACTGGCTGCTCGGCATCGGGCTCGGCGCCGTCTTCCTCTACGCCGCCTGGAGCAAGATCCTCGACCCGCGACCTCTGGTGACGATCATCTGGGGCTACCGGATCCTGCCCGCCGGGCCCATCAACCTGCTCGCGATCTACATGCCGTGGCTGGAGCTGCTGGTAGGGCTGTGCCTCGTCACCGGGTTCAAGCGCCGCCCGGCGGCGTTCTGGGCCAGCGGGCTCCTGGTGATGTTCATCGTGGCGCTCGGTGTCAACGCCCTCCGGGGCGTGAACGTCGCCTGCGGCTGCTTCTCGGCGAGCGCCGAGGACGTCAGCAACTCCTGGCTGCTCGTCCTTCGCGACCTCCCGATGCTCGCCGCCGCGCTCGTGATGCTGCTGCTCCCACCGCGCAGCCAAGGCAAGTCGACACCGCGGATCATAGTGCCGGGCCTCGGGCTGGTCACAGCGCGGCCTTGCAGCTTGGGCTGGTCCTCGGCATGAAGCCGAGGTAGACCGCGTGCTTTCCGATGACTCGTTCCCCGCAGACGTCGCAACGGATACGCCGGCCGAGTTCGTTGAGCAACAGCCCGAGGATGAAGTAGGGGACGAGGAGCAGTGCGCCGTATTCGACGCAGAGCCAAATCGTTGGCACTCCGGCCGCAAATGCGATGCCCCGGAGCAAGGTCTGCCGTCGTCCAGCAGTCATTGTCGACGCCACTGCGTCGGCTCGGAGTGCCCAAGCCCGGTAGCCACAGTCAGCGCGCCTTCTCCTCGGCGGAGGGCGCGGCCACCGGCTTGCGGTCGGTCGCGCTCGGCTCGCGCACGAGCAGCGGGATCATCTCGTCGAGGTCGACCGTGGCCCAACTCGCCCTCGCCAGCTCCTGGCCGGCCCCGCGCCAGGCGGCGTTGACGACCTTGGTGCCGCGCCCCTGGAGCCCCGCTATCGGGAACACGAAGTCGCTGTCCGAAGAGACGACGATGGCGACGTCGAGGGCGTCGGACCACGCGAGCTCGTAGAGGTCGGTGATGAGCGCCGACTCGACGCCCTTCTCGGCCGACCAGACGAGCGGCTGGCCGCACGACGGGCACGTCCCGGTCTCGTAGCCGCAACCCCGGCAACGGATGTGGTCGAAGCGGCGCCGGCGCTCGAGCACGACGACGCTGGTGCCCGGCTGGCGCTCGAGGAAGTTCTCCAGCCAGCGGCGGAGGTTCTCGTCGTCGGGGTCGCACGAGGCGTACACGCGCATGCCCTGGAAGTCCAGGTCGTCCGTGATCGGCAGCGCACGCACCTTGTCGAGGAGGACCGAGGCGAGGTGCGCCCAGTTGCAGCGGGCGTCGCCGGCGCGTTCGTTCCATCGAAGCTGGAAGTTCCAATAGTCCACGAACACATGCGTGCGCTGCATCCATCCACCTCCTGCCATGACCACCGCCGCCGCGGCCGGCGGCGGCGCCCTGCGAGCCTAGTCCTTCGCGCGCTGCCAGCGCAGCACCGGCTGCCGCGCCGCCCGCACCTCGTCGAGGCGCCCCACCGGCGTCGAGTACGGCGCACCCTTCACCAGCTCCGGGGTCTCCGCCGCTTCCCTCGCGATCGCCTTCATCGCCGCGATGAAGGCGTCCAGCTCCTCGATGCCGTCGCTCTCGGTGGGCTCGATCATGAGCGCGCCGTGAACGATCAGCGGGAACGACATGGTCGGCGGGTGGAAGCCGTAATCGAGCAGCCGCTTGGCGATGTCGACGTTCTTGATCCCCGCGGCTGCCTGCGAGGCGTCGTCGAAAACGACCTCGTGCAGGCTGGGCCCGGGGTACTGGAGGTGGTAGTCGCCCTCGAGCCGCTTCCGGATGTAGTTGGCGTTGAGTACGGCGCCCTGCGCCATCGAGACGAGGCCGTCGCGGCCGAGCGAGCGGATGTAGGCGAGCGCGCGGAGCAGCATGCCGAAGTTGCCGTAGAACCCCCGCACCTTGCCGATGCTCTTCGGGCGGTCGTGCGACAACGTGTAGCGTCCGTCGGTCCGTTCGACCGTCGGGACCGGGAAGGTAGGGCACGAGCGCCTTGGACACCGCCACCGGGCCGGCCCCGGGGCCGCCGCCGCCGTGCGGCGTCGAGAAGGTCTTGTGGAGGTTGATGTGCAGGGCGTCGGCGCCCATCTTTCCGGGATCGCCGATCCCGACGAACGCGTTGAGGTTGGCGCCGTCCATGTAGAGGAACGCGCCCTTCTCGTGGAGCATCGCGGCCGCCTCGACGATCGCCGGCTCGAACACGCCGAGCGTGTTCGGCACCGTGACCATGAGGGCGGCCACGTCGCCGCCGGCGAGGTGGCGCGCGATCGCCGCCAGGTCGAGCGTGCCCTCCGCAGTCGAGGCGATCTCGACGGTCTCGAACCCCGCGAATACGGCCGACGCCGGGTTGGTGCCGTGCGCCGAGTCGGGGATGAGCACGGTACGACGGCGTTCGCCGCGGTCGGCGAGCGCCTTGCGGATCATCAGCATGCCGGTGAGCTCGCCGTGGGCCCCGGCCGCAGGCTGCAGCGTGACCCTTGCCATCCCAGTCACCGCCAGGAGCGCCCGCTCCAGCTCCCACATCACGGCGAGCGCGCCCTGGACCTGGTCCTCCGGTTGTAGCGGGTGGAGCTGCGCGAGGCCCGCGAGACGCGCGATCTCCTCGTTGATCCGGGGGTTGTACTTCATCGTGCACGAGCCGAGCGGGTAAAGCCCGTCGTCCACGCTGTAGTTCCATTTGGAGAGGCGGGTGAAGTGGCGGACGACGTCCACCTCGCTCACCTCCGGCAGCCCCTCGATCTCGCCGCGCAGGAGGTGCGCCGGCAGGACACCGGCGGGCTCCACGGGCGGCACCTCGAGCGCCGGGAGCTGGTACCCGATGCGGCCGGGCGAGGAGCGTTCGAAGATCAGGCGTTCACGGTCGCGGAGCGCGCGTCGCTCGCTCATGCCAGCCTCCGCAGCGCGTCCACGAGACGGTCGCACTCGTCCTTCGTGTTGCGCTCGGTCGCCGCGATCAGCACCCCTCTCGGGAACCCGGCGCCGAAGCGGGTCGTGGCCACCCCTCCCAGGATCCCCTCGCCCTTGAGGCGGGCGAGCAGGCCGTCGGGATCGTCGTGGAGCACGAGGAGCTCGTCGTAGGTCGGACTGTCGGGGTATGCCAGTCTCGCCCCGGCCCCTGACCCCTGACCCCTGACCCCCTTCTTCAGGTACTCGGCCTTCGCGAGGGACGCGAGCGCCACCTCGCGCACGCCCTTCCTCCCGAGCAGCGAGAGCACGATCGTGGCCGCCAGCGCCATCAGCCCGTGGTTCGTGCAGATGTTCGACGTCGCCTTGGCGCGCCGGATGTGCTGCTCGCGCGTGGCGAGCGTCAGCACGTAGCCGCGGCGCCCCTCGCCGTCGGCGGTCTCGCCCACGAGGCGTCCGGGCATCTGGCGCAGGTGCGCCTGCTTGGCCGCCAGGAAACCGAGCAGCGGTCCCCCGAACGCGCCCGGGATGCCGAACGCCTGCAGCTCGCCGCACACGACGTCGAATCCGAAGCGCCCGCCCGGGGCAAGCAGCCCGAGGGACGTCGCCTCCGCCACCGCATGAATGCCGAGCGCGCCGCTCGCAGCGATGGCGCCGTGGACCGCCGGCAAGTCCTCGATGACGCCGAGGAAGTTCGGCGACTGCACCACGACGGCGCAGACGTCCTCGCCGAGGGCGGCGGCGAGCGCGGCCGGGTCGATCCGCCCGCCGGCGCCCGCCGGGACCGCCGTCACCGTGAGCGCCTGCGGCTCGCAGTACGTCGCCAGCACCGCCTGCCAGTCGGGATGGAGCGTCGCCGCGATCACCACGCGCCGCCGCTTCGGGTGCACGCGCGAGGCCATGAGGACCGCCTCGACGACCGCGGTGGCGCCGTCGTAGAGCGAGGCGTTGGCGACGTCCAGCTCGGTGAGCTGGCAGACGAACGTCTGGAACTCGAAGATCGCCTGCAGCGTGCCCTGGCTCACCTCCGGCTGGTAGGGCGTGTAGGCGGTGAAGAACTCCCCCCGCTGGATCAGCGCGTCGGCGACCGCCGGCGCGACGTGGCGGTAGACGCCGGCGCCGAGGAAGCTCGCGAAGCACTCGGGCGCCGAGTTCGCGACCGCATACGCCCAGAACTCCCGCCGGACCTCCTCCTCGCTGCGCGCCGTAGGGAGGTCGAGCGGGCCGCAGCGCACCGACTTGGGGATCGAGAGGAACAGGTCATCCACGGAGGCGCAGCCGACCGCCTCCAGCATCCGGCGACGGTCGTCCGTCCCCGCCTGATAGCGGTGCATCAGTGTGCGCCTTCTTCGGCGACGAACTTCTCGTACGCGGCGGCGTCCATCAGGCCGGCCGCGCCGGGCGCCGACTTCAGGCGCACCAGCCAACCCTTTCCGTACGGATCCTGGTTGACGAGCTCGGGGTGGGTCTCGAGCTCGGCGTTGGCGGCGATCACCTCGCCGCCGGCGGGGGCGAAGACCTCCGAGACCGCCTTGACCGACTCGATGTTGCCGAGTGCGGATCCGGCCTCCACCTTCTTCCCGACCGCGGGCAGCTCGACGAACACGACGTCCCCGAGCTGCTCCTGCGCGTACTGGGTGAGCCCGACGGTGGCCTCGCCGCCCGCGAACATCACCCACTCGTGGGTCTTCGTGTACTGGCGATCGTTGGGTTGTGCCATGGTTTGCTCCCCTTCCATCCCTCAGCGCGCCCGGCGGTAGAACGGCGTGTCCACCACCTGCGCGGCGACCTTCTGGTCACGGATCTCCACCTCGATCTTCGATCCCGAGCCGGCGACCTCGACCGGGACGTACCCCATCCCGAGCGGCTTGCCGAGCGTCGGGGCGTGCGTGCCGGAGGTGACGAGCCCGACCTCCCGGCCGTCGGCCCAGACCGGGTAGCCGTGGCGCGCGATCCCGCGCCCCGTCATCTCGAACCCCACGAGCTTGCGCCGGATCCCCTCGGCCTGTTGCCGCACGAGCGTCTCGCGGCCGAGGAAGGGGCCTTTCTCGAGCTTGACGATCCAGCCGAGGCCCGCCTCGAACGGCGTCGTGGTGTCGTCGATATCGTTCCCGTAGAGCGGCATGCACGCCTCGAAGCGGAGTGTGTCGCGGGCGCCCAGTCCGGTCGGCACGATCCCGAACTCCTTGCCGGCGGCCAGCAGCTTGCGCCAGATGCGCGGCGCGTCGGACGGCGCGATGTAGATCTCGAACCCGTCCTCGCCGGTGTAGCCGGTCCGCGCGATGATCGCCTCGGCGCCGTCGACCGCGCCGTTCACGAAACGGTAGTACTTGATCTCGTCGAGCTTCACGGGGGTGAGCTTCTGCAGCACGGCGAGCGCCTTCGGCCCCTGCACCGCGAGCTGCGCGTAGTCGTCGGAGCGGTCGGTCACCTCCGCCCCGTCGAACCCCGCGACCTGTGCGCACAGGTAGGCGTAGTCCTTGTCCTTGTTGGCCGCGTTGACCACGAGGAAGTACCGCTCGTCGGACATCTTGTGCACGAGCAGGTCGTCGACGAACGTGCCGCGGGGCGTCATCAGCCCGTTGTACTGGGCCCGCCCGACGGTGAGCTTGGAGGCGTCGTTGCATGTCACGTGCTGCACGAAGTCCAGGGCACGCCGGCCCAGGACTTCGATTTCGCCCATGTGGGAGACGTCGAACAGACCCACCGCCGTGCGAACGGCCCGGTGCTCCTCGATCACCCCCGAGTACTGCACCGGCATCTCGTACCCCGCGAACGGCACGATACGAGCTTTCGCCTCGAGGTGGCATTCGTACAGGGGCGTCCGCTTCAGGTGTGTGTCCGCCATCGAGCCCTCCGGGCGCGGGCGCGCCGTTTGTGAAGCCTATCACCGCCCCGCAGGCCCAGCAACACGCCGCGGCGGCTGCGGCACGGCGCCGCAAGGTTCCACCCGCTTCGACGCGACCGGTGAAAGCCTCCGCAGGCGTACGGCTGCGCGCATTGCGTCCGGGTCCTGCCTTCGGTGGCGTGGCCGTGTTCCTCCCGGGCCCCGGTGCCCGGAGCCCGGACCCCGGTCTCTCCGGCGCGGACCGTTACGACGCGGGGCGCGGGGTGGCGGTCGCGGGCGGAATCAAGTGCAGCGGGTTGTGGCGAACCGGACGGCGGGCGGGCGCGCGGGTCGTCGCTCCGCCGAGGAGACGGTCGAGCGTCGCGTAGCCGGGCGGCAGGCCGGCGGACGGGTCGGCCAGGCGTGCGTCGAGGTCCTCCACCGGGATCGCGAGGGTGACCATGCCGGGATCGATCGGCCGGCTCGTGCTTCCCACCGGCCAGCGCAGCTCGTAGTAGACGGCAGGCACCCGCGTCCATCCGGTCTGCCCGACGCCTCCGATCCGGTCACCCCTCGCCACCGCTTGGCCCCGGCGGACCGAGACGTCGCGCAGGTGCCCGAAGATCGTGACGACGTCGCCGCCGTGATCCACGACCACGACGTTGCCCAGCCGTGTCCACTCGTTCGGCTGGCGCTCCCGGACGGCGCCGGCGAACAGGACCCGCCCGGCGCCGGTCGCGAGCACAGGCTCGCCTTCGGGCGCCGCCAGCGTCGTGCCGTACTGAGCGATCGTCTTCCCCGTGAATGGCGACGGGCGCCAGCCGAACAGCGACACCGGCACGGCCCGCAGGCGGTCGATCGGGGCCCCCATCGGCATGGCGGCGAGCGGGCACCGCAGGCCGGCCTCCCCGGTGGCCTGCAGGTCGTCCCCGATGGCCTGCAGGTGCGCCGCCTGGTCGGTCAGCCAGCGTACGGTCGCTTCGTCCGAGGCGCCCGCCGGCGGCGGCGCGGGACAGGCCGCCCCCCACGATCGGCCGGCGGCGCCCATGGCCCACGCGAGGCGCCGCGCACGTTGGATCTGGTGGAACAGGCGGCCGGCAACCATGACCGACTGCTCGCCCAGCGAGTCCCCCTGTGCCTTGAGCGCCGCGTTCTCCCGTCGGGCCGCCTCCACCGTGAACCTGGTGAAGAAGCCCTGGAGCCCGAGCGGGAGCGCACCGACGATCACCAGAACGACGACGACGAGAAGGCCGAGCGCCAGGAGCGAGCGTCGGAGCCCGCGGCGCGTCAGGACGAGGCGGCGGAATCGCCCGCCTCCCGCGGGGTGCCACTGCACCTCCCAGAGCGCCTCGCCGTTCACGCCCATCTGAGGACCTCGACCGGCTCCCGCCGTGACGCGCGCACCGCGGGCAGCAGCGCTGCCAGGAGCACCTCGACGAGGGACAGACCCAGGATGGCGGCGAGGTCGCCCGGGACGAGTCGGAGGGGGATCGTGTCGACCATGTAGATGCTCGCGATCTCGGGGGAAAAGTGGGGTACGCCGAGAGCGGTCAGCACCGTGACGACCACGAGCCCGAGGCCCACGCCCGCGAGGGCGCCCGAACCGCCGAGCGCCCCGCCCGCGAGTAGCAGCGTGCGACGGATCAGGCGCGGGGGCCCGCCCAGCGCCATCAGGACGCCGAACTCCCGGCGCTTTTCCGTGACCAGCACGACGAGCGCCGACGCGACCTCGAAGGCGCCGACTCCGAGCACGAGCGAGAGGACGAACCCGAGGGAGATCTTCTGCCACTTCAGCGCGGCGAACAGGTTGCGGTTGCTCTCCTGCCAGGTGGTGACGATCGAGCCGTTGCCGCAAACCGACTCGACCCGGTCGCGGACGGCCTCGGCCCGATCGGGGTCCGAGAGCCAGACTTCGAGGCCGCCGCCGGGCAGCGCGGGCACGCGCCGCCGGAGCGCCTCGAGGTCCGTCATCACGAACCGCTGGTCGAGCTCCGCGAACCCGGTCGCGAACACCTGCGCGATCCGGACGGGGATCGCTCGAGGCACCCCGCCGGTCACGACCTGAAGCGTCAGCACCTCGCCCTCACGTGCGGTGAGAGCGCGCGCGATGTCGCGCCCGACCGCGATCACGAGCGGGCCGGGGACGTCGGTCCGGCCGAGGTGGATGAACGGCGCCGATGCCCCGCTGGCACGCACGCTCACGAGCTCGGCCGCGCCGCCGCCGGGCGGGAAGAGCATTCCGGGGGCGTAGACGACGGCTCCGACCCGTACGACACCCGGGAGCCCCGCGATACGCTTCGCGACCTCCGTCACCTGTCTGGGCGGGAGGCCCGGCGGCGCCTGGACCACGAGGTGGCCGCTGGCCGCGAGCACCCCCTTGCGGAGCGCCGCGGTGTAGCCGCTCATCAGCGCGAGCACCACGACGAGCGACGCCACGCCGAGAGCGACGGCCATGAGCGCGGCGAGTGCGCCCGTCCGCAGGAGTGCGCTCCCCCTTCGCCGCAGCAGTCTCCCCGCGAGGAACCAGGCCATCGCCACCCTCGGATTCTACGCCCGGAGGTTCGGCGCGACCGTTCGCTTCACGAGGCCGCTGCGGCGTTGCCGGCGTCCTGCGGACGGCGCGTGAGACTCACGACTCCCACCACGATCGCGCCCAGGAGGAGCATCGCGAGGGCGCCGCGCAACGCCGCATCCCACTGCGCCAGCGTCCAGACGCTCGCGAACGTCCAACCCCAGATCAGCGCGGCCGCGACCCACGCGCCCCAGCCGCGCTCGACGGCGGCGGCCGCCACGACGGCAAGCGCGAAGCCGAGCCACGGCCCGGCGAAGACCGTTCCCGCCACGCCGAGGACGGCCAGCGCCAAGGCGCGCGCCGCACCGGGGAGGCGCACCACCTCCCGCAGCCCGTCGCCGGCCAGCCCGGCCAGCCACCCCGCGAGCGCCGCGACGGCGACCAGCGCGGCCAGCCCGACGGGCAAGGCGGCGAGCGCGAGCAGCCAGGGTGCGGGCTCCAGGCGGCCCGCGAGCACGCCGGCCGCGAGCGCCAGCGCGACCCATCTCGAGGGCGGCCGCCCCGCGGCCGCCGGGAAGCGTTGGGCCGCGAAGACGAGCGCGCCGAGGACGAGCGTAGCGGCGGCGCCGAACGCCAGCTCCCCGACCCACGGCCGCACTCCGGACTGGAATGCGGGGGTCGCCAGCGCCGAAAGCTGCGGCAGCATCGGGACGAGTGCTGCACTGCACCAGCCCACGGCGTGGCGCCACCCGCGGCTCGGCACGCCGGGCACGAGGTGGCGGGCCGCGGCACCCGCGAGCAGCAGCCCCACGAGCACGGCCTCCACCGCCGGGTAGCGCGGCTTCGGCATCGACGGCAGCTCGCCGCCGGCCGGCAACGCGCCGAAGAGAAGCGTATCGCCGACCAGCCAGTCGCGCCGGCCGAGACGCTCCCTACCCTGCGCGAGGCCGCCCTCGACCCCGAGGAGGGCGCGCGCGGCGCGCAGCGAGAGCCGCACCCCCGGCAGCCACGACGCGGCCTCGAGCCGCCAGCGCACCGTCCGGCCGTCGTCCGGCACCCAGGCGCGCACCAGCCACATCCCGTGGGCCGGCTGCCAGGTGATCGTCCACCCGGCGCCCTCCCGCTCCCACGCGCGGACCTTGCCCCACAGCACGCCGAGCGACGGCAGCTCCTGCTCCGCTCTCGCGGCGGCGAGCTCGGGCGGCTGCGAAGCCGGCGTCAGACGCACCGTCAACGGCAGGCGCAGCACCGCGCCGGCGAGCACGGCCGCCGCGACGCCCGCGACCACGGCCCTCAGGTGCGACGGCGCGGCCATAGCAACATCACCGTCCCCACGACGACGCCGAGGAGTGCGACGCGGTCCCAGTCCGAGCCCGCGGGAAACGACGCTCGGCGGATCAACGCCTCACAGGTGCCGCGCGCGAGGACGGCGCCCCCGACGCCGGCATACCGCGCCACGACCGCGAGACCCGCCTGCAGGAGCAGCCCGAGCGCGATCGATGCCAGGAGCGGGACCGCCGGGAACGGGTGGAGCAGCGCACCGACCGGGGCTGCGAGCAGGGCGGCGCCCCACCATCCGACCACCGGCGCCGCGAGCGCAGGGAACGCGCCGCGGAGCAGCGGCTCCTCCACCAGCGCCGGCAGCCACGCCTCCGCCGCCAAACGGGTCCACGCCGTGTCGGCCGGGACCGGCGGGGTGACCGGGACCCAACCCTGAGCCCAGATGGCGACCGCCCTCGCCCCGAGCATCGCCGCGGCGAGCGCCACGCCCGCGGCCGGGCCGAACCGCAGCCGCGACGGCGGCAGGTCCGTCCAGGTCGGCAGCAGTGCGATCACGACCGCCAGCACGACACCCTGGATCGGAGCCGACGCCAGCGAGTCGGCGGCGAAGCTTCCCACGAACGCGGTGACGAGGCCGTACACCACCCCGCGCAGGATCGCCGTGGACTCGCGGTAGGCGACCGCCTCGGCCCCCGCGACCAGTACGCCGATGGCGAGGACCGCCAGGCCGAGCAGGGCCGGGCGGCGCAGCAGGCGCAGCTCGGCCATGCGCCCCGTCACGACCCCCAGGTCGGTCCCGAGCGGGTGCACCAGCCGGCGCCACGAGACGACGGACGAGCCGGCGATCTCCAGCTCGAGCTCGCGACGCCAGCCCGGAGGCAGCGGCCCGTTGCCCCCGACGAACCAGGCCCGCTCCCAGGTATGCCCGCTCTCGCGCCAGCTCTGGGCCCGTACGAGGCGCCATTCGGCGGGGTCGGGAACCGCGGTGGCGGCCGCCTCCTCGACTCGGGCCCGCGCCAGGGAGGGAAAGAGATCCGGGCCCGGCGCGGAGGGAACCGGCCGCCGCAGGGACCACACCACGCCGTCGGCGGTGACTTCGGCCTCGCCGCCGCCCGGAAAGACCAGCCGCCAGCGCACTGCACCGCCCTCGCCGCGCGCGAGCGCGACACCGCTCGGCCCCGGACGTGCGCGCTCGAGCGCCCATGCGAGCTCCTGGTCGCCCTCGAAGACGACGGTCGGTTCCCCGACCGGGTGGTAGCCGAGGCGCTCCATGGCGGCCCGTGCCGAATGCGCCGCCTGCGCCTCGCCCCCGAGGCCGACCCCGCGCACCAGCGCCAACGCGCCGGCAACGCTGACGGCCGCCACGACGACCCGACCGACGTACCCGAACCGCGACACTGCCTCAAGTCTACGGCACGGCACGATCGTTGGCTAAACTCGCGGCATGCGCCGTCCCCGCTTCCGTACGCTGGCTCACGCGGCGGACGTCCGCGTCGCAATCTGGGGCGACGACGAGGACGACCTCATCGGCAACGCGGTGCTCGCCGCCACGGCGGTCGCGCTCGGCAAGGTCCGGCGCGCCGCTCCGTCGCGACGCGCCGCGATCCGACCCTGGCCCCGCGACCTGCCCTCGCGCCTGGTGCGCGCCGTGAACGAGGCGCTCTTCCGCCTCTACGACCGGCGCGAGCTGGCCGTCGGTTTCGAACGGGACGGCGGCGGCGCCAGGCTGGTCCTCGCGCGGCTCCCCGCCGGCTGTCGGCCCGTGTCGGAGATCAAGGCCGCCACGTGGCACGACCTCCGACCGCGCCGCCGCGGCGGCCGCCTATCCGCCGTGATGACGCTGGACGTCTGAGGTCGGGCAAATGCCGCTTACAGCCGACAGCTCACAGCCGACCGTGAAGGACCGACGGAAGGGTGGTCGCCAGACGACCGCGGACGCTTCCCGACCGTCGCGTCCCGGACGAACCGTTAAAGAGCTGTCAGCTCTCGGCTTTGAGCTGTCGACCGCCGTCGTTACGCCAGCTTCTTTGCGGCGGCCTTGAGGGCCGGCACGTGGTGGAGGCTCTCCCAGCGGAACTCGGGCTCCGAGCGGCCGAAGTGCCCGTAGCTCGCCGTAATCCTGTAGATCGGCTTGAGCAGGTCGAGCTCCTCGATGATCCCGCGCGGCGTGAGGGGGAAGACCTCCCGCACCGCCTCGGTCAACCGCTCGTCGGGGATCGCGCCGGTCCCGGCCGTGTCCACCATCACCGACACCGGATCGGCCACACCGATCGCGTACGCCAGCTGCACCAGCGCCTCGCGGGCGAGCTTGGCCGCGACGATGTTCTTGGCGATGTGGCGCGCCATGTACGTCGCCGAGCGGTCCACCTTGGTCGGGTCTTTGCCGGAGAAGGCGCCGCCGCCGTGCGGGGCCCAGCCGCCGTAGGTGTCCACGATGATCTTGCGGCCGGTCATGCCGGTGTCCGACTGCGGGCCCCCGATGACGAACTTCCCGGTCGGGTTGACCAGGAAGCGGGTCCGGCCGTCGACCAGCGTCCCCGGCAGGACGGCGAGCCCGACCTTTTCGATGATCTCGTCGCGGGCGGCCTGGGTGATCCGATCGCCTTTCCGGTTGAGGATCTCCTCGGTGTGCTGCGAGGAGATCACGACCGTGTCGAGGCGGAACGGCTTGCCCTCGCGGTACTCGACGGTGACCTGCGACTTGCCGTCCGGCCCCAGGTACGGGAGCGCGCCGTTGCGCCGCACCTCGGCGAGCCGGCGCGTGAGCTTGTGCGCCAGCGTGATCGGCGTCGGCATCAGCTCCGGGGTCTCGTCGCAGGCGTAGCCGACCATCAGCCCCTGGTCGCCGGCGCCGCCGACCTCCACGCCCTGGGCGATGTCCGGCGATTGCCGTCCGATGGCGTTGAGGATGCCGCAGGTGGCGTAGTTGAACCCGTACTTCGCGTCGGTGTAACCGATGTCGCGGATGAGGTCGCGCACGAGATCCTGCACGTCCACCCAGCCGGCCGTCGTCATCTCGCCGCCGACGACGACGAGCCCCACCGTGATGAAGCTCTCGCAGGCGACGCGCGACGAACCCGAGCGCCTCGGCGCCCCCCGCTTCCGGGAACGGTCGGCCGCCAGGTCCTGTCTGATGACCTCGTCGAGGATCGCGTCCGAGATCTGGTCGCAGACCTTGTCCGGATGCCCCTCGGTCACCGATTCCGACGTGAATACGTGGATACCTCGGTTGTTCACGGTTCGTCCTCCAGCTTGCTCAGGTTAGGCCAGAACCACCCCCGCCCGGCGTTAGCGCGGACGATAACACACGTAGCCCCACAGGCTCTCGTCGCTCACGATCGTCGGGGCGCAGTGCACGACCGGCGAACACCCGGCCGCAGCCTGCGCCCCGAGCGGCTCGTTGAGCAACACCACGACGCCCGCGCCGCGGTCCCGCTCCCGGGCCTCGCGCACGATCTCCGCGGAGTCGAGGCGGCTCCGGCTCATCCGGGCCAGGTTCCAGACGATGTAGGAACCCTGGGCGCCGCTCGCGGGGTAGTACAGGCGCCCGTTGGGAAGGTATGCGGCCACCCCGGCGCTCGCGAAGTCCACCCCCCCCACCACAGGCAGACCGTCGAGGCCTCGGCGCCGCAGCTCGGCCGCGGCGCACGAAGCGCCGGAGAACGGGGCCCGCCAGTCCCACGACCCCGCGACGACGGCTCCGGCCAACCCTGCCAGCAGCGTCGGCGCGAGCAGGAGCGTGCCCGCCCTGCGCGAGAGCGCGCCGCGAGCGACGGCGAGCCACAGCACGCCGACGAGGAGGACCCACAGGAACCCCCAATGCCGGGTCGCGCCCGGGAACTTCGTGTACGCGAACCCCAGCAGGCCGGCCGCCCCGAGCGCCCAGGCGGCCAGCGCCGCGCGCGAGCGGCGAACGGCGACCCCGACCGCGACCACGGCCGCGACGAGCGCCAGCGCGGCGAGGACCGCGCCGACCGGCACGGCCCTGCCGCTCGCCACGCTCGGAAAGAGCGCGGATGTTCCCCAGAAGTGCAGCTCCGGGCTGGGCACCGGAAGGAGCGCGGTGGCGAACGAGCGGCCGACGTAGACCGCGCGCAGCGGTTGCCAGTCGACCACCCACCCGCGGGCGTGCTCGTAGTCGGCCGGGGGCAGGCACTGGAGTGCGCTCACACCCGCCGCCGCCGCGAGCACGCCCACGGCGGCCAGCCGCGGCCGCCCGCGAGGCACGTCCGTCCAAACGGCGGCGGCCAGGGCCGGCGCGAGGACGAGACCCATGGGGCTCGCGTTGGCGGCGAGCGCGCCCGCGCCCGCGGCCGCTAGCGGCGAGGCGCGGCGGGCGAGGAAAGCGAACGCGGCCCACAGGCCGAGGACCGTGAGCCCGTAGTTGCGGCTGATCGCCCCGTACTCGTAGAGCGGGAAGTAGCCGAACACCAGCAGCACCCGCGCGGCGACCGGAAACGGAGCCGAGAAGAGGATCAACGCCGCGACCCCCACGGCGATAACCCAGTGGAGCCCCTGCATCGCCGCCGGGTGAGGGGTCGCGTGGGCGAGCGGAAAGAGCAGCAGGTGCCAAAGCAACGGGTGCCCCTCGTACCGCGTGTTCTGCCAGAGTTGGCCCAGGCTTCCGCTGTCGCGCGCCAGCAACCACGCCTGCAGCTCGTCCCGCCACATCTCGTGATGAGCGAGCAGCGCAGCCAGGACAACCGCGAACGTAACGAGAGCAGCCACCAGCCAGCGGCGCTCGGCAGCCGTGGCCGTCGGCGGCGTCATTGGGGCGTCTCCGCCGCCGTCTCGCGGCTCGGCGCGAGCGACATCAGGGTCCTCGCCCGCTGGCGCAGGCGGCCGACTTCGAGGCCGTAGAGGCGCAGCTGCTCGTCCGGGAGGGACCGGAGCTGATGCTTGCGGAACGCCAGGGCCACGAGCAGTCGCACGATCTCGCGGCGCTCGTCGCGGCGCGGCCACCAGTCCGGCCGGATGCGACGGCGGTAGCTCGGGAGCACATCGGCGACCCACGGAGGCAGGACGTCGAGGGTGACCTCCTCGCCCAGTTCTTCGGCGATCACGCTCCGCTCGTGCGACAGGCACACGGCGAGGGTGGCCGCCAGGGCCGCCGCCGAGCCGAGTCCCAGCGCGAGGTTGACGGCGGTGTTCGTCTCGCCCCACTCCTTCCAGCACGCGAGCGCCCCGAATGCGAGCGCTCCGAATTCCAGCGCCGCCGCGGCGGCGGCTGCCAGGCCGTAGAGCGGACGCAGCGACGGTGCCGCGACCTCGGACATCCCGGTCCCGGCGCCGAGGGTCGCGCCCGCTGCGGCGTGCAGGACGACCAGGAACATCAGCAGCGCCGGCGTGGGCTGGACGCTCCCGGCGAGGATGAGCCTTCCCCCCGCCGCGGCGAACCCGACCCCGACCACCATTCCGAACACCGCGCCGTGGGTCGGCCCTTCGAGCCGGCGCCGGCTCGCGGCGAGCCCGAGCGGCAGCAGCACCGCAAGCAACGGCGCCGTCACGGCGAGCGCCGGGTCGGCCGCGGGCGCCTGCGCCGCGTCCGGCCCTCCGCCGGTGCCCGACAGGACGCGCGAGACGAACGGAGCCGCGAGCCGGAGCAGCGCCGGCACCGCCGCAGCCCACGCCGTGCACCCGGCGAGCCACGCGAGCCGGGAACGGTCCCAGCGGTCGAGCCACAGGAGCAGGACCCCGCCGCCGAGGAGTGCGGCGGCCACCGCGATCGCGAGGCTTACCTGCGTACCAGCTCGCTCTCCGGCAGCCCGTGCTCGACGAAGTAGAGGTCGGTCGCCGCGACGTCCCGGCGGATCTGGGCGACCAGCTCAACGCTCGACCCGAACGCCATCTCGTCGCGCAGGCGCTTGAGGAAGAACAGCCGGACCGGCTCGTTGTAGACGTCTCCGGTGAAGTTGAGGACGTGGCACTCGACGGTCACGAGGGAGTTCTCGTACACGGTCGGGCGCACGCCGATGTTCGTCACGGACGGAAAGACTCTCGAGAACGAGGGGATCTCGAGCGCCGTGACGTAGACGCCGTGCGCCGGCAGCAGCTCGTTCTCCACGTCGATGTTGATCGTCGGAAACCCGAGCTGGCGGCCGAATCGCTTGCCCCGGTACACCCGGCCGTCGACGAGGTACGGGCGGGCGAGCAGCCGCCACGCCTCCTCGGCGTGCCCGTGGGCGACCTCGCGGCGAACGCGCGTCGAGGAGATCACGTCGCCGCCGTCCCGTAGCGGCTCGACGCCGACGACCGCGAAGCCCAGCTCGTGGCCGAGCACCGAGAGGAAGCCGACGTCGCCCAACCGGGCCGCGCCAAAACGGAAATTGGCGCCGAGGCGGATCTCCGCCGGCGCGAGGCGCCGGAAGAGGAAGTCGCGCGCGAACCCCTCGGCCGTGGTCGCGGCGAAGCGCCTGTCGAACCCGACCTCGACCAGGGCGTCGACCTCGAGGCGTTCGAGGAGCTGGGCCCGCTGCGCCCGCGTCGTGAGGAGGCGAAGCCCGGAGTCGGGCCGCAGGATCTTCTCCGGATGGGGCTCGAACGTCACCGCGACCGCCGGGGCCGCCAGTTCCCGCGCCCGCGCCACCGCGCCCGCGAGCAGCATCTGGTGGCCGCGGTGCACGCCGTCGAAGTTGCCTATCGTGACCACCCCGCCGCGCGGCAGGTCGGACGACGACGCCGGGCCCTGGAGCACCTCCATCGGTCAGTCGCCGAAGACGGGCGCGCCCCGTGGGCGGCCGGCCGCCGGCGTACGCTTCCCGCCCGCCCCGGCGGTCGGCAGGCACGGCGTCGAGACGGCGCGGTCGGGACGGATCGCCAGGGAGGGCAACATGGCGGCAGGCCCTGCGGGCGCGGGGATCGCGACGCCGGCGATCCTGCCGACGAGGTCGAACGGGTACGCCTTCGCGACCTGTACCCGAACGATGTCGCCGGCGTTCGCGGTGCCGTCGCTGAACAGCACGCGCCCGTCCACCTCGGGCGCCTGCCGCCGGAGCCGGCCCTGCAGGAGGAAATCGGACTCGGGGCTCGGCCCGTCCACGATCGCGATCGCCTCCCGGCCCACGAGCCGCCGGTTGTGCTCGCGGCTGATCCGCTCCTGCCGCTTCATCAGCGCCCGCCTGCGCCGCGCCTTGGTCCTCGCCGGCACCGGGTCGCCCAGCGCCGCGCCGGGGTTCTCCTCCTGGAACGAGTACGTGAAGACGCCGACGTGGTCGAACCGGACCTCCTCGACGAACGCCTCCAGCTCGGCGAACTCGGCCTCACCCTCGCCCGGAAAGCCGACGATGAACGTCGTGCGCACCGCGAGCGACGGCACCGTCGCGCGGGCGCTCGCGATCAGCTCGCGGTAGCGGACCGCGTCGCCGCCGCGCTTCATGCGCTTGAGCACCGCGCGCGACGCGTGCTGCAGGGGGATGTCGAGGTAGGGCGCCAGGCGATCCTCCCGCGCCATCAGCGTGAAGATCCCCGGATCGAGCGTCGCGGGGTAGGCGTACATGAACCGGATCCACGGGATCGTGCACCCGGCGAGCAGCGCCTCGAGCAACCGCCTCAGGCCCGTCCTGCCGAGACCGAGGTCCTCCCCGAAGCGAGTCGTGTCCTGGGCGATGAGGACCAGCTCGCGCACGCCCGCCGCCTCCAGGCGGCGCGCCTCGGCTACCAACGAGTCGACGGAGCGCGAGCGGAACGCCCCGCGCATTCGAGGGATGTGGCAGAAGGTACAGGGGTTGTTGCACCCCTCCGCGACCTTGAGATAGGCGAACACGCCGCCGGTGGCGAGGAGGCGCGGTGCGGTGTGGTCGTACAGCCTCAGCGCCCCACGCTGGTCTGGCACGTGGTGTCCGAGGGCGCCGAGCACCGCCTCGGGCGCGCGCTCGAGCTCGTCGAGGCCGACGAACGCGTCGATCTCCGGCACCTCCGCGGCGAGCTCCTCCGCGTACCGCTGCGCCATGCACCCGGCGACCACCAGCCGGCGCAGGCGACCTTGACCCTTGCGGCGGGCGACCTCGATGATCGCCTCGATCGACTCTCGTTTGGCGTCCTCGATGAACCCGCACGTGTTGACGATCACCACCTCGGCGTCGTCGGGATCGCTGACAATCCGTGCCCCGTGCTCGACGAGGTGGCCGAGCATGACCTCGCCGTCTACTAGGTTCTTCGCACACCCGAGGCCGATCATCCCGACCCTGATCGGCCGCGGGGCGCGCAGCGGCAGCGCGGCCCTTGTCACGGCGGCGAATTCTAACACCGCGGCCTCCGCGGACGACTCCGACCGCCGGTCGCGGCCCGGCCCCGGGCGCCCGATCGCGTTGGAATCTGGCGCCGCGTCCCGTGATTCTCCGTGACGATGAGCGACACCGTCACGCAGGGCATCCGGGTCAGCGTCGCGCCCTCCTATCTTCCCGAGCGCAGCGAGCCCGAACGGGGCCGCTACATCTTCGCGTATCGCATCCGGATCACCAATCACGGCGACCACACCGTCCAGCTCCTCCGGCGCCGCTGGACCATCACCGACGGGAACGGCCACGACGCCGAGGTGGAAGGCGCCGGGGTGGTCGGCGAGTCGCCGGTCCTGCGCCCGGGCGCTTCCTTCGAATACACGAGCTTCTGCCCGCTGCCGACGCCTTTCGGCACGATGCGCGGCCGCTACCTCATGCGCATCGAGGGCGGCGGGCAGTTCGACGTCGAGATCGGCCAGTTCTCGCTCGTCGCACCGCAAGCGCTGAACTGAAGAGGCCGGGGTCCGGGGTCAGGGGTCCGCGAACAACAAGGCCACAACGCCGAGAACCGGGCGCCGCGGCCGGACGCGTAGCCGCGCGGCCGTGGGCGGCCGCGCCACGAGAGACTGATAGGCAGCTCGGGGGGCGGGCGCCCTCGCCCGCCCGAGCAAAGGGAAGCGGATGGTCCGGTTTCGGCCGCACAGCCTGGGCGTACACTTCCTAGCCGGAACTGGAGGGGACAGACCATGAGCAATCCTGGCATGACCCGGCGGGGGTTCGGCGTCGCGCTCGGCGCCGCGGCCGGCACCGTCCTGCTCGAGCGCGGCCTCGCGCCGCGGGTTGCCGATGCGAGCCTCCGCCTGGGGGAGCCCGGCGACGCGGTCCAGCTCAATTCGAACGAGAACCCGTACGGGCCCTCGCCTGCTGCGCGCGAGGCGATGACCCGCTCGCAGGCGGTCGCCGGGCGGTACCCGGACGGCTCGGAGGACGAGGTGCGACAGGCGCTCGCACGGCTGCACGGCGTCGCGCCCCAGCAGATTCAGCTCGGCTGCGGCTCCAGCGAGGTCCTGCGCATGGCCGACGGGGCGTTCCTCGACCCCTCCCGTAACGTCGTCGCAGCCGAGCCGACGTTCGAAGCCGTGCTCGCCTACAACCGGGTCACCAGGGCCAAGGCGGTCAAGGTGCCGCTCGACGCCTCGTTCCGCCACGACCTCCCGCGCATGGCGGCCGCGTGCGACGCTGCGACCGGGCTCGTCTACGTCTGCAACCCCAACAACCCAACCGGCACGGTCGTCACCGGTGACGAGATGGCGGCGTTCCTCGCGCGCGCCCCGCCGTCCGTCATCGTCCTGCTCGACGAGGCGTATCACCACTTCGTCGAGCACCCCGGCTACCGCAGCGGCACCGAGATGCTCGCGGCCCACCCCAACCTGATCGTGGTCCGCACCTTCTCGAAGATCTACGGCATGGCCGGCATGCGTCTCGGCTACGCGGTCGCGGCCAAGGAGAAGGTCGAAGCGCTCGACCGTTTCGCCTCGTTTTCCAACACCAACGCCGCGGTGCTCGCAGCCGCGCTCGCGAGCCTCGCCGAGCCCGACCTCGTCCCCCGGATGAAGAAACGCCTCAACGATGCCCGACGGTGGCTCACCGGCCAGCTGACCGCCGACGGACGCCGCGTCATCCCGTCCGAGGCCAACTTCGTCATGATCGAAACCGGCCGCGACGTCGCTCCGCTGATCGCCGCCTTCCAGACGCGGAAGATCCTCGTCGGGAGGAGGTTCCCCTCGATGCCGACCTGGCTGCGCGTCTCGATCGGCACGCCGGAGGAGATGGCCGCGTTCGTCGCCGCGCTGCGCGAGCTCGTGCCCGCCCGCGCCGCCGCCTGAGATACCGGGGTCCGGGGTCCGGGGTCCGAGACGGAAGCTAACAAGCCGGTGGTCTGGCGTCGCTTCCTCGCCACGGGATTGCCACGCTTCCCTCGCTGCGCTCAGGAAGCTCGCAATGACACGTATGCCAAAGGCAGGCCCTCGCAGCACGGCGCGTATCCGCGTTGCCGTGCGAGTGCACCGATGCCGCCGGAGGTCTCTGCCCGCGGCAGCGGCGCCGCCGAGAGTGGGCCAGCCGCAAGGCGCGCGAGCCCGCCACACCGGAGCATAGCCGGAGGCTATGTGAGGATGTGAGCGGGCGAGCGCAACGCCGCGGATGGTCCGCTATCGGCCGCGCACTCAGGGATAAAGGCGGTTGAGCATGCGGGGGTACGGTATCGCCTCCCTGAGATGCGACAGCCCGCACAGCCAGGTGACGACCCGCTCGATCCCCATCCCGAACCCCGAGTGCGGGAACCCGCCGTAGCGGCGAACGTCGAGGTACCACTCGTACGCCTGGCGCGGCAGGTGGTGCTCGGCGATCCGCTGCTCCAGCTTCTCGTACGAGGAGATGCGCTCGCTGCCGCCGATGATCTCGCCGTACCCGTCGGGCGCGATCATGTCCACGGCGAGGGCGCGCGCCGGGTCGACCGGGTCCGGCTCCATGTAGAACGCCTTGATCGCCGCCGGGTAGCGCGTGATCATGATCGGCCGGCCCGACTCGTCGGCGAGCGCCGTCTCCTCGTCGCCGCCGAAGTCGTCGCCGAACGTGACGGCGAACCCCTTGCCCGCGAGCTTGGCGACGGCGTCCCCGTAGTCGATTCGCGGATACGGCCGCCGGGTCGCCGGCTCGAGCTTGGAGGTGTCGCGCTCGAGCCACTCGAGCTCCTGCTTGCAGCGGTCGAGCACGCGGGCGACGAGCTCCGAGACGAACTCCTCCGCGAGGTCGAGCAGGCCGTCGAACCGCATCCACGCGACCTCGGGCTCGACCATCCAGAACTCGGTGAGGTGGCGGCGCGTCTTGGATTTCTCGGCGCGGAACGTCGGCCCGAAGCAGTACACCTTGCCGTGCGCGGCGGCGGCCGGCTCGAGGTAGAGCTGGCCCGACTGCGAGAGGTACGCCTTCTCGCCGAAGTAGTCGGTCTCGAACAGCGTCGCCGTGCCCTCCGCCGCCGACGGCGTGAGGATCGGCGAGTCGATGTTCACGTAGTTGCGGCGGTAGAAGAAGTCGCGGATCGCGAAGACGAGCTCGTTGCGCACCCGCATGATCGCGTGCTGGCGCTTGGAGCGCAGCCAGAGGTGGCGGTGGTTGAGGAGGAAGTCCGGTCCGTGCTCCTTCGGGGTGATCGGGTACTCGGGGCAGAGCTGGACGATGGCGAGCGCCTCGACCTGCAGCTCGACGCCGCCCGGGGCCCTCGCGTCTTCCTTGACCTTCCCCTCGACCTGGAGCGAGGACTCCTGGGTGACGCGATCCGCGTCGGCCCAAACCGACTCGGGCACGCCGGGCTTGAACACCACCGACTGGAGGTAGCCGGAGCCGTCGCGGATGACGAGGAAGCGGAGCTTGCCGGAGGAGCGGGCGTTGTACAACCACCCGGACACACGCACCTGCTCCCCGACCAGCGCCGGCAACTCGCGAATCTCGGCGTCTCGCATCGCAAACCTCCGCGAGGAGCGTGTTGCGCATAGCGACGAAAGCGAGGGTCGCGATGGCGCCGGCTGGCAAGGCGGCCGAGCGAAACGCCCGCAGGCGTAGTCGGTACTACGTCGAGGACGTTTCGCGAAGGCCAGCACCGCCAGCCGGATGCCAGCGCGAACCGCAGCCGGAGTCTATGCGCGACACGCTCCTTGGACGCGCATTGTAACGCACGCTGCCGGACGTCACCGGCCGTTGGCCGTCGCGCCGAAACCCACTACAATGCGCAGACAGTCGCACGCGTCGCGTCGCGCGAGACATCACCCACGCCGGGTGGAGTTCGTGATTGCGCCCGCGACGGCGGACGGGGAGAGACCGATGGACCACCGTTCGGCCCGGCGTGACCGGGTGATCGCGCTCCTGCTCGGCCTGGGCGCCGTCCTCGTCGCAACTTCGTGCGGCCTCTTCGCCACCAGGATCGGCACGATCCTCAAGGACCTGCCGTCCTACCAGGGCAAGAGCGTGACCGTCGCGGGCACCGTCAAGGAGCGCATCGACCTCCCGGCCGTGAAGCTCTTCATCGTCGACGACGGCACCGGCGCGATCGGGGTCGTGACCCATCGCGCGCTGCCGCGCGTCGGCGACAAGGTGCGCGCGAAGGGCAGCGTCAGGACCGCGTTCCCGCTCGGCAACCGCTCGCTCGTGGTCCTGATGGAGCCTTCCCAACCGCCCAAGCCGCCCCGCCGCATGGCGCCTCCCGCGCACGCGCCGTCCTAGCGCGCCGGCCCTATCGCGCCACCGCCTGACGCAGCCGGGTGAACGCCCCCTCCGGGCGAATGAGATCGCGGCATCGGAAGAAGAGGACCCGGCGTACCGCGCGACCGCCCCGCCGGATCTCGAACGGCGGCTCCTCCCGCACGGACGCGAAGATCGCGGCGAGCCTCGGCTCGAGGCCTTCCCGCTCGGTGACGAAGAGAACGTCCTTCCCGCGCAGCTCCTCGGGACGGTACCAGTACAGCGACTCGAGGCCGTGGATCCCCTCGTTGATCCTCGCCAGGCGCGTCGGGATCCGCCCCTTCGAGAGGAACGCGTAGAGGTGCACGTCGGTGTAGCTCTCCGAGGCCATCAGCTCACCGGGCCGGAGCCGGCGCTCGATTTCGGTCACGACCGCCTCGTTGGCGACGGCGGCGGCGAGCTTGTCGGCGAGCGGCCCGCGGGGCCGCCCGAGGATCGGCCAGTCCGCCTCGAGCGCCGGCGCCGCCAGGAGCACGAGCAGGATCGCAGCGCACGACAGCGTCAGGCCGAACGCTGCGCCCCAGCCGACCAGCCGCCGCGGGCGCGGGGACGCGAGCGCGAGGACGGCGGCCCCGAGGACGACCCCTGGCGCGCCCCAGTGGGGCGAGACGCTCTCGCGGAGCGAGACGGCGCCGAAGAACACGAAGGGGGCGGCGGCGCCGACGAGCACCGCGGACCAGGCGGGGTCGCGATGCCGCCACGCCCGCCACCACGAGGCCGCCAGTGCGGCCGCCAGCGGCGGCGAGACCAGCAGCGCGGCCAGGGCGATGAACTCGACGAGGTAGGCGAGCGTGAGCGGTCCTACCTCCTGCCTGTCCTTGAGCTGGAACCCGAGGTTGATCCAGTCATGGCGCGCGCCCCAGATCCACACGGGCGACGTGAGCGCGAACGAGAGCAGCGCGGCGGCGTACGGCACCGGCGTCCGCAGGTCAGCGCGCGCCTCCTTGCGGAGGAGCACCGGCACGAGCGCCGGCAGCACGAGCACGGCCGGGAACTTGGCCAGGAAGCCGAGCGCGATCGCGACCCCGAACCCCCACCACGCGCGCCGCTCGCCCTGCGCGATCGCCACCGCGGCCCAGGTCGCGCCGACGTACCCCGCCATCATCCCGACGTCGGTCGAGGCGTAGAACGAACCGAAGAGGAACAGCGGCGTCGCGTGGAGCACCAGGTACGTCCACGCCGCCTCGCGGGGGCCGCCGCCGAGCCGTCGCAGCAACGGCAGGAGAAAGACGCCGATGAGAAGACTGGCCAGGATCGCGGGGCCGCGCACCGCCAGTCTCGTCTCGCCGAGAAGCGCGCGGAACGGGATAGGCGCCACCATCATCAGGGGCGGTTGGTCGTAGGTCGCCCAGTCGGGGTGGCGGGAGCAGTCCCAGTAGTAGGCCTCGTCGCCCGACACCGGCAGGGCCGCCGCCAGCACCGCGTGCACCAGCACGAACCCCGCCAGCAAGAGCCAGTACCGCCGCGCCGTCCATGCTCCACCGGCAGAATGGGGGTCCGTCCCTGACCCCTGACCCCTGACCCCTGACCCCCGTCTCATTCCAGATTCGCGCACTGCTCGCGCAGCTTCTCCAGCGCCGCCTTCGCCTCCACCACGCGCTCCCCCATCCCGGCCTCCCGGCACTTGGACCCCGCGGTGTTGACCTCGCGCAGCAGCTCCTGGAGCAGGAAGTCGATCTTCTTGCCGACGGGGCCGCCATCGGCGAGCAACCGGCGGAAGTGGTCGAGGTGCGCGCCCAGCCGTTGGACCTCCTCGGCGACGTCGGCCCGGTCGGCCGCGATCGCCGCTTCCTGGAGCAGGCGGTCCTGGTCGATCTCGGCGCCCGCCAGCAGCGTCGCGAGGCGCTCCTTGAGGCGCGCCATCAGGCTCGTCCGGACCTGCTCGTTAACCCCGGCCAGCCAACGCTGGAACGCGGCGAGCCCGTTCACCTCGGTGCGGATCTGCGGCATCAGCGCCGCCGCCTCGCGCTCCCGGGACGCCACGAGCGCGTCGCGCGCGCGGGCGACCAGCCCGAGCGACGCCTGCTGCTCCTCAGGGGTAAGGACCAGCTCGCCCCCGCCTTCCGCGAAGCCGGGCAGCGCCAGGAGGTCCCGCAGCGTGAGCGGCGCGAGGTCGAGCCCGTTGGGCCGCGATGCGAGCGCCTCGAGCAACGCCGACGCCACCTCCCAGTGCAGGTCCAGACCGGCGGCGGACCGGGCGCGCGGGCGGAGGTCCAGGGTGACCTGCACCCGGCCGCGGGCGAGCGCGGGCGAGAGCGTGCCGCGCAACGCCGCGTCGAGCTCGGCCGCGTCGGCGCGCGGGTGGGTCCGCAAGGATGCTTCGAGGAACCGCGAGTTGACCGAGGTGAGCCGGACCTCGGCGCGCAGCCGCTCCGAGATGTCGCCGTCCGCCTGGCCGAACCCGGTCATGCTCCGCAACACGTCTGCCATCGGTTCCCCTTTCGGTCGCCGCCGCCGTGCTACATTCGGGGCCGCGGCGAGAAAATCCGGTCCGGCCATTATGAGCAGCCCACTGCCAGGCTCCGAGATCCGGCGCGGCGTATCGTACACCGCGAGGATCTGGACTCTTCACCTCTGGGGTCTCGCCGGCCTGCGTTTCGACGTTGCGCTGACCCTGCTTGCGCTCGCCGTCCTCGCCGCGAGCCGGTTCGCGCTGCTCGCGTCCGGGCCCTGGGAGTGGGACGAGGTGCTGTTCGCGCGCGGACTTCTCCGGTTCGACCTGCCATCGCACTTCCCGCACCCGCCGGGATTCCCGCTCTGGATGGCGCTCGGTTGGCTCGTGCGCCCGTTCGTGCCGGATCCCCTGCGCGGATTCCAAATCCTCTCGGCAAGCGCCTCATGCCTCACGCTGTTCCCGCTTGCCGCGCTCGGCCGGCGCGTCGCAGCGCCAGCCGTCGCGACCACCGCGGCCCTTGCCGTCCTCGCCGTGCCGGGGGTCTGGCTGCACGCCGGCCGCGGGTTCACCGACACCGCGTGCGCGTTCCTCGCGCTGTGGGCGGCGGCGCTCGCCGCCTGGAGCCTCGAGGGGCGACGCGCGACGGCCTTCACGCTCCTCGTCGCTGCCGCGTTCCTGATCCGGCCGGTCCTGCTCCCCCCGCTCGCGCTCCTCTGGCTCGCCGGCGCTGCCGGCGTTCGCCCAAGGCGCCGGCTGCTGCCCGGCGTCGTGATGGGCGGTGCGGCGATCGCCGCGGCGCTTGCCGGCCTCGTGCTCGTGCAGGGGAGCTGGACCGGCGTCGCGTCCGCGTTCGCCGCCCACGCCAGGACGCACGCGACGAACCTCGTCGAGCACAACCCGGGCGGCGTCCTCGAGCTGGGGATCGTGAAAGGCTTCGGAGGGCCGTGGCCCACCGCCGCCGCTGCCGCGCTCGCGCTCCTCGGCATCGCCGTGTGGGCGCGGCGGGTGAGCGCACGCTCGGCCGCCGCATGGCTCGCGATCGTGGCGATGACCGTCGTTCAGCTCGTCTGGCTGCAGAACCGCCGCTTCCCGCGCTACACGGTGCCGCTCCAGGAGGCGGCCGCGCCGTTGCTGGCCGCGGCCGCGGCGGCCGCCGCGCCGCCGGTCGTCGCCGCGGGCGGCCTCGCCGCGCTCGGCGCGGTCTGGGCCACACAGGCCATCGGACCGCTGATCGAGCAGCACCGCGATCATCTCCCGGGGTGGGACGCCGTCGAGCTCGGGGTCCGCGCCGCGAAGGCGGGCGGCCAAGCGATCGTCGTCGAGCCCGGTCTCTACCCGTTCCTCTCGTACCGTGAGGAGCTGGACCGCCGCGCCGGACGCCCCTGGCCGTTCAGGTGGTACCTGGCCCCGTCGAGCCCTGACGCGAGGGCGATGCCCGAGGGCCCGTACATCCTGGTCACCGACTACCCGTTCCACTACTTCCCGAGCCTCACGCGCCGCGAGCGGCGCTTCGCCGGGGTCTCCGAGGACCTCCGTCCCCTGACGCAAGACCGCTTCCTCAATGCGCTCGCCGCGGCCGACGTGCCGCTCCCGCTGCGCGGCTGGTGGCTGCCCGAACTCACACCCGGCACCGCGACGAAGTTCATGTGGGGCGGGAAGGAGGCCGAGATCCTGCTGCCGCCGCTGCCGGCCGGCTCCGGGCTCGCGCTCGACGTCGCGCCCTACCCCGGCCCGGCGCCGGTCGAAGTCCTCGTGAACGGCGTGGTCGCGATGACCGTCGCGGGCGGCGCCCCGCGCGCAACGCGAACTCTTCCGGCGAGCCTCTTCTCCCCCGGCCGCACCTCCCGCCTCCTCTTCCTCCGCGCCGAGGCCTACGAACCCGGCAACGGCGACACCCGGAAGCTCTCGGTCCAGCTGTGGGGCATCAGGCTCGCCAAACCCTGAACGGCGCAGCCGGTGGCCCGGAAAACGCCTCGGATGGGCACCGGCGACTGCGCAGCGGAGCAACGACGTTCGCAGGTTGGAAGGTTCGCAGGTTCACAGGTTCAACGACGGGGATGATGCCGAAAGACTCGCAAGGAGCCGCAGAGCGGTCTCCCGGACCGGATTGCTCCGTGCCGACCCCGGCCGTTGCAGACCGTAGGGCTCCAGTCGTCCGCCGCCTCCACATCTTTGGGGTACCATCATTAATGAACCCAAACCGAGGCGGAACGTGACGACGTGAAGATCGAGTACTTCAGTTCCGACGACGCCGAGATTGCGACGGTGCTCCTGTTTGGCAACGATCCGGCGGGTGCGGCAACGCTAGCAGCAGCCGCGATGGACCTCGCGAATGGAAACCGGCAACACGTCGCCGTCCATGCCCTGCCTGGTTTCGAGAGTGTTGAAGGCTGCGAGTTGACCTTCTCTGTAGGCGCGACCGATGTCGGTACTCGGCTCGTGGCCGAGCCGAACAGGTTCGAATGCACCGGCCGACGAGTAGTCTGGGAGGACGTTGCCGGTCTCTTAGGACCTTTCTGCCGAGAGATGAAGCCAAATCACTTCCAGTACCTGGATGACTGGGGGAACGTCTCATCCAAGATCGAGCTGATCATCTCGACGAGCGGCTGGGCGAAACCCAAGTCCAGTGCCCGGTCGAGTCACCGTGCCTTCCTTCCTTGGCAATGGTGGCAGGCGTGGAAGACGCGGCGGGCGCGTTCCGCACGAACCGGAGAAGAGAGCAAGACGTAGCAGCCGGCCGCCACATCTGGGCCTCAGCGGGACCACGGGATTGCTTCGTCGCCGCTGCGCGACTCCTCGCAATGACAGGTAGGCCGGGGAAGGATCCCCACGCACGGCTTGTAGCCGCGCCCCTGAGAGGTAGGGCTGAGCCGTTGTGCATGTAGGCGCGCGGCCGGGAGGCAGTGGGATGGAGCCAGGCGCGTAGCCGCGCCGCCGCCGTTGGGCCTATGGCAAGGCGCACGAGGCGGAAGGCGCGGAGCGTAGCCGGAGGCTACGTGAGCATCCGATCCGCTGAGTGCAACGCAGCCAGAGGTCCGACGCCGGCGGCGCACTCTACTCGGTGATGCCTTGCATGCGGGCCAGGCGTGCGTAGACTCCCCCGCTCGCCATCAGCTCCGCGTGCGTCCCCTGCTCGACGACCCGCCCTTCGTCCATCACCGCGATCCGGTCGGCGTTGCGGACGGTGGCCAGGCGGTGCGCGATGACGAGCGAGGTGCGCCCGTGCATGAGGTTCTCGAGGGCGCGTTGCACGATCCCCTCGGACTCGGCGTCGAGCGCGGAGGTCGCCTCGTCGAGGATCAGGATCGGCGGGTCCTTGTAGAGCGCCCGCGCCACGGCCAGGCGCTGCCGCTGCCCGCCCGAGAGCCGCACGCCGGCCTCGCCGATCATCTGCTGGTAGCCGTCCGGGAACTCGAGGATGAACTCCTCGGCGAACGCCGCCCGGGCGCACGCCCGCAAGCGCGCCTCGTCTACCGTGTCCTGCCCGTACGCGATGTTGGCGGCCACGGTCGTGTTGAACAGCACGGTCTCCTGCGTCACGAGGCCGAGCTTTTCCCGCAGCGATGCGAGCGTCACCTCGCGGATGTCGATTCCGTCGATGCTGACGCGGCCCTCCTGAACGTCCCAGAAGCGCGGCAGCAGCTGCGCGACGGTCGACTTTCCGGCGCCGGACGGTCCCACGAGCGCGATCGCCTTGCCGGCCGGGATGTCGAGGTCGAAACCCCGCAGGACCGGTTTCTCGGGTTCGTAGGCGAACGAGACCCCCTCGAAGCGGACGCCCTGGCGCACGGCCGGCAGCTCTCGAGCCCCGGTGCGGTCCCGGACCTCCACGGGCTCGTCGATCACCGCGAACACCCGCTCGCCGCCCGCGACCGCGCCCTGGAGCGCGAGGTTGATCCTCGTCAGGCGCTTGATCGGCGTGTACAGCGAGTAGAGGCCGACGATGAACGAGGCGAACGCCGAGGCGGACATCGTCCCCGCCGCGATCAGGCGGTGGGCGTACACGAGCAGGCCCAGCACCCCCGCCGCGCCGATGACCTCCACGACCGGGGCGTTGAGCGCGAGCACCTTGCGCGCCTTGAGGTTGGCGCGGAAGTGGCGGCGCGTGGTCTCGCGGAAGCGGCGGGCCTCGAACGGCACCATGCCGAACGCCTGCACGACGCGGAACCCCTTGAGCACCTCGTCCACGACGGAGTTCATCTCGCCCAGCCGCTCCTGGCTCTGGTGGGAGCGCTTCCGCAACTTCTCGGTGAAGTGCAGGATCGGCCACAGGAACAGCGGCACGCCGACGAGCACGGTGAGCGCGAGCCGCGGGTTGAGCGAGATCACGAAGACGAGCACGCCGATGACGGTGAACGAGTCCTGCACGACGTCGGACAGGCGGTCGGAGATCACGAAGGTGATCTGCTCGACGTCGTTGGTGACGCGCGACATCAGCACGGCGGTCGGCTGCTTCTGGTAGTAGGACGCGGACTGCGCGAGCAGGCGGTCCATGAGGAGGTCGCGGAGGTCCTTCACGGCGGAGAGGCCGGCGCGGTAGATCGCGTAGTGCCCGAAGTAGGTGAAGGCGTTCTTGGCGAACACCGCGAAGAACCCGAGCAGCAGGATGACGCCGGCGTCGGTGGGGAGGTAGCGCCGCAGCGAGGCGCGCGCGTCCTCGAACCACGCCTGGAGCATCCGGACCGGCGCGAGCTGGCCGACGGCCGATGGCGCGTGCGCAGCGGCCGCCGGGTGGGCCCCCGACAGGCCGGGGATCGCGAGCGGCGAACCCAGGGCCGTCTCGAAGATCGGTCCGATCAGGAAGAGCATGACGACGGTGGCGAGCGCGACGCCCACCATGAAGATCGCCGCCGAGATCACCCACCCGATGTGCGGCCGCAGCAGCTTGAGCAGCCGGCGCAGCGTCTTCACGCCGCCTCCCGCGCTACGGCGAGCACGGCGGCGGCGGCCCGCTCGCTGGCGCCCGGCGCCCCGAGGGTGGCGCGGACCCGGCCGAGCGCCTTCCGCTGCAGCTCGCCGCGCCCCGGCGAAAAGGCGCCGGGCCTCGCGGAGCAGCGTCGCCTCGGTGAAGTCTTTCTGCACCGCCTCCGCGGCGACCCGTTCGCCGGCCACGAGGTTGACCAGCGCCACATGGGGGACCCGGACCAGCCGCTTCGCGATCGCGAACGAGAGCGGATGGAGGCGGTAGCCGACGACCATCGGGACCCCCAAGAGCGCGCACTCGAGGGTGGCCGTCCCCGAGGCCACGAGCGCGACCTCGCACGACGCGAGCGCGCGGTGACGGTCCTCGCTGACCAGCTCGACCGGAACGGGCGCCGTAGCCAGTAGCGCGGCAACCCGGTCGCGCCCGAGACCGGGGGCCGCGATCAGGCGGACCCGCCGCGGCCCCTCGTCCGCGAGCCCCCGCGCCGCCGCCAGCATCGTCGGCAGCAACGCCTCGACTTCGTGCCACCGCGACCCGGGCAGCAGCGCGAGGGAGCCGGGGTCGCGGGGCGGCGGCGCGCTCATGATCGGCGCCAGCTCGTCCACGAGCGGGTGGCCGACGAACTCCGCGTCCACGCCGTGGTCGCCGTAGAACGCCACCTCGAACGGCAGGATGCAGAGGACCCGGCGGACGTCGCGCCGGATCCGGCGCACCCGCCCGGCCCGCCAGGCCCACAGCTGCGGCGACACGTAGACGACCACCGGGATGCCGGCGCGGCGCAGGCGTCTGGCGAGGGGCAGGTTGAAGTCGGGCGAGTCGACGAGCACCGCGACGTCCGGCCGCCGCGCCAGCGCGACCCTCCTGACACGCCGCGAGAGCCGCAGCAGACGCGGCAGCTCGCGCACGACCTCGGCGAGGCCCATGACCGACAGCTCCTCGCTGCGGGCGACGCAGTCGAGCCCGGCCTCGCGCAGGCGCTCGCCGCCGACGCCGAACACCTCGACCTTCGGCTCCATCCGGCGCAGGGCCATCACGAGGTTGGCGGCGTGGAGGTCGCCGCTCACCTCGCCGGCCACGAGGAAGACAGTCACCGCGGCCGCCTCGGCCGCGCGACGGCGGCGACGTGCAGCGGGGTCATGAGATGAGCGGGGGGTTGCGGGTCGTGCATCGCGCAACCAGCGGGCGGCGCCTCAGCCGCGCGGGAACGGGTACATGATCCACCCGAGCGCGATCGCGCCGAGCACCAGGGCGCCGAACACCTTCAGGAAGTAGGTGAGCCGCTCCCGCCCGTCGCGCTTCCACAGGAACGAGAAGAAGACCGCGATCAGCAGGGCGTCCAGCACGAGCAGCATGAGGTGGTCGAGCATCACCAGTCCTTCTTGCCGGTGGCGATGTCGTGCACGTCGAGCATGAGCAGCAGGTTCATCATCCCCGCCGTGAGCAGGAAGGTGTTGCCGAACTCGTAGGCCGGCGCCGTGACCACGCCCTGCCCGAGGCCGACGGCGCGGGCGACGAAGAACAGCACGCCGTTGCCGACGCTCGCCACGGCCGCGAGGTAGGAGAGCGGGTCGCCCGGGTGCGGCAGCATCAGCTCGCCGTCGAGCGCGAGGCCGAGGAGGAACGCCACGACGACCACGCCGAAGAAGACCGCCGCGCGGAGCCTGCGGCCGAGCAGGACGTGGCCCAGCCCCGGCACGAGCCACGCGAGCACGAGCAGCGCCGGCGTCGGCAGATGGAGCGGCTGGGCGTCGCCGCGCTCAGGCAACGGGGGACCCCAGCGCGCGTTGCAGCTTCGCGCAGGTCTCGGCCAGGTCCTCGGGAATGACCCTGACGTCGGCGTTCACGGTCATGAAGCTGGTGTCGCCGCGCCAGCGGGGGACGACGTGGAGGTGGAGGTGCTCGGCGATGCCGGCGCCCGCCGCCTCGCCCAGGTTGAACCCGAGGTTGAAGCCGTGCGGGTGGTACGTGCGCTCGATCGCCCGTACGACCTTCTGGGCAAGGCTCATCATCTCCGTGAGGGTCTCGGGCTCGAGCTCGGCGAACCCCGCGACGTGGGCCAGCGGCGCGACCATCGCATGCCCGGACGTGTAGGGGAAGCGGTTGAGGAGCGCGAACACGCGCTCCCCCTTGGCGACGGTCAGGGTCTCGGCCCCGCCGAGCGCCGCGGCGCAGAGAACGCATCCACCCGGGGAATTGACGTGCGACACGTACGCGAAACGCCAAGGGGCGAAGAGCTGCTGCAACCGCCCCTCACTTGGCGCCAAGGGTCTCGCGGAGCTGTTTGCCCGGCTTGAAGTACGGGACGACCTTGGGCGGCACCTGGACCTGGGCGCCCGTACGCGGGTTCCGCCCGGCGCGTGCCTGCCGCTTGCGGGTGCGGAAGGAGCCGAACCCGCGGAGCTCGACCTTCTCGCCCTGGCGAATCGCCGCCACGACGCCGTCCAGCACGACGCCGAGCACCTCCGCGGCTTCGCGCCGCGTCAGGCCCACCTGATCCGCGAGTACCTTGATGATATCGGCCTTTGTCATTCTCCGGTCCTCCTCCACGTCCCCGCCGCCCGCCCTCAGTTCTCCTCGTGCTCCTCATCGCCCGACGGCGGATCGCCCTCGGACGGCTTGTCCACAGCGGCCTCGCCGGTGCCCTCGCCGCTCTCCCCCTCCAGCTGCTCGGGGACCTGGTCCACCGTGATCTCCTCCGCGTCCAGCTCCGGCGGCCGCGGCTTCTCGCTCGGCTCCGGCTGCGGGATGCCGCGCAGCGACAGCCCGATCCGCTTCTCGTTCCAGTCGATGCGGATGAGGCGTGTGCGCACGCGCTGCCCGCGCTCGAACGCGGCGGAGAGCGCCTGGTTACCGTGGCGCTCGACCTCGGAGATGTGGCAGAGGCCCTCGACGCCCGGCGCGAGCTCGACGAACAGCCCGAAGTCCGTGACGTTGGTGACGAACCCTTCGACCTCGTCCCCCACCTGGTGGGCGGTCGCGAACTCGTCCCACTCGTTCGGCATGAGCTCCTTGATCGAGAGCGAGATCCGCTGATTCGGGATGTCCATCGCGATGATCATCGCCTCGATCTCCTGCCCCTTCTGCACGACCTCGGAGGGGTGGGAGAGGCGCCGGGTCCAGGCCATGTCCGACACGTGGACGAGGCCGTCGACGCCCGGCTCCAGCTCGACGAACGCGCCGAACTCCGTCAGGTTGCGGACGACGCCCTTGACCTTGCTGCCGACGCGGACGCGGGTGGCGAACTCCTCCCACGGGTTGGGCTCGGCCTGCCGCAAGGAGAGCGAGAGGCGGCGCTTGTCGATGTCCACCTCGGTGATGACGACCTCGGTCTCCTGCGCCGGGTGGAGCAGGCTCTTCGGGTTCTTGACCTTCTTGGTCCAGGACATCTCCGAGACGTGGATGAGGCCTTCGACCCCCTCCTCGAGCTCGACGAAGGCGCCGTAGTCGACCACGTTCGTGACCTTGCCGACGACCTTCTTGCCGACCGGATACCGGGCCTCGACGTGGGTCCAGGGGTCCTCGAAACGCTGGCGGTAGCCGAGGGAGACGCGCTCCTTCTCCTTGTCCACGCGCAGCACGACGACCTTGACCTCGTCGCCCACCTTGAAGTACTCGCTGGGATGGCCGACGCGCCCCCACGAGATGTCGGTGACGTGGAGCAGGCCGTCGATCCCGCCGAGGTCGATGAACACGCCGTAGTCGGTGATGTTCTTCACCGTCCCCGTGACGATCGTCCCCTCCTCGAGGTGGGTCAGCGTCTCTTCCTTCAGGGTCGAGATCTGCGCCTCGAGCATCACCTTGCGGGAGAGCACGACGTTGGCGCGGCGGCGGTCGAAGTTGATGATCTTGGCCTCGACCTCCTCGCCGACGTAGTCCTCGAGCCGCCGCGTGGGCCGCAGGTCGACGAGCGACCCGGGCAGGAACGCGCGCACGCCGATGTCCACGGCGAGGCCGCCCTTCACGCGCTCCACGACCTTGCCGCGGACCGGGAGGCTGTCGCGGTACGCCGTCTCGAGCACCTCCCAGACGCGCATCTTCGCCGCCCGCTCCCGCGAGAGCCGGATCTCGCCGAGCATCTCGTCGAAGCGCTCCACCAGGACGTCCACCTCGTCGCCGGGTTTGACCGTCGCCTTGCCCTCGCGGTCGTTGAACTCGTGACGGGGAATGATCCCTTCGGACTTGAAGCCGATGTCCACCACGACGTCGCTGTCGTTGATCGCGACGATCGTGCCGCGAACCACGTCGCCCTCGCGAAGGTGCTGGAAGGACTCCTCGACGAGCTCGCGCAAATTGTTGCGGGTCATGCTCGGCTTACCGCCCTCCTTTCCGTCGGGTTGGTTGTGTTGATCGTTGTCCTGGCTGTTGACCACTTGGCCTCCCGGAGACTCCCCTGGCGGGGCGTCTAACTGCTTGTTTCACAAACGGCAAACTATACGAGGGGCGAGCTTAGCGTGTCAAGGGCCGGAAGGCAGCAGGGCGACCAGCGCGTCGACCACTTCGGGCAGCGAAAGGCCGCTGCTGTCGACGATCGCGGCGCCCTCGGCGGGGCGCAGCGGCGAGTCGGGGCGCGTCGAATCGCGCAGGTCGCGCTCCCGCTGCTCGGCCACCACGTCGGCCCACTCCACCCGAACCCCGCGCCGTGCGAGCTCGTCGAAGCGGCGCCGCGCGCGGACCTCGGGCTCGGCCGTGAGGAACACCTTGAGCGTCGCGTCCGGGAACACCACCGTGCCGATGTCGCGCCCCTCGACGACGCCCCCAGCCCGCGCGGCGAGCTCGCGCTGCCGGCGCACCATCTCCCGCCGCACCTCGGGGATCGCGGACACGACGGACGCCATGTGCGACGCCTCCGGGCTGCGCAGCGACTCGGTGACGTCGGCGCCGTCGAGCCAGACGCGCTGGGCACGAGGGTCGCCCGAGAACGCGACCCGCAGACGGCGCGCGATCTCGACCACGCTGGCCCGGGCCGTCTCGTCGAGCGGGTCGTTCAAGCCGGCGCGAAGCGCGAGCAGCGCCACGGCGCGGTACATCGCGCCGGTGTCGAGGTACGGCAGGCCGAGCCGCACCGCGACCTCACGCGCCGTGGCCGACTTCCCGGCCCCGGCCGGGCCGTCGATGGCGATGAGAATCCGGCGCTGCGGCACTCCGGAAGTCTAACAGCCCGAGGACGCCGGCGTTCCGGCATCAGCCCGTCGAGCCATGGGCCGCGGGCCGCGTCCCGGGCGGATCGCGCTGCGGCCGGCGGTGCTACGATCGGCGCAACGCGATGCCAGCCGGACTCGGTTTTATCGCGACGCCCGCGCGGAGGTGAGACATGGACCCGTCGCCAGGTTCTCGGACCTACGCCACAGCATTCCTGCTCCTCGCCGCGCTCGGCGTGGGCTACGTGTGCTACCGGGTGCTCACGCCGTTCCTGGCCGCCATCGCCTGGGCCATCGTCCTGGCGGTCGCGTTCCAGGGTCCGTGGGGCTTCCTCGAGCGCCGGATGCCGAGGCGCCGGAGCCTGGCCGCGGCGCTTCTCACGATCGGGATCGCGCTGATCGTGATCCTCCCGGGCGGGGTGTTCGTGGTCGTCCTGGCCAGCCAGGCGATCGACGCGGCGACCAGCGTCGGAGCGAAGCTCCACGACCTCCACGTCAGGTCGTTCTCCGACGTGGTCGCCCTCCCGCGGGTGGCGGAAGCGCTCGACTGGGTCAGGAGCCGGGCCGGGATCTCGCCCGACGATTTCGAGAAGATGGCGACCGGATTCGTCGGCAAGGCGTCGGCCGCGGCAGCGGCGGTGAGCGGCAAGCTCGTCCTCGGCGTGTTCGATGCCGTGCTCACGTTCGTGCTGGTCATCTTCCTCCTTTTCTTCCTATTCAAGGACGGGCAGGGCATGGCGACCGCGCTCTTCGAGCTGCTGCCTACGGACCGAGAGGGGCGCGGACGGGTGAGCGGGTCGCTGCAGTCGATGCTGGCGGCGATCTTCCGCGGATCGCTCCTCTGCGCCCTGGCCCAGGGCGTGTCCGGCGCCGTCGGTTGGTGGATCGCGGGGCTTCCCTCGCCCGCGCTCGCCGGTGCCGCGATGGGAGTCCTCTCGCTGCTCCCGGTAGGCGGCACCGCGATCGCCTGGCTCCCCGGCGCCGTCTACCTGTGGACCACCGGCCACCACGGGTCGGCGGTGTTCCTGGCCGCCTGGGGCCTCGTCGTGACCTCGATCCTCGCCGACAACCTCCTGCGGCCCCTCCTGATCCGGGGCGCCGAGGAGCTGTCGACGCTCGTGGTCTTCCTCGGCGTGTTCGGCGGCCTCGCCGCCTTCGGACTGCTCGGGATCTTCATCGGCCCGGTCGCCCTCGCGCTCGCCGTGACGCTCGTCGGGGCGCTGCGCCACGCCGCGGCCGGCTCGCTGGCGACAGCTGACAGCTGACAGCTCACAGCTGACAGCTGACAGCCGGGACCACGACACAACCGAAGGACCGGCGGCGCGGTTCAACTCTGTTGACTGTGGGTTGTTAGCTGCCAGCTGCTCTAGAACCGGATGCGGAACGTCGTGTGCTGGTCGTCGCCCTCGGCCGCCCGACAGTCCCCCGACCCGCGAACGCGCAGGCCCCGGAAGATCTGGAGGGTGCACCTTGCGCTCGTGCCCTTGTCCCCCTCGAGGTGCCCGACCATCTCGATCGTGGAACGGCGGTCCGAGGGAGGGGCCGGAGCAACGCCGGGACTCACGGAGCCGCCTCCGACCGGGGGCGCCGGCGCCACCATCCCGCGAGGACCGCCGGTGTGTTCCTCGTGGCTGACGTGGAAGACGCCCTCCAGCTTCTCCCCGGTTTGCGGGTCGGTCCCCACGACCGTGGCGGCCTGCTCCTGGACCGAGATCGAGACGGGGATGACCGGGCCGGCCGGGAGCCGCTCGAGGGTCCCGTGGCGCGTCACCGTACAGGCCAGGCCAAAGACGGCCACACAGAACCCCGCGAAAACCGCACGGTTCGTCACCGGGTCACCCCCCTGACGCGAACGCCTGGGACCAAGCTTAACATCGGCCTACCGCCGTCCTGCCGCAACCCCGGCCAGGGGATCCGACGCCGGCTCGCTCGCGAGCCCGGCCGAGCGGGGCGCCGCCAGGGCCCGCGGTACACTCCCCCCCGTGCGCGTCTACCTCGCCGCTGCGATGACCAACGCGGCTCGCGACCTCGGCGCGATCCAAGCGGTACTCGCAGCGCTCGAGGCGTCCGGGCACGAGGTCCCATCCCGGCAGGTGGCCGATCCGCTCGGGCGTGAGGCCGACGGTGCGATCACCGATGTCGAGATCGCCCGCCGGGACCTCGCCTGGGTCACGGGGTGCGACGCGATCGTGGCCGAAGTCTCGACCCCCTCCCACGGCGTCGGGGTCGAGGTCGCCGCCGCTCTGCAGCACGCGGTGCCGGTGCTGCTCCTCCACCGCCGCGACGCCGCGGTGTCCCGGCTCCTCCTCGGCCTCGCCGGGGTCCGGGTCGCGGCGTACGCCGCCACCGAGGAGATCGCGCCGACGGTGCGCCGGTTCCTGGATGCAGTCCGGATCGGCGGGGACGGCGCCTGAGCCGAGGCGAACGGGTGGGGCCCGGCCCGCTGCGCCGACTTGGATTCTCCCCCGTCGATCTCGGCCTGCTCGTGACGATCCTGCTCTGGGGCGTCAACTATGCCGTGATCAAGGCGGCGCTGCGCGAATTGCAGCCGTTCGCCTTCAACGCCATGCGGTTCGTGGCCGCGACGGCGACGCTCGCGGTCCTCGTGCGAGGCCGCGGCCCGCGGACGCGCATGCCGCGGCGGGACCTCGTGCTCCTCGCGCTGCTCGGGATCCTCGGCAACACCGTCTACCAGGTGATCTTCATCGAAGGCATCGCGCGAACGACGGCCGCCAACGCCTCGATGATCATGTCGTCCTGTCCGATGATCGTCGCGCTGCTCGGCGCGGCCCTCGGTCGCGACCGCCTGCCACCCTCGGCGTGGGCCGGCGTGGCGCTCGCCGTAGGCGGGCTCGTGCTGTTGCTGTCCGCCGGGTCGCGGGCCGGCTACTCGACGGGAAAGCTCGAAGGGGACCTCCTCATCCTCGCCTCGGCAGCCACCTGGGCCGCGTACACGGTGTTGGCGAGCGGCGTACTGGCGCGCTCCTCGTCGCTCGCCGCGACGCTGGTGACGTTCCTCTCCGGGACGCCGGTGCTGGTCCTGATTGCGGTCCCGTCCCTGGCGAGGCAGGACTGGGCGGCGGTCGGCGTTCGGGGGTGGCTCGGCACGGCGTTCTCCGGCGTGTTCGCGATCGGCGTCAGCTACGCGCTCTGGAACAAGGGCATCGCCGCCCTCGGCGGGGCGCGCACGGCCGTCTACCAGAACTTCACGCCGGTGGTCGCGGCGGCGTTCGCGTGGCTCACCCTCGGGGAACGCTGGACGCCTGGTCAGTTCGCCGGCGCCGCCGCCGTCCTCGTGGGCATCGCGCTGACCCGGCGGCGTGACCCGGGGCCCGCAACGGGGCCGCCCTCGCCGGCGCGCCCCTCGCCCATACAGACCGCCTGAGCCGGGCCGGCGGCGCCTGCCGGGCTCCGCGGGTTCACTCCGCGTTCACCCCGTCTCCGCGGGAGCGTCACGGGCCCGTCATACAAGACACAAGACAGGGGGCCACCCCGAGGAGGAAAGATGATGACGACGACCAACCGTCCAGAAATGAAGAACCGTGGTGCCGCGATCCGGGTCGCGGCGGCCGGCGTCCTTGCCGCGCTGCTGCTCGCCGCCGGCGCCGCCGCCCAGGTCACCGGGCTCTACTACCAGGAAGTCGCGAAGGACAACCGGATCTACGTGTTCAACACCTCCGAACGGTTCAAGGCGTTCGAGGCGTCGGGCGAGATGGGGACCGCGATCACGTTGACCGGCCGCGGGCCCGGCGGCGAGACCGTCGTCGCGGAGAACGAGACCGCGCTCGACCTGTTCCTCTTCAAGCACAACCTGCCCGCGTACGACCGGCCTGCGCCGAAGTCGGCGCCGAAAGCCGCGGCGTTCCCCAAGACGACCATCGGCGGCCGCTTCTACGGCGATCTCACATCGAAGGACATCAAGGACGAGGGCACCGGGGTGAAGAGCAGCGACTCGGGCATCGGCGTCGACGTCAAGCGCTTCTACTTCACTGTGAACCACGACTTCAACTCGATGTGGTCGGCGCAGTTCCAGTCGGACATCGGCGATGCCGGCGCCAAGCGCTACGACGTCTTCGTCAAGAAGGCGTTCCTGCAGCTCAAGCTCGACAACGCCGCGATCTTCCGTCTCGGCTCCGCCGATACCCCCTGGATACCGTTCGTCGAGGGGATCTACGGTCAGCGTTACCTCGAGAACACGTTGACCGACGCGCTGAGCTTCGGCACCTCCGCCGACTGGGGCGTGCACTTCCTCGGCAAGGCCGCCGACAACATGCTGAGCTATGACTTCATGGTCGCCAACGGCAAGGGGTACAGCAGCCCCTCGCGGTCGAAGTCGGTCGACTTCGAAGGCCGCGTTTCCCTCGACCCGGTCAAGGGTCTCACCTTCGCCGTCGGCGGCTACAGCGGCAAGCGCGGCCTCGACACCGACGCCAACCCGGCGAAGCACACCGCCACCCGGTTCGACGCCCTCGTCAACTGGGTTACCGGTCCGGTGAAGATCGGCGGCGAGTACTTCACCTCCGACAACTGGAACCGAGTGGCCGCGGCGACAGAGGACACGTCCGACGGGTACTCCGGCTGGCTGCAGTTCATGGTCGACCCGCAGTGGGCGCTCTTCGGCCGCTACGACAGCGCCAACCCGAGCAAGACGCTCAACGGCGCGCTCAAGTATTCCTACTACAACCTGGGCGTACAGTGGCAGCCCATCAAGGCCGTGACCGGAACCCTGGCGTACAAGTACGCCGACGTCAAGGGCGGCACATTCGGCACGAGCAACGGCACCATCGGTTCCACCACGGCGGGATCCAAGGGCACGTACAACGAGATCGGCCTCTGGTTCTCGTACGACTTCTAGAGACAGCTGACAGCCGACAGCTGACAGCTCCCCCGCCCACTCCGAGACAACCCACCTGGGCGGAGGGAGGCTGTTGGCTGTTGGCTGTTGGCTGTTGGCTGTCGGCTCTCGCCTATCCGCTGGGGGCGCCCGATCTCGTTCGCTCTTTCACAAACGGCCTCGCACTGCGCTACTATCCCGCACCACTGGAGCGTGTGATGACGGTGCCCCCCCGCAACCGCGCATTCGAGGATCGGACCCGCCTCTGGCGGCCGCTCCTCGCGGCGATCGCCGGGCTCCTGCTCGCCGGGATGGCCGGCGCCCAGGTCACGAGTCTCTACTACCAGGAGATCGCGAAGGACGGCCGGATCTACGTGTTCAACACGGCGGAGCGGTACAGGGCGTTCCAGGCATCGGGCGAGATGGGAGCGGCGATCTCGCTCGACGGGCGCGGTCCGGCGGGCGAGACCGTCGTGGCGGAGAACGAGACCGCGCTCGACCTGTTTCTGTTCAAGCACGGCCTGCCGGCCTACGAAAGGCCGGCGCCGGAGCCGGTCCCGACGACGGCGCCGGCGTTCCCACAGGTCAAGGTCGGAGGCACGGCGTTCCTCTCGTACCAAGACGGCCATGCCGCTGGGGCCGCCTACTCCAAGTTCGTGATCAAGCGCGCCTACATCAACCTCGGCGCCAAGCTGTCGCCGTGGCTCTCCGCGCGGATCACGCCCGACGTGACGCTGGACAGCTCAACCGGCGAGACGAAGTACCGCCTCAAGTTCGCTTACGGCCTCTTCTCGATCGGCGACCTGGGCCCGCTCAGCGGAGTCACGGTCCAGGCGGGGATGGTGCCCACGCCATGGCTCGAGTTCGAGGACAAGGTCGACCTGTACCGCATGCAGGACAGCATGTTCCTCGATCGACTCGGCATCCTCGCCTCGGCGGACGCCGGGGTGATGGTCGCCGGGACGTTCGGGGGCGAGGCGCCCAGCGCGCTCCACAAGGACCTGCCGGCGGCGACGGCGGGTCGCTACGGCTCGTTCGCGCTCGGCGTCTACAACGGTGGCGGGTACACGGCGTCGGAGAAGAACACGAACAAACCCATCCAGGGCCGGCTCACGATACGGCCCCTCCCCGGCCTCGTTCCCGGTCTCCAGGTTTCGGGGTTCGGGGTGTCGGGCAAGGGAAACACCGCCGCCGATCCGGACTGGGCGCTGAGCGCCGGCGCGGTGAGCTTCGAAAGCCGCTGGGCCACCGTGATGGCCACGTACGCCCGCGGCAAGGGCAACCTGAGCGGCACAGCCGTGGACGGCAATGGAAAGGCGCTCGCCTACGAGGCGTGGTCCCTGTTCGCCGAGGCGAAGCTGTCCCGTCGCTGGAGCGCGATCGGCCGCTACGACACGGACACGCCCGACACCCGCGTGACCGATGTCAAGACCGCGCGCACGATCGCCGGCGTCGCGTATCACCTCGGCCAGGGCAACGACATCCTCCTCGACCGCGACGTGGTCCGCTACGAGGGGACCTCGAAACCGGACGACGCCCGGACCCAGTTGACCCTTCAGGTCAAGTTCTGAATCGCCGGGGAGGCGAACCCGGACGCGAGTGCGGGAATAACCGGGCGGACCCGCGGTTGTCGCTCGGTGGAGGGCAACCTCCATCCTGCCTTGGCAGGATCGGGGCCGCTGACAGGGGGGGAGGCGGCCCCAGTTTTTTGCCCGCCTGATCTCACAGAAGCTAAGAGTTGAGTGTTAAGAGTTGAGAGTGAAGAGTTGAACGACGCAGGACCGGCGACCTATGTTCCCAGCTGTCAACTCTTAACTCTTCACTCTTCACTCTCAACTGTCTCCGGTGCCTACGCGCCTCCACCGACCTTGTACGCCGCGGTAGGATGAAGGCCCCCGGGAGGAAACCATGAGGGAACACGGGCTCTTCATCGCCGGCCGCTGGCAGAAGGGCGACCGCGTGACCGCGGTGCACTCCCCGTACGACGGCCGCGAGGTCGCACGGGTTGCGCGCGCGGGCCGCGTGCAGCTAACGGCGGCCGTCGAAGCGGCCGTTTCGGCCAGGGACCGCATGGCGGCGCTGCCGCCCCATCAACGTGCCCTGATCCTGGACAAGGCGGCCGCCGAGGTCGCGCAGCGGCGGGACGAGCTGGCCCAGGTAATGGTCGAGGAGGCCGGCAAGCCGGTCGCGCTGGCGCGGGCCGAAGCCGAGCGCTGCGTCGAGACGCTGGGCGAATCCGCCCGGGTCGCCCGCACGCCGTACGGCGAACTCCTCGATCTCGAGGGGTTCCCTTCGGGCGCCGGCCGCACGGGGCTCCTCCGCCGGTTCCCGATCGGCGTGGTCGTCGGCATCACCCCGTTCAACTTCCCGCTCAACCTGGTGGCGCACAAGCTGGGACCGGCCATCGCCGCCGGCTGTCCGATCGTCCTCAAGCCGGCGTCCCAGACGCCGTCCACGGCGCTGTTGCTCGCGGACATCCTGCACCGCGCCGGCGTCCCCGAGGGAGGCGTCAACGTCGTGCCGTGCGGCGGCGCCGAGGCCGTCGCCCTCCTCGACGACCCGCGCGTCCGCCTGCTGACGTTCACGGGTTCGGCAGCGGTAGGATGGGAGCTCAAGCGGAAGCTGTGGGACCGCAGGGTGTCGCTGGAACTGGGCGGCAACGCGGCGGTCATCGTCGAGCCCGACGCCGGCGACCTCGAAGCGGTGGCCAGGAGGGTTGCGACCGGCGCGAACGCGTTCGCCGGCCAGTCGTGCATCTCGGTCCAGCGCGTCCTGGTCCACGAGGCCGTCGCGCGGCCGTTCCGCGATGCGTTGGCGGCCGCCACGGCGGCGTTTCCGACCGGCGATCCTGCCGCGCCCGAGGTCGGGTGCGGCCCGATGATCACCGCGGAGGACGCGGATCGCATCCAGGCCTGGGTGGCCGAGGCGGAGGCTGGCGGAGGCCGAGCGCTCGGTGCTGCAGGGCGGGACGGCTCGGTCGTCCACCCGCTGGTCCTCGAGGACGTCCCCGAGACCGCCAAGGTGTGGGCCGACGAGGTCTTCGCACCGGTGGCCGCGATCGCGACGTACCGGACGTTCGCGGAGGCGCTGGCGCGCGCCAACGACACCCGCTTCGGCCTGCAGGCCGGCGTGTTCACGAGGGACGTCGAGAAGATCCAGCAGGCATTCGCGACGCTCGAGGTGGGCGGCCTCATCCAGGGCGACATCCCGTCGTGGCGCGCCGATGCGATGCCCTACGGCGGCGTGAAGCAGTCCGGCATCGGGCGCGAGGGGCCGCGCTTCGCGGTGGAGGAGATGACGGAGCCGAGGCTGCTCGTCCTGCGCAGGGGGTGACGACCGGGGCGCGCGAGGATCAGTTGGCCATCTTGACCGCGGCGAGCGTCTCCGCGGCAGCGACGTCGCCGACGCTCCGCACCTCGAGCCGTACGCCCCGGCCCTCGGCGTACCGCGGCGCGTCGTCGATCACCTTCAGCACCCGTCGCGGCAGGCCGCTCGCGCGGGCGGCCGCCACCGCCTTCTCGCCGAGGGCAAACGAGGCGAGGAAGTAGCCGTCGCGCGGGACGAGGTAGCAGACGGCGCGGTCCAGGCGCTTGAGCCGGAGACCCCAGCCCGTGCTCTTGCCCGAGCACCCCCACGTCTCGGAGATCGCATCGAACCTGGAGGCGACGCGCTTGCGCAGCTCGTCCCAGAGGTCGGCCGTGGCTCCGAGGACCTCCGCGACCTCATCGGCCCGCGGCGCCCTCGAGGGGTCGTCGAACGCGCTCAACGCCATCCCGCACCTCCATGCTCCGGCCGTTTCCCCGCACGCCGTCCCCCGGCGGCCGTGCGGCGCGCCGTGGGCCGGCTCAGCGCTCCAGGAAGTAGTCGACGGTGACCACGACCCGGACTCGCTTGTTGGGATCCGACTCGCCGCCCGCCGCAGACCCCTCGCCACCCTCGCCCTGACCCGGCGCCGTCTGGTCGCGGTCCGAGATCGAGAAGAGACCCTGGCTCGCCCTTCGGATGGACCCCACCTTGCTGCCGCTGTCGGAAGCGAACTGGGCCGCGGCGGCCCTCGCGGTCCGCGTCGCCTCCGCCAGCATCCCGGGCTTGATCGCGTTCAACTGCGAGAAGATGAACCTCGGGCCGGTCCCCTGCCACTCGTTCTGCGCCGCCAGGACGACCCCGGCCCGCACGAGCTCGTCGGTCATCTGGCTGACCCTTTGGACCCTGTCGACGTCCTTGGAGCGGACCAGGATGGTTGACTCGACGACGTACCGGAGCAGTTCCTTCAGGTTGCCCTGGCCGAAGTCGCTCGCCTGGCGGTCGGAGACCCGCAGGCTCTGGCCGGCGACCTCGTCTTTCGCGAAACCTTTCTCCGAAAGGAACCGGAGCACCTTGCCCCGGGTCGCCTCGAGCGACCGGCCTACCGCGGCAAGATCGCCGCCGGCGACCCGGATCCGGATCGGCCACACGGCCAGGTCGGCCTTCACATCGCGCTCCGCAGCGCCCTTGACGGTGACGTACCGCTCGCCCTTGCGGATCTCCCGGAGCGAGCCGCCCAGAATGATCGCGCCGGCGATCAGACCCACGCCGAGCCCGAGAGCGAGAATCGTCGAAGACGCCCGATCACCGACCATGTCAGCCTCCGTTTCCCCGACAGGTTACAGGCAACGTGCGGCGTCGGCGAGCCTGTCTCACACCGGGGCACGGACCCAGCGCGCGAGTGTGAGGATGATGCCGGCGACGTAGAGCGCACCGAAGATGACCTTGTTGTGCCGCGCCAGCCACTCGGGAAGGTAGATGTCGAAGTTGTCGCGCCGGTCTTCCGTGTAGCGGGCCGCGACCGGCGTGAGCGGGCAGCGCCAGCGGTTGAGGACGAGCACCAGCACCTCGACGAACACGACGCCGATGAAAACGGCGGCGCGCCGGACGTCCCCACGCAACGCGAACACCGGGATCGCGAAGATGCAGCCCGCGAAGAACGTCCAGACGACCGTGTGCGCGACCTTGACCGCCCTGAGCCTGAGGTCGGATGGCCTCAACTGAACCTCGGTCCGGCCCCGGCCTCCGGTCCGCATCTCGGGTCCCGGCATCGCCCCTACCTGATCCAGCCGGCGAGCACCTGCGCCAGGGCCAGCCCCGTCACCGCCGCCGTCTCGGCCCGAAGGGTGCGCGGCCCGAGCGGCAAGCCGGCGAACCCGGCCGCCAGGATCGTCGACCGCTCCTCGTCGGTGAGCCCCCCCTCCGGCCCGACGAGCAGCGTGATCCCGGCGGCGCCGGCGTCGAACGCGGCAGGCATCGACGCGCCGGAGTCGGCCAGCAGCCGGGCCCCCCGGGACGCGCCGACGAAGGCGGCGAGGCTTGCGGGCTCGGCGACCCGCGGCGCTCGGCTACGCCCGCACTGAGCGACGGCCGAGTCGGCGACGCGTTGCCAGCGCTCGACGCGGGCCGCGTGTCGCCCGCCCTGCACGCGCGCCGCGAGGACGGGCACGACCGCGGTCGCGCCCAGCTCGGTGGCCTTCTCGACGGCCCAGTCGAACGCCTGGGTGTGGAGCGCCGCAAGGCCCAGCACCAGCGGCGCGGGCGGCTCGCCGCGCTCGCGCTCGACGCGCTCGACCTCGACCACGCACGCCTTGCCGTCCCAGCGCGCCAGCCGAGCGACGCCGACGGCGCCCGCGAGATCCAGGATCTCGACCGCCTCCCCGGCCGCGACCCGCGCCACGCTGGCGTGACGTGACGCCTCAGCCGGGACGCGCATCTCCCCCGGTGCAATCTCCGCTCCGGGCAGCACCAGCCTCGTCACGCTCATTGGATCGTTGCCGGACCGGACGGGTCGTTGCTGACCCCCGACCCCTGACCCCTGGCCCCTGCCTCACACACCAGCCCCACCCACTCCTCGAGCTCCCGGCCCTGCCTCACGGCGAGGCCGCACCGAGCGAGCTCCGCCTCGGTGGCGGCGCGCTGATCGGCCATCAAGCCCGAGAACACGAGCAGGCCGTCCGGCGTAAGCGACCCGGCGAGGTCGGCGAACAGCGGCTCCGCTTCGACCGGGATCAGGTTCGCGAGCACCAGGTCGAAACGCGCGTCCGCGCGCAGCGCCGCCGTCGAGCCGGCGAACAGCGCGATCGGCCGGCGCTGCGGCTGCGCGGCCACGGTCTGGTGTGCGACGCACACGGCCTCGAGGTCGATGTCGAACCCGACCACCCAGGCGGCGCCGAGAGCGCGGGCCGCGATCGCGAGGATGCCGGAGCCGGTGCCGACGTCGAGGACGCGCCGGCCCGCGACCGGAAGGTCTTCCATCATCAGGAGCACGAGCTGCGTCGACTCGTGCGACCCGCTGCCGAACGCCTGCCGGGGCTCGACGAGGATGTGGACGCGCCCCGGGGGCGGCGGGGTCGGCGCCTCCGGGTGCGGGTCCACCCAGAACACGGAGCCGATCGCGCGCGGGGTGGCGTGCCGCCGGTACTCGGCGAGCCAGTCCTGCTCGGCGAAGTGACCGCGACCGAGGTCTCGCGCCCCGAGCGCGAGCAACGCTTCGCAGACCGCCGCCACCGCAGCCGATTCCTCGAGCTCGAGAAACACGGTGACCTCGACGTCAAGCCCGGAGCTTTCGACCTGACACCCGAGGACCGGCCACCGCTCGAGGGCGCCGGCGAGCTGGTGTTCGGCCTCCGCCGGCAGGCGGCACGTGACCGTCAGGTAATCGGCACTCAACCGCTGCCCTCGATCAGATCGCGGACCTTGCGGAACACGTTCGGCCGCTCGCCGCCCTCCTTGACGACCGCTTGGAGCAGCTCGCGCTGCTTCGTGGAGAGCTTGCGCGGCACCGTGACCTTGAGGTGGACGACGAGGTCGCCCTTCCCGGAACGTCGCATCCTCGGGAGGCCCTTGCCGCGAAGCACGACCGTGTCGCCGGGCTGTGCGCCGGCGGGCACCTTCAGCTTCTCCTCGCCGTCGAGCGTGGGCACCTCGAGCTCGGCGCCGAGCGCGGCCACGAACGCCGAGATCTCTTCCTCGAGGTGCAGGTCGGCGCCGTCGCGGATGAACAGGTCGTGCGGTTCGACGCGCACGACGACGTAGAGGTCGCCGGGCGGGCCGCCGCGGACCCCCGCCTCGCCCTCGCCGACGATCCGGAGCCTGGTGCTGTCCTCGACACCGGCCGGGACGTTGACCTTGAGCTTGCGCTCGCGCTCGACGCGGCCGGCGCCGCGGCACTCCTTGCACGGGTTGGAGACGACCTTGCCGCTGCCGCCGCATTGCGGACAGGTCCGCACCATGGTGAAGAACCCCTGGCTCACGCGCACCTGCCCGCGACCGCCGCAGCTCCGGCAGGTCTCGGTCTTCGCCCCCGGCGCCGCGCCGGAACCGCCGCAGGCCTCGCAGTTCTCCTCGCGCGGGACCGTCAGCTGCCGCTCGACGCCGACGGCCATGTCAGTGAACGAGACCGCGATCGTGGTCCGCAGATCGGATCCGCGCTCGGGTCCCGTCCGCCGCCGTCCGCCGCCGAAGAACCCCTCGAAGCCGAAGAGGTTGCCGAGGATGTCGGAGAAGTCGCCGAAGATCGAGGCGTCGAACCCCGAGAACGGCTGACCCCCGAGCCCGGCCTCCCCGAAGCGGTCGTACTGCGCCCGCTTGTCGGCATCGGACAGGACGGCGTACGCCTCGGCCGCCTCCTTGAAGCGCTCCTCGGCTTCCTTGTCGCCCGGGTTGCGGTCCGGGTGATACTTCACCGCCAGCTTGCGGTAGGCGGCTTTGATCTCCTCGCGCGAGGCGGTGCGGTCGACCCCGAGGGACTCGTAGTAGTCCCGCTTGCTCACGGGTTGCCGCCCCCGTCAACGGGGGCGCTGCCCATCCCGGAAAGGAATCGCGAGGGATCGGTCAGCATGACCTCGGTGAGGTGCTTCGCGGCGACCTGGACGGCGTCGATCGCCTCCTGGATGATCACCGCGTCGTCCGAGTCGAGGACCCGGCGGCCGTGCTCCAGCGCACCCTTCACCTTCTCGACGAACTGGGCCTCGAGCAGCGAGCCGAACTCCTTGAACACCCGTTCGTTGGTGTACAGGAGACCTTCGAGCTTGTTGCGCAGGAGCCGGATCTCGCGGCGGCGCATGTCCTCCTTGCGCATCCGGTCGGCCTCCGCGATCATGCGGTCGATCTCCTCCTTGGTGAGTCCGCCGGCAGGGTTGACTTGTATCGACTGCTCGCGCCCGGTGGCGAGGTCGCGCGCAGTGACCTGGACGATGCCGTTCGAGTCGATCGCGAACGTCACCTCGATCTGCGGGACGCCGCGCGGCGCCGGCGGGATGCCGACGAGCTCGAACCGCCCCAGCGCCTTGTTCTCGGCCGCGATCTCCCGCTCGCCCTGGAGGACGTGGATCTCCACCGAGTGCTGGTTGTCGGTCACGGTCGTGAAGATCTGCGACTTGCGGGTGGGGATCGTGGAGTTGCGCTCGATCAGCTTGGTGAAGAGGCCGCCGCGCGTCTCGATGCCGAGCGAAAGCGGCGTCACGTCGAGGAGGACGAGGTCCTTGATCTCGCCGAGCACGATGCCGCCCTGGATCGCGGCGCCGACCGCGACGACCTCGTCGGGGTTGATCTCCCGGCTGGGGGTCCTGCCGAAGAACTCCGCGACGGTGCGGGCGACGAGCGGCATGCGGGTCTGCCCGCCGGTGAGGATGATCTGCTGCACCTGGTTCGGCTTGAGCTCGGCGGCCTCGAGCGCGTTCCGGCACGGCTCGAGCGTGGAGCGCACGAGGTCCGCGACCAGGCTCTCGAGCTGCTCGCGCGTGAGGCCGTAGTTGAGGTGCAGCGCCTGCGTCCCGTCGGTCGCGATGAACGGCAGCGAGATGTTCGCGACCTGCGCGGTGGAGAGCTCGCACTTGGCCGCCTCCGCCGCCTCCTTGAGACGCTGCATCGCCATGCAGTCGCCCCTCAGGTCGACCTTGGTCTCCTTGAAGAAGTAGTCGAGCAGGAACTCGATGATCCGGGCGTCGAAGTCCTCCCCGCCCAGGAACGTGTCGCCGGCCGTCGACTTGACCTCGTAGAGGCCGTCGCCGATCTCGAGGATCGAGATGTCGAACGTCCCGCCGCCGAGGTCGAAAACCGCGATCGTCTCGTGGCCGCCGCGCCCGAACCCGTACGCCAGCGAGGATGCCGTGGGCTCGTTGATGATCCGCAGCACCTCGAGCCCCGCAAGCGTGCCGGCGTCCTTCGTGGCCTGGCGCTGGGAATCGTCGAAGTACGCCGGCACGGTGATGATCGCCTGCGTCACCTCGTCGCCCAGCGACGTCTCGCAGAACTCCTTCATCTCGCGCAGGATGAACGACGAGATCTCCTGCGGCGAGTGGATCTTGTCGCCGATCTGCACGTACGCGTCCCCGTTGGGCGCCTCGACGATCGTGTAGGGGACGATGGTGCGGGCGCGCTGCACCTCGGGAGTGTTGTACTTCCGCCCGATCAGGCGTTTGACCGCGTACACGGTGTTGCGGGGGTTGGTGAGCGCCTGTCTGCGGGCGATCTGGCCCACCAGCAGCTCCCCGTCGGCTGCGCGTCCGATGACGGACGGCGTCGTGCGAGCGCCCTCGCGGTTCGGGACCACCACCGGTCGCGCGCCCTCCACGGCGGCGGCGCAGGAGTTCGTGGTGCCCAGGTCAATTCCGATGATTTTGGCCATTAGCCCCCTCGGCTGGTCCTCCCGTCGCCGCGCCCATCGCCGGCCCGACGGGCACGGCGACGATCACCAGCGCTGGACGGATCAATCTCTCCCCAAGCAGGTAGCCCTTCTGCAGCACCTGGACCACGGTCGGCTCTTCGACACCGGATACCTCGTTGCGGGAGATCGCCTCGTGGAGGGCCGGGTCGAACGGTTGGCCGACGGGGTCGACCTCCGAAAGTCCGTGCCGGCCCAACACATCCTTGAACTGGCGCAGGACGAGCTCGACCCCTTCCCGCAGTCCGGCGCCGGTGCCGCCGGGGACGGCCAGCGCCCGCTCGAGGTTGTCGAGGACGGGCAGGCAGTCGCGCAGGAGCTCGGCGTTCGCGTAGCGTCTGAACTCGTCGATCTCCCGCTCCTGGCGCTTGCGGTAGTTGTCGAAGTCGGCCAGCTTGCGGAGGTAGAGCTCCTTGAAGCGCGAGATCTCCCGCTGGAGGTTGGCCATCTCCTCCTGGAAGGCCTCGTCGCCCGCCGCGGCGGTCTCGGGGGCCGAACCTGCAGGCTGGACCTCAGCCTCCGACCCTCTTCGGACGGCCTGTTCCGCCGCCGCGCGTTTTTCCTCGTCGTTCATTCGGTTCCTCCCGGCTCATCGCCGGCCCCGGTCAGGTATTGCCCAATATAGTCCACGATCGGGATGATCCGCGGATAGTCCATGCGCTTGAGGCCGACGACCCCGATCAACCCCTGCTCGCCGCTCGCGCGGTGGAACGACGTGACGATCAATCCGAGGTCGTCGCCGCCCGCCAACGTGAATTCCGAACCGACGAGCACGCGCGGTCCCGAGGAGACGAGGTAGTCGTTCAGGAGCGCCAGGAGCATCGCCTTTTCCGCGAACGCCGCCAGCAGCCTGCGGACCGCATCGAGCTGGCCGGGTCCGGCGCGCTCGAGCAGCCGCCCCGTACCCTCGACGAACACCTCGCCCGGCGACCCGCCGGCGGTCTCGACGGCCCGGCGGCCCAGGGCCACGACGCCGGTCAACAGCTCGTCGGCCTGCGCTCGCTCCTCGGCCATCAACGCGAGCAGGCGGTTGCGGATTTCGTTCAGCGCGAGACCGGCGAACGAGCCCGTGCAGTAGTTGGAGATGCGTTCCAGCTCGTCGGCCTTGAAATCGCGGTCGACCACGAGCAGCCGCGAATCCACGAGTCCGCCGGCGGTGACGACGACGGTGAGCACCCGCCCGGGCGCCACGCGGACGAAGTGGATGGACTGCAACGTCGCCTGCTGCGATGCGGGCGCCAGCGCCATGCCGACCTCGGTGGTGACGTTGGCGAGCACCCGACTGACCTGGGCGAGAACCTCCTCGAGCGGGCCCGCAGGCAGCAGCATCGCCTTGAGCCGGCGCTCGTCGCGCTGGGACAGCGCCGTCCGCTGCAGCAACCCGTCGATGAAGAAGCGAAAGCCCTGATCCGAGGGGACCCGCCCGGCGGAGGTGTGCGGCTGGAAGAGGAACCCCTTCTCCTCGAGGTCGGCCATGACGTTGCGCAGGGAGGCGGAGGCGAGACCGGTCCGCGAGGTCCGTGCCAGGGCGGCGGAGGCAACGGGCTCCCCGTCCACGAGGTACATCTCGACAACCTCGCACAGAATATCGCGTTCGCGTTCCGAAAGGACGTCGCTCATCTGGCCCGTTCCCGACCCCGGGGACGTCGCCCCGCAGACCCCATACTGTACCATGATCGTATGCTCTCTCAGTGGTTTCTCGTGGGTGCGGGCCGCTGCGGATTACAGCTGGCGAGAGCCATGACCGCGGCGGGATTCACGCTGGTCGGCGTCGAGACTCGCTCGCCCCGCGGCCGGGCAAGGGCCCGACGTGCGCTGCCCGGTGTGCCCACCCTGGATCCCGCGAGCGACGTGCCGGAGGCGGAGGCGATCCTGGTCGCCGTGCCGGACTCGGCTCTCGCGGGGTGTGCGCTTGACCTCGCGCCGCGGCTCGCCCCCGCCACACGTCTGGTCCTCCACACTTCCGGGCTCTTGCCGGCGAGCGCCATGGCGTCCGTCGCCGGGTCCGGCCGGCCCGTGGGCTCCCTCCACCCGCTCGTCAGCTTCGCGTCGGGAACCGGTCCAGCCGTGCCGTTGCCGGGCGTCACGGCCGCGGTTGAAGGGGACCCTGCCGCCGTGAGCGAGGCGCGCGCCCTCGCCCGCGCCCTCGGGATGCGCCCCGTTCTCGTCGCCGCCGAGCGGAAGCCCGCGTACCACGCGGCGGCCGCCGTCGCCGCCAACCTGACACACGCGTTGGTCGTCGAGGCGAAGGCGACGCTGATGCGCGTCGGGTTCTCCGCCCGCGGAGCGGCCGCCGCGTTCCGACCGCTGCTGGCCAGTGCCATGGACGCCGCGCTCGCCGCGCACGGGATCGAGGGCCTGACCGGACCGCTGGCCAGGGGCGATGCCGCCGCCGTGCGCCTCCACCTCGCCGCGCTCGCGCCGGGAGCGGCCGACGCCTACCGCGCCGTGGGGGCGCTCGCCGTCGCCGCGCTGGCCGCGCAGGATCTCCTCGATGAGACACAGATCAGCGAGCTGACGCGCGCGTTGACCGGTCCGGTCCGCTGTGCTAGGTTCGGGTCGCTGACGTAGTCCTGGGGGCGTGCGGCAATGGTGTTTTTCAACTGGGCCACGATGCAAATGGCGGCCAAGATCGTCTACTACGGCCCTGGCCTGTGCGGGAAGACCACAAACCTCTCATTCATATATACCAAGACCGCCCCGGGCTCGCGCGGCGAGATGGTGTCGCTCGAGACCGAGACCGACAGGACGTTGTTCTTCGATCTGCTGCCGCTCGAGGTGGGCAAGGTGGGGGGGTTCAGGACCCGCCTTCAGCTCTACACGGTGCCCGGCCAGGTCTTCTACAACACGACCCGCAAGCTCGTCCTGAAGGGCGTGGACGGCATGGTTTTCGTAGCCGATTCGCAGCGCCCGATGGCCGACGCCAACGTCGAGAGCCTGCAGAACCTCCAGGAGAACCTCACCGAGCTCGGCCTCTCCGTCGAGGGGCTCCCGCTGGTGATGCAGTACAACAAGCGCGACCTCAAGAACATCCTCACCGTCGACGAGCTCAACGTCAGGTTGAACCCGGACGGCCGGTGGGATTTCTTCGAGTCGATCGCGGTCGACGGAACAGGGGTCTTCGAGACGTTGAAGGCCATCACCAAGGTCACGCTGCGCTCGCTGCGCCGACGAATGGCGACCCAGGAGGCAGCTCGCGGCCCGGCTCCGCCACCGGCACCGGCCGCCGGATCAGGACCGCACCCTCCGGTGGTTTTCAGTCCGGCGGCGCTCGCCGCTGCGGCCGCGGAGGGCCTCGGCACCCCGACCACCACCAAGGATCCGGCCCCGCACCGTCCGGTCCCGGTGGCGGCGTCGGACCCGATGCCCAACGGGAGCGCAGGTCCCGCTCCCCAACCCGCCGTTGAGGCGTCAGCAACGGCGGCGGCCGAGGAGAGCCGGGCGCCGGCGCAGAACCCCGAGGACACGACCGCCGAATTCCCTGAGGCGGAGGAGGTCGAGGACGCGGCCGTCGAGTTCGCCACCACGATGGACGTCGAGCCCGAGGCCGCCGAAACCGAGGTCCGGCACGTCAAGGTGTCGTCGTCCCTCGACATCCTCGCCGAGCTCGAGACCCTGCGCAAATCCAGCACGTTCCGGCCGGAGCCGAGAGCCGGCCAGGAGGTCGCCCCGTCGCTCGACCTGGATGCGTTGCTCCAGGGATCGGCCAACTCCAGGCAGGACGTCAAGCGGCGCGTCGAGGAGCGGGTGGGCGCCGCGCTCGGTCGCGCACACCGCTGCGTGGTCAACATCCAGCTCGTCGACGACCGCGGTCGAACGGTCAAGGACGTCGCACCCGTCGAGGTCGATCTCAAGCGCGGTGAGCGCCTTCGCCAGCTGGCGCTGACGCTCGTCGTCAACCTCCAAGGCGAATGACGAAAACGGCGTGGACCGTCGTGGCCCTGCTGGCGGCCCTCTCGGGCTGCCGCTCGGCCGGGCCGCCGGCCGAAGTACCGGCTTCGCGCGCCGCCGTCGCGGCGGACCGGTCGGTCGGAACGGCGCCGTCCGCGCCCGACCCCCGCGCCGACGTCGAGGCGCTCCTGTCGGCGGCGCAGGACGCCGTGACCGACGGCGACACCGACGGGTTCCACGACTGCGAAGCGGCCGTCTTCCAGATCCTCGACCGCGTGCCCGAGCTGAACGTGCGGGAGGGGGACTGCCCGGCGTTCGGGGACGAGGCGGTAGCCGAGCTGGTCCGCCTCGCCGACCAGGCCGAGGAGTCGGACGACGAGACCGAGGAGCCCCCGCCGGAGCCGCAACCCGTCCCGCAGGAGCACGTGGCCGAGGTCCAACAGAGGGCACGCCTCGCGACGTACGACCTCCCGGTCGTCGTGAACTCGGAGGTCACGTCGCTCATCGACTTCTACACCGGCCGATGGCGGGAGCGGTTCATCGCCGCCCTCGAGCGCGCGTCGAGCTACCTCCCCTACATTCGCGCCGAGCTCGCGAAGGCGAAGCTGCCTCAGGATCTCGCCTGGCTGCCGCTCGTCGAGAGCGCGTTCCATCCGACGGCCCGCTCGCGGGCCAAGGCGCAGGGGATGTGGCAGTTCATCGCCGGAACCGCGCGGCTCTACGATTTGCGCTGCGACGGCCTCGTGGACGAGCGCAACGACCCGTACCTCGCGACACAGGCCGCCGTTCGCTACCTGAGTGACCTCCAACGCGCATTCGGCTCCTGGGAGCTCGCCCTGGCCGCCTACAACTCCGGCCCGGGCAACATCCAGCGTGCCGTGAATCGCTCGCGGGGCGTCACCGACTTCTGGGCCCTCCGCCGCTACCTCCGTCGCGAGACCCGCAACTACGTCCCGGCGCTCTGGGCGGTGGTCGTGATCACCAAGAGCCTGGACTCGTACGGCCTGCCGCAGTTCGAGGACAAGGGGCCCTGCCTCGCCCGCATTCCGGTCGAAGGCGCCCTCGACCTACAGGTCCTGGCGGAGCGGGGCGGGTTTGCCGCGGACGAGCTGGCCGGAATGAACCCCGCCCTGACCCGGGGCCTCACACCTGCGGTCGGCACCTACCAGCTCGCGGTGCCGTGCGGCCGCGAGTCGCAGGTCGCCGAGGTGCTCGCCGCGATCCCCCCGGGCGAGCGCGTCAAGCGGTTCCTCCACGTCGTGAAGAAGGGCGACACCCCGTCGGCAATCGCGCGAAAGTACGGATCGAGCGTGGACGCGATCCTTGCCGCCAACGGGCTCCGTAACCCGCGTTCCCTCCGCATCGGCCAGACGCTGATCGTGCCGCGCGGCTCGGCGACCGGCCTGGAGCGGGCCGCGGTGGCGACCCGCCACCGCGGCAACAGGGGCGCGGCGACCGCGACGCCCGGGCGCTACGTGGTGAGGCGGGGCGATACGCTGTACAAGATCGCGCGACGCTTCGGCACCTCGACCGAGGAGCTGCAGAAGCGCAACAACTTGCCCGACACCGCGATCAGACCGGGCGAGGTCCTCCTCCTCACGCGGTAGAGGTCCAGGGGTCAGGGGTCAGGGGTCAGGGGTCAGGAAAGACACGGAGCTCAGAACCCGGCTATTCCTCCACTCTCTCGCTCGTGAGGCCCGAGGTTTCTTCCTCCGGAGGTCCGACCTCAGTGCTTGAGCGCGCGGACGAGGATCCAGATCCCCGCCACGACGAGAGCCACCGGCCACCAGGTGCGGACCGCGATCATCGCCTCCGGGGGGATGATCGTCAGGTGCCGCAAGAAGCGCGCGCCGCCGGTCGCCAGCAGCACGACCCCGGGGATCAGCGGCCACCAGTGGCTGCGCAGCTTGAGCAGGAGGCCGAGGACCCAGAGCCCGATGAAGCCGGCGCCGAGCCCGATCTGGATCCAGGCGCCGCCGGGCAGGCCGCCGACGGCTCTGTCGCCCAGCACCATCCCGGAGCCGAGGCCGAGGAGGATCATCCCCCCGACGAGCGGAGGGTACGACGAGGCCACGATCGCGATGAGGGAGAGCCCGACGCCCAGCCCCAGCAGCCATGCCGGCGCGGTGGCCATCAGCGCGAAACGCGTCACGAGGAGCACCCCACCGACCACCAGCAGCATCACCCCCGCCGCCAGGTTGGAACGGCGCGCACGAGCCATCACGACCTCCCGCCCGGGGCCGGCGCAGCGCAACGAACCGGCCTCGGCGCTGCCTCGAGTCTGGGCCTCACGCTGAGATTAGCAAACCCGCCGGGCGTCGGCACGGCGCTCAGAAGATCCTCAGGAACCGGACGAGCAGGAGCCCAAGGAGGAAGATCAGATAGAACCTGAGGAAGTAAAGGGCCGCCTTGACGGGCGGGGTCATGTTCACGCGAGGCACGGCGCCCTCCTCAGTCGTTCACGCGGGTCACGGAGCCCGCCATGATGTGGTTGTAGTAGAGCACGCCGAGGATTCGGTCCTGCGCGTCGACGACCGGGATCATGCGGTAGTGGTACTTGGCGAAGACCTCCGCAAGGTCGTCCTGGAGATCGCTCTCCTCGGCCGCCACCACGGGCGAGGTCATGATGGCGGACATCGCGACGTCGTCCGCTGCGAGCACCAGCTCACGCAGGTCGACGACCCCGACCAGCGTCCGCCCGTCGCTGTTCACGACGTAGACGTACGAGATCGTCTCCGGCTCGCGCCCCGAGCGCCGGATCTGTTCGAGCAACGGTCCGACCCGCGTGTCCGGCGCAACCGCGACGAAGTCGGAGGACATCAGCGCCGCCGCCGTGGCCTCCCGCTCCGAGAGGATCGCCTTGATCTTCCCGGCGTCCCCGGGCGAGAGGAGGCCCATCATCTCGGTGACGTCGTCGTGGGGCAGCACGGAGAACAACCTGGCCAGCTGCGGGATGCTCATCTCGGAGAGGATCAGGCGCGCCCGTTCCTTGCGGAGGTCGGCGATCAGCTGCCGCTGCACGCGCGGCTCGGCCTCGAGCAGCGTCTCGGCGGCCTTCTCGGAGTCGAGCGCGGAGAACAGCGCCTCCTGCTCCTCGCCCTCGAGCTCCTCCAGCGCATCCGCCAGGTCTTCGCTGGGTAGGTCGAGCATCTGCTTGCGCGTCACCGAGAGCGACACCTTGTCGGTGGCGGCGGCGTCCTCGACCGAGAGCGGCTGGACGTACTTCCAGGAGATAAACTCGTCCTTGATCCACCTCAAGCCGCCGAGACCCCAGCGGCGCAGGATGCCGTTGATCGACGTGTCAACGTGCACGAGCAGCAAGCGGCCCTTGGCCTCCAGCAAGTGCACGTCGTTGACCACCTCGGTGCGCCGTCCGTCCGTGTCGAGGATCGTGCGCCCCATGAGGTGAGCATCGACGAGCATCCAGCCCGGCTGGTCCACGAACGGCGGGTAGACCCCGCCCCCCTCCTGGGGCTTGACGAAGACCGCGTCGTCCTCGATCTTGACGACCCGGTCCCACGGGATGAACTGCGTCGGTTTGCCCCAACCGAACTCGAGGTACAGGCCGGCCGCCTCCGGGTATGGCTCCTTCAGCGCGAAAACGAGGTCGGACAGCCTGCCGACGCGGTCCTTGATCTTGCCCGCGCACACGGGCCGCTTCAGCAACTGCGAAAAATAGAGGAATCGGAAGCTTCCGAGGCCGGCAGGCAGGTCCGGGATTTTGGCGGGGCCCTTGGCGGTAGTGGTCATCGCGCCCTCCCCAAGAGGCCTTCGAGCAGGCCCGGGAACAGCGTCGTGAAGGCGAAGACGCTGGACATGAAGGTGACGAATATGACGATGCCCCAGTTGGCGCAATTCTCCCACCGGGTGTTCACGTACTTGCCCATGAACGCAGGCTCATTGAGGATAAGGATGAGGAAGACGAGCGCCGCGGGCAAAAGCGTCACCGCCACCACTTGGACGAACATCGTGATCGTCACCAGAGGAGCGCCCGGAATCAGCACGATCGCCCCCGAACTCAGGAGCATGAAGAGATAGACGGCATAGAACCACGGGGCCTCGCGCACCTTCTTGTTGAGCGAGTGTGCCCAACCGAACACCTCCCCGACCGCCCACGAGCTTGCCAACGAGATGCACAACGCACCCAGGAAGCCGGCGTCGAATAGGCCGATGGCGAACAGCTTCTGGGCGATCGGCCCGTAACCGGCCGGCAACAACGGCACGAGCGCGTCGGCCGTTTGTCTGGCGTCTTCGATGAGGATCGGCGGCTTGTGGAAGAAGAACGCTGCGCCCGTGGCGATGATGATGAAGCCGGCCACCAAGCAGGTGGCGACCGACCCGACGAACGTCTCCAGCTTGCCGAACTTGATGTCGTGGATGTCGAGGCCTTTGTCCACTACCGCGCTCTGCTGGAAGAAGATCATCCACGGCGCGATCGTCGTTCCGATGTTCGCGAGCAGGATGAAGACGAGCTCTCCCGAGAAACCGCCCGGGAGGTTCGGCACGAACAGCCCCTTGAAAACCTCGCCCCAACCGGGCGCCGTGGGCGTCTTCATCCCCCAGAATGCGGCCGGCACGTACACCAGGTTGAACAGGCAGAAGAACAGCGTGAGCCGTTCGAACGTCCAGTACTGTCCCGAGACGACGACGCCGAACAGTATGCCGGTGACGCCGATGACCGTCAGCCACGGCGGCACCCCGAGGAGACTCATCGCCGCCGTCATCCCGATGAACTCCGTGATCAGGGTGAGCCAGTTGACGATGCAGAGATCGCCGAGCGAGAACCAACCCCAGAACTTCCCGAAGCCCTCGAAGATCGCCTCGGCGTGGCCACGCTTGGTGACGGCGCCCAGGCGCACCGTCATCTCCTGGACGTAGTAGGCCATCGGCACGAGGATTATGAAGATCCACAGCAGCGAGAATCCGTACTTCGACCCAGTGACCGCGTAGGTCGAGATCCCGCCGGCATCGTTGTCCGCGACCATCGTGATGATGCCCGGGCCGAGGACTGCGAAGAAGACCAGCAGCCTCCGCTGGAAGCGGTTGAGAACGTGGAACCCCTTCGAGAGCCAATACACGCGCGACTCCGTCAGTTCGGCCGGGCCGGTGCGGCGAGGTTTCGCGGCGCAGGTCTACGCTGCGAGGAGTCGGTGTATTCGGTTGCGAGGCGGCGATGCATGGCGCGACTCCGTTTCCCCTCGGGGGACCCAGGGCCGGAGACGTGCCGCCGCGGGATCAGGTACGCCGCTTGGGCAGGTGGACCGGCCGGTGAGAGCCTCTGTTGTGGTCGTCCTCTCGACTTGGAGGTTCCATCTGTCCTTTCCTCCCCTGTTTCCTCCACGCGACTAACTGGCGGAACAGGAAGAACGCGGTGCCTGGCCCTTGTAGACCAGGAACGCGCCGCTTGTCAACGGGAGGACGAGCGCGGTACGACGGCGAGCCGGCGCGGCGCCCGAGGTGGCCTCGGCCACGCCGCAACGGGCCCGGATACGATAGACTTTTGCGAGGCATGGCCCTCCCTCGCATCGTCGTCACCGGCGCCTCGGGTTTCGTAGGCCGCCACCTCCTCGAGGAGATCAAGGAGGGTTACCGGATCGTCGGGCTCGGGCGCCGGTCCCAGCGCGATTGCGGCGCTCCCGTTCACCCCAACATCTCGTGGTCGCAGGTCGACATCGGCGATCGCGAGCCGCTCGCGCGCGTGCTCGACGGCGTACGGGCGAGCGGCGGCGCGGACGTGCTCCTGCACCTCGCCGCGCACTACGACTTCACCGGGGACGACCACCCGGAGTACTGGCGGACCAATGTCGAGGGGCTCCGCAACGTCCTCGAGCTCGCCAAGGGGCTCAACCTCCGCCGATTCATCTTTGCGAGCTCCGTCGCCGCCTGCCGGTTCCCGCCGCCGTCCGGTGCGCTGGACGAGTCGAGCCCGCCGGACGGCGACCACATCTACGCGCGCACCAAGCGCATCGGCGAAGCGATGGTGCGGGAGTACTCGGCCCACTTCCCGACGTGCATCCTGCGCTTCGCCGCCCTCTTCTCGGACTGGTGCGAGTACCCGCCGCTGTTCGTCTTCCTCGAGACGTGGCTTTCGAGACGGTGGAACCACCGGATCCTCGGCGGCCGCGGCGAGTCGGCGATCCCGTACCTCCACGTGCGGGACGTGGTCTCGTTCATCCGCACGTTGCTCGTCAGCTTGGACCTGCCGGAGTCGAACGAGGTGCTGATCGCCAGCCCGGACGGCGCGGTCAGCCACCGCGAGCTGTTCGAGGCGTCGACGCTCGTCGCGACCGGCCGGCGCGCCAGGCCCGTGCTCGTGCCCAGGCTTCTCGCGGGGCCGGGGATGCTGGCGCGCGACCTGGTCGGGGGCCTGGTCGGCGAGCGCCCGTTCGAGCGGCCATGGATGGCGCGCTACATCGACTTGAAGATGACGGTCGACGGCTCGCGGACGAGGGCGCGCCTCGGCTGGGCGCCCCGCCCCCGCCTGGAGGTCCTGCGCCGGATGCCGTTCCTCCTCGAGAACCGCAAGACCGACATCCTGGAGTGGAACCGGCTCAACCGCGCGGCGATGAAGATCGTCCACCTGCGGGCGAACCTGCGCATCCACCGCCTGATCGAGCACCACGAGGAGGAGATCCGCCGGGCATTCACCGAGCGCCTGATCTCCGCGCGCGACCGAGTGCGGCTCACCCACTACGAGCAGATACCGGCGCACGAGCACGACTGGCACCACCGGCTCATCCTGCGGACGCTGATGAACTCGATCCGCACGCGGGAGAAGGCGATCTTCATGTCGTACTGCCACGACCTCGCCGAACGGCGCTTCGCCCAGGGCTTCACCGTGGACGAGGTCTCGTTCGCCCTCACGGCCCTGAATCAGGTGTGCCTGCGCATCCTGGCCGCCGACCCCGAGGCGCCCGAGCTCGATCAGCTGTACGACCACGTCACCGGGACGATCCAGTTCGGCATCGACGAGATCCAGGACGTTTACGAGAAGCTCGGGGGCGTCATGCCCGGGCCGCCGAGCCCGCCGGCGGAGGACCTCCTCTGGAGCTTCAGGTCGAAGCGCCGGCCTGGGCGGACGCCCGTGCTTCCGCCCGACTGATCGCCAAACGCAGCGCGGCGACCGCCAGGCCCATCAATCCGTCCGCGACGCCCGCGAACGTGACGAACCACGGCACGCTCCCGAACACCGTGGCTGCGATCAGGAACGTCGCCCCGCAGGCCTTCGCGACGAGCAGGAGGGTCACCCCCCGCAGCCGCACCAGTTCCAGGAGGTAGCCGGTCCCGAGGACGAGGTGGAAGACTCCGGCCTGGCGCGGGAAGAACGGGGGCGGGATCGCCACCCAGCCGCCGAACCGGAGCGCCCATTCGGGCGCCGCCAGCAGACCTATCCCGATCGCGAGGGTGTGCAGCGTGATCAACACGACGAGCCACCACTCCGCCCGACGCGCGAGCCCGACGTCGACGGTCACCTTTGTCCCCCCGCCGTCCACCCGCCCGGGCCGAGCGCTCGGAGTCTCCTCACGGCCGCTCCCACCAGAGATCGGGTTCAGCGGGCTCCGACCTGCGCCGGGGCGGCACGCCGAGGCGGACGAGCTCGCGCACGACCTCGGCCACGGCGGCGGGAACGGCGTTCCGGACCGGGTCGGACATGCCGATGCCCGTCGTCACCTCGCCGGGAACCACCCCGACCAGGAGCACCTCGCGCGGACCGTCGCCGGCAAACTCCGCGGTCAACAGGGCCTCCTTCAGCCCGGGGTCGTGCGGGGAAACCCGCGGGTGCAGGGGGGCGGCGAGGATCTGGTCGCGCCGGTACAGTCGGAGCGCGCCCGGCTCGGCCGCCGCCCGGACCGTGTCCACGACCACGAGCGCGGCCAGGCCGGACAGGTACGGCGAGAGGTCGAGGCCCGGCGTGCCGAGGTCGGCGACCTCGACTCCCGTCGGGAACTCGAACTCCGCTTCGAGGGTCTTGATCACCGCGGGCCCGAGCGCGTCGTCGCCCATGAGCACGTTCCCCAGCCCGACCACCGCCACCCGTCCCGAGCGCTCGGCGCCCGGCCTCGCCGTCTCGTTCGCCTCTCCCACCATGGCTCCTCGGCACCGCCCCAGGAGGGATTGTAAGGGCGGGAGACCCGCTCCCGCCCCGAGATCTCCCCCCGCGCCGGGCCGGCTAGCCCAGCGTACGCACCGTCGAGAGCTCGTTCCCCTCCACGTCCTGCGTGTGGATCGCGCAGGCGAGGCAGGGGTCGAAGGAGTGCACCGTCCGGAGGACCTCCAGCGGCTTCTCGGTGTCGGCGACCGGGTTGCCCATCAGCGACGCCTCGTAGGGGCCCTTCTGCCCCTTCTCGTCGCGAGGTCCGGCGTTCCACGTCGAGGGCACCACGGCCTGGTAGTTGGCGATCTTACCGTCGCGGATCACGATCCAGTGCGACAACGCGCCGCGCGGCGCCTCGTGGAAGCCGAAGCCGCGCTGCTCGCCCGCGGGGAACGTGAACGGCGTGAAGATCGCCGTGTCGCCCTTGCCGATGTTCTCGACCAAGAGGTGCCAGTGCTTGAGCGCCAGCTCGGAGAACGTCGCGCACCGAACGGCGCGCGCCGCGTGCCGGCCGAGCGTCGAGTGCAGGACCTTCGGACCGAGCTTGACCTTGGCGATGGCCGACGCCGTGTCGAGGACCTGATCGGCGTACTTCTTGATGATCGGGTGCCCGGTGGCGTAGCCGACGAGGACCTGCGCGAGCGGCCCGACCTGCATCGGCCTGCCGGCGAAGCGCGGCGCCTTGACCCACGAGTACTTCTTTTCGGGATCAAAGTCCGTGTAGTGCGGCACCGTCTCCTCGTCCCAAGGGTGCTTGTCCCACTCGCCTTCGTACCAGGCGTGCGCGATCGACTCCGTGACGTTCTCCTTGAAGTACGGGTCGGCGAAGCTCGTGATCGGCTTGACGTCGGCGAGGTTGCCGTCGAGGATCGTGCCTCCGGGCAGGTCGAACTGCGTGCCTTGGACGTCGAGCGGGAGGTCCGGAACCGCGAGGTAGTTCGTCACGCCGCCGCCGTAGCCCAGCCACTCGGGGTACATCGCCGCGATGGCCGCAACGTCGGGGAGGTAGACCTGCTGCACGAAGCCCGTGACCTCTTCGAGCAGGTCCTTGATCATGAACAGCTTCTCCATGTTGAGCGTGGCCTGGTCGTCGAGATTGATCGCGTTCGCGACGCCGCCCACGGCGAGGTTCTGGATGTTGGGCGTCTTGCCGCCGAGGATCGCCACGACCTTGTTGGCCTTCGCCTGATACTCGAGCGCCTGCAGGTAGTGCGCGACGGCGAGCAGATTCACCTCCGGCGAGAGCTTCATCGCGGGGTGGCCCCAGTAGCCGTTCTGGAAGATGCCGAGCTGGCCCCCCGCCACGAAGCTCTTGAGCTTGGCCTGCACCGCTTCCATCTCCCGCCGGCTGTTGCGCGGCCAGGTCGAGAGCGTCTCCGCGAGCGCGGATGTCTTCGCGGGATCCGCCTTGAGCGCCGAGGTCACGTCCACCCAGTCGAGGGCCGACAGATGGTAGAAGTGGACCATGTGGTCGTGGAGAGCGTGCGCGGCCACGATGATGTTGCGGATGTACTGCGCGTTGATCGGAATCGTGATGCCGAGCGCGTTCTCGACGGCGCGCACCGAAGCGATCGCATGGACCGTGGTGCAGACGCCGCAGAACCGTTGGGTGAAGATCCACGCGTCGCGCGGGTCGCGGCCCTGCAGGATCGTCTCGATGCCCCGGAACATCTGGCCCGAGGACCAGGAGTTGCTCACCTTGCCGCCGTCCACCTCGACGTCGATGCGCAGGTGGCCCTCGATGCGCGTGATCGGATCGACCGTGATTCGCTTGCCCATGTCTCCCCCCTATGACGACGCCTTCGCGGGCGCGGGCCCCTGAAGGATCGGGAACGTCTTGACGACCGCGACGTAGATGGCGACCTCGGCCGCGATGATGCCGAACGTGATGAGCAGCTCGGGCACCGCAGGGAAGTAGGTGTAGTGCGGTCCCGGGTTGAACGCCACGAGGTAGGTGTTCACGCGGTGCAGCGCCGTGCCGAGGAGGAGCAGGATCGCGGCGCGCACCTGCCAGGCGGGGTTCGCTCGCCGGGGCCTGGAGAGCAGGATCCCCGCCCCCGCCAGCAGCAGGCCCACCTCGGCCGCGAACGCGATCCCGTACCGGCTCGCCAGCAGGCCGAGCTTCCCCGAGGCCGCGACCTCGGCCACCCGGAAGACCGACCATCCGATCGCCACCCAGGCGGCCACGTTGGAAAGGGCCGCCAGCATCGCGGTCTCGCGCGGGCGGCCGAACGCCATTGCCGAGAACGTCGCCTCGAGCGTCACCACCGCGAACCCCATGATGATGCAGTTGACGACGAACAGCAGCGGCAGCCAGGGCGTGAACCAGAGCGGGTGCATCCGCGGGCCCGGGAGCAGCATCATCGTCCCCAGCGACGACTGGTGCATCGTCGGCAGCAGGAGACCGAGGGCGAGGACCCACACGAAGCTGCGCTCGACGAACGCGAGCCCGCGCGCGGCCAGCCTGCGCACGCCTGTCGACGCCCCCGTGCGCAGCTTCTCGAAGAGCGCAGGGGAGATCTCGATCAGCAGCACGAGGTTGTACGCGGCGACGCACAGCGCGACCTCGAGCTGCGGCGAGTGCGACCAGCGCCACACGTACACCGGGAGCTTCCACAGGCCCCAGAAGCGCCCGAGGTCGATCACGACCGCGATCACCGCCAGGCCGTAGCCGAGCAGGCTGGTCAGCACCGCGGGCCGCACCAGCGGGTGGTACTTGCCCCGGTTGAGGACGTAGACGAGGAGGCCGACCGCGTAGCCGCCGCACCCGATCGCGGTGCCGACGACGACGTCGATCGCGATCCAGATCCCCCACGGGTAGCCGTCGGAGAGGTTGCTCACGCTGCCGATCCCGTTCGCGAACCGGAACGCGGCCGCCGCCGCGCCCACGGCCGCGATCGCGAGCAGGACGAGGAACGGGCGCGTCATCACGCGTCCGCCGACCGGCGAGTGGAACTCGGCGTGGCTGCTCATGACGAGCCCTCCTCCCGGCCGGTGTCGACCGCCTCGGCGCGCCGGTTGCGGTAGACGACGGCCGCCAGCACGGCGTACAGGCCGACCGGCGCCGCAAACGGGAGCTCGTAGTAGATCCCGTCCTGCACGGCGTACGCGGTCTCCTGGACCGGCTCGTCGCCGATCCTCGGCAGCCCGAGCTTCTCGAACGGGACGTGCGAGAGGTAGAGCACCTGGGTGCCGCCCGCATCGAGCTCCCCGTACACCCGGTCTCCGGCGTACTTCCCCGGGGACGCCGCGATCCTGCGTTTGGCGTCGGCGAGGAGCTCGTCCCTGCGGCCGTAGATCACGGCGCTGCGCGGGCACACCTCGCAGCACGCCGGCCCCTGGCCGTCGGGGTACCGCGTGAACCCGTCGGCGCTCACGGCCGCCGCGTCACGGATCCGATGACGGCAGAGCTCGCACTTGACGACCTTGGGCACGGCCTTGCTGAACTCGAACTTCGGCACGTTGAACGGACACGCCATCTGGCAGTATCGGCAGCCGACGCAGTACGCCGGGTCGTAGCCGACCACGCCCGTGACTGGGTCCTTCTGCAGCGAGTGGAGCATGCACGCGCTGGCGCACGCCGGGTCCACGCAGTGCATGCACTGCTGCTTGACGTACGACGACTCGCGCCCCTCGCGGTAGAGCTTGATGATGTTCTTCGTCTTCGCGTTGAGGTCGAGCGGCGCGTCGTACAGCTTCGAGTCTCCCCAGGGGCCGGGGTCCGCCGGCAAGCCGTTGGCTTGCTTGCAGGCGACGACGCAGGTCTTGCAGCCGATGCACCGGGTGGCGTCGTACAGCATGCCCATCGCGCCGGACGGCGCGGTCTTCCGCACCCGCGCCGCAGCCGGGGCCGCGGCGGCCGTGGCCACGGCGCCTCCTACGGCGAGAGACTTGAGCAGCGTGCGTCGGTCGAGCGACATGTCACGCCCCCTCGTCCGGGCCGGCGCCCTTGTCCTCGCCGCCCTCGCCCGCCTTCCGTGCCGCCATCCACCCCGCGCCCACCAGGGCGCCACCCACCACGCCGGCGAGACCGGCGGCCACGGCGCTCGCGTGTCCCTGTTCCGCCTTGATCGGCGGGTAGGTGTCGGGCGGCGTCGGGTGCTCGATCTCGACCGTCGTGTGCAGGGGAACCCGGAAGGCCATCGCCTGCTCGGTGCACCCGAAGCACGGATGCCCGATGCCGATCGGCCAGGCTCCGATGACCTCGCAGAAGTGCTGCAGGGAGCAGTTGGCGTGCGTCACAGGCCCCTTGCACCCCATCTTGTACAGGCACCACCCGTCGCGGTGCCCCTGGTCGCCGAACTGCTGGACGAAGCGACCGGCGTCGAAGTGCGGCCGCCGCGGGCAGTCCTCGTGGATGACCCGCCCGTACGCGAACCGCGGCCGTCCCTTCTCGTCGAGCGCCGGCAGGGTGCCGAACGTCGCGTACTGCAGCGCGGTTCCGAGGAAGTTGTAGGGGTTGGCCGGGCAACCCGGGATCGTCACGACCGTCTTGCCCGCCAGGATCTGCGGGGCGCCGGTCGCGCCGGTGGGGTTCGGGTCCGCCGACGGGATCCCGCCGAACGACGCGCACGAGCCGATCGCGATCACGGCCCCGGCCTTGCCGGCAACGTCGTTGAGGATGTCGACCGCGGTGCGGCCGCCGATCTTGCAGTAGATCCCGTTGTCCTTGGTGGGGATCGCGCCCTCCACCACGCAGATGTACTTGCCGGCGTTGGCCGCCATCGCGCTCTTGAGCGCGTCTTCCGCCTGGTAGCCGGCCGCCGCGAACAGGGTCTCGCAGTAGTCGAGCGAGACCAGGTCGAGGATCAGCTCGGCGAGCGCCGGGTGCGAGGTCCGGAGGAGCGACTCGGTGCATCCGGTGCACTCCTGGAAGTGCAGCCAGATCACCGAGGGCTTGAGCCCCTTCGCAGCCGCCTCCGCCCACTTGACCCCGACCGACGCCGGCAGGCCGACGGCCACGGCGGCCATCGTGCAGACCCGAATGAAGTCGCGCCGATCCAGTTCGCGCCGATCCAAGCCCCGAGGATCCGCTCCGCTTCGCCTTGAACCGTTCATCGTTGCTCCCTGCCTTTCGGTCCCCTGCATTCCCCCCGTCAGGACAAATCCGTGCAATAGTTAAGCTCACATACCAGCACTGTCAAACAGGAGAAATAGCGTTTACAAACGAACTCTCAAATGAATCTCATTCGTGCGAAAACGCGTTGAGACGGCGCGATCGACGGCGATTCTCGGGTGCCGGCTTCCTGTGGAAAATTCTTTGGCGTACGTGCGTGTTTTCACGATGTTCCCAAGTCCCGTGTGACAGCTTTCACGAACCGTGTAGAATCTCCAGCCGGGCCACGGGGCCGACCCCGGGTTCGCACCAGCACAGGGAGGACGACCGATGCGCTCGCCCGAGCCCGAAACCGTCGGCGGCCGCCGCCCCACGATGGCCGAGGAGATGCGCCGCCGGACGGGCCGCAACCCCGCGCGCTGCTACCAGTGCGGCAAGTGCTCGGCCGGCTGCCCCATGGCGGCCGAGACGGCGCTGCGACCGCACGACGTCATGCGCATGGTCAACCTCGACCGGCGCGCCGAGCTGCTCGCCGCGGACTCGATCTGGCTGTGCCTGACCTGCGAGACCTGCGCGGCGCGCTGCCCCAACGAGTGCGACCCCGCCCGGACGATCGACGCGCTGCGCGAGATGGCGATAGCCGAATCGGTCGCGGCACCCAGGGCGATCGCCGCCTTCCACGCCTCGTTCCTCGATCAGGTGCGCCTGACGGGCCGCATGTTCGAGCTCGGCCTCATGGTGGAGTACAAATTGCGCACCGGCGCCCTCCTCCAGGACGTCGCCGCCGCGCCCGGGACCGTCGCGCGCGGGAAGCTCGGCTTCCTGCCACCCACCATCAAGGGGGTTCGTGAGGTCCGCGCGATCTTCGCGGCGTGTCAAGCGGCCACCGAGGAGGACGCATGAGGCTCGCGTACTACCCCGGCTGCTCCCTCCACGGCACCTCGCGGGAGTTCGACGAGAGCCTGCGGGCCGTCTCGGCGCGCCTCGGGCTCGAGCTGGCCGAGATCGAGGACTGGTCGTGCTGCGGCGCCACCTCCGCGCACGCCACCGGCCACCTCCTCGCCGTGGCGCTCCCGGCCAGGAACCTAGCGCTCGCCGAGTCCCAGGGCCACGACGCGGTGCTCGCGCCGTGCGCCGCCTGCTACAACCGCCTCGCGAGCGCGCGCCATGAGGTCCGCGAGGATCCGGCGCTCGCCGCCCGGATGCCCGGCCTGCTGCGCCGCCCCTTCGCCAACACGGTTGCCGTGCGCAACGTCGTCGACGTGCTCCGCGAGCTCGTGCCGGCGATCCGCGAGAAGGCGGTTCGACCGCTGGCCGGCCTCAAGGTCGCCTGCTACTACGGGTGTTTGCTCGTGCGACCCGCGGAGGTATGCGACTTCGACGATCCCGAGGACCCGGTCTCGATGGAAGAGGTGGTCAAGGCAAGCGGTGCGACGCCGGTGGCGTGGAACATGCGCCTGGACTGTTGCGGCGGGGCGTTCTCGATCTCCCGCACGGGCTCGGTGGTCCGGCTCGGTCGGGCGATCATCGAGGACGCCCGGGCCGCCGGCGCCGACGCGATCGTGGTCGCCTGCCCGATGTGCCATTCGAACCTCGATTTCCGCCAGGCCGCGATGACGCGGCGCGGCGAGGCGCCGATGCCGGTGCTGTTCATCTCGGAGCTCGTCGGGCTCGCGCTCGACCTCGACCCCGACCGCCTCGGCCTCGGCCGCCACTTCGTCGACACCAAGCCGCTCGTCGCTCGCACTCGAGGCGCAGGCGACCCGGCGGCGGGCGGAGAGGCGCGCTGATGGCCCGCATCGGCGTGTTCGTCTGCCACTGCGGCGAGAACATCGGCCGCACCGTCGACTGCGCCAAGGTCGCCGAGGCGCTGGGGGAGCTGCCGGGGGTCGCCCACGCGGTCGACTACAAGTACATGTGCTCGGACCCCGGGCAGGCGCTCATCAAGCAGGCGATCGCCGAGAAGAAGCTCACCGGGGTCGTCGTGGCGGCCTGCTCGCCGCACATGCACGAGAGGACGTTCCGGCGCGCCTGCTCCGCGGCCGGACTCAACCCGTTCCTCGCGGAGATGGCCAACGTCAGGGAGCACTGCTCCTGGATCCACGAGGACAGGGACGCCGCTACCGAGAAGGCGATCGACCTGACCCGCTTCATCGTCGAGAAGGTGAAGAGGAACGTCCCGCTCGAGACGATCCGCATCCCGGTCACGAGGCGGGCGCTCGTCATCGGCGGAGGCATAGCCGGGATCCAGGCGGCGCTCGACCTCGCCGACGGCGGCGCCGAGGTGGTGCTCGTCGAGAAGGAGCCTTCCATCGGCGGGCACATGAGCCAGCTCTCCGAGACGTTCCCGACGCTGGACTGCTCCCAGTGCATCCTCACGCCACGCATGGTGGAGGTGTATCAGCACCCCAACATCAAGCTCATGGCGTACAGCGAGGTCGAGGAGGTGTCGGGGTACATCGGCAACTTCAACGTCAAGATCCGCCAGAAGGCGCGCTATGTCGACGCGACGAGCTGCAACGGGTGCGGCGCCTGCCAGAAGGCGTGCATCGTCCGCAAGGTTCCCTCCGAGTTCGACGAGCGGCTGGGCAAGCGAACGGCGATCTACGTGCCGTTTCCGCAGGCCGTCCCCAACATCCCCGTCATCGACCGGGCCAGCTGCGCGTATTTCAAGGCGAAGGCCAAGGGCGTCAAGAAGGACGCCTGCGGCAAGTGCAAGGAAGCGTGTACAAGGGGCGCCGTCGACTTCGAGCAGGTGGACACGTTCTCGACCGAGAAGGTGGGCGCGATCGTCGTGGCCACCGGCTACACGCTCTACTCGATCGGCAAGGAGCAGCGCAAGGGCCTCACCGGCTACGGCGAGTACGGCTACGGCACCATCCCGGACGTGATCGACGGCCTGCAGTTCGAGCGCCTGGCCTCCGCCTCGGGGCCGACCGCCGGCAAGATCCTGCGTCCGTCCGACGGCAGGGAACCGAAGCGGATCGTGTTCCTGCAGTGCGTCGGCTCGCGCGACCCCGCCAAGGGTATCGACTACTGCTCGAAGATCTGCTGCATGTACGTCGCCAAGCACGCGATGCTGTACCGCCACAAGGTGCACGACGGGACGGCGACGGTCTTCTACATGGACATCCGCGCCAACGGCAAGGGGTACGACGAGTTCGTGCGCCGGGCGATCGAGGAGGATGGCGCGAAGTACGTTCGCGGCCGCGTCTCCCGGATGTACCGCGACGGCGACGTCGTCAAGGTGATGGGTTTCGACACGCTCTCCGGCGAGCCGGTCGTGATCGACGCGGACATGGTCGTGCTCGCGACCGCGATCCGGCCGCAGCCCGGGATCGAGCAGCTCGCGCAGAAGCTATCCGCCTCGTACGACGCCCACGGGTTCTTCAATGAGGCGCACCCCAAGCTGCGCCCGGTCGAGACCAACACGGCAGGCGTGTACCTGGCAGGTGCCTGTCAGGCGCCGCGCGACATACCGGATTCCGTGGCGACGGCGTCGGCCGCCGCCGCCAAGGTCCTGGGCTTGTTCAGCAAGGCCGAGTTGGAGCGGGAGCCGACCGTGGCTCGGGTCGACGCGGCACTTTGCGCCGGCTGCTTCCACTGCGAGCGGGTGTGCCCGTACGGCGCCGTGACCCGTCACGAGATCCGCGACCGCAAGGGTGACCTTCTCAAGGTAGTTGCGGAGGTCAATCCGGGCGTCTGCCAGGGGTGCGGCACGTGCCAGGCAACCTGCCCGTCGAAGAGCGTCGAGCTGGCCGGGTTCACGGACCAGCAGATCTGGTCCGAGATCAACGCGATGGCGCTATGAGGACAGGGGTCAGGGGTCAGGGGTCAGGGCTCAGGGAAGGAACTCGTTGCCATCTCTGTGCCCGGTGCCCGGTGCCTGGCGCCCTATGGAGTGAACATGGCGACACCCGCTGAGAAGCGCGACACATTCGAGCCGCGGATCACCGCGTTCGTGTGCAACTGGTGCACGTACACGGGCGCCGACCTGGCGGGCACGAGCCGGCTGCAGATGGACCCCAACGTGCGCATCATCCGGCTGCCGTGCACCGGGCGTATCGACCCGCTGTTCGTCATCAAGGCGTTCGAGCGCGGCGCCGACGGCGTCATCGTGTCGGGCTGCCACCCTGCCGACTGCCACTACACCTCCGGCAACTACCACGCGCGGCGCCGCTTCGCGATCCTCGAGGAGCTACTCGAGTTCGTCGGCGTGGAACGGGGACGCGTGACGTTCTCCTGGGTGTCCGCCTCGGAGGGCCAGAAGTGGCGCGAGGTCGTCAACGGCGCGACCGCCGGGGTGCGGGCGCTGGGCCCGTTCGACGCCTACCGGGCGCTCGCCGGGAGGCCGGCATGAACGAGCTGCGAGACCTGGCGCGCACGCTGCTGGCCGACGGCACGGTCCAGGTCGTCATCGGGTGGGAGGAAGGGCCGCGAGGCGTGCGCCCCGCCTTCGTGAGCGACCCCGCCGACGCCGACCGGCTGGTGTTCGACCGCCGCTGCACGCACAACCTCGCCGCCTATCTCTCCCCTAGGCGCTCGCACCTGGCTCGTCTGGGCAAGCGCGCCGTCGTGGTCAAGGGGTGCGACGCCCGCGCCGTGGCCGGGCTCATCCGCGAAACGCAGATCAAGCGCGAGGACGTCGTGATCATCGGCGTCCGCTGCGGCGGCGTGCTCGCCGACCCCGCGAGCTCGGAGCCGCTCACCGCCGAGACCGTGGCCGAGCGGTGCCCCGGCTGCGAGGCGCGCGAGCCGCACCTCGCCGACCACCTCGTCGGCGAGCTGCCCCCCGAACCGCCGGGCCGCGCCAGGCGCGATGAGCGGATCGCCGAGATCGAGGCCATGACCCCGGCCGAGCGCTGGGCGTTCTGGACGGACGAGTTCGCCCGTTGCGTCCGCTGCAACGCTTGCCGCGAGGTGTGTCCGATGTGCTTCTGCGAGCGGTGCGTCGCCGACAAGACCCAGCCGCAGTGGTTGGAGTCGTCCCCCCACCCGCGCGGGAACCTGGCATGGCACCTGACCAGGGCGCTGCACCAGGCCGGCCGCTGCGTCGATTGCGGCGAGTGCGCCCGCGCGTGCCCGGCCGACATCCCGCTCGGCCTCCTGAACCGCAAGGTGGCCCGCGTCGTCGCCGACCGCTTCGACCACCGTCCGAGCGACGACCCCGCGGCGCCGGCGCCGGTCGGCACCTTTTCGCTGTCCGACAAGCAGGAGTTCATCCTGTGAACGCCAAGACCGTCAACCACGAGGCGCTCGCCGACCTCGTCGCCGACCTGACGGCCGCCGGCACCCGCGTCACGGCGCCCGCCCGAGGCGCGGACGGCAAGGTCGATTACCGGCCGATCACGCGCCTCGACGAGGCGGCGCTCGACGCCGAGCCGCCACGCCGTTCGCTCAAGGAGTTCTTCGTCCCGCCGACGGAGCCGCTGTTCTCCTGGAACCGCGGTCGGACCGGCGTGTCGATCGAACCGGTACCCACCTCGTTTGCGCCTCACCTCGTCCTCGGGGCGAGGCCGTGCGACGCGGCCGCCGTCGAGATCCTCGACCGCGTCATGGGGTGGGACTACCGCGACGAGCTCTGGTTCGGCCGTCGCGAGGCCACGACGATCGCGGCGCTCGCGTGCCGCGGCGTCGACGGCGCCTGCTTCTGCACCGCGACCGGTCAGGGGCCGGAGTCCAGGCGCGGCGCCGACCTGTTCTTGACCCCGACAGGAGGCGGTTTCCTCGTGGAAGCGGTGACGCCGAAGGGCGAGTCGTTCATGGAGGCGCATCGAGCCCGCTTTGGCGACGCGGGCGACCCACCCACGGGTCGCCGGATACCGGCGTCGAAAGCCGCCGGAGGATCGCTCGACGGCGTCTCCATGCCCGCGGTCGGCGAGTGGCTGGCGCGGAACTTCGAGCACCCGATGTGGGAGGAAGTGGCGTTGCGCTGCCACGGGTGCGGCGCGTGCGCGGCCGTCTGCCCGACGTGCCACTGCTTCGATATCGTGGACGAGCCCGAGGGCGTGCGCGCCGGGACGCGCCGTCGGAACTGGGACACCTGCCAGGCGGCGCGCTTCACGCTCCATGCGTCGGGCCACAACCCGCGCCGCGACCAGGGCGCGCGTTTCCGCCAGCGGGTCATGCACAAGTTCTACATCTACCCCGCGCGGTTCGGCGAGGTCCTGTGCACGGGCTGCGGCCGCTGCGCGCGCGCCTGCCCGGCCGGCATGAACCTCCCCGAGATCCTGCGGGCCATCGGCGGCCTCAACGTGGCCCGGCCCGTTGCCGAAGGAGGTGAGGCATGAACCTCTACCAACCCCACCTCGTGACGGTCGAAGAGATCATCGACGAGACGCCCGACACCCGCACGCTCAAGCTCGCGTTCCACGACCCCGAGTTTGCGGCGAGCTTCGACTTCAAGGCAGGCCAGTTCGGCGAGTATTCGGCGTTCGGCTCGGGCGAATGCACGTTCTGTATCGCCTCGTCCCCAACCCGCAAGGGCGCCATCGAGTGCACGTTCAAGACGGTCGGCAAGGCCACCGGCGCCCTGCGCGATCTCGGCGTCGGCGACACGATGGGGTTCCGGGGGCCGTACGGCAACCACTTCCCGCTCGACGCGATGGAGGGCGCGAACCTGGTCTTCATCGCCGGCGGGATCGGCCTCGCCCCCGTCCGCTGCGTGATCTGGAACGCGCTCGACCTGCGCGACCGGTTCGCGGACGTCACCATCATCTACGGCGCCCGGTCGGTCGGCGACCTCGTGTACAAGCGGGAGCTCGCCGAGTGGGGCGCGCGGGCCGACGTCAGGCTGTGCCAGACCGTGGACCCCGGGGGCGAGACCCCGGAGTGGACCGGCGAGGTCGGCTTCGTGCCGGCGATCGTCGACAAGGGAGCCCCATCGTCGGCCGACGCATATGCGGTCGTCTGCGGCCCTCCGGTGATGATCAAGTACACGCTGCCGGTCCTGGCGAAGCTCGGATTCGCGCCCGAGCGCGTGTACACGACCCTCGAAAACCGCATGAAGTGCGGGATCGGCAAGTGCGGTCGCTGCAACGTGGGGCCGGTCTATGTCTGCAAGGACGGCCCGGTTTTCACGGCGGCGCAGCTCGCCGCGCTCCCGGCCGAGTACTGAGAGGTCGCCCTCGGCCGTTTGTGATAGGGTGCACATGACGGTTCGGTGACACGAGCCGAGGGGGAGCGATCCGCCATGAGCACATCCGATAACCTCCAGGCCGCCTTCGCGGGCGAGAGCCAGGCCAACCGCAAGTACCTCGCGTTCGCCAAGAAGGCGGACACCGAAGGCTTCAAGCAGATCGCCCGCCTCTTCCGGGCGGCGGCGGAAGCCGAGACCGTCCACGCGCACGCGCACCTCAGGGTGATGGGCGGGGTGCACGACACCGAGGCCAACCTCGAGGCCGCCATCGCAGGCGAGGGCTACGAGGTGAAAGATATGTACCCTGGGTTCGTCGCCGAGGCCGAGCGGGAAGGCAACAAGGGCGCGCTCGTGTCGTTCCGGAACGCGCTCGCGGTCGAGAAGGTCCACTTCGCCCTCTATGCCGCCGCGCTCGAGGCATTCAAGCAAGGCAGGGACCTCAAGGGCGAACGCATCTGGGTTTGCCCGGTCTGCGGCAACACGGTGATCGGCGAGGAGCCGCCGGAGAAGTGCGGCGTCTGCGGCGTCCCGGGCGACAAGTTCTCCGAAGTGAAGTAGCGCTGCGCACCGCCCCGGCCCTCGCCCGCGCGCCGCCGCGGTTGGGCCCCGGGGGAGGCGGTGGAGCCGCATCGCCCCGGCGGCCGCAGTGCTACGATTCGGCCCGGGACAGGCCACCGGCTGGTGGCCTTCCCGAGCCTCCGACCCCGGCGCCGGTTCGCCGACGCCGCTCAGAAACGCGAGGCAACACCATGACCACGATCGATGAAAGCGTCATGATCGACGAGGATCTGATCGCCCGAACGCTCGAGGCGGGAAAGAGGCACGACTCGGCGCGCGTCCGCGAGATCCTTGCCCGGGCGCTCGAGCTCGAAGGGCTGCCTGACGCCGACCTCGCCGTCCTCATGGGCGTCTCGGATCCGGTACTCCTCGGCGAGCTGTTCGACACCGCCCGGCGCGTCAAGGAGGACATCTACGGCAAGCGCCTCGTGCTGTTCGCGCCGCTCTACATCTCGAACCTGTGCGCCAACGAGTGCGTCTACTGCGCGTTCCGCGCCCGCAACCACGCCCTGACACGGCGAGCGCTCAGCCAAGACGAGATCGCGCAGGAGGTCACCCACCTCGTCGAGCAGGGCCACAAGCGCATCCTCGTCGTCGCGGGCGAGTCGTACCCCGACGAAGGGTTCGACTACATCCTCAAGGCCATCGACACGGTCTACCGCACCGCATCCGGGCCGGGCGAGATCCGGCGCGTCAACGTGAACATTGCGCCGCTGACGCTCGACGAGTTCAAGCAGCTCAAGGCGAGGCAGATCGGCACGTACCAGATCTTCCAGGAGACGTACCACCGCGCGACGTACGCCGCGGTCCACCTGGGGGGCAAGAAGCGCGACTTCGACTGGCGCGTGACCGCGCCCGACCGCGCCATGCAGTGCGGGATCGACGACGTCGGCATCGGCGTGCTGTTCGGGCTGTTCGACTGGCGGTTCGAGACCCTCGCGTTGATGCAGCACATCCGCCACCTCGAGGCGCGCTACGGGGTCGGCCCGCACACGATCTCGGTGCCGCGCCTGGAGCCGGCGACCGGCTCCGACGTGGCCAGCCATCCGCCGCACCCGGTTTCCGACGTGGACTTCCGCAAGGTCGTGGCGATCCTCCGCCTCGCGGTGCCGTACACGGGGATCATCATGTCCACGCGCGAGACCGCGGACATCCGCCGCGAGACGTTCGCCCTCGGCGTCTCGCAGATCTCGGCGGGGAGCCGCACCAACCCCGGCGGGTACTCCGAGGAGGAGCGGATCGAGTCGGCGCAGTTCTGTCTCGGCGACCACCGCCCGCTCGACGTCGTGATCCGCGACGTCGCAGCGCTCGGCTACGTGCCCTCCTTCTGCACCGCCTGTTACCGGCTCGGCCGCACCGGCCGCGACTTCATGGACCTCGCGAAGCCCGGCGAGATCAAGGGGCACTGCACCCCCAACGCGCTGGCGACGTTCCAGGAGTACCTCCAGGACTACGCCTCCCCCGAAACGAGAGCCGTGGGCGAGGCCACGATCGCGGGCGCCCTCGCCGAGATGGAGCCGGAGCTCCGCGCGAAGGCCGAGCGGATGGTCCGCCTGGTGAAGGACGGCAAGCGGGACGTCTACTGTTAGACGCAGGCTTCAGACTTCACGAGCGAATGGAACGACGAAGGTCATGAAGGGCAAGACAGGCGAGCCACGGACCGCCACGCGGGTCGAGCACGACGCGCTGGGCGACGTCGCGGTGCCGGCCGATGCGCTCTGGGGCGTGCATACCGCCCGTTCCCGAGCCAACTTCGACCTCGCCGGCCGCCCCGTGCACCCCGAGCTCGTTCGCGCGTACGGCGCGGTCAAGCTCGCATGCGCCCGCACCAACCGCGCGCTCGGCGTCTGGCCCGACGGCGCCAAGGCCGACGCGATCGAGCAGGCGTGCTGCGAGATGGCGGAAGGCACCCTGACCGGCCACGTCGCCGTCGACTCCTTGCAGGGCGGCGCCGGCACGTCGCTGAACATGAGCGTCAACGAGGTCCTGGCCAACCGCGCGCTGGTCGTCCTCGGCCGACCGCCGGGCCGCTACGACATCGTCTCGCCGCTCGACGACGTCAACCTCCACCAGTCCACCAACGACACGTTCCCGACCGCGCTCCGCCTCGCCGCGATCGGCCGCGTCAAAGCGCTCGAGGCCGAGCTGCTGGCGCTCCAGGAGGCGTTCCAGGCGAAGGAGAGGGCGTTCGCCCACGTGGTCAAGGTCGGCCGGACCGAGATGCAGGACGCGGTGCTCACGACCCTGGGGCGCGAGATGGGCGCCTATGCGGAGGCGTTCAACCGCGACCGCTGGCGGGTCTACAAGTGCGAGGAGCGGCTGCGCGTCGTCAACCTCGGCGGCACCGCCATCGGCACCGGCCTCGCCGCCCCTCGAGAGTTCATCTTCGGGGTCGTGGACGTCCTCCGCGAGATCACCGGGATCGGCTTCGCCCGCGCCGAGAACCTCGTCGAGGCGACCCAGAACGCCGACGTCTTCGTCGAGGTGTCGGGGATCCTCAAGGCGTGCGCGACCTCGCTCGTCAAGGTGTGCAACGACCTGCGGCTGCTCTCCTCGGGCCCGGAGGCGGGGCTCGGCGAGATCCGGCTCCCGGCGTGCCAGGCCGGCTCCTCGATCATGCCCGGCAAGGTCAACCCGGTGATCCCCGAGGCCGTGATCCAGGCCGGTCTGGTCGTCATGGGCCACGATCAGGTAATCGCGGCGGCCGTCGCGGCCGGCACCCTGGAGCTCAACCCGTTCCTGCCGCTGGTCGCCCACTGCCTGCTCGAGAGCCTCGACCTCCTCGGGCGGTCCTGCCGGGCCCTGCGCGAGCGCTGCGTCGAGGGGATCGAGGCCGACGAGGCGCGCTGCCGCCGACAGGTCGAGAACTCGACCGCGACGGTGACGGCCCTGCTTCCGCTGCTCGGCTACGAGGGCGCCGGCCGCCTGATCGCCCACGCGCGCGATCACGGTCTCTCGATCAAGGAGGCGGCGATCGACGCCGGTTTCGTGACGCGCGGACAGTTCGAGGAGCTGACCGGACCCGAAGCCGTCTGCCGCCTCGGCTCGCCGGACCGTCGAGGCGCGTGATGGCCGCCTCGGCGCCCCGCAACCTGCGCCTGCACATCGGGCTGTTCGGCCGGCGCAACGTCGGCAAGTCGAGCCTCCTCAACGCGATCACGCGCCAGGACGTGGCCATCGTGTCGCCGACGCCGGGGACGACCACCGACCCCGTCGAGAAGCCGATGGAGCTGCTCCCCCTCGGACCGGTCGTCTTCATCGACACGGCCGGCATCGACGACGCCGGGGCGCTCGGCGAGCAGCGCATCGCCCGTACCCGCAAGGCGCTCGACCGCACCGACCTCGGCGTGCTGGTGGCCGAAGCCGGGTCGTGGGGCGCCTTCGAGGACTCGTTGCTGGCCGAGCTCCGGGCCCGTTCGATTCCGGTGGTCGTCGCGTTCAACAAGTCCGACCTCGGGGTGCCGGGTCCGGACCTGCTCGCCCTTCTGGAGGCGGAGAAGGTCCCGGCCGTGCGGACGGCCGCCCCGACGGGGCTGGGTCTCGCCGAGCTCCGCCGGGCGCTCCTGGAAGCCGCGCCGGCCGACTACTTCGACGCCCGCCGCGTCGTGGGCGACCTCGTCGGACCCGGCGAGCTGGTGGTGCTCGTCGTGCCGATCGACAAGGAGGCGCCCAAGGGCCGCCTGATCCTCCCCCAGGTGCAGACGATCCGCGACCTGCTGGACTCCGACTCGTACTGCATGGTCGTGAAGGAACGCGAGCTGAAGGCCGCGCTCGAGCGCCTGAACCGCCCGCCCAAGCTCGTGGTCACCGATTCCCAGGCGTTCCTGAAGGTCGTCGCCGACACGCCTCCCGGCGTGCCGCTGACCTCGTTCTCGATACTCTTCGCCCGCTTCCAGGGCGACCTCACCGAGATGGTGCGCGGCACCCTCGCGATCGAGCACCTCGCCAAGGGCGACACCGTGCTGATCGCCGAGTCGTGCACCCACCACCCGATCGGCGAGGACATCGGCCGCGTCAAGATCCCGCGCTGGCTCGTCCAGTACACCGGGTGCAAGCTCGAGTTCGCCACCGTCCAGGGGCGCGACTTCCCCGACGACCCGTCGCCGTACGCGCTCGTCGTCCACTGCGGCAACTGCATGGGGAACCGGCGCGAGCTGCTCTCCCGGATCCTGCGTTGTCGCCAGGCCGGCGTGCCGATCACCAACTACGGCCTCACGATCGCCTACTCGCTGGGCATCTTCGAGCGCGCGCTCGAGCCGTTCCCGGCCGCGCGCGAGGCCTTCAGGCGAGCCCGCGCGGGCGCCGTCCGCTGAGACGAAGCAGCCCCAAAGCCGGGGGTTGCAACTTCGCAGATCATGTACTATATTTCACATGCAGGCGACGCCTGCGGTCCCCAGGGCTAGGAAGCACTGACGTCATCGACTCCGGCTTCCCACGCCGCGTCCGGCCGGCCCGGACCCGGCGTCCGCAGCGAAACGTCGACACGTCGCGCGCCGTCAGGCCGAAGGCGCGTGCCCCGGGGCAAGAAAACGCGAAGGAGGATGACCGGCATGGGCCAGGCCACGAACCTCGAACACCTGATGGAGCGGTTCCCGGACGCGGGGCGCGACAGCCTCATCCCGATCCTGCAAGCCGTGCAGGAGGAGCAGGGCTACCTCTCGCAAGCGGCGATCGCCGGCATCAGCCGGCATCTCGCGATCCCGGCGAGCAAGGTCTACGGGGTCGCCACCTTCTACAACCAGTTCCGCTTCCAGCCCAAGGGCAAGTACCACATCCTTGTATGCCGCGGGACCGCCTGTCACGTCAAGGGATCCGCCAAGGTGCTCGAAACGGTGATCAGGTACCTCAAGATCGAACCCGGCAAGACGAGCCGCGACAAGCTGTTCAGCCTGGAAACGGTGGCGTGCATGGGCGCGTGCGCCCTCTCGCCGGTCATCTGCATCAACCAGGACTTCTACCCCAAGGTCTCCCCCGCCAGGGTCGTCAAGCTGATCGAGGCGTGCCGGGAGCGCGAGCTGGCACAGGCCGCCACGGCCTGAGCCGGCGGGTCAGGCCGACCAAGGAGCATGCCGATGAACAGGTTCCTCCACGTCACGGACCTCGAGAGGCACCGCGAGGCGCTGGTCGCGGCGTACGACCCGAGCCGCACCCGGATCACGGTGTGCGGGGGCACCGGGTGCAACGCCCAGGGGTCGATCAAGCTCGTCGCCGCCCTCCGGGAGGCGGTGGTCGCGCACGGACTCGCGGGCACGGTCGACGTCAAGGTTACCGGCTGCCACGGGTTCTGCGAGAAAGGGCCGGTCGTCGTCGTGCGCCCGGCCAACACGTTCTACGTGCAGGTCAAGGCGGAGGACGCCGACGAGCTGGTACGGGTCACGCTCAAGGAGAACGGCGTGGTCGACCGGCTCCTCTACACGGACCCGACCTCCGGGAGGACCATCGTTCACGAGCAGGAGGTCCCGTTCTACGCCCAGCAGACGCGCATCATCCTGGCCGAGAACGGCCACCTCGATCCCACCTCGATCGACGACTACCTGGTGCGCGGCGGATACGCCGCCCTCGGCAAGGCGATCGGGTCGATGACGCCGGAGGGCGTGATCGCCGAGGTCAAGAAGGCGGGCCTCCGCGGCCGCGGCGGCGCCGGATTCCCGACCGGCGTCAAGTGGGAGCTCTGCCGCAAACAGGACGGCGACGAGAAGTACGTCATCTGCAACGCCGACGAGGGGGACCCGGGCGCCTACATGAACCGCTCCGAGATCGAGGGCAACCCCCACCTGATCCTCGAGGGGATGATTATCGGCGCCTACGCGATCGGCGCGAGGCACGCGTACATCTACTGCCGCGCCGAGTACCCGCTGGCGATCGAGCAGCTCACCCGCGGGATCGCCCAGGCCAAGGCGTACGGCCTGCTCGGCGAGAACATCCTGGGCAGCGGCTTCTCCCTCGACTTCGTCATCAAGCAGGGCGCCGGCGCCTTCGTGTGCGGCGAGGAGACGGCGCTCATGCACAGCATCGAGGGCAAGCGCGGGATGCCCACGCCGCGGCCGCCGTTCCCGGCGCAGTCGGGCGTTTTCGGCAAGCCGTCCAACATCAACAACGTGGAGACCTGGGCCAACGTCCCGCTGATCATCAACCGGGGCGCCGGTTGGTTCTCCGGGATCGGCAGCGAGAAGTCGAAGGGCACGAAAGTGTTCTCCCTGGTCGGGTGCGTGAAGAACACCGGCCTGGTCGAGGTGCCGTTCGGGACCTCGCTGCGCACGATCATCGAGGACATCGGCGGTGGCACACCGCGCGGCCGGACGTTCAAGGCGGCGCAGATGGGCGGCCCGTCGGGCGGCTGCATCCCGGCGGCGCACATCGACACCCCGCTCGACTACGAGTCGCTGCAGGCGCTCGGCGCGATCGTCGGCTCCGGCGGCCTGGTCGTCATGGACGACACCACGTGCATGGTCGACCTCGCTAGGTACTTCATGGAGTTCATCCAGTCCGAGTCGTGCGGGAAGTGCATCCCCTGCCGCGAGGGTACGCGCCGCATGAAGGAAATACTCGACGCGCTGACCCGCTCGCGCCGCAAGGAGCACGACCTCGACCCGCTCATCCGCATGCAGGGCCTGATGCAGCTCAAGCAGCTGGCGGAGACGATCCGCACGACGGCGCTCTGCGGCCTGGGGCAGACCGCGCCGAACCCCGTGCTCTCCACGCTGCGCTACTTCCGCGACGAGTACGAGGCCCACCTGTACGACCGCACCTGCCCGGCCGGGAGCTGCAAGGAGCTGGTCGGAACGCCCTGCCAGAACGCCTGCCCGGTGGGAACCGAAGTGTGGCGCTACGTCGCCCACGTCGGCCGGGGCGAGTACGCCGACGCCTACCGGGTCATCCGCGAGGCCAACCCCTTCCCGTCCGCGTGCGCCCGCGTCTGCCACCACCCGTGCGAGCGGTCCTGCCGGGCCGGCGCCTCGGGCACCGGCGACCCGGTGGCGATCCGCACCCTCAAACGCTTCGTCGTCGACAACGTACCGGCGTCCACCTACCGGCCGATCGCGCGGCGCCCCGGCCCGAAGTCGGCCCGCATCGCGGTCGTCGGCGCCGGTCCGGCCGGCCTCACCGCCGCGAACGCCCTGTCGCTCCTCGGCCATCGGGTCACCGTGTTCGAGCGCGAGGCGGTGCCGGGCGGGATGCTGGTCGGCGCGATACCGGCGTACCGGCTGCCGCGCGAGCGCCTGTCGGCCGAGATCGAGGGCCTGCTCAACGACAACCTCGAGGTCCGGCTCGAGAAGGCCCTCGGACGGGACTTCACCGTCGACTCGCTGCTCGAGGAGGGCTACAGGGCCGTCTACCTGGCCCTCGGCTCGCACCGCAGCAAGACGCTCGATCTGCCGGGCGACGAGGCCGACGGGATCCTCCCCGGCATCCGGTTCCTGAAGGCGTACAACCTCCACGGCGAGAACCTGGCCGTCGGCCGGGTCGGCGTCATCGGCGGCGGCAACTCGGCGATGGACGCCGCGCGCGTCGCACTGCGGCAACCCGGGGTGGACGGCGTCACTGTGTACTACCGCCGCACCCGCGACGAGATGCCCGCCTATGCCGACGAGATCGAGGCCGGGCTCGCGGAGGGGATCACGATCGAGCCGCTCGTCGCCCCCGTTGCGCTCCACACCTCGGCCGGCAAGCTCACCGGCGTCCGGCTCGTACGCAACCGCCTGAGCGAGCCGGACGCGTCGGGCCGCCGCAGGCCCGAGCCGATGGCCGGCTCCGAGTTCGACGTAGAGCTCGACACGTTGATCGTGGCCATCAGCGAGGGGCCGGAAACGGCGACGCTCGAGGGGCTGGACTTGACGAAGCGGGGCACGCTGTCCGCCAACCCGGAATCGTTCTTGACGAGCCGCCCCGGTGTGTTCGCGGGCGGCGACGTGACCACCGGTCCGGGCACGGTGATCGGCGCCATCGCCGCCGGGAAGCGGGCCGCGCTCATGATCGATCGCTACGTCACCGGCAAGCTCCTCCGGCTGCTGCCCAAGGTCAAGCTGCCGGGCGTCTTCATCGCCCCGGCGAGTGACCTCGAGGACGAGGGCTCGGCGCACCCGGCGAGCCGGGTCGCGACGCCGCACCTTCCGGTCGAGGCGAGGGCGTCGAACTTCGACGAGGTGGAACTCTGCGTCTCCGAGGTCGAGGCGTGCGGCGAGGCCCACCGGTGCATGCGGTGCGACCTCGAGTTCACGCAGCCGGTGTAAAGGGGCCAAGCATGAACACGGTCAACATCGAAGCCAACGGTCGCACGCTCGAGGCCCGCAAGGGCGAGACGATCCTCTCGGCGCTCCGGCGCAACGGGATCCACGTGCCGACGCTCTGCCACGTCGAGGGGCTAACCCCCACCGGCGCGTGCCGGCTGTGCGTCGTCGAGGTGGACGGCGCCCGCAACCTGGTGCCGTCGTGCTCGTTCCCGGTCGCCGAAGGGATGCGCATCAAGAGCGACTCGCCGCGGGTGATCCAGGCGCGGCGCACGCTGGTCGAGTTGCTCCTCGCCAACCACCCCGATGACTGCTTGTTCTGCGGCCGCAGCGGCTCGTGCAGCCTGCAGACGCTCTCGCAGACGCTGGGCGTCCGCCAGCGCCGCTACCGGGGCGCCAAGAACCGGCGCGACATGGACGTCTCCAGCCCGTCGATCGTCCGCGACCCCGACAAGTGCGTCCTCTGCGGCAAGTGCGTGCGCGTGTGCGAGGAGATCCAGGGCGTATCCGCCATCGACTTCATCGGCCGCGGCTCGCGGGCGTTCGTCGGCACCGCGTTCGACAAGGGGCTCAACGTCTCGAGCTGCATCAACTGCGGGCAGTGCGTGGTGGCGTGTCCGACCGGCGCCCTCCAGGAACGCTCCAACGTCGAAGACGTGTTGCGCGCGCTCGCCGACCCCGCGGCGTTCGTCGTCGCCCAACACGCGCCGGCCGTGTCGGTGTCGATCGCCGAGGAGTTCGGCATGAAACCGGGCGCCGACATCGACGGCAAGATGGTGGCCGCCCTGCGGCGGATAGGGTTCAAGCGGGTCTTCGACACCTCGTTCACGGCCGACCTCACGATCATGGAGGAGGGTTCGGAGCTCGCGCACCGGCTCGCGAACGGCGGCGTGCTGCCGATGATGACCTCGTGCTCGCCGGGCTGGATCAAGTTCGTCGAGACGTTCTACCCGGAGCTGCGGCCCAACCTCTCCACCTGCAAGAGCCCGCAGCAGATGATGGGCGCCGTCATCAAGAGCTACTTCGCGGACCGCGAGGGCCTCGACCCCAAGAAGATCGTCTCGGTTTCGATCATGCCGTGCACCGCGAAGAAGTTCGAGGCGTCGCGCCCGGAGATGGCGAGGGGCAACGTGCCCGACGTGGACTACGTCCTCACGACCCGCGAGCTCGCCCACCTGCTCCGCATCGAGGGCGTCGATCCGGCCGCGGTGGAGCCCGAAGAAGCCGACACGCCGTTCGGAGAGCGCTCGAGCGCCGGCAAGCTGTTCGGCGCGACGGGCGGCGTGATGGAGGCCGCGCTGCGGTCCGTGCACTTCCTGCTCACCGGGGACGAGCTCGAGGACCCCAAGATCGACGCGGCCCGCGGCCTAGACGGCAGCAAGGAGCTGCACGTGAAGATCGGCGACCTCGAGGTGGGCGCCGTGGTGGTCTCGAGCCTCGGCAACGCGCGCGTCCTCCTCGAGGAGATCAAGGCCGGCAAGCGTCCGGACATCCACTTCGTCGAGGTGATGACCTGCCCGGGCGGCTGCATCAACGGGGGCGGCCAGCCGATCGGGATAGGCAAGGAGGCGGTCGCGGCCCGCATGAAGGCGCTCTACAAGATCGACCGCGACGCGCCGCTGCGCGTCAGCCACCGCAACAGCTCCGTGCGGCGCCTGTACGAGGAGTTCCTCGGCGAGCCGCTCGGGGAGACGAGCCACCATCTCCTTCATACCCACTACGTGGAACGGGATGTGTTGGTGTAGTCGAACGGAGGTCGTGGAGATGACCGCAGCCAAGAAGATTCTCGTGGTCGACGACGACGTCGACCTGCTCGACCAGGCCGAGCTCGTCTTGAAGGGCGCCGGGTACGAGGTCGTGACCGCCGCCGGGCAGGAGGAGGCCGAGGAGAAGCTGCTCTCGGTCCGCCCGGACCTGTGCGTCGTCGACCTGATGATGGAGGCGATGGACTCCGGGTTCGTCCTGTGCAACAACATCAAGAGGCTGTACCCGGACGCCCCGGTGATCCTGCTCACGGCCGTCAGGTCGAGCACCGGCGTCGATTTCACGGCCTCCGACGCGGAGGCCGGCTCGTGGCTCAAGGCCGACGCATTCCTCGACAAGCCGGTCAGGCCCGAGCAGCTCAGGGAAGAGGTCAAACGGCTCCTCGCGGCGCGCGAGTGAGGACGATGCCCGTGCCCCGTTTCGACGGCGGGCGTCCGGGTCCCCGCTGCGGGGACCGCGCGCGATAGGTATACCGTATGCGTGTGCAGAGCGACCCGCTGGTCACCACCATCAAGGAGCGCTGCCGCGTCTGCTACACCTGCGTCCGCGAGTGCCCGGCGAAGGCGATCCGCATCACCGCCTGGCAGGCCGAGGTGATCCCGGAGCGCTGCATCGGGTGCGGCAACTGCGTCCGCGTGTGCAGCCAGCACGCCAAACAGGTCGTCAGCTCTACCGCCGGCGTCGACGCACTGCTCGCGTCGGGAGCCCGGGTCGCCGCGTGCCTCGCGCCGAGCTTCCCCGCGTCGTTCCCCGACCTCGACTACAGGGCGCTCGTGGGCATGCTGCGCTCGCTCGGGTTCGAGCTGGTCGCGGAGGTCGCTTTCGGGGCGGACCTGGTGGCGCTCGAGTACCGGCGCCTGCTCGCCGACAACCCGGACCGCTGCTACATCTCCACGGCGTGCCCCGCGATTGTGGGGTTCGTGGAGCGCTACCATCCGCACCTCGTCGAGTTCCTCGCCCCGATCGCCTCCCCGATGTTGGCCACGGCCCGTGCGCTCCGGCGCCTGCACGGCGACGATCTCAAGGTCGTCTTCATCGGGCCGTGCGTCGCCAAGAAGGGCGAGGGGCTGGCGGACGCGGCCCCGGAGGTGGACGAGGTCCTGACGTTCGCCGAGCTGGGCGCCATGCTCGACGGCGCGGGTCTGGAGCCCGGCGGGAACGGCCTCTCCGAGTTCGACCCCCCGCGCCCGCACCTCGGTTCGCTCTTCCCGGTCTCGCGCGGCATGCTGCAGACCGCCGGCATACCCGAGGATCTGATGGCGGGCGAGATCGTGACGGCCGACGGCCGCACGGCGTTCCCGGAAGTGATCAAGGAGTTCGAGTCCGGCGACCTCGACCTCAACGCCAGGCTCCTCGAGCTGCTCTGCTGCAACGGCTGCATCATGGGGTCCGGGATGACCACGGACGCGCCGTTGTTCCGCCGGCGCGCCATCATCTCCAGGTACGCCCGCGCCCGCATGGCGGAGTTCGACGCGGCGCGGTGGGACGCCGACCTCGCCTCCCTCGACGGCCTCGACCTGTCGCGGCGCTTCGCCGCCAACGACCGGCGCATCCCCTCCCCCTCCGAGGACGAGCTCGCCGCGATCCTGGCCCGCATGGGCAAGCTCTCGGGCGAGGACGAGCTCAACTGCGGCGCGTGCGGGTACGACACCTGCCGCGAGCACGCGAACGCGATCCACTCCGGCCTCGCCGAGAGCGAGATGTGCCTCCCCTACACCATCGACCAGCTCGGCAAGACGGTCCAGGAGCTGCACGTCTCCAACGAGCAGCTGGCCAGCACCCAGCAGGCGCTCATGCACTCGGAGCGCCTGGCGAGCATGGGCCAGCTCGCCGCCGGCATCGCGCACGAGGTCAACAACCCCCTCGGCGTCGTCCTCCTGTACGCGCACATGCTGCTCGAGGAGGCCGGGAAGGGCACGGCCCTCCGGCCCGACCTCGAGATGATCGTGGCGCAGGCCGACCGCTGCAAGAAGATCGTCGCGGGGCTCCTCAATTTCGCCAGGCAGAACAAGGTCCTCCTCCAGGAGACCCGGGTCCACGACCTCGTGCTCCAGGGGATCCGCAGCGTGCCGATCCCGAACGGGGTCGAGTGGCGGATGGAGTTCGACGACCCCGACCTGGTGGCGGAGCTCGACCGCGACCAGATGACCCAGGTCCTCACCAACCTCATCGCCAACGCGGTCGAGGCGATGCCGCACGGGGGCAAGCTCACCATCCGCGCGCGCGCTGACGGCGACCGCCTCGCCCTCATCGTGACCGACACCGGGACAGGCATCTCAAAGGAGAACCTCAACAAGATCTTCGAGCCCTTCTTCACGACCAAGCCGATGGGCAAGGGCACCGGGCTGGGCCTCCCGGTCACCTACGGGATCGTGAAGATGCACAACGGCGACATCAAGGTCCAGTCGAACGGCGATCCGGCGGCGGGCCCGACGGGGACGTGCTTCACGGTCACCGTGCCCCGCCTCGGCGTGCAGGGCTGACGGCGGCGGATCCTCGGGAGGACGCGTGGAGACTCTGAAGGTCCTGGTGGTCGATGACGAGCCCGGCATCCGGCTCGGCATCGCTCGGGTGCTGCAAGGGTTCACGGTGCGCGTGCCGGACCTCAACGGCGAGGTGGGGTTCGAGGTCTCCCAGGCCGAATCCGGCGAGGAGGCGCTGGCCCTCGTGTCGGCGGCCGCCCCCGATATCCTCCTCCTCGACCACAAGCTGCCGGGGATCTCGGGGCTCGAGGTCCTCGACCTGATCGGCAAGACGCCGCACGACTGGCTCACCGTGATGATCACGGCGTACGCCACGATCGACACCGCGGTCCAGGCGACCAAGCGCGGCGCCCACGACTTCCTGGCCAAGCCGTTCACGCCCGATGAGCTCAAGAGCACGATCTACAAGGCGGCGAAGCACCTCGTCCTCCAGCGCGAGGCGCGCCGCCTCGCCGCCGAGCAGCGCCAGGTGCGCTTCCAGTTCATCTCGGTGCTCGCCCACGAGCTGAAGGCCCCGCTCGCCGCGGTGGAGGGGTACCTCGAGGTGATCAAGGACCGCGCGGTCGAACCCGACACGCCGGAGTTCCGCGCGGTGATCGACCGCAGCATCGTCCGCATCGACGGGATGCGCAAGATGATCTTCGACCTCCTCGACCTCACCCGCATCGAGTCCGGCCAGAAGCAGCGCCAGCTCGCGGAGATCGACGTGCGGGCCGTGGCGGCGAAGGCGGTCGAGACGGCGCAGCCGGCCGCGCGGGAGCGCGGGATCTCGATCGAGCTGCGCGCCGGGGACCCCGTTCCGATGGTCGCCGACGCGGGCGAGCTCGAGATCGTCCTCAACAACCTCGTCTCCAACGCGGTCAAGTACAACCGCAGCGGAGGGAGTGTGGACGTCGCCCTCGAGTCGAGGGCCAAGGGCGCCACGATACGGGTAACGGACACCGGGATCGGCATGTCTCCGGAGGAGGCCGCGCTCGTCGGGGGCGAGTTCGTCAGGATCAAGAACCCGAGAACCCGGGGGATTCTGGGCTCGGGGCTCGGCCTCTCGATCGTGAGGAAGCTCGCTGCCCTCTACGAAGGCGACCTGAAGGTGACCAGCGCGCCCGACGTCGGCAGCACGTTCACGGTCACACTCGCGGGCGCCGCTCCTGCCGCCGCACCGGTCGTCGCCGGGGCGCCCGGCCGGTGACCCGGGCCGCGACGCTCCGCTGGCTCCGGGAGGAGGACGCCGGCCGCCTCGAAGAGCTCTGGGAGCGCGCGGACGGCGTCCGGCGAGCCCACGTCGGGGACGAGGTCCACCTCCGCGGCCTCGTCGAGATCTCCAACCACTGCGTGAGGCGATGCGCGTACTGTGGGATCGGCATCGACAACCGCGCGCTGGTCCGTTACCGGATGAGGCCCGACGAGATCCTGGCCTGCGTCGCGCAGGCCGTCGCGCTCGGGTACGGCACCGTCGTGCTGCAGGCCGGCGAGGACTACGGCATCGGCCGGGAGTGGTTCGCCGACCTGGTGCGGCGCATCAAGGCCTCGACGCCGCTCGCCGTCACGCTCTCGCTCGGCGAGCGGCCCGACGGCGACCTGGCCGCGTGGCGGGAGGCCGGGGCCGACCGCTATCTGCTCCGCTTCGAGACCTCGGACTCGGCGCTCTACGACCGCATCCATCCCCCGCTTCCCGGTCGACCCTCCGACCGGTTCGCGATCCTCGGCCGCCTGGCCGCACTCGGCTACGAGGCAGGCAGTGGCGTGATGATCGGCATCCCCGGCCAGACGTACGCCTCGCTCGCGGACGACCTCGAGGCGTTCGCCGAGATGGACCTCGATATGATCGGCGTCGGCCCGTACCTACCCCACCCGGCGACCCCCCTCGGGCGCGGCGAGCTGCCGGAGGCGTCGCCCGGCGAGCAGGTCCCCAACACCGAGCTCATGACGTACAAAATGATCGCGCTCGCGCGCCTGCACTGCCCCGCCGCCAACATCCCCTCGACCACCGCCCTCGCGACCCTCAACATCGCCAAGGGCCGGGAGACGGGGCTCGCCCGGGGCGCCAACGTCGTCATGCCCAACCTCACGCCGCAGGCGTACCGGTTGCTGTACGAGATCTACCCCGACAAGGCGTGCATCCGCGAGACCGCCGCCCAGTGCGGCACCTGTCTGAGCGGCCGCATCGTCCGGATGGGGCGGAAGGTCGGCGCCGGTCCCGGAGGGCGGAGGCGTCGGGCCTGAGCGGCCCGGCAGCCCGCCTCCTCTTCCACTGCGTGGAGGCTCTTCTTTCTTGCCCCTGGGGTGCGGCGCTGCTCGGTCCTTGCTCGCCCCCGCCCGCCGTTTCGTGGGCACTGCCCATTGGAAGGCCGAGCCTGGATCCCAAACCAGCGGCATCTGCAAGCGTCGAGACCGAATGTGCGGCTATACTGAATTCTGAACAACACGGAGGACGCCTTGGTCGTAGCCACTTCTGCGCTCAATGACGTTCCCCACGACTGGCAGCCCTGCAGCTGTCGCATGCCCGGCGGTTCATTTCGCTTTCACGCACTCTCGTTTGGCCTTGCTCCGGCTAGTTGCCTTGGAGTCTGGCGGCAGTAGAACCATGCCGACACTTGCTCTGGCCGCGATCATCGGATGTGCGCTGGGCGCGCCCCCGCCCCATAGCCCGCAAGTCGTGGCACTGGAGATCAGATCGACCTGGAGCGGGTTAGGGGCGTTCAATAGCCCACGCCCTCAAACGCATCTCATCGGACACTGTGCAGGCACCAACTGCCACGTCGATGGGCGACCTGTCCCTCGCGAGCTATTCCAGGCTTTGCTCGATGCCCTGCTCCAACCCCCGGTACCTGTCTTGTCGCTCGACGGGCTGGGCGTGACTGACGCATGGCTGCACGAGTTTGCCGTCGCAACTGACGAGGCTTACAGGTCACGCCCAAGCAAGCTCGCGAGGAACGAACTCGACACCCTGTTCGTTCTCTTCCATGACCGCGGTCTCATCGAGGGGATTCTTCGAGATTACTACTCCCACACTCGGACCGATGACTATCCGGGCATCGTGGGCACCGTGACACTCTCGGACGGGAGTCAGATCACATTCGGATCGGGTGGCCAGCAGGCGCTCATGCTCCCGTGGACCGTTACCCTGCCAGGCGGTCGGCATCCCACCTTCGACTCGCGGATCAGCACAGCACTGCTGGCCCTTCTCCCGGCTCATTTCTTGAACGCGGGAAGACTCTCGATTGACGGCCTCAAGAATACGCTCGACGCCGCGGTCTGGCGGCAAGTCCACTGTGACTGCCGCCCTCATAAGGAGCAGACCGACGAGCCGTGCAGGTAGGACTTTTGTTGTAGCAACGCTTCGCAACGGCCCCGAAGGCAGTGGAGGCGATTTACAGACGTTGACGCACTCATTAGTAGCCAAACCCGCGCCTCGGCTGGAACGGGGATCGCCCTTGAAGCCGTAGTTACCCCCCGCGGGTTAGCCTCCCAGAATCCGCGAGGCCTCCAAGCCTCGCGAGTGGGTATTCAACCCGCCTCGCGGGTGCGAGCTTCCAGCGTCAAAGCGCCCAGGTGAACCTCCGCCGATTTGGATGCGTAGCAGTTGGTGTCGCCGGTGAAGGGAGCGGAGGCCATGACTACGGTGAAAGGGGCGAGACGGGCGCTGCTGAGATGTTCTCTGGCGGCTGCCGTGCTGAGCGGGAGTGCCGGCGCGGCGGGCATCCCTGCCGAAACGGCCGCTCGCCTCGATAGAGCGTTGCAGGTCCTGGACAAGGGGTTCATCGGCTCCTACACGATGACCGTGCGGTTCGCCATCGAGAAGCCCGGCGGCAAGGACCGGCGTGAATCGCTGCGCGTGACCTCGATGACCCGCCGAGCCGACGGCACCTCCGAGAAGCGCCTGGTCAAGCTCGTCGACGACGGCAAGGACGTAACCGAACAGGAGAACGCGAAGGCGGCCAAGACCGCGGCCCGTCCGACGGCCACGGCCAAGCCGCACACAGGCGAGCGTGGCGATGGAAAGGACACGAGCGGCGACACGAAGAGCGCCGACCTCAGACTCCCGTCCGGAGAGGATTCCAAGTTCTACCGCTTCGGCGCGCCCGTCGAGGAGGGCGAGCTGACCGTCGTGACGTTCGAACCGCTACCGGAGCATCGCAAGGAGGACGGGATGGCCCAGGGTCGCCTCGCCTGGCGGCGCGACACCCTGGACCCGGAGTGGCTCGAGGCCGAGCTCGTCGCGCGCCCCACCGGGGTGACGGAGCTCTTCATGCGCTTCGACTTCGCCCGCCAGGGCAACGTCTTCTACCCGCGCCTCACCGCCACCAGGGGCAAGGGGGGCATCCTCTGGATCAAGCGCAATTTCGACATGACGATGGAGATCAGCGGCGTGGCGCCGGCAGCAGCCGCCACCCCTGCACCATCACCGGCCGGTCACTGAGCTCGCGGACGAGGTCCGCGCGGCGCGACGCAGCCGCCGTCTTCTCGTCCCCGGGCGTCCGGGGCTGCGGCAGGGAATTCGCGGTGTGCGGCCGGGAGCGAGCTCGAGCAGATCAGCCGCGATTGCGGTGCACGGTCCCGACCTGACGGCTACCACGGCACGCCGAGGTGGCCGCGAATGTTCAGGGCCCCGCCGTACCTGACGAAGTTGCCCGAGTAGGGGCCGCCGCCGCGCACGCTCCAGCAGATCTGCCACTCGAAGTGCGTGGCCCCCTGCTGCGGGTGGAAGGTGCTGCCCGCCTCCCCCATGACACCGCCGGCGAAGCTCGAGCTCGACTCGACCGTCCACCCGTTGTTGAGCGTGAACGCCCAGTGGTCACACCCCAGGGCGTCCGCCTCCACGAGGGTGTTTTCCGTGTGCAGACCGAAGTAGGACCCGTGCGTGTTGTCGCAGCGGTTCTCCGTCGCGTCCTGGCTGCAGCCGAGGAGCGCAACGTCGACGTTGGAGACGATGACGTCGGTCGCGTAGAACGTGACCGGCTTCTCCTTGCTCCCGAGGCCGTTCCGCACGTTGACCTGAATCGACGCCGGCCGGTCGTCGATCCCGGTGACCTCGGGGACCACCACGGCGATGCCGTCCGGCAGCCACGGCATGAGGTAGTTGCCCGTGTCGAGCGCCAGGGTCACAACTCCCTGAGGGAGGCCCCTGAGGACCACGTCCCCGTCGTACCCGAAGTTCATCCCCTTGATGTAGAGAGCCGCGCCCGACTGCACGGTCCCGACGATCTCGGTGATCGTCGGCACGGTCGGTTTCGTTGCGACCACGAGGCCGGCGCCGGCCGGCCTCACCGCGTTCCGGCTCTTGAAGGTGGCTCGAATCCTCGCGTTCTCGGCGTCGAGCTTGGCCTTCCGGGTCGGGAGGACCAAGGTCTGCAGCACATCGGTGCCCGGGCGCGACGGACCGGTGAGTGGCCCCATCCCCGCCCGGAACGCCTCGGCGTTCCGGCGCGCCTGGGCACGCAGCTCACCGGCGGTGAACCGCTTGCCCCGCGCCTCGATGACCGCTCCGTCGGGGAGCCGCTGAAACGCCTCCTTGGTGAGCGCCGTCGCCTGGTATATCGGAGCGGGCGGCGCGGCCCCAGCGCGCTGGACCGCCACGAGTCCCGCTGCAACGACGGCGCCCAGAACGAGACCGCATGCCTGGCGAGACCGGGTGTCCCACATGGTTGCAACCTCCCTCCGATGACTCGATGAAGCGCGCACGGCACGTCCTCCCGGCCCCGCCCCCCGCTGTCCATCGAGGGCCCGGCGCCCACCGGGAACACCACCTGCCGCTCGCCCCGCGCCAGGGGATGCCCTGTCGTGGGCTTGGCCGCGAAGATGGTTGGATCGTCACGCTTCCCGTGAGCCAAGTCAAGATTCGGGACAGGCGGGCGCGCCGGATTCGCAAGTTGCAGGAGGCCGGCGACGGATCCGCCCGGCGGCCGAGCACAGAAGCGGCGACCATGTCTCAAACTCATAAATGGCTCTGAGGGTTCCTTTTGCGGAGTTCTCGTGATAGCGTTCACATGGTCAAGCCGGCCCCGCCTCAGGGCGTGTGGTCGGCCGGCGCCGAGGTCCTCGCTGCGAACCGGGTCGAGCCCAGGCGTGCAATCGCCTGTGCCGAGCTGTGAAAGGAGACCGGAATGGCCAGGATACTGATCGTTGACGACGACCCCGACGTCGTCGAGGCGTGCCGCCTCTTCCTCGAGAAGGCCAACCACACCGTCGCCTGCGCGTACAGCCGCCCCGAGGGGATGAAGGTCATCGCCGAGGAGGAGCCCGATCTCCTCATCCTCGACGTCATCATGGAGCAGCCCGACGACGGAATCGCGATGGCGCAGGAGCTGCGACGCAAAGGTTTCGACGCGCCGATCCTCATGCTCACGAGCATCGGCAGGGTGACCGGCATGTCGTTCGGCAGGGACGACGAGATGGTTCCGGTGGACGAGTTCCAGGAGAAGCCGATCGATCCCGGGACGCTCGTGCGCAAGGTCGCCGAGCTTCTGGCGAAGCACGGGGCGGTCGCGGGAAAGGCGAGGTGACGCCATGCTCGTGACCGATCAGGAACGTCTCAGGGAGGACATCGGCAGGTGGGTCGAGCGCTACGGCGCCCATCGCTCGTCGCTCATCCCCGTCCTCCAGGAGGTTCAGGCGAAGTACCACCAGATCTCCGAGTACGCGATGCAGGAGGTGGCCGACCACCTCGACATCCACCCGGTCGAGGTCTACAGCGTGGTCACGTTCTACAGCTTCCTCGACGAGAAGTACCACGGTCGGTTCGTGATCCGTCTCTGCCGCACGGTGTCGTGCGACATGGCGGGCAAGGACCGCGTCGCGCGCCAGCTCGAGAACGACCTCGGCATCACGTTCGGGCAGACCACCAAGGACGGCAAGTTCTCTCTCGAATGGGCGAGCTGCATCGGGATGTGCGACCAGGGCCCGGCGCTGCTCGTCAACGACGAAGTCTTCCCGCGCGTCACCCCGGACAAGGTGAGCGAGATCCTCGACACCTGCCGGCGGGTGTTCGGCCCGCTGGCGTTCCACCACAACCACCACCAGGAGGCCCGGCAATGAGCAACGACCACCGCGGCCTGATCACCTTCAAGACCATCGACGCGAACGCGGCGCTCGAGCGCGCGCTCGCCGGGAGCCGGACCGAGATCATCGCGGAGGTGTCGGCCTCCAAGCTCAAGGGACGCGGCGGCGCCGGCTTCCCCACCGGGGTGAAGTGGAACCTCGCCGCGGCGGCGAAGGGCGACGCGAAGTACGTGGTCTGCAACGCGGACGAGGGCGAGCCCGGGACGTTCAAGGACCGGGTGATCCTCGCGGAGGTCCCCGCCCTCGTCTTCGCCGGAATGACGATCGGCGGAATCGCGATCGGGGCAACCAAGGGGATCGTCTACCTGCGCGGCGAGTACACCTACCTGCGCGCCGGGCTCGAGGCGGTGCTCGAGCGGCGGCGCAGGGACGGGCTGCTGGGCGCCACCGTGCTGGGCAAGGCGGTCGGCTTCGACATCGAGATCCGCATGGGCTCCGGCGCCTACGTCTGCGGCGAGGAGACGGCGCTCATCGAGTCGCTCGAGGGGTACCGCGGCGAGCCCCGCAACCGGCCGCCGTTTCCCGTGGACACCGGCTTCCTCGGCCAGCCGACGATCGTCAACAACGTCGAGACGTTCGCATGCGTCGCCGCCGTGTTCGCCAAGGGCGCGGAGTGGTTCGCCTCGGTCGGCACCGGGAAGTCCACCGGGCCCAAGCTCCTCTCGGTCTCCGGCGATTGCGCGCGGCCGGGCGTGTACGAGTTCCCGATGGGGGTCACGGTGACCGAGCTGCTCAGTGAGGTCGGCGGGGAGGGCGCCAAGGCGGTCCAGATCGGCGGCGCCTCGGGTCGCTGCCTCCCGGCCGCCGAGTTCGAGCGCACGATCTCGTACGAGGACGTCTCCACCGGCGGCTCCGTGATCGTCTTCGGCAAGGAGCGCGACATGCTGCACGTCGCGAAGAACTTCATGGAGTTCTTCGTCGAGGAGTCGTGCGGGCAGTGCACGCCCTGCCGCGAGGGCAACTCCAAGCTCCTCGAGGGGATCGAGATGCTCGACGAAGGCCGGTGCTCGGCCGCGTACCTCACGGAGCTGACCCACCTCGGCGAGATGATGCAGCTCTGCTCGAAGTGCGGGCTCGGTCAGTCCAGCCCGAACGCGTTCCTGTCGATCGTCGACGGGTTCCGCGACGAGATCATGGGACGCACCGCCCACCGGGGCCGGTGAGGGAGGAGGAGCCGCCATGTCCGATCAAGAGAACGCCCGCGTGGATTCCTCCCGTGCACCGGTCAGCCAGCGCGGCCACCTCGTGAGGGTGCCGAGCGACCAGCAGGCGATCGGAGCGCAGGTCACGGTTTCGATCGACGGCCAGGACGTCCGAGTGCCGATCGGCACCACGATCCTCGCCGCCGCCAAGAAGATCGGCGTCAAGATCCCGACGCTGTGCTACCACGAGGACCTCTGCATCGCCGGCGTCTGCCGGATCTGCGTCGTGGAGGTCGAGGGCCAGCGGACGCTCCAGGCCTCTTGCGCCTATCCGATCACCTCGCCGATCAAGATCCAAACGCACACGCGCAAGGTACGCCAGTCGCGCCGCCGCATCCTCGACCTCATCCTCTCGCAGCACTACGGCGAGTGCTACGCGTGTTTCCGCAACGGCAACTGCGAGCTGCAGACCCTCTCCAAGGAGTACGGCGTCGACTACTTCCGCTTCGGGCACCCCGAGAAGCCGAAGTACGAGGTGGATCATTCCTCGTACTCGGTGCTCCGCGACATGAACAAGTGCATCCTCTGCCGGCGCTGCGTGCGCACCTGCATCGACCTCCAGGAGGTCGGCGTGCTCGAGACCGCGCACCGCGGGGACCGGACGACGATCTCGACCTTCATGGACAAGCCGCTCTCCGAGGTCGTGTGCATCAACTGCGGCCAGTGCATCAACCGCTGCCCGACCGCGGCGCTGGGCGCGGCCGACCCGACCGACGACGTGTGGCGCGACATCAACGACCCGACCAAGCATGTCGTCCTGCAGACGGCGCCGTCGCCGCGCGCGGCGATCGGCGAGTGCTTCGGGCTGCCGCCGGGTATGCCGATGACGTTCCAGATGAACTCGGCCGCGCGGGCGATCGGCTTCGACCGCGTCTTCGACACGAACTTCACTGCCGACCTCACGATCATCGAGGAGGGCACCGAGCTGCTCTTGCGCCTCCACCGGGCCCTGGTCGGGAAGGAGGCCGTCGCGCTGCCGCAGTTCACGAGCTGCTCCCCGGGGTGGGTGAAGTACATCGAGCACTTCTACCCCGAGATGCTCGACCACCTCTCGTCCGCGAAGAGCCCGCAGCAGATGTTCGGGACCGTGATCAAGACCTACTACGCCAAGCTGCACGACCTCGACCCCGCCAACATCGTCACGGTGGCCCTGATGCCGTGTTCGGCCAAGAAGTACGAGTGCAACCGTCCCGAGATGGCCGACTCCGGTTACAAGGACGTGGACTACGGTCTGGTCACGCGCGAGCTGGCGCAGATGTTCATGGAGGCCGGGATCGAGCTGCCGAAGATGCCGAGGAGCGACTTCGACGACCCGTTCGGGACCGCGACCGGTTCCGGCGTCATCTTCGGCGCGACCGGCGGCGTGATGGAGGCCGCACTGCGCACCGTCATCGAGCTGGTCTCCGGCCTCAAGGTCGAGAGCCTCTACGACCACGCCAACATCACTCCCATCCGCGGCTTCGACGGGATCCGGTACGCGGAAGTCAAGATCCCTCAGATCGGGCCGGTGCCCGACCTCCTGAGGATGAACACGCACCTGCCGTTCGACGACTGGCGGTGGCTCGAGGGCGCAACGCTGAAGGTCGCCGCCTGTCACGGCACCGCCAACGCCAAGAAGGTGCTCGAGGACATCAAGGCCGGCGGGAAGTTCAGCGAGTGTCACTTCATCGAGTTCATGGCGTGCCCGGGCGGCTGCCTGGGCGGCGGCGGGATGCCGATCCCGACCTCCCCCGAGATCCGCGCGGCGCGCGCCCACGCGATCTACGCCGAGGACGCGTCGTACCAGATCCGAAAGTCGCACGAGAACCCTGCCGTGGTCAGGCTCTACAAGGAGTTCCTCCCCGACGGCCCGGGCGGACACACCGCGCACCACCTGCTCCACACGACCTACACGCCGCGCGGCAAGTACATCGCGTAGCAGCGGAATCGAGCGAACGGAAATGTCGGGCTGCCGCCCGGCATTTTCGTTCCCATGGGCCATGCCGGTTCGCCGGGGAACGTGCGATCATGATGCGTCGGACGAAGAAGCCTGCCGTGAAGGAAGAACTGGTCCTCACCACGCTCCGGTACGTCGACCTGCCGACGTCGGTTCGCGAGTTCGTCGAGTTCTCCGTCGAGGAGAGCCGGGCGCTCGCCGCCGTCAACGAGAAGGTGGCGGCGGCTCAGTCGCTCGCCGAGGTGATGGACTTCGTCTTCGAGACCACCGGCGGCGTCTGCCCGTGCGACCGCATCGGCCTGGCCTTTCTCGAGGAAGGCGGCCGCCTCGTATCGCACTGGGCCCGCGCGGCCTACGAACCCCTGCTGCTCGGCCCGGGGTATGCGGAGGACCTGCACGGTTCCTCGCTCGAAGGCGTGATCGCCGGCGGCCAGCCGCGCATCATCAGTGACCTCGAAGCGTACCTGGGCGAGCACCCGCGGAGCTCCTCGACCGCCCTCCTCGTGCGCGAAGGTGTGCGCTCGTCGATGACATGCCCGCTGTCGGTCGACGGACGAGCGGTGGGCGTGATGTTCCGCAGCTCGCGGAAGGCGAACGCGTACGACGAGCACCAGGTGCGCCTCCACCTGGCGATCGCCGAGCGTCTCGCTCAGGCCGTCGAGAAGGCGTGGCGGATCGAGCAGCTGGCTGCTGCGAACCGAGCCTACAACGAGGTGCTCGCCTTCGTCAGCCACGAGCTCAAGAGCCCGCTCGCGTCGACGGTCATGGACGGCCAGGCGCTGATCGAGGGGTATCTGGGAACGCTCGAGCCCCGGCAGGCCGACGCGGTCGCCCGGATGGTGCGCAAGTCGCAGCACCTCCTCGGCCTGGTGCGAGACTACCTCGACCTCGCGCGCATCGAGAGCGGTGAGCTGCGCGTCAACGTGGCGGCGGGTGTCGACCTCGTCGCCGCCGTCATCGAGCCCGCGGTCGAGCTGGCGGGTACGCAGCTCGCGGCTCGCGGCTCCCGGCTCACCCGCGACTTCCCGGCGGAGCCGCTGCTCCTGGACTGCGACCCGGAGTTGCTACGCATCGTCCTCGTGAACCTGCTGACCAACGCCGCCAAGTACGGCTCCGACTACGGCGAGGTGAGGATCTCGGCGCGGCGGGACGACGGAGCCGTGTCGGTCGCCGTCCGGAACGACGGCCCGGGGTTCCCGGAGGGCCAGCGGGCGCTCCTCTTCCGCAAGTTCTCGCGGCTGCAGATCCCGGAGCTGCTCCGCGAACGGGGCTCGGGGGTCGGGCTCTACACGTGCTGGCGGATCATCCAACTGCACGGCGGGCGGATCCGGGCCGCCTCGGATCCGGGCCATTGGGCCGAATTCGCCTTCACGATCCCGGTCACCCCACAGCCGATTCCCTGACCCACTTGCCAAACGCGGATCGCACGCCTAGAATCCACTCCAGGACTTGTGATAGTTTTCACATGGGGCTGGATCACTCGATCCGGGGGTGTCGGTTTCCGACCCCCACGGCCTTCGCGGTGGCACCGAGACACCACGGCGCCCAAAGCCCCGCGCTGAGCACGCTGCACGGGAAGCCCCGAGGCTGAGGCGGGGCTCGCCGCCACCGCGACGGCAGCGACCGTTGACGGGGCGGGGCGGTCAACCTGACCCGGCAGGGAGCGGCCGGTTTTGGCGAGCGTGCTGACCACGTGCCCGTTCTGTGCGTGCGGCTGCGGCCTCTACCTGCATGCCGACGAGGCGGGCCTCTCGGGCGTAGGCCCCAGCGAGCATCACCCGGCATCGCGCGGGAGGCTGTGCGCCCGCGGCTGGAACGCGCACGAGGCCACGGCCTGGGGCGTCCGCCTCACACGGGCGACGGTCCGCCGCGGGGACACCCCGCACCCCGTGGGCTACGCGCAGGCGGTGCACGACGCCGCGGAGGCCCTCGCCGCCGTCCGCGCGCGGGGCGACGCCGTCGGCGTCCTCGGTTCGGGCCGCGCTTCCAACGAAGAGAACTACCTTGCCGCGCGGCTCGCCCGCGCGGCGATCGCCACCCCCAACGTGGACGCCTGCCTCCGGCAGACGTATCAACCCGTCGTCACCGGGATGCTCGCGGCGAGCGATGGCCTTGCCCCCACCGGCACCCTGGACGACGTCGAGACCGCCGAGGTCGTGCTCCTGGTCGAGGGCGACCTCGCGCGGACGCACCCGCAGGCCGCCCATGCCGTCATCGCCGCCCGCAAGCACGGCGCGACGCTGGTGACCCTCGGGATCGCCAGGACCCAGCTGGCGCACCTGGCGACGCTCCACATTCCCGTCCGTCCGGGCGGGCGCGCCGCCGCGCTCGACGCGCTGACCCTCGATGGCGGCGGCGATGCCGGCCTGGTGACGCGGTGGCTCACCGACGCGCGACACGCGGCGTTCCTCATTCCACAAGACGGCGGGCCCCCGGGCCGCGCCGGCGCGGACGCGACAGCGCTCGCCGCGCTGGCGCGCCGCACCGGCCACCTCGGCCGCCCGAGGTGTGCAGTCCTCCCATTGCCGGTCCGCAGCAACCTCCGGGGCGCCTGCGAGATGGGGGTGACACCCGACCTTCTCCCCGGTTGGACGCCACTGGGGGACCGGCGCGCCGCCGAACGGCTGGCTGGGGTGTGGGGACGAGCGCCCGTCGTCGAGGCGGGGCTCGACATCGAACGGATGCTCGGCCGGGTTCGGGCCGTCGTCATCGTCCAGGATGACCTCGCCGTGACGTCGCTCGCAGAGGAGCCCTGGCTCGCCGCGCTCGCCGACCTGGAGTGCGTCGTCGTTCTGGACTCGTTCGCCACCGCCACGACCGCCGCTGCAACCGTGGCGCTGCCCGTCGCGGCGTTCGGCGAAACGGAAGGCACCGTCACCAGCGCCGACGGCCGCGTCCAGCGGGTTCGAGCGGCCGCACCGCCTCCGGGCGACGCGCGTCCAGGCTGGGAGGCGCTGGCCGAGCTCACCTCGGCGCTCGGGCTCACCTCCCCTTACCGCAGCGCGAACGACGTCCTGCGCGAGATCGCGGCGGCCGTACCCGGGTACGCCGGCGTGGACGAGAGGATCGCGGAGGGCGGTTGGGGGGCGGTCGTGGCGCCGGCATCGGACGGCCGGTACCCACCCGTTGCCGTCCAGGGCGCGCCGCGCGTCGAGCCCGGCGGGATGGTGCTGAGCCTCGACGGCGCGCTCGACTGGGGCGCCGACCCGCTGGTGCGTTACTCGCCGACGCTCCGCCGTGAGCCCGTCTCGCAGCGGAAGCTCTACCCCGCCGGGATGGTCGAGATGTGCAAGGCCGACGCCGATGACCTGGGGATCCGGCAGGGGTGGCGCGTCCGCGTGGCTTCGCGGCACGGAACAGCCGTGCTGCCGGTCGCTCTCCGTACCGGCCTCGATCGCGGGGTGCTGACCGTCCCATTCGCCCTCCGCGAGAGCGTGGCTGGCCTGCTGCACGGGGATCCCGAGGTCGCCGTGACCGTCGAGAGGGCCTCCTGAGATGTCGAGCCCGTTGCCGGACACCGCTCGCCTGATCTCCAAGCGCCACGTGGGCGCGTGGCTGGCGCGGTTGCTCGAGCGGAGCGAGGTCGTGGCGCCCACGACGGCCAACGGCGGTGACGTGACGTACGCGCCGGTCGGCTCCCCGGACGAGGTGCTGTGGGACTTCGACAACCCACTCGAATCGCCCAAGAGGTTCGTGCTCCCGCAGACCTACCCCGTGGCGGCGATCCGACGTGACGGCGGGCACACGCGCGTCCAGGCCGCACCCGAGCCGCCGCCCAGGGTCCTTTTCAACCTGCGGAGCTGCGACGTCCGAGCGATCACGCTCCTGCGTACCGTGCACGGCGCCGACCTTCCCGACGCCGCCTTCCTCCGCCGGCTCGACGCGCTGACCCTGGTGAGCCTGGGGTGCGCCGTCCCCTGCGAGCTCGGCTTCTGCCCCTGCTGCGACGCCGGCCCATTCCTTGCTCAAGGCCACGACCTGCAACTCACCGACCTCGGCGACGAGGTGCTGGCCGAGGTCGGCACGCCCAAGGGCGAGGCGTTGCTCGCCGCCGCGCCCCAGTTGTTCCGTCGCGCGACCATGGAGGCGGCGCGCCGGAGGGCCGACCTCGAGGAAGCGGCGCTACGGCGGCTCGGGGAGCAGACTTGTCACTTCGCCTCCGCGATGCGCCGAATCTCGACCGGCCGGGTGGCGCCCGAGCTGTGGGAGGCCTTCGAAGACTGGTGTCAGGAGTGCGGCGGCTGCAACCTCGTGTGCCCCACCTGCTACTGCTTCTCCGTCAAGGACCGCGCGTGCGACGGCGGCTGGCTCCGCTGCCGCACCTGGGACTCGTGCCAATACCCGGCGTTCACGCTCGAGGCCTCCGGCCACAACCCTCGCCCCCGGCGCGGCGACCGCATCCGGCGGCGCTTCTTCCACAAGGCGAGCGCCCAGTACTACCGGCGCGACGGGGCCGTTGGGTGCGTCGGGTGCGGGCGCTGCATCAAGGTGTGCCTCGGGACGACCGACATGCCCGCCGTGGTGGCGGCGATCCGCGAGGGGGCCTGGGATGGATGACCTCTTCCTCCCGAGGCTGGCGCACATCACGGAGGTGCGGGACGAGACGCCCGACACCAAGACCTTTTCCCTGCGCTTCCGGGACACGTCCGATCAGCAGGAGTTCAGCTTCCGGCCGGGCCAGTTCCTCGAGCTGTCGGTGTTCGGGTTCGGCGAGGCGCCGTTCTGCTTCGCCTCCAGCCCCACCCGGCCGGGAGCGATCGAGGTCACCGTGCGCCGGACCGGCGCGCTCACCGACGCGCTCCACGCCCTGGGTGCCGGCGACGAAGTCGGCCTGCGGGGGCCCTGCGGCAACGGATTCGACCTCGACGCCGCCGAGGGCCGCGACCTTCTGTTCGTCGCCGGAGGGATCGGCCTGCCGCCGCTGCGCTCCCTCATCTGGAACGTGCTCGACGAGCGCGGGAGGTTCGGCAGGGTCACGGTGCTCTACGGCGCCAAGACCCCGGCCGATCTCGTGTACAAGGACGAGCTCGAAACCTGGGCCGGACGGCGCGACGTCGAGCTGCTCGTCACGGTGGACCGCGGCGACGACGGCTGGCAGGGCAATGTGGGCATGGTCCCGACGCTGTTCGACCGGACCGAGCTCGCCCCGCAGACAACGCGCGCCTACGTCTGTGGGCCGCCGGTCATGATCAGCTTCGTCGTGCAGGATCTGCTGACGCGCGGGTTCGACGACGGCGCCATCATCTCCACGCTGGAGCGGATGATGCAGTGCGGGGTCGGCAAGTGCAACCACTGCGCGATCGGCCACCGCTACGTCTGCCGGGACGGGCCGGTCTTCTCCTACCGGCAGATCAAGGAGCTGGTCGAGTGACGCTCACGGCCGCGCTCGCCGCGCGGTTCCACGGCACGGTGGTCGTCGTCGGCGTCGGCAACCCCGACTGCGGCGACGACGGCGCCGGCTGCGCCGTCGCGCGGTGCCTGCGCGGCGCCCCTGGGCTTCACGTGATCGAGGCCGAGGAGGTGCCGGAGAGCTTCATCGGCGAGATCGCCGCCTCCGGGCCCGACGTGGTGGTGCTTGTCGACGCGGTGGAGCTCGGCGCCGAGCCCGGGTCCGTCGCCGTGGTGGAAATCGACGCCCTGCCCGAGGGCCTTCCCGGCACGCACCGCACGCCGCTCTCGCTCCTGGCGGAGGTCGTGCGCTGCCGCACCGGCGCCGACGTCCTTCTGATCGCGATTCAACCCCGACACCTCGGGTTCGCCACGACGCCGAGCCCCGAGGTCGCGGCGAGCGCCGAGCGCGTCGCGGGCCTGATCTCGGAGGCGGTGCGCCGTGCGGCGATCGCGACGGGCGGCCCCTCGTCGACACGCACCGGGGCGGAGGCGCCGGCGTGACCACCGCCCTGCTCGCCATCATCGTCGTGCCCGCGCTCGGCGCCGTGCTGGCCGCGGTGGTCGGCAAGGGCCGCAGCAGGATCGCCGCCGTGTCGGTGGCCGCGGTCGTGGCCGCGTTGGCGGCGTGGAGCGTGGCCGCGCTGCGCGGCACCTCCTACCGCGATGCGACCGGCACCCTGCCGTGGCTGGCCGGGAGCGTCGACGGTCCGATCTTCGGCGTGCTGCTGGACCCGTTGGGCTCGGTGATGCTGCTCGTCGTGACGCTCATCGGGCTGCTCACGGTCCTCTACTCCGCGGCCTACATGAGCGAGCGCAACCGCGACCACGCGGTCGGGCCGGAGCACCAGGGGCCGTACTACTTCCGCCTGCTCCTCTTCCTCGCCAGCATGGCCGGTGTCGCGCTGGCGCCGAATTTCCTTCAGCTCTTCATTTTCTGGGAGCTGACAACGGTCTGCTCGTGGTCGCTGATCGCGTTCTACGGCGACGAGAAGAGCCTCAAAGCCGGTTTCAAAGCGCTGGTGATGACGCACGTCGGCGGGCTGTTCTTCCTCGCGGCCGTCCTGATCCTCTTCGTGCGCACGCGCTCGTTCGAGTTCGAGGCGCTCGCGCAGCTGCCGGGTCCGCTCCGGGGGTGGGTCTTCGCGTTTCTGATGATCGCCGCATGGGCCAAGGCGGCGCAGGTCCCGTTCCACACCTGGCTCCCGGACGCGATGGCCGCACCGACGCCGATCAGCGCGTACCTGCACGCGGCGGCGATGGTGAAGGCGGGCGTCTTCCTGATGGCGAGGGCCGTGAGCTCCGGGTGGGCCATGCCGCCCGGCCTCGGGATGCTGCTCGGGGCGATGGCGATCGTCACGATGTTCCTGGCGTTGTCCTACTACTTCGTGCAGGACGACCTCAAGCGGCTGCTCGCCTACTCGACGATCGCGCACCTCGGCTATGTGCTGCTCGGCGTCTCTCTCGGCGCGCTCGGCTCGCCGATGGGCTTCCGCGCCGGGGTGCTGCACATCGCGTGCCACGGTTTCTCCAAGGCCACGCTGTTCATGTGCGCCGGCGCGGTCGCCTACGTCACCGGATCGCGGAGCATCTCCGCGCTCGGAGGGGTGGCGCGCAGCATGCCGCTCACCGCAGTGGCGTTCTTCGTCGGCCTGCTCTCGGTCACCGGAGTCCCGCCGTTCGCCTGCTTCTGGAGCAAGTTCATGCTGCTCTCGGGCGCCATCAAGCTCGGCGGCGCCGTCGGCCCGGTGATCGTCGGGCTCGTGCTCGTGGAGAGCCTGATCTCGTTCGGCTGGATGCTCCACGTCGGGCAGAAGGTCTTTCTCGGCGCGGTGACGCCCGTAGCCGCGGTCAACAGCGACCCGCCGTGGCCCATGAGCCTCACGCTGGTCCTGTTGATGATCGGCTGCCTGGTGATCCCGGCGGTCGCCATGCCGCTCGTGCAGATGATCGGACGGTGACGAGGTGAGCACGCCATCTCTCCTGCTCATGGCCTTCGCGCTGCTGCTCGCCGGCGCCGGGACCAGCCTCGTGCTGGCGGGCCGGCGCCGGGCCAGCGGATGGGCGGCCACCGCGTTCGTCGGCGCCGCTGGGGTCGCGCTCTGGGCAGTCGTCGTTCGCACCATGGCGATCGGACCCGATCCCGAGGCCACGCTCCTGACACTCCCCGGCCTCGGGGCCGGGCTCGTCTTGAGCGTGGACCCGCTCGCCGCCATCTTCCTCGCGATCACCGCGACGATCGGGTTCCTGACCACGCTCTACTCGGTCGAGGACATGGCGCGCGACGGCAGCGACAGCGTCGCCAAGTACTACCCGGTGCTGCAGCTCCTCTTTGCCGGGATCGTCGGGGTCGTGGTCACGGCGGACTTCGTCTTCTTCCTCGTGTTCTGGGAGCTCATGACGTTCGCCTCCTTCTTCCTGGTGACGTTCGAGCGCGAGAGCCGCACGTGCCAGCGCGCAGGCCTCAAGTATTTCGTCGTCAACCAGGCAGCCACGTTCGGGATGATCGCCGCGGCGCTGATCCTGTGGACCCGGTGCGGCTCATTCCACTTCGCGGCGCTTCGGGACGCGCTCGGTGGCCTGCTCGCGAGTCAACCCACGCTGGGCCACCTCGTGCTGTTCCTGTTCTTCGTCGGGTTCGCGACCAAGGCGGGAATCCTGCCCATGGGCGACTGGCTCCCGGATGCCTACCCCGCCGCGCCGACGGGCGCCACCGCGGCGTTCGGCGGCACGATGACCAAGCTGGGCGTCTACGGCCTGCTGCGCGTGTTCCTCGGTTTCCTGCCGCTCTCGCCGGCCACCCGGGCGTGGGGCGTCGTGATCGCGCTCGCCGGCGCCGCGAGCCTCTTCGTGGGGACGCTCACGGCGCTCAAGCAGGACGACATCAAGCGGTTGATGTCGTTCCACGTGATCGGCCAGGTCGGTTACATGTTCATGGGGATCGGGTTCGGTCTGTACTTCCTCCCTTCGAACCCGGCCCTGGCGGCCCTCGGTCTCCTGGCAGGCACGTTCCATATGGTCAACCACTCGCTGTACAAGTCGTGCCTCTTCCTCGGCGCCGGGGCGGTCACATTCCGCACCGGCACCCGGAGCCTCTCCGCGCTGGGCGGGCTGGGAAAGTCGATGCCGGCCACCGCCGTGTACGCGCTGGTTGCCGCCCTTGCGATCGCCGGCGTGCCGCCGCTGAACGGGTTCGCCAGCAAGTGGCTGATGTACGTGACGGCGATCCTTGGGGGACAGGCGTTCCCGCTATTCGCCGTCCTCGGGATCGTGGCGATGTTCATCTCGCTGGTCACGCTGGGTTCGTTCCTCAAGTACATCGGCGGTGCCTTCCTCGGGCCGCCCTCGCCGCTCGCCGGAATCCGCGAGGTGCCCGCAACGATGCTCGTTCCGCAGGCGTTCCTTGCGCTGACGTGCGTGGCCTTCGGCCTGGTCCCTTCCTGGCCGCTCGCCTTCGTGCACCAGGCACTGACCGGGCTCGCGTCCGGGTCCTCGTTACCCGACCTGCCGGCTCTGGTCGGCGGCGGCGCGTCGCTCCAGGTCGCGTCCGGGGCGGTCGGCGTGGCGTTCTGGGCGCCGCTGCCGGTCGCGGCTCTTCTGGTCCTCCTCGCCCTCGGCTGCTACTTCGGGATCCAACGTGCCGGCCGCGCCGGCGTCAGAACGGTCCCGGTCTGGGCCTGCGGCGAGGAGATGGAGCCCGCGACCGCGCGTTACCCCGCCTCGAGCTTCTACCTGCCGTTCAAGCGCGCGTTCCAGGGTATCTACCCGAGCATCCAGGTGCGCGCCCCGGCGTTCCCGGCATGGTTGCGCCGGGTCTTCGATCTCGACGCGTGGTTCTACCTGCCAATGGCCCGCGCCGTGGACGGAGGGGCCAGAGGCGTGAGCCGGACCCACGTCGGGATCCCCCAGGTCTACCTGCTCTGGATCGTGGTAGGCGCGATCGCCGTGATCGGGATCGCGATGGCGGTGCTCGGGTGAGGAGCGAACCGTGAGCGCGGCAGGCAACCCCACGGCCGAAAGGGTCGTCCGGTTGGTGAGCGACCGGATCGGCGACAGGCTGCGCACCGTCGCGCAGCCCCAGGCCGACACGTTGCACCTCGGGGTCGACCCGCCCGTGATCCGCGCGGTGGTCGGCGCGCTCGTCGAAGAGCTCGGGGCCCGGTTCCTGGTCAGCACCGGCATCGACCGCCGCGAGCTCTCCGGCGACTTCGGGATCCTCCACCTCTTCTCACTCGACCGCGAGCACCTGTTCGTCCTGCTCGACTGCGCGGTCGCGCCCGTCGACCCCCACATCGACTCGATCACCCCCATCGTGCCCGGGGCGAGCTGGGCCGAGCGCGAGTTCCGCGACGCGGTCGGTGTGCGCCCGGAGGGCCACCCAGACCCGAGGCGACTCGTGCTCGCCGACGACTGGCCCGAGGGGATCTACCCGCTGCGGCGGGACGTCCCGTACAACCTGCAACCGCCGGCGGCGGAGGGCGTCCGGCCGCAGCTGCGGGAGCCGCCCGCAGGCACCAGCGTCGTGACGCTCGGGCCGTTCTTCCCGGTGCTGGAGGAGCCCTCGCAGTGGCGGTTGTTCGTCGAAGGCGAGACCATCGTCGGCTGCGACTACCGCGGGTTCTACAACCACCGCGGCATCGAGAAGCTCGGCGAGGCCGTCCTGACGTACAACGAGATCCCCTACCTCGCGGAGCGAATCTGCGGGATCTGCGGGTTCATCCACTCGACCTGCTACTGCCAGGCTGTGGAGAAGGCGGCCGGGATCGAGGTCCCGCGCCGGGCGCGCTACATCCGCACGATCATGCTCGAGCTGGAGCGCATCCACTCCCACCTGCTCTGGCTCGGCATCGCGGGGCACATCGTCGGCTTCGACACGGTGCTCATGCAGACGTGGCGCATCCGCGAGCCGGTGATGTGGCTCGCCGAGGCGATCAGCGGCAACCGGAAGACGTACGGGATGAACACCATCGGCGGCCTCCGGCGCGATCTCGCGCCGGACCTCGCGGCCAAGGCGCTCGACGTGCTGGCCGAGGTGGAGCGCGAGTCGCTGGCGGTGCGCGAGGCGATCGTGGGCGACGGCACGCTCATGGCGAGGACTCAGGAGGTCGGCTCCCTGCCGGGCCGGACGGCTCGGGATTTCTGCGTGGTCGGGCCGCCGGCCCGCGCCTCGGGATTGGCCATCGACGCCCGCGTGGACCACCCGTACGCCGCATACGACGAGCTTCGAGTCCGGGTCGCGGTCCAGCAGGCCGGCGACACCTGGGCCCGGGTCCTCGTCCGGGTCGAGGAGCTGCTGGAGTCGATCCGCCTCGTCCGCGCGGCGATCGCCGCGCTGCCCGAGGGACCGGTCCTCGCCCCGATCGATGCGGAGATCCCGCCGGGCCGGATCGGCGTCTCGGTGGTCGAGGCGCCGCGAGGGGAGGCGGTCCACTTCGTGCTGACCGGCGGCGACAACCGCCCGTACCGCTGGCGGGTGCGGGCCCCGACGTACCCGAACCTCCAGGCGGTGCCGGCGATGATCACCGACGACACGATCGCGGACGTGCCCATCATCCTGGGGAGCATGGACCCGTGCTTCTCGTGCACCGAGCGGGTCGAGACGGTGGACGTGGCGACGCGTGGCGTCCGGGTCTACTCGCGGACCGAGCTGCTGCAGATCTCCAGAGCTCGGGGAGGCCGTCCATGAGCTCGGGCGCCCTCGGGACCGTCGGGCTGGGCGTCCTCAACGTGGCGATCGTCCTATTGCTGGCGCCGCTGTACGAGGGCGTCATGCGCAAGCTCAAGGCCGCGATCCACTCGCGCAAGGGCCCGCCGATCACACAGCCGTACCTCGACCTGCTCAAGCTGCTCGGGAAGGAGGACCTACGGACGGCGGGCGGGGTTCTCTACGGGGTGGCACCGGCGCTCTCGCTGGGCTCGGTCCTCCTGCTGGCGCTCCTCGTGCCGATGGGCGCGCGGACCCCGCTCGGGTTCGGTGGCGACATCGTCGTGCTGCTCTACGTCGCGGCGATGAGCGCCGTGCTCCTCATGCTGACCGCGTTCGGGAGCGCGAGTCCGTATGCGGCGGTTGGCGGCTCGCGCGAGATGATGATGCTGCTGGCGGTCGAGCCCGTCATGGTGGTGGCCCTGGTCGTCGGCGCCCTCAAGGCGGGGACACTTGCGACGGGGGGCATCGTCGCCTTCCAGCTCGCCCACGGGCCGACGATCAGCATGGCGCTGGCCGGGATCGCGTTCCTCCTGGCGCTGCAAGCGCAGGCCGGCAAACTCCCGTTCGACATCCCCGAGGCCGACCAGGAGCTCATGGGCGGCCCGCTCATCGAGCAGAGCGGCCCGCGCCTGGCGCTGTTCCGCTGGACGATGTGGTCGAAGCAGCTCGTGCTGGCGCTGCTCCTCGTCGAGCTCTTCGTGCCCTGGCCCGGGACCGGCCGTTTCGCAATCGACCTCGGCCTGACGCTCGTCAAGGCGCTCGTCGTCCTGGTCGCGGTCGCGCTCGTGGACGTCGTCAACCCCCGCCTGCGGGTGGACCAGGCCATGGGGTACTACCTGCGCGTCGTGTTCTCGTCGGTCGCGGCGCTCGCGTTCGCCGTGATCGGGATGTAGGAGGGGCCGGTGCTCCTGGCGAAGCTCCGCGAGGCGTGGATCTGCTTGAAGGCCGGGAGGGTCACGCTTCCCTACCCGTTCGCCCCCCACGAACCGGCGGCGGGGTTCCGCGGCAAGATCACCGTCGAGCCGGACCTTTGCATCGGATGCGGAGGCTGCGCCAACGTCTGCCCAGCGGGCGTGATCGCCGTCCACGACGCCGCGCAGCACACCCGCGTGCTGGAGTTCTCGTGGCGGCGCTGCACCTACTGCGGGCGCTGCGAGGAGGTCTGCCCCGAGGGCGCCATCGCGCTCTCGCAGCAGTTCGAGACCGCCACCACGCGGCCCGAGGACATGTTCATCCGCCTCGAGGTCTTCATGGGCCCGTGCCAGCGCTGCGGCCGGTGCTTCACCCCGCCGACGCCGCTGGAGCGCATGATGAAGACCGGGTTCCGCGCCGCGGGCGGGGGGCGTGCATGAGCCCGCCCGCGCTCAACGCCCACCTCATCGAGACGCTCAGCATGGTCATGGTGATCACCTCGGTGGCGGCAGTGGAGGTGCGCAGGCTGCGCCTTGCCGCCGTCGCCTATTCGGCGCAGGCGCTGCTCATCGTGGCACTGCTGCTCGGATTCGCGGCCGTCAACCCGTCGTTGTACTGGTGGGCTGGAACGGCGTTCCTCACCAAGGCGGTGCTCACCCCCTGGTTCCTCTTCCGCTACATCGGCCGCCGGCAGGAGCGGGAGCTTCCGCCGCTGATTGGGTTCGCGCCCTCGGTGCTGGTCGCGGCGGTGCTGATGATCGGGTTCTTCCGGCTCACCCACAGCCAGTTCACGCTGCTGGCGCCGACCGAGATGGCGCAGCAAGAGGTGTTCAGGACCAACCTCGCGGTTGCCTCCACGGTATTCGCGCTCGGTCTCTACTGCGTGCTGACGCGGCGGGATGCGATCAAGACCGTGATCGGCCTGTGCCTGCTCGAGAACGGCGTCCACCTGTCGCTCGTGAGCCTGGCGCCGGAGCTCTCCGAGACCGCGCTGTTCGGGGTCGCGACCGAGGTCGTCGTGACCGTCTTCCTGCTCCTCTACGTGATCGCGGGCGTCCGCCAGGAGTTCGGCACGACCGACACGCTCAAGCTCAGGGAGCTGCAGTGGTAGGGCGAGCCGCGCGCCCGGAGAAGGGACCATGAGCGATCAGCTCGCAGCCGTATCGTCGAGCCTGCCGGCGATCGCGTTCCTGGTCCCGCTCGCCGGTGGCGCCCTCGTCTTCCTCGGGCGCGGGCTCAACCGCACGTTCTGGCAGGGGACCGCACTGGTCGCCTCAGGGATCACGTTCCTCGTCGGGCTCCGGATGGCCGGCCGGGTGATCGGCGGCGCCGTGCTCACGGCCTGGGGGAACGAGCTCCGCGTGGATGCCCTGTCTGCGCTGATGGTCACGATCATCGGGGCAGGCGGCTTTCTCGCGACCTTGTACTCCGTCCGCTACGTCACGCAACCTGGCCTGCTCACCCGGATCGGAGCGGAAGCGACGGGCCGCCGGATGCCGACCTTCTACGGTCTCGTGCTCTGGTTCCTCGCCACCATGGTCTGGGGCTGCGTGACCAACAACATCGTGATGCTCTACGTCGCGGTCGAGGCCACCACGCTCACGTCCGGGCTCCTGGTCGCGTTCTACTGGGACCGGCGCGCCCTGGAGGCCGGTTACAAATACCTGATGCTGCTGACGATCGGCATCACGTTCGCGCTCCTCGGGTGCGTCCTCCTGTACGCTTCGGCGGCTGCGACTAGGCAGATCGGGGGCGGCAAGGCGCTGCTGATCTCCGAGGTCAGGCACGTGGCGCACCTGATCCCCGGCGGGACCGCCATGCTGATCGTGGCGTTCCTCGTCATCGGCTTCGGCACCAAGGCCGGCATCGCGCCGTTCCACCCGTGGCTTCCCGACGCCCATGCGGAGGCGCCTACCCCCGTCTCGGTCCTGCTCTCCGGTGTGATGATCAAGATGGCGATCTACGCGCTGGCCCGAACGGTCAGCATCTTCTACCCGACATGGCCGCAGCTGACCGTGTTCGCCGTGGCGCTCGGGGCGTTCACGATGGTCCTCGGCATCGTGATGGCGTACACCCAGGACGACCTCAAGAGGCTCCTTGCCTACTCGTCCGTGAGCCAGATGGGCTACGTGCTCGTGGGCCTCGGCCTGGGTACGTACCTCGGTTGCTACGGCGGGCTCTTCCACCTGCTCAACCACGCGATCTACAAGGCGCTGCTGTTCATGTGCGTGGGCGCGCTGATCTACGCCACCGGCATCCGGAAGGTCAGCGAGTTGGGCGGGCTCGCCCGGAACATGCCGGTCACGGCCGCCTGCTTCTTCGTCGGCGCCTTCGCGATCGCCGGCTTCCCGCCGCTCAATGGCTTCATGAGCAAGCTCACGGTCTACCTGGCCCTCGCCAAGGCCGGCCTCTGGTGGGCGTGCGCGATCGCGATCGCGGTCAGCGTCCTGACGATGGTCGTAATGGTGCGGGCTGCGACCGCGGTGTTCTGGGGCCGCGCGCGGGACGTCGCGGCGGGCCAGGTCCAGCCACGCGAAGTGCCCGTGGTCATGTGGCTGCCGATGGTGGCTCTCGCGACCGCGTGTGTGGTGCTCGGGGTCTACCCGCAAGCGGGGTACCCCCTGCTCCACGCGGCCGCAACCGTGCTCGCGACGATCGGGAAGTGAGGCTCCGATGCTGAAGCGGTTGTGCGAGAAGGCGTTCCCCAAAGCGCTCTGGGTCTACCACGCGAACACCGGCGCCTGCAACGGCTGCGACATCGAGGTCATCAACGTCCTCACGCCGTACTACGACGCCGAGCGGTTCGGGATCAAGCTCGTCGGCTCGCCCAGACACGCGGACGTGCTGCTGGTCTGCGGTCCGGTGACCAGGCAGGTCGCTCCGGCGCTCAAGCGACTGTACGAGGCCGTCCCCGCGCCCAAGAAGGTCTTCGCCATCGGCTCGTGCGCGACCGGCGGAGGATGTTGGTTCGACAGTTACAACGTGCTCGGCGGGGCCGACAAGGCGGTCCCGGTGGACATCTACGTCCCCGGCTGCCCGCCGCGTCCGGAGGCCATCCTCTACGGCGTCGGCGTGGCGCTCGGCCTCCTGCCGAAGAAGGTCGCGCCGGAGGACTACCGGCAGGAGACGCTCGAGGAGCTCGCGCAGGGGCGATCGAGCCCGACCGGAGCGCAGCCGTGAGCAAGGTCAAGATCCTCGCGGTGGACGACGATGCCGATCTCGTGGAGACGATCCGCGTCGTGCTGGAGGCGGACGGCTACGAGGTGATTGCGGCCGCCGACGCGGCGTCCGGGCTCGAGCGCGTGCATGCCGAGCGGCCCGACCTGATCCTCCTCGACGTGATGATGCCGTCCGGCACCGAAGGGTTCCACTTCGTCTGGAAGCTGCGCCGCCTGCCGGAGTCCTACTTCCGGGAGGTTCCCATCATCATGCTCACCTCGATCCACGAGCGAACCTCGCTGCGCTTCTACCCGGAGACCGCGGACGGCACCTACCGGCCGGGCGAGTACCTGCCGGTCCAGGAGTTCATCGAGAAGCCGGTGGCCCCGGCCGATCTCCGGGCGAGGGTCGCCCGGCTGCTCGCCGTGTCCAGGAACCCGTAGGAGCCAACGAGAACAGTGAGGTCGTCGGAGGAGTCGGTGAAAGACCCGCCTCGTCACGGGACCATTGCGACGGTCGTGGGGTCGTCGGTGACGTTGTCGATCACCGAAGCGGTCGCGATCACCCCGGCGCCCGACACCACCGTCACCTTCGCGTACCCCTCGTCCATCGCCGCCTGACGCCCGTGCACCGCGAACGACCGGTTGTCCTGCGCCCACCCGCCCGGACCCAGCGTCACGTCGTAACTCCCGAGCGCGCTCCCGTTCGCGTCGAACAGCGCCACCGTCACCTCGGCCGGACTCGCCCCGGTGTTGGTCAGCGAGATGTTGGTCCGGTACGCCGCGTTCTCCGTCAGCTGCGGCAGCCACGCCGACCCTCCGGCCGCGAGCCCTCCGCCCGCACTCGACGACGCGTACCCCTGCCCGACGGTCCCGCTCGCCAGCTGGTCGTACGTCCGCGACGTCACCACCAGCGGCTGGTCGGAGACGATCTCCAGCGCGCCCGACCCCGCCGCACCGAGCCCGGCGACGACGTCCCTCGCGACTACCTGGCCGCCGGCCGGCACCCCGATGACCCCGGTCACCACCCCCGCCGGTCCGTAGAACAGCGCCTGCGCGCTGGCCGCCACGGTCCCCGGATTGAGCAGCCCGGCGTCCGACCGCCACACCGTGCCCCCCGTACCGCCCACGTGGCTCACGACCGGAACCCAGGCGGTCTTGGCGAAGGCCGGACTCGCGGCCGGGACCATCGCGACGGTCGTGGGGTCGTCGGTGACGTTGTCGATCACCGAAGCGGTCGCGATCACCCCGGCGCCCGACACCACCGTCACCTTCGCGTACCCCTCGTCCATCGCCGCCTGACGCCCGTGCACCGCGAACGACCGGTTGTCCTGCGCCCACCCGCCCGGACCCAGCGTCACGTCGTAACTCCCGAGCGCGCTCCCGTTCGCGTCGAACAGCGCCACCGTCACCTCGGCCGGACTCGCCCCGGTGTTGGTCAGCGAGATGTTGGTCCGGTACGCCGCGTTCTCCGTCAGCTGCGGCAGCCACGCCGACCCTCCGGCCGCGAGCCCTCCGCCCGCACTCGACGACGCGTACCCCTGCCCGACGGTCCCGCTCGCCAGCTGGTCGTACGTCCGCGACGTCACCACCAGCGGCTGGTCGGAGACGATCTCCAGCGCGCCCGACCCCGCCGCACCGAGCCCGGCGACGACGTCCCTCGCGACTACCTGGCCGCCGGCCGGCACCTCGATGACCCCCGTCACCACCCCCGCCGGTCCGTAGAACAGCGCCTGCGCGCTGGCCGCCACGGTCCCCGGATTGAGCAGCCCGGCGTCCGACCGCCACACCGTGCCCCCCGTACCGCCCACGTGGCTCACGACCGGAACCCAGACCGCGGTGCCCGCCCCGACATCGACCTGGTGCGACGCCCCGCTCTGCGCGGCGGCATCGGCGACCGTCAAGGTCACGGTGTAGCTCCCGGCGGCGGCGTACGTGTGCTCCGGGTTCTGCAGCTGGCTCGTCCCCCCGTCGCCGAACTCCCAGGACCACGATGTGGGGGCGCCCCCAGAGGTGTCCGAGAACTGCACGAGCTCGCCGGCGAGCGGGCTCGAGGGCTCGAGGGAGAACGCAGCCTGCAGCGGCGGAACGTACGCCGCCTGGTTGACGGTGAACGCGGCGCTGCCGACGGCGATCCTGGCGGTGCGCGCGCCGGCGGTGTTCGCGTCCACCGTGAAGGCGACCGAACCCGAGCCTACGACCGAGGCGGCGCCGGTCACGTGCAGCCACGCCGCCGTGCCGGCGGCGGCCCACGGACATTCGGTCGAGGTGCTGACGTCGAAGGAGCCGTTGCCTCCGCCTTCGGGGAAGGTCGCGCTCGTGGGGCCGAGCGCGTAGGAGCACTCGGTCCCGGCCTGGTTCACCGTGAACGTCTGTCCTGCGGCAGTTACGGTGCCGGAACGGGTCAGGCCGACGTTGGTGCTCGCCGCGTAGGTCACCTGACCGTTGTCGGTGCCGTTCGCCCCGGCGACGACGTTGATCCAGGGGACGTTGCTCACGGAGACCCACGGGCAGCCGCTCCCGGACACGACGCTCACGGCGAAGCCGCCCCGCCCGCCGACTTGCGCCAACGACTGCGCCTGTGGCGTCAGGGCGAAGGTGCACGTCGGCGGCGCGCCGCCGCTGGCGAAGACCCAGGCCGCGCCGGCGCCCCCTCCGTCGTTGGGGCCGCCGACGACCGCGGTGCCGGCGTCCGCGGAGAGCGCCACCGCAAACCCCTGCTCGCCCGGTCCGCTCGCGCCGGCGCCGACCAACTTGGTCCCTTGCTGCGTCCACGCGCCTCCCGAGCGTACGAAAACCCAGGCCGCGCCGGTGCCTCGGTTGTCCCCGGGCTCGCCGACCAGAGCGGTGTTGCCGTCGCCGGTGAGGGCGACGGACCATTCCGGCTGTCCCGATCCCGCGTCGCCGGCGACCGAGAGGGGGTTGCCCTGTTGCAGCCACGTGCCGCCGTTGCGGACGAAGACCCAGACCGTGGACGATCCGCCGGTCACGTTCCCGCCGACGATCGCCGTGTTGCCGTCGCCGGACGCCGCGACCGCTGCGCCCTGCCGGGCCGCCGGCACGAGCCCGGCGGGGTTGGCGAAGGCGCCGCCCGAGCCGCTCCACCCCGCGAACGTCCACCCCGGCGCGGGGTTTGCCGTGAGGGCGATCGGCGTCGCGATGGCATAGCCGGCGCCGCAGTTCGGCGCGGTGCCCACGGCGACGCCGCCGGCGCCGGCGGGACTGCCCGCCACGGTCAGGGACGCGCAGTTTCCCGACGGCGTAGTGAAGGTGGCCGTCACCGTCGCGTTCTCGGTGATCGTGAAGATCGCGGTCGGCGACGACGCATTCGCGAACACGCCGCCGCTCGCGCTCCACCCCGCGAACGTCCAGCCGAACGCCGGGTTGGCGGTCAGCAGGATCGGCAGGCCCTGGGTGTACCCCCCCGTGCAGTTCTCGATGGTTCCCACCGTCACGCTTCCGGAGGCCGCCGGGCTCGCGACGAGCGACAGCGTTTCGCACGTGGTCGTCTGCTGGACGAGGTTCGCCGTGACGTTGGCGACACCCGTGATCGCGAACGTGGTCTGATACGAGGAGACGTTCGAGAACGATCCCCCACTGCCGGTCCAGCCCGAGAGCGCCCAACCGAGGACGGGCGTCACCGTGAGGGAAACCTGGGTCCCGGGCAGGAACCCGCCCGTGCAGGTTTGCGGCGTGTTGATGGTGATAGTGCCCTCGCTGCTCGGGCTCACTGCGACCGCCAGCGTTACGCACGAAGGCGGTTGCTGGGTGAAGGTCGCCGTGACGGCGGCGTCGCCCTGAATCGAGAACGTCGAGGTCGGGGTCGAGCCGGTCAGCTTGTTGCCCTGCTGGGTCCACTTCCCGCCCGCCTGGGTGAACACCCAGACGGCGCCGGCGTTGCTGTTGTCGGACGGCGCGCCGACGATGAGGGTGCCGGCGTCACCCGAGAGCGCTACCGAGGTGCCCTGACCGGCCGGACCCGCCGCACCCGTCCCGACCAGCTTCCCGCCCTGTTGCTTCCACGCACCGGCCGTCCGGCTGAATACCCACGCGGCACCGACGCCGGTGTTGTCGCCGGGGCCGCCGACGATCGCGGTGTTGCCGTCGGACGAGAGCGCGACCGCCCAGCCCTGATTCGCGTTGCCGGCCGCGCCGGAAGCGACCAGCTTGGCGCCCGTCTGCGTCCATACCCCGGCCGAGCGGGTGAAGACCCATGCCGCGCCGACACCGCTGTTGTCCCCTGGTCCACCGACCATCACGGTGTTGCCGTCGCCCGAGACGGCCACCGACGAACCCTGGCCCGCGGGCCCGGTCGCGCTTGTGCCGACCAGCTTCGCGCCCTGTTGGGTCCACGCCCCGGCCGCACGGGTGAACACCCAGGCGGCGCCCGCACCACTGTTGTCGAGATACCCTCCGACGACGGCGGTGTTCCCATCGGCGGACACCGCGACGGCGGACGCTTGCCACGCGGCGCCCGTCGCGCCGCTCCCGACGAGCTTCGCCCCCTGCGGCGTCAGGTCCCCGACTGCGGAAATCGAGCACAACGTCGCGACCAGCGCAGCGGTCAGACCGGTTCGGAGGGGCTTGGTATCGAGGTTCCTTCTCATGACGCCGAGATGGTACACCACGACCTGGATCTGCAGCTCCCCGCACGCCCTTCCCGATCGGCCGTCATCGGCCGGCCGGAGCCCGTCGACGCGTGACTCGGTCCGTTCTCGCGACCTCCTCCCTCCCCCACGAGCCGCGCCGATCGCCGCATCCGCCGGCAGCCGGCCGGCCCGACTGTCGGACGGTCGCCGGATCGTACCTTGCAGAAACGGGGATGCCGGTCTAATCTTGAAGTACGAGAACTGTCATGAAATTCGAGTTCAGATAAGTGAGAATTGGACTTTCTTGCGATTCGCGGAACGGAGACGCAGACGGTGCGCGATGGTCGTGTTCCTGACGCCCCCGAGACAACCCCGCGCCGCGCCACGGAGAGCACGGCGGCTCTCCTCGAACTGGTACGCGATGGGGATCAGGCCGCGACCGAGCGACTGGTGAACCGCTGCCTGCCGGCGCTTCGCCGGTGGGCGCACGGGCGGCTTCCCGGGCGAGCACGCGGCATGGTCGACACCGACGACCTTGTGCAGGTTTCCGTGTTGCGGGCGTTAGACCAGGTTGGAAGGTTCGAGCCGCGCCGCGAGGGTGCTTTCCTGGCCTACCTCCGCCGGATCCTGTTGAACTCGGTCCGCGACGAGATCCGGCGCGCGAGGAGGCGGCCGGGCTCGGAGGAGCTCTCGGAGGACCTGGTCGATGGCGGGCCAGGGGTGATCGAACAGGTGATCGGGCGAGAGACCGTGGAGACGTACGAGGCGGCACTGGCAGGGCTGAGTGAAGCCCAGCAGGAGGCGGTAATCCTGAGGGTCGAGTTCGGCTATACCTTCCCGGAGATCGCCGAGGCGCTGGGAAGCCCATCGGCCAACGCTGCCCGCATGACCGTCGCGCGGGCACTGGTCCGGCTCGCGGAGGTGATGGATGGCCGAGGATAGCGAGGTCCTCCTCCGGGTCGCGGCCGCGATCGCCGACCGAACGCCCGTGGACTGGCGGTCCTGCGAGGCAACGAGTCCGGGTGACGTCTCTCAGCTCGAAGCACTCAAGCGACTCGAGGCGCTCGCGAGCGCCTACCGGTCGCTGCAGGATCCGGCCGCTCCCGGAGAGGATTCGGCCGTCCCGCCGGGTCGACACGACCCCGGCCAGGAACCCGCCCTTTTCGAGTGGGGCCACCTCAAGGCGCTGGAGAAGCTCGGCGACGGGAGCTTCGGCGAGGTGTTCCGTGCCTACGACCCCCTGCTCGACCGCGACGTGGCGCTCAAGCTGCGTCGCCCCGAGGCTGACACCCCGGCCGCGGGCCGCCGGCGCTTCATCCACGAGGCCCGCCGCCTGGCGCGGGTCCGCCACCCCAACGTCGTGGTGGTGCATGGCGCCGACGTCCACGCCGGCCGGGTGGGCCTGTGGACGGACCTCGTGACCGGGCAGAACCTGGAGCAGTGGCTCGCGCAGGAAGGCCCGCTCAGTGCCGACGGAGCGGCGGTGATCGGCCTCGACCTCTGCCGGGCGCTCGCCGCTGTGCACACCACGGGCCTCGTCCACGGGGACGTCAAGACCACCAACGTCATGCGGGAGCGCGGCGGGCGAATCGTCCTCATGGACTTCGGTGCCGGTGTCGAGATGACCGAGCCGGGAGCCCGGACGGCAGGCGGGCGCCCATTCGGGACACCCGCCGTGATGGCGCCCGAGCTCTTCCGGGGCGAGGCGCCCAGCCCCGCCTCGGACCTCTACTCGCTCGGCGTGCTGCTGTACCGGCTGCTCAGCGGCCGCTATCCGGTCGAGGCGGCCACGCTGCACGAGCTGCAGGAGCGGATCCAGCGGCAGGGGTTCGTGCCCCTGCGCGACGCCCGCCCCGATCTGCCGGCCGAGCTCGTCGCGATCATCGAGCGCGCGCTCGCACACTCGCCCGCCGACCGCTACGCCAGCGCCGGTGCGATGGAGCACGCGCTCCTCGGCTGGCTCGCGCCCGGCCCTGCCGGGAACGGTGCAGCGCCCGCGGCCATCGAGGCCGCTTCGGAGCCCCGCCCGCTCCAGCGGGCCGTGGGGTGGACCCTCCGGCGCCCGGCGTGGCAGCTCGCGATCGCGACAACGCTCGTCGCGGCGGCCGCGACGACCGCCGTGCTCCTTCGCGGCCGGCTCCCGCATCCCGCGTTCCAGCCGACGCAGGTCCGCTCCCTCGCCGTGCTCCCGTTCCGCGGCCTGGACTCCGAGGCTTCCGCCGGCGACCTCGGACTCGGAATGGCGGACGCCCTCATCAACCGGCTGAGCCACCTTCCCGAGATCAGCGTACGCCCCACGAGCGCCGTCCTCGGCTACGCCGAGGCCCGGCCCGACCCCCGCGAGGTCGGCAAGAGCCTCGGGGTCGAAGCCGTGCTCGACGGCCGCATCCAGCACGCGGGCGATCGCGTTCGCGTCACGGCACAGCTCATCTCCACGGCGGAGGGCGCTCCGATCTGGGCAGCGACGTTCGACCAGAAGACGGCCAACCTCTTCGAGCTCGAGGACTCCATATCGGAGCAGCTCGTGGGTGCACTGCGCGTCAGGTTGACCGAGGTCGAAAAGGCCCGCCTCACCTGGCGCCCCACGACCAACGCCGACGCGTACCAGGCCTACCTCAAGGGACGCTACTTCTGGGCCAGGTGGACGCCCGTGTCGGTCCGCAAGAGCGTCGGCTACTTCGAGCAGGCGATCGCCTCCGACCCCGCGTTCGCGCTGGCGTGGGGGGGGCTCGCCGACGCGCTGGTCGTCGCACCGGGGCTCGAGCCGTCGCCGGCGCCGCCCGACGAGGCCTACGCGCGGGCGAGGCAGGCCGCGGGGCGGGCGCTGGAGCTCGACGCCGGTCTCGCAGGGGCCCACGCGGCGCTGGGGTTCGTCCACCTGCACCACGACTGGGACTGGACGGCGGCGGAGGCGGAGTTCAAACGCGCAATCGAACTGGACTCCGGGTGCCTCACCGCCTACCTCGGGTACTCCGAGCTTCTCTCGCTCATCGGCCGCCACGAGGACGCAATCGTCGAGATCCGGCACGCCCTCCAAATCGACCCTGTGTCCCTGGCCGCGAACGCCCTCGCCGGCGACATCTACCTGGAGGCCGGCCGTTACGAGGACGCCATTCAGCAGCTGGGACGAACGCTGGAGATCGAGCCGTCGTTCCACCTGGCGTACACCTTCCTGGCCGCGACGTACGAGAGGGAAGGCCGCGACGATGAGGTCATCTCCCACTGGCAAAACGCCATGACCCTCGGGGGCGCCGCGCCGGAGGAGGTCGCATCGTTCGGGCGGGCTTACGCTTCGGGTGGCATGGCGGGTGCCTGGCGGTGGAGGCTCGATCGCCTGCGGAAGGACGCAGCGGAGCGGTTTGTCCCGCCTGCGCTCGTCGGGCGGGCTCACGCGGCTCTCGGGCAGACTCGCGAAGCCCTGTCGTGGCTTCAGCGCGCGGCCGAGGAGCACGATGAGTTCCTGCTGCGGGTCCTGCCGCAGCCCGAGCTCGACGGCCTGCGCGCCGAGGCGCCGTTCAAGGCGATCCGTGCGCGGCTCGGGTTGCCGGAGGCGGGGGTCATCACGCCGGAGCGCTCGCGGGAGCTCGTTACGCATCAGGTGCCGACAGGCGCCCTCACCATGGAGGCCGCCCTCAACCGTGGGCGGGATGGGCGCTTGGTACCCCTCGACGCCGGTGCCTCCGTGCGCCCAGGCGACCACATCTCGCTCACGCTCGAGAGTGCCGAGACGGTCCATGTCTATATCCTCAACGAGGACCGGGCCGGAAACACGTTCGTGCTGTTCCCGCTCCCCGGTCTCGACCTCACGAACCCGCTCCCGGGGCGCCGGCGGCTCCTCCTCCCGGGTGGACGCGCCGGAGTGATCCAGGATTGGGTCGTGACGAGTGCCGGCGGCAACGAGACGATTCTCGTGGTCGCTTCTCGGACGGCGCTGCCGGAGCTCGAGCGCGAGATCGCAGGTCTGCAATCGGCCACGGAGGACCGGCCCGTCGAGGCGTTGTCGCTGCAGGCCGCGCCGGGCGGAACGACCCGCGGTGTCGGCGGCCTGGCGCCGCGAACGGCGAAAGGGCCGGGACGGCTCGAGCGGGTCGCGAGCAGCCTCGCACGCCTCGTCGGGGCAGGCGACGCCTGGCTCCGGAGGTTCGAGATCGACAGCTCGGGCTCCTAGGGCCCGCAGACCGGGGAGGCGCGGATGATCGGGATTCGGGTCACACTCCTGACGGCCGCGATCGGCATCGCTTCGGCTCAGGGGATCGCGGCCGACACGCCGCCCGTGACCGGTGCGCCGCAGGCGCTGCCTCGAATCCAGGAGCTCGTCGTCGTCGGCAGCTACGCCGAAGCCGAGCGGGCTGCGAGGGCGGCGCTCGCCGCCATTGACGCGCGAGGTTCCGGAGAGTCCATCGCCGCCGCCGACCTCCTCGATCAGATCGTCGGTTGCCTCTACAAGTCGGGGAAGGAACGCGGCGGCGACGCGCGCCAGCTCGCGGAACGCGCGCTCGGTCTGCGCGAGAGGCTGCAGGGGTGTGACCACCCCGACACGGCGGGCAGCGCAGTGGGCCTTGCCGATGTCCTGCGCCGCAACGCCGACTTCGCGGCCGCGAGACCGCTCTACGAGCGGGCGCTCGACGTCCGCGAGCGGACCTTCGGCTCCGAGGCCGCCGAGGTCGCGGAGAGCCTGCACGGGCTCGCCAACCTCCACTTCGATACGGGCGACTATGCAGGCGCGAAGCGACTCTTGGAGCGAGCCCTGACGATTCGGACGCGCGTCTTCGGCCCCGGTTCGCCTGAGGTCGCCGACACTCAGGTGAACCTGGGGTCCGTCGCGCGCAACACGGGCGACTACCCGGGCGCTCGGAGTTTGTTCGAGCGGGTCCTCGCGATCCGCGAGACGGTGCTCGGGCCCGACCACGTCAGCGTGGCGGCGGTGCTCAACAACCTGGCCCTGACGCTCAAGGGCGGCGGCGACTACCCCGGGGCGCGCAGGTGCTACGAGCGAGCGCTCGCCATCTGGGAGAGGGCGTACGGCCCCGGCCATCCATACGTGGCCGGCGCCCTGAACAACCTCGCCAACGTGGCGCACCGCACCGGCGACTACGCGGCCGCTCGGCCGTTGCTCGAACGCTCCCTGGCGATACGCGAGAAGACGCTCGGGCCGTCGCACCCCGAGGTGGCGCAGAGCCTCACGAACCTCGCGATCCTCCTGCGCGACGCAGGCGATCTCAAGAACGCGAGGGCGCTGCTGGAGCGTGCGCTGACGATCCGCGAGAACGCCCAGGGGCCCACACACCGAGAGGTCGCGACGACGCTGGCCAACCTCGGAGACGTGGTTGCGGACGGCGGCGACCTCGCCGGCGCACGTGCGATCTACGAGCGAGCTCTCGCGATCCGCGAGAGGGCGCTCGGACCACAGCACCCCCTTGTGGCCGAGAGCCTCCATGCTCTGGCGGTGGTGCTCGCCCGGATGGGCGACACGGATGCAGCGCGGCCAATGACCGAACGCGCGCTCGCCATCTGGACGCAGTCCTTCGGTCCCGACCACCCCGAGGTTGGCGGGGCCATGGTCACGCTGGCCGGTCTGATGGCCAGGAGCGGCGATCGGGAGGGCGCGCTGACGGCCGCGCTGCGAGGCGAGGAGATCGGCCGCAACCATCTCCGCCTGACCGCACACCTGCTCTCCGAGCATGAGGCCCTCGGGTTCGCCGCGATCCGGACGAGCGGGCGCGACCTCGCCTTGAGCCTCGCGGCTCGTACGGACGCTTCGACGGCCCAACGTCGTGCGGTCTGGGAGGCGGTGGCCGCCTCACGCAACGTCGTCTTCGACGCCGTGATGGAACGGCGCCGGGAGCTGGCGCTCTCGGCAACTGACGAGGTCGCGGCCCTCCGGGAGGAGCTCCATCGGGCGAGCGACGAACTCGCCAGGATGCTCGTGCGGGGCACCGGCGACCAAGCGCCCGAGCGGGCACGAGCGCTCCTCGACGCCGCCCGTCAGCGCGAGGAGCGTGCGGAATCCGCCCTCGCCGAGCGAAGCGGGGAGTTCAGAGCACACATAGAGAGACTCACCCTCGATGAGGTTGCGTCGTCCCTCCCGACTGGCAGCGCCCTCGTCTCGTTCGTCCGCTACCGCCACGACGGCGCCGCCGGTCCTCCGCCCGTGCCCTTCTCCGGTTCCGCCGGCGCCAACAAGAAGCGCGCCGCAGGCGACGACGAGGACGCCTATCTCGCCATGGTCCTCCGCGCCGGCAACGGCGCGGTCGCGCTCGTGCCCATAGGCCCGGCGCGCGAGGTGGACCCCCTGATCGCCCGCTGGGCCGAGGAGGCGTCGCGCGGCGTCCTCGTGCCCGGCAGGTCGCCGGCCGCGACGCTGGCCGCGTACCGGGAAGCCGGCCGGGCGCTCCGGCGGCGTGTTTGGGACCCTCTGGCGCCTCACCTCCGCGGGGCGACCGGCGCCTACCTCGTGCCCGACGGCGCGCTCCACCTCGTGAGCTGGCCTGCCCTCCCGGTAGGCCGGGCCGACTACCTGGTCGAGAGCGGGCCGGTGCTGCACCTCCTCACCTCGGAGAAGGATGTCCTTGTCGAGGCCCGCGCCGACCGGATCGGCTCGGGCCTACTCGCCCTCGGCGGGCCGGCATTCGACTCTCGCACGGCGTTGGAATCGTCGACGCCTTCACGGCCCACGCCCGGCGTCGAGCCAACCGGCGAGGCGGCATCGCTCCGCGCGGTTTCGCCGTGCAGCGGCCTCGGCGACGTCCGGTTCGAGGCACTCCCTTCGGCGAGCCTCGAGGTCGAGGAGATCGCGGCGATCTGGCGGGCGGCCTCCGTCGGTCGACGTCCGGCCGGCGCCGACCGGCTCGACCCCGCCTCCGATCAATCCGGAGGTGTGCTCCTCCTCGAGGGCGAGGCGGCGACCGAAGCGGCGTTCAAGGCCGCGAGCCGCGGACGTCAGGTCGTCCACCTCGCGACGCACGGCTTCTTCCTCGGCGGGGACTGCCCGGGGACGGCGCGCGCCACCCGCGGCATCGGCGGCCTCGCCGCGCGCGAGCCCGGGACGCCGGCCGCCGGCGGCGTGGAACGACCCGTCGTGTCCGGCCTCGCCCTCGCCGGCGCGAACGAACGGCGTACGGCCAGCCGCGACCAGGAGGACGGGGTCCTGACGAGCGCGGAAATCGCCACCCTTGACCTGTCCGGCGTAGGGTGGGCCGTCCTCTCCGCCTGCGACACCGGTGTCGGCCGCCTTCACGGTAGCGAGGGCGTCCTCGGCCTGCAACGAGCGTTCCGAACGGCCGGCGTGCGGACCGTCATTATGAGCTTGTGGGGCGTGGACGACCGGGCCGCGCGCGAATGGATGGCGGCGCTGTACAGGGCGCGCCTCCTGGAGGACATGTCCACCGCGGCCGCCGTCCGGGCCGCGTCGCGGCGCGTCCTCGACGCCCGCCGCGCCCGTTCCCTGTCCTCGCACCCGTTCTACTGGGGCGCGTTCGTGGCCAGCGGCGACTGGCGCTGAACCCGCCTCACCACCTCCTCCCCCGGGACCCCGTGCGGATTTCCCACCGGCTGACGTTTCCCGTGTGAATCCAGACGCCCGGCGCGGGTCGTCTCGCGCCGCCCCAAACGTCAGCGTCGTTCGGACACGCGAGGTCGCCATGCACGGGAAACCACGTTGCCAGCCGCAGATATGGTCACCAGGGTCGACCGCGGGACGGGTGCCCGGAACGTCTTCCTCGGGCCGACCCGAAAGGTCTGGCTCGGCACGAGGCAGCCGGGCGTTGGTCGGGACCGCCTTAGCACTCGCGGCGCTCGGCGCTCACACGGCGGTGGCGGCCATCACGCCGGTTCCTCCGAGCGTCGCGATCTTCCCGACCCAGACCAGCGGGATCGTCACGCTCAACCTCAGCTTCACGGCACCAACCTTCAGCGGAACCGGCATGATCAACTTCACGATGGCCGGCCTCCCGCTGCCGGCATGGCTGACCACGACGCCGAGCCCGGTAACGTTCTCGTTCACCGCCGGGACGACCTCGACGACGACCACGTTCCAGTTCCAGACGAGCTCCGGCGCCACGCCCGGCACATACACGATCAACCTCGCGGCCGTCGGCGGTGCGCTCCCGGCGGGGATCGGCGGCGGCACGATCTCGGTCCAGGTCCGGCAGCCGTCGTTCACGGCCTCGGCGGCGCCCAACCCCGCGTCGATCTCGTGGGGCGGCTCCCGGAGCGTGAGCGTATCGACGGTGGCCGACCCAGGCTTCTCGATCTCCATCGTCTACTCCTTCTCCGGGTTCCCCACCGGGATCAGCACGGGCGGAGCACAGGCGGCCAGCGCGCCCTACCCCCCAATCAACTTCACGTTCTCCGTCGCAGCCGGGACCGCGCCGGGCACGTACGTCGGCCTCCTGCAGGGGGTGGCGGGGGGCCCGGCGAAGACGTTTCCGATGAGCGTCACCGTTCTCGCACCGGACATCGCGGCATCGTTTAGCCAGCCGAGCGTGACCGTCTGCAACGGCGGGCCGCCCGCCGGCGACGGGATCCTGCTCGCCCCGGTGGGCGGCTACGCCGGAACACCGACGCTCACCTTCAGCGGAGTGCCTACAGGGGTCACCCTGACCCCGGCGGCACCAACGGCGAGCCCGATGCCTCCGGGACAGACCGTGCCGTTCACTGTCGGCGCGAGCGGCGCGGCGGCGGGGACCCACACCATCAGCCTGCGCGTCCTCGACGCGACGGCCGGCATCGACCGGAACATCCAACTCCTGGTGACGGTCGCCGACCCGAACTTCACCCCCGCCGTGGCCCCGGCGTCGGTCACCCTCGTGCCGGGCGGGGCAGCCCAGAGCCTCACGACGTCGCTGACGGGCAACGCGTGCTTCGCCGCTCCGACCGTCACGGTCACACCGTCGGGCGCGCCTCCCGGTGTGACGTTCACCCCGGCATCCGCCACGCTGACGGGCCCGGGCTATGCGCCTGCGATCCTCGACGTCCAGGCAAGCGCAAACGTGGCGCCGGGCATCTATCCGATCGTCCTTGCGTTCCAAGCATCGGCCGGAGCGCTGCGGACCGTACCTGCCACGCTCGCCATCGTCGCCGCCCCCGACTTCACGCTGGCCGTGACCCCGCCCTCGCTCGCCCTGGCCCCAGGCGCTTCTGCGGCCGTGACGATCTCCGCGGCCGGGGTCAACGGGTTCACAGGGAGTATCAACGTGACGGCTCCGGCGCTCGCGGGCGTGACCTTCACGCCCGCCGCGTTCTCCCTGACCCCGGGCGGCTCGCAGTCGGTCGCCATCCAGGCGGCCCCGACGGCAATGCCGGGCGCCGCTACGGCCACGTTCACAGGAACCGCCGGCGGAATCGGCGGAACCCGTTCCGCCTCGCTCCTGCTGACGATCAACCCCCCGCCGGACTTCGCGCTGGCCGTGACCCCGCCGGCCCTGACGCTGCCGGCCGGCGCCTCCGGCAGCGTGTCGGTCTCGGCGACCGGCGTTTCCGGGTTCGCCGGTTCGGTCGCCGTGACGGCGCCTACGTTGCCCGGGGTGAGCTTCAGCCCGGCCACGTTCACGCTCACACCGGGCGGTTCGCAGGCGGTCGCCATCCAGGTGGGGGCATCCACGCCGGCGGCCACCCTCACGGCCACGTTCAGCGGGACGGCCGCGGGAGTCGCCGGACCTCGCACCGCCTCGCTGACGCTGCAGGTCACCGCGCCTCCGGACTTCACGATGGCGGTCACACCGGCCGCCCTCGCCCTCGTCCACGGCACCTCCGGGACCGTGGTCGTCTCGGCGACCGGCCTGAACGGTTTCACGGACACCATCAGCGTCGCCGCACCGACCCTCCCAGGCCTCACATTCGCTCCGCCGAGCTTCACCCTCAGCGCGGGCGCCTCGCAGCCGGTTTCGGTGTCGGCGGCGCCCGCCGCCGCGACGGGCGCCTACCCCGCGCAATTCATCGGCACCGCACCGACGGTCTTCGGTACCCGCGCCGCAACGCTGATGCTCACCGTGGCGCCCGCGCCGCCGGTCATCGTCAGCGTGACGCCCCCGACCATGGCCGCCGGCAGCGCGAACAGCGTCCTACGACTCACGGGTCAGAACTTTCGCCCGGGCGCGACGGCGAGCTCACCGACACCGGGCCTGACGGTAGTCGGAACGACGGTCATCTCGGCGACGCTCGCCGACGTGCTCGTGACGAGTCGAGCAGATGTCCGCCCGGGGCCGTACCGTCTCGACCTGGCGAACACCGACGGCACGAGGACCTCGCAGGGCGTCGTCGTGCTCGTCTTCCCGACGTCCTCGGTCGGGGCGCCGCTCGGCGTGACGACCGCAGCGATCGTGTTCCCGCGCCCGTTCACGCTCATCGCACCGGACCAGCCCGTTTTCGCACGCGGCCTGCTCGCAACGACGGGCCTCGGCACGATCGTCGGTTCATGGCGCTACGACGGGGTCCCGTTCGACCGCTTCGTGGTCAACGCGGCGGGCGGGATGCCGGCCGAGGTTCGCGCCAACGTGCCGATCCCGACCTCGTACGATGGCGCCCACCGTCTCGAACTGGCGATCGAGCAGCCCCAGGCGCTCGTCACCGAGCCGGTCAGCGTCATCCAGGCCGTCGAGAGCCGCAGCCGGCTCGAGATCCTCGCCCCCAAGGACGGCGTCGTCTTCGGCGCCGACCCCCCGATGTTCCGCTGGTCGCTCGTTCCGGGGGCCTCCGGCTACGAGGTCGAGATCGAGAGAGAGGACGGCAAGTCGCCGATCATGGTTCGGCTCTCCGAGTCGCAGTGGCGGCCCTCCGCCCCCGACGTCGCGGCGATCGGCCCCGGCGAGCATCGCTTCCGGGTGCGCCCGGTCTTCCCGGGTGAGGTCGCAGGCGAGCCGACCGCGTGGCGGCGGTTCGTCGTCCCGGACAGGAGCAAGGCGTCGGCCATCGGGGGCGCCTCCAACGGCTTTGCACTCGCGCGGGCGGCGAACGGCCAGTCGGGCCTCGGGAACTCGACGGGCGCCGCACCCGCGCGCTTCTCGGCGTTGACCGAGTCCTCCTTCGAGGCCGAGGGGGAAGCGACGTCGACGGTGGCGGAGGCGTCCTCGCGGGACTGGCAGGTTGCGCTGCTGGGGACCGGCACCGAGACCGATGATGAGGGCGATGTCCACGGCGACGCGGCGCGCCTGCAGGCGACCGGTCAGGCCGACGTCGGCGCGGGATCGGGGCAGGTCAAGGTCACGGGCGACCTGGGCGGCCGTCGCGATTTCGAGCGCCCCTACCTCACGGTGGCGGAGAGCGGCAACTGGCAGCTGAACATGGCCGCGACCCAACCGGGGTACAAACAGGAGGCACGGGTCGGATATTCGCCCCCGGACTTCCTCGACCAGAGCGAGTTCCTGGCCGCAGGTCTCGCGCGTGGCGGCGCACAGGCGAAGCTCTCGACGCCTCTGGGCTCCGTTTCCTACTACCAGACGTTCAACGCCATGCCGGCGGGCGCGGTCGGAGGACCCGGCCTCGCACAGGACATCAAGGGCATCGGCATCGAGGCACCGTGGGACCCTACGAGGTTCCTCCTCCGGCTCGTCGCCATGCGCTCCGACCCCGGTGCGGAGAACGAGCTTACCGGGGTGCGAGGGGAGGCCGTAGGCGTCCTGGGGCGCTTCGTCCTCGGCCCCGCTCTGACGCTCCTGTTCGAAGGCGCCCGGGGGCGGACGAAACCCGGGGACGAGGGGGGCGGAAGCCACGAGGCCGGTTTCGGCTTCCACCTCGCGGCGACCGGCGCCTTCGGCACGCTGACGTACATGGTGAACCTCCGCAAGACGGATGCCGACTTCGCCAATCCGGCGAACCTCGGCCTGACGCCGGGTGCGGTACCGGATCGCGTCGGCGGCGACCTCGCCCTGAACAAGCAACTCGGCAGCGCGACGGTCTCGCTCCTGGTCCGCCGTCTGCAGAGTGGGAGCAGCTCGGGCGAGCACGGGCCGAGGTCGGTCGAGGACGGCGGGATGCTCAACCTCTCCATGCCTCTCGGTAGCAAGGCCACGTTCGCGGCCGCGGGCACGATCACGACCACGGACGGGGATGCCGACCCAGGCCACTTCATGCCGGCGGTTTCGCGCAGGCAGCAGGGCCTGACGATGACGTTCAGCGAGATCCCGGGCCGGATCGCCCTGTCGCAGGCGCTTTCCTGGCAGGAGATGAAGGACGACACCTTCCCCTCGGCGAACCAGACCGTCGAGAACGCGACCCTGACCGCGGCCGGGGCGCTGACCCAGGCCCTGATGCTCTCTGGAATGCTCTCCGGGACCCGGAGCGAGGGGGCGGCGCCCGTCGGCACGACCGACCAGCTCATGGCCTCGCTCCAGCCGACCGTGACCTGGGCCAGGCTCTACCTGACGATTACGCCCCGCGCCGCCTACATCCAGGTCAAGAACGACGTCAGCGCCATGACGAGCACGACGGAGCAGTACCAGCTCCTCACCCAGCTCTCGCCCCCGTGGGCGGGATCGTTGTTCAACTTCCAGGTCGCGGCCGATTGGAACCGCAGCTGGACCAACCTGCCGGCGCCCAGACCCGGCTTCCAGCGGCGCATCGTCGGCACGGTCACGCTCCGCCTTGCGGCACAGAACCAGACCGCACCGGCACAACAGGTGGTGCCGGCGGTTCTGACCCTCCCGCCGAGCGGTAGCAGCTTCGACCGGTTCCATCCCACCTTGGTGGGCGCGCTGCGCTGAGCCGTTGCCGTGGTCCGGCCGCGTCCCCCAGGGCTGGGCCAGGGGCCGCGGCGGCGTCCCGTCCACCGACCGTCCTCGGTTTCGAGCCCCGTAGCGTGCGGTTCCGCGCCCCACCGGCGTTTCCATTGCAGAGGACGCCAGATCCAATGTGGCGCCGTCAGACGGGAGGGGGACATGAAAGCACTGAGCTCTCGCTGCACAAGGCCACTGGGTCTCGCGGTCGCTGCCGCGAGCCTCGTCGCTGCCGTCACCACGACCGCCGGGATCGTCGTCGAGGACAAGCCGGTGTCGCTCCTGACGAAGAACGTGATCATGCAGCACGGCCAGCCGTTCGTCCGCCTCGCGGATCTCGCGCGCGCCCTCGGCGGCACCGGGCGGTACGACCCGGTGAAGGCCCGGTACGAAATTCAGCCCGGCGCGAGCGGCGTGCTCGTCGCCAACCCCGGCCTGCTCGCCGCACTCGGACCGGGCGGCGATCCGGAACACGCCGCCAACATCCACGCCGGCAGCCAGAGCTCGCTCAAGCTTGGAATCGGGGGGCAGGACGTCATGATCGACGACGAGGAGCACCTGCTGCTACGTCCCGGGGACCCTGCCATCTCCCTGCGGTTCCTTGCCCGACTCCTCGGCGGCCAGGCGCGGCTCGACTCGGGCAAGGGCATGTGGGTGCTGCCCCCCGGGGGCCCAGGCAGCCCGCTGAGGTTTCGCTGATCGGCCGGAGGTGCCTTATGAGGACAGCAATCACGGGTGCGGTCATGGCTGCCACGTTGGCGATCCAAGCGGCATCCGCTAGCGCCGGGATCGTTATCGAGGAAAGGCCGGTGTCGCTCCTGACAAAGAACCTCATCATGCACAAGGGCCAGCCGTTCGTGCGCCTCGCGGACCTCGCGCGCGCCCTCGGCGGCACCGGGCGGTACGACCCGGTGAAGGCCCGGTACGAAATCCAGCCCGGCCCGAACGGGGTGCTCGCCCTGAACCGCGGAGCGCTCGCCGCGCTGGGACCGGGAGGCGATCCGGAACACGTCGCGCACGGTCAGGCCGCGAACCAGAATACGTTCAAGCTCGGGATCGGCGGCGGGGACGTCGGGATCGAGGAGGAGGACAAGGTCCTGTTGCGTCCGGCCGATCCGGCCATCTCGCTACGGTTCCTCGCCCGGCTCCTGGGCGGTCAGGCGAAGTTCGACGCCGGCAAGGGGACGTGGGTGCTGCCCCACGGCGGCCCAGGAAGCCCGTTGATGTTTCGCTGAAGTGGACTGACGACGGCGCGTCGAGGCCGAACGCGGCGGCGCGGTCGGACTCGGCAACCCGCGAACGCCGGGCCCGATTGGGCCCGGCAGGAAGGAGAGACATCGATGAACCGGAAAACACAGTGGAGCACAGGCCTCATCACCGCTGTCGCGCTGGTCCTCCTGACGGCGGCGGCGCAGGCCCAGCACGTCACGGCGAGCCCGACTGCGACCCAGAAGTTGCAGTTGCCCGACACGCGACCCCTCTACGGCCAGTTGGCCAGCGGCGACTGGGTCATGGTGCACAGGGGCCAGCTGTTCTTCGTCGGTCAGGGCGGGGTGAGGAGCCTGTGCCCGGACGGCGAATACCCGTTGAAAAACGGCACCCGGTTGCCGGTTCTGGCGGCACACATCGTCCCTCCCTGGGTGAAGCAGGGGTTCAACCCCCAGCCCGAGCCTCCAGGCAAGGAACTCCTAGCCATGGCCGCGGACGGCCGACGCCTCGTCCTCTCCGGCGGTCAGCTCTACTTCGAAGCTGGGGGCGGACCTCGGACCCGCTGCCCTGACGGTGAGTACCGCCTCCAGGGCGGTGGCGTCGTCCGGGTCGCTGGGGGGAAGATCCAGAATCTGGCCAAACTTCAGGGGTTCGCCCCGTAGTCCGGCCCCGCTGAATGGAGCCGAGGCCGTCCTCGGCGATGTGCATCGGGCGTTCCGCCGGTCGCCGGTAGAGGGGCGCCGGGTTACGACGTCGGAAACGAGAGAGAGCCCGCAAGGGCCCCGACGAGCAAGGGTGGCGCCTTCCCGCCGAGCGACGCGGGCGGCGTTCACGACGTGGAGGACCGAGGTCGGGGCGAGATCCATCGAGAAGGGAGACGACATCGATGCGACGGAGCGCTTTCTCGAGCCGCAGTTCTGCGAGCGTCGTGGCGCTCGTGACCCTCGCGGGGAGCCTGGCACTTCCTCAAGTCAAGGCTCCGCTGCCCGAGCTCGCACCAGGCAAAGGGCTCACCATCGGCGGCGGCTTGATGCTGCTCCACGGGCAGCCTGCATCCCAGGGCAGGTCGATCAGCTGGTACCAGACCGTCGCACTCGATGAGAAGGACGCACGGTCACGAGCCGGAGGCGAGTGCACCTTCGACGTCGCCTTCACGATGGCCAATACCGGGCAAGCGCCCAGTGGCCCGACCTCCTTCGACGTCAGCTTCACGATCGACAGCACGCCGGTGGAGAGCTATCCGGGGTTCATCCTGGCCGCCGGCCAGACCAGGACGGTTACAAAGCAAGTGCGGCTCAAGCCCGGCGTCCACCACCAGCTGACCTACGCCATCGATCCCTACAACAGGGTGCACGAGGTCGACGAGACCAACAACCGGGCCTGGGTCTACTACGACCTGCCGGGGACGTGCCGGGAGGTGCTCGATCCGCCGGCACGCTGACCGGCTGTGGTCGGCGAGGTCGCGCGGTCGAGCGTCGGTTCGACGTTGATGGATGTAGAGGAGGCAAACATGGGCAGTCGATTGTTCCTCGTCGCACTCCTGGCCGCAGGTTTTTCCGTCGCCGTTGAAGCGGGCGCCGTCGCGGCCCACGAACCGCCGAAGCCGGGAACGAGCAAGCCGTTGGTGGGGCAACCCGCTACCACGCTCCCCCTGCCCGACATCGTCATGGGCATCTCGAGCGACGGCACGATCTCCATCCAGAACATCGGCGATGCCGACGTCACGAAGCCGTTCCTCGTGGACACGACGTGCACTGTCGTCACCGCCACTCAGAGCAATCAGAAGTGCGGCAGCCCCTACGACGCGGCCGGCCGATGGCTCCAGACTCTCAACCTGCCGCCAGGCCACAAGCAGTCCCCCCTGAAGGAGTCGCCGCGCCGGGAGCTGCGCATCCGGTACGGACCGGGGTGGGCGATGCTCTACCCGCCCGTGCCGAGCTGGCCGAAGGGCGTCTACCGCATCTCGGGGTGCGCGAACGACGACCCCGTCGACCCGGCCAAGCGCATCCGCGAGAAGACCAGGAACAACAACTGCGCCTTCATGGACGTGCCCAAGAACTGAGCGGAACACCGCTTTACCGCGTTACACAAGACCGCGCTTCGCTTATCGAGCCTCGACCATGATCGGGAAGGAGAGCATGAAGCGCGGCCAGACCCGCGGCACGCCCCACACTTCCAGCCGCCAGGAGACCGTCGGTGGGCCGCCGCTCGAGGGCGGGGCGCCGGACGGAATCCGGAGCGTGAAGCGGTGCTCGAGCGGAACCTCCGAGCCGATCGTCGTCGACCCGATCTCGCTCACGAGCTCGTCGGAAAGGACCTTGACGCGCGGCGATCCGGACTCGACCGGCGTCTCCTCCCTGGCCACGAATCGGGCGCGCATCGAGCGAAGGCGGAGCGGCCCAGGCTGCAAGATGACGACGTCGATGGCCTCGCCGGGCGCCGCGGAGCGGCGCTCGACCTCGACGATGGTCGCCGGGACCTTGCCGGCGAACGCGGATGCCGCCGCGATCCAGAGGAACAGCAGGCCGAGCCCTCCGAAGACCACGACGAACAGCAGCGGGAGCAGCACGACGTTCCCGTCCTGCCACTCGGCCCACGCCGAATACCCCGCGATGAAGCCGACGAACAGCAGCGCGGTCGCGACCAGCAGCGCCGCGCACGACTGCGTGCCGGGCCTGGTCTCGGGTTCGAGACGCACCGCCAGGCGTCGCCGGTCCCACACCGCCGCCGCGGCGCGCCGGTGGCCCGAATCGGACCTCTCGCTCGCCTCCTCGTGGCCGGCAAGGCCGGCGCGTCGCCTGGGTTTCGGGAGTGTCGCGTAGAGACCGACCGCCCCCAGGACGGCAAGCGCCAGCGGCATGACGGCGAGCACGTAGAGGATACGGACCCTCCGCACCAGCACCGCCTTCGAGGGGTCCGACGGGTCGTACCAGCAGGGGTACGTCGCGCCGACCTCGTAACGGTCGAGGACCCGCTCGTAGAACTTGGCGCTGCCGCCGCCGTAGCCGGCGGACAGCGCCCACGAATCCCAGCCGGTGCAGTTGAATTCCTTCCCGCCCACCTCGTACCGGAACGAGATCTCGGGCCGGTACGAGGGGCGGCTCTTGCCGGAGCCGCCGGAGCTCCCGAGCTCCTTGCCGACGATGGTGCAGGTGGCCGGCCGCCACACCGTGAACACCCGCACGTCCCGCCACGCGTGGACCGCGAAAAAGCTCCCGAACGCGATGCCGACGGCCAGGAACGCGAGCGCCATCCCGACGCAGCCGATCTCGCTATGGCGCTTGCCTCGTTGCGCGGAGGGGTGGGGGGGCACCGACCTCGTCCTTCCTTCTCACGATCATTATGGGCCGGATGCGGCGCCCGGCACAGAGAACGGACGCTCCTCCCGAGATATCGTCGGACCGCCAACCCACGGGCAAGAAGAAAAAGGGGCGGGGATCGCTCCCCGCCCTTTGTGACTCCAGTCTCTCAAGCGCCGGTACGGCTCGGGGAGATCCTTCGGCCCTGCGGGCCTCAGGATGACCCGATCGCGCCCCGGCGCGATCGGGTCAGTACATGTCCCCCATGCCGCCGCCACCCGGCATCGCGGGACCCTTCTTCTCCTCCTCCGGGATCTCGGCGACCAGCGCCTCGGTCGTGAGCATCAGCCCCGCGATCGAGGCCGCATTCAGCAGCGCGTTCTTGGTGACCTTCGCGGGGTCGATCACGCCGGCCTCCACCAGGTCCTCCATCTCCATCGTCTGGGCGTTGTACCCGATGTTCCCGCCCTTCTTACGGATGTCGCGCACGATCACGGCCGCCTCGTCGAGGCCGGCGTTGTGGATGATCTGCCGCGTGGGCTCCTCGAGCGCCCGGACCACGATCTGGATCCCGGTGCGGACGTCGCCCTTGTGCTCCTTCAGCAGCTTCTCGACCTCTTCCTGGGCGCGGAGCAGCGCCACGCCGCCGCCGGGCACGATGCCCTCCTCGACCGCGGCCTTCGTCGCGTGCAGCGCGTCCTCGACGCGGGCCTTCTTCTCCTTCATCTCGGTCTCGGTCGCCGCGCCGATCTTGATCTGCGCGACGCCGCCGACCAGCTTGGCCAACCGCTCCTGCAGCTTCTCGCGGTCGTAGTCCGAGGTGGTGTCATCGACCTGCTTCCGGATCTGCTTCACCCGGCCGGAGATCGCTTCCTTCTTCTTGACGTCAGCGTCGTCCACCACGATCGTGGTGTCGTCCTTGTCGACGGTCACCTTCTTCGCGGTTCCGAGGTCCTCCCACTTCACGTTCTCGAGCTTGATGCCGAGGTCCTCGGAGATCAGCTTGCCGCCGGTGAGGATCGCGATGTCCTCGAGCATGGCCTTGCGGCGGTCGCCGAACCCGGGCGCCTTGACGGCGATCACCTGGAGCGTGCCGCGCAGCTTGTTGACGACCAGCGTCGCGAGCGCCTCGCCCTCGACGTCCTCGGCCACGATCAGGAACGGCTTGCCCTGCTTGGCCACCTGTTCGAGGATCGGCAGCAGGTCCTTCATCGAGGAGATCTTCTTCTCGAAGAGCAGGACCTTGGCGTTCTCGTACACGGCCTCCATGCGCTCGGCGTCGGTCACGAAGTAGGGCGACAGGTAGCCGCGGTCGAACTGCATCCCCTCGACGATCTCGAGCTGCGTGTCCATGGTCTTCGACTCCTCGACCGTGATCACGCCGTCCTTGCCCACCTTGTCCATCGCCTCGGCGATGATCTTGCCGATCTCCTCGTCCGCGTTCGCCGAGATCGTGCCGACGTTGGCGATCGCCTTGCCCTCGACGGGCTTGGCGAGCTTGGTGATCGACTCGACCGCGCGCTTGACCGCGAGGTCGATGCCGCGCTTGAGCTCCATCGGGTTGGCGCCGGCGGTCACGTTCTTGGTCCCCTCGCGGATGATCGCCTGGGCGAGCACCGTCGCCGTCGTGGTGCCGTCGCCGGCCACGTCCGAGGTCTTGGACGCCACCTCGCGGACCATCTGGGCGCCCATGTTCTCGAGCTTGTCCTTGAGGTCGATCTCCTTCGCCACCGTGACCCCGTCCTTGGTGATGACGGGGGAACCGAACTTCTTCTCCAGAACGACGTTGCGGCCCTTCGGCCCGAGCGTGACCTTGACCGCATCCGCCAGTTTGTTGACACCGCGAAGGATCGCCTGCCGGGCGTCCTCTGCGTAGACGATCTGTTTTGCCATCGCCAGCCTCCCTTACTTGCCCAGCACGCCGAGGATCTCGTCCTCGCGCACGATGAGGTATTCCTCGTCATCGATCTTGATGTCCGAGCCCGAGTACTTGCCGACCAGCACGCGGTCGCCCTTCTTGACGTCGATCGGCATCCGCTTGCCGCTATCGTCGAGCTTGCCGGGGCCGACGGCGATCACTTCGGCCTCCTGCGGTTTTTCCTTCGCGGTGTCAGGAATGATGATCCCGCCCTTCACCACCTCTTTCTCTTCGAGGCGGCGGAGGAGAACCCGATCATGGAGTGGACGAACGTTCATGCGCGCAACCCTCCTTTTTTCTTGTCTTTACGTTATCCAGCCGGGGTGCCTTCTGGCACTCCCTTAGCAGGACTGCCAAAATCTTAAGGTGCGGATTGGCAGTTGTCAAGAGGGACTGCCAGAGGCTTCACCTCGTGCCGGGACCGGCAGCGCCGCGTTGGGGCGGCAGAGGCGACTCGAGCAAGCCCGCGAGCGCTCGGCGGTGCCCGCGCAGGAGCGCCCTGGCCGCGAGGCGGCCCGGCTCGTCTCCGACGGCGACCCGCAACCAGGTGGCGCGGGCGACCGCATACCCGGAGTGCAGGAGCGCCAGGTAGAGCCGGTACGCGAGCGGCCGGAACGGGCGCAGGCGGGTCACCGCCATGTGTTCGAGGTAGAGGGCGGAGCGCGCGGCGGAGCCGGTCGCAAACCCCAACCCGTGCACGGCCACCATCTCGGGCGCGAAGACCAGACGCCAGCCGGCGCGGCGCAGGCGGAGACTGAGATCCACGTCCTCGTTGTAGAGGAAGTACGCGGTGTCGAACCCGCCCACGGCGGCCCACGCCTCCGGGGCGACCGCGAGCGCCGCCCCGCTCAGGAAGCCCACCGTCCGTTCACGCCTCGCGGCCCGGCGGGAGCGCGCCTGCCATACGGTCCCGGTGAGGAGGTTGACACCCCCGCCCGCGTACCAGAGCGTCCCGTCCGGGTGGTCGAGGTACAGCGGACCGGCGGCGGCCCCGACGCCGGCCTGCCCGAGCGCCCGGACCGCGGCATCGAGGTACCCGCTCCTGACCTCGACGTCGTTGTTCAGGATCACCAACGCCTGCCACGGCCCGGGTCCCAGGGCCGCGACGCCCTGGTTGGCGCCGCCGCCGAACCCGAGGTTGCCGGGCGCGCGGACGATCGCCGCCCCGGGGCAGGTCGCCGCATCGAGATCGCCCGAGTTGTCGACCACGACGATGCGCCGCGCGCACGCCGATGCGTCTCGCCGCACGGCCTCGACGCACGCGACGGTCGGCGCCGGGTCGCCGAAATGGACGATGACGATACCCACGCCGGCGGGCGAGCGTGCGCCGGGGCTCATTCCAGCTCCGACCCGGCGAAGACCGGGTGTTCGACCCTCACGGGATGCCGCGCGGCGAGGCCGGCGATCGCCAGGCTGCCGAGCAGGCCGAGCGTCCACACAACCACCGCGACGGCGGCGCACCCGCCGACGCCCCAGCGCGGGATCACCGCCAGGTTCGCCACGGTTCCTACCGCCAGGAGCCCCCCCTGCGTCGCCAGCGACCAACGCTGTCGCCCGCACGCCGCGACCGCGACGCCGACCACCATCATGACGCAGGCGCCGGGCAGCGCCCAGGCCAGGACCCCCATCAACGGCACCGAACCGAGGTACTGAGGGCCGAAGACGATGCGGATCAGGGGGCGCTTGACGGCCGTCAGCAGCGCCGCCAGCACCGCTCCGGCCGCCGCGCCGCCCAGCCCGAGCACGAGGACCCGCCGGACACGGAGCCGCCCTGCGGCGGCGGCCTTGGCGAGCGTGGGGTAGGTCGCCACGGCGACGAGCTGCGCGGCGCCCAGGAGCCCCCATACCGGCGCAGCCGCCACGCCGTACCTGCCGATCGCGTCCTTCGGCACGCCGAGCGCCGCCATCAGGAACGTGTCGATCCTCAGGAGCGCCTGGAGACCCAGGCCGAGCAGGACGAAGACGGCGCCCTCGCGCGCCAGGAAGGCCGGTTCGAGCCGGAACGGAGCGTCGGCGACCAGCTTCCTGAGCTGCCAGAGGACCACGGTGAGCCCGGCGGCGCCGCCTGCCGAGAACGCGACGCCCGTCGTCCACACCGGAGCGGCCAGCATGGCGAGCGAACCCAGGATGAGCAATGCGACGCCGAGCTCCACGATGCGTCCGACGACCTCGACCTCCATCCGGTCGAGGCCCTTGAAGGCGGCGCCGGCAGTGATCAGCGCGCTGCGCAGCCAGGCGTAGGGGAGAAAACCGAGCAACGTCCAACGGAGCGTGGCGTCGGGGACAAGCGCCGCGCCGAGGACGGTCACCGGTACGACGAGGAGCGCGACCCGGCGCTGCCATCCGCGGGAGAGGCGGTAGAGCGCACGGACGGCCTCCGGCCGCCGTGCCGCCTCGCGGATGACGACCTCGACCTGGCCGGCCGCCAGGAGGAGCATGACCAGGATCGCGGCGCCGTACGAAACGGTGAACGCGCCCATCGCCGCCGGTCCCAGCCCACGCGCCACCAGCACGCCGGCCGCGAACAACGCGCCCTTGAGCACGACCTCTCCGGCGGCGAGCCAGGCCACGTTCCGCGCTACCCGGGCCCCGGCCGGCTTCACCTCCGCGCCCCTACGAGCGTCACGCTCGCCGTCCGCAAGAGCGTCAGCAGGTAGATACCGACCGACCGTTCACGGATGAAGTAGAGGTCGTACTCGAGCTTGCGCCGGTGTTCCGTCTCCGTGACGGCGTACCGCAGGTTGACCTGCGCCCACCCGGTGAGCCCGGGCGGGACCGCGAGGCGGAACGTGTAGTAGGGGATGGCACGAGCGAGCATCGCGACGAACTCGGGCCGCTCCGGGCGAGGCCCGACCAGCGACATGTCGCCCCGGATCACGTTGAAGAGCTGCGGCAGCTCGTCGAGCCGCAGCCGGCGCAAGACGGCGCCGACGCGGGTGACCCGTGGGTCCGCGGGAGCGGCGAAAGACGGCCCGTGCTCCTCGGCGTCGTTGTGCATCGTCCGCAGCTTGATCAGTCGGAAGTGGCGACCGAACTGTCCGACCCTCGTCTGCAGGAAGAGGACCGGCCGGCCGTCCGCCACGAGGACCACGAGCGCGGCGATCAGCAATACCGGGAGACAGACCAACAGCAGCACCGTGCCGAGCGCGACGTCGACGACTCGGGTGACGCGGTTGAACAGCTCCCAGTGGATGACGGAGAAACCCGGCTGGTGAAGGAACGCCGCCGGCGAGAGGTCGTCCACCGGCAGGCGCCCGTCCAGCCAGGCCCACACCTCGGAGGCGGCCACGACCGGCACGCCGGAGAACTGGAGCACCGTGAGGTCCGACGCCAGGCTGCCCGCGGTCGATCCGCCGACGAACACCACCACCTCGACGCCGTGCCGCCGCGCCGCCTCGGCCACCTGCACGGCGGTCAGTCCCGAGCCGTCGACCGGCTGCCAGGGCGCCGCAGGGTGCTCGCCCAGGCGGCGGCACACGTCCGCAACGGCGTCCGTCTCGCCGACCACGAGCGCGCTCGGACGGGGCCGGTGGCGGAGCCAGGCGCCCGCCAGCGCCCGCTCGAGGGCGGCGCCGAGCGCCCAGGCGGCGGTCGTGATCAGCAACAGGCCTCGGCCGAACCGCCAGACCGGCACCAGGTAGGTCGCGAGCGCCAGGGCGATCCCCCACACCGCCGCGCCGACCGCGACCCGCGCGGCGACCTCGCGGCGACGCATGAGCAGGGGTTCGTAGAGCTCCGCGGCGACCGCCGTGGCCCACATCGCGACCAACCCGGTCACCAGGAGGGCGGGGTGGGCGACCATCTCGCGCCACTTGTCGGCCCGCTCGAGCGCGACGGGGAACCGAATGGCGTGGGCGAGCCAGACCGCGCCGGCCAGGAGCGCCCCGTCGCACAGCGCGAGCAACGGGCGCAGACGGGGGGTACGAGGCAGAAACGAGCTCATCCCTGGTCGGGATGGTGCGCGGGTTGGGCAACCGTGTCAACAACACGGACAGGCCCAAACCTCCGGTGCGGTGGGGGCCGGCACGTGACAGCCGGCCCTGTTCAGGCCGCGCCGCAAGGCCCGGCGCCGGAGGCCATTTTCGCGTCCACCGAGGCTCGCCGGCCCCCGCGGAAGCGCCGTCCATGCGCCCGCTCGACCCGGCGCCTCAGCGGTAGAAGTCCGCGATCGTCGCGACGACGCGCTCGCGTTCGTCGGACCGCAGCTCCGGGAAGATCGGCAGGGCGAGCACCTCGGCCTCCGCGCGTTCGCTCTCCGGGAAGTCGCCCCTGCGGTACCCGAGGTCGGCGAAACACGTCTGCTCGTGGAGCGAGATCGGGTAGTACACCTCGGCGCCCACCCCGCGGGAGGCCATGTGCGCCCGGAGCTGGTCTCGCCTCGGCACGCGCACGACGTACTGGTGGTAGGTGTGGCCGCGCCCCGGCAGCTCCTCCGGCAGCACGACGGTACCCTCGAGCCCGGCCGCGCCGAAGAGGTCGCGGTAGTGCGCCGCGCCCTCCTGCCGCCTGGCGATCCAGCCGGGCAGGCGCGGGAGCTTGACTCGGAGGATCGCGGCCTGCATCGCGTCCAGCCGGAAGTTGCCGCCCACGAAGTGGTGGACGTACTTCGGCCGCATCCCGTGCATGCGCATGTCCGCGAGCTTCTCGGCGTACGACTCGTCGTTGGTCGAGACCAGCCCGGCGTCGCCGAACGCGCCCAGGTTCTTGGTCGGGAAGAACGAGAAGCAGCCGAACGTCCCGATCCCCCCGACCGCAACGCCCCGGTACCTGGTGCCGATGGCCTGGCAGCAGTCCTCGACGAGGGGGACGCCGGGCGCGGCGCTCCTGATCCCGTCCATGTCGGCGGCCTGGCCGTACAGGTGCACGGGGATGATGGCCCTGGTACGCGGCGTGACCGCGCTCGCGAGCTTTCCCGGGTCGAGGTTGAAGTCCCGCGGGTCGATGTCCACGAACGCCGCCCTCGCCCCCAGTCGATGAATCACGCCGGCCGTCGCGAAGAACGTGAACGGCGTGGTGATGACCTCGTCGCCCGGCCCGACCCCCAGCGTCATCAACGCCGCGAGGAGCGCGTCCGTGCCGGACGAAACCGCCACCGTGCGCTTGACCCCCAGATAGGCCGCGCACTCGTGCTCGAGCGCCGCCACCTCGGGCCCCAGGATGAACTGCTGGGTGGCGAAGACGCGCTCGAGCGCCGCATGCACGCCTTCGCGCACGTCGCTCCACTGACGGGTCAGGTCGAACAGCGGGACTGGGGGTTTCGAGTCGGACATGGCTCACCCTCCGAAGGTGGCGTAGTGCGGACGCCGGCGGACGCCGGGGGAACGCCGCATGAACAGGGCGAGGCAGGCCCCGGCGAGGAACCCGCCGACGTGAGCGAAGAACGCGACGCCGCCGGCCGCCGCGCCCGCGGACGCGAGGGCCAGCGTGCCGGAGAAGAACTGTACGACGAACCACAGCACGAGGAAAACCGGCGCCGGGAGGTCCATGATCGTAAAGAAGATCACCAGGAACACGAGCGTCTTCACGCGTGCCCACGGGTACCACACCAGATAGGCGCCGAGGACCCCAGCGATTGCGCCCGAGGCGCCGATCATCGGCACCTGCGAGGACGGCGCGACCATCGCCTGCGCGAGTGCCGCTACACCGCCACAGCCTAGGTAGAAGAGCAGGTAGCGAACGTGCCCGAGCGCATCCTCGACGTTGTCTCCGAAGATCCACAGGAACCACATGTTTCCGATGAGGTGCAGCCATCCGCCGTGGAGGAACATGGAGAGCAGGGCGCTCTTCAGGTTGAAGGCCAGGCCGACGCCGTACGCGGCGGGGTGAAAGAACCGCACCGGCACGAAGGCGGAGGCGCGGATGAACCGTTCCAGGTAGGGACCGAGCGAAAGCTCGAACCCGAACACCACGACGCAGGCCGCGATCAGCAACACGTTGACCACCGGGGGGCGCGAGCGCGGGACCGAGTCCCGGAGGGGGAACATGCCGCTGGAGTATAGCTTGCGGCCTCATCGTGGGCGTGGTAGATCGACCTCTCGCGACCGACCGCCCGCGCCGGCGGCTTTCAACGTTGTTCGCGCAGCCACAGCTCGAGGACGAGGAGCGCGTAGACGAGGCCCGGCGCGTTCCGCTCGGTCATCGCAGTTCCTTCGACCACGGCCCTCACGAACGTCGGGTCGAGGTAGCCCGCGATCCGCGACGAGGTCCCGAGGAGCGAGTCGCGGACCAGGTCGCGAAGATCGTTCCCCAGCCACGCGGCGAGCGGCACCTCGAAGCCACGCTTCTTTCCGTCCGTTACCTCGCGCGGAAGGCGGCCTCGGTAGGCGTCGCGGAGCACCGCCTTCAGCCGCGGCCCGCGGATGCGGTACGAGGCCGGCAGGCGGAGCGCGAACTCGGCGAGCTCGTGGTCGAGAAACGGCGATCGGGCCTCGAGCGAGGCGGCCATCGTCGCCATGTCCATCTTCACCAGGAGGTCCGAGAGCAGGTTGATCCCGAGGTCGCCCGCGACCTGGGCGTCCAACCCGGCCAGCGCACCGTCGAGGCGCGCCTCGACCCACTCCTCGGTGGGGCGCTGCGGGCGCCCGCGCCAAACCCGCGTCTTGTCGGCATCGAGCAGCAGGTCGGACGTCCAGACGACGTAGCGCGCCCCCGGGCCGAGCGTCACGCCGCGGGCGAAGCGCCGGAGAAACCCCGCCGCGGACCGGCGGGGGCCTGCGGCGACGCGCGCGAGACCGGCGCGGACGGCGGCCGCGACCCCGGGGACGGACGCGACGCGCTCGAACGCCCGCGCGGCCAGATAACGCCGGTAGCCGCCGCAGACCTCGTCGCCTCCGTCGCCGTTGAGGACGACCTTGACCTGGTCCCGGGCCAGCCTGGAGATCGCGAGCGTGGGGATCGCGGACGGGTCCGCGAACGGCTGGTCGAAGTGCCGCGCGATGCGCTCGATCTCGACGAGGGGGGCGACCTCGAGCGGGAGGACCGTGTTCTCGACGCCCAGGAACTCGGCGGTGCGCCGCGCGACCGGGGCCTCGTCGAGGTCGTCGTCGTCGACGGACACGGTGAACGTGCGCAGTCCGGCGCCCGCATGCCGCGCGGCCTCGTAGGCCACCGCGGACGAGTCGACGCCCCCGGAGAGGAAGACGCCGACCGGTACGTCGCTGCGCAGGCGGAGGCGGACCGCGTCGGCCAGCCGCTGCCGGAGCTCCTCCTGCGCGGCTCGGTACGGCAACGTCAGCTTCGGCATCAGCTCCGGCCGCCAGTACGCCGTCTCGCGCAGCCCCTGGCCGTCGAGCCGCAGCCAGTGCCCGGGCCGCACGGCCGTGGCGCCGTCGTACACGGTGTCCGGCTGGGGGACGAACCCGAGCGAGAGGTAGTCGTAGATCGCCTGCTCGCGCACGCGCGGCGCCGACCCGCCCGCGCGCATCAGCGGGACCAGCGCTTTGAGCTCGGAGGCGAACGAGAGCCCGCCGCCGGGCAGGGACGCGAAATAGAGCGGCTTCTTGCCGAAGCGGTCCCTCGCGAGGAGCAGCGTGCGCGCCGTGCAGTCCCAGATCGCGAAGGCGAACATCCCGCGCAGCCGGGTGCACAGGCGTTCGCCCTCGTCCTCGAACAGGTGGACCAGCACTTCGGTGTCGCTCGCGGTCGCCAGGGTGTGCCCGCGGCGGGCCAGGGCTTCCCGCAGCTCGACGTAGTTGTAGATCTCGCCGTTGAGGACGGCGACCACCGTGCGGTCCTCGTTGAAGACGGGCTGGTCGCCGGTCACCAGGTCGATGACGGCGAGCCGCCGCATCCCCATCGCGATATCGGGACCCGCGAACGTGCCTTCCCCGTCCGGACCCCGGTGGCGGAGGGCGCTCAGCGCTTCAGCGAGCGCCGTACCGGCCGGCCCGGCGCCGCGAGGGCTACAGATCCCGGCAATCCCGCACATCCCGCCTTCCCTCTCCCCGGCTACGGGAGGACGCCGGATGGTCCCCACACGTTGATACGAACCGACTCCAGGACTGTACATCGTCCGGGGCGCGCCGCGCCGGCCGGCACGGTGCGCCCCACCCGGTAGAATGGCGGCGCGACAAGGGACACGGCGTGCCGGAATCGACTCGAACGCTCGGCGGCCTTCAGCCGCCCGACCTTCCCCCGCCGGAGGGCTCCGGGGCGCGCCCTGGCCCTGCGGACCAGGCCACGGGGCGAGTCCCCCCGATCGCGTGGCTCGTCGCCGGGGCGGTGGCCGCGATCGTCTTCGCGCCCTATCTGACGCTCGCCATGCCGCACTCGAAGGCGATGACCGTCCAGGCCGCGCTGATCCTGCTCGCGACGACGGTCCTCGCCGCGGCGGGCGTCGCGCGCACCGGATCGGCACGACGGATCCGCAGCGCGCCGAGGGCCGTGAGGATCGGGATCGCCGTCTACTCGGGCGCCGTTCTCCTCGGGGCCGTCGTGGGCCTCGCCCGCGGCAACGGTCACGCCTTCCTGGCGGGGCAGGTGGTCTCGATGGGCCTCCTGCCCTTCGGCGCGGTCGCCGGCCTGGCGATCGGACGGGCGACGTTCTGGCGCACGTACGCCGGCGCGTTCGCCGCCTGCGTGGCGGTCGCGTCGTGCATCAACATCGCCTGTTGGCTGTTGGGGATCGCCGGGGGAACCGCCTGGAACCGGATGTTCCTGGTCAACAACGTTTCGCCCGCGCCGGCGGCGTTGATCACGCTCAACCTCACCCTGGCCGCCCTGGTCTGCAGGGGCCGACCGGTTCGTTGGGCCGGCGGGGTCGCATTCCTCGCGACGGCGATGCTGGTCGTGGGCTCGGGGATCCGGTCGCTCTGGCTGGTCCTCGTTCCGAGCCTCCTGGCCGTGCTCGTGGCCTCGACGGCGCTGCGGCGGCTCGCGCCAGGGGCGAAGCGCATCAGGACCACGCTCGGCGCCGCCGCCGGCGCGACCCTCCTGCTGGCGGCGTGGGTCCTGCTGCGTCCCCCCTCCGATCCGGCGCGGGCCCTGGCCGCCCGCGTCGAGCGCGAGGCCGCCGTTCTCGCGGGACGCGCGGCGTATCTCGTCCCGCGGGGGGGCGGCAGGACCTTCATGGACGACCCGTCGTTCGCCTACCGGGCCCTGGAGATGAAGGTCCTGGCGCAGGCGTTTACCGACGGAACGCCGGTCACGAAGCTGTTCGGCCGGGGGCTGGGCTACGCCTACATGTCCACGGTGATCGGGCTCGACCGCGAGGGCGCGGCTTCCGCGTGGCACCCCACCAACTACGTTCACAACTTCTATCTGTTTCTCCCGGTCAAGCTCGGCATCGTCGGCGGCGCCGGCGTCTTCGGGGCGCTCGTGCTCTGGGTCGCCTGGACCGTCCGTGCGGCTCGCGGGTGCAGGCGCGAGCCGCAGAAGACGTTCCTGATCGCGGCATCGGCCGTGTGGATCGCCGCCGCCGCGTGGAACCTCGCCTGCCCCGAGTTCATCGACTTCCGCCTGGCGGCGCTCTGGGGCCTGCTGATCGCCGCGTGCGTCAACGCGGCGGACGACTCGAGCCGCGACGACGTCGGCGGCGTCAGTTGTTCCCGCGGCGCTGCTGGTTGCGGCGCGGGACCGCGCCCGGAGCCGCCTGGCCTTCCTCGCGGCGCTCCCGCACCACGGCCTGCAGCTTGCGCCACTGATCGGGCGTCAGAAGCTCCCGGATCTTGAGCAGCATCTCGAAGCGCTGGGACTCGAGCTTGAGCCGCGCCTCCTGCACCGCGCCGAACGCGGTGCGCACCTTGGCCGCGTCGAACGGCTCGGCCTCCGCCGCGGCGGCGAGGTCGAGGTTGGCCTTTTCGACGGCCGCCTTGAGGTCGACCATCGAGCGCAGGTGCGCGTACGTCGTGGCGCTCAGCTTGGCGACCTGCTCCGGCGCGAGGCCGAGTTGGCCGGCCACGGCCGGCCGTTCCCACCACTTCCCCGGCGGAACAGCGAACGGCTGCGCGGCGGCCGCACCCGCTGCCAGCAGCACCACGACGACGCAGATCAGGTTCGTTGCACGACCGCTCATGACCAGCCTCCTTCGTCTTCGCCCTCGTCCGGCACCGGGACGACCGTGTTGACTACGTCCTCCGGCGCCACCGCCGAGAGCGGATCCTGCGCCAGCACCCGGTCCACGTCGGCGAGGACCGCGTCCGGGTTGAGCCTCGGCGTCGGCCCGACGCGACCACGCAGAAGGGGCAACACCGCGAGTACGAGCACGGCCGCGGCCGCCGCCGCCCAGCGCGCCCAGCGGCGGCGCGGGCGCGCCGCGCCCCAGGCGGCGATGGCCCGCTCGCGCACGCGGGCCCTCGTGGACTCCGGCGGGTCCTCGCCGGCCGCGCCGTCCACCGCAGCCAGGAAAACGTCGCGGCGGCGACGGCAGGCCACGCACGAGGCCAGGTGGCCCGCAGCGTCGGCGCTCGGCGGCTCGCCGGCCAGCGCGAGGTCCAGCTCTTCATCGCTGAGGTGGCGGATCGTCATGGTCTTGCCTCCTCCACGGCGGCGCGGACACGGTGCACCGCCCGGTGCAGGTGGGTCTTCACGGTGCCGACGTCAACGGCCAGGGCTCGCGCGATCCCTTCGAGGTCCAGGCCGACGAAGAAGCGCAACGCGAACACCTCCTGTTGCCGCCGCGGCAGCCGGGCGACCTCGGCCCGGACCCGCCGTACGGCCTGACGCGCCATGGCCACCCGCTCCGGACTCGGGTCTCCGGCCGGGAGCACGTCCAAGGGGTCGGCCTGGTCCCCGTCGGGCGACTCCAGCGGCAGAAACGGCACTAGCCGCTTGCGCCGCAGCTTGTCGCGGCACAGGTTCACCGCGATCGCGACGAGCCAGCCGCCGAACGTGCCCTCACCCGTGAAGCCGCCGAGGTTCCGGAGCGCCCGCAGCAACGTCTCCTGCACGGCGCCCTCGAGGTCCTCCCCCCGGGGCAGCAGTCGGCGGCACGTCCGGAACACCAGCAGCTCGTGCCGCCGGAGCAGGTCCTCGGCGGCGTCGCGATCGCCGTGTCGCGCCGCCTCCGCCAGGTCGCGGTCGTCCTCTCTCTCCAAGGGCAGCTCCCTACGAGCGGCGCTCGCCATACAGGGGAGGACGCTGGCGCCTCTCCGAGGTTGACAATAGCGTAACGGCGCGGACACTCTCACTTCCATGCGGCAACTGCGCCTGGCGACGTCGTGGGGGGAGCTGCGGCTGGTCGGCGGCTCCCGCGCGGGCGAGGCGTCGCTCGTCCTGCTGCCCCAGCTCAGGCTCGCCCTCGACGCCGGGAGGCCGGCGCGGGCGCTGGTCCCCCTCCGCCACGTCGTCATCTCGCACGGCCACATGGACCACCTCCTCGGCCTGCCGGCCTGGGCGAGCCAGCGACAGCTCAACGGACTCCCCGGGGGCACGGTCTACACGCCCGCGTCGCTCGCCGCCGACGTCCGGGAGCTCCTGGCCACGTGCGCCCGGCTCGAGGGGGGCAAGCCGTACGACGTCGAGGTCAGGCCGGTCGCCGAGGGGGAGGCAATACCGCTGCGGCGCGAGTTCACGCTCCGGTTCTTCCGGACCTCGCACTGGGTCGAGACCCTCGGTTGCGTCCTCGAGTGGGTCCGGCACCGGCTCCGTCCCGAGCTGGCCGGGTGCGCGGACGAGGAGCTGCGGCGACGACATCAGGCGGGCGAGGCCGTCGCCGAGGAGGTGCGCACGCCGCTGGTCGCGTACCTGGCGGACACCGGACCCGAGGTGTTCTCCGCGCAGCCCGTGCTGGCCGAGGTCGAAGTGCTGGTGGTGGAGTGCACGTTCCTGCGCCCGGGCGAGCGCGAGCGGGCGCGGCGGTTCGGGCACATGCACCTCGACGACCTCGTCGCGGTCGGCCCCGCCCTCGCCAACCGCCACCTCGTACTGACCCACCTGTCGCGGCGCCACCGGCTCGGCCCCGGTGCGCGCGCGATCCGGACCGCGCTGGGCGGGAAGATCCGCCCCGAGCTGCACCTGCTCAACGTGGAGTGGGATTGAACCCGGAGCACGATCGTCGCTGACACGGCGGCGAGATACCGCTGGCGCGGCGCGCCGGCGCCACATCTACCAGAGCGGGAACGGCGCCACCTCGAACTCGCGACCGTCACACGACAGGCGCGTGCCGGGGGCGGCGAGCTCCCGGCGGACAACGGCCAGGCCGACGCCGCCGACGCGGGGGTGCCACGCCCAGCTGGTGAGCGAGCCGCGCGGCTTCTCCTCGCCCGCCGCCGTCAACGGCAGCGGAAGGTCCGGCGGCTCGGGACCGCTGCCGAGCTGGCGCAGGCCGGCCAGCGCACGCGTGGGGTGGCCGTAGGTCGCCATCCGGGCGATCGTCTCCTGGCCGATGTAGCACCCCTTGGTGTACGAGACCGCCTCGGCCTCGATGCCGACCTCCGGCGGGAGGACCGAGTCGGTCAGCTCGGCGCCCCAGGCCGGGGCGCCGAGGCGGATGCGACCCAGCTCCACCGCCTCCCGTGAGACCTGCACCGCCCCGGCCCCGGCGAGCGCCGCCTCGACCTCCGCGCTCGCGTCGAAGGCGAGCGCGCCGGCAACGCCGAGCATCGTCCGCCCGAGCCACACCGTCCGCTCGCCGTCGATCGATCCGCCGCTCCACCCGCCTTCCGCCAGCGCGGCCGGGCTCGCGCCGGCGGCCGCCGCGCCGTCGAGCCAGCGCGCGCCGACGACCGCCACGGCGCCGCCCGGCCTCGCGACCGGCTCCGCGGCGCAGCGGGAGAGGAGGAGGTATTTCGAGAGCGCCGCCGCCAGCTCCGCCGCCCGTCCAGGCGGCGGCAGGAGGAGCGTCTCGTCGACGCCCGCGAGCACGGCCATGACGGCCCGGAACTGGCCCTTGGGCGCCAGGAGCAACGCGATTCGTCCCTGCCCGGTCGCCAGTGCAGCGAGGTCCTGGCTCAGGACGCGCTGGAGCACCTCGCGATGCCCGGCGCCGCGGACTCTCACGACGCCGGCGTCAGCGAGCCGCACGACGCCCAACCCGCTCTCCAGCGCCCCGAGTTGCTCGGCGAGGGTGCCCGTCTCCATATCGGACCCGACAACCGGGGAGGGCCGGGCCGGCTTCCCGGGCGGCCTCGAGGGCGCGTCTTGACGCGTACGCGCTTTCCATTTCACACTCGCCGCGGCATGCTCGGGAGCGCGGCGTGAGGGTGGGTCTGTGGCCGATGGCGCGGACGTTTCTCCGGATCGGGGCGACGTCGTACGGCGGCCCGGCGATCGTGGCACAGATCCGCGAGGTCGTCGTGCTCGAGAAGCGGTGGCTCACGGAGGAGGAGTTCCGGGAGTCGCTCGCCTTCGCGCAGATGATCCCCGGGCCGGTCGCGACCCAGACCGCCGCCCACATCGGCTGGCGGCTGCACGGTGGACCCGGCGTCCTGGCCGCGATGCTGGCGTACAACTCGCCGGCGTTCGTCCTCATGCTCGGGCTCTCCGCAGCCTACTTCCGCTACTCCCAACTACCGCTCGTCCACACGGCGTTCCGCGGGCTCGGGGCCGCGGTCGTCGGCATCGTCGTGCAGTCGATCCTCTCGATGGCGCAGCCGGCCCTGCGGGACTGGCGCGGCGTCGCGATCGCCGCGTGCGCGGCCTGGGGGTTCTTCGCCGGCGCGGAGGTGCTCCTCGTGCTGCTGGCTGCCGCCGTGGCCGGCGTCGTGATCGGGGCGATCCGCCCGGGCCCGCGCGACGAGGAGGCGCCTCCCGGCGGCGCCGCGTCGCAACGACCCCCCGGCCGCTACCGCGGCACCGTCGCCTGGGCCGTTGCGGTCGCCCTCCTCTACGCAGGAGCGATCGTCGCGTCGCGCGGGCTCTCGCCGAACCTCCCGGCGCTCGGGTGGACAATGACCCGGATCAACCTGGTGGCGTTCGGCGGCGGCTACACCGCGGTCGGGCTCATGTTCCAGGAGGTGGTCCACTCGCCGGCGCACGCCTGGCTGACGACGAAGGAGTTCATCGACGGCCTGGCCCTGGGCCAGATCACGCCCGGGCCCGTGATCATCACCGCGACGTTCATCGGGTACAAGGTCGGCGGGTTCCTCGGGTCCGCGTTCGCGACGGTCTGCATCTTCCTGCCGTCGTCGATCGTCCTCGTGCTGGTCGCGCCGCACTTCGCCCGCTTCCGCCACCTCCCGATCGTGCAGAGCGCGGTGAGCGGGTTGCTCGCGGCGTTCATCGCCATGCTCCTGCACGTGCTCGCCCAGGTTGCGCAGAGCGCCTTCATCGGCCCATGGGACCTCGTGCTGGCCGCCGCCTCCGTGGCCGCGCTGCGCCTCAGGGTCAACGTCGTGTGGGTCGTGATCGGCGCGACCGCTCTTGCCCTCGCCTTTGTGCGGTAGGTCACGGAGGGAAGGGTTACAATTGAGATAGCGTTTCGCGTCGGGGAGGTAACGAAGGTGCCGCAGGAGCTCATGGCCACTGTTTCCTCGGCGACGCTGGCGTTCGTGAGCACGCTCCACCTCACGCTTCTGGTCCTGCGCCAGCAGCGGAGCGTCAAGTCGCTCGGCGCCATGACCGCCCTCCTCCCGTCCCTGGCGTTCTCCGCGCTGCCGTGGTTCATGCCGCAGCCGATCTGGCTCGTTTCCGGTGTCATCGTCCACCTCGCCTGGTTCGTCGCGTTCGAGAAGCTGGCGCCGCCTCCGGCGAAACCCCAACGCACGGGCGCCGCCAAGCGGTCGCCTGCGACGGCAGCGGCCGCCGCCGACGCGCCGGCGGCGCCGGAGCCCCGGCCGGCGCCGGCCGCCCCGCCATCGTTCCAGCCCGTGCCGGTGCTCGCCGTCTTCGAGGAGTCCGAGGACATCAAGACGTTCCGCATGCTTCGGCCGGAGGGGTTCGACTTCGTCGCCGGCCAGTTCATCACGGTTCGCCTGCAGGCGGAGGGCAAACCCCTCGTGCGCTGCTACTCCATCAGCTCCGCGCCCGAGGCGGCGGGCTATCTCGAGATCTCCGTCAAGCGCCAGGGGGTGGTTTCGGGGATGCTCCACGCCACCGTGCGGCCCGGCTCGATGCTCACGATCAAGCGCCCGAACGGCAAGTTCACCTACCCGGAGGGCGACGACCGGCCGATCGTCTGCCTCGCCGGCGGGGTCGGCATCACGCCCCTGGTCAGCATGTTCCGGCATGCGCTCGCGGCTGAGCCGATGCGGCCGGCCACACTCATCATCTCGGCCAAGGACGAGAAGCAGGTCGCCTTCCGGCACGAGCTCGACTTCCTCACCGAGCGGCACCCCCAGGGCAAGGTCGTGATCGTCACCAGCGGGGGCCCGTTCGCGCTGATGGGCGCCGGCGGCGGGTCGGCGATCGCCCGGTTCAGCGGCCGGATCAACGAGACGCTCCTCCGCAAGGTCGTCCCCGACATCACGAACTCGATCTACATGATCTGCGGCCCCGCCGCGATGATGAACGGCATGAGGGAGCTGCTCGCGTCGATCGGCGTTCCGGCGCCCCAGATCCGCTACGAGGCGTTCGAGGCCGCAGTGGCGATGTCGAAGGAGGACAGCCCCGCCGCAGCCCCGAAGCGGGCGCCCGCCAAGGCCGCCGCGCAGCCTGCCGCCGCCCCAGCCGGCGGGGGGCTCCGGCTCGTCCTCCGCCAGAGCGGAGTGACCGTCGACGTCGGCCCGCAGCAGACCCTCCTCGAGGCCGCGGAGGCCGGGGGCGTGGAGATCCCGAGTTCGTGCCGGGCCGGTGTCTGCATGACCTGCCGCTCGTGCCTGGTCGAGGGCGAGGTCGACTGCGACGCCGACTCGCTCGACGAGGACGACCGCGCCAACGGCTTCATCCTGCCCTGCGTGGCCTACGCGAAGGGCAACTGCGTCCTCGACGTCTGAAGGGCGTCCGGCACCCGCCCCCCGCGTTCGCGGCTCCGCCCTGACCCTCTCGCCGCGACCTCCACCTATCCTCCCGTGGGTCCGGTAGTTCCCACGGGGATCGTCATAGGTGATTTCTACGCTTCCCACGCTCTGAACCGCGTCTCAGACTTGCCTCAGGGACGTGACAGTGTGGCTGAACTCTTGCACGACTCTCACAGTGTCGCTTGGCCGTGGCCCGGCTCGATGATGAGCCGGTCGGCATCGCTCCGGATTGCGCCTCCGGACGCTCGGACGTCGACCGGCGGCGACGAAACGAGGTGTTCGGCCGCCCGCACCGGGGCGACGTCCGGGCGGAAGGTTGGAATATTGACCTTTGTCACGGAAGTTGTCGTGACCGAAGCGCCGGTTCCTCTGCCGTACCGGGTAAGACGTCTGAGCCGTCAGGGATGTCCGACGAACCGCGGTCGCCAGGTAGCGTTGCCCGCGATGGCGACCGGGCGTACCCCCCAGGGAGCGGAAGAAGTGACGTTCGTCACGGAAGTTCGCTCGCGCATGACGTACGTTGGACTGCGACGGCGGCTCAGTTACACGGGCCGGAAAGGGTTTTGGGGGGGATGATCGCCAGGTCGAACCAGCCGCTCCGGCAGCCGGAAAGTCCGACGCCCGCCACGACGCTCCGAGTCGTCGAGCCGGGTGAAAAGGCCCGGCCGCGCATCCTCTTCCCGATGCGGAGCATGTCCAACGTGCTGGTACTGGCCCTGCTCTCGACGGTGGTCGTGACCCTCGTGTTGCTCTTCACGCTCGACGGCTGGCATTACTACCGGACCGCGCTGGCGCTGCGCGGGTTCGCGCCGGGCGACAGGATGCTGCGGCCGTCCGGGCTGATCGGCCGCTGGCTCGGGATCACGGGGACGTTGCTGATGATCCTCATGCAGGGCTACTCGCTGAGGAAGAAGTCGAAGCGCATGGCCCACGTCGGCACCCTGCCGCGCTGGCTCGAGTTCCACATCTACTGCGGGGTCCTCGGACCCGTGATGATCACGTTCCACACGTCGTTCAAGTTCAACGGCATCGTCTCGGTCGCGTACTGGTCGATGCTGCTCGTCGTCCTGTCCGGCTTCGTCGGGCGCTACCTCTTCGTCCGCATCCCCAAGACGATCCGCGGGCAGGAGCTGACGTACGCCGAGGTCGAGCAACGGGCCACGGAGCTCAAGTCGACGCTCATCTCGACGCGGCTGCCGGCCGCGCTGCTCACCAACGTGGACGCCTTCGAGGCGCGCGCGTTGCCGGCCAAGGGCAGCACGCCCGGCTGGTTCGGGATCATCTTCGGCGATCTCAGGCTGCACTTCCAGATCGGCCGGCTGCGGCGCCAGATCAGGCGCGCGGGCGTCGGCCGCGATCTGCTCCACGAGGCGATCGACCTGATCGCCGAGCGCGCGACGCTGCTGCGGCGCCTCGCGTACCTCAAGCGGACGAAGAAGCTGTTCGAGATGTGGCACATGTTCCACCGGCCAGTGGCCTACGTCATGTTGGTCGTCGTGATCATCCACGTGACGACGGTGGTGTACTTCGGCTATGCGTTCGGAGGACGGTGATGAACGCACCAAACGGTCGGTTCGGGGGACACGCTTGGCCTCTCGTGCGCCTGGGCTTCGGCGCCGCCATCGTCTGCCTGGCGGCGCCACTGCGTATAGCGACCGCCCAGGAGATCGGCAGTCTCGTGTCGCCCGGCCCGCTCAGCAAGGCGCACGCCAAGATCGAAGGGATCGCCAACTGCCAGAAATGCCACGAGCCCGGGCGCAAGGTCACCGCGGAGCGGTGCCTTGCGTGTCACAAACCGATCGCCGAGCGCATCGCCGCGAAGAAGGGCGTCCATCGCAACGTGACCAACGACTGCCTGGGCTGTCACATCGAGCACGCCGGCGTGGACGCCGCGATCACCAAGTTCGACCGCAAGACCTTCAACCACGTCCAGGAGACCGGCTACGCGCTCGACGGCAAGCACGCGGCGATCGCCCAGGACTGCGCGAAGTGCCACAAGAAGGCCACCTTCCTCGGCTTGACGACCGCCTGCGCGCCGTGCCACCAGGACGTCCACAAGGGCGTCCTCGGGGCCAACTGCGCCGGTTGCCACGCGACCACGGTCGCCTTCAAGGAAACCGAGAGGGCGTTCGACCACACGAAGACCGCGTTCCCGCTCACCGAGGCGCACATCCTCGTTGCGTGCGCCAAGTGCCACGCAAACAAGGTCTACAAGGGGATCAAGTTCGCGCTCTGCACGGACTGCCACAAGGACCCCCACCTGCAGGCGTTCGGCTCGGCCTGCGTGAGCTGCCACAACGGCCCGAATTGGAAGACCGAGAAAGTGGACCACGGCAAGACGCGGTTCGCACTCGCGGGAAAGCACACGAGCGTCGCCTGCGTCTCCTGTCACCGCCAGCCGCCGATGAAGGCCAAGCTCGCGTTCGACCGCTGCATGGTCTGCCACGTCGACCCTCACAAGGGCGAGTTCAAGCAGGATTGCGTCGCCTGCCACACGGTGGAGACGTTCCAGAAGGCCCCGTTCGACCACGGCGTGAAGACGGGGTTCCCGCTCACCGGCCGGCACGCCGAGATCCCGTGCGCGGACTGCCACAAGAAGTCCGCCGACCGCGACCGGTCACGGCACGGCGCGCTTCACCACCTCGGCGCCCGGAGTCGTCCTCGCCTCGTTCACGATGTCGCGCGCGCAGGAGATCCCGGCGAGTCCGACCCGCGGCGGCAAGGCGTCGGCCGCGGTGGACTTCCGCGGCCTCACCAAGGCGTGCGCGTCGTGCCACAAGGACCCCCACGAGGGCAAGCTCGGGACGGCCTGCGAAAGCTGCCACGGCAACGACACGTTCCGGGTGGCGAAGTTCAAGCACCCGAAGAACGCCGAGCTGTACGGCGGGCAGCACGCCACGGTCGCGTGCAGCAAGTGCCACGGCGGCGAGGGCGTCGCCAAGTCGGGCGTCACCGGCAAGCCGGTCGCCGCCCGCCTCTACCGCGGCCTGTCGAGCGACTGCGCCTCCTGCCACAAGGACGTCCACCTCGGCCAGCTCGGCAGCAACTGTCAGACCTGCCACTCGGTCGAGGCGCCGAAGTTCGCCGCCGACCGCTTCAAGCACGCCACCACCGCGTTCGCGCTCACGGGCAAGCACGAGAAGGTCGAGTGCGGCAAGTGCCACAAGCGCGAGACCACGGTGTTCCCCGCCGGGACCGGCGAAGCCGTGCACTTCAAGGGCGTGGGGACGGCGTGCGCGTCGTGCCACAAGGACGTCCACCTCGGCCAACTGGGCAGTCGTTGCGAGAGCTGCCACACCTCGGAGTCGTTCAAGCTCGCGACCTACAAGCACAAGGAGAACCCCGACTTCTTCGTCGCCAAGCACTTCACGACCCGCTGCCAGGACTGCCACAAGAGCGTCGAGGCCGACTTCCCGTCCGGCCACGGCAAGGCCGTGCAGTACGCGAAGCTGACGACCGCCTGCGCGAACTGCCACGAGGACGTGCACCGGGGGACGCTCGGCACGCGCTGCGAGTCGTGCCACGAGCCGCACCGGTGGCCGGGCGCGTCGCGCGCGTTCCACAAGGCGACGCTGTTCCCGCTCGAGGGCCAGCACCAGCGCGTGGCGTGCGAGTCCTGCCACCTCAACGGCCAGATCAAAGGCACGCCCAATCGATGCTACGACTGCCACTGGATCCGGCACCAGGACGACCGCTTCCGGACGAAGCTCGGGACCGACTGCGAGAACTGTCACCGGACGACGTCGTGGCAGTCCGTGAACTGGAACCACGGCGCCGCAACCGGGTTCACGCTCGCCGGCGCGCACGCGGTGATCGCGTGCGAGTCGTGCCACATCAACCAGGACTTCTCGGCGAGCACACCCCTGGATTGCTACAACTGCCACCGTCAGGACTTCCAGGCCGCGAAGGTGCCGCCCCACGTGTCGGCCGGGTTCCCGACGACGTGCACGACCTGCCACAAGTTCGCCGACACGAGCTGGCATCAGGCCAAGTTCGACCACTCGGCGACGGCCTTCCCGCTGCTCGGGGTGCACGCGACGCAGCTCTGCAGCGCGTGCCACGCGGACGGGGTCTACAAGGGCAAGCCGACGGCGTGCGTGAGCTGCCACCAAACCGACTTCAACAACTCCAAGAACCCCAACCACGCCGCGGCCGGCTTCTCCACCACCTGTGACTCCTGCCACAAGGTGAGCGACCCCTCGTGGAAGCAGGGCACGTTCAACCACGCCGCCACGGCGTTCCCGCTTCTCGGGGTGCACGCGACGCAGGCGTGCAGCGCGTGCCATTCGGACAACGTCTTCAAGGGCAAGCCCACCACCTGCGTGTCGTGCCACATGACCGACTTCAACAACTCCAAGAACCCCAGCCACACGGCGGCCGGGTTCGCGACCACGTGCGACACGTGCCACAAGATCAGCGACCCGAGCTGGGCCCAGGGGACGTTCAACCACGCAACCACGCTCTTCCCGCTCCTCGGGGTGCACGCCACGCAGGCGTGCTCGGTGTGCCACGGGGACAACGTCTTCAAGGGCAAGCCCACGACCTGCGTGTCGTGCCACCTGACCGACTTCAACAACTCGAAGAACCCGAGCCACACGGCGGCCGGGTTCCCGACCACCTGCGACACCTGCCACAAGGTCAGCGACCCCTCGTGGCAGCAGGGCACGTTCAACCACGCGGGCACCGGCTTCGCGCTGGTGGGCGTCCACGCGACACAGGCGTGCAACGCCTGCCACACCGGCGGCACGTTCACCAACATCCCGACCACGTGCGTCTCCTGCCACCTGGCCAAGTTCAACGCCACCACGAACCCCAGCCACAGCGCGGCCGGGTTCTCGACCACGTGCGATACCTGCCACAAGGCCACCGACCCCGACTGGACGCTGGGCACGTTCAACCACGCCGCCACGCTCTTCCCGCTCACCGGAGCGCACGCGACGCAGGCGTGCAAGGCCTGCCACGGCGACAACGTGTTCAAGGGCAAGACCACCGCGTGCGTCGGCTGCCACCAGGCGGACTACAACGCCACCACCAACCCGCCCCACGCCGCGGCCGGGTTCCCGACGACGTGCGATTCCTGCCACAAGGTGTCGGACACCCTGTGGACCCAGGCGACGTTCAACCACTCGATCTTCCCGCTGGCCGGCGTGCACGCCACGACGGCGTGCGCGAATTGCCACGCGAACAACAATTTCGGCACCACGCTGCCGACGACCTGCGTCGGCTGCCACCTCTCGAACTACCAGGGCGCCACGACCCCCGTGAACCACGCGGGTCTCCCGACCACGTGCGACTCGTGCCACAAGTTCACGGACGCGACCTGGGCCCTCGCGACGACGTTCAACCACGCGACGTACTTCCCGCTCGCCGGCGCCCACACCACGACCAACTGCACGAACTGCCACACCAACGGCAACTTCACGACGGTGCCGACGAGCCCGTGCTACGCGTGCCACGCCACCGACTTCCAGAACGCGATCACGCCGGTGAACCACGTGGCGTCGGGCTTCCCGACCACCTGCGACACCTGCCACAAGTTCACCGACACCTCGTGGACGCAGGCGACGTTCAACCACTCGTCCGTCTTCCCGCTGTCCGGGGTGCACGCCACGACGCCGTGCGCGAACTGCCACGTCAACAACAACTACACCACCGTGCCGACGACCTGCGTCGGGTGCCACCTCGCGACCTATCAGGGCGCCACGACCCCCGTGAACCACGCCGGGATGCCGACCACGTGCGACTCCTGCCACGGCTTCGCGGACGCCGCCTGGACGCTGGCCTCGACCTTCAACCACACGACGTACTTCGCACTCGCCGGCGCGCACACCACCGCTGCGTGCACGAGCTGCCACATCAACGGCAATTTCACGACCGTGCCGACCAGCCCGTGCTACGCCTGCCACGCCACCGACTACCAGAACGCGATCACGCCGGTGAACCACGTCGCGCTGGGGTTCCCGACGACGTGCGACACCTGCCACCACTTCTCCGACACATCGTGGACGCAGGGGACGTTCAACCACTCGATCTTCCCGCTGCAAGGCGTGCACGCCACGACGCCGTGCGCGAGCTGCCACATCAACAACAACTACACGACCGTGCCGACGACCTGCGTGGGGTGCCACTTGACGGACTACCAGGGCGCCACCACGCCCGTGAACCACGCCGGGCTGCCGACGACGTGCACCTCGTGCCACGCCTTCACGGATCCGCTCTGGACCACGGCGTCCACGTTCAACCATGCAACCTACTTCGCGCTCGCCGGCGCGCACACCACGGCCACCTGCACGAGCTGTCACACCAACGGCAACTTCACGACGGTGCCGACGGGGCCGTGCTACGCCTGCCACGCCACCGACTACCAGAACGCGATCACGCCGGTGAACCACGTCGCGCTCGGGTTCCCGACCACGTGCGACACCTGCCACCACTTCTCCGACACGTCGTGGACGCAGGGGACGTTCAACCACTCGATCTTCCCGCTGCAAGGCGTGCACGCCACGACACCGTGCGCGAACTGTCACATCAACAACAACTACACGACCGTCCCGACGACCTGCGTCGGCTGCCACCTCACGGACTTCCAGAACGCCACCACGCCGGTGAACCACGCCGGCATGCCGACGACCTGCGCCAACTGCCACGGCTTCGCGGACCCGCTCTTCACGACCGCGTCCACGTTCAACCACGCGACCTACTTCCCGCTCGCCGGCGCGCACACCACGACCGCCTGCACGAACTGCCACACCAACGGCAACTTCACGACCGTGCCGACGGGGCCGTGCTATGCCTGCCACGCCACCGACTACCAGAATGCGATCACGCCGATCAACCACGTCGCGCTGGGCTTCCCGACGACGTGCGACACCTGCCACCACTTCTCCGACACGTCGTGGACACAGGGGACGTTCAACCACTCGATCTTCCCGCTGGCCGGCGTGCACGCCACGACACCGTGCGCGAGCTGCCACATCAACAACAACTACACCACCGTGCCGACGACGTGCGTGGGGTGCCACCTCACGGACTATCAGGGCGCCACGACGCCGGTGAACCACGCCGGGATGCCGACCACGTGCGCCGATTGCCACGGCTTCGCGGACCCGCTCTTCACGACCGCGTCGACCTTCAACCACCAGACGTACTTCGCGCTCGCCGGCGCGCACAGCACGACCGCCTGCACGAACTGCCACACCAACGGCAACTTCACCACCGTGCCGACGGGGCCGTGCTACGCCTGCCACGCAACCGACTACGCCAACGCGATCACGCCCGTGAACCACATCGCCGCGGGGTTCCCGACGACGTGCGACACCTGCCACCACTACTCCGACACCTCGTGGACGCAGGGGACCTTCAACCACACGTGGTTCCCGCAGAACCACGGCAACTCGGGCGGGGTCTGCTCAGTCTGCCACACCGACCCGACCAACTACGCCGTGTTCTCGTGCACGACCGGCTGCCACCCGCAGAGCCAGACCAACAACGACCACCAGGGCGTTTCCGGCTACGTCTACCTGTCGAGCGCGTGCTACGCGTGCCACCCGAACGGACACGGCGGCGCCCCGGTGCGGAGAATCCTAGGCGGCGTGGTGCGCTCGCACAAATGAGTAACGAGGAGGGTGCATGAGGCTTGTTCGCGCCGTTGCGGCGGCGTCCGGTCTGGTCATCGCGCTCCTGGCAGCCCTGCCCGCCGGCGCGCAGACGCAGACACCGGCGCCGCCCACTCCGGGGTGGGCGCGGTTCTCGCTCTTCGCCGAGACCGCGCGGCTGAAGGACGACGCCACCGGTTTCGCGAGCAGCACCACCGACGAGTTCGCCAACCTGACGATCCAGTCGGCGAACAACGACAACGGCGGCCTCGGCTACGCGGTGGACGTGCGGCAGGCGAACTACAGCGGCGCGTTCCAGCCGAGCCAGACGTCGATCTACAACGCCTACGTCGACTACCGATCCCAGGGCGGCAACTTCGGCGTCCGCCTCGGCCAGATGTGGCTCAACGACCTCGGCGCGCTCGGCTCGGTCGGCGGAGCGCTCCTGGAGTACCGGCCGACCCAGACATCGAAGCTCGGCCGGTTCCGGTTCGGCCTTTTCTCCGGGCTCGAGCCCCAGCCGTTCAACGCGGCGTTCGTGAGCGGCGTCCGCAAGTCCGGCGCCTACGCGGCGCTCGACGGCGATCTGGGACGCCGGAGCGTGCTCGGCTACGTGACGATCAAGAACCAGGGGATGACCGAGCGCCAGGTCGCCACGATGCTCAACTTCCTCCCGGTGGGCACGAAGTTCTTCGTGTACCAGGCCGCCGAGTACGACCTCAAGGGTCCGGCCGGCACCGGCAAGAGCGGGTTGAACTACATCTTCGCCAACGTGCGCTACGCACCGTCCAACGTGATCGACTTCCAGGGGATGTACCACCACGGGCTGTCCCTCGACGCGCGCTCGATCACCAACGACGAGCTCGCGGGCAAGGCCCGTGGACCCGCGCCTGCTCGATGGGTTCCTCTTCGAATCGGTGGGCGGCCGCGTGACGGTCTCGGTGACCCCGCGCTTCCGCGTATGGGGCGGCTACTACCGCGACCGCAACAACGTGGACGCGACCGCCACGGGCCGCATCCAGGCCGGGCTCTGGCAGACCAACCTCTTCGGCTCGGGCCTCGACGTCACGGTGTCGGACAACCGCACGGACCACACGGGGAACTACTACGACTCATGGTACACGTCTTTGGGCGCCAACCTCGGGCGCGCCGTGTACCTCTCCGTGGACTACACCACCTCCCTGTCCGTCCTGAGCTTCACCGACTCCGGCGGGGTGGTCGTCGAGTCGAGGCCGCAGACCAAGGCCTACTCGCTCAACTCGACGATCAACGTCTCCCGCGTCATCTCGCTCATCCTCACAGCGCAGCGGTTCAAGGAGGACACCGGGACCGACGACCGCGTGCTGTTCGGCTTCACGCTCCGATTCTGAACGCTCGCGGATCAGACCTGATCGCTCCCTGCCGGAATCGGACACCCGGCCAGCCCGTGGTCTCGCGTTGTGCCCCACCCAACCTCCGCACGGTCGGCCAGATGCAGAACATTGGGCGCGCGGCCGAGGGCGGCCGCGCCACAAGAGGATCGGAAGAAGCTCTGGGGGGCGGGCGCCCTCGCCCGCCCGCGTAACGCGAAGCAGATGGTCCGCTATCGGCGGCGCACTCAGAGGAGACCGTGCTCCTCCGCGTACGTCACCAGCTCCACCCTGCTCGACACCCCCAGCTTCCCGAGCAGATTCGCGCGGTGGCCCTCGACGGTGCGGATCGAGACCCCCAGCACCTCCGCAACCTGGCGGTTGGTGTGGCCGCGGACGACCAGGCGCAGGACGTCGACCTCGCGACGCGTGAGCGCCTCGCCCGCCACGCCCGTGGGCGCCTCGCGGGTGGGCGTGGGGGTGGCCGTGCGGCGCAGGAGCGCGCGGGTCATCGCCGGATGCACGTACATGTCGCCGCGGTGGACGGCGTGGATCGCGTCGATGATCTCCGAGTCGGCGGCCCTCTTGATGACGTACCCGGACCCGCCGGCGCGCAACGCCTCGTGGAGCAGCGAATCGTCCTCGTGCATCGTCAGGAACAGGACGATCAAATCCGGGTGGCTCGCCTTCAGCTTCTTCGCCACCTCGATCCCGTCCTCGCCCGGCAGGCCGATGTCGAGCAGCAGCACGTCGGGGTGCAGCGTCTCGACCAGACGCTGCGCCTCCTTGCCGTCGCCGGCCTCGCCCACGACCTCGAGCTCGGGGTCGACCTTGAGCAGGGCGCGCAGCCCCGTGCGGATCACGCTATGGTCGTCACACAGCAGGATTCGAATCGCCACAAGGCACCTCCACGACCACCGTCGTGCCGGACGACGGCGCACTCTCGATGTTCAGGGTACCGCCCAGAGTCTCGGCCCGCTCCCGCATCCCGAGGAGGCCGAGTTGGCCGGAGGCTGCGGCGCGCTCCGCGTCGAAGCCGACGCCGTCGTCCTCCACCATCACCATGACCCGCCCGCCGCGACGCTCGGCCAGCACGTCCACGGAGGACGCCTTGGCGTGGCGGACGACGTTCGTGAGCGCCTCCTGCACCACGCGGTACAGCGTGGTCTCCACGACGGGAGGCAGCCGCTCGCCCTCGAGACCGAGCGCCTTGAACCGGACGGTCAAGCCGTACGTCCGTTCGATCGAATCCAGGTGCTGCCGCATCGCCGGCTCGAGGCCGAGGTGGTCGAGGCTCGCCGGGCGGAGGTTCGCGGCGAGGCGGTGCAGGTTCTCGAGCACCTCCTCGGCGGTGCGCTTCAGATCGCCCGCGCGCTCCGACACGGCCGCGGCGTCGCCGGGCTCGCGCTCCAACAGGCGCAGGCCGAACAGCAGCGCGGTTAGCGACTGGCCCGCCTCGTCGTGGAGCTCGCGGGCGATCGTCCTCCGTTCGCCTTCCTGGACCTCCACGAGGCGGCGGGACAGCGTTTGCAGGCGCTCGCGGGCGTGCTGCACCTCTTCGAAGAGGAGCGCGTTCTCGATCGCGGCCGAGGCCTGGGCGGACAGCGCCTCCGCGAGACGGAGATGATCCGCGGTGAAGAAGCCGGTCTCGTACTTGGAGAGCGAGAACATCCCGACGATGCGGCCGCGGGCGAGCAGCGGCACGCCCAGCCAGCTGTGCGCATACGACGGGTCCATCCGTTCGCCCCAGAGAGGGTGCGCGTGCATGTCCGGGATCACCGCCGCCTCGCCCGTGGACAGGACCTCGCCGATGACCGGGTTCTCGTTCGCATCGAACAGGCGACGGTCCAGCTCCGGCATCGACGCGTCGTTGCCGCTGTCCACCGCGGCACGGACCGCCAGGCGTGCCGGCCCTTCGAGGACCATGACCCTGGCCCGGTCGTAGGGGACGAGCCCGCGGAGGTGTTCGAGCAGCGCCGTCAACACTGCGTCGAGCTCGAGGTTCCGGGTCAGGGCCAGGCTTCCCTCTCGCAGCGTGTCTGCGGCCTGACGGGCGCGGTGCTCGGCGTCGAGCGCGTTCCGCAGCTCGGTCACGTCGATCCCCAGCTCCAGAACGAGCTGCGTGCCGTCGAAGTCCACGAACGGGTAGTTGTGGACCTGGAACGCCCGCGCGGCCGGGGAGACCCACTCCCAGTTGGCGGGCTTCTTCGTCTCGAGGACCCTTGCGGCACGGCAGCCGGCGCAGGGCGCCATGCCGGCGCCGAGCAGCTCGAAGCACCTCTTGCCCTCCGGATCGCCGAACTGCTCGCGGAAGTACCGGTTGGCGAATCGGACCGTGTTGTCCGGCCCGCGCAGGAACACGTAGAGCGGCAGCTCCTCGAGCAGTCCGAACAGCCGCTCCCGCTCGGCCATCACCTCGTGCTGGCTCGACCGCAGCTCCGCCTCCGTCAGCGTGCGTTCGGCGATCTCGTCGAGGAGGGCGCGGTTGACGTGCTCGAGCTGACTCGTCCGCTCGGCGACCTGAATCTCCAGCATCTCCTGGTTCCGCTCGAGGAAGTCGAGCGTGCGCGTGTTGAGGTGCGAGAGCGCGACCATCTCCGCGAACGCCGAGGCCAGGCGCGCATCGTCGGCGGTAAACCCTCCCGGCTTGTCGGCGAGGCCCAGGAAGCCCACCACCTCGCCGCCGACCGCCATCGGCGCCAGGAGCACTGACTCGAGCGGGAAGTGGCCGGGCGGCATCAGCTCGGCGCCGGGGCCCGTGCCGAAAGCGTTGTCAAAAACGGTCTGCCGTGACTCGAGGACCCGCTGGCGCAGACCCCGGAGCGGCATCGGGGCGTCGGCGGGCACCGTGCGCTCGGGGCCGCCGGAGTCGTACCTGACGACCTTCGTCGCGGTGCCGTCCGCCGTCAACAGGAGGACGAAGCCGGCGCCGGCGCCAACGGTCGCCTTGCACGACGCGAGGACCGTGCCGGCCGCGGCGTCGAAGCCGCGCTTTTCGAGCACCGTGCGGGCGGCGTGCAGGAGCGCCGCGCGCTCGATCTCCTGCCGGCGGGCCTGTGCCAGGGCGACGCGCAGCTCCTCGTCAGCCCGCTTGCGCACCGTGATGTCCTGCAGCACGCCGACCGCGCCCGCGCGCTGCCCCTGCGAGTCGCGGACCGGCGCGGCGCTCACGAGCAGGCTCCGTCTGTCGCCGTCGGGCCGGAGGGCCAGCAGCTCGACCTGGCTGCTGACCTCGCCGTCGAGAGCGGCGCGGGTGATCGGCATATCCTGGGGTTCGAACCGGGTCGCGTCCGCGTGGCAGAGTTGGACGTCCTCGTGGCCCTCGACGCGTCCGCCGGGCCGCGCGGCGTCGCCCAGGGCCCGGCGCGCGGCCGGATTCGCCACGAGGACCCGGGCATCCGGGCCGGTGAAGATGATCCCTTCGGGCGCCGTCTCGATCACGGTCCGCAGTTTCGTGCGCTCGTCCTCGATCTCGCGGAGCAACCGCTCCCGCTCCAGTTCGGCGCGCTTGCGCTCGGTGATGTCGTGGCCCTGGGCGATCGTGGCCACCGCGTTCTCGCCGCTCTCGTCGAAGAGCGTCGCCGAGTTCCAGAGCACCGTCCGGACCGTCCGGTCGACTCGCAAGATGGGGATCTCGACGGTCTCCCAACGCTCCCCGGCCTCGGCGCGCCGGATGTGGCCGTGCGCCTCGGCGCGGCGGCCTTCCGGGAAGAGGATGTCGACAGGCTTGCCGACCACGTCGGCCGCGCGCCGACCTGTGAGTCGCTCGAACGCCCGGTTGAAGCGCGTGATGCGGTATCCGGGGTCCCACACGACGACGGGCGCGTTGGCGTGGTCGAAGAGGTTCTCGAGGTAGTCGCGGGTCTCGCGCAACTCGTTCTCGACCTTCTTGCGCTCGGTGATGTCGCGCACGAGGACCTGGGCCGCGGTGCCGCCGGCGTCCTCGACCGGTGCGGCCGCAACCTCGACGTCGCGCACGGCGCCGTCCAGGCGCACGATCCGCGACTCGACGGTCGTCACAGTCCGGCCCGCTTCGAGGTCCCGGATCCGAGCCCGCATTTGCTCGTGGACGTCGGGATGGAAGAAGTCGAACGGCGACCTCCCGAGGAGTTGTTCCGCACGCTCGGCGCCGAAGAGCTCGACCGCTGCCGGGTTCGCGAGCTCGATGGAATCCCTGCGGCTGAGCAGCACCGCCTCGGGCGACAGCTCGACCAGGCCGCGGTAGCGGGTCTCGCTCAGACGGAGGGCGGCCTCGGCGCGCGCGTGCGCCTCGCGCGTCCGGATCGCCGAGATGCCGTAGGCGAGGTCGTCGGCGAGCGAGGCGAGCAGCGCGATCTCGTCGTCCGAAAACGGGTCCTGCTCCCGCGAGTAGATCGTGAGTGCGCCGAACGCCCTCCCGCTCGCCGTGAGGGGGAGGGCGATCGACGACGCGAATCCGCGTGCGAGCGCCTGCTCGCGCCACGGCGCGAACGCCGGGTCCGTCGTCATGCTCCTGCAGACGACCGGGCGTCCGGTGCGGATCGCCGTGCCGGTCGGCCCGCGCCCGCGCTCGGTGTCGGCCCAGGTCACGTCCAACGTATCGAGATACCCCTCTTCGAACCCCGAGTGCGCGACGGGGCGGACGGTCCTGGCCTCGTCCTCTTCGGCCAGTCCTATCCAGACCATCGCGTGGCCGCAGTCCTCGACGACGACCCGGCACACCGCGGCGAGGAAGGTGGCCTCGTCAGCGGCCCGGATCAGCGCCTGGTCGCTCTTGGTGTGCGCGAGAAGCGTCCGGTTGAGCCTGCGAAGTTCCTCCTCCTTCCTCTTGCGGTTGCTGACGTCCGTGAACACCGCGGCGAACTGCTGCGGCGCCGGACGATAGGCCACGACCTCGTAGTGCCGTCCCAGCGCCGGCGAGTACTGGTCGAAGCGAGCCGGGACTCCGGTGAGCGCGACCTCGCCGTACGTCCGTACCCAGGTCGGGTCGTCTTCGGGCAGGACCTCGTTGTGGGTTCGGCCGACGACGTCCTCCGCCCTGAGGCCGGTGAGGCGCTCGAACGCCGGGTTGACTTCGAGGAACCGGTAGTCCGCCGGCCGGCCCTGCTCGTCGCAGACGATCCGGTGCAGGGCGAACCCCTCCGTCATCTCGCTGAACAGCGCGCGGTACTTTTCCTCGCTGCCGCGTAGCGCGGCGTCGGCCCTCGCCCGGTCGGTCACGTCCTGCTTGATGGCGATGAAGTGGGTGATCGCGCCGCCGGCGCCCCTGACCGGCGTGATCGTCATCTCTTCCGAGTAGAGGCGGCCGTCCTTCCGCCGGTTGACCAGCTCGCCCTGCCAGGCGCGCCCCGCGAGGAGCGTCTCCCACAGTGCTTTGTAGAACGCGGCGTCCTGCCGTCCCGACTTGAGCAGGCGGGGGTTCTGCCCGATCGCTTCCTCGGCGCTATAGCCGGTCAGCTTGGTGAACGCTGGGTTGACCCACTGGATCGTGCCGTCGGCTCGCGTCATGACGATCGCGTTCGCCGCTGACACCAGCGCGGTCCGCTGCAGCCGCAGCTCGTCGGCAGCGCGAGTCCGCTCGATCGTGTACCGGATGCTGCGCGTCAGGGCGCTCGTGTCGATCTTGCCCTTGACCAGGAAGTCGGCAGCGTGCCGCCGCACGGCCTCTGTGCCGACGCTCTCGTCGTCGAGGCCGGTCAGCACGACGATCGGCGCGGCGACGCCGTGCCTCAGGAGGGTCGCCAACCCCTCGAGGCCGGAGCTATCGGGCAGGTTGAGGTCGAGCAGGATGACGTCGAAGCGCTCGCGCTCCAGGGCGGCGAGGCCCTCCGCGATCGTGCCGGCGTGCGCCAGCTGGAAGCCGGGCTTCGGGGCGGCCCTCAGCATCACGGCCACCAGCTTCGCATCGCCGGGGTTGTCCTCGACGAGCAGCACGCGGATCGGATCGGGTGTCATGATCGGCCCGGTCACGCTCCCGCGCGCGGGAGCCTGACGATCGTCAGCCAGAACTCCTGGATCGACCTCACCACCTCGAGGAACTGGCTGAGATCGACCGGCTTCGAGATGTAACAGTTGGCGTGGAGCCGGTACGAGCGGACGATGTCCTCCTCCGCCTTCGAGCTGGTGAGGACCACGACCGGGATGACCTTGAAGTCGGGGTCCGACTTGACCTCCTCCAAAACCTCGCGCCCGTCCTTGCGCGGGAGGTTGAGGTCGAGGAGGATGAGATCGGGGCGTCGGGCACCTGCGTACGGGCCCTCCCGGCGGAGGAACGCCATCGCCTCGATGCCGTCGCTGACGACGCTGAGGTTGTTCGTGAGCTTCTCCTCCTTCAGCGCCTCGCGCGTCAGCCGGACGTCGGCCGGGTTGTCCTCGACCAGCAGGATCTCGATCGGCACGACGCCCGTGGCGCTACTCATCGGCGGTTTCTCCTCTCGCGGGGACCGTGAAGCGGAACGTCGAGCCCTTGCCGGGCTCCGATTCGAACCAGATCCGGCCCCCCAGCGACTCGACGACCTTCTTGCAGATGGCCAGCCCGATCCCGGTGCCGGGGTACTCTTCCCTCGTGTGCAGGCGCTGGAACACCTGGAAGATGCGGTCGGCGTACCGCGGCTCGATCCCGATCCCGTTGTCCTTGACCCAGACGACCCACTCGCCCTCCTCCTTCACCGCGCCGACGTGGACGCGGGGCGTCTCCGGCCCGCGGAACTTGATCGCGTTCCCCACAAGGTTCTGGAAGAGCTGGACGAGCTCGCTCTCGGCGCAGGTCACGACGGGGAGCACGTCGCTGGTCACGACCGCGCCGCTCTCCTCGATCCTGGGCCCCAGGCTCTCGACCGCCAGCCGGAGCGCGGCGTTGCAGTCGACGCGCTGCGGGCGCCTGTCGCCGCGTCCAACCCGGGAGTAGGCCAGGAGGTCGCTGAGCAGCCGCTGCATCCGCGTCGCACCCTCGACGATGAACCCGATGAACTCCCGGGCATCGGCGTCGAGCCTGTCCCTGTACCGGCGCTCCAGGAGCTGCGAGTAGCTCGCCATCATCCGGAGAGGCTCCTGGAGATCGTGCGACGCCACGTAGGCGAACTGCTCGAGGTTCTCGAGCGACCGCCGGAGATCGTCCTCCGCTTGCTTCCGCTTGCTGACGTCGAGGACGAAGGCGACACCCTCGCGGCGCGCCTCGTCGAGCATGGCGCCGGCGACGAGGACCGGGACCCTGGTCCCGTCCTTGCGGATGTACTCCTTCTCGAACGGGACCCGGTTCACACCCGACGCCTTCAGCTCCGCCATCGAGGCCTCATCGAGCTGCCGGTGCTCGGGCGGGGTCATCGCCATCCAGTCGATCGTGCCCGTAGTCAGCTCCTCACGCGAGTAGCCCGTCATCTCGAGGAATCGGTCGTTCGCGTCGGTGATCCGTCCCGCCATGTCCCAGTAGATCACGCCGACCAAACCGGACTCGTAGAACCGGCGGTGCCGTCGCTCGCTCTCCCGCAGCGCCGTCTCCGCCAGCGTGCGGTCGGTCACGTCGAGCACGAGCGACAGGATCGAGCGCATTCGCCCGGTTGCATCCACAAGCGACGAGTTGTGCCACTCGCAGTAGGCCACGGAGCCGTTCTTGCGGTAGTTGCGGTTGAGCGAGAACCGACGCGTGTCGGCGCCGCTTTGCAGTTGACCCGAGACTGCCGCGACCTGTGCCGCGTCGTCCTCGTAGACCCACCTGAACTCGTCCATGCGCTTGCCGAGGACCTCCTCGGCCTTCCAGCCGAACACCTTCTCGGCCGCTCCGGCCCAGCGGACCAGGCGCATGTCCGGACCCCACTCGATGATTGCCAGTGGCGAGTGGTCTACGTGATATGCCAGCGTCGCCGACAGCTCGCGTAACGCCTCGTCGGTCCGGATCCGCTCGGTGACGTCGCGGAGGATGACCTGCACGGCGTCCGCGCGATGGTACTCGATGAGCGAAGCCGTTGACTCCGTGAAAACCAACGTGCCGTCAAGTCGCAGGATCCGCAGGGCTCGAAGCGGCGCCGAGCCGCCGCGCGTCACGTCGAGGATCCGGTCGCCGACCAGGGTGCGGTCGTCGGGGTGGATCAGGTCGAGCACCGCCCTGCCGGCCAGTTCGTCGGGCGAGGTCGCGCCGTAGAGCCGCAGCGCGGCCGAGTTCGCGTAGACGAACCGCCCGGCCTGGTGCACGACGATCGCGTCGGGCGCCAGATCGACGAGCGCGCGGTAGCGTTCCTCGCTCGCCCGCAGGTCGCCCTCGGCAAGCCTGCGCGCCGTGATGTCGACCAGGGAGATCACGCATCCCAACTCCTCGGTGCTGCGCAGCGGCACCGCGCTGACGAGCAGCCATCGCGGCACCTCCGAGCCCGGGCGAGACAGTCGGGCATCGATGGCATAGAAGGCCTCGCCGGCGAGGACCCGGGCGACCAGCCTCTCGGCGTGCCCGATGCCCTCGACGTCCATTGGGAACGCCGTCACGAACTGCTCGTGCAGGCAGTTGCGGCCGGCAAGCGCGACGCCCGCCCGGCTGGCACGGACGATGATTCCGTTGGGGTCGCAAACGAGGATACCCTCGGCCGCCTGTTCGAGGATCGCGCGGGTGAGCACCTCGGTGTCGAAGGCCCCCTCGCTGCCGGAGGAGGTCGGGCCCGAAGGCTTACTCGCCCTGGTCATGGGGCCTGCCTCTCGCCCCCGCGGTCTCGGCGTCGACGCCGGTCGACCTAGGGGGAGCGGCCTTCGCCGCCTTCGCCTTGCCCATCGGTGTGATCCTCCTCCCTCGAGTACCTCGAGCACAGAGATAACGACAAGTTTGCGCGCGCACGAGAACGCGGGTCCGCGTCCGGCGGCGGTGCACCCCCGGCGAGCGGCATCCCTGGAGTGCCCGAGGATGCAGCGCCTCGACGATAGGACGCCGCTGCGAACGGGCGCGGGCCCGACTTCAGCGGCGGCCGCCAGATAGGGCCGCAGCACTGCTTCTCCCGCGATCGGGCCTGCACCTTCACCGTCGCTCCCGCTTCCAACGCGCTCATGCCGTGTTCCGGGCCGACCGGGTCGATTCGACCCGCTCCCCACGGGATCGCCAGGCCCGGTCGAGAATCCTATAGGACATTATCACGGTTAACAAGTATCATATTCACCAGAGAATTATGAGACACGGACTCGTACGAGAATTGTGTCTTGGGGCGTGCAACCGTCGACGTGCTCACGCGTTGTCGACGCGTAGTTTCTACCGGGTCACCGGGGTGACAACCCGCAGCCAAAACGACCGCTGGGATAGGTGGAAAATGCGCTGGTCGGCGGCGTTCCCAGCACCGATCATGAACGTAGCGAAAGGCGGTGCGCGTGCTGGCGTTCGCTGGGCCCGACAGCCGGGAGCAGACCACCCTGAGGGAATGCCAGGAGCACGTGGCCCGCGCACTCGAGCTCGCGACCCAACTCATGGAGTTGGCGCGGCGCTCGCAAGACAGCTGCCAGCACGACGGCTGCCACCTCCTCAACGGCGTCGTCGGCGACGCCGGCATGAAGATCCAGAGCCTCGCCCAGTGGTGGACGCGCGAGCTCGCCGCCTCGCAGGCGTCGCTGGACGAGCAAGACCCCACCGCCTAGGAATCAGGATTCGAGTCTCTGCGCGTCGCGGCCGCGGGGCTCTGCCGGTGGCTCGGGCTCGCGCCTCCAACACTACGATCGTCCAGATCGGAGCACGCGCCGCGGCTACGAGAAGCAACCCCTGCGCTCGGACGGAGCACAGGGGTTGCGAGAACAGGGGCGCTGAGGCCCCTTGCAGACGGTCCGAAACCTACTGCGGCCTGGTCACGAGCGTTGCGTACTCCGTGGTGGGGTCGCCGCTCGCGTTGTCGACTATGGACGCGTAGGCGAACCCCTGACCCTGACCTTGGGCGACCGTGACCTTAGCGCGCCCGTTGGCGACGGCGTTCGTCGTGACCTTCTGATACACCTTGTCGATCTGGATGACGCTCAGCGCCGGAACGTCCTGGTCGAATGCGCCCAATGACGTGCCCTGGTCGTCGAACAGCTCGACGTGGAAGGTGGCCGCGATGTTTCCGGTGTTGAGGAGGCCGATCGCCGAGCGGAAACCGATGCCGGTGTCGGCGGCGGCCGATTGGCTGAGGCCGATGAGGATGCCTTCGACGTTCCCCTGGATCTTCTGGTCGTCCGCGAAGATCGTCGGGAACTCCTGGCCGGCGGTCCCGTCCGCGCCGAGGTCGTTGAACGTCCGCGCCCAGATCAGGTGCGCGTCGGCAGGCACGCTCCGGAAGCTACCTTTGCCCCCGGAGATCCCGAACAGCGACTGGAGGACGTCCGGGAAGCTGCTCTGCTCCCCGCTGGCGAGCAGCCAGCTCTGCCTGAGGACCGGGTTCGTGACGTTGTCGGTGTTTTGGGGGAGATAGACGAGCTCGGCCGTGCTCTGGTTCACCGCGCTCGCGTTCAGGTACGTGAGGTCCGTGACCCAGTTCGTGAGGTTGAACCCCGGGAGGTGCGCCACGACGGGGACGAACAGCGCCTTCTGCCCGGCGTAGGCGGTCTTGGCGAGGAACGTCGTCGGGTCGCCGGAGGTGTTGTCCACGACCGAGGAGTAGACGGCCAGGTTCTGTCCCGTCTGCTGGAACACCTCGACGTAGGCGCCCGTCACGGCGGGCACGCCCAGCTCGGCGAAGACGTCGTTCAGCTGCTGCCAGCCGTAGCCGACGAGCGGGAAGACCTTGGCGGCCAGCACGGCGCCGCCGCCGTCGTGGAGCAGCACGAGGACGCTGCTCGACTGCTGCGTCGCGTTGAACAGTCCGACGTTGGTTCGGAAGCCGTCGCGCACGTGGGCAGGAACGTACATCGACGTGCCGGCGGTCGGCAGCTGCGCGATCAGGAGAGACGGCCCGCCCTGTCCGAGAGTTCCGGGCTTGCTCGAGGGCGCGACCGTGTATGTCCTCGAGAAGATCGCAAGCTGGTCCGGGGTGATGCCCGTGACGGTCCAGAAGAAGCCGCCTGGCGGCTGCGCCGGGAACCCCTGCCACGCGTTCTCCAGCGTCACCACCTGGCCCTGCGGCAGGAGGACCTGGCGGCATTCGTTCGGGACCGCCGGATGCGCGTTGTTCGACGCGCACAGCGACAGCGTCGCCTGCGCGACCGCGTCCTGGCTCGCCCACAGGGTCGTCTGGAAGTACGTCCCCAGCTTGCCGGCGTTGTCGGCGGCCATCGGGATGAGACCCTGGAAGCCGGTCGGCGCGGACCCGGAGAAGAACACGTACGCCGCGCCCTGGCCCGCGTTGCCGCCGACCTGCTTCTGGAGGGCCCCCGCGACGATAGTGGAACCGTCGCCACTCGCCGCGACGGCGCACCCGAACTGGTCCCCGGCCGCGCCGTCAGAGGCGCTGAGCTTGGCCGTCTCCGTGTTCGTCGCCCAGCCCGAGGGGGACTTCACGTAGACGTACGCCGCGCCCTGGGTGACGTGGGCGCCGATCAGTTTCTGGAACGCACCGGCCACCACGGTCGTTCCGTCCGAGCTGATTGCCACGGCGTTGCCCAGGTTGTCGTTCTCCCCGCCGTCGGACGCGGTGAACTCGGCCGCCTCGCCCCCGCCCATCCACCCTGAAGCCGGCCTCACGAAGACGTACGCCTTGCCCTGGTTGACGTTCGGACCGACCTCCGTGCCGCGGGCCCCGGCTGCCACCGTCGAACCGTCGCCGCTGATGGCGATGGACCATCCCAACAGCCCGCCGGCCGTCCCGTCGGTGGCGACCATTGCGGCCGTCTCGGTCGCGTTCGCCCACCCCGAAGCGGGCTCCACGAACAGGTACACGCCGCCCTGGTTGGGATTGCCGCCGATATCCTTGCCGTCGGCCCCGACGGCCACCGTGGACCCGTCGCCGCTCACGGCGACCGAGTACCCGAAGTAGTCGTTGGACGCGCCGTCCGAGGCGGTCAGCGTCGCGGCCTCAGTCCCGTTGACCCAGCCCGAGGCCGGCTTCACGAACACGTAGGCCGCGCCCTGGGCGAGCCGGCTGGAGACGGTCCTCAAGTACGCGCCGGCCACCACCGAGGAGCCGTCCGCGCTGACCGCCAATGATTCGCCGAGGTAGTCGCCAGCGGCGCCGCCGGAGGCCGTCAGCCTGGCGGTCTGGGTCGCGCTCGTCCACCCGGCGGCCGGCTTCACGAACACGTAGGCCGCGCCCTGGTTGGCGTTGCTGCCGATCTGCTTCTGGAACGGCCCGGCCACCACGGTCGAGCCGTCACCGCTGATGGCGATCGCATAGCCGAGCTGATCGAAGGCGGCGCCGTCGGAGGCCGTGAGCACGGCCGCCTGGGTCACGCTCGACCACCCGGCCGCCGGCCTCACGAACACGTAGGCCGCGCCCTGGGCCGCGATGTTGCCGACCTTCTTGCCGCGAACCCCGGCCACGATCGTCGAACCGTCCGCGCTCACCGCCACCGAGACGCCGAGGAAGTCGTTGACCGCGCCGTCGGACGCGGTCAGCGTGGCCGCCTGAACCCACGGATCGATCCGGACCGGATAGCTCGCACCCGCGTCATCTACCCTTACTCGAATGTCCTCGTCCGCGGTCTCGAAGCGTGCCGGAAGCGCCTTGCCCCTGGCGTCGACCGCAACCAGGCCGGCGTAGCGAAGGACCTCGCGACCCAAGCCGTCCACCACCGCCAGCGTTCCCTGGTCGGCGCCGGGCCGGGCGCGCAACGTTCCGGACTGGGCGAGCACGAGCGTGAGCGGCCCTCGAAGCCCGGGAGCCGGGGGTTCGGGCACGGTCCACCCCTGCTCCACGCCCAACGGGCCGTTGACCCACCACTCGACGACGCCGCCGCGGTCGATCTCGACGCGGTTGAGCCGCGCGACCGCCGGCCCGTCCGCGAACCCGAGTCGGCCTCCATCGCGTCCCAACGATGACAGGCGCAGCCGCCAGTCGCCTGCGCCCGAACGTACCGCGAACCCGTCCGGGCCCATGGTCGCGGCCAGGCCGTGACGAGCGTTCACGGCCTCGTAGCGCTCGCCGTCGCCGCGCACGCGGTACGCCGGATCATCCGCTCCGACCGCTGCGGAGAGCACGCCTCCGACGCCCGCGGCCAGCGAGGCAACCGCCGGCCGGCCCGACGGCTCCGCGCTCGGAACCGGGGGGCTTGCCTGAGCCGGGAGGCCGCAGACCACCACCCCAAAACAACCTACTGCGACCATGAGGGCGAGGACGTTTCTCTTCATGACTGCCTCCTGTGGAATGGGGTGCCGGGCTCTCCCGACGCCGCGTCCCGGTGCGTTGCCCCCGAGTATAGTTGCCGCCCACTAGCGGCGCCACCGTACCCCTTGACAACACGGAGGCCCTGTCTGCGCGACAGGGCCGTGTGAAAACGGATCTGATTACCGCTGCGACTGAACGAACGAAAGAGAGAAGGAGAGGGGGGAGCTCCTCCTCCCCCCTCTCCCTGCAGAGTTCACAGCGCTAGATGCCCGTGCCGCTCAGCGCCACGGTCTGAGAGACCGCAGGCGCCACAACGTTGACGCCCAGGGTTGCAGACTTCGCACCCGTGGACTGCGGCGTGAAGGTGACGTTGATGGTGCATGTTGCACCCGCCGCCAAGCTGGCAGGGCAGTTGTGCGTACGAGCGAACTGGTTCGGGTTAGCCCCGTTGATCGAGATGTTGCCGATTCCCAGCGCGGCCACGGTGCCGGTGTTGGTTACGGTGATCGGCTGGGCCGGGCTGGTCGTGTTGACCGTCTGGTTCCCGAAGTTCAGCGAGGACGCGGACAGCGTGAAGGTCGGCACGATGATCGTGCCGGTCAGGTTGACTGTCTGCGAGACCGCCGGAGCGCGGAGACTGACGTTCAGCGTCGCGACCTTGGCAACAGGAGCCGCCTGGGTCGGCCTGAACGTGACGGTGACTGTGCAGCTCGCGAGCGGCGCCAGGCTGGCACCGCAACCGTTGACCCGCGCGAACTGGTTGGCGTTGGTGCCGCCGAGGTTGATGCTGTTGATGATGAACGTCGCGGTTCCCACGTTGGTGACCGTGACCGTCTGCGACGGCGTGGTCACGTTCATCGGCGAGCTGAAGGCGAGCGCGAGCGGCGACACCGAGGCGACACCGAGGACGCCTGTTCCGGTGAGCGTGATGATCTGCGGGCTCGTGGGATCCGTGTCGGTGATGGTGACGGATGCACTGCGGGGCCCGGCCACGGTCGGCCTGAACCTCACGTTGATCCGGCAGCTCGAGTGAGCGCCGAGGCTCGTGCCGCAGAGGTCCTGCTCCGTGAAGTCGCCGGGGTTGGCGCCGGTGAGAGCCACGCTAGTGATCCCGAGGGCGGTAGTGCCCGCATTCAGGAGCGTGACCGACAGCTGGCCGCTGGTCGAGCCGACCGGCTGCGCACCGAAATCGAGCGCCGTCGTGCTCAGGCTGACGACCGTGCAGACGCCGCTCAGAGCGACCGACTGCACGCTGCCCGTGATGCCGTTGGAGTTGTCGGTGATCACCAGCGATGCCGACCTGGTGCCCACCGCGGTCGGTGTGAACGTCACGGTAATCAAGCAGTTCCCGCCGGCGGCCAGGGTGGCGCCGCAGGTGTTGGTCTGCGCGTAGTCGGTGGCGTTCGCACCGCTGAGGCCGATGCCGGCAATGGTCAACGGCCCAGTACCGGTGTTGGACAGAGTGACGATCTGACCCGCGCTGGTCGTGCTGATGAGCTGGATCGGGAAGGTCAGCGAGGCGGGCAGAGCGCCTGCGATCGGCATGACACCCGTGCCGCTGAACGGTACGCTCAGCGTCGGTGTGATCGGATCGGAACTTCCGATCACCAGCGCCGCGGTGCGGGCACCGAGGGCGCTCGGGGTGAAGACCACGGAGAACGTGCAGCTGGTAGCTGGAATGAGCGTGGCCGGCAGGACGCCGCAGGTGTTGGTCTGGACGAAGTCGGCGGCGTTGGCGCCAGTCACGGCGATGGTGTTGACGGCCAGGTTCGCGTTGCCGGTGTTCGTCAGGGTCAGCGTGATCGGTGCGCTCGCCGAGTTAATGAGCTGATTCCCGAACGCTGCCACTGCCGGAGCAATCGAGGCAACCGGTGCGATGCCCGTGCCGGTCAGTGCGACGTTGACGGTCGGGTTGACCGGGTCGTTGGTCTTGACGGCCAGCGTGGCGGAACGTGCGCCCATGGCAGCCGGCGTAAACGTCACGCTGATCGTGCAGCTGACGGTCGGGGCCACGCTCGCGCCGCAGGTGTTGGTCTGCGCGAAGTCGGCCGCGTTGGCGCCCGTGAGCGGGAAGCCCACGATCACCAGCGGTGACGCGCCCGTGTTGGTCAGCGTCACGGTCTGAGCGGCGCTGGTGGTCTTCACGAGCTGGTTCCCGAACGCGAGCGAAAGCGGAGCGACGCTTGCGACCGGGGGCAGTCCGACCTGGACGATCGCAGACCACTGAGAGTAGAGCGTGGAGACCGGTTGGTTGTACCCGTTGAACGCCTGGTCGTTGAACGCGCGCACGCGGTACCACGTGCCCGCGGCGCCCGGCGAGTCGAGGGCCGAGATGAGCCCCGAGTACGCCGTGTTGGGAACGCTCGGTAGGACAGGGATGCTGGTCGGGGTCAGGAAGAGCCCGTCCGCCGAGGTCTGCAGCTCGAAGCCGGTCTCGTTGGCGGAGTTGTCGATCCAGCTCGCGACGATACCACCGACGCCCCAGTTGGCTTGCAGGTTCGACGGGGCGGGCGGCGGCACCTGGAACACGATCGTGCGCATGAAGTCGTTCTCTTCGTGGCCGAGGATGTGGCAGTGCCACACGTACTCCCAGCCGAAGTTGATGATGTCGTTGGTCACCGTCACCGGGTTGTTCGTGAACGGATCAACCCCGGTGAACTGGCCCGTGCTCCCGACCGGATGCGTCACGTCCATCTGACGGACGCTGTCGGCGATCGGGAAGGGGAACATCGGCGTGGCCGGCTGCAACGCCACGATGACGTCCTCCAGCGGGTTCATGACGACGGTGTCCTTCCATCCGATCTCCTGCTTCAACGGCGGCTTCACGGCGCCGTCCCAGCCCACCCGGTTGATCAGCTGGACGTTGAACAGGTGGAAGTGGACGCCGTGGGTGTCGACGCCGTTGTGGGTGATCTTCCAGATCTGCGTGTCGCCCGCCCGGATGATCTCGGTGGGCGGGTCGATGTACGCCAGGGGGATCGTCGTCTGCGTGTTGAAGTTGGTCAGCGGCAGCTCGGTTCCCAGTGTGGCGTTCATGCGGCCGTAGTTGTTCTCGAACAGCTCCTGGATGGCCTTCGACAGCATGGGGTGACCGAGGTTGGCGGTCGCCGTCGCCTGGATGCACGTTACACCGTCGATCACGCACCCCGACGTCGGCGGATCGATGGCAACGACAGGCTGCAGCGTGTACCCCGAGCCGCCGTTGCCGAGCTGAATGGACGCGACCGTCCCGACGTTGATGAACGCGGACGCCGTGGCGCCCGTGCCCGTGACGTCACCCACGGCGGCAGTGATCGTCACGCCGGCAGCCGTTGTATAGCCCAGGCCCGGGTTCGTGATCGTGAGGCTCGCGACCGACTGAGGCGTGGGGACCAACGGCGTGTACGACATCGTGGTGTCGGAGATCCGGCTGTACGTCCCCGGGTAGACGGCCCCGTACGCGTTGTTGTACTCGGGCTCGGGGACGACCGGCTTGGGCTGCGACGCCGCGAATGCGGCCGGCAGGTTGGCGGCCAGGTTGGCCCACAGGTTCGGGTTGGGCGCCGGGGTTCCGGCCACCACGATCTGCATGATCGTCCGGATGTTCGGACCGAAACCGGCCAGCGTGGTGGGCGCGCCGCCCGTGCCGTTGCCGGTGATCATCGACTGGTCGACGTCGCCGGTGTAGTAGTCGAGGCGCGGGTCGAACGCCGGGACCGGCGCGGGCGCGTCGTTGTAGAGGATGAGCTTGGAGCCGGGCGGGACCGCGGAGAAGTCGACGATGACGTCCGCGCGCTCTGCCGGCATCAGGAAGAGCGACTTGTAGAAGACGTTGAGGACGGTGATGCTCCTGCGGTTGTACTCGTAGCCGACCGGCGTGTTGTCGACGACGTCCGGGTTCGGCAGGATGCCGCCCTCGGTGCCGATCATGATGAACGAAGGCCCGACCGTGAGCGGGTCGGGGACGCCGCCGTCGCGGCCGTCCGTGGGCCAGGTCTCGGGCCAGCAGCCGGTGGCGGGGTTCGTGACCGCCGCGCCGCCGACGCCGACGCCCGGCGTCACGAAGTTCGGGAGGCCGACGGTGACGCCGGCTGCGCACGGCGGAATGTCATCGGCGTCCGGCGGGACCTCGAGGTTGACCAGCGGGTGCTGAACCGCGGGGACCATCTTGACTTCGGTCGGGGCCAGCGGGTCCACGTAGTAGAGCTGCAGGTTGAGCGTGCGGTCGTTGCACGCGTTGAGGATGCGGAACCGGTACGGCTTTGGCTGGACGTTGAGCACGGGGTACGGCGTGCCGTTGACGACCGGGGTGTCCATGAACGCTTCCGGCGTCCCCGACGGCATGGCGCCCATCCCTGGGATCGTCGGGTTCTCGCCGTTGCCCGGGAGGTAGTACGGATTCGGGATCTCGCCGTGGGCGAGCTGGCTGTTGATCATCACGGGCCAGAACCACAGGCCGTAGTCCCAGCGGCCGATGTTGTTCGCGCCGAGCATGTCGGAGGGGTTCTGGTTCGGCAGGTACACGTGCGGGAACCAGAGGTCGCCGGTGTTCGGAATCGGAGCGGTCGAGCCCGAGTTCCAGGTGGGGTCCTGGGCCGCGAGGTTGGCCGCGTCGACGAACGTCTTGTCCTGGATGACCAGAGGGATCTGGTCGGCCGGGATGACGCCCGCAGCGACGAGTCCCTGCTCGACCGGGTCCTGGACCAGGTAGCCCGCGGCCTCGCCGGCGTACACGTTGAGGCGCGTGGTTCCGTAGGCGTGGTCGTGGTAGAACATGAAGCGGGCGCTCTGCTGGTTGGTCCAGTAGAACGTCAGCGAGCCCGGGCCGGGGTCAGCCTGCGCTCCGGGGACATTGCACGTCGGCATGCCCGCGCAGCCCGTGACCACGACGCCGGATGCGTCGTACCACATGTCGGGGACGTTGCGCGCGGACAGACCCCTCGTCCACGGGGTCGGCTCGCCCGCCGGGACCGTCCAGGTGTGGGGCGTCCCGTCGGAGTACCACGGGGGAACGCCGCCGTGAAGGTGGACCGTGGCGCGGTTCTCGGCGTACGAATTCACGCCGTCCGGCCCGAGCCCGGCACCCATATAACTGGGGTCCACCGGGATGAATAGCTTGCCCGCTGCGCCCGTGGGGAGGTAGTTGGTAAACTTCAGGCGGACGGCCCTGTCCCTCTGCCCGATGATGATGGGGCCGAGGTAGTGGGGCTTGTCCACGCCGAGGACCTGCGCGCCGCCGGCGTCGAGGATCGGGGAGCCGTTCGGGTAGGTCAGCGGGAAGTGGAGGCTGACGCCGACGTTGGCCGGAGTTTCGAGCTGCACGTACCCGCGCAGCCTGGTCGGCGGCAAGTTCAGGTGCATCTTCTCCGTGTACTCGACGAGCGCGAGCTCGTAGTAATCGGAGTTCGGGAAGGTCGTGGCGTCAGCCACGGCCACCGGGAGGTACTGCCCGAGGTCGTTGGCGCCGGCCGAGGTCAGGCCCGGCAGGGTGTCCACGAACTTCGGGATGATCGGCGTGTACCCCCAGTTGGGGACGGTGGTGCTGAAGTAGTCCGGCATGCCGCCGGGGTTCATCGCGAAGGCGTTGGCCTTCATGCCGAGCGCGCCGGCCTGCTGGCCGGCCTGCTCGGCCGCCCTCTGCCGGGCCGCCCTGGCGCGGACGGCTGCCGCCGCCCTCTGCGCCGCCGTTGTGCCCCTCATCCGGCCGGGCGTCGGTCGGAGCGGGTCGTTGGCGTCGGGCGTCGCCTGCGCGAGGATCCCCTGGCTTCCGGCCAGGAGCATCCCTACGCTCAGCATCGCCAGACGCATGATCGTGAAGAACCTGTTGCTTCTCATGCCATCCCTCCCCTTCGGTTCGTTCGACTGCGTGAATTCGACAGTGGATGCTTGAAACCGGAACGTCATCCCCACCCCCTTCCAAGTGGTTTCGTTCGATTCGATCGCTCCGACTTTGGTCAGCCTGTCGCCGGAACGGGAAGCCGTGGCGCCGACGGCGACGCCCATGCGGCGAGCGTCCGCCTGGGCCCGACTCCCCGATCGCATGTCTGCAAAGCGATGCACGCTGTGGCTCTCCTCTGCTGGCTCTCAATTTGGACGCAGCGGGGACCGATGTGAAGCGTAGAACGCACGGGTTCTGAGCGACTTGCGAATCGCGGAGAAACACCCAGTGGCGGGGCCGGAACAGCGTGAAAACTACCTGGAAGAAGTACGTACCTCGGAGGCCCCCGAAGGCGTGGAAACGGGGCTGGTCGCCGTCCGGGCAGGCGCCGGGACCGGCACGATGAGCCGCCTCGCCTCGGGCGTCGAGGCGAGAAACCCGGCCGGGCGCCCTCTATGCCGGCTTAGCCGCGCCCCGTCTCAGCTCGAACCGCTTCCACAGCAAGTAGATCGGCGGGTAGACCAGGAGCTCGAGCAGGAACGACGTGAAGAGCCCCCCCGCCATCGGCGCCGCCACCCGCTTCATCATGTCGGCGCCGGTGCCCGTCGACCACATGATGGGCATCAGCCCGAGGAAGCTGGCGGCGACGGTCATGAGCTTGGGTCGCAGCCGCTTCACCGCGCCGTGGACGACCGCCTCCTGCAACTCGGCGTCGTTCGTCAGCCGGCCCGCCTTGCGCGCCTCCTCGTACGAGAGATCGAGGAAGAGCAGCATGAAGACGCCCGTTTCCGCGTCGAGGCCCATGAGAGCGATCATTCCGACCCACGCGGCGACCGAGACGTTGTAGCCCAGGATCGCCATCAGCGCGACGGCGCCCACGAGGGAGAACGGCACCGCGAGCAGCACGATGCCCGCCTTCGTCGCGGATTTCGTGTTGGCGATCAGCAGCAGGACGATGAGCACGAGCGTGATCGGCAGCACCAGCTTGAGCCGCTCGCGCACCCGCACCATGTTCTCCCACTGGCCGCTCCAGGCGAGCGTCGTGCCTGTGGGCAGCGGGACGCCCTCGGCGACGGCCCTGCGCGCGTCCGCGATGTACGAGCCGATGTCCCGCCCGGCCACGTCGGCGTACACGTAGGCAGCGAGCATCCCGTCCTCGTCGCGCACCATCGAGGGCCCCGACGCGAGGGTGATGGCGGCGACTTCCTGGATCGGGACCTGTGCGCCGCCGGGACTCGGTACCAGGATGTGGTCGAGCGTCTGGAGGTCCGAGCGCTGGTCCCGGACGTACCTCAGGTTGACGCTGTAGCGCTCGCGGCCCTCCACCGTGGTCGTGATCGTCTCGCCGCCGAGCGCGGTCTGCAGCACGGCCTGGAGGTCCTCGACCGACAGCCCCCAGCGCGCGAGGCCGTCGCGGTCCGGAACGAAGTCCACGAAGTACCCGCCGGCGGCGCGCTCGGCGAATGCGCTGCGCGTCCCCGGGACGCCCTTGAGCACCCGCTCGACCGCGACCGCAACGCCCTCGATGGCGGTGAGGTCGGAGCCCAAGACCTTGATCCCCACGGGGGTCCGCACGCCGGTCGAGAGCATGTCGATGCGACCCCGGATCGGCATCGTCCAGGCGTTGCTGTTGCCGGGTATCTGCATCGCGGCGTCCATCTCGGCGATCAGCTCCTCGGACGAGATGCGGTCCGGCCAGGCCGTCCGCAGCGCTGCCTTGAGCGGGCGGGGCGCCCAGCCCGAATACCAGCGGCGCTTCTCCCGCCACTGGTCGTGCGGCTTGAGCAGGACGGTCGTCTCCATCATCGAGAACGGCGCCGGGTCGGTCGCGGTGTCGGCGCGGCCCGCCTTGCCGAACACGGTTTCGACCTCCGGGAATCCGCGCAGGATGCGGTCCTGGAGCGTGAGCAGGCGGTGCGCCTCGGTCACCGAGATGCCGGGCATCGTCGTCGGCATATAGAGGATCGAGCCCTCGTCGAGCGGAGGCATGAACTCGCTGCCGAGGCTGAGGTAGACCGGGATCGCGGCGACCACCGCGAGCACCGCCGCCCCGATCACCCGCTTCGGGTGCCGGAGCACCCACCGGCAGGGCGGGTCGTACAGGCGGAACAGCACGCGCGACACGGGGTGCTTGTCCTCCGGCTGGTACTTCCCGACGAGCAGGGTGCTGGCGACCCGGGCCAGCCACCCGGGCCGGAACCGGAACGGGTCGACCCGCGTGAACGCCATGCGCACCGCCGGGTCGAGGGTGACGACCAGGATCGCGGCCATCGCCATCGTGAGCGTCTTCGTGGTCGCGAGCGGGCGGAAGAGGCGCCCCTCCTGGTCGACCAGGGCGAACACCGGCAGGAACGCCACGGCGATCACCAGGAGCGAGAAGAAGACGGACGGGCCGACCTCGAGCATCGCATTGAGCCGGACCTCGTGGAAGTCGCCCGGGCGGCCGGCTGCCTGCCACGCCTCCAGCCGCTTGTAGGCGTTCTCCATCTCCACGATCGCGCCGTCGACCAGCACGCCGATCGAGATCGCGATGCCCGCGAGGCTCATGATGTTGGAAGTGATGCCCAACCCCGCCATCGGCACGAACGAAAGGAGCACCGCCACGGGGATCGTCAGGATCGGGACGAACGCAGACGGGAAATGCCATAGGAAGAAGAGGATCACCAGGCTGACGATGAACATCTCGAGTGCCAGCGCCTCGGTCAGGTTCGAGATCGACCGTTTGATCAGCTCGGAGCGGTCGTACGTCGTCACCAGCTCGACGCCGATCGGCAGCGAGCGCTGGAACTCGGCCAGCTTCGCGCGCACACGACCGATGACCGCGAGGGCGTTCTCGCCCTGGCGCATGACGACGATCCCGCCGACCGTCTCCCCCTCGCCGTCGAGGTCGGCGATGCCCCGGCGAAGCTGGGGACCCAGCTCGATCGTCGCGACGTCGCGAAGGAGGAGCGGCACGCCGCGCTCGTTCGCGCGGACGACTACTCTGGCGAGGTCGTTGGTGGAGGCGACGTAGCCGCGGCCCCGCACCATGTACTCGCGCCCGTTCCACTCGACGAGACGGCCCCCCGTCTCGCCGTTCGACTTCCGGATCGCGTCGCCGATCTCGATGAGCGACAGCCCGAGCGCCTGCAGGCGAACTGGGTCCACGGTCACCTGGTACTGCTTCTCGAACCCTCCGACCGTCGCCACCTCGGCAACGCCCGGCACGCTTCGGAGCGCGAACTTGAGGTGAAAGTCCTGCAGGCTTCGCAGCTCGGCCGCGGTGTGGTTGCCGCTGCGATCGCGCAGCGCGTACTGGAACACCCACCCCACGCCGGTCGCGTCGGGGCCGATCTCGGGGCGCACCCCGGACGGCAACGTGTCCTCGACCTTCGAGAGAAGCTCGACGACGCGGCTCCGCGCCCAGTAGATGTCCGTCCCGTCCTGGAAGACGACGTACACGAACGAGAACCCGAAGTCGGAGAAGCCCCGCACCGCCTTCACCTTCGGCGTCCCGAGGAGGGCGGTCACGATCGGATAGGTGACCTGGTCCTCGACGAGGTCGGGGCTGCGGTCCCAGCGCGAGTACACGATCACCTGAGTGTCGGAGAGGTCAGGGATCGCGTCGAGCGGAATGCGGCGCAACGTGACGAACGCAAATGCGGCGGCGGCCGCGACCGCGACGATCACGGCCAGACGGTTCCGCGCGGAGAACTCGATGATGCGTCGGATCATGGCGTCACCGACCCGACACGGCCTTGAGGGCGGCGGCCATCGCCGACTCCGAGTCGACGAGGAACGTGGCGGAGGTCACGACGCGGTCGCCGGCGGCGAGCCCCTCGAGCACCTCGACGAAGTCCCCGTCGGTGATCCCGGCCCTGACGGGTACCGGCACCAGCCGGTCGGCGTCGGCGACGCGGAACGCGTAGGCGCGCTCGCCGGTGCGGAGTAACGCGCTCGACGGCAGGGCGAGCCGCTCACCCAACTCCACGGTCAGGATCGCCACGGCGGGCAGCCCCGGGTGGAGGACGTTGTCGGGGTTCGCCAGGTCGATGCGAACGCGCTGCGTGCGCGTCTGCGCGTCGAGGAAGGGCGCCGTGGCCGCCACACGCCCGGAGAACGACCGGCCCGGCAACGCGGGCGCCTGGATCTCGACGGTCAACCCGGAGCGGATCAGCGGTCCGTCGGCCGCCGAGAGGTCGGCCTCGGCCCACACCTGCGAGAGATCGGCAAGGACGAGGACCTGGTCCCCGGCCTGGAGGCGCTGGCCCGGGATCACCGACTTCTCGGCCACAAAACCTCCGGTCATCGCGTAGATCGTGAGGTGCTTCAAGTCGCCCGGCGATTTGGCGAGCGCCACGAGCTGTTCGTCGGAAAGCCCCCAGCGACGGAGGCGCTGCATCAGGTAGTCGTACGGCTGCCACGTCGGGTCGACCTTCTGACGGACGTAGACCTCCTCGTCCCTGATCTGGTTCGGCGTCATGCCCCCGAAATGGGAGAGACCCGAGAGGTCGCGGCGCATGGCGTTGAGGGCGTCGATGTTGAACAGCTCGAGCAGCGGGCCGCCTTTCTTGACGACGTCCCCGACGCCCTGGACGTACAGCTTGTCGACCCACCCCTCGGCCGGCGTGGTCACCCGGAACAGCCGGCTCTCGTCCGCGACGATCCGGGCCGCGGCCCGGATGTGGTGCGTGAAATGGTGCGTCGCCACCTCGCCCGTCGTCATCCCGAGCATCTGTCGCTTGGCCGCGGGAATGGTCACGGGGGCGAGACCCGCAAGCGCGCCGCTCTCGTCGGCGGCGGCAGCGCTCTTGGCGGGGACCAGGTTCATCCCGCACTTCGGGCACTTGCCCGGTTCGTTCGATGTCACTTCCGGATCCATGGGACAGACGTAGAGCGTGGGGCGGACGCTCTCAGCCTCTTTGACCGCGACGCTGCGGTCGACGAGAACGAGCTTCATCCCGCAGACCGGGCAGTCACCGGGACGCGGCGAGACGACCGAGGGGTGCATCGGGCAGCGGTACTCGACCTGCTGGCCCGCCCGGCCGCAACCGATCGCCGCCACTACCAGCACCAGCACCAGCAGCGACGGCAGGATACGGTGAGCATTTCGTAACTTGAGATTCATTCGTCCCTCCGGTCCCGGCGGTCGAGACCGACTTGTGTCTTCGAGGATAGCCTCGCTTGACCCGGAACACCAGCACGGCATCGAGACCCGGCCGCGAGAACGCTCGCGCGCCACCGCACCGTTTCGCTCGCAACTCGCCACGGTCGAGGCGGGGGCGCTTCATGTCGACCACGTCCCATCGTGCGGCAACCCGCCGCGCGCGGGAAGCGTGGCAACTACCCACGGCCGTGCGTAGAGACTACCTGTGCCGAGAGACCGGGGTCCGGGGTCCGGGGTCCGGGAACAGCGAGTCCAAAATCAGATCGCTGAGTGTCGCTTCCTTGCCGGGGGATTGCCACGCCCGGCCTGCGGCCGGGCTCGCAATGACACGTTGGCCGAGCGCAGAACCTCGAAGCACGACGGGTAGCCGCGCCGGCTATTTGACTCGGTGTCATTGCGAGGAGCCGGGCAGCGCCCGGCGACGAAGCAATCCCCTACCCAACCCGATCGCTGAGTGTCGCTTCCTTGCCGGGGGATTGCCACGCCCGGCCTGCGGCCGGGCTCGCAATGACACGTCGGCCGAGCGCAGAACCTCGAAACGTCCGACGCCGGCGGCGCCAACTGGCGGCTCAGATCAGTACTCTTCCAAGTATTGCTCGCGCTCCCACTCGTGCACCGTGCATATATACCGGTGCCACTCCTCGCGCTTGTTGCGGAGGAAGTTGGAGTAGATGTGCTCGCCGAGCGCCTCCCGCACGACCCCGTCGCGCTCGAGGTTGTCGAGCGCCTCGGCGAGATTCGCCGGCAGTTCCTTGATCCGCAAGCGCCGCTTCTCGCGCTCCGACATCTCGAAGATGTTTCTGTTGACCGGCTCGCCGCAGTCCAGGTGGCGCTCGATGCCGTCGAGGCCGCACGCCAGCATCACCGCCAGCGCCAGGTACGGGTTGCAGGACGGGTCGGGCACGCGCACCTCGCAACGGGTGCCGGCGCCGCGCCGGGCCGGGACCCGCACGAGCGGCGACCGGTTCTTCTCCGACCAGGCGACGTTGATCGGGGCCTCGTGACCGGGCACCAGCCGCTTGAACGAGTTCACGAGCGGATTGGTCACCGCCACGAAGCCGCGGGCGTGGTCGAGGATGCCCCCGATGTAGCCGCGCGCGACTTTCGAGAGCTGGTAGGGACCCTTGGCATCGTAGAAGACGTTGGCCCCTCTGCGGTCGAACAAGCTCTGGTGCGTGTGCATCCCCGATCCGTTGACGCCGTAGATCGGCTTGGGCATGAACGTCGCGTGCAGGCCGTGGTCCTTCGCCACCTTCTTGACCACGAAGCGGAACGTCACGATGTTGTCGGCCGTGCGTACGGCGTCGGTGTACTTGAAGTCGATCTCGTGCTGGCCGGGTGCGACCTCGTGGTGCGCGGCCTCGACCTCGAACCCCATCCGCTCGAGCACCTCGACGACGTCGCGGCGGGCCTCCTCGCCGAGGTCGACCGGCGTCAGGTCGAAATAGCCGCCGACGTCGTGCACCTCGTGGTTGGGCTTGCCGTTCTCGTCGCGGCGGAAGAGGAAGAACTCCGCCTCGGGCCCCGCCATCATCGTCCAGCCCTTCTTCGCCGCGCGCGCCACGATGCGCTTGAGCGCGAGGCGGGGGCAGCCCGCGAACGGCGTCTCGTCCGTGTTGTACACGTCGCAGATGAGGCGGGCGACCTTGCCGTACGGCGTCGGCCACGGGTAGATCGCGAGGGTCGCGGGGTCGGGCTTGAGCAGCATGTCCGATTCTTCGATTCGGGTGAAGCCTTCGATCGAGGACCCGTCGAACATGATCTGCCCGTCGAGCGCCTTCTCGAACTGCGAGGCCGGCACCTCGACGTTCTTGATGACGCCGTCGATGTCGGTGAAGGCGAGCCTCAGGAAGCGCACGCCGTCTTTCTTGCACCGTTCGAGCACCTGTTTCTTGTCCATTTCGACCCCTCCGGTCTCTGTTCGGCCGAGTCTCCCCGGCGCGCGTTCTCAAGTCAAGTGATGTCCGGAATGTGGCCGGTTTTCGCTCGCCCGGCGCTGCGCCCTCACCCCGCCTTGCGGACCCAGGCTTCCTCGGGCTGCAGCGCCTCGTGTCCGGCAGGTTGGATCTTGCGGTAGACGGCGTGAGGCTCGAGGCGGCGGCCGTCCACGGCGAGCAGGCGTTCGACCGGGATCCCGAACGCGCGCTCGTTCTCGGCGAGCAGCGGCGCGACGAGGGCCCAGTCATCGGGCGAGAGGTCGGCGAAGCTCCCGCCGTTGAGCTGGTCGGCACCCACGCGCGCATGCGGGTCGCGGACATAGATCGCGCCGCCCGACGCGAGCGAGAACAGGTTGCCGCCCGGGTACGGCGTCTCCAGATCGACGATCTCGCCGGCCTCGTCGAACGCGACGCCGTTAAGGACCACGAACCCGCCTCCGGCGAGCGGGTCGCCCGCCATGAACGACTCCGCCAGGTAGTCGAGGCAGGTGCCGTTGATCACCACCTGCGGCTTCCCCACCGCATTGATCAGCGGGCGCCCGGCGGCGTTGCCGAGCACGAACGCGCGCCCGCCCTTCGCCGCGTAACCGAAGGTCTGGCCGACGTCGCCGTGCACGACGAGCCTGCCCTCCTTGACGATCTGGGCGAGCTGGTCCTGGCCCGCCGCGTGGACGATGACCTCGGCGCCGTCGATCCCCGAGGCGAGGTAATCCCCCGGCGAGCCGTAGACGTCGACCCGAACGCCCTCCGTCCCCGGACCGAGTCCCGCCGCAATGAACCGATGGCCTCGTGCATGGGCGACCAGGAACCGGCGGAACCCGCGCTCGTAGGAACGGACCAACGCCCGGGCCAGCGAGTCGGGCCCCTCGGGCGGAAAGCCGCGAGCGTCGAGCACCAGCGTCGTCTCCGGCCCGGCGGCCTCCGGGAGAGCGGTCCCGGCCGCGGCCCAGTCGAAACCCTGAAGTCGGTGGCCGCGGATCCGTTCCATCACCCGCGCGAGGCTCTCGTCCACCAGCGAGACCGCGGCGCTGCGCTTCAGCCGCCCGGTCGGCACCCGCCGGTCGATCAGCAGCGTCAACGCACCGAGCGCGCGCCGTACGCCTTCGCCGTCCGACGCGATCCTCTCGACCTCCGCCAGGTACCGCCGGAGGTCTTCGTACCCCCACGACGGCAGCATGCGGACTGCGTGGGCGAAGAGGCTCTCGGCCTCGCCGTCCAGCGGATGCGCGACCGGCAACGTCACGGGCCCACCCGCGGCCGCGACCGGCGTGAGGCGGTCGGGCTCCGGCTCGATCGCCCGGCCGAACTTGTCGGTGCAAACCAGATCGCGGCGCCCCGCGTCGTCGGTGCGGACCGTGAAGATGAACGCCCCGCCGTCGGTGTGCGAGCCGCCGCGGGCGTTCCAGAACAGGTCGGCCCGCGGCCAGAAGCGCCCGTCCTCGGCCGCGAGGCTGGCGAGCGCCGCGTCGATCGCCTGCTTCTCCGAGGCGGCGAACCCGACCGCCTCCTCCCCGCGCTGCATCGCGAACACCTGCGGCCGCAACATCGAGGTGTCGGTGATCCCGATCAGGCGCCGCGCGCGCTCGCCCGGGTCCGACTGCGCGATCAGGAAGAACCAGGGTCCGTCGGGGGAGCCGTGCATGTGCACGGTCTGGAGCATGCGATACAGGCGCTGCTTGTCGAGCGGCAGCATCGCGAAGTCCCGCTCCGTGGTCGGCGCCATCGCCTCGATGACGTGCTCGAGGGGGTAGCCGTACTGCCGGTGCAGGAGGTCGAACACGAGCACCGCGACTTCCGTGTCGGTGAGGAAGAGCGGCTGGATGCGGCGCTGGGCGAGGTAGCTCGCCATCGAGGCGTAATTCGCGAAGTCGCCGTTGTGGACGAGCGCCTCGTGCATGCCGATGAACGGGTGGGCGCCGCCGGGGTGCCAGACGCGGCCCTTGGTCGGGTAGCGGTGGTGTCCGATCCAGACCGTCGCCGTCAGGTCCTCGAGGCGGTACGCTCGGACGACCTCGTCGCCGTAGCCGACCAGCTTGAGCACGAGCAGGTCCTTGCCGTGGGAGAGCACGAACGCCTGCTTGTCGCCGGTGGCGGCGTACAACGCGCGGTTGAGCGCGTAGCTGTTCTCGTAGACGATCTCATCCTCGACCTCGGCGCGCTCGGCGTGGCCCAGCCCGCGTTCCTTCGCGAACGCGTCACGGACTTCCGGCCGGACCCGCACGAAGTAGCACGCCGCCTCGGGCGGCGCGACCTCGAGCCCGACCGAGCGGTAGTCCGGAACCGCGGCGATCGTGCAGCTGTGGTCGACCAGGAACGTGGGCTCGATGAACTCGCGCTCGACCCGCTCGCGGGCGCCCGGTTCGAGCAGCGCGACCGCCAACAGGTAGTCCTCCTCGAGCACCCGGCGGCTCACGCCGAAGAACGCGGGGTCCAGCCCGGCTGCGGCGATCCCGCCGCCCTTGCCGTTGCCGCGGTTGCGCATCTGGACGAGCGCCTGCAACAGGTGGCGGCCTGCGACCGGCACGCTCGCGGCCATCCCGATAACGCCGCACCCGCCTTCGGCGTCGGACTTGCGCACCGCCGGCGACGCGCTCGTCCCCTGGTCGCGCCGCGACTCGATGAACGCGCGGACGAGCTCGGCGCGGTCCATCACCCGTCCCCCCTTCCCTCGTAGACGAGGAGGTCGGTGCGGCCGCGCAACGCCTTGACGCTCTCCAGGCCGAGACGGCGCAGGATCTCCCGCAGCTCCAGCTGGTAGGCGCGGTACAGGTTGCCCAGGCGCTCGGCGCCCCACTCGGGATCGACGAACTGCGACAGCTCCGGGTCCGTTGTGGTCAGCCCGAACGGGCAACCGCGGCCGCGCTCGCAGTTGGAGCAGCGCGTGCACCCGAGCGCGACCAGCTCGGCGGTGCCGAGGATCACGCCGTCGGCGCCGAGGGCGATCGCCTTCGCGATGTCGTGCGCGCTGCGGATGCCGCCCGAGGCCATCAGCGTCACCTCGTCGCGGATCCCCTCCTCGAGGAGGAAGCGGTGGACCCTCGGGATCGCGAGCTCGATCGGCATCGCGATGTTCTTCTTCGCGATTTCCGGGGCGGCGCCGGTGCCGCCGTAGGCGCCGTCGATGTGGATGATGTGGGCGCCGGCGTAGTACGACCCCACCGCCACCATGTCCACGTCGGTCGGCGTCGACACCTTGACCGAGACGAGCGTACCGGGGTTGACGGTCTTGACCCAGTCGATGTGCTTCTTGTGGTCCTCGACCGAGTACACGGAGTGGAACGGGAACGGCGAGAACAGCGAGACCCAGGGGACGCTCTCGCGCATCTGCGCCACGACCGTCGTCGCCTTGTCGCCGAGCAGGTGGCCGCCGAGACCGGGCTTGGCCCCCTGCGCGTATTTGAACTCGACGATCGGCGCGGCCTGGATCGTCTCCTCGCGCACCCCGAACATCCCCGTGGCCACCTGGGTGATCACGTGCGCCTTGTGCGCCAGCAGCGAGGCCGGATACCCGCCCTCGCCGGTCGAGGTGAACGTCTTCCAGTTGCGGGCGTTGATCGCGCGCGACAGCATCACCTGTTCGGAGACCGAGCCGAACGACATCCCACCGCCGTACCAGGGGACCGGGATCTCGACCTTCGCGTCGTACGGGCGGCGGTTGAGCGGGATCGACGTGTCGACCTCCGCCCCCTCGGCGAGCCACGCGCTGCGCGGCCGCTCGACGAAGCCGAGCCTGTCGAAGCCGCCGTCCGAGCGCCCGACGCGGTGCTCCAGCGCGCCGCCGGGCGCCGCCCCGGTCGCCGCCTGCCGCCAGGTCGCGAGGATGAGGTCGTCCGTCCAGCGGGCGTCGCCGAGCGCCGGCGGCCTGCCGAACGCCAGCGTCGGCAAGACCGTGAAGCCGCGCCGCATCGCCGAGCGGTGCTTGGCGACGACCTTCGCCTCCACGCTCGCCCCCTTCTCCCACGGATGATGCTCCGGGCGAGGCACGATCACCGTCCTCCGCGCCGTCGTTGGCTCGGGCTCTGCCGTCGTTCCGGACCCCTGACCCCTGACCCCTGAGCCCTGTATTTCGCCGAACGCCTCGCGCTCCAGGTCGCGCTGGAACATGCACCGCCCCAGCTCGCCGCGCAGGCGCCGCACCTCGCGAATCCCCATCGCGCCCATGACTTCGAGGAGCTGGTCGCGCCACGCGCCGGCGAGGTTCGTCACGCGCTGGACGCCCCACGCGAGCGGCAGGCGCGGCAGCTCCACGACCGCGGTGTCGCGGTCGACCGCATCCCCGACGAAGCGGCCCTGCAGGGCGGCGAGCACGGCGGTGTCGAGCGCAACGGCGTCGAGGCCGCAGATGATCGCCTTGGGCACGTGCTCCGCGAGCACGACGCCGCCGCTGCCCACCAGCGTGACCTCCTCCCGCACGCCGGCCTCGACGAGCGAGAGGTGCACCTCCCGGATCGCGTCCATGACGAAGCGGCCGCCGGCGCGCCCGTGGTAGTCCGCCGCCAGGTGCACGACGCCGACCCCGGCCCGGACCATCGCGAGGACGTCCGCGCCGTACGGCACCCGCACCCCGACAAGTGTGTCCGGCAGGCCGAGGCGCAGCACCGCGAACGCCTCGGGGTCCCAGCCGTCCATGAACACCAGGCGCGGAACGAATCCCAGCCTCGCGAGGGAGGACACCTCGCCGGGCGCCACCAGCGGCGCCACATGGTCGCCGGAGAGGGCGAACCGGGCCACCGCGGCGATCGGCGCCACCGCGACCGTGCCCGTCCGCCGGGCGGCCTGCCCGAGCACGGTGAAGAGCGCGTTCGACCCGGCCGCCCGGGGCGGCGCGTCGAGCAGGAACGGCACCGGCAGCTGAATGACCCTCGGCAAGGGGCCCTGGACCCGGCCGTCGTCGTCGAGGCGCAGGAAGGCCGGCTTCTCGCCGATGTCCACCGAGGTCGAGATGAACTCACGCCCGTGGATGCCGTCGCGCGTCGGGCGCACGATCTCGGACATGTCGGTCCACATCGCGTCCCACCCCTCGCCGCCGAACGTCCCCCGGTATCCGGCTCCCCGCACCGGCACGTGACCGGCCCCGGCCTCGTAGTTGATCGTGTCCACCCAGTCCGGCTTCAGGTAGCTGTCGCCCAGCCCGGCGCGCGCGGGGTTGGGGACGATCGTGATGAACTCCGGGTACTGGGTGCTGCAGCGCAGGCAGCCGACGCACTTCGAGTGGATCGGTGCGAGCCCTCCCACCGGCCTGCCGTAGACGCCGTAGACGCACGGCCGCGAGAGCGCGACCTTCGCCGGCGTCCGCGGGTCGAGCAGCTCGCGGAGGACCATCGCGATCAACTTGTGCTTCTTGATCCGGACGCGGAAGCGCGACGGGTACGGCGCAATCTCGGGTGCAGGCCGCACCTCGATGTGATAGCGCTCGTAGGCCGAACCGCCGGATGCCGCCGCCCTCGCCTGAGGCGCGCGCGTCCCCCGTGCGTGCTCGATCCTCGGCGGAACCCGGGGCCCGGTCCCCTCGGCCGGCCTCGCATTCGCCATCGCGTGCACCCCTTCCCCGCCCCGCCCCGGGGCCCGAGAGCCCACCCAGCCTGTCAATACGAAGCGCACCGACCTCGTTCTCTGCACCGGTGCGTGTTGCGTCCTGCGCATTCTCAGCAGGAATTCGCTCCGTGTCAAGGGTGAATCGTGCAGACTGACACCCAAATCGTGTGCATTCCGCACATTTTCAGGCAGCAGCGACGCCGCCCTCGCCCGCCCATCGGCGGAACCGAAACCGGCCGGCGAGAGATTTCCGCCGCCGGGGCGGGAGCTACGCGGTCCAGAGGACGAGCGTGCCAGCCAGACGTTCCGCCAGGGGCGCCGCGAGCGCCTCCAGGTCGGCCCGGGGCATCGGCGGCAGGTGGGCCAGGACCAGGTGATCGCACCGCAGCGAGGGCGCGACCTCGAGCCAGTCCTTGAGGTGGGCGTGCTTCGCGAGACGGGCGGCGACCCGCCGGTTGGCCTCGAGGAACGTGCACTCGACCACCGCCACCTCGGCGTCGAGCAGGCCGGGGTCGGCGGCGAACGGCGCCGTGCTGCCGTCGGCCGCATACACGAGCGCGGCGCGGCGACGGCGCGGCCGCAGCAGGGCCCAGCCCAGCGCCGGCACGCCGTGATCGGTCGCGAACGCCCGTGCGCGTCCTCCCGGCAGCTCGATGACGTCGCCAGCGCTCGCCGGGACGATCGCTCGCTCCAGCCGCATCCGCTTGCGCACCGACTCCATCCCGGGGAGCATTGCGAGCGCCTGCGTGAGCGGCTCCGCGACGCCGGCCGGCGCGACCAGGCGCGTCGGCTCGGCGGTGTAGAAGCGCGCCCTAACGTTGAGGTAGGCGAGCACACCGGAGAGGTGGTCGAGATGCCCGTGCGAGAGCAGCACGACCGGCTGCGCCGCGATCGCCGGGCTCATCCGTCCGACGTCCAACGCCACGCCGAATTCCGGCACCGCAAACGCCGTCGCGCGGGCCGCAATCGAGGTCCCGCGAATCGTGAGTCCCGCAGCGCTCAGCTCGAGCTCGTGCGGGGTGCCCTCGCCGACCGGCGTCGGGAATGTGACGGCCGCCACGGCCCGGATTCTACCCGCCGTCCGGAACGGCGGGCCGGAACCGGGCGGCGAAACCCGCGGATCGGCCGGGACAACCGTCACCGGAGCCCGCCGGCGTGACGGCTGTCACTCGGGCGTGCGGCCGGTGGCGCGGATGGGAAATCTCGCTGCGCGTCTCGGGGTAGTACGGGTCAGGAGATGGGCCCCGTCCGTCGGTGCACGGACAGCGGCCCGGTGGCCGAAACAGGGCTACGGATCCGGATGTGACGAATCGTCTGCTAGCCCCCTGAAACGTCAATCTTCTGTGAACCCGAACGACTTGGAGGTAGATCATGCGCATGCAGTCCGAGAACGAAAGGGTGCACGGCGACATCTCCGCACGGCTCCGCGGCGCCGCACTCTGGCTCATGTCCGCTGCCGTCCTCGCCGGCGGCGTTGCTCCTGCGTCGGCTGCCGACGTCACGCCCCGCCTGAGGGCCAGCCTGGTCCCCGTCGGAGGGTCGGCCCCCAACACCAACCTCGGCCCCGTTGCCCCTCCGGTACCCAATACCAAGGGACCGGGCGTCATCCTGATCGCGGATCAGTTCAACAACCGCGTGATCGAGATCGACAAGGCGGGCAACATCGTGTGGCAGTTCGGCCGCGGTCCCAACGACTACTCCCCGGCCTCGATCATCGGCGTCAACGACGCCCAGCGAGTCGGCCCGTTGACGCTCATGGCCGGAACCGGAACGCCGCCGAAGACCGTCCCGACCTGCCCGCAGCCCAACGGCTGCCCCGACAACCGCGTCCTGCTCGTCAACCGTGCAGGCCAGATCGTATGGCAGTACGGCAGGTTCGGAGTCACCGGCTCGGGGCCCAACGAGCTCAACACACCGACCCAGGCCACCTACCTGCCGTCCGGCAACATCCTGATCACCGACCAGGGTAACCAGCGGGTGATCGAGGTCGACATGCAGAAGAACATCCTCTGGCAGTACGGGACCACCGGCCTCAGCGGCATCGATACCAACCAGCTCAACAGCCCCAACAGTGCGGAGCTCCTCGACAACGGCCACGTCCTCATCGCGGACGAGGGCAACAACCGCGCGATCGAGGTGGACCGCAGCCACCGCGTCGCGGCGTCGTTCAACGCCGGCGGCAGCGTCAGCGGGATGGCGTTCGCGAGCCGGCTGCCGAACGGCAACACGCTGCTGACCGATACCGGCAACAGCCGGATCGTCGAGGTAGCCCCCAACGACACCACGGTGTGGGAGTACTTCACGAATGGGCAGGCCGGGAGCAATCCGGCGCCGCTGCCCACGAGGGCGATCAGGCTCGCCAACGGCAACACCATCATCTCGGACCAGTTCAACCAGCGCGTGATCGTCGTCGACAAGGGCAAGAAGGTGGTTGCGTCCTTCGGGAACCTCGACCGGTCGGGGTACGGCCCCACCAACACGAACCAGGGGCTCTACGCGCCGTACGACGCGAAGGTGATCGGCGATTTCACGGGGTTGACGCCGTGGTTCGACCACGACGGCGACCCGGACGATACCTTCTGACGTCCGCGTACGCCGACTCGCAACCCTGAGGCGGGAGGAGGAGGCACGGCGGGGCCACGCGGCCCCGCCGTTTGTCTTGCGCATCCGCCCGAGGCGATCCGCGGTGCGGGCGCGGCGCGCCGATCCTCCGGGCCGAAGCGGCGATCGCTGCGACGACGTTCCGACAAGGGCCAGGCCGCACCCGGGTCTACAATACGTGGCCTGCGTCCGGGCGAGCGCGCCCGGCGGCTGCGGAGGTCGGCATGTGCGGCATCTTCGGGATCGTCTACGCGACCGAGCGCCCTCTCGGCGACGTGCTCATCGGGGCCGCGAAGCGCCTCGCGTACCGGGGGTACGACTCGGTCGGCGCGGCCACGGTGGACGCCGCCGGACACATCGACCTGCGCAAGGACGTCGGCCGCGTGAGCGAGGTCGCCGAGAAGCTCCGCTTCGCCGAGCTCGCCGGGCTGCGGGGCATAACGCAGCTGCGGTGGGCCACGTTCGGGGCGCCTTCGATCGCCAACGCGCAGCCCCACCTCGACTCCGAGGGCACGATGGTGGGCGCCCACAACGGCAACGTCGTCAACAACGCCGAGCTGCGGCGGGCGTTCATCGCCGAGGGGATGGTCGTGCGCGGCACCAACGACGGCGAGTCGTGCGTGCACGCCGTGGAGCGCCACGTCAAGCGCGGCCTCGCGCTCCCCGAGGCCGTGCGCGCCGCCTACAACGACCTCGCCGGGGACTTCGCGTTCGTGGTTACCGACCGCGAGCACAACCGGCTGGTGGCAGTCAAGAAGGGGTCCGGTCTCGTCGTCGGGATCGGGCCCGACTTCGTCTGCTGCTCCTCCGACCTGCCCTCGATCCTGCCGCTCACCCGCAAGGTGATCCCCGTCGAGGACGGCGAGATGGTCGTCCTGGAGCCCAACCGCGTCCGCCTGTTCCACGTCGCCGACGGGAGCAAGGTGATCCGGCCGCCCAAGGAGGTCTCCGACAAGATGGGCGCGCCCGAGAAGGGCGGCTACGAGCACTTCATGCTCAAGGAGATCCACGAGCAGCCCACGGTCGCCCGCGAGCTCCTTCACCTGCTCGAGGCCTCCGAGCACCTGCCGCGCATGGTGGAGATCCTGCGCCAGGCCGACCGCGTGTTCCTCGTGGGGTCCGGCTCTTCGTACCACGCGTGCCTGATCGGCTCCACGTTCTGGTCGCGCCTGGCGGGCAAGCTCGCGGTGCCCGCCCTGCCGCACCAGTTCATCGAGCAGTACGGGCCGGCGCTGCGCCCCGGCGACGTCGCGCTCTACGTCTCCCAGAGCGGCGAGACCAAGGACGTGCTCAACGCGATCGCCTTCGCGACGCCGAAGGGCGTGACCCCGCTCGGCCTCGTCAACGTTCTCGGCTCCACCATGACCCGCAAGGTGAAGGTCTACCTCCCGCTCGCGTGCGGGTGGGAGATCTCGGTCCCCGCCACCAAGACCTACACCAACCAGGTCATCGCGCTGGTCGCGCTGGCCGCCTCGGTCGGCGGGCAGCCGGTGGAAGAGCTGGACGCCGCGCCGGCGTGGCTGGAGCGCGCGATCGCCAAGACCGACGGTCCGATGAAGGCCCTCGCGCAGCAGTTCGTCGGCTGCGACCGGCTGTTCATCCTCGGCTACGGCCTCGGCCACGGCGTCGCCCGCGAGGGCGCGCTCAAGTGCAAGGAGGTCACCGGGCTGCCGTGCGAGGGGATGTTCTCCTCGGAGTTCAAGCACGGGCCGCTCGCGATGGTCGAGGAGGACACGCCGGTGTTCTTCACGGCGCCGCCGTCCGGCGCGGAGATGCTGACCAACCACGTCACCGAGGTCACCGCCCGCGCCGGGCACGCGACCGTCCTCGCTGCGCCCAACAAGCAGTTGCAGGCGGAAGCCTCGCGGTTCATCGCGCTGCCCGTCGGCTCCGACCTCGAGTACGCCGTGGTCGGCGCGGTCCCGTTCCAGCTCCTGGCGTATTACCTGTCGGTCGCCAAGGGGATGGACCCCGATTACCCGCGGAACCTGTCGAAGACGCTGACGGTGGATTGAGGCAGGGGTCCGGGGACCGGGGTCCGGGGTCCGGGAAGAGACTCGACATCTACGAAAGGCGTGCCCGGTGGCCAGCGCCACTCCCAGGAGCCGGGCGAGGGATTTCCACCCCGCCATACCTGTGGGTCAATCAGGACGAGACGAACCGGACGTTCGGGAGGCCCTTGAAGTGGGCGTCGTGGGTCCAGACGGTCGCGTCGTGGGAGCGAGCGGTTGCCAGGATCACGCTGTCGGCGAGCGGCAGGCCGAGATCTAACCCGAGCTTGGCCGCGCTCATCGCGATGGAGGTGTCCAACTCGACGACGTCCGCCTGCTGCATCAGCGCCGCGACCTCGAGCGCCGGGCCCTCGCCGCGCTCCTGCAGCACCTTCTTAAACACCTCGAGAATGCAGATCGTCGGCACGAGCACCTCGGGGAGCCGCTCGATCGCCTTCGCGTAGGCGCCGGCGTTCGGCCCGTCCGCCAGGTACTCCAGCCAGCCGCACGAGTCCACGAGGATCACAGCCGATCCTCGTCGCGCGGCACGGCCGTATCCATGCCCTTGAGCATCCCCCGCATCTTTCGGACGCTCTTGACGGGGACGAATTCGATCCGGCCGTCGTAGAGGAAGATCTGCACCTTCTCCCCCGCCCTGATCCCGAGCTCCTCCCGCACCTCGCGCGGGATTACCACCTGGTATTTCGGCGAGACCTTGACCGTGGCCATAGCCGCCTCCATCGATCAGTGTAGCGTACAACAAAGATAGTGTCGATCACAGATGGCGGCAGAGGCGTTGCCGGGGGCCGGTGGCCGGTCCTCCCGCCCTCCCGCCCACCGGTCGGGGATTGAAGCGCAACGGGACAAACGTGAGTGCCCCATCGCGCGGTATGATGCCGGGGCACAGGAGGCGCGCATGAAGCTCCGTTCTCGCGAGGTCCGAAACGCCGTGGTCCTGACGGTGGTGGCGATTGCCGCGTGGTCGCTCGCGGCCGCAGGGACCGCAGCGCCGAGCGTGCGAGCGCTGGTCGGCGGGACGCTGGTGGACGGGACCGGCGCGCCGCCGGTCAAGGACGCGGTCGTCGTCGTCCGCGGGGCCCGGATCGCGTGCGCGGGGACGCGCGAGGCCTGCCCCGTGCCCAAGGGCGCCGAGGTGCTCGACGTGACCGGTTCCTGGGTGACGCCGGGCCTGATCGACGCGCACGTGCACTTCTGCCAGACCGGGTGGGCCGACGGCCGGCCGGACTCGCTCGACCTCCGCGACCGCTACCCCTACGAGAAGGTCGAGGCCGACCTCAAGGCGCACCCTGAACGGTTTCTCCGCGCCGACCTCTGCTCGGGCGTGACCGGCGTGTTCGACGTCGGCGGCTACCTGTGGACGCTCGCCCTGCCGAAACGCGTCGCGAACGACCCGCTCGCCCCTCACGTCGTCGCCGCCGGCCCGCTGCTCTCGACCCTGGATTTCTGGCTCAACCTCCCCGACGACAGGCAGTTCATCTACCTCGGCGACGACATCTCGGCGCGCAAGGCGGCGCACTTTGTCGTCGAAAAGGGCGCGAGCGCAATCAAGGTCTGGTACATCCCGGTGAAGACCCGCCCGCCCCAGGAGATGTACACCGCGGTGCGGAGCGTGGGCGAGGAGGCCGTCAAGCTCGGGGTGCCCCTCATCGTCCACGCGACCGGGCTGCACGAGGCGAAGGTCGCGCTCGAGGCCGGCGCCAAGATGCTGGTCCACAGCGTGGACGACCTGCCGGTGGACGACGAGTTCATCTCGAAGGCGAAGGCCAATGGCACGATCTACTGCCCGACGCTGACCGTGGTCGGCGGCTACCTCCGGATGTACCAGGCGGCCGCGACGCACACCCCGCCGGTGGTGGACAACCCCAACGGCTGCGTCGACCCGCTCACGCTCGCGCACCTCGCCGAGACCGCCTCGCTGAAGCTCGACCCGGCCGTCGTCCAACAGAAGCTCGAGCGCACCCGCGCCCGCGTGGCCGCGGCCGATCCCGTGATGGCCGCGAACCTGAAGCGCGTCGTCGCCGCCGGGATCCCCGTCGCGATGGGCACCGACGCCGGGAACCCGCTCACGCTCCACGGCGCGGCGGTGTACGCCGAGATGGAGGCGATGCAGCGGGACGGCATGACGCCGATGCAGGTCCTGGTGGCCGCGACACGGACCTCAGCGCTCGCGCTCGGGACGTCGGGCAAAGACCTCGGCACCGTCGAGGCCGACAAGGTCGCGGACCTACTCGTGGTCGGAGCGGACCCGACCGCCGACATCGCCGCAATGCGCAAGTTGCGCTACGTCGTGCGCGGCGGCGTCGTGCTCCCGGAAGCATCGCTCGCGGCGCCCGCCAAGTGAGCGACGTCCGGCCGCGCATCTGACCCGTCCCCATCCCCTCCGAGCCGCGTGGGCCGGCAGGAAGGCGGCGCGCTTGCGTGACCCTCTGCTTGCACCTACATTGGAAGCAAAGGTCACGGAAAGACCGGGGGTGGCATGCGACACGCGGGCGTCGACGTTCTGCCGCTGTTCAGGCCGTTGTGGCTTGTCGTGTTCACGCTGGCTGGGCTGACCACCGTCTGCGCGGCGCCGTCGGCGGGGGCGCAAGACCAGCAGCAACGCGGCGTGGCGCTCATCGAGCGTGCCACACAGCTCGAGAACCTGCTGTCCCCTGAGACCGGCCCGTTCCGCCTGCGGGTTCGGGTGAAGCTGTTCGGGCTGGTGGACGGCACACGCGAGGGAAGCTACGTGCTCATGGCCGCCTCGCCGACGCAGTGGTTCGACCAGGTGCGGTTTCCCGGCTACTCCGAGCTCGCCGGCGTCGTCGACGGCCAGTGTTGGCGCAAGCGGAACGTCATCGACAAGCCGTGGCGGTTCCACGAGGTCTCACGGCTGCTCGACGTCGCCTCGCACCTGAGGCTGCCGGTGGAGGCCCGGGTGAGCAGGCTCTCGCAGAGCAAGGGCGCCAGGGCCACGTTCTGCATCGAGGTCGGCCCGACCGCGGACCTCTGGCAGCGCGACAGCGTCGGCCGGGCCGCGATCAGCGAGGTGGCTCGCTGGAAGGAGAGCGAGGCGACGCTGTGCTTCGACGCCGAAACGGGCGCGCTCGTCTCCGCGGACTACTCGCGCGGGCTGGCGCGCTTCGAGTACGAGGGCCTGGTGACGCTCGGCACCAAGGCGTACCCCAGGGCGCTGCGCTGCTACGAGGGGAAGGAGCTCGCCGTCGAGGCCACCGTCGAAGAGCTCGCCGTGCAGGACGTCGCCGAAGCCGGCGGAGGGTTCGCGGCGCCCGCCGGCGCCGAGCGCTGGCCGGATTGTCGCAACCCCGAGCCGCCGCGCCTCGTCGAGAAGACGGCGGCAGCGGAAGATCCCTTTGCCCGGGCCAGGCGGCAGTACGGGACGGTGACGGCGCTCGCCGAGATCGGCACCGACGGGCTGATCCACGACCTCGCGTTCCTGCAGACGAGGGGCGTGCTCTTCGACTCGGTGAAGAAGGCGGTGGCGCACTGGCGCTACCAGCCGGCCACGTGCGGCGGCGTGCCGGTTCCTTCCGAGATCTACCTCGCCTACACGTTCACCCCGTGAGGGGCGCCGCCGGTCTGTGTGCGGCTGCGGTGCTGCGGGAGCAGCGGTCGATGGATGGCACGGCGGTGGTTGTCATTGTCCTGAACGTCCCACGCTGCACGCGGGCGGAGCCACGCAGGGCTCTGATGTGGGGCCGGCGCGCCGCGCCGGCGGTCTCGTGCCCTTCCGACGACAACGACCGCGCGCACGGCGTGCGCGCCCCACACCAGACGACGGTCCAACCTCCGATGTGGGGCCGGCGCGCCGCGCCCGCGGTCTCGTGCCCTTCCGACGACAACGACCGCGCGCACGGCGTGCGCGCCCCGCACTAGACGACGGTCCAACCTCCGATGTGGGGCCGGCGCGCCGCGCCGGCGGTCTCGTGCCCTTCCGACGACAACGACCGCGCGCACGCCGTGCGCGCCCCACACCAGACGACGGTCCAACCTCCGATGTGGGGCCGCCGCGCCGCGCCGGCGGTCTCGTGCGCTTCCGACCACAACGACCGCGCGCACGGCGTGCGCGCCCCACACCAGACGACGGTCCAACCTCCGATGTGGGGCCGCCGCGCCGCGCCGGCGGTCTCGTGCCCTTCCGACGACAACGACCGCGCGCACGGCGTGCGCGCCCCACACCAGACGACGGTCCAACCTCCGATGTAGGGCCGGCGCGCCGCGCCGGCGGTCTCGTGCCCTTCCGACGACAACGACCGCGCGCACGGCGTGCGCGCCCCACACCAGACGACGGTCCAACCTCCGATGTAGGGCCGGCGCACCGCGCCGGCGGTCTCGTGCCCTTCCGACGACAACGACCGCGCGCACGGCGTGCGCGCCCCACACCAGACGATGGTCCAACCTCTGATGTGGGGCCGGCGCGCCGCGCCGGCGGTCTCGTGCGCTTCCGACGACAACGACCGCGCGCACGGCGTGCGCGCCCCACACCAGACGACGGTCCAACCTCCGATGTGGGGCCGCCGCGCCGCGCCGGCGGTCTCGTGCCCTTCCGACGACAACGACCGCGCGCACGGCGTGCGCGCCCCACACCAGACGACGGTCCAACCTCCGATGTGGGGCCGCCGCGCCGCGCCGGCGGTCTCGTGCCCTTCCGACGACAACGACCGCGCGCACGGCGTGCGCGCCCCACACCAGACGATGGTCCAACCTCTGATGTGGGGCCGGCGCGCCGCGCCGGCGGTCTCGTGCCCTTCCGACGACAACGACCGCGCGCACGGCGTGCGCGCCCCACACCAGACGACGGTCCAACCTCTGATGTGGGGCCGGCGCGCCGCGCCGGCGGTCTCGTGCCCTTCCGACGACAACGAGCTACGCGACCTTGAGCCAGCGCCACAGCTCGGCGGGGCTCGGGCGCTTGCCGTACGAGAGGATCCCGATCCGGAAGATCTTGGCGGTCATCCAGAAGAACAACCAGATCGTGGCGACGGACAGCGCGATCGAAAGTCCGATCTGCCACATCGGCGGCTCGCTCACGATGATGCGCATGAACATCGTGATCGGCGTGAACACCGGGAAGAGGGAGAGCACGGTCGCGAGCGTCGACTCGGGGTTCTGGAGGATCGGGAACGCGAGCATCCACGGCACCATCGCCACCATCATGATCGGCCCCATGAACTGCTGGGCCTCCTTGTCGGAGTTGGAGACCGACCCGCCGACCGCGTAGATGCACACGAAGGTCAAATACCCGAGGATGAAGAACACGAAGAACCAGGGGATCACACGCAGGTCCACGTACTGGAACACGTTGACTCCGGCCACCATCGCCGCGCCCCCGGTGTAGGCCGCCATCGCGCCGCCCATCACGAGCCAGGCGCCGACCTGCGTCAGGCCGACCAACGCGAGGCCCATCACCTTCCCGGACAGGAGGTCGAGCGAAGGCATTGAGGAGATCAGGATCTCGACGACGCGCTCGGTCTTCTCCTGCACGATCCCCCTCATCACCTCCTGGCCGTGGATCATCGTCGGGAACAGGAGCAACGCGGCGAATACGAATCCGACCAGGAACGACAGCTCGCCGCCCTTCTTCTCCTCGCCGCTCTTGGAGACCTTGATCCCTTCCAGCTCCAGCCGCTTGAGCAGGTGGTCGGCATCGGCCGCGCTGATCCCGCGTCCCGCCAGCCTCTCGCGCGACAGGGCGTGGTTCACCATCCCGCCGAGGCGCTCCTGGGTCATCAGGTCGCTCGCGGCCCGGCTGTAGTAGACGAGCTTGGCGTCGGTGTTGGCGAACGCGTCGGAGGGGATCACGAGCACGCCGTCGAGCCGCTCCTGGCGGTCACCGGTGTTCTCCTTCAGCCGCTCGAGGTACGGCTGCGCCGCCGTCTTCGCGTCACCCGACACTGCGACGTACTCCGTCTTGAGCTCCACGGTCCGCGTCATCGGTTGGGCTTCGGCCTGTTTGGCGAGCTTGCGCCCCTCCTCGGTGGTCGCCATCTCTGCGGGCGCCGCGATCTTCGGGTGGGCGGAGAACGCGTCTTGCAGCTTCCCCGTGCCGTCCACGATCACGACGCGCTTGCCCTGGATGCCCTTCACCGCGAGCAGCATCGGGATGAACATCAGGGCCCCCATCAGGAAGGGGAAGATGAGCGTCATGATGATGAACGACTTCTTGCGCACGACCTCCACGTACTCGCGCTTGAGGACCGCCAGCGCCTTCCTCATGCGACCACCTCCGCCGGCTGGCGCTCGAGCGCGCCCGCTCCGACCCGATCGATGAAGATCTCCTCCAGCGACGGGGCGGCGATCTCGAACCGACTGACCCGCAGCCTCGGGACCGCGGCCGCCAGCACGGCCTGCGCGTCGGCGCCGGGCGCCAGGCGCAGCTCGGCCACGTTGGTGTCGACGCGCGCTGAGGCGATCCCCGGCAGCGTGCCGAGGAAGCGCCCGTCGCCCTCGAACACGAGCTGCACGCTGTTCGAGCCGAACGAATTGCGGACCTCTTCGAGCTCCCCGGCGAGGACCGAGCGGCCCTCGTGGATCAGCACGATGTGGTCCACGAGCTTCTCCGCCTCGGCCATCATGTGCGTCGAGAGGAGGATCGTGCGCCCCTCGGCCTTGAGCTCCTTGAGGACGTTGCGGACGAGCACCGCGTTGACCGGGTCGAGGCCCGAGGTCGGCTCGTCGAGGATCACGACCTCGGGGTCGTGAAGCAGCGCCCCGATGAGCTGCACCTTCTGCTGGTTGCCCTTGGAGAGCTCCTCGAGCTTGCCGGCGCGCTTGTCCCACAGCTCGAAGCGCTTGAGCCAGGCCTCGGCGCGCGGCCTGGCGGCGGCGGGCCGCTGGCCCTTGATCTCCGCGAGGAACAGCAGTTGGTCGATCACTTTCATCTTGCGGTACAGGCCGCGCTCCTCGGGGAGGTAGCCGATGCGGTCGCGCGCGGCCGCGGCGTCGCCGGCGCCGAACAGCTCGATGGATCCGGCGTCGGGCAGGAAGATCCCGTTGATCATGCGGAGCGTCGTGGTCTTCCCGGCGCCGTTGCGGCCGAGCAGCCCCGTGATCGTCCCCTTGGCGACCGAGAACGAGAGTCCGACCACCGCGCGCACCTGGCCGAACGACTTGCTGACATTCCGAACCGAAAGCACGGCATCAGCGCTCACGCATCGCCTCCCGGGGTTCCATCGCTTCAGGCCGGCCCTCGCTCAAACCGGACGCTGCAGCTTGTACGGGGAGGATACCAGGGCGGTTTCGCTGGGCCCGCCGGAGGTGAGACGGGTCAGGCGCCCGGGCGCAACATGCCGTGGCGGAGGATGTCGGCGGTCTCCCGGACCACGGCCTCGCTGTCCTTGCCGAAGTGGTTCGGCACCCCGAACAGGATCTCGACCGCAAAGTAGTTGATGAAGAACCTCGTCGCGAACATCACGGCGGACACCGGCGAGATTCCGGGTCGGAGCCGGGCCGCGATCGCCTTGCCGCCGTCGTGGCTCGCGAGGAAGGCCGCGTACCGATTGGCCATGTCGGCGTAGAACTTGCGGATGTGGCTGCCCTCGAACTCGACGACGTCCACGTAGATGAGCGCGACGTACTGGCGGTACACGCTCACGAGGTCCCGCGAGGCGTGGCCCACCTCCTCGAGGTTGTCGGGGAACGCGCCTGTCGCGAGCGCGCGGTTGAACGGGAGCGCGGGGTCCTCGATCGCCGTCCAGTACTGATCGAGCAGCGTGAGGAAGATCGTTTCCTTGTCGGGGAAGTGGTGGTAGACGTTGCCGGTCGAGACGCCGGCCTCCGCCGCGATGTCGCGCACGCTGGTGGCTCGGTACCCCTGGCTCGAGAAGAGCTGCAGGGCCGCCACCAAGATGCGCTCCCGGGACCGTTGCGATTTCTCCGCCTGGTTCACGTTACCTACCAATCGTTCGGTTTCATCCTATACCGGCATCGCCGCCATTTCAAGGCCCGCACATCGCCGCGCAAATCGCGTCTGGAAACCGGTCACGAGCCGACGGCCGGGCAAACAAAGAGCCGCCGGTGGTTGCCGGCGGCTCGGTGGCGAAAGGCTGGCGGTCCAGCGTTTGGTTTGGACATCAAGGATGGCCTGCAACTCGAGGATTTGGTTGATTGGCCTCATTGAGTGGCTTGCAAGGTAGGTGCATGGCCGCCTCGGTCCTTTCGCGCCCCTCGTTGGCCTCAGGGCCGCCGAAGGAGTGTTCCATGCCGAAGACCTAAGCAAACCGCGTGCCAGCAGCTCCGACTGGTCCGACACCCGCGAAAAGCACCCAGGACCGGCCAAACGCCGTCCAAATCGTCTCCCCCCGGTGACAGATCGTCCCCGATCCGGGGATCCGGGCGGGCAGCCTCCCCGAAATGCTTGGCGGACGAGCGACCGATGCAGGGCAAAGCTCCTCGGCGCGGGCAGTATGACCGTGGTCAGCGCGGCAGGCATCGGACCTCAGGACCGGCAAGGACATTCGGAATCGGAGGGCGCGCACGTCTTCGATGTGCGGCCGGCGCGCCGCGCCGGCGGCTTTTCGTCCCTTCGACGACAACGACCGCGCGCACGGCGTGCGCGCCCCACATTGGAATCGGGGTCTCGTCGTGGATGCAGGGCCGGCGCGCCGCGCCGGCGGCTTTTCGTCCCTTCGACGACAACGACCGCGCGCACGGCGTGCGCGCCCCACATTGGACTCGGGGGCTCGTCGTGGATGCAGGGCCGGCGCGCCACGCCGGCGGCTTTTCGTCCCGTCGACGACAACGACCGCGCGCACGGCGTGCGCGCCCCACATTGGACTCGGGGTCTCGTCGTGGATGTGGGGCCGGCGCGCCGCACCGGCGGCTTCTTGCCCGTCCCACTCCAACGACCGCGCGCACGGCGTGCGCGCCCCACATCGGACTCGGGGTCTCGTCGTGGATGTGGCGCGGCCGCGCCGCGCCGGCGGCTTTTCGTCCCGTCGACGACAACGACCGCGCGCACGGCGTGCGCGCCCCACATCGGACTCGGGGTCTGGTCGTGGAGGTGGGACCGGCGCGCCGCGCCGGCGGCTTTTCGTCCCTTCGACGACAACGACCGCGCGCACGGCGTGCGCGCCCCACATCGGACTCGGGGTCTCGTCGTGGATGTGCGGCCGGCGCGCCGCGCCGGCGGTTCCTGCCCTTCCGACGACAACGACCGCGCGCCCGGCGTGCGCGCCCCACATTGGACTCGGGGTCTGGTCGTGGATGTGGGGCCGGCGCGCCGCGCCGGCGTTTCCTGCCCTTCCGACGACAACGACCGCGCGCACGGCGTGCGCGCCCCACATCGGAATCGGGGTCTCGTCGTGGATGTGGGGCGGACGCGCCACAAGAGAAGAAAGGGACGGAAGCACGTGGGGCGGGCGCCCTCGCCCGCCCGAGCGAAGGGACGCCGCACCTCCCCCCCCCTGTGTCATCCTGAACGAGGCGTAGCCGAGCGAAGGATCCAACGGAGCCCGCGAGGGACGTGAACAACGTCACACCTCCGGGGAATCCTTCGTCGGCCCGCCTGCGGCGGGCCTCCTCAGGATGACAACGTTCCGGATGACGCCGGCAGCGCAGATCAGCGAGCGTATTCGACGGCTCGTGTCTCCCGGATGACCGTCACCTTGATCTGCCCCGGGTACGTCAGCTCCGCCTCGATCCGCTTGGCGATGTCGCGAGAGAGCCAGACGGCGTCCTCGTCGGACAGCTTCTCGGACTCCACGATGATGCGCAGCTCCCGTCCGGCCTGGATGGCGAACGCCTTCTGCACGCCCTTGAACTCGTTGGCGATCCCCTCGAGTTTTTCCAGACGCTTGAGGTAGCTCTCGAGGATCTCGCGACGGGCGCCGGGGCGCGCCGCCGAGAGCGCGTCCGCGGCGGTGACGAGGACGGCCTCCACGGTCCGGGGGTCCACGTCCCCGTGGTGGCACTCCATGGCGTGGATCACCTCTTCGGACTCGCCGTACTTGCGCAGGAGGTCGCGCCCGATGGTGAGGTGGGTCCCCTCCATTTCGCGATCCACGGCCTTGCCGATGTCGTGCACGAGCCCGGCGCGCTTGGCGACCCGGACGTTGACGCCCAGCTCCGTGGCCATGTGTGCGGCCAGCCACGCCACCTCCTTCGAGTGGATGAGCACGTTCTGCCCGTAGGAGGTGCGGTACTGCAGGCGGCCGAGCAGCCTGAGGATGTCGGGGTGGAAGTCCGGCTGGCCGAGCTCGATGGCGGCGGCCTCGCCGTCGCGGAAGATCTTCTCCTGGAGCTCCGTCTGGACCTTGCCGACTACCTCTTCGATGCGCCCGGGGTGGATGCGCCCGTCGAGCATGAGCCGCTCGAGCGACAGCCGCGCCACCTCGCGCCGCACGGGGTCGAAGCAGGACAGCAGCACGGCGCCCGGGGTGTCGTCCACGATCAGGTCGACGCCGGTCGCGGTCTCGAGCGCGCGGATGTTGCGCCCCTCGCGACCGATGATCCGGCCCTTCATCTCGTCGTTCGGGAGGTCGACCACCGAGACCGTGCTCTCGACCACGTGCTCGGCCGCGATCCGCTGGATCGCGAGCGAGATCAGGCGGCGGGCGCGGTTCGTGGCTTCCTGGTTGGCTTCCTCTTCGATCCGCCGCACGAGCTTGGCGGCGTCCATCCGGGCCTCGTTTTCCATCGCACGCACCAGCTCGGCCTTCGCCTGATCCGACGTCAAGCCGGCGATCCGCTCGAGGTGCAGCCGCTGCTCGGCCGAGGCCGCCGCCAACGCGTCCTCCTGCAACGCGAGGGTGGTCTCCCGCTCCTCGATCTGGAGCGTCTTGGCTTCGAACTCCTTGGCCTGCGCGTCGAAGAGGCGCGCTCGCTCGGCGAGGGCGCCCTCCTGCTGATCGAGGCGCCGCTCGAGCCCCAGCAACTCGGCCCTGAACTCCTGCGTCTCGTGCTCGAACTCGGAACGGGCGGCGAGGAGCTTCTCCCTCGCCTCGATGCCCGCGTCACGGAGGCGCTGTTCGGCCTCCTGTTGCGCCGCGGCCAGCACCTTGCGGGCGCCCTGCTCGGCTTCCAACTGCGTCTGCTGAAGCCGGGCCTGTGCCCGCCGGCCGACGAACCAAATGACCGCGAGTGCTGCCAGCGCGGCGACAATCGCCGCCGCAACAACCCATATGGCGGTCACACGTCCCCCCTTTCAATGAACCTGGGCGGCCAGGCGCCCTCGGGGTGGAGGGGGGAGGGAGAAAAGGCCCCCACATCGGCCGTGTGAGCGAACCCATTTGAACCTGCAAACCACAGGTTGGGTCCCTGCCCACCTTCCATCACTCGCCACAAGGCTGCTCAGGGAGGCGGGACTCGGAACCCATCAAATAGGTGTTGGTTCAAGAATAGTTTCGCTCATCACCAACCGCGCAGGGGCCCCCTTTTTGTCAAGCAGCTCACCGCGACCCTCCATCAGGAGGGCGTGAGGACGTCGTCCAGCCGTTTGATCAACCCTTCCACCCGTTGTCGTACCTGCTCAGCTCGTGTCCCAGGTTCCGTTTCCTGTTCCTTGAACAGTTCGTCCGCGATGTTTAGCGCCGTCAGCACCGCGAGCTTGGACGTGTCGACGTGCGGCGAGACCTCGGCCAGCTCACGCATCCGCCGGTCCACGAAACGGGCGAGCTCTTCGATCCGCTCGCTCCCCTCCGTGGCACGCAGCTCGAACCGGCGTCCGAAGATCTCCACCGTCGTCTGGCTGCTCACGGTCGGCGCACCTCTCTTATCGGGAGTATACACCGACCGTCAAACGTCGGGGGCACAGCCGTTTCAGCGCGATTTCGGGGTTTCCCGGATGGGCTCGAGTGCGGACTGCATCTCGACGCGACCGTCGAGCGTGGCGCCCTCCACCACATGGAGCGCCGGGGCCGCCACGTCGCCCTTGACCGACGCGCTGGCCAGCAGCTCGACGAGCTCGGTCGCGCTGACGTCGCCGATCACGCTGCCGGCGACCCGAACGACCGACGCGTGGACCTCGGCCTCGACCGTTGCCCCCTCGGCCACCTCGAGCGCCGCGTCCAGGCGGACGCTGCCCTTGAGCACGCCCTCGACGCGGACCGCCGCGCTCCCAGTGATCGTGCCCTCGACGCAGGTCTGCCGGCTGATCACCGAGATGGTCGCCGCCGGCCCGCCGGCCAGCCTGTTGTCCCCGGACTCCCGTGCCACGAGGGGCCTCCACGCCACCAGGAGGTGGAGCGGGCAACGGGATTTGAACCCGCGACTTTCAGCTTGGGAAGCTGACACTCTACCAGCTGAGTTATGCCCGCTCACTGCCCGGATGGGCAGCAGGGACGTTAGCCCGGGGCCTCAGGGCTGTCAAGGTGGCCTTGCGGCGGCCCGCGGGAGACCCTACGATGCGGGCGCGCCTTGGAGGGACCCGATGAAGCTGCCCATCTGCGGCCTGGTGCTCATCCTGCTCGCCTCCGCGGCCGGCGCCGCGGAGAAGTCCGAAACGATCGAGAAGTCGTACCCATCGCAGCCGGGCAAGGTCGTCCTGGTGGACAGCGGCGCCCTCGATCTGACCGTGCGCGCCTCCGAGATCCCTGAGATCAGGCTCAAGGTCGAGCTGGTCGCCGACGCCCTCGGCGAGGCCCAGGCGGTCGCCTGGGTGAACGCCCATCGCCCGACGATCGAGGACAAGGACGGCCAGCTCCGCATCACCGCCCCGGACCCGAGCGGCATCAGCCTGTTCAAGGGGGTGCTCGTGACCCGCGCCCGCATCGAGCTCACGCTGCCTCCGAACGTGCTCCCCGATCTCTCGACGTCCTCGGGCAGCTTGCGGGTCGACGGGGAGTTCGCGGACGGGCGGCCCCTCCGCTTGCGGACGGCCTCCGGCGACACCGAGTTTGCAGGCTGGGCCCCGGACATCGAGGCGCGGTCGACGTCCGGCGACATCACCCTGCGCGCGAGCCGCGCCATCGACAAGCTCATGGCGCGCTCGTCCGGCGGGTCGGTGGAGCTCTCGGGCGGCGCCCGCAGCGTCCGGTGCGACACCTCGAGCGGCGACGTGCACCTTTCCGGGTTGCTCGGGGGCGCGGGCATCTCCACCACCTCGGGGAACGTCGTCGCGCGCTTCGACGCGCTCGCACCGGCCGACGAGGTCCGCATCACGACTTTCTCGGGCCGGGTCCGCGTCTCGCTGCCCCCGGGCAGCGACCCGGGCGGCGAGCTGGCGACGGAGAAGGGCGAGATCCGCTCCACGTTCGCCGGCAAGACCGACCCGAAGACCACGAAGCTGACCCTGACCGGGAAAGGCCCCAAGGTCCTCGTGACCACCGCATCGTCCCGGATCGAGCTGTTCTGACGTCAGGTCGCCGCCGCCGTTAGGGCGCGCGCCTCGTGGCAGGACGAGGCGCCGCCGACAGGCACGGGACCGCCGAGGGAGGCCGAGATGGTCGGAGGATCACCCACCGTGGAGCGGGCACCCCGTCGCATCGGAGTCGGGGTCGCCGCGTGGCTGTGCGCCGCTGTGGCGGTCGCCGCGGGCGCCGCGCCGGCCGGTAGCGCCGGGCCGCCGGCCGAGCTCGTCTTCACCGGCGGCGCGATCTACACGATCGACGCGGCGCGAAGCTGGGCGGAGGCGATCGCGATCCGCGGCGGGCGGATCGTCTACGTCGGAGCGGAGGACGGCGCGAGCGCCTGGATCGGACCCTCGACGCGCGTCGTGCGGCTCGGCGGGCGCTTCGTCATGCCGGGGTTTCAGGACAGCCACCTCCACCCGATCTCGGGCGGGATGCGCATGCTGGGCTGCGAGCTCGGCGAAGCCGCGACCGCGGCGGAGGCCGTCGAGATGGTGCGCGCATACGCGGCCGCGCACCCCGACCGGGCCTGGATCGTCGGCCGCGGTTGGGAGCTGCCGCTGTTCCCCGCCGCCAACCCCCGCAAGGAGGCGCTCGACGCGGTGGTCCCGGACCGCCCCGTCTACCTGTCCGCCGCCGACAGCCACTCCGCCTGGGTCAACTCGCGGGCGCTCGCACTCGCCGGGATCACCGCGGCGACGGCGGACCCGCCCTCGGGCCGGATCGAGCGCGACGCCGCGACCGGCGAACCCTCGGGGACGCTGCGCGAGGCCGCGAAGCAGCTCGTCTCGCGCCTCCTGCCCGAGACAACCGCGGCCGAGCGCAGGGCCGGGCTCGTCCGTGCCGTCGAGCTCGCCCACCGCGTCGGGCTGGTCGGGCTTTTCGACGCCAGCGTCGACGCGGTCGAGCTTCCCGTCTACCGCGACCTCGACCGCGAGGGCGGCTTGCAGGTGCACACGGGGATCGCGATGTACGTCGACCCCGAGAAACCGTTCGCGCCCCAGCTTGCGGAGCTCGTCGCCCTGCGCCGGGAGGATTGGGGCGCGCACGTGCGCCTCACCGCCGCGAAGCTCTTCGCCGACGGCGTCCTCGAGTCGGGCACCGCGGCGCTCCTCGCGCCCTACCTCGGCCGCGGCGGCTCGCGCGGCGAGCTCGAATGGGACGAAGCCAAGCTGCGCGAGGCGGCGATCGCCCTCGACCGCGAGCGCTTCCAGCTCCACGTCCACGCGATCGGCGACCGCGCCATCCGCGTCACGCTCGACGCCATCGAGGCCGCGCGCGCGGCCAACGGCCCGCGCGACCGGCGCCCGGTCCTGGCGCACATCGAGCTGTTCGATCCCGCCGACGTGCCGCGCTTCCGCAGCCTCGGGGCCGTCGCCTCGTTCCAGCCGCTGTGGGCGTGGGCCGATCCGTACATCCGCGACCTCACCGAGCCGCAGCTCGGGCCGGCCCGCTCGCGCTGGCTCTACCCGATCGCGAGCGTCGCCGCGACCGGCGCCGTGATCGCGGGCGGCAGCGACTGGTCGGTGAGCTCGATGGCGCCGCTGGAGGGGATCGAGGTCGCCGTCACCCGCCGCGGCCCAACCGAGGGCCCCGGACCCGCCTGGATCCCCGAGGAGCGGGTGACCCTCGCGACGATGCTCGCTGCCTACACCATCGGCTCGGCCTACGCCGCCTTCAACGAGCGCGAAACCGGGTCGCTCGAGGTCGGCAAGTCGGCCGACCTGATCGTCCTCGATCGCAACCTCTTCGCCATCCCGTCGCACGAGATCTCGGAGACAAAGGTGCTCCTCACGCTGTTCGAGGGAGGCGAGGTGTATCGCGACACGTCGATGCCCGAGGCCGCCCCGGCCGCCGGCGCTCGGCAGCTCCCGAAGGGATAGGCTCGGTCACGGGGCCGCGGCGGACGTCGATCGAGGCGGCCCCGGCGCACCACCGGCCCGAAAGTTGCGCCCGTGCCGAGACATGGTAGACTTCGCGTCCAGCGGGTGGGGCCGTAGCTCAGCTGGGAGAGCGCCAGAATCGCACTCTGGAGGTCGCGCGTTCGATCCGCGTCGGCTCCACCAATAGAACCGCAAACGCACGGGCCGCGATGAGCGGCCCTTTCCGTTACGGCCGGCGGGCCCGGGTGGCCCAACGGGCCGGAGGGCCTGCGGACGACGAGGGGCGCCCGGGTTCGCCGCCGCGGTCCGGCATTGCGCACGATTTCGGCCCCCCAGCAAACTTCCGCCGCAAGAAGGTGGGATGGTGATATCTGGTACCTGGGTGGTACCTGGGGGTCGTTACGGTCTTCCTGCGAACAGCGACGCTGCATACTGAAGCACGGACTGCATTTCGGCTGCCAGCACATCCGGCTCCTGGATCTCCAGATAATTGACGTGCGGACCGGCACCGCCGCGCTCCATGCCCTTGTCGATCGATTCTCTCAACGCCAGCGGCGGATCGCCCGCGGCACCCATGGCTGCGCTGCCGCGCTCGGCAGAAGTCTTCATCTGAAGACCGGTGATGATACGTCCGCTATAGCTCTTCACAAACTCGGTGACGAGATGCTGATTCTCCGGACCCGCATGGAGATCGCTGTTCTGAAGTACAAACCGCCGCCCAAGGACACTCATCGCTTGATCGATGACTTTCTGCCGCGTGCGGATGTGCTCATTGCGATCGATCTTACCCTGGTCGTTGATGTTGATTCCATTTCCGACCGACAGCGACACGTACTGGTTGGGAAAGTCGGCGGCATAAACCTGGAAAACCTTCTGCCATGCGTCTGTATATCTACGCGGCGTATAGGAGTCACGTTGCCACTTCTTGAGGTCCTTTGGAAGGCCCGGCAACGTCATCTCAACGGAAACAGATGTCGGTCCGGCAGCTCCGATCAGTCTGAAGGCCGGTGACTTTCCGTACCTGTCGCTCAGTTGCTTCAGGAATGCGAACCAGCGGGAAAGGTACAGCCTGTCCCATGGCATCGGAAGGCTCAGATCTGTGCCTTCACCAGGTCCATATTGTATTGCGAACTGTTCGGTCTTCACGCCCGCGATGGCCCATGCCGGAGTGAAGAAGCCGGGGAAGATGAGGAGTTGCACCCATTTCTTGGATGACTCTGCAGCAGCGAAGAGCTCATCCAGCTTCGACCAATCCGGTTTCCCTTCGGTCGGCTCGATGTCGCGCCAATGGATCTGCAACGCGACGCCGCTGATGAGTGGATTGGCCAAAGCCGTTAGGTTCGATGGGTTCTGTTGGGGCTTGTTCTGTATGACCACGACGAGTCCGCTGGGTGGAGCGTCATCCGTCGATGCGCGCGGCGGCGCGGGCCTGCTTCCCTGCGAGATCCGGCTCTCAGAAGGACCGGACTCCTGCCCCACCAGCGGGTGGCCTGGTTCCTGCTGGGCATGAGCGGACAGGACGGCCCATGACAAGAGAGAGATGCCAAGAAGGGCCGGACGTGTAGGCGGAAGCTGTGAAATGGGCATGCGCTGCTCTCCCTTGTTTAGCGAGTCAACGGTGGAGTGGTAGTCCGACATTCCTCATGCGAACTCCGCCTGGCTACAGCGAGGGCCGACCCGACACCACGCGCAGCTGATCCAGCATCTTCGGGAGCACCCCTCTGCGGTTTCTCGGGGCTGCCCCTGCGGACCCCGTCTCTTTCATGACTCTCACAGCCTCGGCGGCGATCCCTGAGGTACCACCATCTGTCTTATGGCTGGTTCACATCAAGAGGGGAGGCACGATACGAGGGGCGTGGGGCTTCGACCCCCTTCTTCCGACGCCGGAACCTACGTGACCGACGTGGCGCCGGCACCGACCTCGGTCCACGCCACGAGCGGCCGATCTAGACTCGCTCTACTACCGCTGCATCGACACCGTGGTGGGATCGTTGGTCAGGTTGTCGATCACCGAGGCGAACGCGAACACCCCGGATCCCGATTGCACCGTGATCTTGGCGTAGCCTCGATCCATTCCCGTCTGACCCGCAGTGTTGAAGAACGGCTGCGTGGCCTGTGACCACTGGCCCGCGGCGAGCGCCACCGTGTAGTCGCCGAGCTTCCCCCCGGCACCGTCGTAGAGCTCGACGAGCACCGTCGCCGGGTCCGAGCCCACGTTCACCACGCCGATGTTGGACCGGTAGGAGCCGTTCTCGACCAGCCCCGCGAGGTGCGCGTTTTGACCTGCGGCCAGCGCTCCGCCGTTGGCCAAGGCCGGGTAGTCCTGTCCCTGCGTGCCGCCGGGGTAGCAGGTTGCGCCCGGGCCGATCTGGTTGTACGTCCGCGCCGTGACCTTGAGCGACTGGTCGGAGACGATCTCCAGGGCGCCCGAACCGCTCCCGCCGAGCTGGCCGACCACGTCGGTCAGCATGGACTGCGCCCCGGCCGGCACGAAGGTGGTACTGGTCGCGAGGCGGTCGCCCCCGTGGAACGTGATCTGGGCGTTGGCTGCCACCGTGCCGGTGTTGAGCAGGCCGAGGTCGCTGCGCCACTGGCTGTCGTTCTTGCCGGGGTTGTGGCTCGCCACCGGAACCCAGGCGCCGTAGGCGGACGCGGCAAAGATCCAGGTGGCCCCCGTACCGGAGTCGTCGGTGGGCCCGCCAACCACGACCGTGGTACCGTCCGCCGAGATTGAAACCGCCCCTTGGCTGGCCGGCCCGCCGGCACCCGTGCCGACCAGCTTGTTGCCCTGCTGCGACCACGCGCCCCCGCTGCGCGTAAACACCCACGCAGCGCCCGCCGAAGGATACGTCTCCGGAGGGTTCCCTCCCGGCCCGCCGACGATGACGGTGTTGCCGTCGCCCGAAATCGCGACCGACGCGCCCTGGCTGGCTGGCCGCACGGCGCCGGTGCCGACCAGCTTGCCGCCCTGCTGCAACCACACCCCTTCGCTGCGCGTGAACACCCACGCGGCGCCGGCATAGCCGTTGTCGTTGACCCCACCCACGACGGCGGTGTTGCCGTCGGCCGAGAGCGCCACCGAGACGCCCTGGGCGGTAGGATAAGGTCCAGCGACGCCGGTGCCGACGAGCTTGCTGCCCTGCTGCGACCACAGCCCCCCGCTGCGCGTGTACACCCACGCCGCACCGATGCCGCTGTCACCGGGTCCCCCGACGATGGCCGTGTTGCCGTCCGCGGAGATCGCCACCGAGACGCCCTGACTGGCCTGCGCAATGGCGTCGGCACCGACCAGTTTGTTCCCCTGCTGCGACCACGCCCCCCCGCTGCGGGTGAACACCCACGCGGCGCCAAGGAAGTGGTTGTCACCGTACCCGCCGACGATGGCGGTGTTGCCATCCGCCGAGACACCCACCGAGGTGCCCTGGCTGGCAGCGAAAGGTCCAACGGCGCCGGTGCCGACGAGCTTGCCGCCCTGCTGCGACCACACCCCGCCGCTGCGTGTGAACGCCCACACCGCGCCGACACTGGAATTGTCCAGGTTGCCGCCGACAATGGCGGTGTTGCCGTCGGCGGAGATCGCCTCCGAGGCCCCCATGTTGGCAGGCGGCACGGCGCCGGCGCCGACGAGCTTGGCGCCCTGCTGCGACCACACCCCCCCACTGCGCGTGAACACCCACACCGCGCCGACGCCCGCATTCACCTGCATCAGGTTGTCGAAGGGCCCCCCGACGATGACGGTGTTGCCGTCCGCCGAGATCGCACCTCCGCCTTGCCAGGCCGGGCCGGAGGCGCCCGTGCCGACGAGCTTTGGCCCCTGCTGGACGAACTGCGCCGCCGCAGCACCTGCGACGAGGAGTGTCACTACAGCCGCGCCTGCATGCCGGATCAATGTGGCCTCCCTTGAGTCATCGCTGCATCGCGACGGTAGTGGGATCGTTGGTGAGGTTGTCGATCACTGAGGCGAAGGCGAACACGCCGGATCCCGACTGCACCGTGATCTTCGCGTAGCCGCGGTCCATCGCCGTCTCGCCGGCGACGGTGAAGAACGGTTGCGTCGTCTGTGACCACTCGCCAGCGGCCAGCGAGACCGTGTATTCGCCGAGCTTCGCCCCCGCCCCATCGAACAGCTCGATGAGCACCGTCGCCGGGTCCGAGCCCACGTTCACCACGCCGATGTTGGACCGGTACGACGCGTGCTCGACCAGCCCCGCGAGGTGCGCGCTCTGGCCCGCCGCCAGCCCGGCGCTCGCAGCGACGGCCGGGTAGCCCTGCCCCTGCGTACCGTACGGGTAGCAGTTCGCACCCGAGGCAACCTGGTTGTAGGTGCGGGCCGTGATCTTGAGCGGCTGATCCGAGGCGATCTCGAGCGCGCCCGAGCCGGCCCCGCCGAGCTGGCCGACCACGTCGGCGAGCATGAACTGCGCCCCGGCGGGCACGTAGGTCTGGTTCATGACACCGCCGCTGCCGTGGAACGTGATCTGGATATTCGTCCTCGTTGCGGCCGTGTTCAGCAAACCGAGGTCGCTGCGCCACTGGCTGCCGTTCTTCCCCTGGTTGTGGCTCGCGACCGGCACCCAGATCACGTAGGCATACACCGGCCCAACCGTGACCTCCGCCGTCGCCGAGTCGGCGTGGCCATCGGGATTGGTCACCCGAACCCAGTAGCTCGTCGTGGCGGTCAGGGCCGGGGTCGTGTAGCCGCTCGCGTTCGTCCCTACCGGCTGCGAGGTGTCTCCGGACCCGCCCTGGTACCACTGGTAGGAGAGCGGCGGCGCCCCCATCGCGGCCACGGAGAGCGTGGCGGTCGTCCCGCTCTGGATGGTCTGGCTCTGCGGTTGCGACGTGATCGTGGGCGGGAGCGGGCCGATCGACGCGGTCGCCGCTGCCGAGTCGACGTGGCCGCACGCGTTCGTCACCCGCACCCAGTAGCTCGTGGTGACCGTCAGCGGCGGCGTCGTGTAACTCGTCGCGTTGCCGCCGACCGGCGTCGAGGCGTCGCCGGACGCTCCTTGGTACCACTGGTATGCGAGCGGCGCGCTCCCGGTGGCGCCCACCGACATCGTCGCCTGGCGGCCGGCGGAGACGGTCAAGCTCAGCGACGTGATCGACGGCGGCGTGCAGACAACCGACACCGTCGCGGAGGCGCTGTCCGTGTGGCCGCACGCGTTGTTGATTCGCACCCAGTAGCTCGTGGTGGCCGTCAGCGTCTCGGTGGTGAACGTGCTCGAATTGATGCCGACCGGCGTCGAGGTCACCCCGGCCAGCCCCTGGTACCAGTGGTACGTGAACGGCGTGTCCCCGGTGGCGGTTACCGACAGCGTCGCGCTTTGCCCGCTCGCGATGGTGCGGCTCTGCGGTTGCGAGCTGATGGTGGGCGCAGAACAGACGGACACGCAGGGACTCGTGACAATGGTGCCGGGATACCCGACCGCAACGAGCTGTGCGCCTGCCCTAGCGACACCATCGAGCTCGTTCGAGGTCCCGGAGGACTGCTGTGTCCACGTGACGCCGTCCGGGCTGGTCACGGCCGCCCCGGCGCCGCCGACCGCCACCAACAACGAGCCGGTCCAGGTGACGCCCAACAGGCCGGCCATGCCCGGCAGACCGGTCTCGTGCCTGGTCCACGTCACTCCGTCGGGGCTCGTCAGGACGTAGGTGGCGTAGCCGACCTCCACGAGCTGGGAACCGGTCCACGTCACGCCGAGCCCGTAGATCGGGCCCCCGCCCGCCTGCTGGGTCCACTGCACGCCGTTGGGGCTCGTGAAGACCGCGCCGATCACCGGAGCATTCGGGAAGTTGTAAACGCCAACCGCAACGAACTGCCAACCCGTCCACGCCACGCTCTGATAGACGTCGTAGATATGCTCGCCGAGGGCCGGGTAGGCCGTCCACACCACGCCATCCGGGCTCATCGAAGCGCCGCGATCGCCCACCGCGAGGACCTTCGCGCCCGTCCAGATGACCGCATGGAGATCGTACTGGGTCCCGGAGACGCGCGAGGTCCACGTGACGCCGTCCGGACTCGTCACGATCGTTCCGCCGGAACCGACCGCGACGACCCGCGCGCCGGTCCAGGTGGCACCTTCGAGGTCCGATGTCGTCCCCGAGGCGCGCGCGGTCCAGGTGATGCCGTCCGGGCTGGTGAAGATCGTCCCCGCCGAGCCGACGGCCACGATCTGCGTACCCGTCCAGGCCACGGCCGAGAGGAGATTCTGCGTTGGAGGCGGGGTCACCACCCTCCAGCTCTCGCCGCAACCGCTCGCCACGGCCGCGACCGTGCCGGCGGCCAAACCGCGAGCCCCGCGGACCTCGGGCTTGCTTGATTGCTGGACGAACTGCGCCGACGCCGCGTGCGCGAGAACCAACGAGCCGAGGAGCGCAGCAGCCTGCCTTGTCATAGCGTTGTCCTTTCGCTGCTCACCGATTGGAAATCATCACGAGTGTGCACCCGGACAACTACGGTGTCAATGTCGCAATATATTCTGGCGTCTCCATCTCATCTCCTGCACCGTATGATCTGGGGCGATAGCGTTGCGGTGGTCCACCAGTAGATCGCGGCACGCCGTCGTCCAAGTATGTTCCGTAGGGCTCCGCCATGCGGCGGCGACACAAGGCGCCGGGGCGCAAAGGGTGTTGGACGGTGGCGCAGCCGACCGAGGTCCATATGGTTGTTGCTCCAGTGGTATGCTCTCAACGATGGAACACATAATGACGCGACCCGCGTGTGCTGTCCTCGGGGTGTTGTTTCTCGCGCATGCGTCGGCGGCACGGCCTGCCCAACAAAGGGGCATCGTCCCACGAATGGGCGCGGCCGTGGTTACGACCACCACCACCGGATGCGGCGAGAGCTGGCAGATGGTCAGTCCCCCGCCCACGAGCAATTCGCTCCTGGCGATCGCCTGGACCGGCAGCCAGTTCGTGGCAGTCGGCGCGCTGGGAACGATCCTCACCAGCCCCGACGCCGTGACGTGGACAACGCAGAACCGGGTAACGACGTCCGACCTCGCGGGCGTCGCGTGGACCGGCGGGACGCTCGTGGCCGTTGGTCTGGTGGGGACGATCATCACGAGCCCGGACGACGTAACGTGGACCTCACACAACTGGGGAGTCCCATTCGATCTACTGGATGTCGCCTGGACCGGGACTCAAGTCGTCGCCGTCGGGTACGGTGGCGAGATCCTGACCAGCCCCGATGGCACAAGCTGGACCTCGCGCGCCTCGTCGACCTCGTACCCCCTTGCGGGCGTCGCCTCGACCGGCACCCAACTGGTCGCGGTGGGACAGCACGGCACGATCGTGACAAGTGCTGACGGCGTGACCTGGACTCCGCGATCTTCGGGTACTGCGACCAACCTCTCGAGCGTTGCCTGGACCGGCACGAGACTCGTCGTGGTAGGCGACAACGGCGCAGTGCTGACGAGCGCCGACGGAATCACGTGGACCTCGCAGGCGTCCGGCGTCTCCAGCCAACTCGCCGCGGTTGTCTGGACCGGGGCGCGGCTCGTGGCCGTCGGCGCGCTCGGCACGGTCTTGACGAGCCAGGACGGGATCGTCTGGTCGACCCAGGTTTCCGGCACCCCCAATCGACTCAGCGGCATCGCGTGGACCGGCACTCAACTCGCGGCGGTGGGAGCCTTCGGCACGATCCTCACGAGCCAATGTGGCGCCCCCTGCTCACCACCATCGATCACCACTCAGCCGCAGAGCCAGAGTATCCCGGCCGGCCAGACCGCGACGCTCTCCGTGGCCGCGACAGGCACGGCGCCGCTTTCTTACGGCTGGTATCAGGGGACCTCCGGCGACGCCTCGCACCCCGTGGGGACCAACGCGAGCAGCTTTACCACCCCTCCACTGACGAGCGTCACGAGCTACTGGGTGCGCGTCTCGAACGCCTGCGGCCAGGTGAATAGTTCCACCGCGACCGTTTCGATCAACATCATCGCGCCTGCTATCACGTCGCAGCCGCAGAGCCAGACCATCCAGAGCGGACAAACCGCAACGCTCTCCGTGAGCGCGACAGGCACGGCGCCGCTCTCCTACCAGTGGTACAGGGGCGCCTCCGGCGACACCTCGAGCCCAGTCGGCACCGCGAACAGCTTCACCACCCCGGCCCTGACCGTCACCACGAGCTATTGGGCGCGGGTGAGCAACTCGGGCGGCCATGCCGACTCGGCGACCGCGACCGTGACGGTCAGCGTCACCTCACCCACGATCACCTCGCAGCCTCAGAACCAGACTATCCAGAGCGACCACGCCGCCACGCTCTCCGTGGCGGCGACCGGCACGGCGCCGCTCGCCTATCAGTGGTACCGCGGCGCCTCCGGCGACACCTCGGCGCCGGTGGGCTCCAATTCGAATACGTTCATCACGCCGACGCTGACCGCGACCACGAGCTACTGGGTCCGGGTCAGCAACTCGGGCGGCCATGCCGACTCGGCGACCGCGACCGTCTCGGTCACCGCCACCTTGCCCGCGATCACCTCGCAACCGCAGAGCCAGAGTATCCAGAGCGGGGCGACAGCGACGATGTATGTCGTCGCGACCGGTGCGCCGCCGCTTTCCTACGTGTGGTATCAGGGCGCCTCCGGGGACACGACGCTCCAGGTCGGTGGCAATGCGGACGCTTTCACCACCCCGCCGTTGAGCGCCACGACGAGCTACTGGGTGCGGGTGAGCAACTCGGACGGTCACGTCGATTCGGCGACTGCGGCGATCACGGTGGAGCCGCCGTACAGCCACTATGTCTGGGTGCCGGTCGCAAGCCACAACCCCGGCAAGAACGACAGCCGGTGGCGGAGCGACCTCGGGCTGCTCAATCCGGGCACGGTGACCGCCAATGCGGAGATCAGATTCTTCGGCAGCGGCGGCGCCGTGAGCAACACGACGTTCGTGGCGCCGGGAGCCCAGGCGATCCTGACCGACGTCGTCGGCCAGCTCGGCGGCAGCAACTCAGGCGCCCTCGAGGTGCTGTCCGACCAACCGCTCACGGTCACAGCCCGAAGCTACAACCAGGTCTCGGGGGATGCGAGCTGCTACCCCAACGGCACACAGGGTCAGAACTACCCGGCCGTGGTCGCGAGCGACGGGTTGGCGGCGGGTCAGAGCGCGTACCTCGCGGGCCTGGTCGAGAGCGCCTCGTACCGTTGCAACGTCGGCGTGGTCGACACAGGCGCGGACCCGGCGACCGTGCTCGTCGAGCTGTTCGACGGCGCCGGTACGAAGCTGGGTGATTACACGGTGCCCCTGGTCGCAGGCCAGTGGGCGCAAGCAACGCAGCCGTTCTTCAACATCGCCAGCCAAACGGCGATGGACCGCGGCTACGTCAAGATCACGGTGCAGGCCGGATCCGGTGTCTTCGCTTTCGCTTCGGTGATCGACAACATCACCAACGACCCGACCACTGTCGCGATGCAGCGGTAGAGGAGCGGAACGAAGGCTCGCCTCGGGTATCAGGCATCGGCAGCTCACCTGATCGAGTCAGCCTCGCGGACCCCCGTCCCGGCGGCGCACCGCTCGGGCGTGAGCTGCAACCCATCGAGCCGGACTTCGTGGTGGCGGCCCGAACTCCGCTACCTGCGAGTGCTCCCGTCCGGCTGCGCGCGCTTCCAGCGGTTGCGCCGGCGCGTCAGGGCCCGTAGAGGTGGAGGCCGAACGCCAGCGTCATGAACACCGCCATCTGGTCGCGCGAGTTGTCCTGCCACGGACAGTAGTTCCCGCCGCCGCACCCGGCCGTGATCCCGCGCGCCGCGATGTAGTGGATGAACTTGCACCCGCCGTCGTCGGGGGGCACGTCGCCGAACACCGACGCGCCGCCGGAAACGCAGTTGTAGTCGCCCATCCCGGGCACCGTCCCGGAGACCGGGATCGGTCCCGGCGCGGTGGCGATCGCCATGAACACGCCCATCTGCCAGCGCGTGACCGTCTGCGACGGGCAGTAGTTCCCGCCGCCGCAACCCGCCGTGATCCCCTGCGCCGCGATGTAGTGGATGTACCTGCAGCCCGGGTCCTCGGGCGGCACGTCGCCGAACACGGACTGCCCGCCCGCCACGCAGTCGTAGTCGCCCATCGCCGGCACCGTGCCGGAGACCGGGACGTTCGCGCCGGCCTTGGCCTTCGCGAGGAACACCGCCATCTGCCACCTCGTCACCGAGTCGCCCGGGCAGTAGTTGCCGTTCCCGCAGCCCGCCGTGATCTCGCTGTGAAGGAGGTTCTCAATATACGGGTACGCCCACTGCGTCGTGGGCACGTCGGGGAACGAGCTGCCGATGTGGAGCTTCCACGTCTTGCTCGACCCGAGGTTCAGCGTCTCGGTCACGGTGGTATCGACGTGCGTGGCGGGCCGCGGCCCGGCCGACACCTGGACCAGGTAGCAGTTGTGCCATGTCGAGTTGCAGTCGACCGTGCTGCCCTGCACCGGGCGGCCGTACGCCGCGAAGTTGTCCGCGATCGAATAGGTCAGCCCCACGGGCCCCGTGAAGTCGGCCAGCTGCCCGGTCGTCCACGTGCTGCCGTCGCACGCGGCGCCGCACAACCAGAACGGCGTCAGCAGCACGCTCTCGCCGGGTTCGAGGATGCCGTTGACGTTGGAGCTCGAGCCGGTGGCGGCGTTCAGGTCGACCTCGAGCCCGATCGCCTCCATCGGTGTCGCCGGCACGGCCAGGTGCGCGGCCTCGCCGACCGACGCCTTCACGAAATTGGTGAAGTAGGTCATGTTGCAGTGGGACCGCAGGTCGTTGGACGAATGGTAGTAGGGGTTGAAGTCGTCGCTGTCGTCCTCGATTGCGAGGAGCGCCGGGTAGCCCTGGTTCCAGAACTCGCAGTGATCGCTGTCGCAGATGCTGTCCGGCGTCACGATCGGCGTGAGCAGGCCGGTCATGCCGTAGGTGGTCAGCACGTCCGAGAACAGCTGCGCGATCGCGAGGTCGGCCGGGTAGCCCGGGTTGCCGGTGGCGCGCGTGTGCAGGCGCAGCGTCGGGCCGTCGATGCCGTCGTAGGCGATCATGTCCATGTTGTAGACGGCGACGACGTTGTCCCCCTGCGCGTGGATCATCGCGGCGTACGCGGCCGACCCGAGCAGCCCCTGCTCCTCGCCGGTGAACAGGACGAAGCGGACCGTGCGCGCGAACACGTGCGACGCCATCGCCTGCGCCGCGAGCAGCACGCCGACGGAGCCGCTGCCGTTGTCGTCCGCGCCCGGGGCGCGCCCGCTCGAGGGCATGTCGTCGATGTGCGAGGTCACCAGCACGATCTCACCGGGGCTGACCACGCCGAGCTTCTCGCCGATGACGTTGGGGTTGGTCGAGCCGCTCCACTGCTGGTAGCTGACGGTCAGCCCCAGCGCCTGGAGACGCTCGTAGGCGTACTGTGTCGCCTTCTGGATCGGCGTCCCCGAGTTCGTGTTGCGGGTCAGGATGGTGTACGGCGTGCCGCCGATCGTGACCGAGTTCTCCCCGGAGACGTTGCCGTCCTCGTCCCACACGGCCGTCTGGGTGATCGAGGCCATCATGTCGGCGACCCGCTGGTCGAACGCGATCTGCGGCACGGCCGGCTTGGGCGCGCGCAGCACGAGCGGGTGCGCGCCGATCACCGCGAGGTCGAAGCCGAGGCTCGCCAGCTCGTCGTCGCGCCCGGGGGCCGACCTCACCACGATCTGACGGCCGTCGTCGAGGAGGACCGGCATGCGCGCCGCCGCGGCGGCCCGCGCCCCCGGCCGGCGCTCGAGGGCCAGCAGGTAGCGCGCCCCGCCGGCGTTGCGGTCGAGGATCCGGACGGCAAGCCCGCGGCCCGCGAGGTCGGCCTCGGGTGCGATCACCAGCGCGTACTCGCGCCGGTCGGCGCCGACGAGGTCGGCGAACACCGGGACCCCGAGGGCGCCCAGCGTCCCCCGCACCTCGACCCGCGCGAGGACCCCCGGGGCCGGCTGCGCGCCAACCGCCGACGCGAAACCCGCGATGATCCCGACCAGTGCGAGGCATCCCAACCGCACGCCGCCGTTCCTCATTGTCGTCGTCCTTTCTTCGGCCCGCCGCTGCGCGCGCTGACGGCCACGGCGGACGTTCTTGAGAACTGACAGGCCCGACAATCAGGATACAGGAATCTCAGCGACGTGGTAAACGGCGACAGCGCGCGGCCGGCTGGACCCGGCGTCGTGTCGGGCCGGGCGATTCACCCCGGCGGCGTGGTCCGAAGGGAGCGCTACGCACGCCGGAGGGGAGGGCCGGGCGGCCCTCCCCTTCTGCGCGTCTCGATGCCGGCCGGGGCGAGGCCGCCCCGGCATCATCCAACGTCTGGCCAAGACGTCCGTGCTACGAGCTTCCGGTCCAGCCGGCCTGCCACTGCCGGGTCACGCCCACCGCGTTGCATGACGCGAAGTCGCCGGCGCCGCCGTGCGTGTTGCTGACCAGCGTTCCGCTCCAGGTCCCGTCGGGGTTGCGCGCTCCGGCGAGCGTCCAGTCGGTCGTGAAGGCGACGTCCGCACCGTTGGTGTACGGGATGCTGACGATCGTCGAGAACGTCCCGTCGGGATTGAACGGCACCGGTCCGTTGATGACGTCGGCGGTGAACTCCACGGTGCTGCTCGAACTGCCGCAGGGGATGCCGGCCACCCCCCTGAAGCTCGTCAGGACACCGCTGCCCAACACCAGTTTGATCCCGCCGTCCACGTCGGTGCCGCCGTTCGTGAGCAGCAGTCCCTGGAACGCCCCGGAGAGGTGCGTCCCGGTCATCTCGACCGTGGACGGGTCCCCGGTGGTGTTGTTGATGCGGGAGCCCGCGGCGATGACCCGACCGGTGCCGCCGGTGGCGCTCACCCGAATCCGCTGGTTTGAGCCGGTCGAGGCGGCGACGGTCGTGAGCACGTTGTTGATCTGCGCGGCCCCGAAGCCGTCGAGATGAAAGGTCATGCTGCCGACGCTCGCCCCCAGGCTGTCGAGCCGCTCGAGGAGCAGGTCGACGGGAGTCCCCGTGGTCTCCACCATCGCCACGGCCGACCGCCAGTTGCCCGTCGTTCCGGCGCCGTCCTGGTCGAGCCCGATGATGTCGGTCGAGTTGCCGGCGCCGATCGCAAAATCGGCGGGCGTCGCGGAGAAGAACTGCCCCGCGGGTCCGACGCCCTTGTTGGCGACCGTCACGTTCGCGTCGTAGCTGATGCCGGTCACCGTCACCGGGACCGTTGACGTGAGGCGCAGCGCGCCCCAGGTGTTGTCCATGCCGAAGGTGTCGAGCACGACATCGGGCAGGTAAAGCGTCTGGCCCGGGCTGACGCTGAGCGTGCGCACCATCGGGGACGGGTTGCCCTGGCTCCGCACCAGGAGGTAGATGCTGACGTTGGCGGTGTCGGTGGTCGATGGGTTGAAAACCCAGATGTCGCCGCGCCACTGGGCGGCGACCCCGTCGACCTCGACGCCGGTTGCGTGCGCGATGGCCGGAACGAACAGGTCGGTCCCGCCGGTAGTTGCCAGGGCGGATGCGGCGATCAACGAGGCGGCAAAAGACAAGAGTCTCGTTTTCATGGCGGTCTCCTTTACGGCGTCACGACCAGAGCGCGCATCATGTCGTGTTCCTCGTGCTCGAGGATGTGGCAGTGCCAGACGTACTCGTGGCCGCCGGTCCGGGGACTCGGCGGGACGGTGAACGGCACGGTTGGGAGGTCGAAGCTCATGGCGACGACCGTGACCTCGCCCGGGTTCATGCGGACGGTCTCCTTCCAGCCCAACTCGTTCGGGTCCGGGGGCCGGAGCGGCTCGATCGGCTCGAAGACAGGGGTGCTCGAGTCGAACCGAGCGCGGCCGAGGACCTGGACGTTGAAGAGGTGGAAGTGAATCGGGTGGGTGTCGCCGGTCAGGTTGAAGAGCCGCCAGACCTCGTGATCGCCGGCGTGCACGCTCTCCGTGACGTCGGCATCGTAGTTCCTCGCCCAGGTAGGCAACCCCTGGTTGTTCTGGCCGTTCTGGTCCGTCGTCCCCAGGCGTTGGATCAGGCGCCCCCAGTCGTCGAAGTCCTCGTTGAGCGTCAGGTCCCGCGTCCAGCGCGACAGCCCGTGCCCCTTGATGGGCTGCGCCGGAGCGAGTGCCTTGGTGAGCCTGGTCATGGTTCGCGCGAGCGACTCCCGCGGTCCCAGAGAGCGGGCGACCGCGCCCATGGTCGTAGGCGCGACCACCCTGAACTGCATGATCGTGCGGGTGTCGGGACTGGTCCCCACTGACGCGTAGTCGTTGAGCGGATCACCCGACGGGAACGGCGCCGGCGCGTCGTTGTAGAGCACGAGCGTGGAGCCGACGGGCACGTGGGAGAAGTCGACGAGCAGGTCGGCCCGTTCGGCCGGGGCGAGCAGCAGGTTGTAGCTGACGGCGCTGCCGGTCTCCGGGTCGAGGACGAACCTCCTCGGGCGGTCGTTGAGCACGACCGGGGCGGGAAGGAACCCCCCCTCCGTCCCGATCTGCACCATCGTCGGCCCGACGCGGGAGACGTCGGCCTCGGTGGGGTAGCCGGCGACCGCGTAGTAGAGCTGGAGGTTGTAGAAGCGGGCCTGCGACCCGTTGAGCACGCGGAACCGGTACCGCTTCGGCTCGACCTCCAGGTACGGGTACACCGCGCCGTTGACCAGGACGGTGTCGCTGAAGTACTCGGGAACGCAGGATGCCAGCGGTAACGTCTCGTGACCGATCTCGGCCGGGGGCTCGACGTCCGGGCCGTAGTCCCAACGCCCGCCCTCCGCCGCCTTCTCGTAAACGCTCGGGTACCACAGGTCGCCCGGGCCCCCGCGGCCGCCCGGCTCGGTGTTGCCGGAGGCGGGGATGAAGCTCTTGTCCTGGATGACGAGCGGGATCCCGATGTCGGGCAGCACCCCGGTCCGGATCAGCTCCTGCTCGTAGCCGTCCGTCAGCACGTACGCCGAGGCGATGCCGACGTAGGCGTTGAGGCGGGTGATGCCGTGGGCGTGGTCGTGGTACCACTCGAGCTTGGCGCTCTGCTGGTTCGGGTAGTAGTGCTCGGCCTCGTTGCGCGCCGCGCCCGGGTTCATGAAGCTCGGCCCGTGGCTCCCGTCCGGCGCGAACCACGCGTAGGGGCCGCCGTCGCTGGTCCACGGCACGAACCCGCCGTGGAGGTGGACCGCGACCCTGTTCTCGGCCTCCTCCCCCGTGTTGACTTGCGTGGTGTCGACGGGGAGCGGGTGGGTGAGCGCCCGGCCGTTGCTGTCGACCAGGTCGTTGACGACCGTGATCCGCACCGGCCTGTCCTTCTGCGCCACGATCACGCCGCCCAGGTACCTGTGATTGGGCTCCTTCCCGTCCGTCACGTCGGCGTAGCCCCAGAAGTGGGCCGGGCCGGGGAGGTCGGGGTGCAGCTGCTGCGTGTACGCCCCCACCCTGATCCGGTAGTAGTCGCTCCCCGGGAACATCGTGGTGTTGGGCGCAGCGACCGGGAGCCCGGTCGGGCCCAGGCCCGGGAGCGGTTGGATGAACTTGCGCAGGTTGGTCGGACTCTGCAGGAACGCGAACGCCTTCCTGCGGACGAGCGCCCAGCCGGCGGCGGCGAACGCACCTGCCTTGACGAAACCTCGTCGAGTGATCACGTCTCGTCCCCCCCTCCGTATCCTTGGACCCGATGATATTGAGGTGCGGTCCCAGTTGCAACGGGTCGGCCACCCCCGCAACGGATTGATCGAGCGCTACAACCGGGACCGTCATCGCGGGACGGTGCTGCCGTGGCCCACAAGTGCCGAGGGCGCCATGACATGAGTCGAGCGTGACGGGGGTGGAGGGGGTGACACAGGGCCCGGCGCGGCCAACCGTCGGGGCCAGAGACGCGATGGCGGGAGCGCGAAACCCGGGGGCGCGCTCGACGGCGCGCCCCCGGAGCCGCGCCGATCAGTTCGGGAAGTGCAGGCCGAGCGCCTTCGCGAGGAAGACCGCCATCTGGTCGCGCGTCACCGGCGCGCCCGGGCAGAAGTTGCCGCCGCCGCAGCCCGCGCTGATCCCCGACGCGGCCAGCGCTTCGATGTACTGGAAAGCCCAGTAGTTCGTCGGGACGTCGTTGAAGGTCGCCACGCCCGGCGCCGGACTCACCTGGAGGCGGTACTCGATCCGGGCGGCACGGAGCCGCACGTCCGGGGACAGAGCGATGTCGGTCCCAACCGTGTAGAAGTTGTTCGCATAGTCCATCGTGAGCCCGACCGGGAGGAAAGCGGACGTGTAGCCGGGCTGGCCGCTCGAGAAGGTCTGCGTGACCTGCTGTTCCGCGTGGACACCGTAATCCCTGAAGACGGCGAACTCGAGGTCGTGGGCGGCGTCGTTGTCGTAGTAGAAGATCGTCACGCCGTCCCAGATGGCGCCGTTGGGAATCCGGACCGTCGCCATGAACCATGGGTTCCCGCTCGAGCCGGCGGCGTGGTAGAAGCCGCCGGTGTCGATCACGAGGCCGAAGCCGACGTTGTCCGGGTTGAACTCGGAGATCGGAATCCAGTCGTAGATGGTGCTCAGAGTCCCGTACGTGTCGGGCGCCGACTGCTGCGCACCTGCAGTGCCGGCGACAACGGCGACAGCGATGACGAGAAGGCAAACACACGTGGTAAATCGGACGCGCATGACATCCCCCCCTTTCGACAAATCCATCTCCCCCATAGCGAGACAGGACCGTGCTTGTCGGTTGCCGCAAGGATGCACATGCGCCTCGGTCGCGTCAAGGTCGGTCGGGCGAGCGCGGCGGAACCTCCACCGATCGCCAGGGCAGGCCGCTCGCTCGGCGAAGCGCCCGCCGGGCGGGTGCCGGACATCGCCATCTCACGTTCTTGAGTCAGTGCGGCGCAATCCGAGCTCGGCGAGACGGCGCTCCAACGCGAGCCGCTGCTCGTGGAAGATGCCATCGTCCGGTGGCGGCGGCTCGCCCGTGTGACCCGGGCGTCGATGTGACCAGGCACCTCCGCGACGGACACCCCCGGCCGACGAAGCACTCCCCGCCTCGCGGACAGCGCCGGCGCGCGTGATCCCGAGGCAACCGGGCGGGAGCCTGACGCCGGCACCCGTCACCGGCAGGAAGGTGAGATGGTGATACCTGGTACCGAGTTGGTACCGAGTGTGAAGAGTCAACCACGGGCTGCCGGCGGTCGTGCCGGCAGCCCGTGGGCTTGGGACTAACGAGCGTGGACTGCGTCCGGCGAGTACTTCGCGCCGTCGCCGTGGCACGACGCGCACCCCTCGCCGAAGGGCGCGGTGGCCTGGGCCGCGTGCGCAGCGGCCGCCTTCGTGTCGTGGCAGCCGAGGCAGGCCGCGGCGGTCGGCCCCTGCGGCGAGTAGAAGTCGCGCTGAGTGATCGTGGCCAGCGCCCCTTCGCGCGGGTTGTCGGGAACCGAGTATGTCCCGGCCACGTGGCACTTGAGGCAATCGCGGAGATCGCCCATGAATCGGACGTCGTTGAAGGGCACCTTGCGGCCGCCGTGCCCGTAGATCGTGTACTCCTGGGAGAGGCTCTCGCCGCTGTGGATGCGGTGGATCATGCGCTGGAAGCTGATCGACTCCGGCTTGCCGGCCGAGGCCGGACGTTGCGAGCTGTCGTCGGTGACCGGGTTGTGGCAGACGACGCACCCCTGCGTCACGAGCCGCTGGCCGCCGTGAAGCGCGATGCGGTCGTGGCACACGTTGCACTTGTCGATGTCGACGACCTGCCGGCGAGCCACCGGCTGCGCGTCCGTCATCGCGAGGTAGGCGATCGGGTTGAGCGGCGACTCGCTGAAATCGGTGATGTCCGGCTTGTCGTCACCCCGCTTGACGAGCGTCGTCCACTCGACGTCGCAGGTGAGCATCCACGTGCCGGTCGCGTCCGCCGGGATGGCGTTCTGGAAGGCGTACGTCGAGATCGTCCCGTCGAAGGTGACGGTCGGCAGCGCGTCCTCGCTGAAGTACGCGCCGTAGTCGGTCGTGGGCCCGCCGAGCGTGAACCGGCAGGTGTCGATCGGCCTGGGGTCGATCGAGACGCCGTTCTTGTCGAGGATCTTGAAGGTCACGAGCGGCTTCTGACCGGGCGCGGCCTGCGTCACGGAGACGACCTGCATGGTGAGCCCGTGGAGCTGCTGCGACTTGTACACCACCAGGTGGGCGCCCTGGATCGAGGCGTCGTACTCCAGCTGCCCCTTGACCGGGTGGCAGCTCGCGCACTTCGAGTCGTCGACCTGCGGTCCCGTCGCGGCGTGGTTCTCGCCGGTGGTCCAGTCGATGTCGTCGTGGCACGCCCCGCACGCCGCGCGCGAGGGGTACGTGTACCAGTTCGCCCCCTGCGGGGCGTCGGCCGCGTGGCACGTGGTGCAGTTGTTGATGGGCTGCGGGAAGACCACGGTGGACCAGTCGCTGAGCGACCCGTTGTGGCCGATGATCTGGTAGGGCTTGCCCGCCAGGACCGACGGCAGGCTCGAGCCCATGTGGATCTTGTGGATCATCACCCGCATGTCGACGGTGTTGCCGGTCTCGGCGTCGACCGTCTGGGCGCTGTGGCAGAGCACGCAGAGCTTGACGTCCTCGCGGCTGCCGCCGTGGGCGGAGAGCGGGTCGTGGCACTGGTTGCAGGCCGCCGCCGTGATCTTGGCCCAGGTGTCCGTGACGGCCTGGCCGTCAGGGCGGAAGTCGAACTCGACGTTGTTCACGTACGTCTTGCTGATCACGATCGGGTCGGTCAGGTTGATGACCCGGGTCCCGTAGACCCCGAGCGTGTGCGTCTTGGTCACGTCGAAGCCGGCCGGCAGCACGCTCGTGAAGTGGAACCTGGCGTGGCCGACGTCGAGGTCTTCCCAGGTGCCCGAGGCCGTCGAGGCCTGGTTCTCCTTGCGGCCGCTCACCGGGTCGGTCTCGGCCCTGGTGAAGTAATCGGTGTAGTAGCGCGTGGCCGGATCCCACCACGAGAGGATGAACGACGGCGAGACCGGGCCGGGTGTCAACACGCCCGCGCGGTCGAGCGGCTGACCGGCGTCGTCGGTGAACGACAGGTCGACGACCGGCTTGTTGTCCGAGCCGATCACCACGCCGTTCACCGTGAAGTTGAGGCCCGGGCGCACGTACGCGATCTCCTTGGCCGTCAGGTAATGCTCGACCTGGGTGGTCGCATACGCGTCCGCCGGCGTGGCGGCGTGCAACCTCCGCACCACCGGCGAACCGGCGTGGGACGGAACCAACACATTGCTTGCCGCCAACAGGGTCATGCCGAGATGGAACAGCGCCATGGTCTCCCCCCTCTATCCGACCGATCCTGCCGGGTCAGCCCGGGCCAGGATTCGCGTGAACCTGTCGCAGAGACTAGACGTGTCTATGGTCTTTGTCAAGACTTTGTAACAGGATGTGATGTTGACTCGCAAGTCTAGAAACGGCCGTGGGATCCAATCGCCGCCACAGCCCGGGCGACCCCCTGCGCAGCGCCCAGGTAACCGCCGGTCACGTCGTCACGGGCACGTGTTGGCGAGGAACGCCGATCCCGTGTAGTTGCCGAAACAGCTCACGACCCCGCCGCTGAACGTTCCGCCGACGAGCTTCGAGGCACCCACCGCAACCGTGAACCCCGACGCGTTGAGGAGCCAGTACGTCCCCCCCTTGATGTTGCAGTTGCTGATATCGGCGGAGCCGCCCAACCCGGCGCCGCCTGTGGCGACGCCGAACGCCGGCGAGGAGATCAGATCCCCCAGCAACGTCGCGTTCAGGGTGTCGATGCTCACCGCAATCGAGGCCGCTCCATACGTGTAGACCTCGCTGTTGCGCAGGTCGAGGGCGCCACCCCCCATCCCGGCGTAGATGCCGTATTGGGTGGAGCCGTCCGAGACGTAGAACCGGGAGTTCGTGATCACCGGCGAGCGCGTCGAGGCCGTAGAAGCCGTAGCTCTCTCCCGACGGGTTCGAGCCGTAGACGTTGACACGGACGCCGTCGAGCTCGCGACTTCTTCGGAGGACGTAGCGCCTGGATCCCGCAGTTGTTGGCCGCCCCGTGGACGGTCACGTCGCAATCGACCAGCGAGAACGACGTAGTTGGCGTCGGCATAGAGCCCGACGAGCGGTCCCGCTCGTGTTGGAGGGGCTCGAGGCCGTGAGCGTGACATGCTCGAGAGCCACCTTCCCTGCCGACGAGGGAATATAGACAGCGAAGATGGAAGCGCTGCCGCCCGAGTTGTTGACGGTGAGCCGGCTGAGGTTGCCATGGTCCCCCATGGCCAGACTGCCAAGGACGGAGTCCGGCTGGCCGGCGGCCGTGATCACCGTCATTTCCTGGCCCGCGCCCTCGAGAGCCGTGTAGGCGGGCAGCGCGAGCCAGCCCGCCCCGAGGTCGTAGATGCCGGGTCCGACCCGGATCAGCCACGGGTTGCCCGCCGACGGCACCTCCGATCCCGAGCTCGGGATCGCCGCCACCATCGCGAGCAGCTCCGTCCCGGAGTTGACATCGGAGCTGGCCTCGGCGGCCGGGTGGTGGAAGACGAGCACCGTGTGCGGCGGCCAGTTCGACTGTGCCCCGCATCGACTTCTCGATGAACACCGCCATCTGGTCGCGGGTGACCGGACGTGCCCGGGCAGTACTTCCCGCCGCCGCACCCGGCCGTGATGCCGTCGAGCCCGAACTGCTCGATCCAGGGGTCGAACCCCGTCGTGCAGGTGATGTCGGAGAACGGCACCCCCGGCACGCACGCCGGCGGCGCGTAGACCGACTGGGCCGAGGCCGTCAGCCCCTCGTCGACGGCGAGCTGTTGAGCTGTTGCCGGCACGGACAAAACAGCGATCAAGATGCATCCTGGAACGCTGAGACGGATCAAGTGACGGTCCATGGTTGTGCTCCTCTCTCGTGTAGCGCTACGCATCCAGAACGGCTCGGGCGCCTCATGGGCAGGTGTTGGCGAGGAACGCCGATCCCGTGTAGTTGCCGAAACAGCTCACGGCCCCGCCGCCGTAGCTCGTCGTGCCGACGAGCTTCGAGGCGCCCACGGTGACCGTGAACCCCGACCCCGTTGAGCGAGCCAGTACGTCACCTCCGCTTGATGTTGCAGTTGCTGAGGTCCGCGGAGACTCCGGAGCCGACTGAGACGACGCCGAATGCCGGCGAGGAGATGAGATCCCCCAGCAACGTCGCGTTGACGCCGCCGATGGCTCACCGCCAGTCGAGGCCGCTCCATACGTGTAGACCTCGCTGTTGCGCAGGTCGAGGGCGCCGCCTCCGTCCCCGTAGACGTAGATGCCGTACTGGCGTGAGCCGTCCGAGGCGTAGAAACGGGAGTTCGTGATCACCGGCGAGGCGCCGTGACCGCAGAAGCCGAGCTCGTCTCCCGTCCGGGTTGGAGCCAAAGACGTTGAACACGGACGCCGTCGAGCCGCGACTTCGTCGGAGGAGCTGTGCGCGCATAGATCCCGAAGTTGTTGGCCGCCCCGTGGACGGTCACGTCGCAGTCGACCAGCGAGAACGAGGACGTGGTCTCGGCGATCAGACCCGACCGCGGTCCCGCTCGTGTTGGAGGGGCTCGACGCCGTGAGCGTGACATGCTCGAGAGCGACCTTGCTTGCCGGGCCCATATAGCGGATAAAGACGGCGATTTCGGCCCAATTGCTGCCCGAGTTATTGACGGTGAGACGGCTGAGACTTGCCGTGATCCGCCATCATCACTGTCCCGCCGTACTCAACGGGATAGCCGGCGGCCGTGATGACCGTGATGTCCTGGCCCGCGCCCTCGAGGGCGGTGTAGGCGGGCAGCGTCGAGCGAAGCCCGCCCCGAGGTCGTAGATCCCGGGTCCAACCCGGATCAGCCACGGGTTGCTCGCCGACGGCGCCTCCGCTCCCGTGCTCGGGATCGCCGCCACCATCGCGAGCAGTTCCGTCCCGGAGTTGACGTCGGAGTTGGCCTCGGCGGCCTGGTGGTGAAAGACCAGCACCGTGTGCGGCGGCCAGTTCGCGGTGCCCCGCATCGACTTCTCGATGAACACCGCCATCTGGTCGCGGGTGACCGGCGTGCTCGGGCAGTACTTCCCGCCGCCGCACCCGGCCGTGATGCCGTCGAGCCCGAACTGCTCGATCCAGGGGTCGAACCCCGTCGTGCAGGTGATGTCGGAGAACGGCACCCCCGGCACGCACGCCGGCGGCGCGTAGACCGACTGGGTCGAGGCCGTCAGACCCTCGCCGGCCGCGGGCTGTTGTGCTGTCGCCGACATGGCCAGAACGGCGACCGCAAGGCATACGCGTACTACGAGACGACTCGTGCGACGTTCCATGATCTCCCCCCCTGTCCTTGCGCCCCGGGGCGTAGCGCCAGCGAGCGCTCCCGAGGCGGCCTTTACTTAGGATGTGCTGGAGGATTGTCGCTCACTTCAATGAGGGTGTCAAATTCGGTGTTGTGCTCCGTTTACTTCCGCAAGATCCATCAGAACTCTGCGACATAGACTCACGCCGCCGTCGACACGCCAGAGGGAACACGCGCAGCGCGAGAGCAACGCTCCGTAGCGGCTAATTCACAGGCTCATCCGTTGGGGCGGGACGCCACCCGCAGCAGGTCCGCTGATCCTGCCTATTTCTGGCGGCGTTCTCCACGACCTGTCTCGTCGCGAAGGCCACCGCCGCGCCTCAGCGGCGCGTCACGGGCAGGTGTTGGCGAGGAACGACGATCCTGTGGAGTTGCCGAAGCAGTTCGTCGTGCCAACGCCGGTGGTCGTGCCAGCGAGCTTGGAGGTGCTCGCGGTGACCGTGTACCCCGACCCGTTGTAGAGCCAGTTCGTTCCCGTGATATTGCAGTTGCTGATGTCGGCGTTCAGGCCGCTCCCGTTGGTCGCGACTCCGTAGTTCGACGCCGAGTAGATGTAATCCCCCTGCAGGATCGCGAAGATGCTGACGTAAACCCCGACGTTGGCGGCGCCCCCGGAGCTGTAGACCTCGCTGTTGCGGAGAACGAGGCCGACACCGCCTCCCGCCGCGTAGATGCCGAACTGATTGAGGCCGCCGTTGGTGACGAAGCTCGAGTTGATGATCGCCGGCGAGGCGCCGGAACCCCAGAAGCCGTAGCTCGCGGCCGAGGAGGAACCGGCGTTCGAGTTATAGGCTTTGACGCGGACGCCGTCGAGCCGCGACACGTCGCTGGAGCTGTAGGCCTGGACGCCGTAGTTGTTGAAGGCGTCGTGGACCGTCACGTCGCAATCGACCATCGAGAACGAGGTGTTGGTGTCGGCATAGAGCCCGACCGCGGTGCCGCTCGCGTTGGAGGGATTGGACGCGGTGAGGGTCACGTGCTCGACTCCGACGTTGGCTGCCCCCGACAGCACGTAGACCGCGATCTCGTCGGCGTCGCCGCCCGAGTTGTTGACGGTCAGGCGGCTGAGCTTGTCGTGATCGCCCAGGTTCACCGTGCCGCCGAGGCCGGGGAGGCCGGCGCCTGTGATCACCGTGATGTCCCGGCCCGCACCCTCGAGGGCGGTGTATCGGGGCAGGATGACGAAGCTCGAAGCGAAGTCGTAGACACCGGGCCCCAGCTTGATCAGCCACGGGTTGCTCGGCGACGGCGCCTCAGCCCCGGAGCTCGGAATCGCCGCCACCATCGACATCAACTCCGTCCCGGAGTTGACGTTCGAGTTGGCCTCCGCGGCCGGGTGATGGAAGACGAGCACCGTGTGCGGCGGCCAGTTCGCCGTCCCCCGCATCGCCTTCTCGATGAACACCGCCATCTGGTCGCGCGTCACCGGCGTGCTCGGGCAATACTTACCGCCGCCGCAGCCGGCCGTGATGCCGTCGAGCCCGAACTGCTCGATCCACGGGTCGAACCCCGTCGTGCAGGTGATGTCCGAGAACGGCACCCCCGGCACGCACGCCGGCGGCGTGTAGACGGACAGGGTCGAGGCGGTCAAACCCTGTTCGGCGGCCCCCTCCTGGACCTGCGCACCGGACGCCGCCAGCGCCGCCCAGAGAACGATGAAAGCCGGAATCCCGAACCTCGAGAGTCGTGTCATGCGCGTCCCCTTTCCCGCCTCGCCATCGGCAAGGCAGACGCAGGGGATCGCCCGCGTCGCGGTCTGCTGCGCTACGTCGTCGCTCCTCTGCGCTTCGCTTGACCCGGCAAACCGGGAGCGAGAGAGGCCCATTCCTCTGCACATCGAGCGCGCCTCACTTCCTCGTAGCTGTCGGGTACCGATCTTCGTGGGGTGCCTGTTGATCCGCCAATCGTCGCGACCCGTCCGACCTTGGTCCGTCGAGCTTGACACGCCTCCTTACCGGTTATATGGTTCTGTAAGGAGGGCGGGTGCCAAAGTCCACGATCACGAGCAAGGGGCAGACGACGGTGCCGCGGGAGGTCCGAAAGCGCCTGGCGGTGGGCGAGGGCGACGTCCTGCAATGGGAGATTGTCGGCAACACCGTGCGCGTCCTGGTTCCACATCGGGCGTTTATCCGGCGCCGCGGAACGATCCGCGTCGGAGCGGGCTCCACGGTCGCCGACGTCCGCGCCGCGCGCCGGCGCCGGGGCGCCGAGCCCGAATGAAACGCGTCCTTGTCGACACGAACGTCATCGCTTCGTTCCTGACGGACCGCAACCAGGCGCAGCAGGCCAAGGCCGCCGAGCTGTTGGAGGCGGCCGAAGCTCGGCGCGTCGAGGTCGTCGTGCATCAACTCGTCGCCGCCGAGCTGGTCTATGTGCTGCTGAACGTGTACGGCGCGTCGCGGGGCGAGACCGCCGGCACCTTGCGCGACCTGCTGGCACTGCCCGGATTGCGCACGGTCGACGTCCTGCCCTGGCCGAGGGTCTTCGAGCTCTGGCCCGCCTTGATGCCGGATTTCGCGGACGCCGCGCTTGCAGCTACGGCCGAGAGCGAACCTGGAACCGAGGTGGCCACGTTCGACGCGTCGCTCCGCCGTCGCCTCGCACGTCTTGGCCTCGTTTCGCACTGGTAGGCTTGGCTCCTCGCTGACCAGACCCTTTCACTCAATGAGTACCAGATGGGTACCACGTCCACAGATGGTACGATGGGTACCACGTCCACGCTCATCGACACTATTCCCAATGCGCACGGCGGTCGCTTGTGAGTCAGAAGGTTCATGTGCCCTTCTTGGCCCGCTTCGACCGTCCTGCACTTCGCCGGCGGCGGTCGTGTTATACGCTCTGTTTGCAATATGGGCGTATAATCCACCCATGAAGATCGACCGACTCCCTGCGAGTGTCGCGACGCTCTATGCGGAGCTGCTCGAGCTGTCCCTGCTCCACGAGCGTGTCGTCGGCAACGAGGGCCAGCTCCCTGGAGGACTTGTCGGCAAGAGCATTCGCGGACGGCGGTACCTGTACTGGCAGATTCGCAAGGGGGATCAGGTCGTTCAGCGCTACATCGGCGCGGACTCCGAGGAGCTCCGCCGGACGCTTGACGGCATAGCGAAGAAGCGCATCGAGAGCGCCGAGCAGCGAGGCACGACGGACCGGCTCGCGGCGATGCTGATAAGGGGAGGTGCGCTCCGGGAGCAGCCCGAGGTGGCCGCCGTGCTGGCCCTCCTCGCCGACCTGGGGTTGTTCCGCCGCGGCGCGGTGGTGGTCGGAACCCAGGCGTTTCGCAGCTACGGCGGCATGCTCGGGGTCAAGCTGCCTTCCGCTTCGCTGCGGACGCAGGACATCGACATCGCTCACCGACTCGATGTCGCGGTCGCAGCTGCGCCGGAGGGCGCGCCGGACGTCGAAGGCTTCCTCGCCCCGCTCGGGTTTTTCGCGGTGCCCGGCCTCGACCCGCGAGAAGCGTCAACGTCGTTCAAGGTGCGGGGGGGCGAGCTCCGCCTCGACTTCGTGACGCCGTCGCGAAGGAGAGCGGCGGAGGCGCCGGTGACCGTACCGGGGCTCGGTGTGTCGGCCTGGCCGCTGCGGTTCCTCGACTACCTCATCGAGGAGCCCGTGCCGGCGATGGTGCTGGCGGCGCGGTCGATCCTCGTCCGCGTGCCGCGCCCCGGGCGGTTCGCACTCCACAAGCTGCTCACCGCGGCGGAACGGCCTGCCGCGGAGCAGACCAAGGCCGGGAAGGACCGGGCCCAGGCCGCAGCGCTGATCGCCGTGCTGGCCGGCGATCGCCCGGACGACCTTCGCGAAGCGTTCGCGGCGCTCGATGCGCGCCCCACGGCCCGCCGTCGCGTGGCCAGAGAGCTCAACAGACTCCCGGCCGACCTCCGCGCCTGGCTCGGCTGACCCCTAGGTCCCGGTACTACCATCACACCTTCTTTGACCGGAGGCTGCCGATCTCCACACAGGTACCACACAGGTACCAGGTATCACCATCTCACCTTCCTGAATCGGAGCCCCCGATCGGCGCCTCGTCGAGGCGGGCTTCCAGCGAGCGCCGCTGCTCGCGGAATGAGGCATCCGCCCGTTCGCGCCGGCTCGCGCGAGCAAGGACCCGGCTCGCGCTGCCAGGGTTCATTCGCAGGCCTTCCGCCAGGTCCTTCACCCGGATGCCGTACGCCTCGACCCCGACCAGGGTGACCAGCGCGCGCCACCGCGCCGCGGCCTCGTCCTTGCGCCGCCCCGAGAGCTCGGCCAGGCCCAGCCCGCACGCCCGCGACGCCTTGCGGAGGTACTCTGGGGCGTCCCAGTGCGAGCGCTCCGGTTCGGTGCTGGCGCCGAGTGCGTCGAGGCGAGGCTTGCCCCGGTCGAGGGTGATCGCCTCGTCCGCTTCGCCGTGCCCCCGCCACCATGGCAGCCGGTCCGGGCGCGCCCCGATCCACGCGGCCCGGCGCTCCCCGCGGAGGGTCTCCACGTACGCCCGGGACGCCGCCGGTCGCGTGCGCCCGAAGACCACCAGCGCCTCCTTGACGTCCGCGAGCGGCTCAACCACCCGTCCCAGCAGTTCGCGATGGCCGCTCCACCGGTGGCGCGCCGGATCGCGCACGACCCCGGCCGTCACCGGATTGAGGTGGATGTAGGCGATCAGCTGCGCGAGGTAGCGCGCGCTCGGCACCACGATCGCCTTGTAGCGCCCCTGCCAGAACGGGCCCAGCACCTTCCCGCGCCGGTTGTGCCCGCGCGCGAACCGTCCCTGGATCAGCCGCATCGAGCGCCACAGCGGGACCCGTCCCGCCCGCACGGCCATGTGGTAGTGGGTCCCCATGACGCACCATGCGAGCACCGACAGGCCGTGCTCTCGGACCACGTCTCGGATCACGGCCACCAGCGCGGCAGCCTCGCGAGGATCCGAGAACGCCGCCTCGCCCCGAGCGACACGGCAGTAGACGTGATAGGCCGCTCCCGCGACGAACACCCGCGGCCGACGAGGCATCCGCCACCTCCTGGGTCATCTAAACGAGCCCAATCCTACGACAATAAGGTGAGATGGTGATAC